>NZ_JBIVLV010000006.1:0-544754 GCF_044752725.1 Streptomyces sp. NPDC088707 | reverse complement strand
ACGCCCGGTTACATTCCGAACCCGGAAGCTAAGCCTTTCAGCGCCGATGGTACTGCAGGGGGGACCCTGTGGGAGAGTAGGACGCCGCCGAACAACCTTTAGCCTCAACCCCCGGACCTTGTCCGGGGGTTGAGGCATTTTTGCGTTCGGCTGCTTTCAGCCAAAGATTGATGCGCGCATGACATCTCATGCCGGCTGTGACACGCTCCGTCGCGCACTCCGAACCCGGGCGGCTCCGGTGAGCGGCTTGGGTTCCCCCCACCCACAAGCTGTGGCAAGGAGAGCGACATGAAGTACACCCGTACCCTGACCGGTTTGGCCGCGCTGGTGATGGCGGTCGGCATCGGCGTTCCTACCTCGGCCCATGCGAGCGACGGCGTCGCCGGCGCGGAGGTCGACGGCGTGATCGTCATCTCTGGGAACACCTGTAGTTGGACCGGTGCCGACGCCGGTGCGACTCCGCCGAGCGCGCTCACCGTCGACCGGTCCACGATCAACAAGCCGGGCGGAAATCTGACCTGTGGCGGTGGCATCACCGCCTCGCTCAACAACAACCCGGCCTTCAGCTTCGACGACGCCGCCGGTACGGCGACGACGGACGTCATCGACCTGACGGGGAAGCAGTCGTTCGTCTCCTGCCGCTACAAGGTGACGAACATCGTCTGGAACCGGGACGGGGCCACCAGGAAGTACGTGAACACTCCCTTCACGGCCACCAAGGTCTCGGGCTCGTTCCTGTGCCCGGGGTCCTTCAGTGCCGCGGCCGGGGAGGCCTCCGTCGTGTTCCGTTGATTCAGGGCGCCACCTCTGGGCGAGTCGATGGTCGGTACGGGGTTGTTCGCCGTGCCGGCCATCGGTCTTTGCGGCTCTACAGGCGGCCGGCCGCCTTGAGGGCGAGGTACGCGTCGGCCAGGGTGGGGGCGAGGGTGTCGGGGGAGGCGTCGACGACCGTGACGCCGTGGCCGCGGAGCTGGTCCGCGGTACGGGAGCGCTGGGACTGGGTCTGGGTGGCCGCCGCGGCCTCGTAGACACCCTCGATGGAGCCGCGGGTCGTCGCCATGCGGGCGATGTGGGGGTCGGAGACCGAGGCCAGCAGGATCGTGTGGCGCTGGGCGAGCTGCGGCAGGACCGGGAGGAGACCTTCCTCGACCGGAGCGGCGTCGAGGCTCGTCAGAAGGACGATCAGGGAGCGGCGAGGAGCGCGCGCGAGGGCCGTCGCGGCCAGGCCGCGGGCGTCGGTCTCCACCAGTTCGGGTTCGAGCGGGGCGAGGGCGTTGACCACGGCGGGCAGGACGTCGCCGGCGGAGCGGCCCTGGACCTGGGCGCGGAGGCGTCGGTCGTAGGCCAGGAGGTCCATGCGGTCGCCGGCGCGGGAGGCGAGCGCGGTGAGCAGGAGTGCCGCGTCCATGGAGGCGTCCAGGCGGGGGACGTCGCCGACGCGGCCGGCCGAGGTGCGGCCGGTGTCCAGGACGATCAGGATGTGGCGGTCCCGCTCGGGGCGCCAGGTGCGGACGGCGACCGTGGTCTGGCGAGCGGTGGCCCGCCAGTCGATTGAGCGGGTGTCGTCGCCGGGGACGTACTCGCGGAGGCTGTCGAACTCCGTGCCCTCGCCGCGGGTGAGGACGCTGGTGCGGCCGTCGAGTTCACGGAGCCGGGCCAGACGGGACGGCAGGTGCTTTCGGCTGGTGAACGGGGGCAGGACGCGGACGGTCCAGGGAACCTCGTGGTTGCCCTGACGGGCGGCCAGGCCCAGGGGGCCGTACGAGCGGACCGTGATCCGCTCGGCCCGGCGGTCGCCGCGGCGGGTCGGGCGCAGGCTCGTGGTGATGCGGCGGCGTTCGCCGGCGGGGACCGTGAGGCGGTGGCGCGAGGAGACCTGGTCGGTGCCGGGAAGCCAGCTGCTGGGCGGCCAGGCGTCCCTGAGCTGGGCGCGGAGGGGGCGGCGGGACCGGTTGGTGACGGTGAGCTGGACGGTTGCCTCGTCACCGAGTCGAACGGATGTATCACCAATTCGGGTGAATTGGAGCGTTCGTACTGGTGCCGCCAGGATGTAGTCGCACAGAATTGCGAGGGAGAGGGGCGCGTTCACCGCGAGCATCCCCGCCCAGCTGGGGGCGAGGACGCCGACGGGGATCGATCCGAGGGCGGCGAGCAGCGCTGTTCGTCCGGTGAGGGCCATGGGGCGCCGTTCTCAGCGGGGGACGGGGACGTGGGCGAGGATCGAGTTGATGACGGAGTCGGGGGTGACTCCTTCCATCTCGGCCTCGGGCCGCAGGTGGATGCGATGACGCAGGGTGGGGAGAGCGAGGGCCTTCGCATCGTCCGGGGTGACGTAGTCCCGGCCGGTGAGCCAGGCCCAGGCGCGGGCGGTGGAGAGCAGGGCGGTGGCGCCTCGGGGGGAGACCCCGAGCGTGAGCGAGGGGGATTCACGCGTGGCACGACAGATATCGACGACATAGCCGGCGATCTCCGCGGAGACGGAGACCTTGGTGACGGCGGCTCGGGCGGCTTCGAGCTCGGCGGGGCCGGCGACGGGACGGACACCGGCGGCCTTCAGGTCACGGGGGTCGAAGCCCTCGGCGTGACGGGTGAGCACCTGGATCTCGTCAGAGCGGGAGGGCAGAGGGACCGTCAGCTTCAGCAGGAAGCGGTCCAGTTGGGCCTCGGGGAGGGGGTAGGTGCCCTCGTACTCGACGGGGTTCTGGGTCGCGGCCACCAGGAAGGGTTCGGGGAGTGGACGCGGGGTGCCGTCGACCGTGACCTGGCGCTCCTCCATCGCCTCAAGGAGGGAGGCCTGGGTCTTCGGCGGTGTGCGGTTGATCTCGTCGGCGAGCAGGAGATTCGTGAAGACCGGGCCGGGCTGGAAGGAGAACTCGGAGGTCCGGGTGTCGTAGACCAGGGAGCCGGTCACGTCGCTCGGCATCAGGTCGGGGGTGAACTGGACGCGCTTGGTGTCGAGTTCGAGTGCGGCGGCGAGCGAGCGGACCAGCAGGGTCTTCGCGACGCCGGGCACGCCTTCGAGGAGGACGTGTCCGCGGCAGAGCAGGGCGACGACGAGACCGGTGACGGCGGGGTCCTGGCCGACCACGGCCTTTCCGATCTCGGTGCGCAGGGCCTCCAGGGAGGCGCGGGCGCTGTCCGAGTTCGTGACGGTCTCGGGGGTCGGGGCGCTCATGAGGTGCGTACCTCTCTTTCGAGGGCGTCGAGTTGGTCCGCCAGGCGGATGAGAGTGGCGTCATCGGCGGGAGTGGGGCCGAAGAGGAGACGGCGGGGGTCTGCGGTGGTCTCGGGGAGACGGGCGGAGAGTGCGGGGAGGAGGCGGTCGGCGGAGTGGGCGTCCTGGACGGGGACGCCGAGCAGCGGGGCGATCCGGGTGCGGGTCGCGGTGCGCAGTACCGAAGCGGCACGGTCGCGGGCGTTCGCCTTGCGGTAGAGGCGGGCGCGGCCCTCGGTGGCCTCGGAGGCGCGGAGGGCGACAGGCAGGCGCTCGGTCACCAGCGGGCCGAGGCGGCGGGCGCGCCAGACGGCGGCGAGCAGGGCCGCGATCGCGAGCTGGAGTGTGCCCCACAGCCAGCCGGAGGGGATCAGGGAGAGGAAGTCGCCCGTGGTGCCGTCGTCGGATGTGTCGGCGGTGGCGGAGGCATCGGTCAGGGAGGGGAGGTACCAGACGAGATGGGTCCGGGAGCCGAGGAGTTGCAGGGCGAGCGAGGCGTTGCCCTGCTGGTCGAGACGCTTGTTGTAGAGGATGTCGGGCGAGCCGAGGAGGACGGTGTCGGCGGTGCCCTGCCCGGGGATCCGGAGCAGGGTCGGCAGACCGTCGGAGGGGTAGCAGGAGTCCGTGGTCGTGCCGGGGGCGGTGAGGTAGCGCTCGCCGCCGAGGTCGACGCTGCCGGCGCGGGTGGCCTCCGCCAGGGTGCAGGAGGGGGCGCGGTCGTCCACGGGGGTGCTGGTCGAGCTGGTGACCCCTGGGGCGAGGGTGTCGAGGGAAGGCCGGCCCGCGCCCACCAGGACCGTGCGGCCCGTGGAGCTCGTCATGGCCTGGCGGAGCGTGGACTGCTGAGGCTGTGTCAGCAGATCGGGCGTGGTGACCAGGAGTGTGGCGTCGGGGTCCGTCGCGGCGGTGGCCTCGTCGAGGGTGGTGACGAGGGTGAGCTCGATGCCACGGGCCTTGAGGAGTTCGGCGACGGCCCGGCTGCCGTTCGGATCGGCGGAGCGGGGGTCGAGGGAGCCGTGGGAGTCGGAGGAACGCAGCGTCGCGAGGGCCAGGCCGCCGATGAGGATCAGGGCGAGGACGAGGGCCGCGCCGCGGGCTCGGGTCCAGAGCTGGCGGGGAGAGGCGGCGGTCGACGTGGCGCTGGTGGCCGGGCGGCTCATGCGGGTGTCCCCGTGGAGGCGGTGTCGAGGGTGGGGCGGGTGCGCTCCAGCGCGGTGTCCAGCTCCTCGATGCGGCGGTACGCGGGCTCGTCGGCGGTGCGGCCGCCGTATGTGACGTCGTCGAAGACGCGGACGGCGAGGCGCAGGTCGTCCGCGTGGGCGGGGAGGGAGCGGCTCGCTTCGGCGGCGGCCTCGTCCGCGGTGCGGCCGGGACGGGGGTCGAGCAGGGTGCGTTCCTCGAGGGAGCGGACGATGGCCCGGGTTCGTTCCTGGACGGCCTGGTTCCAGCGGCCGGCGGAGGCGTGGCGGGCGGCGGCCGCCCGGTGCTCGCGGGCGGTGCGGGGGCCGTCCGTGAAGAGGGAGTCGCCGGTGGTGCCCGGTGTGCGGTGGGAGGTGCCGAGGCGCCACCAGAGGGCGGCGACCGCGACGACCACGAGCAGGACGATCGCGACGAGGCCGATCACGCCGCCGGGCGTGGCACCCGACGCGGCGTCGAAGAGGTCGCCGACCCACTCCCAGAAGCGGTCGAGGCCGCGCTGGAGGAGGTTCGGGTCGTTCTCGTGGTACATCGGCTTGGACAGCTCCCGTTCCGCCGCCTCCTGGGCGGGGACGCGGGAGATGTCCACCGGGATGTCGTCGTCGGCGCGGAGCCGCGCCAGTGCCGTGGTCGTTCCCCCCGTGACCGTCACGGCATCAGCCTCCGACGGTCTGGGCGCCCGGGGCGGGGCCGTAGCCGGGGATGCCCGCGGCCCGTGCCAGTTCGAGGTCCAGGGCTTCGCGGCGGATGCGCTGGTCCACGTAGAGGAGGACCGTGACACCGGCCGAGATCGGGTAGGTGATCGCGCTGGTGATCACACCGCCGATGCCCGTGATGATCAGGAACGGCCAACCGAACGTGGTGGACGTGCCGGAGAGCATGTCGGAGAAGCCGTCTCCGTCGACCGCGATGCCGAGGATGGTGAACGGGATCGCGATGATCATGGAGAAGATGAAGATCAGCAGCTGGGTGAGGAGCGTGATGCCGAAGATGCGCCACCACGCGCCCCGAACCAGCTTCGCCGAGCGCTTCAGCGACTGGATCACGCCCCCGCGCTCCAGCATCAGGGCGGGGGACGCCAGGTTGAAGCTGATCATCAACCAGGCCACCGCCACCAAGGCGCCGAGACCGCCGAGGAGCGTCAGGGCCACGCCTGCGGCGCCGCCGATCAGAAGACCGGGGAGCAGGCCGATCATGACGATGGCGGAGCTCATCGCGGCGAGCAGCAAGGTCAGGCCGATGAGCTGGAGGAGCCGCGGCCGTGCCTCCTGCCAGGCGGCGCCGAGCGAGACGGGGCGGCCGAGGACGGCGCGGCTGATGACGACGGTCAGCAGAGCGGCGCTGACCAGGGACGCCATCAGCGTCACGAGGAGGGCGGGGCCCAGGCCGATCAGGGACGACTGGGCAGCGTCGAGGGACTGCTCGAGCGCCTCGGCGGGACTGGCGTCCGGGTTCGCCGCAGGAACGTCGGGGGCGAGATACCGCTGGGCCAGGATGTCGGCGATCTGGGAGATCACCGCGACCGTGACCGTGATGGCCAGCACGGTGCGCCAGTAGGTGCGGAGGGTCTTCACCGCGCCGTCGAGGATCTCGCCCATGCCCAGCGGGCGCAGCGGGATCACTCCGGGCTTCGCGGCCGGCGGCCGGCCCCAGTGGGTGTTCGGGGGAGGAGCTCCCCAGCCCTGTCCCTGGCCGGGGGCCGGGGGCGGGGTCTGGCCGGTCGGCGGGGACCACTGGCCGGCGGGCGGCTGGTCCTTGGACCACTGAGGGGCGGAGCCGTTCGCGTCGGCCGGAGCGGCGGGCCGGGGGACCCCGGAGCCGTTCTGATCGTCGGAGGGGGCGGATCCGGGCGAGGTCCAGCCCGGAGTGTCGTTCACGGTCGTCCACCTCGGAGGAATGGTCGCGGTGCCGGATCGGCGAACCGGCTCGGTCACGGCGGCCGACACCTGACACGGCGGCGGGCCGGGTGCCATCGTGCCACGCGGGACCCGCCCGTGGGCCGGAGCGGCCGTGACCTTCGTACCTTCGTGCGGACCTTCATGGTGCGAGCGGCAGCCGGCGCACTGTGCGGATACCCGATCATCTCGCGCGAACCGGGCCGATCGGGGCGCGATCGACAGGGTCGCGGCCCTCCCCGGGGATGTCTCGGACGTGGCCTGGCGGGACCGTGAGGCCAGCGGGGTTCCGGTGCGGGCGACGATGCGTGCCTGGCGGACGTCCACGGCGACGAGCGCGTCCGGCTCGTCGTCCGGTTCGACACCTAGACTTCGTAGCGCTTCAGGGCTCGCGCGAGGGGCTCGCCGGTGCGGCGCGCGTACGCGGTGCGGGCCCTGACCTCGCGCAGTGTGGTGGGCCGCCAGCCCGGGCCTCCGCAGCAGCTCTTGTGGAAGCCGATCCCCGCGTGAAGGAGAGCTGACAGCACCCGCCAGGCGTCCTTGTCGCGGCGCTGGGGCGGCGCGAACGCTGAACCGGCGTGGATCATCACCCGCGCACAGCGGGGACAGCGCCGATCGCGTTCGGGACCGTGGAACTGCTTGTACGAGGCCCGACACGGCAGGCACACGTAGGAGGTCTTGCCGTGGCTCATGGGGGCAAGTTAGGCGCTTGCGCGGCAGGGCTGCCAGGCAATTGCCCTGCCGACGGGGCCCAGCCGTCCTCCGGTCGGTCGAATGCTCACGCGCACCGGATCGGACCGGCGCGCCCACGGCAGGCCGAAGTGGCCGGCCCTTCCCATGGGCCGCGAGAGGCGGCGCACGGTACGGTTCTGCGCGACCACCGGGGGGCACGGGGGTGACATCCATGACTGACATCAACACCCACGGACACGGGCAGTCACCGACGGTTGATCAAGGACGTCGCCGCAGGTGAGTGAGGTATCTCACCAGCCGCCTTAGGACTGATACGGAAATGGGATGATGTCGATATGAAGGGACGCGTTCTTGTCGTCGACGACGACACCGCACTGGCCGAGATGCTCGGCATCGTGCTGCGGGGTGAAGGGTTCGAGCCGTCGTTCGTCGCGGACGGTGACAAGGCGCTTGCCGCATTCCGGGAGGCCAAGCCTGACCTGGTGCTGCTCGACCTGATGCTGCCCGGGAGGGACGGCATCGAGGTGTGCCGCCTGATCAGGGCCGAGTCGGGTGTGCCGATCGTCATGCTCACCGCGAAGAGCGACACGGTCGACGTGGTCGTGGGTCTGGAGTCAGGGGCCGACGACTACATCGTCAAGCCGTTCAAGCCGAAGGAGCTCGTGGCCCGTATCCGGGCGCGGCTGCGGAGGTCCGAGGAGCCGGCGCCCGAGCAGCTCACCATCGGTGACCTGGTCATCGACGTGGCAGGGCACTCCGTGAAGCGGGACGGGCAGTCCATCGCCCTGACCCCGCTGGAGTTCGACCTGCTCGTCGCGCTGGCGCGCAAGCCGTGGCAGGTGTTCACCCGTGAGGTGCTCCTCGAGCAGGTCTGGGGCTACCGCCACGCGGCGGACACCCGGCTGGTGAACGTGCACGTGCAGCGGCTGCGCTCGAAGGTCGAGAAGGACCCCGAGCGGCCGGAGATCGTGGTGACCGTGCGAGGCGTCGGATACAAGGCGGGACCGAGCTGACATGAGTACAGGCAGTACTGCTCCGAAGCCCGGGGACCCGGGAGACCGTACGGGGCGGGCTGCCGGACCGGGGCGGGGGGGCTCGCGTTCCGGCCGTCCGCCGCGGGGCGGACGGCTGTTCCGGGACGGGACGCCGGGCGGACCCGTCCTCCGGCTCTTCGCGCGCTGGGTGCGCCGGCCGTTGCTGCCCGCTGTGCGGCTGTGGCGGCGCAACATCCAGTTGCGGATCGTCGCGGGCACTCTGCTCATGTCGCTCGGTGTCGTGCTGCTGCTCGGCCTGGTCGTGATCGGCCAGGTCCGCAACGGACTGCTCGACGCCAAGGAGAGGGCCGCCCAGAGCCAGGCCGCCGGGGGGTTCTCCGCCGCCCAGGACCGGGCGGCGACGACTCCTTCCGCACCCGGTCAGCAGGACGGCGCGCGGGCCGGTGCCTCCGTGAACTGGCGCTCCACCCTGGTCGAGCAGCTCGCCAGTGGTGGGCAGAGCGCCTTCAACGTGGTCGCGCTCTCCCTCGACACCGGTGAGGCCGCGAGCCGCGGCGCCCGTGCCTCCGGGGAGGTCGACCCGACCACCAGCATCCCCGCGGAACTGCGGCACTCGGTGGCCCAGGGCACGGACACCTTGCAGAAGTTCACCCGCATCCACTACACCAGCGGGAAGCCGTCCGAGGCCGGTCTGGTGATCGGCAAGCGGCTGAACGACGCCGAGGGCACCCAGTACGAGCTGTACTACCTCTTCCCGCTGACCCAGGAGGAGGACTCCCTCACCCTGGTCAAGGGCACCCTCGCGACCGCCGGGCTCTTCGTCATGGTGCTGCTCGGCGCCATCGCCTGGCTGATGGTGCGCCAGGTCGTGACCCCGGTACGGATGGCCGCCGGGATCGCCGAGCGTCTCTCGGCCGGCCGCCTTCAGGAACGCATGAAGGTCACCGGCGAGGACGACATCGCCCGGCTGGGTGAGGCCTTCAACAAGATGGCCCAGAACCTTCAGCTCAAGATCCAGCAGCTGGAGGAGCTGTCGCGGATGCAGCGGCGGTTCGTCTCGGACGTCTCGCACGAGTTGCGCACCCCGCTCACCACGGTCCGGATGGCCGCCGACGTCATCCACGAGGCCAGGGTCGACTTCGACCCGATCACCGCCCGCTCCGCCGAACTCCTCGGCGACCAGCTCGACCGCTTCGAGTCGCTGCTCTCCGACCTTCTGGAGATCAGCCGCTTCGACGCGGGAGCGGCCGCCCTGGAGGCCGAGCCGATAGACCTGCGGCAGGTCGTGCGCCGGGTCATCGGCGGCGCCGAGCCCCTCGCCG
This sequence comes from Streptomyces sp. NPDC088707, assembly GCF_044752725.1. Classification (NCBI taxonomy): domain Bacteria; kingdom Bacillati; phylum Actinomycetota; class Actinomycetes; order Kitasatosporales; family Streptomycetaceae; genus Streptomyces; species Streptomyces sp. NPDC088707. Next base: position 535,438 of record NZ_JBIVLV010000006.1, on the reverse strand, counting down.
AACGCAAGGGAACCCGGATCGTGGTCGTCGGCGACAAGCAGCCCGTGGTGGCCGAGGCGGACGCCCGCCGGGTCGAGCGGGTGCTGCGCAACCTCGTCGTCAACGCCGTCGAGCACGGCGAGGGCCGGGACGTGGTGGTGAAGCTGGCCGCCGCCGGCGGGGCCGTCGCCGTCGCGGTCCGCGACTACGGCGTCGGGCTCAAGCCGGGCGAGGCGACCCGGGTGTTCAACCGCTTCTGGCGCGCCGACCCCGCCCGCGCGCGCACCACCGGCGGCACCGGCCTCGGCCTGTCGATCGCGGTGGAGGACGCCCGGCTGCACGGCGGCTGGCTCCAGGCCTGGGGCGAGCCCGGCGGAGGTTCGCAGTTCCGGCTCACCCTGCCGCGGACCGCGGACGAGCCGCTGCGGGGCTCCCCGATACCCCTTGAGCCCGAGGACTCGCGGCGCAACCGCGAGCAGGCGGCAGCCGGACGCGCCCAGGACAACGCGCGCCTCGCGGCGGTGCCGGTGCAGTCCGCCGGCGACCGGCCGCAGCTCCCCGTACCGCCGAGGCTGCCCGCGCCGTCGCGGGCGACCGTCGACCCGACGGCCCTGCCCGGCAGCGGCGCCCGGGTCGTGGCGCGTACGGCGGCGGAGAACGACGGTGCCGGGGCGGGTTCGGCCACGGCCGACGCACACGGGAACGCGGAGCGGGAGGACGGGACACGTGGGCGCTGACTCCTCACAGGGGCACGCGGGGCGGGGCCTCCGAAAGGGGCACGTGGCCTGGGGCTTCCCGGGCTTCCGCGGAGGGCACGACAGTCCGGATCTCCCTCCGGGGCAGGGCCGCGGGCAGGGCCCCGGGCAGGGCCGGAGTGCGCGCGCGGTGGTGCTCGCCGCGTGCGGCGGGCTTCTGGTGACCGGGTGCGCGACCATGCCCGACAGCGGCGACGTCCAGGCGGTCAAGGGGGCCAACCAGGGCGACTCGCAGGTGCGGGTCTACGCGGTGGCGCCCCGGGAGAACGCGGACCCGGACGAGATCGTCGACGGCTTCCTCGAGGCCATGACCAGTGACGACCCCGGCTTCGCCACGGCCCGCAAGTACCTGACGACCCAGGCGGCGCGGACCTGGAAGCCGGAGGAGAGCATCACCGTGCTCACCACCGCGCCCAACCGCGACCTGGCCGACCGCAACGCCGACCCCGACAACCAGGGCCGCTCCTACCCGCTCTCCGGCCGCAGGATCGCGACCGTGGACGACCGGCACGCGTACCAGCCGTACAGCCCCGCCGCGTACCTCCAGTCGATCCACGTCGTGCAGCAGCCCACGGCCAACGGCAAGGGCAAGGAATGGCGCATCGACAGCCTGCCGCCGGGCCTGGTGCTCGGCGAGGCCGATTTCCTGCGCAACTACCGGTCGGTCAACAAGTACTACTTCGCCTCGGGGGAGGACTGGGTCGTCGCCGACCCGGTCTACATCCGGCAGCGCCAGGACCCCGTCACCCGGATGGACCCGGTGACGCAGACGGTCAGGGCGCTCCTCGAAGGCCCCACGGACTGGCTGAAGCCGGCCGTCGACTCCAGCTTCCCCTCCGGTACGGAGCTGCGGAAGGGCGTCACCACGCTCACGCCCGACGACCAGTCCACGCTCAAGGTGCCGCTGAACGGCAAGGCGGACCTGGTGGGCGGCGAGCCGTGCCGGCGGATGGCGGCGCAGCTGCTGTTCACGCTGCGCGACCTGACCTCCGTGAACGCCGAGCAGGTGGAGCTCCAGGGGTCGAGGGGCCAGGCGCTGTGCCGTCTCGGTAAGGGACAGGCGACCGACGAGTTCGCCCCCGTGCGGAACACGGACCGGGACGAGAACCCGTACTTCGTCGACGAGCACCGCAAGCTGGTGATGCTGGTCGGCGCGGGCAAGGAGTCCAACGCGCCCGTCGAGGTGCCCGGCCCGTTCGGCAAGGGCACGCTGCGGCTCGGGTCGGTCGCCGTCGACCGGGGCGAGACCCGGGCGGCCGGGGTCGAGGAGACCGGCCGCGAGCTGTTCGTCTCCTCCCTCACCACCGAGGAGGAGGCGGCCCCCGCGATCCTGCGCAGCAAGGCCGTCAAGCTCACCGACCGGCTGTCCGCGCCCAGCTGGGACGGCCGGGGCAACCTGTGGATCGCCGACCGCGACCCCGCCGCACCCCAGCTGTGGATGGTGCCGGACGGCACCGGCGACCCCGTCAAGGTGCGCACGCCGTGGCTGGCCGACGACGCGAGGATCGAGTCGCTGCGGGTCTCCGCCGACGGGGTCCGGATCGCGCTCGTGGTCACCCGGGGCGGGGACACGACCCTGCAGATCGGCCGGGTCCAGCGGCAGACGTCGGGCGACGAGCCGGTCGTCTCCGTGGACGACCTCCAGCCCGCCGCGCCCCGGATGGAGTCGGTCACGGCCGTCTCCTGGGCCGGGCCGAGCCGGCTCGTGGTGGTCGGCAAGGAGGCGGGCGGCGTCCAGCAGATCCGCTACCTCCAGACCGACGGCTCGACCTCGGCGAGCGCGGTGCTCCCCGGTCTGAACGGGGTGACCTCGGTGGCCGCGCCGTACAAGGGCTCCGTGCCGGTGGTCGCGGACTCCGGCAACGACGGCATCGTGCGGCTCGCCCCGGGCACCAACTGGCAGCCCGTGGTCAAGACCGGGACCTCGCCCGTCTATCCGGGGTAGCAGCGACCTCGTCGGTGGCTGCGCGGGTGGCGCCGCCGCCATCCGCGACCGGGTACCTGACGTACTCCGGGGGCACCCGCGGGGGTTTTCCACAGGGGTGGCCGAGGCGCCCGCGAAGGCGCACAGTGGAGCCATGCGGGGGTGGTGGCGCGAGATCGCCGGGCTGGTGCTGCCGGTCGCGTGCGGAGGCTGCGGGAGGCAGCGCACCGAGCTGTGCCCGTCGTGCGAGGCGGTGTTGACCGGGGCGGGGGAGGGGCCGCGCAGGGTGCGGCCGTCGCCCGAGCCGGCAGGCCTGCCCGTCGTCCATGCCGTCGCGCCGTACGCCGACGCCGTGCGCGAACTGCTCATCGCCCACAAGGAGCGCGGGGCGCTCTCGCTCGCCCGGCCCCTGGGCGGTGCCCTCGCCCTCGCCGTGGAGGCCGCTGCCGGGGGCGACGAGGGCCTCGCGGCGCGACCGCTGCTCCTTGTACCGGTGCCCTCCTCGCGGCGCTCCGTGCGGGCGCGTGGCCACGATCCGACGCGCCGGATCGCGCTGGCCGCGGCGGCCCGGCTGCGGGGCTCGGGGCGGCAGGCGCGGGTCGTGCCGGTGCTGCGGCAGCGGCGGTACGTGGCGGACCAGGCGGGTCTCGGGGCGCGCGGACGGCTCGCGAACCTGTCCGGCGCGCTGGAGGTCGTGCCCGGCGGCGGGCGGCTGCTCCGGGCGGGAGAGGTGGTGCTCGTCGACGATCTGATGACCACGGGCGCATCGCTCGCGGAGGCGGCGCGCGCCCTCGGAGGCGTACACCCTTCGTTCATTCCTGGAATACCGCACGGCTTACCGGGCGGTTCGGCGCAGCGCGGATTCGAACAGCGGGCGGCGGCTGTGATCGCATCCTCTCCCGCTTCGTTCGAAATAAACCGGAACTTGCAAGGAACTTGGAACGTTGCAGGTGGTGAGTGGTGAAAGCACCCGAACGGAGGTATGTCGCGGTAGCGGGTGCCGACACCCGTCCGAAGGGGCTATGTTCGGTTGTGAGGAATGGCGAAAGCCATCGCCTAGCCGAATATGGTTGCGCCTACAGGACAGGAGTTCAGGGCGAATTAACCTCTTGTCGATGGGGTGGGGATCTTGTCGACTGGGGAGGAGAGGTGAAACTCGCCAAGTCCGAGCTCCGGTAACCACCGGAGTCTGGTGCAAAGGGAGAAGCCCTGCGGCCGAGAGAGCCGATCAGGGCGATCCGGGAACGGAGTTCTGCGTGGACATCGTCGTCAAGGGCCGCAAGACCGAGGTGCCCGAGCGGTTCCGCAAGCACGTGGCCGAGAAGCTGAAGCTGGAGAAGATCCAGAAGCTCGACGGCAAGGTGATCAGCCTCGACGTCGAGGTGTCCAAGGAACACAACCCGCGGCAGGCCGACAGGTCGGACCGCGTGGAGATCACCCTCCACTCCCGAGGCCCGGTGATCCGGGCGGAAGCCGCGGCGGCGGACCCGTACGCGGCCCTCGACCTCGCCAGCGACAAGCTCGAGGCACGACTGCGCAAGCAGCACGACAAGCGGTACACCCGCCGTGGAAACGGCAGGCTTTCGGCGGCCGAGGTCGGGGATGTGGTGCCCGGCGCCGCCCAGCTCAACGGAGACGGCCAGCTCGTCACCGACGAGTCCGACAAGGTGCCCACCACGATGATGGGCTCGATCGAAGTCCAGGGCGAAGGCCCGCTGGTGGTCCGCGAGAAGACCCACCGGGCCGCACCGATGACCCTCGACCAGGCTCTCTACGAGATGGAGCTGGTCGGACACGACTTCTACCTCTTCGTCGACTCCGACACGAAGCAGCCGAGTGTCGTCTACCGCCGACACGCGTACGACTACGGCGTCATCCATGTGGAGAGCGACCCGCTCGCCGAGGGTGGCGGCGCCGGTGGTGCGCTCGGCGGCTGACCGCCGTCTCGCGCCCCCACACCCCAATTGCCCCTCACGGTGCCCCTGGAGCGCTCTTCGCGTCCCCAGGGGCACCCCCGTGCGGACGCTCTTGGCGTCCCCAGGGGCACCCCCGTGCGCCCGCGGATCACCCCGTTGCCGCCGGAGCATGAAAGCATGGCGTGCACGCCAACCGGTGCTCCCTGAGTAGCGGTTGGAGGACCGGAAACGAATTCAGGCCACGGCCTTCAGGGGGAGGAACGATGGCGGACAGCTTCGGGCCGGTGCTCAGCGGGCGCGAGCACGGTGGTGCGGTCCCGGAGGGATCGGAATCGGACAGCGGCTCATTCCGCAAGGAGCCGATCCGGGTCCTCGTCGTGGACGACCATGCCCTCTTCCGCCGCGGACTCGAGATCGTCCTCGCGCAGGAGGAGGACATCCAGGTCGTCGGGGAGGCCGGTGACGGGGCAGAGGCCGTCGACAAGGCGGCCGATCTGCTGCCCGACATCGTCCTGATGGACGTACGGATGCCCCGGCGCGGCGGCATCGAGGCATGCACCTCCATCAAGGAGGTGGCGCCCAGCGCGAAGATCATCATGCTGACGATCAGCGACGAGGAGGCCGACCTCTACGACGCGATCAAGGCGGGGGCCACCGGCTACCTCCTCAAGGAGATCTCCACCGACGAGGTCGCGACCGCCATCCGCGCGGTCGCCGACGGCCAGTCGCAGATCAGCCCCTCGATGGCGTCGAAGCTCCTCACCGAGTTCAAGTCGATGATCCAGCGCACCGACGAGCGCAGGCTCGTGCCCGCCCCCCGGCTGACCGACCGGGAGCTGGAGGTCCTCAAGCTCGTCGCGACCGGGATGAACAACCGGGACATCGCCAAGGAGTTGTTCATCTCCGAGAACACGGTGAAGAACCACGTCCGGAACATCCTGGAGAAGCTGCAGCTGCACTCCCGGATGGAGGCCGTGGTCTACGCGATGCGGGAGAAGATCCTCGAGATCCGGTAGCCGGCCGGGCTAGCCCAGCGCCGCCACCAGGTCCTTCGCCAGCCCCGGGGTGTCCACCCGCTCCACCCTCACCGCGTCGCAGCCGACCCATTCGGCCGCCTCGCGCAGCGCCCGCGCCACCGCCGGCACGGCCTTGGGGCCGTCGAGCGACACCTGGCGGGCGACGAGCGTCCCGCCCTCCCGAGCGGGGTCCACCCGGCCGACCAGCCGGCCGCCGGCCAGGACCGGCATCGCGAAGTAGCCGTGGATCCGCTTCTGCTTCGGCACGTACGCCTCCAGGCGGTGCGTGAAGCCGAAGATCCGCTCCGTGCGGGGCCGCTCCCAGATCAACGAGTCGAACGGCGACAGCAGGGTCGTACGGTGCCGGCCGCGCGGCTCGGTGGCCAGCGCCGCCGGGTCCGCCCAGGCGGGCTTCCCCCAGCCCGCCACCGTGACCGGCACCAGGCCCGCCGCCTCGACCACCGCGTCGAACTGCTCCCCCTTGAGCCGGTGGTAGTCGGCGATGTCCGCGCGCGTGCCCACGCCCAGCGCCTCGCCCGCCTGCCGGACGAGCCGCCGCACGCACTCGGTGTCGTCCAGGTCGTCGTGGAGCAGGGTCTGCGGGATCGCCCGCTCCGCCAGGTCGTACACCCGCTTCCAGCCGCGCCGCTCGACCACGACCACCTCGCCGTACATCAGCGCCCGCTCGACGGCGATCTTGGTGTCCGACCAGTCCCACCACTCGCCCTTGTTCTTCGCGCCGCCCAGCTCGGTCGCCGTCCGCGGCCCCTCGGCGCGCAGCTGGTCGATCACCTTGTCGTACGCCCCGGCGGACAGCTCGTGGCCCCAGTGCGGGCGACCGCGGTAGGCGCGCCTGCGGAAGGCGAAGTGCGGCCACTCCTCGACGGGCAGCACACAGGCCGCGTGCGACCAGTACTCGAAGGCGTGGGAGCCGGTCCAGTAGGCGTCCTCGACCGTCGTACGGCCGACGGCGCCCAGGCGCGCGTACGGAATGAGCTCGTGCGAGCGGGCGAGGACGGAGATCGTGTCGAGCTGGACCTGGCCGAGACCGCGCAGCACGCCGCGCACCCCGGCGCGGCGGTCGGGCGCACCCAGGAAGCCCTGGGCTCGCAGCGCGATCCGGCGGGCGTCGTCGGCGGACAGTTCGGCGGCGGGGCGCGGCACAGTCGTCATGGACCGCACCCTAGGCCCCGGCACTGACAGTCATCCTCGGTGGACGCGGGGGCCGGGGGGCTCACGAGGAGGCCGGCAGGTCGCGGGCCGGGAGGTACGGCAGGGGGCTCGGGAGTCCGAAGTCGGAGGGGAGCAGGGCGGCGACCCAGCTGTCCCGGAGCGTGCCCTTGTTGGTGAGGCCGGCGCGCTGGGCGCCCTCGACGACGAAGCCGACCCGCTCGGCCACCGCGCGCGAGCCGGTGTTCCCGACCTCGGCGCGCCAGACCAGGCGGGTGCAGCCCAGCCCGGTGAAGGCCCAGTGGGCGACGGCCCGGACGGTCTCCGTCATGTAGCCGCTGCCGCGGTGCTCGCCGGCCAGCCAGTAGCCGACCTCCCAGACGCCCATGCCGCGACCGGACAGGGAGACGGCGGCGAGCAGCGGGCCGCCGGCCAGCGGTTCGACGGCGAAGGCGTACTCGGTGTCCTCGCGCCAGCCGTCGGGCACGAGGCGGTTCAGGAAGAGCTCGGCGTCCTGCCGCGTATAGGGGTCGGGGACGACGGTCCAGCGCCGGATGTCCGGGTCCTGACAGATGGCGTACACCGCGTCGGCGTCCTCGGGGACGAAGTTCCGCAGCCGCAGTCGGTCGGTGGTGAGGGTGATCGGATCCATGCCGGGATTGTGGTGAGCCGCCGGACGGGAAGCGAACACTTTTCGGGTGGGGCGGCACCTTCCGCCCACCTCGTGCGTTCTCTTTCCGGGCGGACGTACGGCTCCGGCACTGTGGGCCTCCCTTCGCGAGGGCGGTCTCGCTTACGATGGCCGTTGCGGTGGGGACCACCTGCCGTGCCCGCGCTCGCGTCCATGACAAGACCCAGTGCCAGGCCCGACCGGCAAGGAGACCAGCCTCAGTGTCCGTCTTCAACAAGCTCATGCGTGCAGGCGAAGGAAAGATCCTGCGCAAACTGCACCGCATCGCGGACCAGGTCAACTCCATCGAAGAGGACTTCGTCAACCTCTCCGACGCCGAGTTGCGGGCGCTCACCGATGAGTACAAGCAGCGGTACGCCGACGGTGAGAGCCTCGACGACCTGATGCCCGAAGCCTTCGCGACGGTCCGCGAGGCCGCCAAGCGCGTCCTCGGTCAGCGCCACTACGACGTCCAGCTGATGGGCGGCGCCGCGCTCCACCTCGGCTATGTCGCCGAGATGAAGACCGGTGAGGGCAAGACCCTCGTGGGTACCCTCCCGGCGTACCTCAACGCGCTCTCCGGCAAGGGCGTGCACCTGATCACGGTCAACGACTACCTGGCCGAGCGAGACTCCGAGCTCATGGGCCGGGTGCACCGCTTCCTGGGCCTGTCCATCGGGTGCATCCTCTCCAATATGACGCCGGCCCAGCGCCGTGAGCAGTACAACTGCGACATCACGTACGGCACGAACAACGAGTTCGGCTTCGACTACCTCCGCGACAACATGGCGTGGTCCAAGGACGAGCTCGTCCAGCGCGGCCACAACTTCGCCTGTGTCGACGAGGTCGACTCCATCCTCGTCGACGAGGCCCGTACGCCGCTGATCATCTCCGGCCCGGCCGACCAGGCGACGAAGTGGTACGGCGACTTCGCCAAGCTCGTCACCCGCCTCTCCAAGGGCGAGCCCGGCAACCCGCTCAAGGGCATCGAGGAGACCGGCGACTACGAGGTCGACGAGAAGAAGCGCACCGTCGCCATCCACGAGGCCGGTGTCGCCAAGGTCGAGGACTGGCTCGGCATCGACAACCTCTACGAGTCGGTGAACACCCCGCTCGTGGGCTACTTGAACAACGCCATCAAGGCGAAGGAACTGTTCAAGAAGGACAAGGACTACGTCGTCATGGACGGCGAAGTCATGATCGTCGACGAGCACACCGGCCGTATCCTCGCCGGCCGCCGCTACAACGAGGGCATGCACCAGGCGATCGAGGCGAAGGAAGGGGTGGCGATCAAGGACGAGAACCAGACCCTCGCCACGATCACCCTGCAGAACTTCTTCCTCCTGTACTCGAAGCTCTCCGGCATGACCGGTACGGCCATGACCGAGGCCGCCGAGTTCCACCAGATCTACAAGCTGGGCGTCGTCCCGATCCCGACGAACAGGCCGATGATCCGCAAGGACCAGTCCGACCTGATCTACCGGACCGAGGTCGCCAAGTTCGCCGCCGTCGTCGACGACATCGCGGAGAAGCACGAGAAGGGGCAGCCGATCCTCGTCGGCACGACCTCCGTCGAGAAGTCCGAGTACCTCTCGCAGCAGCTCTCCAAGCGCGGTGTCCAGCACGAGGTCCTCAACGCCAAGCACCACGACCGCGAGGCGAGCATCGTCGCGCAGGCCGGTCGCCGCGGCGCCGTCACCGTCGCCACGAACATGGCCGGTCGCGGTACGGACATCAAGCTCGGCGGCAACCCGGACGACCTCGCCGAGGCGGAGCTGCGCCAGGCGGGTCTCGACCCGGTCGACCACGTCGAGGAGTGGGCCGCGGCCCTCCCCGCCGCCCTGGAGCGCGCCGCGAAGGCCGTGAAGGCGGAGTTCGAGGAGGTCAAGGAGCTCGGCGGGCTGTACGTGCTCGGTACCGAGCGGCACGAGTCCCGTCGTATCGACAACCAGCTGCGCGGTCGTTCCGGCCGTCAGGGCGACCCGGGCGAGTCCCGGTTCTACCTCTCGCTCGGCGACGACCTGATGCGTCTGTTCAAGGCGCAGATGGTCGAGCGCGTGATGGCCATGGCCAACGTGCCGGACGACGTGCCGATCGAGAACAAGATGGTCACCCGGGCGATCGCCTCCGCCCAGTCGCAGGTGGAGACGCAGAACTTCGAGACGCGTAAGAACGTCCTGAAGTACGACGACGTCCTCAACCGGCAGCGTCAGGTCATCTACGGCGAGCGCCGCCGCGTCCTGGAGGGCGAGGACCTGCACGAGCAGATCCAGCACTTCATGGACGACACGATCGACGACTACATCCGCCAGGAGACCGCCGAGGGCTTCGCGGAGGAGTGGGACCTCGACCGTCTGTGGAACGCCTTCAAGCAGCTCTACCCGGTGAAGGTCACCGTGGACGAGCTGGAGGACGCGGCCGGGGACCGGGCGGGCATCACCGCCGAGTTCATCGCCGAGTCCATCAAGGACGACATCCACGAGCAGTACGAGGCCCGGGAGAAGCAGCTCGGCTCGGAGATCATGCGTGAGCTGGAGCGCCGCGTGGTCCTGTCCGTCCTGGACCGCAAGTGGCGTGAGCACCTCTACGAGATGGACTACCTCCAGGAGGGCATCGGCCTGCGCGCCATGGCGCAGAAGGACCCGCTGGTCGAGTACCAGCGCGAGGGCTTCGACATGTTCACCGCCATGATGGAGGGCATCAAGGAGGAGTCCGTCGGCTACCTGTTCAACCTGGAGGTCCAGGTCGAGCAGCAGGTCGAGGAGGTCCCGGTGCAGGCGAGCGGTCCGTCGCTCGACAAGGGGGACGCGGTGCCGGCCGGTGCCGGGCGTCCGGAGATCCGCGCCAAGGGGCTCGACGCCCCGCAGCGGCCGGACCGGCTGCACTTCTCCGCGCCGACGGTGGACGGTGACGGCGGTGTCGTCGAGGGCGACTTCGCCTCGGACGACATCGACTCCGGTGACGGGATGACGCGGGCGGAGCGCCGCAAGGCGCAGAAGAACGCGGGTGGCGGCGGACGTCGTCGCAAGAAGTGACGTGGGGCCGCTCGGGCGGTGCCGTCGACGGGGTGCGGCTTGACGCCGGTGGCGTCGAGACGGTGCCGCTGATGCGGTGAGTTCGTTGCGGTGAGTTCGTTGCGGAGGGGTCGGTCGCCCGGTGGGCGGTCGGCCCCTTCGTCATGCCGGGCGGGGTACGGGGCGGGTCGCCGCGCCCAGGCCGTCGAGCTCCACCGCCGCGCAGCGCCAGCGCTGGTCCCCGCCGCGTTCGAGCCGGAACGCCATGGCCCGTACCCGGGCGCCGGTGGCGATCGTCGCGAAGGCCTCGACCGCGGTCCGGTCGTCGTCCACCTGGACCGAGCAGCGGCGCAGGACGGGGCGGGGGCCGAGGGAGCGCAGGGGCGTCTCCGGGGCGATCCGGACGAGCTGCTCGTACGCCTCGCCGACGGTGTGGCCGAGCATCCAGTGGACCGGGCGTTCGCCGCTGAGCACGGCGAGGAGGCGTTCGGCGAAGACGGTGTGCGGGGGGAGGGCGCGGGGCCGGCTCGTGCGGGAGTGGCCCTCCCGGTGGTGGCCTTCGCGCTGGTGGCCTTCGTGGGGGCGGCCTTCGCGGGGGTGGGTGCCCGCCGGGCCTCGGGGGCGCGTGCCCGCGGGGCCGCCGGGCACCCTGCGGGGGCGGGGGGTGCCGGTCGCGGTGAGGATGGTGGTGGTCATGGTGGGCCCCTGTCGTCGCGTCACCGAGGGATACCAGTCGGTAACTTTCCGTTGGGGATCTTGTACGGGTGGGCCCGGAGAGGCCGCAAGGAGCCCGCCGCCGCTCGACGGCTCGAAATCGGAATCACCTATCCGGGTGACGCGGAGGAAAATCGGCTCCCAGGGGTCCTGAGGAGGGCCTCCTGGAGTGGACGTACGCCTCCCCCGGCCCGCCACCCCGAAGGGGGACTCCGCACGTATCCTGAGGGCCTCTCCGTCTACGAAAGCGGCCAGCCATGCGCGTGTACGTCCCCCTGACCCTCCCCGGTCTCGCACAGGCGCACAAGGCGGGCGAGCTGGGCCCCGGTCCGCTGACCGCCTACGCCGTCACCCCCGCCCTGCGCGAGTGGTACGTCTCCGACGACATCGAGGAGCTGGAGTACGCGGCGCTCAACCGGGCCGCTTCCGCCTCCCTGCGCCTGCTCGCCGGGGACCCCGAGGCACCCCGGCGCCGGATCGTCGTCGCCGTCGACGTCGCCGACAAGGACGCGGCCGCCGACCCCGACGGGGCGCTGACCGTGAGCTCGATCGGCGAGGTCCGGATCGCCGGGCCGGTACGGCTCGCCAAGGCGGCGGCCGTGCACGCGGACGCGGACGACGCGGAGGCGGACGTGACGGCGGCGGCGGCCGCGCTGGGCGCGGCGGACCAGGGGGACGACGACGCGCAGTTCGTCGTCGACGGGGCCGAGGACCACGAGCTGCTGTGGTTCGGGGTGCAGGAGATTCCCGGGCTGCTGGGCTGACGCCGCCGCTTGGATGTCTGTCGGTGGGGCCGGGTACCGTCTCCCCATGGGGAAGCACGACGGCTTGCGCGGCAAGCATCTGGTCTGGGACTGGAACGGCACACTGCTCGACGACATCAGCGCGGTCATCGGGGCGACCAACGCGGCGTTCGCCGAGCTGGGCCTCGACCCGATCACTCTTGAGCGGTACCGCGAGCTCTACACGGTGCCCGTGCCCAAGTTCTACGAGCGGCTCATGGGGCGGTTGCCCACCGACGCCGAGTGGTCCGTCATGGACGGCGCCTTCCATCGGCACTACTGGGAGCGGGCCGAGGCCTGTGTGCTGACCGCCGGGGCCGCGGAGCTGCTCGCGGCGCGGCAGGCGTCCGGGTTCACGCAGTCACTGCTGTCGCTCGCGCCGCACGCCGAGTTGATACCGCTGGTGCGGAGGCACGGGATCGCGGAGCGGTTCGTGCGGATGGACGGGCGGGCCGACGCGTCCACGGACGGGAAGTCGGGGCACATGGTGCGGCACCTGGCCGCGCTGGAAGGGGTGCTTCCCGAGCGGGTCGTCGTCATCGGTGACGCGGCGGATGACGCGATCGCCGCGCGGCATGTGGGGGCGCGGGCGGTGCTTTATACCGGGGGGTCGCACAGCCGGGCGTCGCTCTCGCGCGTCGGGGTGCCGGTGGTCGACTCCTTGGAGGAGGCGGTGGCTGTTGCGGAGGAGCTGGTCTGACGGGGTCCGTCCGTGGCCGGGCGGGGCTTGCGGGCCGGGTGCCGGCCGTGGGGGGGGTGTGCGCACCCGTTCCGCCCTGCGGAACGTAGGACCACAACCCCGGGCGGCGGTGTCGCCCGCAACCCAGGGCGGCGGTGTCGCCAACGGTCCGTGCCGACAGGCCCCCCCGCGTCAGGCCTTGGCCCGGAGGACCTTCAGGAACTCGCGCATCCAGATGGGGTGGTCCGGCCAGGCCCTTGAGGAGACCAGGAGGCCGTCCACCACCGCCGCGCTGTCCTGGAAGGTCGCGCCGGCCGCCTGCATGTCCAGCTCCAGGGCCGGGTAGGCCGTGACCCGGCGGCCCTCCAGGCCGCCGACCGCCGCCGTCAGGAGCGGGCCGTGGCAGATCTGGGCCACCGGCCTGTCCGCGTCGAAGAAGGCCTTGAGGATCTTGCGGAGCTCCGGGTCGTTGCGCAGGTACTCCGGTGCCCGGCCGCCCGGGATCACCACCGCCACGTACGCGCCCGGGTCGACCTCGGAGAAGGCCAGGTCGGCGGGCCAGGTGTAGCCGGGCTTCTCGGTGTACGTATCGAAGCCCGGCTCGAAGTCATGGACGACGAAGCGGAGCTGCTTGCGGGCCGGGGCGGCGATGTCGACCTCGTAGCCCTCTTCCAGTAGCCGCTGGTAGGGGTACAGCACCTCCAGCGACTCCGCCGCGTCCCCGGTCACGATCAGGATCTTCGCCATGGCTCTCCCAGATCACAGATGGTCGGTCTGCCGTGCTGCGCCCGTGCTCGCCTCCACGCTGCCCGCGGCGGGGCGCTTTGCCAAGAGGACATGTGTCGCTGTCCAGAACGTCAAACTTCCACCCCGTCTTTTGTACACATACGGACCATGACGGTTCGGGGGGCGAGGGCGATAGGCTTTTGCCGTGATCAGCGCGATACGCCGTGGGGGCAGTGAAGCCCCCGGCTGCCGCCCGACCCGCGACAGCGGCCGGGCCGACAGTGCGTTCGCCGATCCTCTCCGTCCGGGCGCGCCGCTCTCCGTGGCCGATAACGACCCGGGCATCTCTCATTCGGGCATAACGTCGTACTCGACCGGAATCACCGCGTCGGGGCGTCGCTGTGTCCTTTCTTCCACCGACGTCACGCAACGGCGCGCGACAGGAGTCAGAGGACATGCAGACCAAGCTGGACGAAGCCAAGGCCGAGCTGCTCGAAAGGGCCGCCCGGGTAGCTGAGCACAGCCCGGTGGGGGGGCGACTTCCGACGGGCCCGGAGGGTGCCGGGGAACGCCCGGACCGGGACACCGTGCTCGAGTACCTCCAGCGCTACTACCTGCACACCGCGCCGGAGGACCTCGGCGACCGGGACCCGGTCGACGTGTTCGGTGCGGCGCTCTCTCACTACCGCCTCGCGGAGAACCGTCCGCAGGGCACGGCGAACGTGCGCGTCCACACTCCGACGGTCGAGGAGAACGGCTGGACGAGCAGCCACTCCGTCGTCGAGGTCGTGACCGACGACATGCCGTTCCTGGTGGACTCGGTCACCAACGAGCTCTCGCGCCAGGGCCGCGGCATCCATGTCGTGATCCACCCGCAGGTCCTCGTCCGCCGCGACCTCACGGGCAGGCTCATCGAGGTCCTGTCGGCGCAGATCCATGGCGAGCTGCCGCACGACGCGCTCACCGAGTCGTGGATCCACGTCGAGATCGACCGGGAGACCGACCGCGCCGACCTCAAGCAGATCACCGCCGACCTGCTGCGTGTCCTGTCCGACGTCCGTGAGACGGTCGAGGACTGGGAGAAGATGCGGGACGCCGCCCTGCGGATCGCCGAGGGCCTCCCGGACGAGCCCACCGCGTCCGACCTGCGCCCGACCGAGGTGGAGGAGGCCCGCGAGCTGCTGCGCTGGCTCGCCGACGACCACTTCACCTTCCTCGGCTACCGCGAGTACCAGCTGGTCAACGGTGACGCCCTGTCCGCCGTGCCCGGCACCGGCCTCGGCATCCTGCGCTCCGACCCGCAGCACGCGGGCGACGACGAGGGCCACCACGCCCACCCCGTCTCGCCGTCCTTCAGCCGGCTGCCCGAGGACGTCCGCGCCAAGGCGCGCGAGCACAAGCTGCTGATCCTGACGAAGGCCAACAGCCGCTCGACCGTGCACCGCCCCTCGTACCTCGACTACATCGGTGTGAAGAAGTTCGACGCCGACGGCAACGTCATCGGCGAGCGCCGCTTCCTCGGCCTGTTCTCCTCGGCCGCCTACACCGAGTCCGTGCGCCGCGTTCCCGTCGTCAAGCGCAAGGTCCAGGAGGTCCTGGAGGGCGCCGGCTTCTCGCCGAACAGCCACGACGGCCGCGACCTGCTCCAGATCCTGGAGACGTACCCGCGCGACGAGCTCTTCCAGACCCCGGCCGACCAGCTCCGGTCCGTCGTCACCAGCGTCCTGTACCTGCAGGAGCGGCGTCGGCTGCGTCTGTACCTGCGCCAGGACGAGTACGGCCGCTACTACTCGGCCCTCGTCTACCTGCCGCGCGACCGCTACACGACCCGCGTCCGGCTGCGGATCATCGACATCCTGAAGGAGGAGCTCGACGGCACCAGCGTCGACTTCACCGCCTGGAACACCGAGTCGATCCTGTCCCGGCTGCACTTCGTCGTCCGCGTCCAGCCCGGCACCGAGCTGGCCAAGCTGACCGACGCCGATGTCGACCGCATCGAGACCCGGCTCGTCGAGGCCGCCCGTTCCTGGTCCGACGGCTTCGCCGAGGCGCTCAACGCCGAGTGCGGCGAGGAGCGTGCCGCGGAGCTGCTGCGCCGCTACGGCAACGCCTTCCCCGAGGGCTACAAGGCCGACCACTCGCCGCGCGCGGCCGTCGCCGACCTGGTCCACCTGGAGGCCCTCGCCCGGACCGGCGGCGGCAAGGACTTCGCGCTCTCGCTCTACGAGCCGGTCGGTGCGGGCCCCGGCGAGCGCCGCTTCAAGATCTACAAGACGGGCGACCCGATCTCCCTGTCCGCCGTGCTCCCGGTGCTCAACCGGCTCGGCGTCGAGGTGACCGACGAGCGGCCGTACGAGCTGCGCTGCGCCGACCGTACGCACGCCTGGGTCTACGACTTCGGCCTGCGGATGCCCGTCGCGACCGGCAACGGCGGCGACTACCTCGGCGACGACGCCCGTGAGCGCTTCCAGGAGGCCTTCGCCGCCACCTGGACCGGCGAGGCGGAGAACGACAACTTCAACTCGCTCGTCCTCTCCGCCGGGCTCAACTGGCGCGAGGCGATGGTGCTGCGCGCCTACGCGAAGTACCTGCGCCAGGCGGGTGCGACGTTCAGCCAGGACTACATGGAGGACACCCTCCGCAACAACGTCCACACCACCCGGCTGCTCGTGAACCTCTTCGAGGCCCGGATGGCCCCGGAGCGCCAGCGCGCCGGCACCGAGCTGATCGACGCGCTCCTGGAGGAGCTGGACGCCGCCCTCGACCAGGTCGCGAGCCTGGACGAGGACCGGATCCTGCGGTCCTTCCTGACCGTCATCAAGGCGACGCTGCGGACGAACTTCTTCCAGACCACCGAGGGCGGGAAGCCGCACTCCTACGTGTCGATGAAGTTCGACCCGCAGGCCATCCCGGACCTTCCGGCGCCCCGCCCGGCCTTCGAGATCTGGGTGTACTCCCCGCGCGTCGAGGGTGTCCACCTGCGCTTCGGAAAGGTCGCCCGAGGCGGTCTGCGCTGGTCCGACCGCCGTGAGGACTTCCGTACGGAGATCCTCGGCCTGGTCAAGGCGCAGATGGTGAAGAACACCGTCATCGTGCCGGTCGGCGCCAAGGGCGGCTTCGTCGCGAAGCAACTCCCGGACCCGTCCGTGGACCGTGACGCCTGGCTGGCCGAGGGCATCGCCTCGTACAAGACCTTCATCTCGGCGCTGCTCGACATCACCGACAACCTGGTCGCGGGCGAGGTCGTGCCGCCGGTCGACGTGGTCCGCCACGACGAGGACGACACCTACCTGGTGGTCGCCGCCGACAAGGGCACCGCCACCTTCTCCGACATCGCCAACGGGGTCGCCGAGTCGTACGGCTTCTGGCTCGGCGACGCGTTCGCCTCCGGCGGCTCCGCCGGATACGACCACAAGGGCATGGGCATCACCGCCCGCGGCGCCTGGGAGTCCGTCAAGCGGCACTTCCGCGAGCTGGGCCACGACACCCAGACCGAGGACTTCACGGTCGTCGGCGTCGGCGACATGTCCGGTGACGTCTTCGGCAACGGCATGCTGCTGAGCGAGCACATCAGGCTCGTCGCCGCGTTCGACCACCGGCACATCTTCATCGACCCGAACCCGGACGCGGCCGTCTCGTACGCCGAGCGCCGCAGGCTCTTCGAGCTGCCCCGCTCGTCCTGGGCCGACTACGACACCTCGCTGCTCTCGGCGGGCGGCGGCATCCACCCCCGCAGCGCCAAGTCGATCCCGGTCAACGCGCAGGTCAGGGCCGCCCTCGGCATCGAGGACGGCATCACCAAGATGACCCCGGCCGAGCTGATGAAGGCCGTGCTCCACGCGCCCGTCGACCTGCTGTGGAACGGCGGCATCGGTACGTACGTCAAGTCCTCGGCCGAGTCGAACGCCGATGTCGGCGACAAGGCCAACGACGCCATCCGCGTCGACGGCCAGGACGTCCGCGCCCAGGTCATCGGCGAGGGCGGCAACCTCGGTGCGACCCAGCTCGGCCGTATCGAGTTCGCCCGCACCGGCGGCCCCGAGGGCCAGGGCGGCAAGGTCAACACCGACGCCATCGACAACAGCGCCGGCGTCGACACCTCCGACCACGAGGTCAACATCAAGATCCTGCTCAACGGGCTCGTCGCCGAGGGCGACATGACCGTCAAGCAGCGCAACAAGATCCTCGCGGAGATGACCGACGAGGTCGGCAAGCTCGTCCTGCGCAACAACTACGCGCAGAACACGGCCCTCGCCAACGCCGTCGCCCAGTCGCCGTCCCTGCTCCACGCCCACCAGCGCTTCATGCGCCGGCTGGGCCGCGACGGGGCCCTCGACCGGTCCCTGGAGTTCCTGCCCAACGACCGGCAGATCCGCGACCTGCTCAACAACGGCCGCGGTCTGAGCCAGCCGGAGCTCGCCGTCCTCCTCGCGTACACCAAGATCACGGTGGCCGACGAGCTCATCGGTACGGAGCTGCCGGACGACCCGTACCTGCGCGGGCTGCTCCACGCGTACTTCCCGACGCTGCTGCGCGAGAAGTTCACCGAGGCCGTCGACAACCACCCCCTGCGCCGCGAGATCATCACCACCGTCCTGGTCAACGACACCGTCAACGCCGGTGGCTCGACCTTCCTGCACCGTCTCCGCGAGGAGACGGGCGCGTCGATCGAGGAGATCGTCCGGGCGCAGACCGCGGCCCGCGTCGTCTTCCGTCTCGGTCAGGTCTGGGACGCCGTCGAGGCCCTCGACAACCAGGTCCCGGCCGACGTCCAGACCCGGATGCGGCTGCACTCCCGCCGGCTCGTCGAGCGCGGCACGCGCTGGCTGCTCAACAACCGGCCGCAGCCGCTCCAGCTCACCGAGACCATCGAGTTCTTCGCCGAGCGGGTCGAGCAGGTCTGGGCGCAGCTGCCGAACCTGCTGCGCGGTGCGGACCTGGAGTGGTACCAGTCGATCGTGGAGGAGCTGACCGAGGTCGGCGTGCCGGAGCAGCTCGCACTGCGGGTGGCCGGCTTCTCCTCCGCCTTCCCGATCCTCGACGTCGTGGCGATCGCGGACCGGACGGGCAAGGACCCGCTGGCGGTGGCCGAGGTCTACTACGACCTGGCGGACCGGCTGCGGATCACCGACCTGATGGACCGGATCATCGAGCTGCCGCGGGACGACCGGTGGCAGTCGATGGCCCGTGCGTCGATCCGTGAGGACCTGTTCGCGGCGCACGCGGCGCTGACCGCGGACGTCCTGGCGGCCGGGAACGGCACGTCGAGCCCGGAGCAGCGGTTCAAGGACTGGGAGGAGAAGAACGCGGCCATCCTGGGCCGCGCGCGGACGACCCTGGAGGAGATCCAGGGCTCGGACACCTTCGACCTGGCGAACCTGTCGGTGGCGATGCGGACGATGCGCACGCTGCTCCGTACCCACAGCTAGTCGCCGCGGCAGCGGCGTGAGAAGGGCCCCACCGGCCGTCCGGTGGGGCCCTTCTCCTGTCCGTGCGGCCTTCCTCCGGCCGTGTTACGCGGCTTCCTCGGGGGGTCCGGTGACCGTCGACGTCCACAGGCGGCGGGCGGCGAGCAGGGTCGCGGCGAGCAGCAGGCCGTTGCGGAGGACCATGACGGTGAGCCCCTCGGGGGTGCCGGCGACGACGTGGTCGTACAGGAGGGGGTACGCGAGGGAGCTGAGGGCGGCCGCCGGGAGCAGCAGCAGCGCCACCGGGCGCATCACGGTGCTGCGCGAGGTCAGACAGACGGCGGCGAGGCCGAGCAGCCAGATCATGTACTGGGGGCTGATCACCCGGCTGGTGACGGTGAACAGCAGGACGGCGGTGAGGGCCGCGTCGAGCGGGGTGGCGGCGGTCCAGCGGTGGGCCCGTACGCGCCACAGGAGCAGCCAGCCGAAGGCGATGACGGTGAGCAGCAGGGCGAGGTGGCCGAGGCTGGAGACGTAGGGGCCGACGTACTCGAAGGCCCCGTAGCGGAACTCGACCCTGCCCGGCCAGATGCCGCCGGCCTCGGCCAGCGCGAGGGCCGTGCCGCCGAGCGACTCGATCTGGATGCCGCGGCTGCCCTGCTGACGCAGGAAGCCGAGGGAGTCGGAGAAGAACAGCGCGAGGGTGGCGAGGAGGGCGAGCGCCGCGACGCTCGCGGCGGTCCAGGCCGCGCGGGTGGTACGGCCGCGGGGGGTGCCGATCAGGGCGAGTGCCGGCCAGACCTTGACCATCGCGCCGATGCCCGCGAGCGCCCCGCCGAGCTGGTGGGCGGCGGTCGAGCGGGCGGTGAGCGCGAGCAGCGCGAGGACGGCGAGGGCGGTGGTCTGGACGTCGTACCGCGCGAGCGGCAGGTGCAGGAGCAGCGGCAGTCCGCAGACCCAGATCCAGGCGCCGTGGGTGAGCCGGGCGCTGTCGGCGCGGGCGAGCGCGCCGGTGACGACCGCGTCGGCCAGGAGGGTGAGCGCGACGAACGCCTGGAGGTACGTCAGCCAGGGGAGGACGCCCGGCGACATGATGACGAGCCCCGCGCCGGGCGGGTACTGCCAGGTGACGTCGCCGGGCGGGAAGGTGCCCTGGGCGAACTGCTCGTACCAGTGCCGGTAGAGGTCCACCTCGCGGCGGACGCCGCCGATGCCGAGGTTGTCGCGGAGGAGCAGCAGCACCATGCCGACGCGGGTGGTCAGCCAGACGGCGGCGACGGCGAGGTAGGGGCCGTGGCCGACCGTGACGAAGGTGGCGGAGGTGAAGGTGTCCGAGTCGAAGGGGGACCCGGTGAGGCTGGGGGGTTCGGCGCGGGCCCCGCGGGCCCCTGGTGGCGGCTGGGGGTGATCGTTCGTCATCCCTCCGCACTGTAGCCCTTAATGTCTCATTTGCCCTTTTCTTTGGCCCCTGTTCCGGCTCCTGTCGCGGTGAACTCCTCGTACGCCGCCACCACCTCCTTCGCCGGGCCGTCCATCCGCAGGGTGCCCGCCTCCAGCCACAGGGCCCGCTCGCAGGTCTCCGTGATCGTCGAGTTCGCGTGGCTGACCAGGAAGACCGTCCCCGCCTCCGCCCGCAGTTCGTCGATCCGCCGCCGGCTCCGGCGGCGGAAGCGCGCGTCTCCGGTGGACAGGGCCTCGTCGATGAGCAGCACGTCATGGCTCTTCGCTGCGGCGATGGAGAAGCGCAGCCGCGCCCCCATGCCGGAGGAGTACGTCCCCATGGGGCGCGAGATCGCGTCGTCCTTCTCGTTGATGCCGGAGAAGTCCACGATCTCGTCGTAGCGCCGGCGGATCTCCGTGCGGCTCATGCCCATCGCGAGACCGCCCAGGATCACGTTCCGCTCGCCGGTGAGGTCGTTCATGAGGGCCGCGTTGACGCCGAGCAGCGAAGGCTGCCCGTCGGTGTAGACCTGGCCCCGCTCGACGGGCTGGAGGCCCGCGATGGCCTTCAGAAGGGTGGATTTCCCAGATCCGTTCGAACCGATCAGGCCAATTGCCTCGCCCCGGTACGCGACGAAGCTGACGCCCTTCACGGCGTGGACGCGGCGGCCGGCCGGCTGCTTCTCGCCGCGCCGGAGCATGCGGCTCAGCGCGGCCGTCGCGGCACCTCGGCCGCCGGTGCCGCCGCCGTTGACCGTGTAGGTGATGTGGACGCCGTCGACCACGACGGTGGGTGTGGGTGTAGGTGTGGGTGTGGGGGTGCGGGGGCTCGTGCGGGTGCGGGTGCTCTGCGGGTCAGCCACGGCCGTACGTCTCCTCCGCCTTCCAGAACCAGATGAAGCCGCCCCCGAAGGCCAGCAGGGCCCAGCCGGCGGCGAGTGCCCAGACGTGCGGCGGCAGCTGCGCCGAGGTGTAGCTCCCGATGAGCGCGAAGCGCATCAGGTCGATGTAGACCGCCGCCGGGTTGCACTGAAGGGCGAGCACCACGCCGTCCGGGAAGCGGCCGCTCGCCGCCAGGTTCTGGATGGACCACATCGCGCCCGAGGCGTACATCCAGGTGCGGAGCACGAACGGCATCAGCTGGGAGATGTCCGGGGTGCGGGCCGCGAGCCGGGCGAGGGCGAGCGCCACGCCCGTGTTGAACAGCGCCTGGCAGAGCAGGGCGGGGACGGCGAGGAGCCAGCTCCAGGCGGGGAACTCGCCGAGCCCGAACAGGATCATCACCAGTGCGGCGAGTGAGAGCAGCAGCTGCTGGAGCTGCTGGAGCGACAGGGAGATCGGAAGGCTCGCGCGCGGGAAGTGCAGGGCGCGGACGAGGCCCAGGTTGCCGCTGATCGCCCGGGTGCCGGCCAGGATCGTGTTCGAGGTGAACGTCCACACGAAGATGCCGGTGATCAGGAACGGCACGTAGTCGGCGACGCCGTCCTTGGCGTCCATGAGGACGCCGAAGATCAGGTAGTAGACGGCGGCGTTGAGCAGGGGGGTCATCACCTGCCAGACCTGGCCGAGTCGTGCCTGGCTGTACTGGGCGGTCAGCCGAGCGGTCGCGAAGGCGGTGATGAAGTCGCGGCGGGACCAGATCTGCCGTGCGTAGGCGGGCAGCGGGGGGCGGGCGCCGCTGACGGTGAGGCCGTGGCGCCGGGCGAGCGCGCGCAGGTCCTCGCTGGAGGCCGGCTGGGGGGAGGCACCCCGGGTCTCGTGGGCAGAGGCGTCCTCGGGAGGGGGCTTCTGCAGGGGCGGGGGAAGCGTCTGGGTGGTCACGGGTGGGCGCTTTCGACGAAGGGTGCGGGCATCCTCGGCGATGGAACGGGTCCGTATCGTCGCTACGGGGAGACTAGGGGTGACCGACGTTGGAACGCAACCGTATCGTCGTGACGGCTTCGGGGCGTCGCCGTTGGTTAGGATGCCGTTCATGACCGATCCGACCCCACGCCGCGCCCCCGCCGGAGCGGCCGTACTCCGCGAGGACGTGACCGAGGCCATCCGCGCCGCCGTCTTCGAGGAGCTCGCGGCCGTCGGCTTCGCCCGGATGTCCATCGAGGGCATCGCGCGCCGCGCCGGAGTCGGCAAGACCGCCGTCTACCGGCGCTGGAAGTCCAAGCTCGCCCTCGTCCTCGACCTCGTGGGGGCCTTCGCCACCCAGGGCCTGCCTGCGCCCGCCACCGGCTCCCTGCACGGGGACGTGCGCGCGCTCCTCCAGGTGGCCTCGCACGCGCTGCGCCACCCCGTCGCCTCGCAGGTCATCCCGGACCTGCTCGTCGAGGCGGCCCGGCAGCCCGAGATCGCCGAGGCCGTCACCGCAGCGCTGCTCGACGCCCAGCGCGGCGTCGTGACCCAGGTCGTCCGCGAGGCCGTCGCCCGGGGCGAACTCCCCGAGGGCACCGACCCGGGCCGAGCCCTCGACCTGGTCGTCGGGCCGCTGTACTGGCGCCTCGTCGTGGTCCGTACGCCGCTGCCCCCGGGGTACGTGGACGATCTGGCGCGGTCGGCGGTGGCGGCGCTCAAGGCCTGAGCGCGCGGAAGGCCACCGGCGGGATCGCCGCCGACCAGGTCGAGCGGGCGGTCCCGGCGCTCTCGTGGCGTGGTGTCAGCCGTGCGTCGCGGGGGTCAGCGGGGCCACGGGCGTCGCCTCGACCGAGCGGGCGGCGCGGTCGAGGGCACTCGCGAGGAGGGCCAGGTCGGTCGGCCCGTTGCCCAGCTCGCGGACCGGACGGCGGGTCGGCGGATCGCCCATCCGCTCCCACTCCAACGGCACGACGGTGGGGCGGAGCGTCGCCGTCCGGGGGATCCGGCCGGTGACACGGCCCGCTTGGAAGGGCGTCACCCGGCCGTCCGGATGGCCGAGGCGCCCGCGCCCGGCCGCCGGTACGTCCGGTCCCGCCGTCACCGGGGGCGCGTCGAGCACGATCCGCAGCCGGGCCCCGTGGGCCAGCTCCGTGTCGGCGGTCCGGTCGGGACGCGCGGAGGTCGCGACGAGGTGCACGCCGAGCCGCTCACCGTTCCGCGCGACGGCCTCCAGGGCCCGCACGACGGACCCGGCGGCGGGGCGCCCGGAGGCACCGAGCGCGGGAGCGACGAGGGCGTCGAAGTCGTCGACGAGAACGATGAGCCGGGGGAGGTGGGCGGGTGCGCCCGAGGCGCGCCCGGACCCCTGCTCACCGTCGGCGGGCCGGGGGATCCGCCCGGCCGTCTCCTCGCCGGAGGGCCGGGGCACGCGGCCGCCGGAGCGGTCGGCGGGGTCGCCGTCGCCGGGTCGGGGCACGCGGCCGCTCGGGTAGCCGCCGAGGTCACCGTCTCCGGGCCGGGACACGCGCCCGCTGCCGTGGCCGACGAGGTCCTCCGCCCCGGTGCGGGACACGCGCCCGCTCGGGCGGTCCGGGAGGTCGCCGTCGCCGGTGCGGAGGGTCCGGCCGCCGGAGCGGTCGTCGCCGTCCCGGCGCGGCAGGCGCCCGCTGGGCGTGTCGGTCAGGAAGGCGTCGGCGCCGGGCCGCGTCCGGGCGCTGGGCCGTTCGTCGAGCGAACCGTCCCCGGGCCGGGGCACGCGCCCGCCGCCCGGTCCGCCCCGGTCGTCCACCCCGGGCCGGGGCACCCGTCCACTGCCGTGGCCGCCGAGGTCCTCGGCCCCGCCACGTGACACGCGCCCGCTGCCGCGGCCGCCCAGGTCCTCCGCGCTGGCGCGGGCCACGCGGCCGCTCGGGCGGTCGGTGAGGTCGTCGTCGCCCGTGCGCAGGGTGCGGCTGCTGGGGCGCCCGGCCGGGTCATCGGATCCGGGGTACGCGATCCGCCCGCTCGGCCGGCCGTCGAGGTCGCCCGTGTACGTGATCCGGCCGCTCGGTCGGCCGCCGAGGTCGTCCGACGCGGGGTACGGGCCGTCCGTGCGGCCGCTGCGCGCGCTCGGGAGGGCGCCGACCGTGCCGTCGCCCGTGCGCAGGGTGCGGCCGCTCGGGCGGTCCGCGAGCTCGCCCGTGTCCTGGAGGCGGACGGTCGCGCGGGCGCCCTGGGGCACGGCCTCCGCCGCGCTCGGGGCGCGCTGGCCGATCAGCCGGTCGGCGGCGGTCGTCCCGCGCGCCCCCCTGCGGTCGGCGAAGTGGCCGTCGCCGAGCAGCTCCGCCCGGCGCTTCAGCTCCGCGCCCAGGGCCTGCGCGAACTCCCGCATCCGCACCGGGTCGGAGGCGACCAGGTGCTCCGTGACGTGCGGCAGCTCCGTACAGACCGCGAGTCCTTCGCCGCGGTCGCCGCCCGCCCCGTCCACCAGGAGCAGGCCGAGCCGGTCGGGGCGGCCGCCGGCCGCGAGGGAGGCGGCGATCGAACGGAGCAGCTCCGTCCGTCCGCTTCCCGCGGGTCCCTCGATCAGGAGGTGCGGGCCCTCGCGGGTGAGGTCCACGGCCAGTGGGCCGCGCGGCCCGGTGCCCAGGACAGCCGTGCCGTCCCCGGCGGAGGCCCAGCGGGCCATCAGGGAGGCGGGCGTGGCACGGGCGAGCCCGAGCTCGTCGAGGAGGCGGGACGACGGGGGCAGCGCGGCGGCACGCGCGCCGGGCGCCGCCGTCGTGTCCGTACGCAGAGGGGCGAGCGCGCGGCCGAAGCGCTCGGCCCAGGCGACGGAGACCGCGTCGACCACACCGACCGTGCCGTGGCCGGCGACCCGTCCGCCGGAGGTCCTGAGCAGCCGCAGCGCCGTCGCCACGTCGCCGCTGAGGAGCGCGGCGGCCCCGCACTCACGGAACGCGAGGGACGCGGCGCACGCCGTCTCGTAGGTCGCGGCCACCGGGGAGACCGGGGACGCCGAGGGCGCCTCGGCGAGGCACAGGAGGTGGATCCCGGCCGCGGCTCCGGCTCCGGCCAGCCGCGCCACGGTCTCGCGCAGGGCCGCCGAACCGGGGTCGCCGTCGACGACCACGACCGTCGTCGGCCCCTCGTGGCGGGCCGCCGCCTCGGCGACGGACGCGCGGTCGGCGCTGGGCCAGCCGGGGCCGAGCGGACCGTCGTCGAGCCGCCGGGTCAGCTCCGCCGTACGGGCCTGGGCCTGCTCGCGGTCGTACGCCAGGAGCAGCCGGCAGTCCTGGCCGTGGGCCGGACGGACGTGCGGGAGCCAGCCGAGCCAGCCCCAGGACCGGCGCCGCTCGTCCAGCGAGCGGTTCCGGTCGGCGCTGATCAGCACGATCTCCAGGTCGGAGGGGGAGTGCAAGGCGGCGAGCTGGGCGACGACCGAGCGGGCGAGACCGGCGAGCCGGTCGGCGGGGCCGGCGAGGCCCAGCGAACCGGCCTCCCGCAGTCCCACGGTGACCGGGACGCCGGAGAGGTCGGCGCGGTCCGTGGTGCCGAGCCGGACCACCAGGGATTCGGGGTGGTCCTGGCCGCGCTCCCAGAGCCGCGGGCCGGGACCGAGGGCGGTGAGCAGGACGGTGGCCGGGTCGGGCCAGGTGTCGGCCATCGGCGCGGGCGCGGGGGAGCCGTCCCGGGCTCCGGAGCCGAGCCGGGGGCCCGCGTGGGTGTCCGGTGCCGTGCGGGGGTCGGCGGCGGACACCGGGAGTTCCTCGCGTCCGCCGGTCAGGCGCCTGGCCCAGGCGCCGAGGCCCCGCTTGCCGCTCCCCGCGCGGGGGGAGCCGCCCGGGGCGGTGTCGTCGCGGGACGGGCGGGTCCTGCTGTGGGCCTCGCCGCCGCCGTCGGGCCCGTCGTGGCCGGGGTGGTGGCCCGCGTGGGCGTGGCCCGCGCCGCCGGAGTCCGTACCGCGATCGTGGGCGCCGCCCCGGCCGTACGGGTCGTCGTACGCGCCCTGCGGGGACCCGCCGAGCGGGACGCCGCGCGTCCCGCCGTGGGTGGTGTCGTCCACGGGGCCGCCGACGGCCGTGCGGGGCACGCCCGCGTGGGCGGGCCGGTCGCCCGCGGCCGCAGCCCGTCCGTCGCCTCCGGTCGGTGCCACGCGCAGGTGGCCCTCCCCGTCCGGGGCCGTCGCGCTCGCCCCCGTACCCCCGAGGTCGTCGCCGGGGCCGGTCAGACGGAGGGCGGACTCGCCGAGGCGCAGCAGCGCGCCCGGCCGGAAGGCGACAGGGCGGTCGCCGACCGGCGCGCCGTCGAGGGTCGTGCCGTTCGTCGAGCCGCGGTCGGCGACCGTGACCCGGCCGTCCTCGCCGACGGTCACGGTGCAGTGCGCGCGGGAGACGTCCGGGTCGTCGAGCGGTACGTCGGCGTCCACGGAACGGCCGATTCTGATCGCTCCGCCGTGCAGCAGGTGCACTCCGCCCGCGTCCGGGCCCGCCACCACGTGCAGCCGGGCCGCGGCGGCCTCGCCGACGCGGTCGTCGGGGCCGGGGACCTGGAGGGAGAGGACCGCGCCGTCGACCAGCGGGGGTTCGCCGAGCACACAGCGGCGGCCGTCGAGCCGCTCCGCGCCCGCGTAGAGCACGGTGGTGCCCGAGGCGGAGGTGTCGGGGCCGGTGACGGCGGCGGCGAGGTTCGAGGCCACGGCGGCCAGGGCCGTCCCGGCGGGGGCCGTGACGAGCACGTCGCAGGTACGTCCGGCGCCATGGCCGGCGTACGGCGCGAGGACGGTCAGCCGGATCTGCATCGCCGTCAGCGGTCCCTTCTGCGTGATGCCCGGCAGGGGAACCGCCCTGTGACTCCCCCCACCCGGCACGGACGCGTCGCCCGGTACAGGTCGGCACGGCGCGGGGGCTCCCGACCCCACCGATGCGACGTGCTGGAGGCATCCTCGCACCTGCCACCGACAACCCGCCCCCGGGTCGGCCGGAAGTGATCTTGAATGGTCGGCTGTGGACGCAAAAGTGCCTGGTTGAGCATGCCTTCGGAACATGCCCGGCAACCGTCCCGCCTCCGGAAGCGTCTTCTTTCGGACAGACCGGACCCACCGGGGCCCGGCCCGGCGAAGGCGCCCGTCGACACCGGCGCCGGCACGCGACGGCCCGCCCATGGCAGGCCGTCGGCAGGCCGCAGGAATCGGAATCGGCCTGTGGACGACCGGTCGGTACCCCGTTCGGCGGCACTAAAGTGGGTCGGACACCCGGACGGGTCACAACAGAGAACAGTGACCCCGGGAGCATCACCGGATCACCCCAGGACCACGATCAGCAGGGAGCGCGTGACGTGCGGCCTATCGGCAGCAAGTACCTGCTCGAGGAGCCGCTCGGCCGCGGCGCCACGGGCACCGTCTGGCGAGCCCGCCAGCGGGAGACGGCGGGCGCCGAGGCGGCCGTGCCCGGCCAGCCCGGCGAGACCGTCGCGATCAAGGTCCTCAAGGAGGAGCTGGCCAACGACGCGGACATCGTGATGCGCTTCCTGCGCGAGCGGTCCGTGCTGCTCCGGCTCACCCACCCCAACATCGTGCGCACCCGCGACCTGGTCGTCGAGGGCGATGTCCTCGCGCTCGTCATGGACCTCGTCGAGGGCCCCGACCTGCACCGGTACATCCGGGACAGCGGCCCGCTCACCCCGGTCGCCGCCGCCCTCCTGACCGCCCAGATCGCCGACGCGCTCGCCGCCAGCCACGCCGACGGCGTCGTCCACCGCGACCTGAAGCCGGCCAACGTCCTGCTCGCCGAGCAGGGCGGCCAGATGCACCCGATGCTCACCGACTTCGGCATCGCGCGCCTCGCGGACTCCCCGGGCCTGACCCGCACCCACGAGTTCGTCGGCACGCCCGCGTACGTGGCGCCGGAGTCCGCCGAGGGCCGCCCGCAGACCTCCGCCGTCGACATCTACGGCGCCGGCATCCTGCTCTACGAGCTGGTCACCGGCCGGCCCCCGTTCGCCGGCGGCACCGCCCTCGAGGTCCTCCACCGGCACCTCAGCGAGGAGCCCCGCAGGCCCTCGACCGTGCCCGGGCCGCTGTGGACGGTCATAGAGCGCTGCCTCAGCAAGGACCCGGAGCGGCGGCCGAGCGCGGTGAACCTCGCGCGCGGTCTGCGCGCGGTCGCCGCCGGCATCGGCGTGCACTCCACGCCCGCCCAGATCGAAGCGGCCGAGGGCGTCGGCGCGCTCCTCGCCCCGGACCCGGCGCCCGCGCCGGTCCCGCAGACCCCCGCGGCGGGGGCCGCCGACCCCACCCAGGTGCTGCCCAGCGGCGCCGGGATGCCGCCGCGGTACGACCCCGCGGGCGCGACGAGCGTCATGCCGACCAGCGGCTCGGCGGGCGCCGCCGACCCGACGGCCGTCATGCCCCCCGTACCGCCGCAGCCGCCGCAGTCCGGGCAGGGCGCGCAGTCCGAGGAGCCGCACCCCTGGCAGAGTCAGCTCCGCGCGGCCCGTGACCGCAACGAGCAGACGCAGGTGCAGTACCTGGACCCGAGCCAGGACCCGCTGCGCCGCCGCCCGCAGCGCCAGCAGCCTCCGCAGGACCAGCGGCCCGGCCAGTACGGGCAGCAGGGCCAGCAGGGCCAGCAGGGGCAGTACGGGCAGCAGCCGCCGCAGCCGTATCAGCAGCAGCGTCCCGCGCAGCAGCGGCCGCAGCAGCCGTACCCGCCGCAGCATCAGCAGCAGCACCAGCCGCAGCAGTACGCGCCGCCGCCCGCGCCGCAGCAGTACGCCCAGCCCCAGCAGCAGTACACCCCGCCGCAGCCGCCGCCCCAGGCCCCGGCTCCGCGCGAGCCGCGTCCGCCGCGCCAGCGCAGCGCCAACCCGGTGCGGATCCCCGGCCTCGGCTGCCTCAAGGGCTGCCTGGTCATGATCGTGCTGTTCGTGGTCGCGGGCTGGCTCGTCTGGGAGCTGACCCCGCTGCAGGACTGGATCGCCGAGGGCAAGGGCTACTGGGAGGCCATCGGCGACGGCATCTCGAAGGTGACCGACTGGGTGTCCAAGATCGGCGAGGCCACCGACTCCACCGGTGCTACCGGCGGTACGACCGGTCAGTGACCCCGTAGGACGACGCAATACTGCCGATTTATCGACTTCCGAGGGGTGATTTCCCCTCGGAAGTGACGTCCGGCGGCTGCGGACGCGTAACTTTGCACGCGAACCGCAGCCGCTGAGGGAGCAGTCTTGGCACGGAACATCGGCAGCCGCTACACCACCCACCAGATCCTGGGGCGGGGCAGTGCAGGAACGGTGTGGCTCGGCGAGGGGCCCGAGGGGCCCGTCGCCGTCAAACTGCTGCGCGAGGACCTGGCGTCCGACCAGGAGCTCGTCGGCCGCTTCGTCCAGGAGCGGACCGCCCTGCTCGGTCTGGACCACCCCCGCGTGGTCAAGGTCCGCGACCTCGTCGTCGACGGCAACGATCTGGCCCTCGTCATGGACCTGGTGCGCGGTACCGACCTGCGCACCCGCCTCGACCGGGAACGCAGGCTCGCCCCCGAGGCCGCCGTCGCGATCGTCGCCGACGTCGCCGACGCCCTCGCGGCCGCGCACGCCGCCGGGATCGTCCACCGGGACGTCAAGCCGGAGAACATCCTGCTCGACATGGAGGGACCGCTCGGGCCCGGCGGCGCGCACCCCGCCCTGCTCACCGACTTCGGCGTCGCCAAGCTGATCGACACGCCGGGCCGCACCAAGGCCACCCGGATCATCGGCACCCCCGACTACCTCGCCCCCGAGATCGTCGAGGGCCTCCCGCCGCGCGCCGCCGTCGACATCTACGCCCTCGCGACCGTCCTGTACGAGCTGCTCGCCGGCTTCACCCCCTTCGGCGGCGGCCACCCCGGCGCCGTGCTGCGGCGCCACGTCACCGAGACCGTCGTCCCGCTGCCCGGCATCCCCGAGGAGTTGTGGCAGCTGGTCGTGCAGTGCCTGGCCAAGGCCCCGGCCTCCCGGCTGCGCGCCTCCGAGCTCGCCACCCGCCTCAGGGACGTCCTGCCGCTGCTCAAGGGCATCCCGCCGCTCGACGTGGACGAGCCGGACGCGGAGCCGGCGCCGGAGCCGTACGAGGAAGACGCCTACGCGCCGGGTACGGGTGCGGGGGAGCCCGGTCCGCGCCGGGCCGCCGTCCCGCTCGTCCCCGGCGCCTCCGCCGACTCCAACCGCGACACCCACACCTCCATGCGCGTCCCGGCCCCCGACGAGCTCTCCGGCGGCCCCCTGGGCACGGCCCGCGCCCCGCGCCCCTCGGGGGGCCGCAGACCCGGCTCGGCCCGGCACAAGGCCGAGGCGGTCCGCAAGCGCCGGATCACCCTCACCCTCGCGGCCGTGGTGGCCGCCGGCGCCCTCGGCGCGGGCGGCTACCTGGCGGCCTCGGGGGACGCCGACACCCCACCGCAGGACTCCAAGCAGTCCTCACTGCCGTAACAGCGGCGGCGAGCCGTTACGCTGGACGCGTGGCAGTCGTCGATGTATCCGAAGAGCTGAAGTCCCTCTCCTCGACCATGGGGTCGATCGAGGCCGTCCTGGACCTCGAGAAGCTGAGGGCCGACATCGCCGTGCTCGAAGAGCAGGCCGCGGCCCCGTCCCTGTGGGACGACCCGGAGGCGGCGCAGAAGATCACGAGCAAGCTTTCGCACCTGCAGGCCGAGGTCCGCAAGGCCGAGACCCTGCGCGGGCGCATCGACGACCTCGCGGTGCTCTTCGAGCTCGCCGAGGAGATGGACGACCCGGACACCCTCGCCGAGGCGGAGACGGAGCTCGGCTCCGTGCGCAAGGCCCTCGACGAGATGGAGGTCCGCACCCTCCTGTCCGGCGAGTACGACGAGCGCGAGGCCCTGGTCAACATCCGCGCCGAGGCCGGTGGCGTCGACGCCTCCGACTTCGCCGAGCGGCTCCAGCGCATGTACCTGCGCTGGGCGGAGCGCCACGGCTACTCGACCGAGATCTACGAGACCTCGTACGCGGAGGAGGCCGGCATCAAGTCGACCACCTTCGTGGTGAAGGCGCCGTACGCCTACGGCACGCTCTCCGTCGAGCAGGGCACCCACCGCCTGGTCCGCATCTCGCCCTTCGACAACCAGGGGCGTCGCCAGACCTCCTTCGCCGGTGTCGAGATCCTGCCGGTCGTCGAGTCCTCCGACCACGTCGAGATCGACGAGTCCGAGCTGCGCGTCGACGTCTACCGCGCCTCGGGCCCCGGCGGCCAGGGCGTCAACACGACCGACTCGGCCGTGCGCATCACGCACCTCCCGACCGGCATCGTCGTCTCCTGCCAGAACGAGCGCTCGCAGATCCAGAACAAGGCCAGCGCCATGAACGTCCTGCAGGCCAAGCTCCTGGAGCGCCAGCGCCAGGAGGAGCGGGCCAGGATGGACGCTCTGAAGGACAGCGGCAGTTCCTGGGGCAACCAGATGCGCTCGTACGTCCTGCACCCGTACCAGATGGTCAAGGACCTCCGTACGGAGTTCGAGGTCGGCAACCCGCAGTCCGTTCTGGACGGCGAGATCGACGGCTTCCTCGAGGCGGGCATCCGCTGGCGCAAGCAGCAGGACAAGTAACCCCGGAACACGGCACGTTCGGGCCCCGCACCGTCCTGGTGCGGGGCCCGTCGTCGTTCTGGTGCGGGGCCCGTCGTCGTTCTGGTGCGGGGCCACTCGTCGTTCTGGTGTGGGCCCTCGTCGTTCTGCGCGATGGCCTCCGTCCGGTCAGCGGATTCGCTGACGCAAGCGGAAACGGGGGCGTCGGGGAGCTTTGTCGACAAGGGAACTGGCGGCGCGGGACCCGGAGTTCTGGGTTTACGTCACAGTTGCATCGTCGCATGTGGGACACGTGGTGATCTTTCGGGCATCGCACGCGCAACGACCTTGACGCTTCATCGGAAACTCGGAAGGGTGGCGTACTGGCATGCGCATTTCTGGGGCGCGTGCGAACGGGGGCGAGCCCAGTAGTGAGCCGCCTCTGCCGCGTGCCCCGAGCGCTGCCCCATGACGAGATGAGCTACTGGGGGTAGCAGCCAGATGACCAAGCAGATGCGAGTCCGTATCGCGCGCATCGCCGCCGGTGCGGTGATCGCGGCCGGTGCGTCGCTGACGGCGGCGGGTGCGGCTCAGGCCGTGGGCGCCTTCGGCGAGCCGGACCCGACGCCCACGTGCATTCCCGGGACTGCCGGTTGCGAGGAGACGACGCCTCCGACCACCGAGCCGCCCACCACGGAGCCTCCGACCAC
Source organism: Streptomyces sp. NPDC088707 (assembly GCF_044752725.1). Classification (NCBI taxonomy): domain Bacteria; kingdom Bacillati; phylum Actinomycetota; class Actinomycetes; order Kitasatosporales; family Streptomycetaceae; genus Streptomyces; species Streptomyces sp. NPDC088707. Next base: position 503,154 of record NZ_JBIVLV010000006.1, on the reverse strand, counting down.
GGAGCCCCCGACGACGGAGCCGCCCACCACCGAGCCTCCGACCACGGAGCCTCCGACCACCGAGCCGCCCACGACGGAGCCTCCGACCACGGAGCCCCCGACGACGGAGCCGCCCACCACCGAGCCTCCGGTCACCGAGCCTCCGGCGACGGAGCCGCCGGTCACCGAGCCGCCGACCGAGCCGGAGCCGGGTGACACGGACGGTCCGGGCGAGACGCAGCCGCCGACCGACGAGGACGGCGGCAACACCGACAACGGTGACGCCGGCACCTGCACCGTCGACCTCGACGGCGCCGAGTGCGTGGACAGCGGCAACAGCAACACCGACACCAACAACGCCGGCTCGCAGCCCGTGCAGCAGGGTCAGGCGAAGGAGGAGCTCGCCGAGACCGGTGCGGCCGAGACCTCGTTCCTGATCATCGGCGCCGCGACCATGATCGCCGGTGGCATCGGCTTCCGTATGCTGCCGCGTCTCGTCGGCGGAGGCCGCGCCGCCGTCTGATCCCGCCGTGAGCGCGGATCCGTACGGCGTATGACGTACCGAGCATGAGGAAGGGCCGGGGAGCATCTCCCCGGCCCTTTCCCATGTCCTCGTGGCTCCGGCTCGTGTGGACGCCGTGCGGTCCCGCTAGACCGTACGGACCGCCGCGAGCAGGGCGATCGCAGCCAGCAGGGCGATCGCCAGCGTCAGCAGCATCGCGGGCGAGAGACCGCCTTGCGGGGTCAGTCGCTCCCGGTTCGCGCGGCAGACGGGGCAGCGGCCCTCGGCGACCGGGGCCGCGCAGTTGGCGCACACCAGTCGGTCGTAGGTCATGCGCTCTCCTCCTCCCGCACTGGGTTTCACACCAGGACAACGTCCGACGGGGTCCGGACGTTCCCCCTACCACTGTGCCAGCTCGACGGCGTTTCGGCGCGCCCCACCGGATCGCGACCGTTTCGTCCGCGAGGGCGAAAAGGATAAACGTCGCAAGCCGGAACCGCGACTGCGCGGGTCTTCCCCGGTCGCGTAAGGTCACGCACACCTACTCCCGGCCGACCGTGGTGCATCCGTGATCCGATTCGACAACGTCTCCAAGTCCTATCCGAAGCAGAACCGCCCCGCGCTCCGGGATGTATCCCTGGAGATCGAGAAGGGGGAGTTCGTCTTCCTCGTCGGTTCGTCCGGCTCCGGAAAGTCGACTTTCCTGCGGCTGCTCCTCCGTGAGGAGCGCGCCAGCCAAGGCCAGGTGCACGTCCTCGGCAAGGACCTGGCCCGGCTCTCCAACTGGAAGGTGCCGCACATGCGGCGTCAGCTCGGCACCGTCTTCCAGGACTTCCGCCTCCTTCCCAACAAGACCGTCGCCGAGAACGTGGCCTTCGCCCAGGAGGTCATCGGCAAGCCGCGCGGCGAGATCCGCAAGGCCGTGCCGCAGGTGCTCGACCTGGTCGGGCTCGGCGGCAAGGAGGACCGGATGCCGGGTGAGCTCTCCGGTGGTGAGCAGCAGCGCGTCGCCATCGCCCGGGCCTTCGTCAACCGCCCGATGCTGCTGATCGCCGACGAGCCCACCGGCAACCTCGACCCGCAGACCTCGGTCGGCATCATGAAGCTGCTCGACCGCATCAACAGGACAGGGACCACCGTCGTCATGGCGACCCACGACCAGAACATCGTCGACCAGATGCGCAAGCGCGTCATCGAGCTGGAGAAGGGCCGCCTCGTCCGCGACCAGGCCCGCGGCGTCTACGGTTACCAGCACTGAGCAGGTAGGGGACTCAACACACCATGCGCGCTCAGTTCGTGCTCTCCGAGATCGGCGTCGGTCTCCGGCGCAATCTCACGATGACGTTCGCCGTCATCGTCTCCGTGGCCCTCTCGCTCGCCCTGTTCGGCGGTGCGCTGCTCATGCGCGAGCAGGTCAGCACGATGAAGGACTACTGGTACGACAAGGTCAACGTCTCCATCTTCCTCTGCAACAAGGCCGACGCGGCCTCGGCGGCCAAGTGCGCCAAGGGCGCGGTCACGGCGCAGCAGAAGGAACAGATCAAGGCCGATCTGGAGAAGATGGACATCGTCGACACCGTCCTGCACGAGACGGCCGACGAGGCGTTCAAGCGGTACAAGGAGCAGTACGGCGACACCGCCATCGCCTCCGTCGTGACGCCGGACCAGATGCAGGAGTCGTTCCGGGTCAAGCTCAAGGACCCGGAGAAGTACAAGGTGGTCGCCACCGCCTTCGCCGGCCGGGACGGCGTCGAGTCGGTCGCGGACCAGCGGGGCATCCTGCAGAACCTCTTCGACCTGATGAACGGCATGAACATCGCCGCCCTCGGTGTCATGGGGCTGATGCTGGTCATCGCGCTGATGCTGATCGTCAACACGGTCCGCGTCTCGGCCTTCAGCCGGCGCCGCGAGACCGGGATCATGCGGCTCGTCGGCGCGTCCAGCTTCTACATCCAGATGCCGTTCATCATGGAGGCGGCGTTCGCCGGTCTCCTCGGGGGTGCGGTCGCCTGTGTGCTGCTGCTCGTCGGCCGGTACTTCCTCATCGACCACGGCATCGCGCTCGCGGAGAAGATGCAGCTCGTCAACTTCATCGGCTGGGACGCCGTCCTCGCCAAGCTGCCGCTGGTGATCGCCATCGGGCTGCTGATGCCCGCCGTGGCCGCTTTCATCGCGCTGCGCAAGTACCTGAAGGTGTGAGAAGACACCGCGGACGGTGAAGGGCGTCGTACGGGCAAAGCCCGTGCGGCGCCCTTGCCTTGTCCTAGAGTGGGCGCCATGCCGGCCGGCACCGACCATCTCTGTATCCGGCCCCGCGGAGTGCTCCGTGGGGCCGCCCTGACGTTGGTGTTCACCGGGGTGCTTGCCACCGCCGCCGCCACCGGCTCGCTGCCCCGGCAGGAGTCCGCCGTCGGACGCACGGGGGCGACCCTGCGCGCGGGGGAGGGGTCCCGGGACTCCGAGACGGTCGACAGCGCCGCCCTGAACCGCGCCGCGGCCGACGCCATGGCGGACGGCAAGTCGGGCAAGCAGGCGGCCGAGGAGTTCGTCAGCCGCAGCGGAGACCGCTGGGGCGCGGTGTACGACAAGAAGGAGTACGCCGAGTTCGAGCAGGCCCTCGACGGCACCTACACCGGTGTGGGGCTCTCCGCCGGCCGGGCCGCCGACGGCAGGGTCCGGGTGACCCGGGTGCAGAGCGGCGGCCCCGCCGCGCGGGCCGGGCTGCGGGCCGACGACCGGCTCGTCTCCGTCGACGGCCGCCCGGTCGACGGGCTCTCGGTCTCCGAGGTCGTCGCCCTCCTGCGCGGCGACGGCGTCCCCGGCTCCACCGTCGCCCTCCGGGTCGAGCGCGGCCGCGCGGCCTGGACCCAGATGCTGCGCCGGGCCAGGCTCGCCACGGACCCCGTCACCGTCCGGCGCCTCGACGACGGGACCCTGCTGATCCGGGTCGCCGCCTTCACCAAGGGCGCGGGCACGCGCGTGCGGGACGCGGTACGGGCCGCCCCGGCCGGCGCCGGCGTCCTCCTGGACCTGCGGGGCAACGCCGGCGGCCTGGTCGCCGAGGCCGCCGTGGCCGCCTCCGCCTTCCTCGACGGCGGTCTGGTCGCCACGTACGACGTGGAGGGCGAGCAGCGCGCCGTGTACGCGGAGGGCGGCGGCGACACCGGCAGGCCCCTGGTGGCGCTGATCGACGGCGGCACCATGAGCGCGGCCGAGCTGCTCACCGGAGCCCTCCAGGACCGGGGCAGGGCCGTCACGGTCGGCTCCCGCACCTTCGGCAAGGGTTCGGTCCAGATGCCGAGCGCCCTGCCGGACGGCTCCGTCGCCGAGCTGACCGTCGGCCACTACCGCACCCCGGCCGGGCACGCCGTCGACGGCCGGGGCATCACCCCCGACCTGACCGCCGGGGAACGGGCGGAAGAACGGGCGAAGACGGTATTGAGTGGCCTCGGAGGGGGCTCGTAGTGCGAAAATGACCGCACTATGGCAAAGGGACTCGTGAACGTGCAGGGCAAGCCTGCGAAGAAGAACCAGGACAAGGCGCCCGAGCGCAAGATCATCGCGCAGAACAAGAAGGCGCGCCACGACTACCACATCGTCGACACCTATGAGTGCGGTCTGGTGCTCATGGGCACCGAGGTGAAGTCGCTGCGGATGGGCCGCGCCTCGCTGGTCGACGGCTTCGTGCAGATCGACCGGCACGAGGCGTGGCTGCACAACATCCATGTGCCCGAGTACATGCAGGGCAGCTGGACCAACCACTCGGCGAAGCGGAAGCGCAAGCTGCTGCTGCACCGCGAGGAGATCGACAAGCTGGAGGCGAAGTCGCAGGAGACGGGTCACACGATCGTGCCCCTCGCGCTGTACTTCCTGAACGGCCGGGTCAAGGTCGAGATCGCGCTCGCCAAGGGAAAGAAGGAGTTCGACAAGCGTCAGACCCTGCGCGAGAAGCAGGACACCCGCGAGACGAACCGGGCCATCGCGGCGGCCAAGCGCAAGCAGCGGGCGGCGCAGGCCGGCTAGCGGCGCGGTCGCGGGTAATACGCTGGCGACAGTGCCCGTCGGTCACGTACGATGGGTCGTGCCCACCTCGCAAGGGTGCGCACTTTGAAAAATCAACATGGGGATGATCGGTTTCGACAGCGGATACCGATGCAGGGGAAGCGTGCCGAGGAAGCGGCAATGATCTCGTTAACCATATGTCGCAACCAATAATCGCCAACTCCAAGAGCGATAACTCCCGCTTCGCCCTCGCTGCCTAATTTTAGGTAACGACAAGAAGCCTCTGTGAGGAGCGTCAGCCCGGGGGTGGTCCCGACCCGGATCCTGGCGTCATTTAGGGATCTAAACCTCTCGCCCCGGTCACGGGGGTGAGAGGGAAATCAAACAGTGACTGAGCCCGTCGGAGACTTGTCCGCGTGATCTCCGGGGCTGAGAAACTCGTAGCGGACTGCGCACGGAGAAGCCCTGTTTCCGTACCGTTGGACGCGGGTTCGATTCCCGCCATCTCCACCGAGCGTCCGGGAGGCCAGCCCCTCGGACACCTCATCCCATGTGGGCGAAGGCCCGGCAGTCACCAGACTGCCGGGCCTTCGTCATGCCCGGACGCCCACCCTGGTCGCCGCGCAGAGCGCCAGCGCCACGGCGGCCGCGGTGGCCGGGACCAGGAAGCCGAAGGAGGCGAACGGGGCGTGGTCGGCGGCCCAGCCGCCGGTGGCGGAGCCGGCCGCGATGCCGCCGAGCAGGGCGGTCACGGCCAGCGTCATGCCCTCGTTGAGCTGGGACGCCGGGGTCAGGCGCTGCACCAGGCCCATGCCCGTCACCATCGTCGGAGCCGTCGCCATGCCCGCCAGGAGGAGCCCGGCGGCGAGGGCGAGCAGTGAGCCGGTCGAGGCGGCGAGCAGCGGCATCGCCATCAGGACGGCCATCGCGGCCAGGCAGGTGCGGAGCCGGACGGTGCGCTGGGCGCGGCCGTAGAGGAGTCCCGCCGCGCAGGAGCCCGCGGCCTGGAGGGCCAGCACCGGGCCGGCGACGGGGCCGTCCACGTACGCCACGGTCACCACCTCCATGGAGCCGAAGACCGCGCCGGTGGCGAGGAAGACCGCCAGGAGCGGGGCCATGCCGGGGACGCGCAGCGGGGAGCCCGCGGCGGTACGGGGCGAGACCGGCGGCTCGGTGGAGCGCTGGGCGGCGAAGATCAGGACGCCGGTGAGGAACAGGGCGGCGCCGACGAGGGTGCCGGCCTCGGGGAAGAGCGTGGAGCAGAGGAGCGCGGCGACGACCGGGCCGAGCATGAAGCAGAGCTCGTCGGTGGCCTGTTCGAAGGCGTTGGCGGTGTGCAGGGCGCCGCGGTCGCCCTTGAGGAGATGGGCCCAGCGGGCCCGGGACATGCCACCCGTGTTGGGCGAGGTGGCGGTGAGGGCGGTGGTGGCGAACAGGGCCCAGGCGGGCGCCTTCTCGTGGACGCAGAGCAGCAGCACCAGATGGCCGAGGACGGCGTAGGCGGTGGCGGGGACCGCGATCCGCGCCTGTCCGTACCGGTCGACGAGCCGGGCGATCCAGGGGGCGGTGAGGGCCCCGGCGGCCATGCCGGAGGCGGTCACGCCGCCCGCGAGGGCGTACGAGTCGTAGGCCGCCGCGATCATGATCACGGCGCTGACGCCGAACATGCCCATGGGCAGCCGGGCGATCAGATTGCCGACGATGAAGCCGCGGGCGCCGGGGACGGTGAAGAGGCGGAGGTAGGAGTTGCGGGGGGTGTGGGCGGGAGCGGGGGGCGGAGTGCGGCTGGGGCGGCTGGGGACGGCGGTGGGCCGTTCGCCGTAGCGGGGGGCGAGGGCCGGGCCCGCCGGGGTGAGGGTGAGATCCGGTTGCGGCATGGATCAAGACTCGTGGGAGGGGGCCGGGCCGGTCCAACACCTGTTCGGTGGTCATTCACGCATCTGTGTTGTTGAATGCGGCGATGCCCTCCCCGCCGCCCGCCCCGGCACCTTCCCCCGTGCCGGCGTCCGCCGCGTCGGTGCCCGCCGCTTCGGCGGCCGTCGCGCCCCGTGACATCGACCCCCGTCTCCTGCGCGCCTTCGCCGCCGTCGCCGAGGAGCTGCACTTCACCCGGGCCGCCGCCCGCCGCTACGTCGCCCAGCAGGCCCTCAGCCGTGACATCCGTCGCCTGGAGCGCGAAGTGGGCGCCGAGCTCTTCGTACGGACCACCCGGCAGGTCTCCCTCACACCGGACGGTGAACGCCTCCTTCCGTACGCACTCCGGGTGTTGGCCGCGCACGACGAGCTGACCGAGGCCTTCCTGGCCGCGCCCCGGCCGCTCCTCGTCGACCTCAACAGTCCCGGTCTCGCCCCCGAGAACGTGCTGCGGCGCGCCCGTGAACTCGCCCCGGACCAGGAGCTGATGGCCCGCTACGAGAGCGGACTCACCGGGGCCGTACGGGAGATGCTCGCCGGGCGGCTCGACACCTCCTTCGGCCGGTACGGCGGGCTCGACGCCGGGCTGCGGGCCCGGCTCGACTCCCAGTTCGTGCGGTACGAGCGGATGGCCGTGATCCTCCCCGACGACCATCCGCTGGCCGACCTGACCGAGGTGCCGCTCGCCGCTCTCGCCGGGGAACGGATCTACGCGGGCGCGGGGAACGACCGCACGCCCGAGTGGACCGACCTCGCCGCCCGGCTCTTCGCCGGGCGCGGCATCGAGATCGCCCCGCCCGCGCCGCTCGCCGTCGGCAAGGAGGAGTTCCGCCGCATCATGGCCAAGCACCGCCACCCGGTGCTCGCCGTCGTCGACTTCCCGCCCATGCCGGGCTGTGTGCTGCGGCCGCTCGTCGACCCCGTACCTCTGTCGCCCGTGAGCCTGGTGTGGCGCAAGGGGCTGCGGCATCCCGGTCTGGACGCGCTGCGGACCGCCGCCGCCGAGATCGGCGCCAGGGAGGGCTGGCACGCCCGCCCGGCCGGGTCCTGGCTGCCGGACGGGGAGCCGGGGCTGCCGGGTGCCTGAGGGGGAGCCGGGGCTGCCGGGTGCCTGAGGGCGGCTGCCCCGGGGCGGCACGCATCGGGACCCGGTCACGTCCACCGGTAGGATCCGGCGAGCCGAGCCCGGAAAGGGGGGCGCTCACAGGGGCGCCGCGCTCCGGGTGAGAGCAAGGTTCCGCTGACGTCACCTCGCGGCACCGGGCCGAAACGCGGCCTGCCTAGCGTCGGGGGCAGGTGGACCGGGGCTGTGGACGCCCCAGGACCCGACACCCGCGGAGGTACGACATGGGCGGCCGGTGGATCGAGCAGTGGGAGCCGGAGGACGAGACGTTCTGGCGCGAGAAGGGGGAGCGGATCGCACGGCGGAACCTGCTCTACTCCGTCATCTCCGAGCACATCGGCTTCTCCGTCTGGAGCCTGTGGTCGGTCATGGTGCTCTTCATGGGACCGCAGTACGGCGTCGACCCGGCCGGCAAGTTCTTCCTGATCGCGACCGCGACCTTCGTCGGCGCGCTGATCCGCATCCCGTACACCTTCGCCGTCGCCCGCTTCGGCGGCCGCAACTGGACGGTCCTCAGCGCGCTGCTGCTCCTGCTGCCCACCGGCTTCGCCTTCGCGGTGATGGAGCCCGGGACCTCGTACACCACGTTCGTCCTGGTGGCAGCCCTCACCGGCGTCGGAGGCGGCAACTTCGCCTCCTCGATGACCAACATCAACGCCTTCTTCCCGCTGCGGAAGAAGGGCTGGGCACTCGGGCTCAACGCCGGCGGCGGCAACATCGGCGTCCCCGTCGTCCAGCTCGTCGGCCTCCTCGTCATCGGCACGGCGGGCGCGATGCACCCGAGGATCGTGCTCGGCGTCTACCTGCCGCTGATCGTCGTCGCCGCCGTCTGCGCCGCGCTCTTCATGGACAACCTCGCCCCCGTGAAGAACGACACCGGAGCCGCGAAGGAGGCCGTCCGGTCCCGCCACACCTGGATCATGGCCTTCCTGTACATCGGCACCTTCGGCTCCTTCATCGGCTACAGCTTCGCCTTCGGCCTGGTCCTCCAGACCCAGTTCGGCCGCACCCCGCTCCAGGCCGCCTCGCTCACCTTCATCGGCCCGCTGCTCGGCTCGCTCATCCGGCCGATCGGCGGCTCCCTCGCCGACCGGCACGGCGGCGCCCGCATCACCCTGGGGACCTTCGCCGCGATGGCCCTCGCGACCGCTGTGGTCATCTACGCCTCGGTGGTCGAGTCCCTCACCGTCTTCCTCGTCGGCTTCATCGGCCTCTTCGTCCTCAGCGGCCTCGGCAACGGCTCCACGTACAAGATGATCCCGGCGATCTTCCTCGCCCAGGGGCACGGCAGGGGCCTCGCCGGAGACACCGCCGAGGCCTACGGGCGGCGGCTCTCCGGCGCGGCGATGGGCCTCATCGGGGCGGTCGGCGCGCTCGGCGGCCTCGGCATCAACCTCGCCTTCCGCCAGTCCTTCCAGACCTCCGGCACCGGCACGGCGGCCTTCGTCGCCTTCCTGGCCTTCTACGGGGCCTGCATGGTCGTCACCTGGGCGGTATACCTTCGCGCTCCGGCCGCGGCCCCCTCCACGGTCCCGGAGAACGCCGGGGACGTCACCGAGCCGGAGCCCAAGCCCGGCTACGCGAAGGTGTGATGTCCGATGCCCGGCGCGGACCGTAACGATCAGGAAATACGGGCGAACCGAGACCGTCACGCGTCCCCGTCAGGCTCTGACCCCATGGACGAGCAGCAAGAACAGGGCCCCGCCGGGCCCCTCGCCGGCTTCACGGTCGGCGTCACCGCGGCGCGGCGCGCGGACGAACTCATCGCGCTGCTGCGCCGGCGGGGCGCGGCCGTCGTCCACGGACCCGCCCTGCGCATCGTGCCCCTCGCGGACGACACCGAACTCCTCGCCGCCACCAAGGAACTCATCGGCCACGCCCCGGACGTCGTCGTCGCGACGACGGCGATCGGCTTCCGGGGCTGGGTCGAGGCGGCGGAGGGCTGGGGATGCGGGGAGGAGCTCCTCGCCGTCCTGCGGGACGTCGAACTGCTCGCCCGGGGCCCCAAGGTCAAGGGAGCCGTACGGGCCGCCGGGCTCACCGAGTCCTGGTCGCCCGGCTCGGAGTCCATGGCCGAGGTCCTCGACCGGCTCCTCGGCGAGGGCGTGGCGGGCCGGCGGATCGCGCTCCAGCTGCACGGGGAGCCGCTGCCCGGTTTCGTGGAGGCGCTCACGGCCGGTGGCGCGGAGGTCGTCGGCGTCCCCGTCTACCGCTGGATGCCGCCGGAGGACATCGGGCCGCTCGACCGGCTCCTCGACGGGGTCCTGGCCAGGGGCCTGGACGCGGTCACCTTCACCAGCGCGCCCGCCGCGGTGTCGCTGCTGTCGCGGGCCGCGGAGAAGGGCGTACGGGCCGAACTCGTCGCCGCGCTCAGGCACGACGTCCTCGCGGTGTGCGTGGGGCCCGTGACGGCGCTCCCGCTCCAGGCGGAGGGCATCGACACGTACGCGCCGGAGCGGTTTCGGCTCGGGCCGCTCGTCCAGCTGCTCTGCAAGGAGCTGCCGGCCCGCTCACGGGTCCTGCCCGTGGCCGGGCACCGGGTGGAGGTCCGCGGGCACGCCGTCCTCGTCGACGGGCTCCTGCGGCCCGTCCCGCCCGCCGGAATGGCCCTCCTCGGTCTCCTCGCCCGCCGCCCCGGCTGGGTGGTCTCGCGCGCGGACCTGCTGCGCGCGCTGCCGGGCGCGGGGCGGGACGAGCACGCGGTGGAGACGGCGATGGCGCGGCTGCGGGCGGCGCTGGGGACGCCGAAGCTGATCCAGACGGTGGTGAAGCGGGGGTACCGGCTGGCACTGGACGCGGTGGCGGACGCCAAGTACGACGACTAGACGACTGGCGGCGGGACGGACGCCTGACCCGTAGCGCCGGCGCCCACCGCGCCCTCGGCCCCGCGCGGGGCCGGCGCCTTCACCGCGCCCCGCGCGCGACCAGGGTGTGCCGCCGCCCTCGCGCGGCCCGCGGCTGCGCCTTCGCCGCCGCCACTCCTTCGGGGACGACTGCCCACAACGGAGGGCGGCGGGGCACCGCATCGGCGGAGTGGAGGGCCCCGACGCGGTGGGGCTGACGCACACAACGGGGTCGTCGGGGCTCGTGTCGGGCGGCGTAGCGTGATCTCGCCTGACACGGTGCCTTCCGGTGGCGTACGCTCGACGGCTGCCCAGTGCACGTCAGAAGGGGGCCTTAGGTGGCCGCGCAGGAAGCCGTGGACACGGTCAGAGACCGTGAGATCGGTGTCGAGCAGGAACATCTGGATCACGTCTACCGCCGACTGGAGGAGAAGATCCACGAGGCGGAGTTCCTGATGAACGACGCCGCCCAGCGGGGCCAGGTCGGCACGCCCGGCGCGCTCGCCGAGCGCGACGCCCAGGTCTTCCGGGCCGGCATCCACCTCAACCGGCTCAACAACGAGTTCGAGGACTTCCTCTTCGGCCGGATCGATCTGCTGGAAGGGAAGGACGGGAAGAAGGGCCCGGACGGGGCCTACACCTCCGTCGAGCCCGCGGAGGACGCCGTACGGCCCGACAACACCGCCGATATCGGCGAGACCCTCCACATCGGCCGGATCGGCGTCCTGGACTCCGACTACGCGCCGCTGGTCATCGACTGGCGCGCGCCCGCCGCCGCGCCCTTCTACCGGTCCACGCCGGTCGATCCCGGCCGGGTCGTACGGCGCAGGGTCATCCGTTCCAAGGGCCGCAAGGTCCTCGGTGTCGAGGACGACCTGATGCGTCCGGAGCTCCGGGCCACCCTGGAGGGGCGCGAGCTGCCCGTCATCGGCGACGGCGCCCTGATGGCGGCCCTCGGACAGGCCCGCAGCCACACCATGCGGGACATCGTGTCCTCCATCCAGGCCGAGCAGGACCTCGTCATCCGCGCGCCCGCCGCCTCCGTCACGTACGTCGAGGGCGGCCCGGGCACCGGCAAGACCGCCGTGGCCCTGCACCGGGCCGCCTACCTGCTCTACCAGGACCGGCGGCGGTACGCGGGCGGCATCCTGATCGTCTCGCCGACCCCGCTGCTCGTCTCGTACACCGAGGGCGTCCTGCCCTCCCTGGGCGAGGAGGGGCAGGTCGCCATCCGCGCGGTCGGCAGCCTCGTGGACGGCGCCGAGGCCACCGCCTACGACGACCCGGCCGTCGCCCGGATCAAGGGCTCCTCCCGGATGCTGCACGTGCTCCGCAAGGCCGCCCGAGGGGCCCTGGAGACCCCGCCGCCCAGGACCCAGCCCGAGCTGGGGGAGGAGGACGCCCCCGTCCCGGCGGGCACGCCGACGCGGCTGCGGGTCGTCGCCTTCGGCCGCCGTCTGGAGCTGGAGGCCGACGAACTGCGGCGCATCCGGCACAACGTCCTCGGCGGCACCGCCCCCGTCAACCTGCTGCGCCCGCGCGCCCGCAAGCTGCTCCTGGACGCGCTGTACGCCAAGTCGGGCGCGGTCGGCCGGCACAGCGACCCCGAGCTCGCCGCCGAACTGCGCTCCTCCTTCGACGAGGACGTGTCGACGGAGGACTCCTTCCTCGCGTTCCTCGACGCCTGGTGGCCCGAACTCACCCCGCGCCGGGTCCTCGACGCGATGGCCGACGAGCGCCGGCTCGGCCGCTGGGCCCGCCGGATCCTCAACCAGGGGGAGGTGCGCCGGCTCGCCCGCTCGCTGCGCCGCACGGAGCTGTCCGTCCACGACGTGGCGCTCCTCGACGAGCTGTACACCCTGGTCGGGACCCCGGCCCGGCCCCGTAAGAAGCGCGAGTACGACCCGCTCGACCAGCTCACGGGCCTGGAGGAGCTCATGCCCGTACGGGAGGAGACCCAGCGCGAGCGGGCCGAGCGGCTCGCCGCGGAGCGCACCGAGTACGCGCACGTGATCGTCGACGAGGCGCAGGACCTCACGCCCATGCAGTGGCGGATGGTCGGGCGGCGCGGCCGGCACGCCACCTGGACGGTCGTCGGCGACCCGGCGCAGTCCTCCTGGTCGGACCCGGACGAGGCCGCGGCGGCCCGCGACGAGGCCCTCGGGTCCCGGCCGCGGCGCCGCTTCGAGCTGACCGTGAACTACCGGAACCCGGCCGAGATCGCCGAGCTCGCGGCGAAGGTCCTGGCCCTCGCCATGCCGGGCAAGGAGTCGCCGCGCGCGGTCCGCTCGACGGGTGTCGAGCCCCGTTTCGTACGGGTCGCGGAGACGGCGGGGAAGCCCGATCTGGCCGAAACTGTTCGGTCCGAGGCGCGGCTGCTCCTGGAGCGGGTCGAGGGCACCGTCGGTGTCGTCGTCGCCATGAACCGGCGCCAGGAGGCGGCCCGCTGGCTGGCCGAGCTGGGCGACCGGGTGGTGGCGCTCGGCTCCCTGGAGGCGAAGGGCCTGGAGTACGACGCCACGGTCGTCGTCTCGCCCGCGGAGATCGCGGACGAGTCCCCGGCCGGCCTGCGCGTTCTCTACGTGGCCCTCACCCGGGCGACGCAGCAGCTCACGGTGGTCGCGGCGGCGGCGGACATGCCGGACGGCGCGGGGGTCCCGGACCTGCTGAGGGACTGACGGGGGTGGACCCGGCGGGCCCGGTGGGCCCGCCGGGTGCGGCCGCATCCCGCAGGGCGGGAGACGCCGATTTCAGGTCAACCTGTGGCGCTGGAATCACTGACCAGGGTGGTTTGTTAGCCTTGTCGTGGCACCGGCTCGATCCAAGCCCCCGGGCCCAACCTTCGTCCCTCAGAGGGACCACTTGCCGCGAGGCGAGCATGGCGGGTCGGTGCCACTTAGACGTATGTACGAAGTCGAGGTCCTCGTCACCCCTGGTGACGGGGGCCTCTTCTGTTTCCCCGGCGCTTCTCGTATGGTGGAAACTACTTTCCGAAAACAAAATGACCGCATTACCTGCTACCGGCAGGTAGGTGCGACCATCGGAGGGCGCCGCCGGGCAACCAGCCGGGGCGGCGTAGCAACGAAGCTCAGGGAAAGCAGAGGAACTCGGCCATGGCAACGGCGCCCAGCGTCTCGTACTCGATGACGGTCCGGCTGGAGGTTCCCGCGAGCGGAACCGCGGTCTCCCAGCTCACCACGGCGGTGGAGTCCCACGGCGGATCCGTCACCGGCCTCGACGTGACCGCCTCCGGCCACGAGAAGCTCCGCATCGACGTCACCATCGCCGCTACCTCCACGGCGCACGCCGACGAGATCGTCGCCCAGCTGCGCACCATCGAGGGCGTCGTCCTGGGCAAGGTCTCCGACCGTACGTTCCTGATGCACCTCGGCGGCAAGATCGAGATGGCGTCCAAGCACCCCATCCGCAACCGTGACGACCTCTCCATGATCTACACCCCGGGCGTCGCCCGCGTGTGCATGGCGATCGCCGAGAACCCCGAGGACGCCCGCCGCCTCACCATCAAGCGCAACTCCGTCGCGGTCGTCACCGACGGCTCCGCCGTCCTCGGCCTCGGCAACATCGGCCCGATGGCCGCCCTGCCCGTCATGGAGGGCAAGGCCGCCCTCTTCAAGCGCTTCGCCGGCATCGACGCCTGGCCGATCTGCCTCGACACGCAGGACACCGACGAGATCGTCGCCATCGTCAAGGCCATCGCCCCCGGCTTCGCGGGCATCAACCTGGAGGACATCTCCGCGCCCCGCTGCTTCGAGATCGAGGCCCGGCTGCGCGAGGCCCTCGACATCCCCGTCTTCCACGACGACCAGCACGGCACCGCCATCGTCGTCCTGGCCGCCCTGACCAACGCGCTCCGCGTGGTCAACAAGGGCATCGGCGACGTACGGGTCGTCATGTCCGGTGCGGGCGCCGCCGGTACGGCCATCCTCAAGCTGCTCATCGCCGCGGGCGTCAAGCACGCCGTCGTCGCCGACATCCACGGCGTGGTGCACGCGGGCCGCGAGGACCTGGTCGACGCCGCCCCCGGCACGCCGCTGCGCTGGATCGCCGACAACACCAACCCCGAGGGCGTCACCGGCACCCTCAAGCAGGCCGTGGTCGGCGCGGACGTCTTCATCGGCGTCTCGGCCCCGAACCTGCTGGGCGCGGACGACGTCGCCGCGATGGCGGAGGGAGCGATCGTCTTCGCGCTCGCGAACCCCGACCCGGAGGTCGACCCGGCCGCCGCGCGCCAGACGGCCGCGGTCGTCGCCACCGGCCGCTCGGACTTCCCGAACCAGATCAACAACGTGCTGGTCTTCCCGGGTGTCTTCCGCGGTCTCCTCGACGCCCAGTCCCGTACCGTCAACACGGAGATGATGCTGGCGGCGGCCACGGCCCTCGCCGACGTCGTCACCGAGGACGAGCTGAACCCGAACTACATCATCCCGTCGGTCTTCAACGACAAGGTCGCGGGTGCGGTCGCCGGAGCCGTGCGCAACGCGGCCAAGGCGGCGACCGGAAGCCCTGCGGCGACCGGGCGCTGACGGCGCGTCGCGATTCGCGGAGTCGTAAACCCGCCTTTAGGGTGGCTTTTCGGCTCCGCATGGTTTTCGCGGAGTCGACAGAACGTCACCACCACGGGGCTCTGGCGCTTTTCGTGTGACCCCAGGGGGTGCCGGATTGGCGTTCCCGCCGCTGGTGGGGGCAGGATGCGTGTTTGGGCGCGAGGGTCTGTCATTAGACCCGGGTCCGGGGACTGTCCGAAGGCCCTGGCAGCATCGGCTTCGCTGTACCCAATCACGCGGCTTCCGCCGCGTGGCACGCCTCACAGGCAAGAAGAACACGGGAGTAACAACATGAACCGCAGTGAGCTGGTGGCCGCCCTGGCCGACCGCGCCGAGGTGACCCGCAAGGACGCCGACGCCGTGCTGGCCGCTCTCGCCGAGACCGTCGGTGAGGTCGTCGCCAAGGGCGACGAGAAGGTCACCATCCCCGGCTTCCTGACCTTCGAGCGCACCCACCGTGCCGCTCGCACCGCTCGTAACCCGCAGACCGGCGACCCGATCAACATCCCGGCCGGCTACAGCGTGAAGGTCTCCGCGGGCTCGAAGCTCAAGGAAGCCGCCAAGGGCAAGTAAGGCCGACAAGGCCGCGTAAGGCAGCCTGGAGGCACAGAAAGGGCGGCCACCCTGTCAGGGGGTGGCCGCCCTTTCGTTTGCCCTTCAGAGGCCCGTTGACGCGGTCGGAGACCGGTGCACGCGCGCGGGGAGCGGGTCCCCGCGCGCGTACGCCCGGTCAGGCGCGTACGCCCGGCCCGGCAGGCGCGTACGCCCGGCCCGGCAGACGCGTACGCCCGGTCAGACCAGCGCGCTGCCCGGGAGCTCGACCTTGGCGCCGAGCTCGACGAGCTTCTCCATGAAGTTCTCGTAGCCGCGGTTGATCAGCTCGATGCCGTGCACCCGGGAGGTGCCCTGCGCCGCGAGCGCCGCGATCAGGTACGAGAAGCCGCCGCGCAGGTCGGGGATGACCAGATCGGCGCCCTGGAGCTTCGTCGGGCCGGACACGACCGCCGAGTGGAGGAAGTTGCGCTGGCCGAAGCGGCAGTCGGAGCCGCCGAGGCACTCGCGGTACAGCTGGATGTGAGCGCCCATCTGGTTGAGCGCGGAGGTGAAGCCCAGCCGGGACTCGTAGACCGTCTCGTGGACGATGGAGAGGCCGGAGGCCTGCGTCAGGGCCACGACCAGCGGCTGCTGCCAGTCCGTCTGGAAGCCCGGGTGCACGTCGGTCTCCAGGTGGATCGCGTTGAGCGAGCCGCCCGGGTGCCAGAAGCGGATGCCCTCGTCGTCGATCTCGAAGGCGCCACCCACCTTCCGGTAGGTGTTGAGGAAGGTCATCATCGAGCGCTGCTGGGCGCCGCGCACGTAGATGTTGCCCTCGGTCGCGAGCGCCGCGGACGCCCAGGACGCCGCCTCCAGGCGGTCCGGGAGCGCCCGGTGGGTGTAGCCGTCGAGGCGGTCGACACCGGTGATCCGGATGGTCCGGTCGGTGTCCATGGAGATGATCGCGCCCATCTTCTGCAGCACGCAGATGAGGTCCTCGATCTCGGGCTCCACGGCGGCGTTCGACAGCTCGGTGACGCCCTCGGCGAGCACCGCCGTCAGGAGCACCTGCTCGGTCGAACCGACCGAGGGGTACGGCAGCCGGATCTTGCAACCGCGAAGACGCTGGGGGGCCTCCAGGTACTGCCCGTCCGCCCGCTTCTCGATGGTGGCACCGAACTGGCGCAGCACGTCGAAGTGGAAGTCGATGGGCCGGCCGCCGATGTCGCAGCCGCCCAGGCCCGGGATGAACGCGTGGCCGAGGCGGTGCAGCAGCGGGCCGCAGAAGAGGATCGGGATGCGGGACGAGCCGGCGTGGGCATCGATGTCGGCGACGTTCGCCGACTCGACGTGCGTCGGGTCGAGGACGAGCTCGCCGGGCTCCTCGCCCGGACGGACCGTCACACCGTGCAGCTGGAGCAGGCCGCGGACCACCCGGACGTCACGGATGTCGGGCACGTTGCGCAGCCTGCTGGGGCCGCTGCCGAGCAGGGCGGCGACCATCGCCTTGGGCACGAGGTTCTTCGCGCCGCGGACGCGGATCTCGCCCTCCAGCGGGGTTCCGCCGTGGACGAGCAGTACATCGTGGCTGTCTGTGCCGGTCATGAATCTCGCGTTCCGGTGGGGTCCCCCCCGCGCAGCTAGGGGGAGGATCGGTCGGGTGGCCAGTGAAAAGGGTAAGGGGCCATGAGACCTCTCCTGGGTGCCCCGGGGGGCATGTCAGATGTAATGAATTCGGCACAACACCCTCTGTTCTCGTGATCTTGCGGAGCGTTACCGTCCGCTTGTCCCGCCCGGGCGCCGTCACGGGCCCGCCCCGTCCCCTCTGAACTGCGACGGTCGGCGAGTTCCGGACATCGCCTCCCCCGTACGGTCCGAGAGCCCCCGCGAACGCCGAAGATGCGGGATCATGTGTCGCATGACCGAGGTGTCCTCGCTCACAGGACGGCTGCTCGTCGCCACCCCCGCCCTCGCGGACCCGAATTTCGACCGCGCGGTGGTGCTGTTGCTCGACCACGACGACGAGGGCTCGCTCGGTGTCGTCCTCAACCGGCCGACGCCGGTGACCGTCGGCGACATCCTCGCGCCCTGGGCCGGCCTCGCCGGCGAACCCGGGGTGGTCTTCCAGGGCGGCCCCGTCTCCCTCGACGCCGCGCTCGGCGTCGCCGTGATCCCGGGTGACGAGGGGCCGCTCGGCTGGCGGCGGGTGTACGGGGCGATCGGCCTGGTCGACCTGGAGACCCCGCCCGAGCTGCTCGGACCGGCCCTCGGCTCGCTGCGGATCTTCGCCGGGTACGCGGGCTGGGGCCCCGGCCAGCTGGAGACCGAGCTCGGCGACGGAGCCTGGTACGTGGTCGAGTCGGAGCCCGGCGACGTCTCCTCGCCGCAGCCCGAGACGCTCTGGCGGCAGGTGCTCCGGCGGCAGCGCGGCGAGCTCGCGATGATCGCGACGTACCCGGACGATCCCTCCCTCAACTGAGGGCCCCGGCTTTCAGTACCCTTGGCCCTTATGAGCACTCTCGAGCCCGAGCGCGGGGCAGGTACGGGAACCCTCGTCGAGCCGACGCCGCAGGTGTCCCACGGTGACGGCGACCACGAGCGCTACGCCCATTACGTCCAGAAGGACAAGATCATGGCGAGCGCCCTCGACGGCACCCCCGTCGTGGCGCTGTGCGGAAAGGTCTGGGTACCGGGGCGCGACCCCAAGAAGTACCCGGTCTGTCCGATGTGCAAGGAGATCTACGACTCCATGGGCGCCGGCGGTGGCGACAAGGACAAGGGCGGCAAGGACAAGTAGACGTGTCCTGACGTCCCGGAATGTCGGGGGCGGCCCCCGTCACGCGTACTTCGGTACGGGTGACGGGGGCCGTTTCGTTTCCCGGCGCGCGGCCCTTTCGTTTCCCGGGGCGAGGCCGTGTCGCGCTCCGGTGCGCGGCCGTGTCGCTTTCCGGCGCGCGGCCAGGGCGCTTCCGGTGCGCCGAGCCGTTGCGCAGGGTGCTTCCGCCGGTCACGGAGTGGTTGAGGTGGTCGAGACCTCTTGTCGGGTCACCGGAGGCGCGCCTAACCTCACGCGTGTTGTGCAGAACGAAACGCGCATTGCGCATGTTGCAACGCACGCACGCATCCGGAGGGGATCCGTCATGAAGCTTCCTCGCGTCGCCGCCCGCCTCACCGCCCCGGCCGCCGCACTCCTGCTGGCCGGCCTGACCGCCACGGCCTGCGCGCCCCAGACGTCCGACGGCAAGGCCACGACGGACGAGAAGACCGGCACCCTGCGGGTCTGGCTCTTCCAGGAGGTGAGCAACAAGCCCAAGGAACAGGTCGTCGCCCAGGCCGTCGCCGCGTTCGAGAAGCAGCACCAGGGCGCGAAGGTCGAGGTCGAGTACATACCCGTCGAGACCCGCGCCCAGCGCGTCAAGGCCGCCTTCAACGACCCCAAGTCGGCCCCCGACCTCATCGAGTACGGCAACACCGACACCGCCGGATACGTCAAGGACGGCGGACTCGCCGACATCAGCGCCGAGTTCGGCGCCTGGGACGAGGCCAAGGACACCGACCCCACCGCCAAGCAGTCCGTCACCGTCGGCGGAAAGGTCTACGGCGCACCGCTGTTCGTCGGCGTCCGCGCCCTCTACTACCGCACCGACGTGTTCGAGGAACTCGGCCTCACCGCCCCCAAGAGCCAGGCCGAACTCGTCTCCACCGCCAAGAAGATCCGCAAGGCCAGGCCCGAGCTGTACGGCATCGCCGTCGGCGGCGCGTACACCTACGGCGCCATGCCGTTCGTCTGGGCGGCCGGCGGCGAACTCGCCACCGCGAACGGCGACGCGTACAAGGCCGCCGTCAACAGCGAGGCCGCCCTCAAGGGCATCAGCACCTACACCTCGCTCTTCGGCGACGACAACTGCCCGGCCGCCAAGTGCGCCCAGATGGGCGGCAACGCCACCGTCACCGCCTTCGCCTCCGGCAAGGCCGCCATGGCCATCGGCGGCGACTTCAGCCACGCCGCCGTCGAAGCCGGCACCGTCAAGGGCAAGTACGCCGTCGTCCCGCTGCCCGGCACCACCCCCGGCTCCATCGCCCCGGCCTTCGCGGGCGGCAACAACATCGGCATCCTCAAGAGCACCTCCCACCGCAGTCTCGCCGTCGACCTCCTCAAGTCCCTCACCGGCAAGGAGACCCAGGGCAGGCTCTTCGACGCGATGGGCTTCCTCCCCACGTACACCGACGTCCGGACCGCCGCCGCCCAGCGGCAGCCCTTCGTGAAGCCCTTCATCGACACCCTCGGCGCGGGCACCAGGTTCGTCCCGGCGTCCCCCGGCTGGGGCCAGATCGACGCCTCCCTCGTCCTGCCCACGATGTTCCAGGAGGTCGTCAGCGGCCGTAAGGACGTCAAGGCGGCGGCGGACGACGCCGCGAAGAAGATGGACGCGGCCTTCGCGCCGGCGGGCTGAGCCGCATGACGACCCAGCTCACCGCCACCGAGAAGCGGCCGGGTGCGACCACGCCCCCGGCCGCCCCCCGGCCGGCCCGGCGCGGCGGCCCCAGGGGGCACCGCCCCTGGACCCCCTGGCTGTACCTGCTGCCCGCCCTCGCCGTCCTCGGCGGACTCCTCGTCTACCCCGTCTACCAGCTCGGCCTGATCTCCTTCCTGGAGTACACCCAGGCCCAGGTCAGCGGCGGCGAACCGACCTCCTTCAAGGGCTTCGGCAACTACACGACCCTCTTCGCCGACCCCCAGTTCTGGCAGGTCCTCCTCGCCACCGTCCTCTTCGCCGCCGCCTGCGTCGTCACCACGCTCGCCGTCGGCTGCGCCCTCGCCGTCCTCCTCACGCGCGTGCGTGCCCTGCCGCGGTTCGTCCTGATGATGGCCGCGCTCGGCGCCTGGGCCACGCCCGCGATCACCGGCTCCACGGTCTGGGTCTTCCTCTTCGACCCCGACTTCGGCCCCGTCAACAAGCTGCTCGGGCTCGGCGACTTCTCCTGGACGTACGGGCGGTACAGCGCCTTCGCCCTCGTCCTCCTCGAAGTCGTCTGGTGCTCCTTCCCGTTCGTGATGGTCACCGTCTACGCCGGCATCAAGGCCATCCCGTCCGAGGTCCTGGAGGCCGCCGCCCTCGACGGCGCCTCGCAGTGGCGGATCTGGCGCTCGGTCATGGCGCCGGTGCTCCGGCCGATCCTGGTCGTCGTCACGATCCAGTCGATCATCTGGGACTTCAAGGTCTTCACCCAGATCTACGTGATGACGAACGGCGGCGGCATCGCCGGCCAGAACCTCGTCCTCAACGTGTACGCCTACCAGAAGGCCTTCGCCTCGTCCCAGTACAGCCTGGGCTCGGCGATCGGCGTCGTCATGCTGCTGATCCTGCTGGCCGTGACGCTCGTCTACCTGCGCCTGCTGCGACGTCAGGGAGAAGAACTGTGAGCGCCCCGACCGCTTTCCGCGTCCGCCGCCCCGGCCGCCTCGCCGCCGAGGCCGTCACCCTGCTCGTCGCGGCCGCCGTCGCCTTCCCGCTGTACTGGATGGTCCTCTCGGCCTTCAAGCCGGCCGGTGAGGTCCAGTCCACCGAGCCCCGGCCGTGGACGCTCTCCCCGTCGCTCGACTCGTTCCGGCGCGTCTTCGAACAGCAGGAGTTCGGCCGCTACTTCCTCAACTCGCTGATCGTGGCGGGCACGGTCGTCCTCGCCTCCGCGCTGATCGCCTTCCTCGCGGCGACGGCCGTCACCCGGTTCCGCTTC
Source organism: Streptomyces sp. NPDC088707 (assembly GCF_044752725.1). Classification (NCBI taxonomy): domain Bacteria; kingdom Bacillati; phylum Actinomycetota; class Actinomycetes; order Kitasatosporales; family Streptomycetaceae; genus Streptomyces; species Streptomyces sp. NPDC088707. Next base: position 481,953 of record NZ_JBIVLV010000006.1, on the reverse strand, counting down.
AGGTTCCGGACGACGCTCCTGATCATGTTTCTGGTCGCCCAGATGGTGCCGGTCGAGGCCCTCACCATCCCGCTGTTCTTCCTCATGCGGGACGCCGGCCAGCTCAACACCCTCGGCTCGCTGATCCTGCCGCACATCGCCTTCTCGCTGCCGTTCGCGATCTGGATGCTGCGCGGCTTCGTCAAGGCGGTCCCCGAGGCGCTGGAGGAGCAGGCCCAGATCGACGGGGCGAGCCGCACCCGGTTCCTGTGGCAGATCCTCTTCCCGCTGGTCTTCCCCGGCCTCGTCGCCACCAGCGTGTTCTCGTTCATCTCCACCTGGAACGACTTCCTCTTCGCGAAGTCGTTCATCATCAGCGACACCTCGCAGTCGACCCTGCCCATGGCCCTGCTCGTCTTCTTCAAGCCCGACGAGAACGACTGGGGGGGAATCATGGCCGGCTCGACCGTGATGACCGTCCCGGTGCTCGTCTTCTTCGTACTCGTACAGCGCCGCCTGGTCTCGGGACTTGGCGGGGCGGTGAAGGACTGACGCGATGACCACCGACGCGACGACCACCGACCCGATGACGACTGACGCGATGACCACCGACGCGACGACCACCGACTCGATGACGACTGACGCGACGACCGCCGCCCCGTACCCCGGCACGGACCTGATCCCGGCGCCGCTCCTCCAGGAGGTGCGCGGGGACACCCCCGGCCGCTTCCCGCTCGACGAGCTGACCACCCTCGACGCCGGACCCGGCACCGGGTCCACCGCCCGCTGGCTCCGTACCGTCCTCGGCGCCGCCACCGGCCTGCCGTTCCCCGACGGCCCCGGCCCGCACGCGATCCGGCTCCGCGTCAGCGAGGACGTGGAGCGGGAGCACGGCCCCGAGGGCTACCGCCTCACCACGGAGCACCCCGAAGCCGCCGTCGTCATCGAGGGCGGCGGCCCCGCCGGGGTGTTCTGGGGCGCCCAGAGCCTCCGCCAGCTGCTCGGCCCCGAGGCCTACCGCAGGGCGCCCGTGGGCGGCGGCGCGCGGGAACTCCCGTACGTCACCGTCGAGGACCGGCCCCGCTTCGGCTGGCGCGGTCTCATGCTCGACGTCTCCCGGCACTTCATGCCCAAGGACGACGTCCTGCGCTACCTCGACCTGCTGGCCGCCCACAAGCTCAACGTCTTCCACTTCCACCTCACCGACGACCAGGGCTGGCGCATCGAGATCAAGCGCCACCCCCGGCTCACCGAGGTCGGCTCCTGGCGGGCCCGCAGCAAGTGGGGCCACCGCGCCTCGCCCCTCTGGGACGACACCCCGCACGGCGGCCACTACACCCAGGACGACATCCGCGAGATCGTCGCCTACGCCGCCGAGCGGCACATCACCGTCGTCCCCGAGATCGACCTCCCCGGCCACTCGCAGGCCGCGATCTGCGCGTACCCCGAGCTCGGCAACACCGACGTCGTCGACACCGCCGCCCTGACCGTCTGGGACACCTGGGGCGTCAACCCCAACGTCCTCGCCCCCACCGAAGCCGTCCTGCGCTTCTACGAGGGCGTCTTCGAGGAGGTCCTCGACCTCTTCCCGGCGGCCGTGTCGCCCTTCGTCCACGTCGGCGGCGACGAGTGCCCCAAGGACCAGTGGAAGGCCTCCCCGGCCGCCCAGGCACGCATCAAGGAACTCGGGCTCGCCGACGAGGACGAGCTCCAGTCCTGGTTCATCCGCCACTTCGACCGCTGGCTCGCCGCCCGCGGCCGGCGGCTCATCGGCTGGGACGAGATCCTGGAGGGCGGCCTCGCCGACGGCGCGGCCGTGTCGTCCTGGCGGGGCTACGGGGGCGGGGTCGCCGCCGCCGAGGCCGGCCACGACGTCGTCATGTGCCCCGAGCAGCACGTCTACCTGGACCACCGTCAGGCGCCGGGCGGGGACGAACCGATGCCGATCGGGTACGTCCGCACCCTGGAGGACGTCTACCGCTTCGAACCCGTCCCGCCGGGCCTCTCGCCGGAGGCCGCCGCCCACATCCTGGGAACCCAGGCCAACGTCTGGACCGAGGTGATGGAGAACCGGTCCCGCGTCGACTACCAGGTCTTCCCGCGCCTCGCCGCCTTCGCCGAGGTCGCCTGGTCCGCGCTGCCCGCGCCGGAGGCGCGTGACTACCCGGCCTTCGCACGCCGGATGCACACCCACTACGCGCGCCTGGACGCCCTCGGCGTGGACTACCGCCCGCCCGCCGGACCCCACCCCCGGCAGCAGCGCCCGGGAGTCCTGGGACGCCCTCGGGAAGGCACGCCCCCGAACGTGTGAGGGACCCGACACCCCCCTTCACCCAAGAGCGGCGAAACGGAAGTTACCGTCACTCGACGGGGCGTCCCGGACGGAACAGTCCTTCGCGGGCCCTCGCGTCGGACCGCTCGGAAGATGTGCCAGAGTTGCCACGTCCGGCCTGTGAGCACGTACGGTACGCCCACACGCAGGCGCGACCGCCGGGCACATTCGGGGACCACCGGGACACCGGGAAGGGGCAGCGGGTTGACCACGCACGCACCACAGACGGCGCAGTCCGTGACGCTGCCCGCCTCGCTCGACGAGGCCGTGGCGGCGCTCACGGCCATGCCGGCCGCCGTCCCCGTCGCCGGTGGCACCGACCTGATGGCAGCCGTCAACAAGGGGCAGCTCCGCCCCGCCGGACTGGTCGGTCTGAGCCGCATCAACGAGATCCGCGGCTGGCAGTACCAGGACGGCCACGCACTGCTCGGGGCGGGACTCACCCACGCGCGCATGGGCCGCCCCGACTTCGCCGCCCTCATCCCCGCCCTCGCCGCCGCCTCCCGCGCCGCGGGACCGCCCCAGATCCGCAACGCGGGCACCCTCGGCGGCAACGTCGTCACCGCCGCGCCCACCGGCGACTCGCTGCCCGTCCTCGCCGCCCTGGAGGCCGACCTGGTCGTCCTCGGGCCGCTCGGCAGCCGCGAGATCCCCGTCTCCCACCTGCTCGCCGGCCGCGACCTGCTGGCCCCCGGCGAACTCGTCGCCTTCGTCCGCGTCCCCCTGCTCCACGCCCCCCAGGTCTTCGTCAAGGCCACCGGCCGGACCGGCCCGGCCCGCGCCACCGCCTCCGTCGCCGTCGTCCTCGACCCGGCCCGGCGCGGGGTGCGCTGCGCGGTCGGCGCCGTGGCGCCGATGCCGCTGCGCCCCCTGGAGGCCGAGCGCTGGATCGCCTCGCTGGTCGACTGGGACAACGACCGGGGACTGGCCCCCGAGGCGCTCGCGGCCTTCGGCGAGTACGTCGCCGCCGCCTGCATCCCGGACCCGCCGGGCGACGAAGTGTTGCCCCCGGCCGTACTGCACCTGCGGCGCACCGTCGCCGCACTCGCCCGACGGGCACTGGGGAGGGCACTCTCGTGAGCAACGAACAGCAGCGTCAGCAGCAGAACTCCGGCGGCTGGGAGCCGATCCCGCAGAGCGAGGGGTACGACGGGGACGCCACCGCGTTCGTCCAGCTGCCGCCCGACTTCATGCTGGACGGCGTCCCCCTGGAGGCGCCCGGCCACGGCTACGTACCGCCGATGATCACTCCGCTGCAGCCGCTCGACCCGGCGGCGACCGACCCGTCGGCGACGGGCACGTGGAACGTCCACCTGCCGACGCAGGCGGAGCATACGCAGTACTTCGACGGGACGGAGTACGCGGAGCGGGGCGGGTACGGCGAGCAGGCCGGGCAGGGCGGGTACGCCGACGGGCAGCGCGGGTACGCCGACGGGCAGGGCGCGTACGCCGCCGACCGGGCCGGGCACGCGGCCGGGCACGCCGGGCACACGGCCGGGCACGCCGGGCATACGGCCGGGCAGGCCGGGCACGCCGGGCACGCCGGGCACACGGAGTACGCCGAGCACTTCGAGCAGGACCCGCACGCGACGTCCGAGTGGCGCTTCACGGAGATGACGGAGGCGACGGCACCCGTCGGCTCCGGCGCCACGGGTCAGTGGGAGATTCCGGGCGTACCGGGCATGCCCGAGGTGGCCGAAGAGGCGGGCTCCGCCGAGGAGTCGGGCGACTTCGCCGCCTCGGCCGTCCGGCCGTACGCGGAGGCCCCGGCGACCCTGCCGGGCGGCGCCCCGGCCCCGTGGGCCGTGCAGCGGGAGCCGGCGGCCGAGCGGGTCGCGGAGCCGGGCGCGGAAGCGGTCGCGGGACCGACGGCTGAGGGTGTGGCGGACACCGCCGTCGCCGACGCGGGCGCCGAAGCCGGGGAGGAGCAGGGCGCGAGCCCGGCGCCGAACGGGACGGCGGAGTCGGCCGGGAGGGTGGCGGAAGCGGAGGCGCGGGGTCAGGACGGCGGGCCGGACGCGACCGAAGCGCCCCCCATGTCCGACCCGACTGATCTGTCCGACCTGTCCGCCCCGTCCGACCTGTCCAGTGCCTCGGGCCAGTCCGATGCGTCCCACGTGTCCCACGTGTCCGGTGCGTCCGACCCGTCCGACACGTCCGGCCGGGCGCCGGAGGCGGACACCGCCCCCGAGTCCTCGAACGCGATCCCCGCCGCACCCGCCGCACCCGACGCGGGCCTCGCCGCCTCCACCGACAGCGACGAGCACCCCCACACCTCGTACACCCTCCGGGTCAACGGCGCCGACCGGCCCGTCACCGGCTCCTGGATCGGCGAGTCGCTGCTGTACGTCCTGCGTGAGCGCCTCGGCCTCGCCGGGGCGAAGGACGGCTGTTCGCAGGGCGAGTGCGGCGCGTGCAACGTGCAGGTCGACGGCCGGCTCGTCGCCTCCTGCCTGGTTCCCGCGGCGACCGCCGCCGGGAGCGAGGTGCGGACGGTCGAGGGCCTCGCGGTCGACGGGGAGCCCTCGGACGTGCAGCGGGCGCTGGCCCGGTGCGGCGCCGTCCAGTGCGGCTTCTGCATTCCCGGCATGTGCATGACCGTGCACGACCTCCTCGAGGGCAACCACGCCCCCACCGAACTCGAGACCCGCCAGGCGCTCGCGGGCAACCTGTGCCGCTGCTCCGGCTACCGGGGCGTCCTCGACGCCGTGAAGGACGTCGTGTCCGAGCGCGAGGCGAGCGCCGCGGCCGCCGCGTCCGACGCTGGCGAAGAGCCCCGGGTCCCGCACCAGATTCCCCACCCGCACGACGGAGGCATGGCGTGAGCGACGCGATCACCGCCGTTCCCACGATCCCGGTCCTCGACACCCCCGGGACTCTGGGCCAGGAGCCGGCCGCGCACGGCCTCGGCACCTCGCTTCCGCAGGCCGAGGCGAGGGCGAAGACCGAGGGCACTTTCCCGTACGCCTCCGACCTGTGGGCCGAGGGGCTGCTCTGGGCCGCGATCCTGCGCTCCCCGCACCCGCACGCGCGCATCGTCTCCGTCGACACGAGCGCCGCCACCGCCATGGCGGGCGTACGGGCCGTGGTGACGGCCGCGGACGTGCCCGGCGCCGCGACGTACGGCCGTCGGGTCGCCGACCGGCCGGTGTTCGCCTCCGACCTGGTCCGGCACCACGGCGAGGCGATCGCCGCCGTCGCCGCCGACCACCCCGACACGGCCCGGCTCGCGGCCGCCGCGATCGCCGTCGAGTACGAGGTGCTCGACCCGGTGACGGACCCGGAGAAGGCGTTCGCGGCCGAGGCGCTGCACCCCGACGGGAACCTGATCCGGCACATCCCGCTGCGCTTCGGCGACCCCGACGCGACGGGCGAGATCGTCGTCGAGGGCCTGTACCGGATCGGGCGGCAGGACCCGGCGCCGATCGGCGCCGAGGCGGGTCTGGCCGTACCGCGCCCGGACGGCGGCGTGGAGCTCTACACCGCCTCGACCGACCCGCACACCGACCGGGACCTGGCCGCCGCCTGCTTCGGCCTTCCGCCCGAGCAGGTCAAGCTGGTGGTGACCGGCGTGCCCGGCGCCACGGGCGACCGCGAGGACCCGGGCTTCCAGATCCCGCTGGGCCTGCTGGCGCTGCGGACCGGTTGCCCGGTCAAGCTCACCGCCACGCGCGAGGAGTCCTTCCTCGGCCACGCCCACCGGCACCCCACCCTGCTGCGCTACCGGCACCACGCGGACGCGGAGGGACGCCTGGTGAAGGTGGAGGCGCAGATCCTGCTCGACGCGGGCGCGTACGCCGACTCCTCGTCGGAGTCGCTCGCGGCGGCCGTGGCCTTCGCCTGCGGTCCGTACGTCGTGCCGCACGCCTTCGTCGAGGGCTGGGCGGTCCGTACGAACAACCCGCCGTCCGGCCATGTGCGGGGCGAGGGCGCGATGCAGGTGTGCGCGGCGTACGAGGCGCAGATGGACAAACTCGCGGTGAAACTGGGCGTGGACCCGGCGGAGCTGCGCATGCGGAACGTGATGTCCACCGGCGACATCCTGCCGACGGGCCAGACGGTGACCTGCCCGGCTCCGGTCGCCGAACTCCTCTCCGCCGTACGCGACTTCCCGCTCCCTCCGCTGCCCAAGGACACCCCCGAGGGTGAGTGGCTGCTGCCCGGCGGCCCCGAGGGCGCGGGCGAACCGGGCGCGGTGCGACGGGGCGTGGGCTACGCGCTGGGCATGGTGCACATGCTGGGCGCCGAGGGTACGGACGAGGTCTCGACGGCGACCGTGCGGGTCCAGGACGGGGTGGCGACGGTCATCTGCTCGGCCGTGGACACCGGTTCGGGCTTCTCGACGCTCGCCCGCCAGATCGTGCAGGACACGCTCGGCATCGACGAGGTCCACATGGCTCCGGTCGACACCGACCAGCCGCCGGCCGGGCCCGCGGCCCACGGCCGCCACACCTGGGTCTCCGGCGGGGCGGTGGAGCGGGCCGCGAAGATGGTCCGTACGCAGCTTCTCCAGCCGCTGGCCCACCAGTTCGGCATGTCGACGGAGCTCCTCCAGATCACCGACGGCAAGATCACCTCCTATGACGGGGTGCTGTCGACGACCGTCACGGAGGCGATGGACGGCAAGGAGCTCTGGGCCACCGCCCAGTGCCGCCCGCACCCGACGGAGCCGCTGGACGAGGCGGGCCAGGGCGACGCGTTCGTCGGCCTCGCGTTCTGCGCGATCCGCGCGGTGGTCGACGTGGACATCGAACTCGGCGCCGTACGCGTCGTGGAGATGGCCGTCGCCCAGGACGTCGGCCGCGTCCTGAACCCGGCCCAGCTCGCCACCCGTATCGAGGCGGGCGTCACCCAGGGCGTCGGCGCGGCCCTCACGGAGAACCTCCGCACCGCCCGGGGCCTGGTCCGGCACCCCGACCTCACCGGATACGCACTCCCGACATCCCTGGACGCCCCGGACATTCGCATCGTGAAACTCGTCGAAGAGCGCGACGTCGTGGCGCCGTTCGGCGCGAAGGCGGCGAGCGCGATCCCGGTCGTCACCTCACCCGCCGCAGTGGCCTCAGCGGTACGCGCGGCGACAGGCCGCCCGGTCAACCGCCTCCCGATCCGCCCCCAGGCAGCGGTGGCCGTGCCCAATTCGTAACCCTGTGATGTCCGTTGCTTGTGCAACCCGGAGGTGCGCACTGTCGTCGTTCCTGACTACAGTGGACTTCTGGACTTGGCAGTAACGGCGGACGGTTGTTCGACGGGGGAGGAGCGCGGGCATGGAAGCCTACGTGGACGGGGGCGGGTACGGGATGCAGGCGATGAGTGCCGATGCGGTGCGCTACAACACCGAGTCCATGTCGGAGTTCAAGACGAGCATCGACGGTCTGATCGAGATGCTCACCTCTTCGGAGGCCGGCACGGGCAAGATGAAGGCCGACCCGCTGGGGCGCCTGAAGTTCGGCGGCGGTGGTGCGGCCTGGGGCGAGGCGAGCAGCATCTACACCTCGTACGAGACCGTCCTCGGGCAGCTGACGGAGCTCTCCGGCCTGCTGCAGGACTGCCTGGAGGGCCTCGGCATCGCGGTCGTCGCGTCGAAGGACGGCTTCGAGCAGATGGACGACGACGTCAAGCAGAAGATGATCAACATTCACCAGCGGACCGACGAAGCCAAGACGAAGGCGGACCGCGAGGCCGGGCGCATCCCGGAGACCGGGAACGACCAGACGGGCGACGGAGCCGGCGCCTACCGCTAGAGCGGGCGCGGACGGAATGTCGGGGACACGGGGAAGAGGCGAAGGATGAGGCCAGCAGAGGGTGGCGGCGGAGGCGGCGGCACCGATTTCACCTCCATGACGCACCAGCAGATGCTGGATTGGCTGGACGAAGCCAGCGAATCCGGCGTGAGGATCGCGGGCGACCGCCTGAAGGCGGCGGCCGAGAAGCTGCTGGAGATCGCGGACCAGCTCAAGAACCGCTCGACCCGTGTGGAGTGGGAGGGCGAAGCCGAGAAGGCCTTCAACGTGTGGGCCGAAGGCGTGGTGAGCTCGACCAAGTCGCTCAGCGAATACAGCGCCAACGGGGCCCTGGAGATGCACAAGACGGCATCGGCCATCGCCAGTGCCAAGAGCGCCATGCCGCGCTACACCTCCCACGAGTCCGCCAAGGCGAACCTGGCCGCCGCGCAGAAGTACCACAACGACCCCGACGCGGCGGGCGTCGCCCGTGACGCGCAGAGGTCGATCTCCGCCAAGGAGGACCTCCAGGCCATTCTGGCCAAGGAGGCGGAGACCAAGCGGGCGGCGGAAGACGAGATGCGCAAGCTCTCGTCCGCGTACTTCTGGTCGGGCTTCCACATGACGAGCGTGCAGCCGCCGACGTTCCCGCCGCCGCCGGGCGACTTCGTGCCGGCGAGCGCCGGCGAGCGCGGATCGGGGTCCACCTCCAGCGGCTACGCCCCGCAGGGCGAGCGGCACACCGTGGGCACCGAGCGGACCACGGGGCCGTCCACCCCCCACACCCAGCCGGACACCCGGACGACGCCCGAGACGACCATCCCCCTCCCGCCGTCCTCCACCAAGGACCCGTCGGGACCGACCCACGTCGTCCGCCCCGACGTGCGGCCCGACGTGCCCGTGGACCTCGGCATCGACAGCGTCGACACCAAGACGCCGCCGACCACGCCGACCGGACCCACGACGCAGACCCCGGGCACGCCGCCGCCGATCACCAAGCCGGACGGTAGCGCGCCTCCGTTCGTGACGACGCCCGGCCTGCCCCCGCTCCCGTCCAAGGGCGGCCAGGGAAAGCTGCCTCCCACCGGTCCCGTCACCGGCGGCATGCGCAACCCGCTGAACACCACGACCGGCCCGCGCGGCCTGCCGACCGGCCCCGGCCCGCTGGGCGGTCCTCGCGAGGGCATCAGCGGCGGCAAGGCCGTGCCCAACATGAACGGACGTCCCCAGACCGGACTTCCGCGCAGCACCGTCATCGGCACCGAGCAGGGCCGCAACGGCACGGGCATGGGCCGCGCGCCCATGGGCGGCGGCATGGGCGGCCCGATGGGCAGCGGCATGGGCGGCGGCCAGAACGGCATCACCGGGGGGCGTCGTCTCGCCGGCGAGACCGGCGGCATCGTCGGCGGCAAGGCGCAGCGCGCCAGTGCCACCGGCGGCAGCGCGCGTCCCTTCACGCCCGGCGGCTCCGGCCTCGTGCGCGGAGGCTCCACGCAGCAGCCCGGTGAGCGCGAGGAGACGAACGGAGAGCGTCCCGACTACCTGGTCGAGGACGAGGAGACCTGGCAGCAGGGGCGCCGCGTGGCGCCGCCCGTCATCGACTGATCAGCGCGAGGAAGCAGATGCGTACCAGCAGTATTCGTCGGAGCCGTGCCCGAGTCACCGCCTCGGCCGCCTTGGGGATGCTGCTGGTGGGCATCGCTTCCGTTCCCGCCCACGCGGAGGGCGTCCGCGACCGGCAGTGGCATCTGACCGCGATGGGCGCGGAGGAGATCTGGCAGCTCAGCACGGGCAAGGGCGTGACCGTCGCGGTCATCGACTCCGGTGTGGAGAGGCAGAACCCGGACCTTCCGGGACAGGTGCTCAAGGGCAGCGACCTCGCACCGGGAGAGGCCGGAGACGAGTTCACCGACTACACCGGCCACGGCACGAACATGGCCGGCCTCATCGCGGGCACGGGCAAGGCCAACGGAGGACAGGGCGCTTACGGCCTCGCCCCCGGAGCCAAGATCCTTCCCGTGCGCGTGCCCGGATCGGAAGGCGGCAAGGGAAGCCAGGCCGCGGCCGACCGCGAGTTCAACGCCGTCATGCCCAAGGCCATCCGGTTCGCGGTCGACTCCGGCGCGAAGGTCGTCAACATCTCGCAGGGTTCACAGGTCGGATCGCAGCAGCTCACGGATGCCGTGAAGTACGCCCTGGACAAGGGCGCCCTGGTCTTCGCATCCGTCGGCAACACCGGCGACAAGTCCAACAAGCCGGAGTACCCGGGAGCGACCCCCGGTGTCGTCGGTGTCGGCGCCATCGACGAGAAGCTGAAGCGTCTTCCCCTCTCCCAGTCCGGTCCGCAGGTGGACATGGTGGCCGCCGGCAAGGACACCGTCGCCGCTTGTGGCGGCGGCCGTGTCTGTACCTCCAGCGGTACCAGTAACGCCACCGCCCTCGCGTCCGCGACCGCCGCGCTCATCTGGTCGAAGCACCCCGACTGGACCAACAACCAGGTCCTGAAGGTCATGCTCAACACCATCTCCCCGCCGACCGAGGGCCCCAAGCGCAGCGACTACATCGGCTACGGTGCGGTCCGCCCGCTCCGTGCGCTGAAGACGCCCGGTGACCCCGGTCCGGCCGACGTCCGTCCCATCGACGATCTCGGCGAGGCCGTGACGCCGTCCGCCTCCGCCTCGGCGGACCCGGCCCCGGCGGAGTCCTCCGTCGCGCCCGCCCCCGCACCGGCCGCGACCCAGGCCGCGAGCGAGGGCGGCGGAAACACCGGCCTGTGGATCGGCCTCGGCATCGGCGCGGCCGTGCTGATCGGTGCCGCGATCGCCGTACCCGTGCTCCGTTCGCGGCGGGGCTGAGCCCGACCCCCCGCTGCCGGACGTCCGTAACTCACTCATGGGGAACCAGATGTCGTTCGACGAGGAGTGGAGCCAAGTCCGCGGCGAGACCGCGGCGATGAGGCTCAACAGCGTGCCCGCCGAAGGCGGCGGTGGTGGTGGTCCCAGTGACTACAAGGTGACGTCCGCCGATCTCAAGGCCATCGGCAACGAGGCCCAGGAGCTCTTCCACTGGTTCGAGCGGGACGCCTTCCACGCGGGCGCCCAGACGGACGCGGCGGCCAAGAGCCTTGACGGCGACGGGTTCCGGACCGGATCGGCGATGTGGACCATGTGGGACACCTGGCGCGGTCAGGCCGAGACGCTCCTCAGTGCCTGCGCGCACATCCACAACCACCTTGAGGACACCGTCATCAGCCATGCCAACCATGAGGAAGTTCTGGTCACGAACTTCTCCATGTCCACGATCGACGAACACTTCAACTGAGCCGACGCGCCTGCCAGTGGCTGACGAGGGAAACAGATGCTGAAGTTCGACCAGGTCCTCCACGCCCACCTCGCGAGTCTCAAGGAGGCCGTGACGGGTTGGTCCGAGACGGTGACCAAGCTGGAGAAGGCCAAGGAGAAGGCGGAGACGGGGCTTCAGGGCAAGGCCGACAAGGCGGACTGGAAGGGCGAGAACGCCGGCGTGACGCAGGCGTTCGTCCGGAAGACGGCCAAGGAGTTCGGCGACGCCCTGACCGAGGCGACCAGCATCCGCAACATCCTGCGGGACGCGGAGACCGAGTTCCAGGCCGCGAAGAGCGAGCTGGAGAAGCTGGTCGCGGAGGCGCCCGGCAAGGGCATGCGGATCGACCAGGACGGCGTGGTGAGTCACCTGATCCGCCCCGACAGCCGGGCCAAGAACTACGACGGTCCCAAGCCCGAAGCGGCCGACTTCGAGGCGATGAACGCGGCGATCAAGGCTGCGATCGCCCGCGCCGACGACGCCGACGACGTCGCTTCCCGCGCCCTGCGTGGGCTCGTCGGCAATGACCAGAACAACTTCTCCGGCACGCGGTACGACTCCCTCAAGGCCGCCTCCAAGGCGCAGGACGCCGAGGACGCGCACGCCGCCTACGAGCTGTACAAGAAGGGCGACGAGGCCACCCCGGCGGAGATCGACAAGCTCAACGCCCTCTTCAGGGCCAACCAGAAGGACCCGTACTTCGCCGAGAAGTTCGCCCTGGAGGTCGGACCGAAGGGCAGCATGGAGTACTGGGCCGACATGGGCGACCCGAGCGACGGCTCGCGCCTCGGTGTCGACCACCGGGACAAGCTGAAGGAGCTCCAGACGAACTGGAGCATGACGCTCGCCACCGCCACGCATTCCACCAGCCCCGAGATGGAGCAGTGGAAGGCCGACGTCATCAAGGCCGGCGGCGAGCCCATCCAGACGCGCGGCACCAGCCCGTACGGCTTCCAGGTCATGAGCAACCTGATGCGGGTCGGCGACTACGACGACAAGTTCCTCAAGGACTACGGCAACGGACTCGTCATCACCGAGCGGAAGATGACACACGACGGCCGGCTGCCCGCCGACCGCGCCTGGCACGCCATGGGCGGCATGCCGAGCCACCTGAACTGGCAGGGCGGCGACCTCGGCAACGACCCCATGATCGGCTTCATGGAGGGGCTCGGGCACAACCCGAAGGCGTCGACGGACTTCTTCAGCGGCAGCATCGACCTCACGCCGGAGAACTCCAAGGACGACAAGAAGATCGACCCGTTCGACTACTTCACCAAGGACCGCGAGTGGCCCGAGGAGCTCAACGACAAGGGTGACAGGACCAGGGAGCCCGGCTACAACGCGCTCGGTCACGCCCTGGAGTCCGCGACCACCGGCCATCCGTACGACGCCGAGACCGAGGGTCTCAAGGACGTGCGGACCAAGGAGAACGCGGAGGTCATGCAGAAGGTCGTCGAGCGGTACGGCAACGATCCCAAGTACATGCACGAGCAGCCGGGCATCGACGACAGCCTCGGCAAGATGGGCGCCGCCTACATCGACGAGCTGAACCGCTCCCTGGAGACGGACAGCGACACGACGATGGAGGAGAAGAAGAACTCGCCCTTCGGCAACAACGACGACAAGGGCAAGTCCCGCTTCGGTGAGGAGTTCGACACCGGACTGCTCTGGAACCGCGGCGACGCCGTCAACTTCATGGGCATCGTGTCCCAGAGCGAGACCGGCCACGCCACTCTCTCGGCCGCCGAGACGCTCTACACGACGAGCGTCCTCGACGAGGTCGGCCCCAAGCCCGGGTCCACCTTCGACGAGCGCGACCTCACCGACGCGCGCACCACGCTCCGTATCGGGTCCGAGGCGCAGGGGATCATGGACGAGTCCCGCATGGCGCAGATCGACAAGGACTACGAGAAGGACTCCGAGGAGCACAAGAAGGCCGTCGGCCGGACGACCGAATGGGTCAAGTTCGGCATCGGCGCGGCCGCCGCGGGCGGTGTCGTCGCACTGACCGGCGGTGCCGGTGGCGTACTCGTACCGCTGGCCGCCGAGACGGTGGGAGGTGCCGTGACGACCTTCATCGGCATGGAAGCCGACGACATGGCCGAGAAGTACGAGAAGGACGAGCTGCTCAAGAAGAAGTCCGACGACCTCAAGAACGAGGCCCTCGCCATGGGCAAGGAGAACTCGCTCCGCCCCGGCATCGCCTACGCGAACGCGCCCGGCTGGAGCGAGCGTGACCGCAACTACCTGGATGAGATGCTGGTCGACCAGGTCCGCGACGCCCGCCTGCACGCCCGGGACAACGCGCTCCCCGACCCGTACGAGAAGAAGTGACGCACATGCGGTCCGCGCTGACGCGACTTGGGGCGGCTGCGGCCGTGGCCGCCCTCCTCACGAGCTGCTCCGGGGGGAACGACGACGGCGGCGCCGGTACGAAGGAACCCGGCGGCCTGTCGGCAGCCGAGGTGTGTCGGGGCGGCTTCGCCGAGGACGCTGCCGCCACAGCGGCCCTGAAGGACGTCATGGGCGATGGCCGCTTCGGCGACGGCCTTGCGGAGTCGGAACCGGACAAGGCCCTCGACGAACTGCGGAAGGCCTCCCCGGAGCAGTGGGCCGAGTCCTACCGGCCGGAGTCGCGGCGGTACTGCTGGTTCTGGCCCGCCGGGGACGGAGGCGGCGAGAAGGACCTTCAGATCCAACTGAGCCCGGCTCGGTCGGCCCCGGGACTGAATCCGGAACACGCCAAGAAGGTGACCTCCTACGCCTCGGGGCTGCAGGCCTACGCCTCCTCCGGTTTCAGCAGGGTCTACTTCACCTGCCGTGTGAAGGCGCCCGCTCGCGAGATCGTCGTCGAGACGGTGGTGCGGGGGCCGGCCGGCATCCCGGACACGGATCTGGACCGGCGGACCCGGCTGGTCACCCTAGCCAACGCGGCGGCCCGGAAGGTCTCCAAGGAGCTGGGCTGTGAGAAGGACGGGCTCGCGACGGGCGTGCCCTCGCCCACCGCGCATCCGACGTCCTGAGAAGACCCTTCACTCCCTGCGATCCGCCGTACACGGGCTCGCACCGGCGACGGCGCGAGCCTGAGGCGACCTACACCCCGAGCACCGGAAGCGCTCCGATCCGGCCGCCCCGGGCGACGAAGACGCGGTTGCCGCCGCTTGCCAGCTGGTAGGTGCCCTGGCGCTCCATCTCGATGACGAACAGGCGCACGTGGGTGGTCTTGTGGACGACCTGGATGTGGCTGTTGTCCGGGGAGTGGAGCCAGACCGTCGCCCCCTCGACGGCCGGCGGGTTGACGGTTCCGGGGCCCGTTCCGTCCATGACCTCGTACCAGTCGGAGACGGGGAAGCGGACGTCCCGCATGGTGGAGTACCGGTAGGCGTTGTACCTGTTCATCGCGAAGACGAGATCACCGGTGGCGGTCGGCGTGCCCCACACGCCCGCGGTGCTGCCGGCCTCCTCCTCCCAGAGGAAGTCGCCGCGGTCGAGTCGGCGGGCCGTCAGTTTGCGGCCGCCGAAGTAGGCGGCGTTGTTGGCGCCGAGTGCCGGGGCCTGGCCGTCGGTGCCCTGGTCCTTGATCTCCCAGTCCGTCTCGCCCGTCGCCGTGTACAGGGCGGCGCAGTGGCCGTCCCTGCCGTGGATCACCAGCCGCTTCTTTCCCACGGCCGCCTTCGCGGGGCCGTGCGGGGAGCGCGGGGACGTCATCGGGCGGGTCCAGGTGGTGGCCAGGGTCCAGGCGTCGACGGCCCGCAGCTCGTTGTCCTTCGTCACGAGGTAGACGTGCGTGTCGTCCGCGGCGAGGACGTCTTCGACGTCGGACTGCGTCTGCCAGACGGGGGCGCCGGTGGAGGCGACGAACGCGCTCAGGACGCCGTTCCTGTCGACCCCGACGACGAGCCGGTCGGCGACGGAGACGAAACCGGCGTCCGAGTCGATGTCCTTGGCACGCCAGCGTTCCTTGCCGTTCGTGACGGAGAGGGCGAGGAGGCCGCCCGTCTTCGCCTGCACGATCACCACATCCCGTACGGGAAGGGGCAGTTCGCCCTCGGCCGCCATCACGTCGAACGGTCCCCACAGTGCCTTCGGGGACTCGCCCGGCTTCATGTCGATGGCCGAGACGAAAGCGGCCTCCGGGGTCGCCACTGCCGGGGGCACATCGGCCGTCGGGGACTTCGTACCCTCCCGGTTCAGCCACCACGCGCCCGTCCCGCCACCCGCGCCCAGGACCGCCACGCCCACGGCGGCGCCGGTGAGGAAGCGGCGTCGGGACGGTGAGCCGGACGGTGCGACGGTGTCCGCGGGGGCGGTCAGGCGCTTCGTGGCCGTCTCGCGCCGCTTGATGTCGTCGGCGAGCGGACCCTTGCGCCAGGCCCGGTCCGCGCCCTTCGGCGGGGCGAAGGCCTCCGCCACCTGCGGGGGCTGCGGGCGGTACGCCGGGTCCTTCGCCAGGCACGGCTCGATCAACTCCCGCAGCTCCGGCGGGACCAGGCTCAGTTCGGGAGTCCCGTGCACGACCTCGTACTGGACCGCGGGCACGTGCGCGCCGTCGAAGGCGCGCCGCCCGCTCGCCGCGTACGCGAGGACCGCGCCGAGCGAGAAGACGTCGGACGCCGGGCCGACCCGCCGGCCGAGGACCTGCTCGGGAGCCCCGTATCCCGGGGTGACGGGGATCTGGCCCGTCGTCGTCAGCGTGAGGCCGTGCTCGGGGCGGGCGATGCCGAAGTCGATGATGCGCGGGCCCGTGGAGGTGAGCACGATGTTCGCGGGCTTCAGGTCGCGGTGGATCAGACCGGCCGCGTGGATGTCGTGCAGCGTACGGGCGAGGTGGCAGGCCAGGGCGCGGACGGTCGGCACGTCCATCGGGCCGTACGCGCGGACCGCCTCGTCGAGCGTCGGCCCGGCGAGGAACTCGGCGGCGATCCACGGCCGCCCGCCCTCGGTCTGCGCCCCGAGAACCCGGGCCACGCCCTTGCTGGTGACGGCCCGCGCCATGTCGGCCTCGCGGACGAAGCGCTGGGCGAGGTGCTGGTCGTGGGCGAGTTCGGGCCGCAGGACCTTGACGGCCGCGGGAGCGCCGTCGCCGTCCCGTCCGACGTACACCTTGCCCATGCCGCCCTCGCCGAGGACGCCGAGCAGGCGGTACGGGCCGAGCCGGAGCGGGTCGCCGGTGGCGAGGGGCAGCGTGGTCACGAGTGGTCTCCGGGTCGGTGGGGGGCGATGTCGGCCGGTGGAACGGGGGCGGGCGGGGGAACGCTGGTGTGGTCCGAGGCTCAGGCCAAGGGGAGGGCCACGACGGACGACGCTCCCGCCCCGACGATCCGCTTCCGCTGCGCGTCGACGACGTAGCGGGTGGCCTCCGTCGGGAACACCCACGCCGAGCGGCGGGTCGCCCGGTCGATCGCGCTCAGGCCGCCCCGGACGGGCGCGTACACGTACTTCTTTCCGATCACCGGGACCGAGTAGAGATCCGGGGTCAGACTGCGGCCCGAGAGCGCCTCCGCCCAGCGCTTGGCGCCCTTGTCGGCGCTGACGACCACGAGCCCGCGGCCGGCCTCGTTCGCGTGCACGAGGCCGCCCGAGACGGTGGGGACCCCGAAGAAGGAGCCCTTGCCGTACTCCCACGCGACACCGCCGTCGGTGAGGCGCAGCGCCCGGAGACGGTCACCGCCGACGTACAGGTGCCGGTCGTCGGTGGCCAGCTGGCCCGGGATGAAGGACACGGACTCCTTGAGCGGAATGCTCCGCCGCCACAGTTGCCGCCCGGTGCGGAGGTCGCGCGCCTGGACGATGAAGGACTCCATGTCACCGCTGTTCTTGCCGAGCACCAGCCGGTCGCCGACGATCCGGGACAGCCAGCGGCGGGCGTTGGTGTCCGTGTGCGGATGCCGCCATGACACCTTTCCCGTGCGCAGGTCGACGGCGATCAGATGCCAGCCCGTGTCGCTGTCCTCGTCGTCCCTGCCGCCCACCCGGGACGAGGCGTAGAGCATCCCGCCCGCGGCGGTGAGGAGTTCCGTGCCGAACTGGGAGCCCTCGAAGCCCTTGAGCACGACCGTCCGGGCGGTCTTTTCACCGGTGCGGGCGGCCAGCGAGCGGATCTCCAGGGCGGACGCCCCCTCGACGGGATAGCTGGACGCGTAGAAGTTCGTACCGTCCGTGGTGATCTGCTTGGGGTCCGTCACCATCGACTCCTCCCACCGGACCGACCCGCTCTGCGGATCCAGCGCGCGGAACGTCGCCGTCTCCGCGAGCCCCACCACACCCCCGGCGAGCATCGGCATGACGCTCTCCTCGCGGTCCAGGGCGTCCCCCCGCCACAGCGCGGCGGGCGCGCCGTCCGGGGCGGTGGTGGCGGGGATCGCGGTGGGCCCCGCGGTGGGGGCGGCCGCCTTGGCGCCGTCCTCACCGTCCCGCGAGCCGAGCCACGCCCATACGCCGCCCCCCGCTCCCGCCACGCCCAGCAGTGCCGCGCCGCCCATCGAGAACAGCCGCCGCCGCGACAGCGGAGTGCTCGCCACCGTCTCCGCCACCGCCGAGCCCGCCGGGGCCGGCAGGCGGTGGGGGGCGTGGAGCCAGACGTCCGTGGCGCGGCGGGCGATGTCGGTGAGCAGCAGGGGCGGCAGGTGGTCGGCGAACTCGCCGTGCCCGTCGTGGAACCGGTCGATCAGCGTGCCCGTGGTGGGGCGGGCCGACGGGTCCTTCGAGAGGCAGGCCGTGAGGATCGGGAGGAGTGCCTCCGGTACGCCGGTCAGGTCGGGATCGGCGTAGCGGACGCGGTAGAGGAGGTCGGCGGCGGAGCCCGTACCGAAGGGTCCGTGGCCGGTCGCGGCGAACACCAGGACGCCCGCGAGAGCGAACACGTCGCCGGCGGGCGGGTGTTCCTGCCCGCTCGCCTGTTCCGGCGACATGAACGCGGGCGTGCCGGCCGCCGCTCCCGTACGGGTCAGACGGTCGTCGCCGGCCGCCCGCGCGATGCCGAAGTCGATGATCTTCGGTCCGTACGCGGTGACGAGGACGTTCGAGGGCTTGAGGTCCCGGTGCACCACGTCCGAGGAGTGCAGCTGTGCCAGCGCCCCGGCGAGCGCCGCGCCGAGGGCGCGGACCGTCGGCTCGGGGAGCGGGCCGCCGAGCGCCACCGCGTCGTCGAGCGGCGGGCCGAGGACGTACTCGGTGGCCAGCCACGGCGTCTCGGCCAGCGGGTCCGCGTCGACGACGGCCGCGCCGTGGCGCGCGCCGATGATCCGCGCCGCGTCCGTCTCCAGCCGGAAACGGGCCCGGAACGCCGGGTCGGTGGCGAGCCGCGCGTGCACGGTCTTCAGGGCGACGGTACGACCGCCGGGGGTGCGCGCCAGATAGACCGTGCCCATGCCGCCGGAACCGAGGCGGGCGATGAGTCGGTACGTGGCGACCGCGGCCGGGTCGTCGTGGGTCAGGGGCGACAGCATGGATGAGGTCCGTCGGGTCCGAGGGGCGGGAAGAGGTGAGGGGCGTGCTCGGGCTTCAGGCCCGTGCCGGCGCCGGGAGTTCGGCGGCGAGGAGCTCCGAGGACTGGCGGGCGAGCGCCGCCACCACCCGGCCCGGCAGCCAGCCCGGGGCGAGGAGCGAGCCGGCCGAGTTCAGGACCGTCCCGTGGGTCGTCGGCGGGGCGAGCGCGGTCAGCAGGGCGGCCGCCGTCGGCCGGTCGGCAGGGTCGCGGGCCAGGCAGGAAGCGATCACCGGGCGTAGGGCGGGCGGGAGTTCGTCCCGTTCGGGCACGGTGTGGCCGGTGGCGGCGTACGCGAGGACCGCGCCGAGCGCGAAGACGTCACCGGGCGGGCGCGGGCGGCCTCCCGAGGCCTGTTCGGGGGCGAGCGCCCCCGGGTCGAGGCCGGGCAGGCCGGTGCGCGGCTCGCCGTCGGCCGAGGCGGCCCGCACCGCGCCGAAGCAGGTCAGCCGGGGCCCGTCCGCGGTGAGCAGGACGGCGGCGGGGGACACCCCGGCGTGGGTGAGGCCCTGGCCGTGGGCGGCGGCCAGCGCCTCGGCGAGGGTGGCGCCGACGGCGCGGACGGCGGTCTCGGGCAGCGGGCCGCCGTGGACGGCGAGCGCCACGGGCAGCGGGAGCGCCGGCACGTAGGGGCTCGCGTACCAGGGGACTTCGCCGGGGCCGGCCACGCTCGTCACCGGGGCGACCCAGGGGCCGAGGAGGCGTCGGGCGGCGTCGGCCTCCACGGCGAACCGGGCGGGGTCGGTGCCGGGCAGCGGGGTGCTGAGCAGCACGGTGTGCTCGCCGTCCTCGGTGCGGGCCACGAACCGGCGGCAGGGCAGGACGGTACGGGGCGGATCGAGGCGGGTGATCAGCCGGTACGGGCCGATGCGCCGCGCGGATTCCCGCGGCGCCGCTTCCCGCCCTGCGGATTCGTGCTGCCGCGCGGATTCGTGCTGCGCGCGCGATTGCTCCACCGTTCGTGCCCCCGTCGTCCGTGCGCCCGCGGTGACGGGCGGGGACGAGCCTATCGAGGCGCGGAGGGACGCCCGAGGCGAGGGGGAGGGGAGGGAGCGTGCGCGAGAGGCGCGGCGGGGGTGGACCGCGGAGGGCGGAGGTCCGGGAAGTCCGGGCTGTCCGGGTTGCGAACGTGAAGCGGGCATGCGGTCGCCGTGAGGAGACCGCGCGTGCGGCTGACGGCAGGGCGATCGCCGGTGATTGCCGGTGAGCGGTGCTCCGGCGCGGATCCGGAGGGCGGCGATCTGCGCTCTCCGCGGGTGCGGAACTTGCTGGGGCGAATCCCCGGCCCCTCGTCCTTCGCAACGTCCCTTGGAGACCGTGATCGGATTCGAACCGACGTAACCGGCTTTGCAGGCCGGCCCCTCAACCACTCGGGCACACGGTCGTGTGGTGCAACGAGTACGACCGTAGGCGGGGGCCGGGAGGGGCTCAAGGGGTTACGGGGTCGTGCCATGCGACTGCAACAGCGCTGCCATGCGGCGTTCACAGTCGGGCGCGCCGGGCGCCTGCCCTGCGCCCTCCGGGCGCCTGCCCTCCGCGCGCCGGGCGCCTGCCCTCCGCGCGCCGGGCGCCTGCCCTCCGCCCGCGGCGCGCCCGCCCTCCACGCGCCGTACGCGCCCTTCGCGGGACGTCCGGCGTACGTCCAAGGGCTGAGTCGCTCCGAGACTCCTGACAGGGGTCATTTACCTCTTCACCTCTTACTCTGGGGGAATGAGCGCCCTCGAACCCCGCGACGTCGAGGCGGACGCGGAGACAGCCGCCGACGTCGCCCGGATACCCGGATCCCTTGCCCCGCACGACGTCGGCACCGTCACCGCCGTCACCGCCGTCGACAGCGTCGACAGCGCCGGCACCCTCGTCACCAAGGGGTCCGTCCTCGATCCGGCCCACCGGGCGCTCAGCATCGGCATGGTCTCCGTCGTCCTGCTCATCGCCTTCGAGGCGACCGCCGTCGGCACGGCCATGCCCGTGGCCGCCCGCGAGCTGAACGGCATCCCCCTCTACGCCTTCGCCTTCTCCGCCTACTTCACCACCAGCCTCTTCGCCATGGTCCTGGCCGGGCAGTGGTCCGACCGCCTCGGGCCGCTCGCCCCGCTCACCGCCGGCATCAGCGCCTTCGCCGCCGGACTGCTGCTCTCCGGGACGGCCGGCGCCATGTGGCTGTTCATCCTCGGACGGGCCGTCCAGGGGCTCGGCGGGGGGCTCGTCATCGTCGCGTTGTACGTGGTCGTCGGCCGGGCCTACGCCGAGCACCTCAGACCCGCGATCATGGCCGCGTTCGCCGCGAGCTGGGTCGTCCCCTCCGTCGTGGGACCGCTCGCGGCCGGAACGATCACCGAGCACCTCGGCTGGCGCTGGGTCTTCGTCGGCATCCCCGTCCTCGTCGTCTTCCCGCTGGCCCTCGCGCTCCCCGCGATCCGCCGCACCGCCTCCGGACCCGCCGACCCGACCGCCCCCGTGGCGCCCTGGGACCGGCGCCGGATCAGGCTCGCGCTCGGCATCTCGGCGGGTGCGGCGCTCCTCCAGTACGCCGGCCAGGAGCTGCGCTGGCTCTCCCTGCTGCCGGCGGCGGCCGGTATCGCCTTCCTCGTGCCCGCGGTCCGCGGGCTCCTTCCGCAGGGCACCTACCGGGCCGCCCGCGGTCTGCCGTCCGTCGTCCTGCTCCGCGGCATCGCCGCGGGTGCCTTCATCGCGGCCGAGTCCTTCGTGCCGCTGATGCTGGTCACCCAGCGGGGCCTGAGCCCCACCCTGGCCGGGCTCTCCCTCGCCGCGGGCGGCCTCACCTGGGCCCTCGGCTCCTGGATCCAGGCCAGGCCGTGGACGGAGCCGTACCGGGAACGGCTCGTCGTCCTCGGCATGGTCCTGGTCGCGATCGCTATCGCGGCGGCGCCGAGCGTGCTGATCACGGCCGTGCCGGTGTGGGTGGTCGCGGCGGCCTGGGGGCTCGGCTGCCTCGGCATGGGGGCGGTGATCGCCTCGACGAGCGTGCTGCTCATGAAGCTCTCCGCGCCCGAGGAGGTCGGCGCGAACTCCGCCGCCCTCCAGATCTCCGACGGCCTCTCCAACGTCCTGCTGCTCGCCGCGGGCGGCGCGGCCTTCGCGGCGCTCGGCGGCGGCGCGGTCGGCCACGCGGTCACCTCCCACGCCTCCACGGGCTCCCACCCGGGGGCCTTCGCCGCGGTCTTCCTGCCGATGGCGGGGGTCGCGGCGGTGGGCGCGTGGGTCGCGACGCGGCTGCACGCGACGCCGGTGCGGGCTGCTGACCGCAGGCGGCCGAGTGGCATGAGCTGATGGAGCGGCTCACGTGAGCTGCGTCCACCTCTCCGCCGAGGACGTCCTGGCCGTCGCCGAGTACGCGGTGGACGACCAGGTCGTCGTCGTCCGCGCGCCACGGAGCGCCTGGTCATCGCCGCGGCGACGGGTGAGACCGACGAGGTGAAGGTGATCTCCCAGGGGCTGCGCGCACTGATCGCCGACGACGTGAGCTGAGTCGCAACCAGGCGCACCCGCCTCGTCGCGTACGACGTTC
This sequence comes from Streptomyces sp. NPDC088707, assembly GCF_044752725.1. Lineage (NCBI taxonomy): Bacteria > Bacillati > Actinomycetota > Actinomycetes > Kitasatosporales > Streptomycetaceae > Streptomyces > Streptomyces sp. NPDC088707. The sequence goes on along the minus strand of NZ_JBIVLV010000006.1, from coordinate 459,562 downwards.
CGGCCGGGCCGCCGGTAAGGTGGCCCGGTTGTCATATCTGGACGAGCGTCGAACCCGGAGATCGTGACTACTACCACCACTTCCTCCCATCACCTTTCTCCCGCCTTCCCAGGACGGGCCCCGTGGGGTACCGCCGGCAAGCTGCGTGCCTGGCAGCAGGGCGCGATGGAGAGATACATCCAGGAGCAGCCCCGTGACTTCCTCGCGGTCGCCACACCTGGCGCCGGCAAGACCACCTTCGCCCTGACCCTCGCGTCGTGGCTGCTGCACCACCACGTCGTGCAGCAGATCACCGTCGTCGCGCCCACCGAGCACCTGAAGAAGCAGTGGGCCGCCGCCGCCGCGCGGATAGGGATCAAGCTGGACCCGGACTACAGCGCCGGGCCGCTCAGCAAGGAGTACGACGGGGTCGCCATCACCTACGCCGGCGTCGGTGTCCGCCCGATGCTGCACCGCAACCGGTCCGAGCAGCGCAAGACCCTCGTCATCCTCGACGAGATCCACCACGCCGGAGACTCCAAGTCCTGGGGCGAGGCCTGCCTGGAGGCCTTCGAGCCCGCCACGCGGCGCCTCGCGCTGACCGGCACCCCGTTCCGTTCCGACACCAACCCCATCCCCTTCGTCACGTACGAGGAGGGGAACGACGGCATCCGGCGGTCCTCCGCCGACTACACCTACGGCTACGGCAACGCCCTCGGCGACGGCGTCGTCCGGCCCGTCATCTTCCTCTCCTACAGCGGCAACATGCGCTGGCGCACCAAGGCCGGCGACGAGATCGCCGCCCGTCTCGGCGAGCCGATGACGAAGGACGCCGTCTCGCAGGCCTGGCGGACCGCCCTGGACGCGAAGGGCGACTGGATGCCGAACGTCCTGCGCGCCGCCGACCAGCGGCTCACCGAGGTCCGCAAATCCATCCCGGACGCGGGCGGCCTCGTCATCGCCTCCGACCAGGACTCGGCCCGCTCGTACGCCAAGCTGATCCGCGAGATCACCGGCACCAAGGCCACCGTCGTGCTTTCCGACGACACCGGCGCCTCGAACCGCATCGACGAGTTCAGCGAGAACAACGACCGCTGGATGGTCGCCGTCCGCATGGTGTCCGAGGGCGTCGACGTGCCCCGCCTCGCCGTCGGCGTGTACGCGACGACGATCTCGACCCCGCTCTTCTTCGCCCAGGCCGTCGGGCGTTTCGTGCGTTCGCGCAGGCGCGGCGAGACCGCCTCCGTGTTCCTTCCGACGATCCCCAGCCTCCTCGGCTTCGCCAACGAGATGGAGGTCGAGCGCGACCACGTCCTCGACAAGCCCAAGAAGCAGGGCGAGGAGGACCCGTACGCCGAGTCCGAGAAGGAACTCGCCGAGGCGGAGCGGCAGCAGGACGAGGACACCGGCGAGCAGGACATGCTGCCCTTCGAGGCGCTGGAGTCCGACGCCGTCTTCGACCGCGTCCTCTACAACAGCGCCGAGTTCGGCATGCAGGCCCACCCCGGCAGCGCCGAGGAGCAGGACTACCTCGGTATCCCCGGCCTCCTCGAACCCGACCAGGTCCAGCTGCTCCTCCAGAAGCGCCAGGCCCGGCAGATCGCGCACAGCCGCAAGAAGCCGGACGACGAGGCGGATCTGCTCGAACTCCCCGCCGAGCGACGCCCTGTCGTTTCCCACAAGGAGCTCCTCGAACTGCGCAAGCAGCTCAACACCATGGTCGGCGCGTACGTCCACCAGACCGGCAAGCCCCACGGTGTGATCCATACGGAGCTCCGCCGGGTCTGCGGCGGTCCGCCGAGCGCGGAGGCCACCGCCGGCCAGATCCGGGAACGGATCAAGAAGGTGCAGGAGTGGGCCACCCGGATGCGGTGACCCCCGTTCCCACCACCCCGCCCCTGAGTGCGGCTGAGGCCCGTACGACAGCGTTCGTACGGGCCTCACTCGTCCCGCGGCGGCGGAACCGGTGAAGGAGCCGCGCAGGACCGGCGTCGGAGACCGGCCCCCACGGTCGGCCTCCGGGCCCTTCCACGCTACGTGCACGACAAAGCCGATCTTGTCCGCCAAAGTCCCGCATGCGACCGACGAAGGTCCCGAACCGTCTCTATTCGCTCGCCGGCGCCCGGATTCTGGACGAGGTCTTCCGCTGAGCGGAGCGGGTCGCTACTGTCCCGGCTCAAAAGCAATCGCCCCGTGGCAGCGCCGCCGCGGAGCGCAGCCGGTGTACCCCTTCCTGCCGGCGGCCTCTGACGTGCGTCGCCGACGGGACCGGTGACGCGACCCCCGTGAGAGCCCGCCGCCACTCACTCCGAAGGAGAGGGCGTCGTGACCGCGGAGACCTCCCAGACGCTCGACCGGGGACTCAGAGTCCTCAAACTGCTCGCCGACACCGACCACGGCCTGACCGTCACCGAGTTGTCCAACAAACTCGGTGTCAACCGGACCGTCGTCTACCGACTGCTCGCCACCCTCGAGCAGCACGCCCTCGTCCGCCGCGACCTCGGCGGGCGCGCCCGCGTCGGCCTCGGCGTGCTCCGGCTCGGCCGCCAGGTCCACCCCCTCGTGCGGGAGGCCGCGCTCCCCGCGCTGCGCTCACTCGCCGAGGACATCGGGGCGACGGCCCATCTGACCCTGGTCGACGGTGCGGAGGCACTCGCGGTCGCGGTCGTCGAACCGACCTGGACCGACTACCACGTGGCCTACCGGGCCGGCTTCCGCCACCCGCTCGACCGGGGCGCCGCCGGGCGCGCCATCCTCGCCGCCCGGCAGGGCGGGCTGATCGAACCGGGCTTCACGCTCACCCACGGCGAGCTGGAGGCGGGTGCGAGCGGCGCGGCCGCCCCGCTCGTCGGCGTGACGGGTGTCGAGGGCAGCGTCGGCGTCGTGATGCTCGCGGACGCGGTGCCGGAGCGGGTCGGGCCGCGGGTGGTGGACGCGGCACGGGAGGTCGCGGACGCGCTGCGCTAGAGCGCGCGGCGGCCCGGGTGCGCGGCGCGGGCCCTTCCGTGGCCGGCGCCGTCCTCGGGGGCGTGCCCTGTGCCCACGACCAGGGTGCCCGGTGGAGTCCGTTCGTGGTGGACCGATCTGCCCGTTCTGGTCGTGGTGATCAGGCCCGCCGCTCGCAGGGCCGCCGCGTGGGCCGAGGCCGTCGCGTTGCTGATGCCCGTGCGGCGCCCGCCGGCAGCCACCACTGGGTCTTCACCGACCACGCCGCTCTGGTGCCGCAGCTCGCGGCCGTCGGCCTGACGACCGCCGCCGGGCGGGCCGCGGTGGTCGGCGCCGTCGACCCCCGGGTCTCGGTGCCCGCCGTACGGAAGCTCGTACGGTCCTTCTTCGCCCGCCGCCTGCCCGTGCCCGGGGCTGTGCCCGCGTCCGTGCCGGTGCCCGGGCCCGGGCCCGGGCACGCGCCCCGCTCCGCGCCCCCGGCCCGGTGGGGGTGGTCGCCCCAGTAGATTGGGGACGTGCTCTCCAGTCTCTCCCGTCCCAAGGTGCTCGCGGTCTGCGCGCTGCCCGTCGTCGCGCTCTTCGCCGTCGTCGGACTCGCGCCGCTGCCCTATGCCATCGCGCAGCCCGGTACGACCGCCGACGTGCTCGGCAAGGACAAGGGGCAGGAGGTCATCACGATCACCGGCGCCCCGGTCCGGCCCTCCGAGGGGCAGCTGCGGATGACGACGATCGTCGCGACCGGGCCGTCCACGGACGTGGACCTCGGGGACGTGACCGACGCCTGGTTCCGTGCGGACCGGGCCGTCCTGCCGCGTGACTCCGTCTACCCCCCGGGGAAGTCGGACGCCGAGGTCGAGAAGCACAACCTCGGTCAGATGAAGGAGTCCCAGGACGCGGCCACGCTCGCCGCCCTCGACTACCTCGACGAGGACCCCGAGAAGGTGAAGGTCGACCTGCACCTCGCCGACATCGGCGGGCCCAGCGCCGGGCTGCTCTTCTCCCTCGGCATCGTCGAGAAGCTCGACGGCGACGGCGCCGGCGGTGACCTGACCGGTGGCCGGATCATCGCCGGCACGGGGACGATCGACGCGGACGGCTCGGTCGGCGCCGTCGGCGGGGTCTCGCTGAAGACCCAGGCCGCCGCGCGGGACGGGGCCACCGTCTTCCTCGTCCCGAAGGCCGAGTGCTCGGACGCCCAGGCCGAGCTGCCGAAGGGGATGCGGCTCATCCCCGTCACCGCGCTCAGCGACGCGGTGGCGTCCCTGAAGGCCCTGGAACAGGGGCAGGAGTCGAAGGTCCCGACCTGCTGACCGGTTCGGCACCGGCATCGACACCGGGCTCGCCACCGGACGGCGTGCCGTCCCCGGGGGCACCGTCCCCGGGCGTCCGCCCCGGCGGGGCGTTCATGCCCCGCCACGCCGGGAAGAGAAGCGGCGAGAGCGTGGCGAGGAAGTAGAGCCCGCCGATCCCCAGCAGCGTCGCCGTCAGGCCGGCGCGCTCGACGAGGAAGCCCGCCGCCAGGCCGCCCAGCGGGGTCGTCAGCAGCACCCCCGCGGTGCTCGCGCCCATGACGCGGCTGCGCAGGGCGTCGGGTACCTGCTCGTACATCACCGTGGTCAGGATCGGGTTGAGGACGCCGACGCCGAATCCGGCCGCCGCGAGCGTCACGAGCAGGGGTGCGGTGGTGTCGGTGAGCGCGGCCACCACGTACGGCGGGGCGCCGCCGAGCAGGAAGCCCGCCGTGAAGACGGCCCGGCGCGGGAAGCGCTGCCCGACCGCCCCGTAGAGCAGGGCGCCGGCCAGGGCGCAGCCGCCGAAGACCGACACGAGCAGGCCCTGGGTGGCGGGGCCGCCCAGCTCCTGGCGCGCGTGGACCGGAAGCAGCACCGAACTCCAGCTCTGGTTCAGGCCGTTGGTGACCATCACCATGACCGTGATGCCGAGCAGCAGCCGCGCGCGGAACAGGAAGGCGTACCCCTCGCGCAGATCGGACCGGTAGCGGGCCGGGGAGAGACGGGGTCCGTCCCGCACCGGCTCCGCCGCGGGCACCCCGCGCAGGCCCGCGGCGACCAGCAGCGCGGAGACGCCGAAGGTCGCCGCGTCGACGACCAGGACCGTGTCGGCGCCGAGGAACGCCACGAGGAGTCCGGCGATCGCGGCGCCCGTCATACGGGCCCCGCGCGCCACGGCGTCGTACAGGCTGGCGACCCGGGGGAGTGAGGTCCCGGCACGCCGGGCGAGATCGGGCACCAGGACGTGCCGGGCCATCTCCCCGGGTGCGTGGAAGAGGCCGGTGACGGCCATCAGGGCGCACAGCATCCAGAACTCCAGGACGCCGGCGCGGTGCAGCAGCGGGATCGCGGCGAGCGCGAGCCCGCAGACCAGGTCGGAGGCGATGCCGACCCGGCGGCGGCCGATCCGGTCGATGACCGGGCCGCCGGCGATCGCGGAGACGAGGACGGGCAGGGCCGCGCAGAAGGCGACGACGCCGGCCTTGCCGGGGCTTCCCGTGGTGTCGAGGGCGAACCACGGGACGCCGATGAGCGTGAGTGAGTTCCCCGTGATGGATACGGCGTTGGCGGTGAGGACGGTCGCGAGGGGGACCCGGTCCCGCTTCGTCGCGCCCTTCCTCGTCGTGCTCGCGCTCGTGCTCGTGCCTGCGCCTATCCCCGTGCCTGTACCCGTGCCCGTGCTCGCGCTCTCCCCGTCCGGCTTCGGCGCGTCCGCGTCGTGTCCCCCCGGAGCGGTCATGCGGCCAGGGTGACCGGGTGGCGGTGTGCGGGCGTGGCCAGACGCAGGCCCAACTCGACCAGCCGCCAGCCGAGTTGCACGCGGAGGGCGGGGCCGGGGATCCGCCGGGCGGTGGTGGCGGCCGTGCGGTGGAGTTCGGCGGCGTGCAGCTGATGGAGCTGGAGGTGAATGTCGGCGTGCATGACTCTGTGGTTCCTTCCGTCAGTTCTCGTGCTGCGGGAACGCGTGCAGATGGATCCGTACGCGCTCTGCGTCCGGCGCGTCGGCCTCCTCGATGTCCTTGTAGCTCGCGATGAGCGCGTGCATCCGCTTGTCGAGCTCGCGGAGTTTCTCGGGGGGCAGGCGCAGGGTGAAGTCGCTCATGTCGGACACGCCGATCCAGGCGTCGCCCCAGTCGTGCCGGGTGCCGAGGTAGGTGCTCAGCTCCTGGGTGTGGATGGTCGCGATCTCGTGGACGTAGAGGTCGAGGGCGCCGCGGACCTCCGGGTCCGGGTTCCGGGAGAGCGTCTCGTCGACGACCACGCCCTGCTGGCCGGCCTTCCACCACCGCTCCCGTCCCTTGCCGCGCGTCGGGTCGTCCTCGACGAAGCCGTGGGCCGCGAGCTGGCGCAGGTGGTAGCTGGTCGCTCCGCTGGACTCGCCCAGGCGCTCCGCGAGTTGGGAGGCGGTGGCGGGTCCGTGGGTGCGCAGGGCGCGCAGCAGCTGGATGCGGAGGGGGTGGGCGAGCCCGCGCAGGGTGCGCGGGTCCAGGGCTCGGGTCGGGAAACCTTCGGGCTCGGGCATGGTCCGAGCGTAGAGTTGCAAAGAACTAGTTGCAAGGGTTTCTTTGCAACTAGTTCTTTGCAGGCCCCGCCTCGTGCCGCCGGCCGCCACCTCCTCCGTGACGGCCGGCCGCCCGCCCTACTCCTGCGCGGCCTACTCCTGCGCCGCCTGCTCCACCAGCGGGATGATCCGCAGCGGCACCGGGTTCTCCATCACGATCGCCGTCGACGCCCGCACGATCCCCTCGAACGCCACCACCTTGTCGATCACCCGCTGGAGATCCGCGTTCGAGCGGGCGACGAGCCGGCAGAGCATGTCGCCGTGACCCGTCGTCGTATGCAGCTCCAGGACCTCCGGCACCGTCGCCAGATGCCCGCGCACATCCGCTCCCTGCCCCTGCTTGATCTCCAGGGTCGCGAACGCCGTCACCGGATAGCCGAGCGCCGCCGGGTCCACCTGCGGCCCGAAGCCCCTGATCACCCCGCTCGCCTGGAGCCGGTCGAGCCGCGCCTGCACCGTCCCCCGCGCCACCCCGAGCCGCCGCGAGGCCTCCAGGACCCCGATGCGCGGCTCACGTGCGAGGAGCGTGATGAGCCGGCCGTCCAGATGATCGATCGCCACAGCGGTCTCCCCATGGTCAGGATGTACAAGTCGCACGGCCATACTCGTCCGTCGCTGTGCAACATGACCAGTGGATCAGCGAACTCTTGCGCACCTTGCAGAACGGCGGGACATTGCTGCCATGACTGAGACCATCGATCACACCCCCTCCACCGCGCGGCAGGCCGATCCCTTCCCCGTGAAGGGAATGGACGCGGTCGTCTTCGCCGTCGGCAACGCCAAGCAGGCCGCGCACTACTACTCCACGGCCTTCGGCATGAAGCTCGTCGCCTACTCCGGACCGGAGAACGGCAGCCGCGAGACGGCCAGCTACGTCCTCACCAACGGCGCCGCCCGGTTCGTGTTCACCTCCGTCATCAAGGTCGCCACCGACCGGGGCCGCTTCCTCGCCGACCACGTCGCCGAGCACGGCGACGGCGTCGTCGACCTGGCCATCGAGGTGCCGGACGCCCGCGCCGCGTACGCCTACGCCGTCGAGCACGGCGCCACCGGCCTCACCGAGCCGCACGAGGTGAAGGACGAGCACGGCACCGTCGTCCTCGCCGCCATCGCCACGTACGGCAAGACCCGCCACACCCTCGTCGAGCGCTCCGGCTACGACGGCCCGTACCTCCCCGGCTTCGTCGCCGCCAACCCGATCGTCGAGCCGCCGGCCAAGCGCACCTTCCAGGCCATCGACCACTGCGTCGGCAACGTCGAGCTCGGCAGGATGAACGACTGGGTCGGCTTCTACAACAAGGTCATGGGCTTCACGAACATGAAGGAGTTCGTGGGCGACGACATCGCCACCGAGTACTCCGCCCTCATGTCGAAGGTCGTCGCGGACGGCACCCTCAAGGTGAAGTTCCCGATCAACGAGCCCGCGATCGCGAAGAAGAAGTCGCAGATCGACGAGTACCTGGAGTTCTACGGCGGCGCCGGCGTCCAGCACATCGCCCTCGCCACCAACGACATCGTGGCCACCGTGCGCGCGATGCGGGCCGCGGGTGTCTCCTTCCTCGACACCCCCGACTCGTACTACGACACCCTCGGCGAGTGGGCCGGCGAGACGCGCGTGCCCGTCGAGACCCTGCGCGAACTGAAGATCCTCGTCGACCGCGACGAGGACGGCTACCTGCTGCAGATCTTCACCAAGCCGGTCCAGGACCGCCCGACCGTCTTCTTCGAGATGATCGAGCGGCATGGGTCGATGGGCTTCGGCAAGGGGAACTTCAAGGCGCTGTTCGAGGCGATCGAGCGCGAGCAGGAGAAGCGCGGCAACCTCTAGCCGCCACGTCGCACGGCCAGGGCCCGGGGTCACCCCCGGGCCCTCACCACGCGCGCCGCGGCGTGACGAGCACGCCCCCCGAGCCGCCGCCCACCCGCTTCCGCCGGCGCTTGCTTCCGCCGGCGCGACGCGCCCACCCGTGGGCCGCGAGGCCGGCTCGCACAGCGGGGGGCGCGCGGGCCGGTGGGACCGGCTCGCACGGCGAGGGCGCGCGGGCCGACGGGCCCCGGTCCCACGCGGTGGGTCTGCGGGCCCCGGCCACCCGATCCGGCGGGTTCCGGCCCACGCGGGGGGTGGGCCGGGGCGCCGCCCCCAAGAGCGCGCTACTCCCGCGGTGCCGTGGCCGCCCGTGCCCCCGCCACCGCTGCCGCCGCCCCCGTCGGTTTCGGCGCCGTGCCCGGACCCGCCTCTCGTCCCCTCACCGGAGTCGACTCCGGCTCCCGCTCCGGGCGGAGTTCCTCCGGGAGTTCCGTCGACGGCTCGCCGAGCGCCGCCAGTGCCTCCTCCGCCCTCGGCGCGAGCAGCGGCGAGAAGCGCGGGTTGATCCGCAGCGCCTCCGCCACGTGCCGCCGGGCCGGGCCGTGTTCCTTCAGGGCCCGTTCGATCTCGCCCCGGTGGTACGCGAAGAGGGCGCTCCGCAGGCCCTCCTCCGTGGCCCGTGTCGCGTACTCCAGCGCCTCCTTGGGCTGACCCGCCCGGTACAGCGCCCACCCCAGCGCGTCCGCCACCCGCACCGAGCGGTGCCCGCGCGCCCACTCCGCCCGCATCCGGGTGACCGCCGCCGCCGCGTCGCCGTGGTCCGCGTCGAGCAGGGCGAGGGCCACCTCCCCGCCCGCCCAGGTCCCGGCCCGCAGCCGCTCGTACAGCGCCCGCGCGTCTCCGTTCAGGCCCAGCGACTCGGACAGCTCCCCCGCCTCCAGGACGTATTCCGGCAGCGGCAGCCGGGCCAGTGCCGCCCGCCAGTCCCGCAGCGCCTCGTCGGTGCGGCCCAGCGCGGCGAGCGCCCGCGCCCGGCCCGCGAGCGCGGGCCCGTGGTCCCGTACCTGCGTCAGCGCCGCCCCGAACCGCGCGAGCGCCTCGTCGGGTTCGCCGCGCTCCCACGCCAGGTCCCCGAGCCGCGCCAGCGCGGCCGCCTTGTCCGGGGCCGTCTCGGCGAGCGCCACCGCGTCGAGGGCCGCCGCGTCGGCGTCCTCGCGCCAGCCCCGGTCGCGGTAGGTCTGCGCGGCCCGCGTCCGCACCATCGCGCCCGCGTGGAGCCCCGCCAGGCTCTCCATCGCCTTCTGGGCCGCCTTGTAGTCCCCGAGGCCGTTGTACGCGTCCATCAGGACCGGGTACGCGGGCCAGCGGCGCGGGTCCGCCTTCCGGACCTTCTCGCCCCACTCCTTGGCCGACTTCCAGTCGCCGCGAGCCCCGGCGAGCGCCGCCAGGCCCAGCTGCGCGGCCGTGTTGCCGCGTGCGGCGGGCCGTTCGGCCAGCGAGCGCCGCAGCGCCTGCTCGGCGCGCGGATAGTCCCGTACGTCGCCGAGGCGCGCGCCCCGCTCCGTGTACGCGGCGCCGAGCTCCGCCCAGGACGCGTCGTCGTCCGGGTGGTCGCGGAGCCACTCCTCCCGGTCGGTGATCAGCGCGGCCAGGTCGGGGAGCGCGGCCTGCGCGCCCGCGTGGGCCGCGAGCGTCGCCCGCTCCGCCGGTCCCGGCGGGGGCGGCGGCCCCTGGTCGAGGAGCTCGGGGACGTATAGGAGTGCCGTGGCCGCGAGCACCGCGCCCACTCCGGCCGCGAGGACCGTCCTCGACACGTTCTGCGTCTTCATGGCGCTCACTGTGCGCCCGTCCGCACCTGTACGAAGAGCACACGAAGCGCCCGCCCCGGCGGGTTCACACCGATGGCCCCGGGTGCCACGCTGGAGACATGGACGATCTTCTGACGCGGCTGCGCGCCGGGCTGCCCGCCGAGGCGCTGCTCACCGATCCGGACGTGACCACCTCGTACGCGAACGACATGGCGAGCTTCTGCGAGGCCGGCACCCCGGCGGTCGTGGTGCTGCCGCGCACCGTCGAGCAGGTGCGGCACGTCATGCGCACCGCGACCGAACTCCGCGTCCCCGTCGTCCCGCAGGGAGCCCGCACGGGCCTCTCCGGCGGCGCCAACGCCTCCGAGGGCTGCATCGTGCTCTCCCTGGTCAAGATGGACCGCATCCTGGAGATCAACCCGGTCGACCGGATCGCCGTCGTCGAGCCGGGTGTCGTCAACGCGGTGCTGTCACGGGCCGTCGCCGAGCACGGCCTGTACTACCCGCCGGACCCGTCCAGCTGGGAGACGTGCACCATCGGCGGGAACATCGGCACGGCCTCCGGCGGCCTGTGCTGTGTGAAGTACGGGGTGACGGCCGAGTACGTCCTCGGCCTCGACGTCGTCCTCGCCGACGGCCGGCTCCTGACCACCGGCCGCCGCACCGCGAAGGGCGTCGCCGGCTATGACCTGACCAGGCTCTTCGTCGGTTCGGAGGGCAGTCTCGGCATCGTCGTCCGTGCCGTGCTCCAGCTCAGGCCGCAGCCCCCGGCGCAGCTCGCGCTGGCCGCCGAGTTCCCCTCCGCGGCGGCCGCCTGCGCGGCCGTCTGCACGATCATGGAGCGCGGCCACACCCCGTCGCTGCTCGAACTCATGGACCGCACCACCGTCCAGGCCGTCAACAGGATGGCGCGCATGGGTCTGCCCGACACGACCGAGGCGCTGCTCCTGTGTGCCTTCGACACCCCCGACCCGGCCGCCGATCTGGCCGCCGTGGGGGAGCTGTGCGCGGCGGCGGGCGCCACCGAGGTCGTTCCGGCCGCCGACACGGCCGAGTCCGAACTCCTCCTCCAGGCACGCCGGCTCTCCCTCACGGCCCTGGAGACGATCAAGTCGGCGACGATGATCGACGACGTGTGCGTGCCGCGGACGCGACTCGCCGAGATGCTCGCCGGCACGGCGGCGGTCGCGGAGAAGTACGACCTGACCATCGGGGTCTGCGCGCACGCCGGCGACGGCAACACCCATCCCGTCGTCTGCTTCGACCACACCGACGAGGACGAGTCGCGGCGCGCCCGGGAGTCCTTCGACGAGATCATGGCGCTCGGGCTCGCGCTCGGCGGCACGATCACCGGCGAGCACGGCGTGGGCGTCCTCAAGAAGGAGTGGCTGGCACGGGAGCTGGGGCCGGTCGGACTGGAGCTCCAGCGCGGGATCAAGGCCACCTTCGACCCGTTGGGGCTGCTCAACCCCGGAAAGCTCTTCTGACCCGGGGGACCCGCGGGGTCGCAGGGGTACGGGGCTCACAGCTCGCCGTCCTGCGACTCGTCCGACGGCCACGGGTCGCGCAGCCACAGCTCGTCGGCGATCACGGTGGTCGCCAGGAGTTCGGCGAGTCCGTCGTCGATGCCGAGCCGCTCGGACTCGGTGCCCGGCGGCACCGCGCGCAGGGTCCGCTCCAGCCAGGCGGACACCTGCGCGGAGGGGGCTTCGAGGAGGGCGTCGCCGTCGGGGGAGGAGAGCGCCATCAGGACGACGCTGCGGCCGTCGACCTTCGTCGGCCAGATCCGCACGTCGCCGTGCCCGCAGGCCCGGAACACGCCCTCGACCAGGAGTTCGCGCGCGAACGTCCAGTTGACCGGGTGGTCGGTGCCGATGTGGAACGTGATGTGGACGGCGTACGGGTCGCCCGTGCGGTAGGCGAGCCGGGCGGGGACGGGGACGGCACGCTCGGGCGAGAGCACCAGCTTGAGTTCGAGTTCGCGCTCGACGGTGGTGTTGTCGGTGTTCTGCATGGTCGTACTCCCTCTGGTCGGACCGGCCCCGTGCGGGCCTTCACCGGGAGAGAGCGGGGTACCCGCGGCTCATTACGCGACTTCGGGAGGTTTTCTCGGGAAGTTTTTTCCTGGAGGTGCGTCCGGGCAGGGGAGCGGGCGCATGCCCCGGCCCGAACATCACCGGGAGTGATCGATTCCGGTACGTGTCCCTCTCGAAGGCCGGCTTTCTCCCGGGCTCTTTGTTCCCTCGGGGACGTTCTTCGTTACTGTCCTCCTTGGGCGCGGCACGCCCGGCACGCGGCCGCGCGGTTCAAGGGCGTTGTGACTGAACGGAGTCGGGGCAGTGGCTACTCCTCCTGGAGGCGGCGGAGAGGTACCGCAGGCGGGGTACTACCCGGACCCGTCCATTCCCGGATACATCCGGTACTGGAACGGGGGAGCCTGGGTTCCCGGTACGAGCAGGCCCGCGCCCACGGACGGTGAGGTTCCGCCGGGTCCGCCGGCCTCGGCGATCCCGGCCGGCCCGATCCTGGCCTCCGGCCCCGCGCCGGCACCGGCCGCCGCGCAGCCGGCCCGGACCGAACCGGAGCCGCTCCCGCCGCATCAGCCCGCGCAACACCAGCCGCAGCAGCGCCCGTCGCGGCAGAACCAGCCCCACCAGCTCCCCGAGCAGCAGCTCCCCGAGCAGTCGTACCAGCCGCGGTCCGCGCCCCCGCTCGAACCCGCACGCCCCGCCGCAGCCGTACCGGCGCAGGACCGGGCGACCGCGCAGGACCGGGCGCCGGCGCAGCTCCCCGCGCAGGACCGGGCGCCGGCGCAGCTCCCCGCGCAGGACCGGGCACCCGCCCCGGCCCCCGTACCCGCCGTGGAGGAGACCGGACCCGTCTTCTTCGACGAGGAGCCGGCCCCCGCGGAGCCCGCCTCGGCCTGGCAGGCGGACACCTCCCGCCAGACCGGCTTCGGCGGCGACCTCGACCAGAGGGTCTCCTGGGGCGCGCCCCGGACCCCCGACCCGCGCACCCCGGCGGACTGGCCGGTCGCCGGTGCGGGTGAACCCGAGCCCGAGAGCGCGGCGCGGTCCGCCGCCCCGGCGACGGACCCCCGGGCCACCGGGGGAGCGGCGCGCCTCGGTGGGATGCCGGTCACGCCGATCCCCACCCCCGCTCCCGCGCCCGCCGCGGCCCCTCAGCAGCCCCAGCCGGCCCCGCGGGCCCCCCGGCCCCAGCCGACTCCCCAGCCGGCCCCCGAGCCCGCCCCGGCGGCCGCCCCGGCACCCGCGCCCGGCCCCGTGCACCAGGCGCCCGCTCCGGCCCCGGCGCCCGCCACCCCCTCCTGGGCCCAGCAGGCCCAGCCGCAGGCACAACAGCCCCAGCCGCAGCCCCAGTCCCAGGACCCGCAGCAGCCCGTCGTCCCCTGGAAGCCGCCCGTCGACGACCTGTTCGTCCAGGCGGCCCGCGCGCAGGCCTCCGCGCGCCCCGCCGGTCTCGGCCGGAGGCTGATCGCCCGGCTGGTCGACACCCTCGTCCTGGGCGCGCTCGTCGGCGCCGCCGCCTTCCCGTTCGTGACCGCCGCCCTCGACCACATCGACGGCAAGATCGACGCGGCCAAGCAGTCCGGCGTCACCGTCCAGGTGTGGCTGGTCGACGGCACGACCTCCGTGCAGTTCGGCATCGCGCTGGCCGCGTTCTTCGTCATCGGCGTCCTGTACGAGGCGCTGCCCACCGCCAAGTGGGGGCGCACGCTCGGCAAGAAGCTGTGCGGGATCGAGGTGCGGGACATCGAGGCGCACCAGCCGCCGAGGTTCGGGGCGGCGCTGCGCCGCTGGCTCGTCTACAGCGTCCTGGGCCTCCTGGCCGTCGGCGTCCTCAACGTCCTGTGGTGCCTCTTCGACCGCCCCTGGCGGCAGTGCTGGCACGACAAGGCGGCCCGCACCTTCGTGGCGCGCTGACCCGCCGGCCGTCGGCCCCCGGCCTGACCGGGCGGTCCCCGGCGGCCGGGGGTCCCCCGAACGGGCGGTGATTCCTTGCGGGGGCGCCCGGCCCGGGATGCACTGCCCCCATGAGCACCGACCAGCCGCCGCCCGGCCAGCCGCCCGAGGAGGACCCGTTCCTCAAGAGGCCGCAGGAGCCTCCGCCGCCCTCCGCAGGCCAGCCGCCCCCGGCCGGACCGCCCCCGGAAGGGCCTCCGCCCGGGGGGCGTCCGCCGGGCGGTCCGCCGCCGGAAGGCACTCCGCCGGGAGGTCCGCCGCCGGGGAGCCCGTACGGACCCACGGGCGGTTCGCCGTACGGTCCCTCGGGCGGCTCCCCGTACGACAGCGCGCCGCCGCCCCCGTACGGCGGCTACGGCGCCGGGTACGGAGGGACCGATCCGCTCTCCGGGATGCCGCCGCTCGCCGAGTCCGGAAAGCGCATCATCGCCCGGATCATCGACTGGCTGATCATCGCGATCCCCCTGGCGATCATCGGCATCCCGTTCAAGATCTACTCGCGGGCGACCGAGGACGGCAACGACTTCGGCGACACGGTCAACAGCCTCAACGGCGGCAGCCAGCTGGTCTTCCAGCTGATCACGATCGTCGCGTTCGTCGCGTACGACACGGTGATGGTGGCGAAGAACGGCCAGACGCTCGGCAAGAAGTGGATGAAGCTGCGGGTCGCGATGCTCAACGACGGCTCGACGCCGCCGATGAGCCAGTCGCTGCTGCGCGCGATCGTCCTGTGGCTGCCCGCCCTGATCTGCTGCGCCTGCCTGTGGCCGCTGCTCCTGCTGATCCTGATCCTGGTCGACAAGCCCTACAAGCAGGGTCTGCACGACAAGGCGGCGAAGACGGTGGTGGTCTCCGTCCCGCAGTAGCCGAACCGGCGTCGTCCGCGCGGATCCGGCGGAGACGGCTTTTTACGGACGAGGTGTCACGAACCGGTCCGGGTGTCGACTCCCGCGCCCACGCGCGCGGTCGGTACCCGGGCCTCTTCGTGCGCGGCGGGTGCCGGAGTCGGTGCGGCGGTCTTGACGCCGGTCGTGCGCAGGGGCATCGTCACGGCCACGAGCAGTCCGAGCAGCAGGCCGGCGAGGCTGGTCACCGTGATGCCGAGCGTGGTCGTCGTACCGGAGAGCAGCAGCAGGGCGACGGTCGCGAGGACGACGGTGGCCGAACCACAGGTGAGTTGCGCGGCGTTCGGACGCTGCATGACACGTACCGCCCTCTCAGGACAACGGTTCGACTCTAAGGCCGTGGATGCCCGGGCGGAACCGAAGTAAGCGTGACCTCACCCACGATGCGGGGGCACGGGGGGCGCACGGAGTCACGGGTCATGTGAATTTTCCCCGTGAGGCGCCTGCTGATCGTCCGATAATCGGAATTCGGCTCCCGCATAGTGCAGTTGGTATGTGCAAGTCAAGATCTGTCTTTTCTTGTCTCCCTCCGGTCGAATGTCGTCACTTGTGACGCGCGACCCGCCGGACGGACACCCCACCTTCGGTCCGAAGCGCGGGCGCCGGGGAGGACATATCAAGTGACCAACAGACGACGGGCGATCAGAACGTCCGCAGTTGTTGTGGCGCTCGCGGCTACCGCCGCCACCGCCTCGACCTTCACCACCGCATGGGCCGACAATCACGCAGGCGTGAACCCGGCCGATGTCCGTCACGACCCGGCGCCCGGCGCCGGGATCGACAAGACGGCGGTCGACCACGACCTCGAGGGTCCCTTCAGCGAGCAGCAGGAGCAGCAGCGCAAGGCTGCCCTGGAGCAGGTGCTGAGCGGCGAGTCGAAGGTGGAGCGGCGAAACGGCTCCCAGGTCGTCAAGCTCGACGACAAGAAGTACGTCGAGCTCGGCCGTGAGAAGACCGACAAGATCTTCACGATCCTCGTCGAGTTCGGCGACAAGGTGGACAACACCACCCTCGTCGACCGTGCGGACGACGACACGACCGAGCCGAAGCCGAAGTTCGGCGGCACGCCCGGTCCCCTGCACAACCAGATAGCCAAGCCCGACCGGGAGCACGACAACTCCACGGAGTGGCAGGCGGACTACAACCAGAAGCACTTCCAGGACCTGTACTTCGGCACCGGCAAGGACGCCAAGGGACAGCCCAAGCAGTCGCTGAAGACCTACTACGAGAAGACCTCGTCCGGCCGTTACTCGGTCGACGGCGGCGTCTCCGACTGGGTCAAGGTCGAGTACAACGAGGCCCGTTACGGCTCGAACTACTGCGGCAACAGCAACTGCTCCAACGTCTGGGACGCCGTCCGCGACGGTGTCACGGCGTGGACCGCGGACCAGAAGGCCAAGGGCCGTACCGACGCCCAGATCAAGGCCGACCTGGCGCAGTACGACCTGTGGGACCGGTACGACTTCGACGGCGACGGCAACTTCAACGAGCCCGACGGGTACATCGACCACTTCCAGATCGTCCACGCGGGCGAGGACGAGTCGGCGGGCGGCGGCGCCCAGGGCGGCGACGCCCTGTGGGCCCACCGCTGGTACGCCTACGGCACCAACGCGGGCAAGACCGGCCCGGCCAACAACAAGGCCGGCGGCACGCAGATCGGTGACTCCGGCATCTGGGTCGGCGACTACACGATGCAGCCGGAGAACGGCGGCCTCGGCGTCTTCGCGCACGAGTACGGCCACGACCTCGGTCTGCCGGACCTGTACGACACGTCCGGCCTCAAGGGCGCCGAGAACTCGACCGGCTTCTGGTCGCTCATGTCCTCCGGCTCCTGGCTCGGCCGCGGCAAGGACGCCATCGGCGACCTGCCCGGCGACATGAACGCCTGGGACAAGCTGCAGCTCGGCTGGCTGAACTACACCAAGGTCGCCAACGAGGCCCGCAAGTGGAACTCCACCCACAAGCTGGGCGTGGCCGAGTACAACACCAAGAACCCCCAGGCGCTCGTCGTCGAGCTGCCGAAGAAGGCCGTCACCACCGATGTCGTCGCGCCCGCCGAGGGTGCCACGCAGTGGTGGAGCAACATGGGTGACGACCTCAAGAACACCCTGACCCGCTCCGTCGACCTGACGGGCAAGACGTCCGCCTCCCTGAAGCTCAAGGGCTGGTACGACATCGAGCTCGACTACGACTACCTCTACACCGAGGTGTCGACCGACGGCGGCGCCAACTGGACGGCCCTGGACGGCACCGCCGACGGCAAGCCGCTCCCGCGCGACGCCAGCGGCGCCCCGGCGCTGACCGACGTCTCGGGCACGCACAAAGAGCTCGTCTACGGCCTCAACGCCTACGCGGGCAAGAAGTTCGACCTCCGCTTCCGCTACCAGACGGACGGCGGCGCCGGCGGCAAGGGCTTCACGGCCGACGCCATCACGCTGACCGCCGACGGTGCCACCGTCTTCGCGGACGGCGCCGAGAACGGTGACAACGGCTGGGCGGCCAAGGGCTTCTCGCGGGTCGGCAAGGGCTTCACGAAGGAGTACGAGCAGTACTACATCGCGGAGAACCGCCAGTACGTCTCGTACGACGCCACCCTCAAGGTCGGCCCGTACAACTTCGGGTTCACCGGTGACAAGGCGAGCTGGGTCGAGCACTACCCGTACCAGAACGGCCTGCTCATCTGGAAGTGGGACCTCTCCCAGAAGGACAACAACACCGCGGTCCACCCGGGCCAGGGTCTGATCCTTCCGGTCGACTCCCACCCGACCCCGCTGAAGTTCAAGGACGGCAGCCTGATGCGCAACCGCGTCCAGGCCTACGACTCCACCTTCGGCACCTACCGGACCGACAGCCTCCTGCTCCACAAGGCCGACGTCGCGGCGTTCGTCCCGTCGCTGCCGGGCAACCCGGTCTTCGACGACCGCAAGGGCACGTACTGGCTCCAGGAGACGGCGCGCGCCGGTGTCCAGGTAACTGACACCAACACGAAGATCCAGGTCGTCAAGGAGCCGAAGAACGGCGAGACGATCACGGTCCGCGTGGGTCCGTCCACGAAGTAATCGGTAAAACCGCAGGTCAAAGCATGATCGGCCGTCGCCCCTCTAGCGGGCGGCGGCCGATCGTGTTTAGGTGCGTCTGACGCATCAGACCGATGTTCTTATTGACAGTCGATCCACGGGGGAGTGGTTCCGCATGCCCAACGGAGGGTTCTGCAAGTTGCCGGGAGGCAGCGTGGTCGTCGCGATAGGGCTGCCGAGCCCGGCCCGCGACGGCGCCAGCGTCCGCTTCCTGGTCCACGCCGCCAACCGTGCCCGCGCCCTGACCCGGCTGCGGAACCTCGGGCTGCGGGCGGTCTACCTCCGGGGCAACACCGAACCGCCCACCCCCGACGAGATCACGGCCGTCCTCCACCACCCCGACGGCCTGCTGTGGAGATCCGCGCCCGGCGCCGCCCAGGAGCTCTGGCACCCCGTACGGTCCCTCCCCAGGGAACCCGCGGCCTGAGGCCGCCCCGTCGTCCGGGCCCCCGCGGGACCGCTCAGGCCACCACGGGCTTGCCGGTCAGCTCCACGTCCGCCGTCCGCAGCTCCGCCAGGGCCCGGTCCGTCGTCTCCTTGGCGACGCCGGCCGTCAGGTCGAGCAGGACGCGGGTGCGGAAGCCCTCACGGGCCGCGTCCAGGGCCGTCGCCCGCACGCAGTGGTCGGTGGCGATGCCCACCACGTCGACCTCGGTGACGTCCCGCTCACGGAGCCACTCCGCGAGCGTCCGCCCGTTCTCGTCGTGCCCCTCGAAGCCGCTGTAGGCCGCGTCGTACGCGCCCTTGTCGAAGACGGCGTCGATCGCCCCGCTGGCGACGGCCGGCGCGAAGTTCGGGTGGAAGCCGACACCCTCCGTGCCGGCCACGCAGTGCACCGGCCAGGAGGTGACGTAGTCCGGCTCCTCACCGGCCGGCGCGAAGTGCGCGCCCGGGTCGACGTGGTGGTCGCGGGTGGCGATCACGTGCCGGTAGGAGCTGCCCGCCGTCTGGCCGACCAGGTCGGTGATGGCGGCGGCGACGTCCGCGCCGCCGGTCACCGCGAGGCTGCCGCCCTCGCAGAAGTCGTTCTGAACGTCCACAACGATCAATGCGCGGTGCATGGCGGGTGTCCTTAACGCGTCGGGGAGGGGTGGGACCGAGCCTAGAGAATCGGCCCGCCCACCGGGAGGGGGCGGGTCCGGTCTCCGTGGGGCTCTGGAGGTACCTCTAGAGGTACTCCGTCGGGAGCACCGGCTCGCCCCGGGAGAGCTGGATCGCCGACATCGGCAGCCCGGCGCGGGCCGCGATGTGCCGGGACCGCGCGGCCTCCAGGGGCTCCCGGGCCACCACGTCGCCGCCCTTGACCAGCTCGACCAGGAGCTGGTGGTCGGCGAGCTCCGGCGGTACCGGGCCGGTGCCCACGACCTCGGCCTCGGCGACGCCGTACGCGTCGGGGCGGCGCGCCGCCCACTTGCGTCCGCCGACCGAGGCCTTGCCTCCGAGGGACTTCTTGGCGACCGGGGTGAGGGGGGCCTTGAGGTCGGCCGAGGAGGCGCGGGCGACCAGCTTGTAGACCATGGAGCAGGTCGGGTGGCCGCTGCCGGTGACCAGCTGGGTGCCCACTCCGTAGGCGTCGACCGGGGCCGCCGCGAGGGAGGCGATGGCGTACTCGTCGAGGTCCGAGGTGACGACGATCCTCGTGTCCCGCGCACCCAGCTCGTCGAGCTGCTGCCGGACCCGGTGGGCGACGAGCAGCAGGTCGCCGGAGTCGATCCGGACGGCCCCGAGCTCGGGGCCCGCCACCTCGACGGCGGTGCGCACGGCCTCGGCCACGTCGTAGGTGTCGACGAGCAGGGTCGTACCGCGTCCGAGGCTCTCGACCTGGGCGCGGAAGGCGTCCCGCTCGCTGTCGTGGACGAGCGTGAAGGCGTGGGCGGAGGTGCCGACGGTCGGGATGCCGTAGCGGAAGCCGGCCGCGAGGTCGGAGGTGGAGTCGAAGCCGCCGACGTACGCGGCGCGGGCGGCGGCGACGGCCGCCAGCTCGTGGGTGCGCCGGGCGCCCATCTCGATGAGGCGGCGCCCGCCGGCCGCGGCCGACATGCGGGAGGCGGCGGCGGCGATGGCGGAGTCGTGGTTGAGGATGGAGAGGATCACCGTCTCCAGGAGCACGCACTCGGCGAAGGAGCCCTCGACGCGCAGCACGGGCGAGCCGGGGAAGTACACCTCGCCCTCGGGGTAGCCCCAGATGTCACCGGTGAAGCGGTAGCGGGCGAGCCATTCGAGGGTCGGCTCGTCGACGATGCCGTGCTCGCGCAGGAAGCCCAGGACGGCGGGGTCGAACCGGAAGTTCTCGACGGCGTCGAGGACCCGGCCGACGCCCGCGAGGACGCCGTAGCGCCGGCCCTCGGGCAGTCGCCGGGTGAAGACCTCGAAGACCGAGCGTCGGTCGGCGGTGCCGCCCCGGAGGGCGGCCTGGAGCATGGTCAGCTCGTACTGATCGGTGAAGAGCGCGGTCGACGGCACGTCCACCGGCAGCCCAAGGTCCGCAGCGTTCATGTCAGCGATGCTAGCGCAGAAATCGTCAGAGTGACGAATAGTGGCGCGAGCGGGTGACGGGCGGGTGACCCGTTTGTGCGACGGGCCCTCCGGGGTGGCAGCATGGGGTGAGTGAGCGTCGCGCCTATTGAGATCGAACGTACGGAATCGGCCGAGGAGGTCTCCGCGGTCGTCGAACCCGACGTGCCGTGGGTGACCCTCGTGCACAACGATCCGGTCAACCTGATGAGCTACGTGACCTACGTCTTCCAGGCGTACTTCGGCTACTCCAAGGACAAGGCGCACAAGCTGATGCTCGACGTGCACCACAAGGGCCGCGCGGTGGTCTCCAGCGGCACCCGCGAGGAGATGGAGCGCGACGTGCAGGCGATGCACGGCTACGGCCTCTGGGCGACCCTCACCCAGGACCGCGGCTGATGGCCGGCCGCTTCGAGAACCTGCCCGGCGGCGGCGCGGCCGTCGCCCTCGACGACGTCGAGATCTCCATCCTCCGCTCCCTCGCCGTCCAGCTCATGGAGCTGATCGGGCCGGGCGACGAGCCCGCCCAGGACGCCGACCCGCTGGCCGCGCTCTTCGCCGAGGGTCCCAGCAAGCCGCCGTCCGACCCCGCGCTCAAGCGCCTCTTCCCCGACGCGTACGGGGACGACAGCGAGGAGCTGCGGGCGGCCGCCTCCGACTTCCGCCGCTTCACCGAGAACGACCTGCGGGCCCGCAAGCGCGAGGACGCCCTCGTCGTCGTCCGCGCCCTCGACGCGCTCTCCGCCGACGCGGCGGGCGAGGGTGGCGCCGTCCTGAAGCTGACCCCGGACGAGGCCCGTGCCTGGCTCGGCGCGCTCAACGACCTCCGGCTGACCATCGGCACCCGCCTGGAGGTCACCGACGAGGAGGGGGAGCAGCTGTACCGGCTGCCGGACTCCGACCCGCGCAAGCCGATGGTGATGGCGTACCTCTGGCTGGGGGCTCTCCAGGAGTCCCTCGTCGAGACCCTGATGTCCTGACCGATCCCCCTCCGGACACCCCTCCGTGACGGGGTGTTCGCTCAGCGGACGCTCAAATCCGGATAACGAATGCGTTATCAGAGCGTCCGCTTTGGCATCTTGAATCCCTTTCGCCTGCCGGTTTCTGTGGCGTGCACCACACGCAACTCCCTCGATCACGCGTCAGCCCGTGATAAATCTTCACGACCGCTCGGGGACGCCACCCCTGTTCCCGAGGGCGCTTCGACCGGCTGACCGCCGGTGGCACTCCATCCACATCCGGGGGGATCAGGATCTGATCCGCGGCAGACGCACTCGCAGTCGCGCGGATCAGCATGGAGAAAGGCGCACCACCATGACCTCTGTGCAGGTCGACAAGCAGCACGACGGCACCGACGGGGCCGTGGACGGCGGCGAGGGCTACCAGCGTGGCCTCGGCGCCCGGCAGATCCAGATGATCGCGATCGGCGGTGCCATCGGTACCGGCCTCTTCCTCGGCGCCGGCAAGGCCATCGCCAAGGCGGGGCCCAGCCTGATCCTCGCGTACGCCATCGCGGGCCTGGTCATCTTCTTCATCATGCGCGCCCTCGGCGAGCTCCTCATGTACCGCCCCGTGTCCGGCTCCTTCGCGGAGTACGCACGGGAGTTCGTCGGCCCGTTCTGGGGCTTCGTGACCGGCTGGACGTACTGGCTCTTCTGGGTCGTCACCGGCATCACCGAAGTCACCGCCGCGGCCACCTATATGACGTACTGGTGGGACATCCCGCAGTGGATCTCCGCGCTGGTCTTCACGTTCGTCCTCTACGGCGCCAACCTGATCTCCGTGAAGCTCTTCGGTGAGCTGGAGTTCTGGTTCTCCATGGTCAAGGTCACCGCCATCATCGGCATGATCCTGATCTGCGCCGGCATCCTCACCATCGGCTTCTCCGACGCCGGCGACACCGCCTCCGTGACCCACCTGTGGGACCAGGGCGGCTTCTTCCCCACCGGCATCGGCAACACGCTGATGACCCTGCAGATCGTCATGTTCGCGTTCCTCGCGGTCGAGCTGGTCGGCGTCACCGCCGGCGAGTCCAAGGACCCGAAGACCGTCCTGCCCAAGGCCATCAACACCGTGCCGTGGCGCATCGCCGTCTTCTACGTCGGCGCGCTGATCATGATCCTGTCGGTCGTCCCGTGGACCGAGTTCCAGCCGGGCGTCTCCCCGTTCGTCGCCGCCTTCGAGAAGATGGGCCTCGGCGTCGGCGCCGCCATCGTCAACTTCGTGGTGCTGACCGCCGCCCTGTCCTCCTGCAACTCGGGCATGTACTCCACCGGCCGCATGCTGCGCGACCTCGCGCTCAACGGCCAGGGCCCGAAGGTCTTCACCAAGCTCACCAAGAGCGGCACCCCGCTGCTCGGCCTGACCTTCTCGGCCTCGCTGATGCTGGTCGGCGTCTGGATCAACTACGTCGCCCCGGGCAAGGCCTTCGAGTACGTCGTCTCCTTCGCCACCATCTCCGGCATGTGGGCCTGGATCATGATCCTGGTCTGCCAGATCCGCTACCGGGCCAAGGCCAACCGCGGCGAGCTCCCCGAGTCCACCTTCAAGGCCCCGGGAGCCCCGTACACCAGCTGGTTCGCGCTCCTCTTCATCGGCATGGTCATCGTGATGATGGGCATCGACGAGGGCGCCCGGGTCTCGCTGTACGCCGCCCCCGTCTGGGGCCTCATCCTCGGTGTCTCCTACCTGGTCCTGAAGTCCCGCAACCCCGAGGGCGCCGCCTTCGCCAAGCGGTCCTGACCGGACCCCACGGACGATCGCCCCGGGCCGTCCCCCAAGGGCCCTGACCACGATCGTCTCGGCATACGGGCCGTTCCGTACCACTCCCCGGTACGGAACGGCCCGTCGGCTTATCCTGTCGGCATGCTGACCATCACCCGGGCCCTGTACGACCAGATCGTGAAACACTCGCGCGCGGACCACCCCGACGAGGCCTGCGGCGTGGTCGCGGGCCCGGCCGGCACCGGCCGCCCCGAGCGGTTCATCCCGATGCTCAACGCGGCCCGCTCGCCCACCTTCTACGAGTTCGACTCCGCGGACCTGCTCAAGCTCTACCGCGAGATGGACGACCGGGACGAGGAGCCCGTCATCGTCTACCACTCGCACACCGCGACCGAGGCCTACCCGTCCCGCACGGACATCTCGTACGCCAACGAGCCCCAGGCCCACTACGTCCTCGTCTCCACCGCGGACAGCGACGGCGCCGGCCCCTTCCAGTTCCGCTCCTTCACCATCGTCGAGGGCGTCGTGACCGAGGAAGAGGTCAAGGTCGTCGAGGAGTACGACGCCTGAGACACTGACGGGGACCTACGGGCGGCAGGACCCAGGAAGCCGGTGCGAATCCGGCACGGTCCCGCCACTGTGACCGCCTCCTCCGGGAGACGGAAGCCAGGAACTGACCTGCCGCCTTCTCACCACCGATCGGGGACGTGGAAATCCCCGGAGGAGGCACGTTCCGTCATGTCCTGGCCCCGCCGCACCCGGCTGCCCCTGGCGCCCCTGCTGTCCGCCGCCGCACTGCTCCCGCTGCTCGCCGCCTGCTCGGCCCCCGCGACGGAGACCCCCGCCGCCAAGACCGCCCCGGGATTCCCGTACACCGTCTCCAACTGCGGCGTGAAGACGACCTTCAAGGCCCCGCCGAAGCGTGCGGTCACCATGAACCAGCACGTCACCGAGGTCATGCTCGCCCTCGGCCTGGAGAAGTCCCTCGTCGGCACCGCCTACCTCGACGACGCGATCCTCCCCGCCTACAAGAAGGCGTACGACTCCGTCCCCGTCCTCGCGAAGGAGTACCCCTCCAAGGAGGCCCTGCTCGCCGCGAACCCCGACTTCGTCTACGGCGGTTACTCCTCCGCCTTCGCGAGCAAGGACGGCCGCAGCCGCGACGACCTGAAGCGGGCCGGCATCGACACCCGGCTCAACACCGAGTACTGCCCGTCCGGTTCGCCCTCCGTCGACGACCTCTACCGCGAAGTCGACGAGATCGGCCGGACGTTCGGCGTCCCCGACCGGGCCGAGAAGTGGGTCCGGGAGGCGCGGACCACCGTCGCCGCCACCGAGAAGCGCCTCAAGGGCACCGCGCCCGTCTCCGTCTTCGTCTACGACAGCGGCGACAAGACCGCCTTCACCGCCGGCGGCAAGGGCATCGGCAACGAGCTCATCAGCCGCGCCGGAGGCCGGAACGTCTTCGCCGACCTCGACAAGGCCTTCGGCGACGCCACCTGGGAACAGGTCGTCGCCCGCAAGCCCGAGGTCGTCGTCATCTACGACTACGGCTCCACCACCGTCGAACAGAAGAAGAAGCGGCTGATCGACGACCCGGCCCTCAAGGACGTCCCCGCGATCAGGAACCGCCGGTTCGCCGTGATGCCGCTCTCCGACACCGTCCTCGGCGTCCGCGTCCCCGCGGCCGTCGACAAGCTGGCGGCCCAGCTCCACCCGGGCCGATGAGCCCGGAGACCCGCGCCGCGGGCTCCGCGCGGCCCGTGCCGCCCGCCCGGTCCGCCCCGTCGGCAGGGGCCGGCGCCGGGCGATCGGGTCCGCCCCCGCGGACGCGGGGCGGGCCGCTGCGGTACGCGGTCGTCGTCGCCGGACTCGTCGTCGCCCTCGCCGCCGCGGCCCTCGCCTCGCTCGCCCTCGGCTCCGTCCGCATCCCGCCCGGCCAGGTCCTCGACGCCCTCACCGGACGCGCCCCCGACCCCTCCCCGTACCGCACGATCGTCCTCGACGTACGGCTGCCCCGGGTGCTGCTCGGCGCGGTCGTCGGCGCCGGGCTCGCCGTCGTCGGCGCCGTCCTCCAGGCCCTCGTCCGCAACCGGCTCGCCGACCCCTTCCTCCTCGGGATCTCCTCCGGCGCCTCCGCCGGAGCCGTCCTCGTCCTGGTCGCCGGCGGGGGAGCGGGCCTCGTGGGCGGCATCACCACCACGCTCGCCCTGCCCGCCGGCGCCTTCGCGGGAGCCCTGCTCGCCCTCGTCCTCGTCTACGGGCTCGCCCGCCGCGGCGGCACCCTGACCAGCACCCGGCTCGTCCTCGCCGGTGTCGCCGTCTCCTACATCCTGTCCGCCCTCGCCACCCTGCTCCTGGTCGTCGCCGGACGCCCCGAGCAGTTCCAGGAGGCCATGTACTGGTCCCTCGGAGGCCTCGGCAGCGCCCGCTGGGACACCCTGGTCCTGCCCGCCGCCGTCCTCGCCGTCGGCGTCGCCGCCCTCCTCACCCTCGCCCGCCCGCTCGACCTGCTCCTCGTCGGCGAGGAGGGCGCCACCGTCCTCGGCCTGGACACCGCCCGCTTCCGCGCCGCCGTCTTCGTCCTCGCCTCCCTCGTCACCGCCGTCATGGTCGCCGCCAGCGGAGCCGTCGGCTTCGTCGGCCTGATGGCCCCGCACGCCGCCCGGCTCGCCGTCGGCGCCCCGCACCGCCGGCTCCTCCCGGTCGCCGCGCTCGGCGGAGCGCTCGCCCTGGTCCTCGCCGACCTCGGCGCCCGGACCGTCGCCGCCCCCCAGGACATCCCCGTCGGCATCCTCACCGCCCTCACCGGCGGCCCGTTCTTCCTCTGGCTGATGCGCCGCCGCCCGGAAGGAGCACAGCCGTGACCGAACTGAGCCTGCACGGCCTCTCGTACGAGGACCGGCTCCGCTCCGTCGACCTCACCGTCCGCCCGGGCGAGACCGTCGGCCTCATCGGCCCCAACGGCAGCGGCAAGACCACCCTCCTGCGCTGCGTCTACGGCACCCTCACCCCCACGGCGGGCCGCGCCCTCCTCGACGGCGACGACCTGCACGGCCTCGGCCCCAAGGCCCGCGCCCGCCGCGTCGCCACCGTCCCCCAGGACAGCGCCCTCGAGTTCGAACTCACCGTCGGCGAACTCGTCGCCCTCGGCCGCTCCCCGCACAAGCGGTTCTGGGAGGGCGACACCGGCGCCGACCGGGGGCGCGCCGAGGACGCCCTCGCCCGCGTCGGCCTCGCGGACCTCGCCGACCGCCCGTACCCCACCCTCTCCGGCGGCGAACGCCAACGCGCGCTGGTCGCCCGCGCCCTCGTCCAGGACCCGGCCCTCCTCGTCCTCGACGAACCCACCAACCACCTGGACATCCGCCACCAGCTCGACGTCCTGGCCCTCGTCCGTACCCTGGGCACCACCAACCTGCTCGCGCTCCACGACCTGAACCTGGCGGGGGCGTACTGCGACCGGATCTACGTCCTGGAGCGCGGAAGGCTCGTCACCGGCGGCACACCCACCGAGGTCCTCACCCCCGCCCTGCTCAAGGCGGTCTACGGGGTGGAGGCCGAGGTCATCCCGCATCCGAGGACGGGGAGCCCCACCGTCCTCTTCCAGCACCGTCCGGCAGTCGGGCAGGAATCATCCACCATGTGAGATCACATTCCGAAACCCGGACCGGGAATCGATACGATGAGCCCATGGTTTCCCACGACGTGAGCGAAGAGACTCCGGGCACACCGCTGCTCGTCGCGCGCCTGCACGTCGACCTGTGCCGCCTCGCCAGCGCGATCTGTCCGTCCCGCGCTGCGCTCTGAGCGACCGGCCGAGCGCACTTACGTACGACCCCCCTCCGCGCGGGGGCCCCAGCAGCGCGCCCATCACGCCACTTCCGACAGGAGCCCACGCCATGGCCATCGAGGTCCGCATCCCGACCATCCTCCGCACCTACACCGACGGCGAGAAGGCCGTCGAGGGCAGCGGTGGCACCCTCGCCGAGCTCTTCGCCGACCTGGAGTCCCGCCACGCCGGGATCGAGGCCCGCATCGTCGACGACGGCAAGCTCCGCCGCTTCGTCAACGTCTACCTCAACGACGAGGACGTCCGCTTCCTCGACGGCATCGACACCAAGCTGACCGACGGCGACAACGTCACGATCCTGCCGGCCGTCGCCGGTGGCATGGTCTGATCCACATGCGCTACGACTCCTCGCTGGCGGCGGTCGGCAACACGCCGCTCGTCCGCCTCCCCCGGCTCTCGCCCTCGGACGACGTCCGCATCTGGGCGAAGCTGGAGGACCGCAACCCGACCGGCTCGGTCAAGGACCGCCCCGCGCTCCACATGATCGAGCAGGCGGAGAAGGACGGCCGTCTCACCCCCGGCTGCACCATCCTGGAGCCGACCAGCGGCAACACCGGTATCTCCCTGGCCATGGCCGCCAAGCTCAAGGGCTACCGCATCGTCTGCGTCATGCCCGAGAACACCAGCGAAGAGCGTCGCCAGCTGCTCTCCATGTGGGGCGCGGAGATCATCTCGTCCCCCGCGGCAGGCGGATCGAACACGGCGGTACGCGTCGCCAAGGAGATCGCGGCGGAGAACCCGACCTGGGTGATGCTCTACCAGTACGGCAACCCGCACAACGCGGGCGCCCACTACGCCACCACCGGCCCCGAGATCCTCGCCGACCTGCCCTCCATCACCCACTTCGTGGCGGGGCTCGGCACCACCGGCACCCTCATGGGCGTCGGCCGCTACCTCCGCGAGCAGAAGCCCGACGTCAAGATCGTCGCCGCCGAGCCGCGCTACGACGACCTCGTCTACGGCCTCCGGAACCTCGACGAGGGCTTCGTGCCGGAGCTGTACGACGCCTCCGTCCTCACCACCCGCTTCTCCGTCGGCTCTGCCGACGCGGTCACCCGCACCCGCGAACTCCTCCAGCAGGAGGGCATCTTCGCGGGCGTCTCCACGGGCGCGGCCCTGCACGCGGCCATCGGCGTCGGCAACAAGGCGGTGAAGGCGGGCGAGAGCGCGGACATCGCGTTCGTCGTCGCGGACGGCGGCTGGAAGTACCTCTCGACGGGCCTCTACACGGCCAAGACGACAGAGGAAGCCATCGCAGCGGTCCAGGGTCAACTCTGGGCGTAAGGCCCCCGCGCCTGAACCCGCACCCGCAGGGCCCGCGCCCGCACAGCGCTCACGCGCTACCGCGCCAGATGGCGGACCCGGTCCCAGAGGACCGGGTCCGCCATCCCCGCTTTCCGCCGGAACTCCGAAACAGGCACCTCCCGGAGCTCGTCCGTCTCCAGGAAGCTCGGCCGCCCCTGCGCATCCCCGACCGCACCCGGCGGCAGCGCGATCACCCCGGGCCGCTCGTCGTGGTACCTGCTGGTGATCTTGGCGACGAGCGCGCTGTCCCCTCGTACCGACAGCACGAGACAGGGCCGGTCCTTCGACCCGGGCCCGTCCTCGAAGGGCACGTCCGCCCACCAGATCTCCGCGGCCCGCGGCGACCGCGACGGAGCCTTCCGCGGCCCGGTGGGCCGGGCAGGCGGCCGGGTCCGTCCCGCCGGGCGTCCCGCCGAACGTCCCGAGGGGCGGCGCGACGAACGCCGCCACCCGTCGGCGAGCGCCACCACCAGTGCGATCACCACGACCGCGACCAGCGCGGGCCACCACGACGTGTCCATACCTCAAGACGGTACCGGCGCACGACTCACTCCGCCGACGCGGCCCACCATCCATCCGAACCGGTGACAGAGCCCGTGAGTTCGCCCACAACGGGCCACCGCAAAGGAGCGACAGGCCCTGGCGCGCCTTACGCTCGACAGACCGCACAGCCTCCCCCTTCCTCAGCGCGCTTTCCGTATCCGTCCACGGAGGTTCACGCTCCATGAAGCTCACCGTCGTCGGCTGCTCCGGGTCGTTCCCGTCCGCGGATTCGGCCTGTTCGAGCTACCTCGTCGAGGCCGACGGCTTCCGGCTGCTCCTCGACATGGGCAACGGCGCCCTGGGCGAGCTGCAGCGACACATCGGTCTGTACGACCTCGACGCGATCTTCCTCAGTCATCTCCACGCGGACCACTGCATCGACATGTGCGGGTACTTCGTCGCCCGCTACTACCGGCACGAGGGCGGACGCTGCGACGCGATCCCCGTCTACGCCCCGGAGGGCGCCGAGCAGCGCCTGACCACGGCGTACGCGGACACCCCTTCGCCCAGTTCGATGAGCGAGGTCTTCGACTTCCGCACCCTGAAGTCGGAGGCGTTCGAGATCGGTCCGTTCTCCGTCCGTACGGAGAAGGTGTGCCATCCGGTGGAGGCGTACGGCATCCGGGTCGAGCACGGCGGCCGCTCGCTGACGTACTCCGGGGACACCGGGGTCTGCGAGTCGCTGCACAAGCTCGCCGAGGGCACCGACCTCTTCCTCTGCGAGGCCTCCTTCACCCACGGCAAGGAGGACATCCCGGCCCTCCACCTCAACGGCCGCGAGGCGGGCGCCGAGGCGACCCGCTCGTCGGTGGGCCGGCTCGTCCTGACCCACATCCCGCCGTGGACGGACGGCGAACAGAACCTGGCGGACGCCCGCCAGGTGTACTCGGGCCCGTCGGAGCTGGCGAGACCGGGCGCGGTCTACGAGATCTGAGCACACGGGAAGGGCCCCGGAACCGTACGGTTCCGGGGCCCTTCCCATGCTGCGGGGTGAGGCTCACGCCTTGGTGAGGTCCTCGATCTCCTCGTCGGACTCGCGGCCCGGCGTCGGGAGGTTGAACTTGGTGATCGCGAAGCGGAAGACCACGTAGTAGATCGCCGCGAAGACGAGACCGATCGGGATGATCAGCCACGGCTTGGTCGCGAGGTTCCAGTTCAGCAGGTAGTCGATGCCGCCGGCCGAGAAGGTGAAGCCCGCGTGGACACCGAAGGCCCAGGTGACGGCCATGGACACGGCGGTCAGGACGGCGTGGATCGCGTACAGGACCGGCGCGATGAACATGAAGGTGAACTCGATCGGCTCCGTGATGCCGGTGACGAAGGAGGTCAGCGCGAGGGAGACCATCATGCCCATCACGGCCTTGCGGCGCTCGGGGCGAGCGGCGTGGGCGATGGCGATGGCGGCGGCCGGGAGGCCGAACATCATGATCGGGAAGAAGCCCGACATGAAGATTCCGGCGCTCGGGTCACCGGCGAAGAAGCGGTTGAGGTCACCGTGGACGACCTCGCCGGCGGCGTTGGTGAAGTCACCGATCTGGAACCAGGAGACGGTGTTCACGAACTGGTGCATGCCGACGGGGATCAGCGCGCGGTTGATGAGGCCGAAGAGGCCGGCGCCACCGGCACCGAGGCCGGTCATCCACTCGCCGAAGTTGGAGATGCCCTCACCGATGGGCTCCCAGACCAGACCGAACACGACACCGACGAGGGTGCCGACGAAGGCCATGATGATCGGGACGAGGCGGCGGCCGTTGAAGAAGCCGAGCCAGTCGACGAGCTTGGTCCGGTGGAACTTCTGCCACAGGACGGCCGCGATGAGACCCATCAGGATGCCGCCGAGGACACCCGGGTTGTTGTACTTCGCGGCGACGTCGACGCCCTTGTTGGCGGTCGTGTTGATGACGGCGTCGGCGACGGGGAAGGCCTTCAGCACGTTGCTGTAGACCAGGAAGCCGACGAGCGCGGCGAGGGCGGTGGAGCCGTCCGCCTTCTTGGCGAAGCCGATGGCGACACCGATGCAGAAGAGCAGGGGCAGGTTGTCGAAGACCGCGCCGCCGGCGGTGGCGAAGACAGAGGCGACCTTGTCCCAGCCGAGACCGTCCGCGCCGAAGACGTCGGGCTGGCCGAGACGGAGCAAGATACCCGCGGCCGGCAGCACGGCGATCGGCAGCTGCAGGCTGCGACCGACCTTCTGCAGGCCCTGGAACAGGCCGGATCCGCGCTTCTTCGCGGGAGCGGCGGCCTGGGCGGTGGCCGTACTCATCAACTTCCTCCAGTAAGGCAAGGCGCCGCCAGAGGACAGTGGAAAGGGGGGACGGCGACGTCTCGTGGAACGCGGTGGTCTGGACCGCGTGGTCTACACCAATGAGTGGTGTAGACCAGTTGTAGCACGTGAGACTTAGATAAGGAACCTGCGAATTTTGTGTGCTCAGCCATAGCTGGAAATGCACGACATAAGGCCCCCGGACCGTCAGGTCCAGGGGCCTTCAGCGGGGCTTACGGCAGGGGCGAAAGCCCCGAAACGGTCAGGCTCTGCAGGGTGACCGCGGCGCTACCTGACGTTGTCGCACCGACTCACTTGACGTTGTCGCGCTCCATGGCGTCCCCCACCTCGTCCGGCTCGCGGCCGGGTGTCTGGAGGTCGAACTTGGTGATGGCGAACCTGAAGATCGCGTAGTACACGACCGCGAACGCGAGACCGATCGGAATGATCAGCCACGGCTTCGTCGCGAGGTTCCAGTTGATCACGTAGTCGATCAGGCCGGCCGAGAAGCTGAAGCCGTCCTTCACGCCGAACGCCCAGGTCACCGCCATCGACACACCCGTGAGCACGGCGTGGACCGCGTACAGCAGCGGGGCGATGAAGAGGAACGAGTACTCCAGCGGCTCGGTGATGCCGGTGACGAACGACGTCAGCGCCACCGACAGCATCAGACCGCCGACCTCCTTGCGGCGGTGCGGCTTCGCGCAGTGGGTGATCGCGAGCGCCGCCGCCGGCAGCGCGAACATCATGATCGGGAAGAAGCCCGTCAGGAACTGGCCGGCGTTCGGGTCGCCCGCGAGGAACATCGGGATGTCACCGTGGACCACCGTGCCGTCCGGCTTCTCGTACGTGCCGAACTGGAACCAGATGGGCACGTTGAGGAACTGGTGCAGGCCGATGACGAGCAGCGCCCGGTTCGCCACGCCGAAGATGCCCGAACCCCACGAGCCGAGACCGACCAGCCAGTCGCTGAAGCTCTCCAGCGCGTCACCGATCGGCGGCCAGATCCACAGGCAGATCGCGGCGAAGGCGATCGCCACGAACGTCATGATGATCGGGACGAGACGGCGGCCGTTGAAGAAGCCCAGCCAGTCGACCAGCTTCGTCCGGTGGTAGCGCTGCCACAGGTACGCGGTGAGCAGACCCATCACGATGCCGCCGAAGACACCGGGGTTCTGGTACGTGTAGCCCGCGAACGAGTCGTCGATCGCGAGGCAGCCGCCGCCGATGTCCTTCGAGCCCGACGGGCAGTCCTTCGGGAACTGGCGCAGCACGTTGTAGTAGACGAGGAAGCCCACGACTGCCGCGAGCGCGGTCGACCCGTCCGCCTTCTTCGCCATGCCGATCGCGACGCCGATGCAGAAGAGGAGCGGCAGACCGAGATTGCCGTCGAGCAGCGCGCCGCCCGCGCCCGCCATCACCTTGGCGACGTTGTCCCAGCCCAGCCCGTCCGCGCCGAACACGTCCGGCTGCCCGAGCCGGTTGATGATGCCCGCGGCCGGGAGGACGGCGATGGGGAGCTGGAGGCTGCGGCCCATCTTCTGGAGGCCCTGGAAGAGTCCGCCCCACACGGACTTCTTCGGCTGCGCCGCAGCGCTGTCGGTACTCATCGGCGTCCTCCCTGCCCGGAACAAGCCGGGTCCGCGTCACGTTGCACACTGGTGTAGACCAGTTGCGATAGGCTCCCCGGAGCCCACTGAGGACAGGCCGCCGGTGATCGTCATCATTCGGCAGAACGGTGGCACTCGCTCGCGAAGTTGGGCCAACCGTGGGTTACCGTGACAAAGCGGACCACAGGTGCGCCGAGATTCGCGTACGCGCGAACGGAACGGACAGGGAGAAACGCATGGCCAGCAAGGCTGAGAAGATCGTCGCCGGGCTCGGCGGCATCGAGAACATCGAAGAGGTCGAAGGCTGCATCACCCGCCTGCGCACCGAGGTCGTGGACCCGTCCAAGGTCGACGAGGCCGCCCTCAAGGCCGCCGGCGCCCACGGCGTCGTCAAGATGGGCACCGCGATCCAGGTCGTCATCGGCACCGACGCCGACCCGATCGCCGCCGACATCGAAGACATGATGTAAGCAGCCGCATCAGCCGAAGGGCCCGTTCCGGCAGGGGAACGGGCCCTTCGTCACGCCCGGCTCCGGCAGGGGAACGGGCCCTTCGTCATGCCCGGCTCCGGCAGGGGAACGGCCCCCTCCCCGCATCCCGCTAGGCTCGTCCCATGTCTCGTATCGACGGCCGTACCCCCGAACAGCTCCGCCCCGTCACCATCGAACGCGGATGGAGCAAGCACGCCGAGGGCTCCGTCCTCATCTCCTTCGGCGACACCAAGGTCTTCTGCACCGCCTCCGTCACCGAAGGCGTCCCGCGCTGGCGCAAGGGCAGCGGCGAAGGCTGGGTCACCGGCGAGTACTCCATGCTCCCGCGGGCCACCAACACCCGCGGCGACCGCGAATCCGTCCGCGGCAAGATCGGCGGCCGCACCCACGAGATCTCCCGCCTCATCGGCCGCTCGCTGCGCGCCGTCATCGACTACAAGGCGCTCGGCGAGAACACCATCGTCCTCGACTGCGACGTCCTCCAGGCCGACGGCGGCACCCGCACCGCCGCCATCACCGGTGCGTACGTCGCCCTCGCCGACGCCGTCACCTGGGCCCAGGGCAAGAAGCTCGTCAAGGCCGGCCGCAAGCCCCTCACCGGCACCGTCGGAGCCGTCTCCGTCGGCATCGTCGACGGCGTCCCCCTCCTCGACCTCTGCTACGAGGAGGACGTCCGCGCCGACACCGACATGAACGTCGTCTGCACCGGCGACGGCCGCTTCGTCGAGGTCCAGGGCACCGCCGAGGCCGAGCCCTTCGACCGCGACGAGCTCAACGCCCTCCTCGACCTCGCGTCCGGCGGCTGCGCCGAACTCGCCGAGATCCAGCGCAAGGCCCTCGAAGGAACCCTCTGACCCCTGACCGCGTCCTGACGGGCGGGCCCGTACGGATAAGCTCCGTGCGCCCGTCCGTCGTTCGCATGTACGCATCTGGGGGAGGACCCGCCTTGAAGCGCCGTCTCGCACTCGCCGTGGCCACGGCCGCCGCACTCACCACCGTCCTGAGCGGCTGCGGAGCCCTCGACAAAGCCATGGACTGCGTCAAGACCGCCGACGCCATAGCCACCTCGGTGAGCAACCTTCAGCAGGCGGTCTCCAACGCCTCGAACGACGCCACCCAGATCGAGGAGTCCCTCAACTCCATCTCCACGGAACTGGGCAACCTCAAGAACACCACGGACAACGCGGACCTCTCCAAGGCGGTCGACGACCTCACCAAGGGCGTCGACACCGTCCGCGCCGCCGTCAAGAACGGCGACACCACCCCGGACATCAGCCCCGTCACCGACGCGGCCACCGAGATCGGCAAGGTCTGCACCCCGGGATAATCGGTGGCATGACCCGTCTGATCCTCGCCACCCGCAACGCGGGCAAGATCACCGAACTCCACGCGATCCTCGCCGACGCAGGTCTCGACCTGGAACTCGTCGGCGCGGACGCGTACCCGGAGATCCCCGACGTCAGGGAGACCGGCGTCACCTTCGCCGAGAACGCCCTCCTCAAGGCCCACGCCCTCGCCCGGGCCACCGGCCTGCCGGCGGTCGCCGACGACTCCGGCCTGTGCGTCGACGTCCTGAACGGCGCCCCCGGCATCTTCTCCGCCCGCTGGTCGGGCACGCACGGCGACGACCGCGCGAACCTGGACCTCCTCCTGGCCCAACTCTCCGACATCGCGGACGAACACCGCGGCGCCCACTTCGCCTGCGCGGCGGCCCTGGCCCTGCCCGACGGCACGGAACGCGTCGTCGAGGGCACCATGCCGGGCACCCTCCGCCACACCCCCGTGGGCACGAACGGCTTCGGCTACGACCCGATCCTCCAGCCGCAGGGCCACGAGGTGACCTGCGCGGAACTGACCCCGGCGCAGAAGAACGCGATCAGCCACCGAGGCAAGGCGTTCCGCGCCCTGGTCCCGGTGGTGAAGGAACTACTGGGCTGAGGACCCGTACGCGAACGGCCTGCGAATCAACCTTCGATTCACAGGCCGTCTCTGTGCGGCGGAAGGGATTCGAACCCTCAAGCCCGATCAAGGGCCACAGATCCTAAGTCTGCTGCGTCAGCCGTTGCGCCACCGCCGCTCAGCCGCCTGTCATCGTACCGGGCGCCGCCCCGGCACCACGTCGTGGTGGTCGCATGGCAGTTGGGGCACCGCAGCCGAAGGTCGGCGTCGCTGGTCGTGCCTCGAAGGGGGAGCGGAAGCGGAACGGCCCGCGCCGGGGTGTCCGGTGCGGGCCGTTTCCGAGGCGGGGCGGCGGGGTCAGAACCTCGGTTCCGGGGCCTGGGACATCACCAGCTCCGCCGCTTCCTCCGGGGTCTCCACCGACGGCGGGGAGCCTTCCAGGGGCTGTCGGGCCGTCTCCTTCATGCAGGCGACCGCGATCACTCCGACGAGCGCCGCGCCCATCGCGTAGTACGCCGGCATCAGATTGCTGCCGGTCGCGCCGATCAGGGCCGTGATCACCAGCGGGGTCGTACCGCCGAACAGCGACGCCGACAGGTTGTAGCCCACCGACAGGGAGCCGTAGCGGACGTCCGTCGGGAAGAGCGCGGGGAGCGCCGCCGACATCGTGCCGAGCAGGCAGACCAGCGACAGACCGAGCATCAGCATGCCCGCCGTGATCGCCGGCACCCCGCCCTGGCCGATCAGCAGGAACGCGGGCAGCGACAGGACGAGGAAGCCCAACATGCCCGCCATCAGCACCGGCTTCCGTCCGAAGCGGTCGCTCAGCCGGCCGACCTGAGTGATGATCAGCATCAGCAGGACCATCACGAGCAGCAGGATCAGCAGGCCGTGCGTCTCGCTGTAGCCGAGCTCGTCGGAGAGGTACGTCGGCATGTACGACAGCAGCATGTAGTCGGTGATGTTGTACGCGCCGACCAGCGCGATGCAGAGGATCAGCGTCGGCCACTGCTGCCGGAAGATCTTCGCCAGGTCGCCCTTGGTGGAGGTCTCCACCGCGTCGGCCGCGTCGGAGGCGCGCGCGGAGTCGCTCTCCAGCTTCTGGAAGGCGGGCGTCTCGTCGAGCCGCAGCCGCAGGTAGAGGCCGACCAGGCCCAGCGGGCCCGCGACCAGGAACGGCACGCGCCAGCCCCATGCCTCCATGGTGTCGGAGCCGAGCCAGCCGGTGAGCGCGGTCACCAGGCCCGCCGCGGCGACGTAGCCCGCCAGGGTGCCGAACTCCAGGAAGCTGCCGAAGTAGCCCCGGCGGCGGTCGGGGGCGTACTCGGCGATGAAGGTGGAGGCGCCGCCGTACTCGCCGCCGGTGGAGAAGCCCTGGAGCATCCGGAAGAGGACCAGGAGGACCGGCGCCCAGAAGCCTATGGAGGCGTACGACGGGATCAGGCCGATCGCGAAGGTGCCGACGGCCATGAGGATCATCGTCAGGGCGAGGACCTTCTTACGGCCCAGCCGGTCACCCATCGGGCCGAACACCATGCCGCCGAGCGGGCGGACCAGGAACGCGACCGCGAACGTCGCGAAGGACGACAGCAGCTGGACGGTGTCGTTGCCCGACGGGAAGAAGACATGGCCGAGGGTGACGGCGAGGTAGGCGTAGATGCCGAAGTCGAACCACTCCATGGCATTGCCCAGCGAGGCCGCCTTCACGGCCCGCTTGACGGCCGCCTCGTCGGTGACCGTGATGTCGGTGCGCCGCAGCCTGGGCTGCCGCCGGCGGGTGACGGCCTTGAACAGCAGCGGGTGGCGCCTCTGGGCCTCGGGATCGGCGACGGGCCCGTCGCGGTCGGTGGCCGGCATGGCCGTACGTCCTCTCTCCGGGAAAAACTCCAGAGGACCTTCTGCACGGTCATGCCGTTCACAAACGGAACCGGTCCGGGATTGGGACGTCCGTCACGTCGCCGGAGCGGCGGTTCAGGCCTCGATGGAGAGGTCCCTGAGGATCTTGGCCACGTGGCCCGTCGCCTTCACGTTGTAGAAGGCGTGCTCCACCTTGCCGTCCTCGTCGACGACGACCGTCGAGCGGATCACGCCCGTCACCGTCTTGCCGTACAGCTTCTTCTCGCCGAAGGCGCCGTACGCCTCCAGGATCTCCTTGGACGGGTCGCCGACCAGCGTGACCTTCAGGTTCTCCTTCTCGCGGAACTTCGCCAGCTTCTCCGGCTTGTCCGGCGAGACGCCGATGACGTCGTAGCCGGCGGCCGCGAGCACGTCCAGGTTGTCCGTGAAGTCGCACGCCTGCTTCGTGCAGCCGGGCGTCAGCGCCGCCGGGTAGAAGTAGACGATGACCTTGCGGCCCTTGTGGTCCGCGAGGGAGACCTCGTTGCCGTCCGCGTCGGGCAGGGTGAAGGCGGGGGCGGTGTCGCCGGGCTGCAGTCGCTCGCTCATGGCTGGCTCTCCTCGAGATCGTTCGCGTACGCATTCAGAGCCTAATGGGGGTCGGGGACAGCCCGGCGGCGGCAGAGCTGACAGACTGTCCACAAGGACCGATCAACGACCGGATCACGACCCACCCGGATCACGACTACGGAGGCAGCGCGGTGTCGGAGGCCAGGACCCCTGCGCAGATCGAGGCGGACATCGTCCGCCGGCGCGAGCAGCTCGCCGTCACTCTCGACGAGATCGGCATTCGGATGCACCCGAAGACGATCATCGGGGACGCGAAGGCCAAGGTCGCCTCGACGGTCGACCAGACCGCCGGACGCGCCTTCGTCGCCGTCAACCGGGTCGTCTCGGACGTGAAGGCACGTTTCACCCATGAGGACGGCGCCCCCCGCCTGGAGCGCGTGGTGCCGGCGGCCCTCGTCGCCGTCGCGGTCATCGGGTTGCTCGCCGCCTCCTCCCGCAAGGGCAAGGGATGACCTTTCCGGGGATGACCCCTCCCCGCCTCGGGTGCCGTACCCGGGCAGGTAGGTTCACACCGTGAGCGAGAACACGCACGACAAGCTGCCCATCCGGATGCTCCACGACCGCGTCCTGGTGCGCACCGACTCCCCGGAGGGGGAGCGGCGCTCCGGCGGCGGCATCCTGATTCCGGCGACCGCCGCCGTCGGTCGTCGCCTCGCCTGGGCCGAGGTGGTCGCGGTGGGGCAGAACGTCCGTACCGTCGAGATCGGCGACCGGGTGCTGTACGACCCCGAGGACCGCGCCGAGGTCGAGGTGCGGGGCGTGGCGTACGTCCTGATGCGGGAGCGTGATCTGCACGCGGTGGCCGCGGACCGCTTCCAGGGGACGACGGACTCGACCGGGCTGTATCTCTGAGCCCATGTGCCGCGGAGGGCCTTGGTGACCATGGTCACCAAGGCCCTCCGCCGTTCTTTGCTAGCCTGGAGACACCCGACGAGACGCGCCGTACCGGGATTCCGACAAGACGACGCACCCCTGTTGTTCCGTCTCGCGGAGGTGTCGTCGTCATGGCCTGGGTTCTTCTTGTGGTCGCGGGTCTGCTGGAAGTCGGCTGGTCGATCGGGATGAAGTACACCGACGGCTTCACGCGACTGTGGCCCAGCGTGTTCACCGGTGCCGGGATCGTCGCCTCGATGGTGTTGCTCTCGCATGCCGCCAAGACCCTGCCGATCGGTACGGCGTACGGCGTGTGGGTGGGTATCGGCGCGGCCGGTGCGGCGGTGCTCGGCATGGTGGTGCTGGGTGAGCCGGCGACCGCCGCCCGGATCTTCTTCGTCTGTCTGCTGCTGGTCGCCGTCGTGGGTCTGAAGGCGACCTCGGGTCACTGACCGGGGGTGCCGCGAGGCGGCCGGGGGCCGCGTGACGCCGCTCCCGGCCCCGCCTCACCCAGCTCGTACGGCTCCTCAAGAGCCTCGCGCGCCTCACGAGCAGGGGCTGTTGAGGCCTCAGGAGCCCCTGAGGCCTCGGAGCCGTCGGGGGCGGCCGAGGTGTCAGGAGCGCGAGAGGCATCAGGGGCGGCAGCGGCGTCCGCGGCGTCGGGTGCCTGCGGGACCGGCGGCGGTTCCTCCGCGCCCGGCATCAGCTGGAGGTCGAAGTCCCGCGGGGTCGTCCCCGCCAGTGCCTCGCGGGTGAACTGGGCCCAGATCTCGGCGGGCGTCCCGCCCCCGTTGATCCGGGGCTGCCCGAGCGCGCCGTACAGCGGTTCCTGCCGGCCCGACTCGGGGTCCTGGCCCATCAGGGCGACGACCGCGGCGAGTTCCGGGGTGTAGCCGGCGAACCAGGCGGCCTTGTCGTCCTCCGCCGTGCCCGTCTTGCCGGCGGCGGGGCGTCCGACGGCCTGCGCGGCCGTTCCCGTACCCGTCTCGATGACGCTCCGCAGGATGGCCGTGGTGGTGTCGGCGGCCTCCCGGCTCACCGCCTGCCGGGACGCCGGGGCCG
This sequence comes from Streptomyces sp. NPDC088707, assembly GCF_044752725.1. Classification (NCBI taxonomy): domain Bacteria; kingdom Bacillati; phylum Actinomycetota; class Actinomycetes; order Kitasatosporales; family Streptomycetaceae; genus Streptomyces; species Streptomyces sp. NPDC088707. The sequence continues at coordinate 419,881 of NZ_JBIVLV010000006.1, read as the reverse complement.
GTACGGCCATCTCCTGGCCGTCCCTGCTGAGGCCCTCGACGAGGGAGTACCCGCCGTGCCGCCCGTGCGCGGCGAGGGTCGCGTACGCGGTCGTCATGTCCAGGACGCTCGCCGTGGCCGCGCCGAGCGCGATGGAGGGGGAGGCGGTGAGGTCGGGGGTGGAGCCCGGCAGGCCGAGGTCGACGGCGGTGCGGCGGACGTGCCCGGGGCCGACGTCGACGGCCATCTGGGCGTACACGGCGTTCACCGACAGATCGGTGGCGGCGCCGACGGCGAGCTCGCCGTAGCTCTCGTCGTCCTCGTTGGCGGGGTCGTACGGGGCGCCGTTCCAGCCCTCGACCGGGCGCCGGTTGCTTCCGTCGTACACGGTGTACGGCGTGATCGGCTCGCCCTGCTGGGTCTGGGCGCCGCTCTGGACGGCGGCGGTGAAGACGAAGGGCTTGAAGGTGGAGCCGACCTGGTAGTCGCGGCGGGTGGCGTTGTTGACGTACTGCCGGGTGTAGTCGACGCCGCCGTACAGGGCGAGGACCTTGCCGCTGGCCGGGTCGATGGCGGCCGCGCCGACCCGTACGAACCGGTCGGTGGGGGCGTTGTCCGGGTCGAGCTTGGAGATGACCCGCTCCTCGACGGCCTGCACGAGCGCGTCCTGCGTGGCGGGTTCGAGGGTGGTGGTGATGCGGAAGCCGCCGCCGGCGAGGGTCTTCTCGTCGATGATGCCGTGCTCGGTCAGGTACTCCTCGACGGCCTGGACGAGATAGCCGCGCTGGCCGGAGAGGCCGGTCGCGGGGCGGGCGGTCTGGGGGGTGGGGAAGCGGGCGGCGGCGCGGTCGGCGCGGGTGAGCCAGCCTTCGGTGACCATGCCGTCGAGGACGTAGTTCCAGCGGGCGACGGCCTTGGCGCGGTTCTCGGGGTGGGTGGTGACGTCGTAGGCGCTGGGGGCCTTGAGGACGGAGGCGAGGTACGCGCCCTCGGCGGTGTCGAGGTCCTCGACGTCCTTGCCGTAGTAGGCGCGGGCGGCGGCCTGGAGGCCGTACGCGTTGCGTCCGAAGTAGCTGGTGTTCAGATAGCCCTGGAGGATGTCCTCCTTGCTCTTCTCGCGGCCGAGCTTGATCGCGATGAAGAACTCCTTCGCCTTGCGGGTGAGGGTCTGCTCCTGCCCCAGGTAGTAGTTCTTGACGTACTGCTGGGTGATGGTGGAGCCGGACTGGCGGCCCTTGCCGGTGACGGTGTTCCAGGCGGCGCGGACCATCGCCTTGGGGTCGACGGCGCGCGAGGTGTGGAAGTCGCGGTCCTCGGCGGCGAGGACGGCCTGGCGGACGGTCAGGGGGACGCGGTCGAGCCGGATGTTCTCGCGGTTGACCTCGCCGTCGCGGGCGAGGGCGGTGCCGTCCCGGTAGAGGTAGACGTTGGACTGGGCGAGGGCGGCGGAGTTGGCGGGCGGGATCTCCACCAGGAGGTAGCCGGCGGCGAAGGCGCCGGCGAGCAGCAGGGTGCCGAGGAGCAGGAGCCCGAAGAGGGTGCGCAGGGGGCGGCGGGGTCGGCGCTTCGGCGTGCGCGAGGGGGGAGTGGAGAGGGTGGGGTCCCTCGGCTCCCAGCCCGTGGGGCGGGCCGGCCGGGGGGCGTCGGAGTCGCTCGTACCGGAGGAAGGGGGCATGGCAAGTCATATTGCCCCTTAAGGGGCGAAAGTCCTGAATGCGACCCGAGGGTGCCGGGAAATCCGGTCGCGGGACGGCGGCGTCCTTGGCTAGGGTCGTGCGCTTCGGCGTTTTCCGGTGCTTGGCGGACTGCGTGCACGGAAAGGAGCGACATGCTGCGGCTGTACGCGACGGTCGCCGCGGGAGGCTTCCGGCGCCATGCCACCTACCGGGTGGCCACCGCGGCGGGGGTGTTCACCAACTCCGTCTTCGGCCTCGTCCTGTCGTACACGTACATCGCCCTCTGGGACGAGCGCCCGCACCTCGGCGGCTACTCGATGGACGACGCGCTCGCGTACGTGTGGATCGGGCAGGCGCTGCTCACGGTCTGCGGCCTGATGGGCGGCGGCTTCGAGGACGAGCTGATCGAGCGGATCAGGACCGGGGACATCGCGGTCGACCTCTACCGCCCGGCCGACCTCCAGGCCTGGTGGTTCTCCGCCGATCTGGGCAGGTCCGCCTACCAGTTGCTCGGCCGCGGGGTCGCCCCGATGGCGGTCGGCTGGCTGGCCTTCCGCTTCACCCTGCCGGCCGGGCCGGGCTCGTGGCTCGCCTTCCTGGGGGCGGTGGCGCTCGGCTCGACGGTCGGCTTCGCGCTCTGGTACCTGGTGGCCATGAGCGCGTTCTGGCTGCTCGACGGCCAGGGCGTGGTCCAGGTGGCCTGGCTGGGCGGCCTGTTCTTCTCGGGGATGCTGCTCCCGCTCAACGTCTTCCCGGGCGCGCTCGGCGAGGTCGCGCGGGCACTGCCGTGGGCCTCGCTGCTCCAGGTGCCGGCCGACGTGTACCTCGGGAGGTACGAGGGCCGGGGCCTCGCCGGGGCGTACGCCTTCCAGGGCGCCTGGGCGCTGGTCCTGCTGGGCGCCGGCCGCGCGGCGCAGGCTGCGGCGACGCGGAAGGTGGTGGTGCAGGGTGGCTGAGGCGACGCGTACGCCCGGGCGGACCGGAGCCGCGTACGAGCCGGCGCCCGCTCCGGGCCGCCTGGGTGACGCCTGGCGGACGTACCGGATGGTCGCCGGGATGTGGATCCGCTCGACGATGACGTACCGGGCGTCCTTCCTGATCACGCTCCTCACGAACTTCTGCGTCACGTTCTTCGACTTCGTCGTGATCCTGCTGATGTTCGGTCAGGTGAAGGGCCTGGGCGGCTTCACCTTCGCGGAGGTCGCCCTGCTGTACGGGACGGCGGGCACGGCGTTCGGGATCGCGGACCTCACGATGGGCTCGCTCCAGCGGATGGGGGCGCGGGTCAGGGACGGCTCGCTCGACACGTTCCTGATGCGCCCGGCGCCGCTGCTCGCGCAGCTCGCCGGGGACAAGTTCGCGCTGAAGCGGTTCGGCCGGGTCACGCAGGGCCTTGTCGTCCTGGTCTGGAGCCTGTGCCTGCTGGACGTGGCATGGACGCCGCTGAAGGTGCTGCTGCTGCCGGTGGCGGTGGTGAGCGGGGCGGTGATCTTCGGGGCGGTGATGGTCGTCGGCGCGTCGGTGCTGTTCTGGATGCAGGACGCGGCGGAGGTGACGAACTCGTTCACGTACGGCGGGAACACCCTCCTCCAGTACCCGCCGACGATCTTCGCGCAGGACCTGGTGCGGGGTGTGGTGTACGTCGTACCGCTGGCGTTCGTGAACTGGCTGCCGGCGCTGTACGTGCTGGACCGGCCGGCCCCGGCGGGGGTGCCGGGCTGGACGGCGTTCGCGTCGCCGCTGGTGGCGGCGGCGTGTTGCGGGGTGGCGGGGCTCGCGTGGCGGGCCGGGGTCCGCGCGTACCGATCGACGGGAAGCTGAGGGCAGCAGGTGGGACGGAAGGTGGGGCAGACGGTGGCGTCGCACACGACGACCGGCACGGCGACCGGCACGACGACCGATCCGTTCATCGAACTGGAGAACCTGGAGAAGGTCTTCACGGTCCGCAGAAAAGCGGGCCTCCTCCGCCGGGAGCGGAAGGATGTCCGGGCGGTCGACGGCATCAGCTTCACCGTCGAGCGCGGCGAGATGGTCGGCTACATCGGCCCGAACGGCGCGGGGAAGTCGACGACGATCAAGATGCTGACGGGCATCCTCACCCCCAGCGGCGGCCGGCTGCGGGTCGCGGGCATCGACCCCGCGCGCGAGCGCACCCGTCTGGCGCAACGGATCGGGGTGGTCTTCGGCCAGCGCACCACGCTCTGGTGGGACCTGCCGCTGAAGGACTCGTACCGGCTGATGCACCGGATGTACCGCATTCCCGACGCCCGCTTCCGGGAGAACCTGGACCGGTGCGTGGAGCTCCTGGAACTGGGGGAACTGCTCGACGTACCGGTACGGCAGCTCTCCCTCGGCCAGCGGATGCGCGGTGACATCGCCGCGGCCCTCCTCCACGACCCGGAGGTCCTCTACCTGGACGAGCCGACGATCGGCCTGGACGTGGTGTCGAAGGCGAGGGTGAGGGAGTTCCTGAGCCACCTCAACACCACCCAGGGCACGACCGTCCTCCTGACCACCCACGACCTCACGGACATCGAGCAGCTGTGCTCACGCGTGATGGTGATCGACCACGGGCGCCTGATGTACGACGGGAAGCTGTCGGGCCTGCACGCGGTGGGGGAGAGCGAGCGGCTCCTGGTGGTCGACCTGGAGCGGGAGCTGCCGCCGATCGACGTCCCGGGCGCCCGCTTCGTACGCTCGGAGGGCCCCCGCCAGTGGCTCGCCTTCCCGGCCACGGCATCGGCGGCCCCGCTGGTGGCGGAGGTGGCCGCGACGTATCCCCTGCTGGACCTCTCGGTGCGGGAGCCGGACATCGAGACAGTGATCGCGAAGATGTACGGGGGAACTCGGGACGAGCGCCGGGAGTCCCTGATGTAGGAGGTCAGGCCCATGGTGAGTTTTTCGTACACAGCGGCGGACGAGGAGAAGAGCAGAGGCGTCCGCCGCATGAAGACGCTGGCGACGGCGCTGCTGCTCACCGTGGCGGTGATCTACGCCCTGGCGACCTGGGCGGAGAACGCGGGCTGGGGGCCCTGGACGGGCTACGTCGCGGCGGCGGCGGAGGCCGGAATGGTCGGCGCGCTGGCCGACTGGTTCGCGGTGACGGCCCTCTTCAGGCGGCCCCTGGGCCTGCCGATCCCGCACACGGCGATCATCCCGACGAAGAAGGACCAGCTGGGAGCGTCACTGGGCCAGTTCGTGGGAGAGAACTTCCTCTCCGCAGACGTCGTACGGGGCAGGCTGGCGGCCCTCGGCATCGGGGGACGCCTCGGCGGGTGGCTGGCGGACCCGGCGCACGCGGACCGGGTCACGGCAGAGGCGTCGACGGCTCTCCGGGGCGCGCTCACCGTCCTCCGCGACTCGGACGTGCAGGCGGTCGTGGGCGAGGCGATCACCCGGCGGGCGGAGGCGGCGGAGATCGCACCGGGCCTCGGCAAGACACTGGAGAAGATCGTCTCGGACGGGGCGCACCACCGGGCCGTGGACCTCGTGTGCACCAGGGCCCACGACTGGCTGGTGACCCACGGCGACTCGGTGATGGACGCCGTGCAGGGCGGGGCACCGGGCTGGACACCGCGCTTCGTGGACAAGCGCATCGGCGAACGCGTCTACAAGGAACTCCTCCGCTTCGTGACCGAGATGCGCGACATGCCGGGCCACCCGGCGCGCGGCGCGATCGACCGCTTCCTGACCGACTTCGCGGCGGACCTCCAGGCGGACACGGACACCCGGGCCCGCGTCGAACGCCTGAAGTCGGACCTGCTGGCCCGCCCGGAGGTCCAGGACATCATCGCCTCGGCCTGGTCCTCCGTCCGCAACCTGATCATCGCGGCGGCGGAGGACGACCGCAGCCAACTCCGCCTCCGCGCCCGCGCGTCCCTGATCTCCCTGGGCAACCGCCTGGCGACGGACACCCGCCTCCAGGAGAAGGTGGAGGGCTGGGCGGAGGACGCGGCGGCCTACGTGGTCACGACGTACCGGTACGAGATCACGTCCCTGATCACGGACACGGTCGCGGGCTGGGACGCCACGCAGACCTCGAAGAAGATCGAGGCGAACATCGGCCGCGACCTCCAGTTCATCCGCATCAACGGCACGGTGGTGGGCGCACTGGCGGGCCTGCTGATCTACACGGTGAGCCACGCGGCGGGAGGCTGAGGGGGCGCGCCGGTCCGGCGCTTTCCGGTCGGCGGCCGCTACTTCCCGCGGGTGACGGCCCAGGAGGCGGCGGCCATGCCGCCGGCGACGGAGAACACCGCGGGCCAGGCACCGATCTTCTTGGCGAGCGGGTGGGACCCGGCGAACGCGGCGACGTAGGCGGCCCCGAGCCCGGCAGCCACCTTGCCGCCACCCACCTGCTGCCACTCCCGAGCGGCAACGGCCCCGGCCCCGGCCAGCACGACACCCCCGAGGGGCCGCTTCTTGGTCCACCGGGCAACGGCATAACCACCGACGAGCCCGGCGGCGGCTACGACGGGGGAGGGGATGCGGGGCATGACGGGGCCTTCCGGTCGGGGCGGTCTTCTACGGGTTCGAGCCTACGAGGGGGTGCGAGCGTCCTTCCTGGCGGGTGAGGGTGGCGCATTCGGCGCACAGGGTCTCGTCGGCGAGCGGCCGGAACAGCATGGGCTGGATGTGGTGGCCGGTGCACTCACGTGTGCCTTCGAGGCGGACGGAGAGCCGGACGCGGGTGGGGGCGGGCGGGGGCGGGGCCGGAAGGGTGCGGGGCGGGACGTCGCGGAGGAGATAGCGGACGAGGCCACCGGGTCGGTGAACGGGCGTCCCGGCGCCGGGCAGGCCACGGAGGACGTGCTCGTGGACGTCGGCGGACGAGTGCCCGGCGTCGAGCCAGCGGGCGGCGAGGCGGGCGAGTTCGTCGCGCATGCCGGGTGGGATGTGCCGCAGGGCGGGGGAGAGCAGGTGCAGCGCCCCGACGAGGGCGCGGGCGTCCTCGATGTGGGGGCTGGCGGGTGGGCCGTCGGCGGTCTGGGCGGTCTGGGGGGCCTGGGGGGTCTCGGCCGGTTCGGCCGGAGGGTGGGAGGTGTCTTTCCCCAGGTGTTCATCTGGATGACGGTCGGCGGGCGGGGTGGTCGGCCCACCGGCGGCCGGATTCCGGTGACTCGGTACGACCTGCGGGGTGACGCGGTCCGTACAGGCGGGGAGGGGTGTCCGGGCAAGGAGCTTGGCGGCCTCGCCGGAGGTCAACGGAGTGCTGGAGACGAGCTGTTGGGTGGCCCACCGCCCACCGGGTCCCTGAAGTCGCCGCTCGTGCACGAACCCCTCCTCCTTGAGCTGCCGCTTGGCGCGGGTGAAGGCGCATCCCCCGATCCGGGCACGCCGGGCGGTCGCGGAAAGGGACTCGCGCGCGTCCTGCGGGAGGGAGAGCTGCCAGGTCAGGAGTCGAACGGCATCGGAACTGAGCCGAGGATGCCGAATGATCTCGTGCGAGAACTGACTGAAGGCACGGGAGGGCGCGTTAAAGTGCCGGTAGATCACGGTGGAGGCCTTTTCCACTAGTGGTTCAGGCCCTCGCAGATGGGTGCAACCATCGGCGGGGGCCGTTTTGCGCGAACGTAGCGCACGGATCGCGCGCGGACGGGCGCGTTGATCGAAGAGCGCTCGTGTGGGTGAAGGCGAGGCCCAACAGGCCCGGCCGCCAGTCCCACCTCGGGCGCGGCCGCCCTCTTTCCGAGTGTGGCGCCCTCCACCACCGCGTCAAGGGCGCCTCCGGCGTCGCTACGCGATGGGCTGCGCCCACCCTTGACCCGGCGCCGGAGGCCGCCTTTACACACTCGGAGGGCGGCCGAGGGGCGTGGCCACGCGGGGCTTCGGGCAGTGGCCGCTCGCCGCTTGCGGCTGTCGGTGAGTGGGTGGGGGCTTGGTTCGCAGCGGGGCGGGGCGGGCCTCTGTCGGTCGGTTCTGGGTGGGCGGTCGTTGAATGGGGCGGCCCGGCTCGGCTTAGCGGCCGACCGCCGTCCTCGGGCTGGGCTTCAGGCCCCGCTGGTCACCCCCGGTGGGTGGTGAGGAGCGGTCGGCGTGAGTTTCGTGCAGATTCATCGCCCGAAAAGGGCGATTGGTCCCCAATGAGGCTTAAGCCGGGGGGTGTTACTCGGAGTAGCGCGCAGTTCCCCACGCCTACCACCCACCGGGAGTGACCAGCGGGGCCTGAAGCCCCACCACGTGCGACCGCGACTCGCTAAGCCGTGCCCGACCGCCCCATTCAACAACCGCGCACCCCGAACCCACCGACGGAAGCCCACCGGCCCCGGCCGCAAACCAAGCCCCCACCCACCGACCGGCACACGCAAGCCGACGCCGACTACTGCCCGAAGCCCGGCGTGGACCCGGCCCCCTGGACCGCCCTCCGAGAGTGTCTTCGCTCCTGGAGGTGGTGGGTCAAGGGTGGCCGAAGGCCATCGCGCAGCGACGCGACGAAGGAGCGCCCTTGACGCACCACCGGAAGGAGCGACTCTCGGAAAGAGGGCGGTCCCACCAGAAGCCCACACACCCGGCCCACCCCATGCGCCACCCCACCCGAAGCCAGGCGGCGCGCTGGACGGCGATGGTGTGGTGGACGAAGGTGCCGGTCGCCGGCCATGCCGGGTTGTCGCGAGGCTGCGTGCGTGAAGCGCGACATCGTCCGGTGATCCGGGGTTGCGGAACCACGTGACCTGAAGGTGCGAGAACTGGGTAGACCTACATCAGCCCTGCTTCGAGCCCCCGTGGCACTCCCCGTACTCCCGTTCCGAGCCGCACCAGCACGGGTCCGTCCAGACCGGCGGCCAGGCCGTCGCCTTTCCGCGGGCCGCCAGGGTCGTCGCGTACTGCGGGAGCAGGTCCGCGTTCGACGGGTGGGTGGATTCCGAGGCCGCGAAGGCTTCGTACGAGGGGACCGTGGCTCGGACGATGCCCAGGTTCTGGGTGCCCGCCTGGGCGAGTTCTCGGAGGGAGGCCTCGATGTCCGTCAGGTGGGCGCGGTACGTCGGGTACTCCGCCTCCAGTTCCGGGTACGCCGCGAGCAGCTCGTCCAGTTCCGGTTCCGGCCAGTGCAGGACCGCCACCGGGAACGGGCGGGAGAGGGCCGTGCGGTAGGTGCCCAGTTCCGAGCGGAGGCGGGCGATCTCCGCCTGGAGTTCCGCCGGGTCCTCCGAGCCCAGGGACCACAGGCGCTTCGGGTCGTGGAGTTCGTCCAGCGGGACGGCCGCCGTGTGCAGGCGGTCCGCCTGGTCGTCCCAGTCGTCGTGCGGCAGGGCGAGCATGCGGCGGACGCGGTGGCGGGTCATGAGGAGCGACTGCGTCGCGTGGGGGAGTTCCGCCGACGTGACCAGCAGCGTCGCCGCTTCCGTCAGCGTCTGCTCCGCCGCCTCCAGTTCGTCGTGGGCCTCCAGCGTCTCCGCCGCGATCTGCCACGGTGCCGCGTCCGTCGGCCGTGCGCTCCGGACGCCTTCGATGATCGCGCGGGCCTCCGCCTCGTGGCCGTACTCCCACAGGTTCGCCGCCTTCAGCGACCTGATCAGGAGCGGGTTCGCGGGGGAGGAGGAGAGCAGCGTGTCGTACAGGGCCGTCGCTGCCTGGCGGTCGCCCGCCAGTTCCAGGTGTGCCGCGGCCTGGAGATGCAGGGGTTCCCGGTCTCCCGGGTACTGCGCTGCCGTGCGCAGCAGGCGCTCGGCTTCGGTGGCGTGGGCGGCAGGCGTGTCGGGGCGCATGCTCTCCACCGTACTGCTGTACGGGCCTGGAGAGTTGGCGCCTCAGCGCTTATCGTGCCCCGCGTGCGGGCCAGGGTGGGGCAGCGGGTGCCGGTCGTCGTCCAGTCGCGGGGGCGGCGCCGTACCGGTGCGCGTGTGTTGTGGGTGGCTGCCGAGACGGTCGTCACCTGTGGCGTTGTCGTTCTGCTGCTCGTGGTGCATCAGCTCTGGTGGACCAACCGGCAGGCCCGCGTCGAGGCCCTTCAGCAGGTGCGTGTCCTTGAGCGCGAGTGGGACATCTCTCCCCCCGTCCCCGGCGCCACCCCTGGTGACGGTGGTTCCTCGCCCACCGGTGATCCCACCGGTGACCCCACCGTTGATCCCACCGGTGCTCCCTCCGGTGACACCGTCGTCCCCTCTGCGGCCCTCTCCGGCGATCCCGTCCCCGCCGGGCCCGGCGCCGCGCCCTCCTCCCCCTTCGCCGTCCTCCGTATCCCCCGGCTCGGCCTCACCGTCCCCGTCGCCCACGGCGTCTCCAAGCGGTCCGTCCTCGACAGGGGGTACGTCGGGCACTACCCCGGTACGGCCGCCCCCGGCCGTACCGGGAACTTCGCTCTCGCCGGGCATCGCAACACCCACGGCGAGCCCTTCCGGTACCTCGACCGGCTCGCCGAGGGCGATGTCATCTCCGTGCGGACCCGGGGCGCCACGTACACCTATCGCGTCGACCAGATCCTGCCCCGCACCGCTCCCCGTGACGTCGGGGTCGTGCGGGCCGTCCCGCGGTCGATCGTCAAGCCCTCGTACGGGTACGACGCCCCCGGCTCCTATCTCACCCTCACCACCTGCACCCCCGAGTTCAGCAGCGTCTATCGGCTGGTCGTCTGGGCCAGGCTGGTCGCGTAGTTAGGCTCGGCCGGGTGATCAGACGTCGGCCCCATCTGCTGTGGCTCCTCCTCCCGTACCTCCTGTTCGTCATCGCGCTGCCGTTCGTGAACCGGGTGCCGCTGTTCGTGCTCTGGCTGTTCGGGGCGACCCTCGTCACCCCCGTCGCCGTCGCCCTCGCCCGGCGGGGGGACCGGTCGTGAGTTCCGCCGCCGTCGCCGTGTCCGTCTTCGGCGCGTTCATGGTGCTCACCGTCGTTCTCGGGCTCCTCGCGGTGCGCCGGCATCAGACCGGTGGGCTCGACGCCTGGTCCGTCGGCGGGCGTTCGCTCGGGCCCGTCTTCATCTGGGTGCTCATGGCGGGGGAGGGGTACACCAGTTTCAGCTACCTCGGCGCCGCCGGCTGGGGCTACAACTACGGCGCCCCGGTGCTCTACGTCGTGGCCTACATGTCCTGCGGCTACGCCGTGGGTTACGTCGTCGGGCCCATGCTCTGGGGGTACGCCCGCAAGCACGGGCTCGTCGCCCTCAGCGACATGGCCGCCCACCGGTACCGCCGGCCCTGGCTCGGTGCGGCGGTGGCCGTCCTCGCGACCGTGTTCCTGCTGCCGTACATCCAGCTTCAGATCACCGGCATGGGCGTGGTCGTCTCCACGATCTCGTACGGGACCATCGGTCTCGATCTCGCCTACTTCCTCGCCTTCGCCGTCACCACGGCGTTCGTCGTGGTCAGCGGGCTGCGGGGGAGCGCCTGGGTGTCCGTGCTCAAGGACGCCCTCGTCGTGCTCACGCTGGCGTTCCTGTTCGTGTACGTGCCCCTGCACTACTTCGGCGGGTTCGGGGACTTCTTCGGGCGGCTCGTCGACGAGAAGGGCGAGTGGCTGACGCTGCCCGGGCACGGCGGCGAGGAGAGCGGGTACGGGGTCGGCTGGTTCGCCTCCACCACGGTGCTCAACTCCCTCACCGTCGTCATCTTCCCGACCACCGTGGCCGGCTACCTCGGCGCCCGCGACGCCGACACCCTCCGCCGCAACGCCGTCTGGCTGCCCGCGTACAACGTTCTGCTCTTCGTCCCCATGCTCCTCGGCACCGCCGCTCTCTTCGTCGTCCCCGGGCTCGTCGGCGCCGAGTCGAACCTCGCGCTGTTCAAGCTGGTCACCGACGCCCTGCCCGCCTGGGCCGTCGGGATCGTCGGTGTCGCGGCCGCGCTCTCCTCGATCGTGCCGATGGCCGTGTTCATGCTGGTCATCGGCACCATGTGGGGGCGGAGCGTGCTCAGTCTCGTGCCCCGGCTGCGGGCCCGTGAGAAGGGGCTGTCGCAGTTCGTCGTGGTCGTCGCGGGGGCGCTCGCGCTCCTCATGACGTACACCGCGCCGAACACCCTGGTCCGTCTCTCCCTCATCTCGTACGAGGGGATGGCCCAGCTCCTGCCCCTGTTGCTGCTGGGGCTCGTGTGGCGCCGGATGACGGTGGTGGGTGGGGTGTGCGGGCTCGTGGTCGGGGTGGTGATCGTCTGCGTGCTCGTGTTCTCCGGGAACGATCCGCTGTGGGGCGTCAACGCCGGGCTGCTCGCCCTCGTCGTCAACCTGCTGGTGAGCGCGGTCGTCAGTCTGTACGGGCCGCGCGAGCGCGATGACCGGCGCGCGGACGAGGACGTGCTCGCACGCGAGGAGTTCACGGACGCTGCCGTCGGCCGAGCGTCAGCGTGAGTCCCGCGCCCGTCAGGGCCAGTGCCGCCGCCGCCAGGACCGCCGTGTCCGGGCCCGCCGTCGCCAGCGCCAGCATCAGGGCCACGCCCGCCGAGGAGCCGATGTAGCGGGCGGTGTTGTTGGCGCCCGAGCCCATCGCGGCGCGTTCCGGCGGTACGGAGTCGACGGCGAGGCGCGGCAGGGCCGCGTTCAGGAGGCCGCTGCCCGCGCCCGCCACCAGGAGGCCCGGGAGGAGGCGGGGCCAGGAGTCGGCCGGGCCCTCCAGGCCGCCGAGCAGGGCCAGGACACCGGCCGCCGACAGGACGAAGCCCAGGGTCAGTTGGTAGGGGGCGGAGAGGCGGCCCGCGAGTCGGCGGGTCTGCAGGGCCACGACGAACGCCGTGCCCGACCAGAGCACGAACAGCCAGGCCGCGCCCAGCGGGGACATCCCGGCACCTGCCCCGCTCGCGGCCCCGCCACCGCTCTGGAGCAGCGCCGGCACCACGCTGAACAGGCCGATCACCGCCAGGCCCGTGAACAGCGCCCCCAGCGTCGACGCCAGGAACGCCGGCCGCCGCAGCAGCGCCAGATCCACCATGGGCGTACGGCTCCGGAGCTCGGCCAGCACGAACAGCGCCGTCAGGGCGACGGAGGCGAGCAGCAGGAGGCCCACCTGGGGGCGCAGCCAGCCGTCCCGGCCGAGGGTGAGCGCGGTGAGCAGGGCCGCCAGGGAGAGGCCGAGGGCGGTCGCGCCCGCGATGTCGGGGCGGGCGCCCGGACCGGCGGCCTTCTCCGCCGCCCCGTCGGTCGGGAGCAGCCGCGTCCCCGCCGCCGCGATCACCAGCGCCGCCGCGCCCAGGACCTCGTACGCGAGCCGCCAGTCCACCAGGCTCAGCGCGCCGGCGAGGAGCGGGCCGAGGGCGATGCCGGCGCTGACGGACGCGCCCCAGATCCCGGTCGCCCTGATCCGGTCCCGGCCGGCCGGGTACGCCTGGGCCAGCAGGCCGAGGCTGCCCGCGAGGACCGCCGCGCTCGCCGCGCCCTGGGCGATCCGGGCCGCGGTGAAGGTGGCGGTGGAGCCCGCGAAGGCGCCGGTGGCGGTGGTGAGGCCGAGGGCGAGGGTGCCGAGGAGGAAGACCCGGCGGCGGCCGTGCGCGTCGGCGAGGCTGCCGGCCACCAGGAGGAGGACGGCGAGGCCGAGCGGGGTGCCGTTGAGCAGCCAGGCACGGGCGGAGGCCGGGGTGCCGAACGCGGCGGCCATGTCGGGGAGGGTGAGCATCGGGGCCGTGTAGTTCATCAGCGCGACGGCGGTGGCCGCGGCGGTGACGGCGAGCGTGGCCCCGGGGCGGGTGCGGGGGCGGGCGCGGATGTCCTGGGGTGGGGCGGGGGTGTGGGCGGTGGATGCGGGCTGGGACATGGCGGGGACCTTTCCACCGGTCGGTTCGGTGAACGAACTCAGTGCGGGACGGCCAAGGTACCAGGAAGGTTCATTCATTGAACCTCGATTGGGTACGATGAATTCCATGGCTCTCGGCAAGGACTACGCCCACCAGCAGTGCTCCATCGCCCGCGCCCTCGAAGTCATCGGGGAGCGGTGGACCCTGCTCGTCGTGCGCGACGCCTTCTACGGCGTCCGCCGCTACAACGACTTCCTCGTGCACCTCGGCGCGCCCCGCGCCGTCCTCGCCGCCCGCCTCCAGGCCCTCGTCGAGGCCGGTGTCCTCGACAGGCGCCGGTACCAGGAGTCGCCCCCGCGCGACGAGTACGTGCTCACCGACCGCGGTCTCGCCCTCTGGCCCGTCCTGCGCTCGCTCGGCGCCTGGGGGCGGGCCGAGGTCCCCGGGGCCGTGGCGGTGCGCCACTTCCACCACGCCGACTGCGGCACCGAACTCGGCCCGTACGGCGAGTGCCCGGCCTGCCGGGTCCCCGTACCGCCCGCCGACGTCGAGATGCGACCCGGCGACGGGCTCGACCGGGACCCCGCGGACCCGGTCAGCCGCGCCCTGCTCGCGCCCCGCCGGCTCCTCGTCGCCCTGGATCACGCGCATCTCTGAAACGCGGCCCGCGTACGGGAACTCCTGCGCCGCTCCGTACGTCCTCTCGGTGAGAAACCGCGGGATGCGGTGCGACACGACGTGTCACGGGAGAGAGGGGGTGGCGGAATGACGACCAGGAGCCTTGTCCTGCGCGTCCTCGCGCCGCTGTTCTTCCTCCTCGCCCTCGCCGATCTGCTGCTCTCCGACGGTGGTGGCCTCTCCGCCGCCGTCGCGCTCGCCGCGACCACCGTCGTCTGCGCGCTCTTCGGAGCCCGTACGGCCCCGGCCGTGCCGCCCACCGCCGTGCGCACCGCCATCCGCGACCGCGAGCGGCGCACCGCCTTCCTGCCCCAGCGCGATCCCGACGCCGCAGGGCGTCGCAGACCCCGCGCTCCCGGCCGTCCCCTCCCGACGGCCGCGTAGGAGCACCCCCACACCGGACCTGCCTCACGCGGATCCGTCATGCCGAGACCGACATCTCCCCGGCACGACGAGACCCCACGGAGGGCTCCCCCATGTCCGACATCCTTTCCGCGTTCGGCTCCCTGGTGGAGCGGCTCGCCGCCCTGCTCGAACCGCTCTTCGCCACCACCGCCACGGCCGCCGCCATCGTCCTCTTCACCATGCTCGTACGGCTCGCGGTCCACCCGCTGTCCCGGGCCTCCGCCCGCGGTCAGAAGGCGCGTACCCGGATCGCGCCGGAGCTCGCCGCGCTCCGCAAGAAGCACGCCAAGAACCCCGAGCGGCTGCGGAAGGCGGTGACGGAGCTGCACGCACGGGAGAAGGTCTCGCCGTTCGCCGGGATCCTGCCCAGCCTGCTCCAGGCGCCCGCGTTCCTGCTGATGTACCACCTGTTCGCCGGCGACCGGATGGCCGGGCACACCCTGCTCGCCGCCCCGCTCGGCGACCACTGGGCCGACGCCCTCTCCCACGGCGGCCCCTTCGGCCCGGCCGGCCGGGTCTACCTGGTCCTCTTCGCGCTCGTCGCCGCCGTGGCCACGTACACGTACCGGCGTACGAAGGCGCAGCTCGCCGCCCAGCCCCTGGACCTGGGCCAGCCCACGCCGGGCGCGGGCGCCATCGCCAAGGTGATGCCGCTGCTCTCCTTCGCGACCCTGATCACGGTCGCCGTCGTCCCCCTCGCCGCCGCGCTGTACGTCGTCACCAGCACCACCTGGACCGCCGTCGAACGCACCCTTCTCTTCCGCGAGCGCCCCGCTGGGGGCGACAAGGAGGGCGGCAAGGAAGGCGACAGGGAGGGAGACAAGGAGGGCGTGGTGAAGGGTGTGACGACGGGCGCGGTGAAGGGCGCGGTGAAGGGCGCGACGAAGGGTGCGACGAAGGGTGTGACGACGGGCGCGGCGAAGGGCGCGGCGAAGGGGCGCAAAAAGGGCGCGAAGAAGGGGCGCGCGCCGCTTGCTACTCGCGCGTAAGGGTCCAGTGGCTGAACGGGGTCTTGCAGAGTGACCTGTTGTCTTGGAGGATCGACCAATCCTCCGATGGCCGCACTCCATCGGCCGGGGTACCTCAGGGCCCTTTCCCGGGCCCGCCTCGACCACAGGGAGAAGTCCATGAAGCTGCTGCGTGTCGGCCCGCCCGGAGCCGAGCGTCCCGCCCTGCTCGACCAGGACGGGACGCTTCGCGACCTGTCCGCGCTGGTCGACGACATCGACGGCAGTCTGCTCGCCGACGCCTCCGCCCTCGACCGGGTCCGGGCCGCCGCCGGTGCCGGTGTGCTGCCCGCGCTCGACGCCACCGGGCTGCGCCTCGGCCCGCCCGTCGGCCGGATCGGCAAGGTCGTGTGCATCGGGCTGAACTACCACGGCCACGCCGCAGAGACCGGTCAGGCCACCCCCGCGGAGCCCGTCGTCTTCCTCAAAGCCGCCGACACCGTCGTCGGCCCGGACGACACCGTGCTCGTACCGCGCGGCTCGGTGAAGACCGACTGGGAGGTGGAGCTCGCGATCGTCATCGGCCGCACCGCCCGCTACCTGGAGACCGACGAGGAGGCCCTCGCACACGTCGCCGGGTACGCCGTCGCCCACGACGTCTCCGAGCGCGAGTTCCAGATCGAGCGCGGCGGCACCTGGGACAAGGGCAAGAACTGCGAGACGTTCAACCCGCTCGGCCCCTGGCTCGTCACCGCCGACGAGGTGCCGGACCCGCAGGCGCTCGGCCTGCGCCTCTGGGTCAACGGCGAACTCAGGCAGGACGGCCACACCTCGGACCAGATCTTCCCCGTCGCCGAGGTCGTCCGGTACGTCAGCCGGTTCATGACCCTCTACCCGGGCGACATCATCAACACCGGCACCCCCGCCGGTGTCGCCATGGGGCAGCCGGATCCCAAGCCGTACCTGCGCCCCGGTGACGTCGTCGAGCTGGAGGTCGACGGCCTGGGCCGGCAGCGCCAGGAGCTCAAGAGCGCCTGACCCCCGATTGCATCCTTCCTCCGGGAAAACGGCGGCGCTCCGCGTGGGGCGTCGCCGTTTCCATATCCTTTTTTGCATATTGCCGGATATGGAACACCTGGAATCGTCGGAGTCCCCGGAATCCCCGGCAGCAGCGCGCTGCCCCGACCCGTCGGCACCCACCGCGCACCAGCGCGGACGCGACCGGCGCCGTCTCGCCGTCATCGCCGCCTCCACCGTCGCGGCCACCGCCCTCGTCGGCGCGCTCGCCGTCAACGGCTGGGCGGACCCGCTGCCGGGCGGGCTCGGCCCCTGCCTCCCGGGCACCTGTCCGACGGGCACCTATCCCGACATCGGCAGCGGCACCGTCACGCACCGCGACAACAACATCAACGTCTACGTCGGCGGCGACATGCTCGTCCGCGAGGCCGCCGCCGAGGCCGAGGGCAAGGTCGTGGTCCTGGGCGGCTTCGACATGAGGAAGCGCGCCGGCGCCTCCAGCGTCTACAACGTCGGCGTCGCGGGCGTCGGCTCACGCGTCCCGCCGGACAACGGCACCGACTTCCTCACCGTCGGCAAGGACCTGACGGTCGCCACCGGCCAGCGCCTGCTCGCCGAGGAGGGCTCGGTCAGCGGCGTCGTACGGTACGGGGGCGCGCTCTCGGGCACGGTCGCCCCGCCCGCCGTGCACACCGCCGGCGCCGCCGCCCCGTACGCCGCGCTCCGCGACCGGCTCGCCGACGCCAGCCACTGCTACGCGTACGTGAACGGCGCCTCCCGCGCCGCCACCGGAACCGCCGTCAACAACAACAGCGAGACCGTCTTCACAGGTGACGGCACGTCGAAGCTCCAGGTCTTCAACGTCGCGTTCGACCTGGAGACCATGGGCGGCCGCCAGCAGGGCATCCGCTTCGAAAGGATCCCGGCCGGCGCGACCGTCCTCGTCAACCTCCTGGGCGCCGACCGCACCGTCGACACGTACATCAACCAGCTGCCGGACGGGCTGCGCGAGCGGGTGCTCTGGAACTTCCCCGACGCCACCACCGTCACGTTCGAGGGCACGGCACAGTTCGCGGGCAGCGTCCTGGTCGGCAACCAGGCCAGCACGACGACGATCACGATGCCGGGCATGAACGGCCGCTTCTTCACCACCGGAAACCTGACGCACGCCTCGGAGCGGACCGGCGGCGGTGGCCAGGAGCTCCACGCCTATCCGTTCAACGGCGACCTGCCGTCCTGCGGGGGCAGCACGCCCACCCCCACGCCGACGCCGACGGATCCGACCCCCACTCCCACGGACCCGACGCCGACCCCCACGGAGCCCACCCCCACGCCCACGGACCCGACACCGACCCCGACGGAACCCACGCCGACTCCCACGGACCCGACACCGACCCCGACCGATCCCACGCCCACCCCCACGCACACGCACACCCACCCCACGACCGGCGGGTCGGCGAACGGCGGCAGTGACGGCGGCCACGGCGGCACCGGCGGCGACGGCGGGTACGGAGACTCCGGCGGCGGCCACCACGGCCCCGACGGCGAACTCTCCGAGACCGGCGCCGGCACCGGGAACCTCGTCATGGGCGCCACCGCCGTCGGTCTCGCCCTCGGCGGCGGCGCGCTCGTCCTCGTCAGCCGGCGGCGGAGGCGTACGAGCTGAGCAGGCGCTCCAGCGCCTCGACGACCATGGCGTGGTCCTCGGCCTGCGGCAGTCCCGAGACCGTGACCGAGCCGATCACCCCCGCGCCCTCGACCGCGACCGGGAACGCGCCGCCGTGCGCCGCGTACCGGTCGGGGTCGAGGCGCGAGGACGCCTCGAAGGTCGTCCCCTTGGCGCGGAACCGCGCGCCGACCAGGAACGAGCTCACGCCGTACCGCTCGACGACCCGCCGCTTGCGGTCGATCCAGGCGTCGTTGTCCGCGCTCGACCCCGGCAGCGCGCAGTGGAAGAGCTGCTGCGGCCCGCGCCGGATGTCGATCGCCACCGGCGCCCCGCGCTCGCGCGCCATGCCGACGAGCAGGCTCCCGAGCGCCCAGGCGTCCTCGTACGTGAAGCGGGGGAGGACCAGCCGGGCCTCCTGCGCCTCCAGATCGCTCACGTCCTGGGCGCTCACAGCGTCACCGTGATTCCCTCGCGGGCGGACCGCTTCGCCGCCTCCAGGACGTCGAGCGCGGCCGCGGCCTCGTGGGCCGTCACCGGGTTCTCGCCGGTGCCGCGCAGGGCGGCGGCGACGGCCGCGTAGTACGCCGGGTAGTCGCCCGGCAGCGACTCGACCGGGGTCCCGCCGCCGGTCAGCGGCGACTCGCCGGAGCCGAGCCGGCCCCACAGCTCCTCCGGCTCCACGCCCCACGCCGCGCCCGGCACCGGGCGCAGCCCCTCGCGGAGGGCCGCCTCCTGCGGATCGAGGCCGTACTTCACGAAGCCCGCGCGCTGCCCGAGTACCCGGAAGCGGGGGCCCAGCTGGGCGGTGGTGGCGCTCACGTACAGGTGCGAGCGGACGCCGTTCGCGTGGGTGAGCGCGAGGAAGGTGTCGTCGTCGGCCTCGGCGCCCGGCCGGCGGACGTCCGACTCGGCGTACACGGAGACCACCGGGCCGAAGAGGACCAGGGCCTGGTCGACGACATGGCTGCCCAGGTCGTAGAGCAGGCCGCCGATCTCCGACGGCGCGCCGGACTCACGCCAGCCGCCCTTGGGCAGCGGACGCCAGCGCTCGAAGCGGGACTCGAAGCGCTGGACCTCGCCGAGCGCCTTCTCGTCGACGAGCCGGCGGAGGGTCAGGAAGTCGTTGTCCCAGCGGCGGTTCTGGAAGACCGAGAGCAGCAGGCCCCGCTCCTCGGCGAGGGCCGCGAGGGCGCGCGCCTCGGCGGCGGTCCCGGCCAGCGGCTTGTCGACGACGACCGGCAGGCCCGCCTCGAGGGCGGCCGTGGCGATCGCGACGTGCGTCTTGTTGGGGGAGGCGACGACGACCAGGTCGAGCTCGTCCGCCGCCCCGTCCGCCCACAGCTCTTCGGGGGTGGCCACCACCCGGACGCCCGGGTGGGCGGCGCGGGCCTCGGCGGCGCGCTCGGGGTTGCCGGTGGTGACGGCGGCGAGGACGAGGTCGTCGGACGCGGCGATCAGCGGGGCGTGGAAGACGGAGCCCGCGAGGCCGTAGCCGACGAGGCCGACGCGGAGGGGGGTGCGGGGGGTGCCAGTCATGTACCTCACTTAAGCAACGGTGTTGCCAAAGTGCAAGCGGCAGCGACAATGGGCAGGTGGAGACGGACCTGATCGGAGTGGTGGAGTGAACCTGCCGGCCCTGCGCAGCCCCAACGCGGCGCTCGTGCTCGACCTGCTGCGCACTGCGGGCGAGACCGGCATCAGCCGCCTCGAGCTGGCCGAGCGGACCGGGCTCACCCCGCAGGCCGTCAGCAAGATCACCGCACGGCTCCGGTCCGAGGGCCTCGCCACCGAGGCCGGCCACCGCGCCTCGACCGGCGGCAAACCCCGCACGGTCCTGCGGCTCGTCCCCACCGCCGGATACGCCGTCGGGGTCCACCTCGACCGCGACGAGCTGACCACGCTCCTCACCGACCTCGCGGGCACGGTCGTCGCCCGGCGCACGCGCGCCCTGGACCTGGGGGCGGGCGCGGGGCCCGTCCTGGACGCGGTGACGGAGGAAGTGCGGGCCCTGGCGGCGACCGGGGCGACCGGGACGGCCGCCTGCGACACCGCCGCCGAACCCGACCCCGACACCGACCCCGTCGCCGACCCCGCCACCACCACCGCCGACACCGACCCCGTCGCCGACCCCGCCACCACCACCACCGCCGACCCCGGACCCGCCGCCGGACCCGTCCTCGCCCCCGTCCTGGGCGTCGGGGTCGCCATGCCCGGGCCGCTGGACCATCGCGCCGGAGTTCCGGGCCGGGTGACCGGTTTCCCCGAGTGGGAGGGCCATCCGGTCCGCGAGGAACTGGCCCGGCGCCTCGGACTGCCCGTCGTCCTCGACAAGGACACCAACGCCGCCGCCCTCGGGCTCGCCGTCCGCCCCGCCGCCCCCGGCTCCTTCGCGTACGTCCACCTCGGTACGGGGCTCGGTGCCGGCCTCGTCCTCGGCGGGGCGCCGCTCCGCGGGGACAGGACGGGCGCCGGCGAACTCGGGCACCAGACCGTGCAGCTCGACGGGCCCCCGTGCGGCTGCGGCGGGCGCGGCTGCCTGGAGGTCCTGTGCCTCGCGGCGGTCGGGCGCGGCGACGACGCCGGTGCCGCGCGCATCCTCGGCGCGGGCGCGGCCAACGTCGTACGGCTCCTCGACATCGACGAGGTCCTGCTCGGCGGCCGGCTGGTCCTCGCCGCGCCGGAGGTGTTCGCGGGCGGGGTGCGGGAGGTCCTCGCCGGGCTCGGCCTGACGGCCCCGGTGGGCGTGGCGGGGGAGCGGGACGCGGTGGCGGACGGGGCCGCGTGGCTGATCCTCGCCCCGATCTTCGGCAAGTAGGCAGAGCTGCAAAGACGAAGAAGCGAAAAGGCGCAAAGGCGAAAAGGCGCAAAGACGTACGTACGACAGTAGGCCGATCGGGCGGATCGGCCGGGCCGTCCGGGGGCGGACGCGGTGTCGCTGCCCGGCCCCCGCCCCCACGGCATGGCAGCGTCGCGGCCGACCCGTACGTCCGCGAGCAGCAAAGGCCCGTCCCCATGGCATCCGCCCCCCTCCGACCGCGCAGCCCCCGCGCCCTGACCGCGGCGGCCGCGCTGGCGGTCACCGCGACGGCCCACCTGGCCCTGGCGTCCCCCGCCCTGACCGCACCGCCGGCCCCCTCGGTGCCCCCCGCGACGGCCCCCGCCCCGGCGCAGGCCGCCCCCGACGTCCCCGCTCCCGATCCCCCCGCGCCCACCTGCGGCACCCCCTCCGGCTCCGCCTTCCCGCTCGACACCCGGATCCACGGCGGCCCGGTGGACTACGCCGCCGGAGGCCCCCTCCACGAGTGGAAGCTCGACCTCACCAACACCACCGACGCCACCTGCTCGGGCATCCACCCCGTGCTCGTCCTGACCGACGAGCGGCAGGTGCTGAAGCCCGCGCAGATCCGGTTCGAGTTCTACGACGCCGGGGCGGCGCGCTGGCGGCCCGTGACCTTCGAGGCGACCGAACAGGCCGAGAACATCGGAGTGTTCGCCGGATCCGAGGAATCCGGCGGTTCCGGTGCGTCCGAGGGCCCGGAGGGCTTCGAAGGCTTCATGGTGCCCGCGGGCGGGACCCTCACCGTCCCCGTACGGCTCGGCTTCCGCGCGGAGACCGCCCCCGACCAGGTCGTCGTGAACGCCGCGGTCGTCCAGCGCCGGGGCGTCGACGGCGACTGGGTCGGCGAGTCCGGCGACTACCGCCTGACCGTGGTGCCCGCCGACCCGGACCGCTCCACGGGAGCGGACGAGCCCGCACCTGACACATCCGGCACGCCCGCCCCGGTCGCCCCGTCGCGACCCCCCGGGTCGACGCCCCGCCCGCCGGGTTCCACCGCCGAGGCCCCGGGAGACCTCGTACTCGCCGGCCCGGACGACGAACTCGCCCGCACGGGAAGGGAGTCGGGCGAGCATGCCAAGCTCCTGGCGCCCCTCGCGGCCGGCCTCCTCCTCCTGGGCGCCGTCCTCTTCCGTGCCGCCCGCCGCTCCCGGCATCGGTGAGTCATGCCGCGTACACCTTCCCGTTCATCCCCGTCTGCGACCATCCCCCGGTGAACTACCAGAACGCCCCCGGCGCCCCGGGCGCCCCCGTGAACTCCGGCATCCCGGAGCACGGCCGCGTGCCCAAGTACTACGCCGTCAAGGCCAGACTCGCCCTGATGGTCGACGAGTTGGGGGAGGGCGGGCTGCTGCCCACCGAGCGCGACCTCGCCGTCCGGTACGAGGTGTCCCGCGAGACCGTCCGGCAGGCGCTGCGCGAACTCCTCCTGGAGGGGCGCCTTCGCCGCCAGGGCCGGGGCACGGTCGTCGCGGGCCCCAAGCTCGAACAGCCCCTCTCGCTCGCGAGCTACACGGAGGGCGTCCGCCGGCAGGGCCTCCGCCCCGGCCGCACCCTCGTCTCGCTCGACCGGTTCCCCTGCCCGGAGGCGCTCGCCCCCGAGGTGGGCGCCGACCGGGGCGAGCCCGTCTGGCACATGGAGCGCGTGCTCCTCGCCGACGACGAGCGGGTCGGTCTGGAGAGCACGTACGTCTCCGAGGCCCGCGCCCCGCGCCTGGACACCGAGTTCGACCCGGACTCCTCCTTCTACTCCTACCTCCACGACCGCCTCGGCATCTCCTTCGGCGACGCCGACGAGCGCATCGAGACGGTGCTCGCGACACCCCGCGAGGCACTCCTCGTCGGCACCCCGCCGGCACTGCCGATGCTGCTGCTCCACCGCATCTCCCGGGACACCGCCGGGCGGCCCCTGGAGCGGGTCCGCACCCTCTACCGGGGTGACCGGTTCAGCTTCACCGCGCATCTGGGACAGCGGGGCTGACCGAGGGGGCCGATCGGAGCCGATCGGGGTCCCGGCCGGCGGACCGATCGAGGGGCCTGGCGGCGGTCCTGACGCCGAGAACCCTCACACTCCACCCCCCACCTGCATCACGAGAAGGTAACGGGTCTGGTCCAAGCTTGTCGGGCCGTTCACCGTCCCGTCGCCCACCCGCCCCGTCCGGGTCACCCGTTCCCAGGACCGTCGACGGCATGAAGGTGATCGTCGTAGGAGCCGGCGTGGTGGGAACCATGCACGCCTGGCACGCAGTGGAACGCGGCCATGAGGTCGTACACGTCGAGCGCGAGGCCGAGGCGCGCGGAGCATCCCTCCGCAACTTCGGCCAGATCTGGGTGAGCGGACGGGCGGGCGGGGAGGAGCTGGACACCGCCCTGCGCGCCCGGGAACTCTGGGAGGGCATCGGCGCCCGGGTCCCCGGCCTCGGCTTCCGGGCCATCGGCTCGCTCACCCCCGTACGGAACGAGCTGGAGCTCGCCGTCGCCGAGGCCGCCGTGGCCCGCCCCGACGCCGCCGCCCGCGGCTACCAGCTGCTGACGCCCGACGAGGCACGCGCGGTCAACCCGGCCCTGCGCGGCGCGTTCGAGGCGGCGCTCTGGTGCGAGCGGGACGCGGCCGTCGAGCCCCGCCTCGCACAGCTCGCGCTCCGCGAGGCCCTCCTCGCCACCGGGAAGTACACCTTCCTGCCCCACCGCGAGGTCCGCGACGTCGTCGGCGAGAACGCCGTCCGCGACGACCGCGGCGAGGTCCACCGCGGCGACGCCGTCGTCCTGTGCACCGGCGCCTGGCTCTCCGGCCTCGTCCGCGAGGTCGCCGGCGAGATACCCGTCCGCCGCGTCCGGCTCCAGATGATGCAGACCGAACCCCTCGGCGAGGCGCTCACCACCTCCGTCGCCGACGCCGACTCCTTCCGCTACTACCCGGCCTACGCCTCCGAGGCCCTGGACTCCCTCCAGGCCGCGCAGCCGCAGGACCCGACCGCCGCCGCCCACAGGATGCAGCTCCTCATGGTGCAGCGCCTGGACGGCGGACTGACCATCGGCGACACCCACGAGTACGAGCACCCCTTCGCCTTCGACACCCTCGAAGACCCCTACGAGCACCTCACCCGCGTCGTCGAGTCCTTCCTCGGCCGCCCGCTGCCGAAGATCAGGCGGCGCTGGGCCGGGGTGTACGCGCAGTGCGTCGACACCGGACGGGTCGTCCACCGCCAGCGGGTCCGCGACGGAGTGTGGCTGGTGACCGGGCCCGGCGGCCGCGGCATGACCTGCTCGCCCGCCATCGCCGAGAAGACCGCAGACGAACTGGGCTGGTGAACCACATGAGCACCCCCGACAACCACGAGCACGAGCACAACCGCATCCGCAACCACGAGCACCACCACACCCGTAAGCACAACCACAACCACAACCACAGGCACGACCTCGTCGTCCTCGACATGGCCGGCACCACCGTCGCCGACGGCGGCCTCGTGGAGGAGGCCTTCACCGCCGCAGCCGAGCGTCTCGGCGAAGACCCGGCCGCGATGATCGGCCATGTCCGCGCCACGATGGGCGAGTCCAAGATCTCCGTCTTCCGCCACCTCTTCGGCGGCGACGAGACCCGCGCCCAGGAGGCCAACCTCGCCTTCGAGGCGGCCTACGGCGAACTGGTCTCCGGCGGCCGGATCGCCCCGATACCCGGCGCGGCCGAGGCGATCGCCGAACTGAAGGACCAGGGCCGGCGGGTGGTCCTCACCACCGGCTTCGCCCGGATCACCCAGGACGCCGTCCTCGACGCACTCGGCTGGCAGGACCTGGTCGAGCTGACCCTCTGCCCGGCGGACGCCGGCGGACGCGGACGCCCGTACCCGGACATGGTCCTCGCGGCCTTCCTCCGCACCGGCGCCGTGGACGACGTCCGGCAGCTCGTGGTCGCGGGCGACACCTCGTACGACATGCTCAGCGGGGTCCGTTCGGGCGCCGGAATCGTCGCGGGCGTCCTGACCGGCGCGCACGACGAGGCGGCGCTCAAGGAGCACGGCGCGACGCACGTCCTCGCCTCGATCGCCGGACTTCCCGCGCTGATCCGGGAGTCGGACGCATGACCAGCGGCATCCGCTTCGACGGCGTGTCCGTCGCGTACGGCGGCACCACCGTGCTCGACCGGCTCGACCTGACCGTCGAGCCCGGTGAGGTCATGGCCCTCCTCGGGCCCTCGGGCTCCGGCAAGACCACCGCATTGCGGGCCGTCGCCGGGTTCGTGCGGCCGGCCTCCGGGCGGGTGCTCATCGGCGACCGCGACGTCACCGGCCTTCCGCCGTACAAGCGGGGGATCGGCATGGTCGTCCAGCAGTACGCTCTCTTCCCGCACCTGCGGGTCGACGCCAACGTCGCCTTCGGTCTGAAGGCGCAGAAGGTGCCCAAGGGCGAGATCCCCGGCCGGGTCGCCGAGGCCCTGGAGATGACCGGCATGGCGTCCTACGCCCACCGGTACCCGCGGGAGCTCTCCGGTGGCCAGCAGCAGCGCGTCGCCATCGCCCGCGCGCTCGCCATCCGGCCCAAGGTCCTCCTCCTCGACGAGCCGCTCTCCGCGCTCGACGCGCGGCTGCGCTCCGGGATGCTGGCCGAACTGGCCCGCCTGCACCGCGAGTTGCCCGATGTGTCGATCCTGTACGTCACCCACGACCAGGTCGAGGCGCTGACCCTGGCGGACCGGATCGCCGTCATGGACCAGGCCCGGCTCCAGGACTGCGGCACCCCGCAGGACCTCTACCGCAGGCCGCGCACGGAGTTCACGGCCTCGTTCGTCGGAAACGCGAACCTGCTGCCGGTGACGGTGGGCGGGGACGGGGTCGTCTTCGACGGGACGGAGCTGAGGGTCGCGGTCTCCGGCGCGGCTCCCGGGTCGGCGGCCACGCTCTGCGTACGCCCGCACCTCGTCGGCCTCGGGGACGGCCCCAACCCGCTGCGGGGCCGGATCGGCGAGGTCCAGTGGCGGGGGTCCACACACCGGCTGTACGTGGAGGTGGGCGGGCACCGGGTGAAGGCGGACGTGCGGGAGCTGCCGGAGACGCCGCCGCTCGGGAGCGAGGTCACGCTGCACTTCGCGCCCGAGGACGCGGTGCTGCTGGCCGCGGGGGTGAACGATGGCCGATAGGGCTCCAGGTCTCGTCGAAGAGCACCCCGCGGAGGGCGTCGGGCCCGCTCTCCCGCGGCCTTCGTCAGGGAGGGCCCCCACCGCCCCCGCGGAACACGTGCCCACACCGAGGAGGACGGTCCCGCCCTGGGTCTGGGCGCTTCCCCCCGTCGCCGTGCTCGCCGTCGCCTTCCTCTATCCGCTCGGGCTCGTCGTCCAGGAGTCCCTGGCCCCCGGCGCGTACGGCGACGTCTTCGCCTCCGCGTCCTTCCGCGAGGCCCTCGTCACCACCGTGTGGCTCGCCGTCGCCTCCACCGTCGGGTGCCTCGTCCTCGGTCTCGTGCTCGCGGTCGTGATCGCGTTCGTGCCCTTCCCCGGCGGGAAGGCGGTGTCGAAGTTCATCGACGTCTTCCTCTCCTTCCCGTCCTTCCTGGTCACGCTCGCCCTGCTGTTCCTCTACGGCACGGTCGGCATGGCCAACGGCGTCTGGACGGACGTCACCGGGGACCCCTCGGGTCCGTTCCGGTTCCTGGCCACCCCGTGGGGCGTCCTCCTCGCCGAGATCACGTACTTCACCCCGTTCGTGATGCGGCCGCTGCTCGCCGCCTTCTCGCAGATGGAGACGGCCCAGCTGGAGGTCGCGTCCTCGCTCGGCGCCCGGCCGCTGCGGATCGTCCGGCAGGTGATCCTGCCGGAGGCGCTGCCCGCGCTCGCCGCCGGCGGCAGCCTCGTCCTCGTCATGTGCCTGAACGAGTTCGGGATCGTCCTCTTCACCGGGGCGAAGGGCGTCACGACCCTTCCGACGCTCGTCTACAGCAAGGCGATCCTCGAATCGGACTACGCGGCCGCCTGTGTCGTCGCCGTCGTCGACGTCGCCCTCTCCGTGGGCCTCTACGTCCTCTACCGGGGGGTGAGCCGCCGTGCTGGTGCATAGCCGTACGGGCAGGTGGACGGCCTGGGTCACGTTCGCCGTCCTGTTCGTCCCGCTCTTCGCCCTGCCGCTCCTGGTGATCGTCGCCGCCTCGTTCTCCACGAACTGGTCCGGCGCCTTCCCCTCCGGGCCGACCACCGAGCACTACGCGGCGGCCGTCCGCGGGGAGTCCCTCCAGGCCCTCACCACCAGCCTGGTCACGGCCCTCACCGCGAGCCTGGTCGCGCTGACCGTCGGCACCTGGGCCGCGCTCGCCGGGGCCGCGCTCGGCAGGAAGGGGAAGAGGGTCCTCGACGCCCTGTTCATGCTGCCGGTCGCCGTGCCGTCCGTGGTCGTCGGCCTGGCCGTCCTCGTCGCGTTCTCGCAGCCGCCGGTGCTCCTCAACGGCACACGCTGGATCGTGATCCTCGCGCACACCGTGCTCGTCACGGCGTTCGCCCACCAGTCGGTGTCTGCCGCGGTCCGGCGGCTCGACCCGATGTACGAGCAGGCGGCGGCCAGTCTCGGCGCCCGACCCTCGTACGTCCTGCTCCGGGTGAGGCTGCCGCTCCTGCTGCCGTCCCTGAACGCGGCCGCCGGACTCTGCTTCGCCCTGTCCATGGGCGAGTTGAGCGCCACGATGATGCTCTACCCGCCGGACTGGATGCCGCTCCCGGTGCTCATCTTCACGGCCACCGACCGCGGTTCCCTGTTCACCGGATCGGCGCTGGCCGTGGTCCTCATGGCCACGACCCTGCTGGCCCTGCTCGCCGTCTCCCGCATCCGCACCAAGGCCTCCTTCCGCTGAAGATCCTCAGGAGAGAACGACGTCATGCGTACATACGCCAAGCCGATCGCCGCCGTCACCGGCTCCCTCGTCCTCGCCGCGGGCCTCACCGCCTGCGGTGGTTCCACCGCCGCATCCGACGAGAAGATCGTCACCGTCTACAGCGCCGACGGCCTCAAGGGCGAGGCGGGCGACGGCTGGTACGACAAGGTCTTCGCCGACTTCGAGAAGAAGACCGGCGTCAAGGTCAGGTACGTGGAGGGCGGCTCCGGGGAGATGGTGCAGCGTGCCCTCCGCGAGAAGAGCAACACCCAGGCCGACGTCATCGTCACCCTGCCGCCCTTCATCCAGCAGGCCGGCTCCAAGGGCCTCCTCCAGAAGTACACGCCGCAGGGCGCCGACCAGGTCGGCGGCGGCGGCAAGGCGAGCGACGGCACCTGGACCTCGGTCGTCGACAACTACTTCGGCTTCATCCACAACAAGAAGGAGCTCCCCGCGGCCCCCACGTCCTGGGAGGAGCTGCTCGACGGCAGGTTCAAGAACAAGATCCAGTACTCCACCCCGGGCGTCGCGGGAGACGGCACCGCCGTCCTCATCAAGGCGATGCACGACTTCGGCGGCCAGGAGCCGGCCATGGAGTACCTGAAGAGGCTCCAGGCCAACAACGTCGGCCCGTCCTCCTCCACCTCCAAGCTCGCCCCCAAGGTGGACAAGGGCGAACTCCTCGTCGCCAACGGCGATGTGCAGATGAACTTCGCCCAGTCCAAGTCCATGCCGAACCTCGGCATATGGTTCCCCGCCAAGGGCGCGGGCAGGCCCACCACCTTCGCCCTGCCGTACGCGGCCGGCCTGGTGGACAAGGCCCCGCACACCGAGAACGGCAAGAAGCTCCTCGACTTCCTGCTGACCGAGGGCGCCCAGCGCGAGGTCAGCGCGGTCGGCGGCGGCTTCCCGGCCCGCAAGGACGTCAAGGCGACCGACGCCAATGCCATCGAACTGGCCAGGCTGATGGAGGGCGTCGAGGTGTTCGCGCCGGACTGGGCGGACATCGACAAGAACCTCAAGACGTACGTCGACGCGTGGAAGTCCGCGACCGGAAGCTGAGAGTCCACCGCACGCCCCTGGAAAGCCCCCGACGCACCGTGCTCGCCGCCGCCGGTGCCACCGAGGCCGTCGCCGGTGATCGCCGGGGTCAAGGTGACGGCTCCCGACACAGGCCCTGCGCGGGCGGGCAGGGCCTAGGCTGGGGGCGTCGCCACAGCGCTGTCGCGGCGCCCCCAGCACACCGCTCGTATGCACGGCAGGAGTCCCGCACCCATGGCAGAGCGCAAGCCGATCGAATCCTGGCTGACCGACATGGACGGCGTCCTCATCCACGAGGGCGTGCCGATCCCCGGCGCCGACGCGTTCATCAGGAAGCTGCGGGAGACCGGGAGGCCTTTCCTGGTCCTCACCAACAACTCGATCTACACGGCTCGCGACCTGCACGCCCGCCTCGCCCGGATGGGCCTGGAGGTCCCCGTCGAGAACATCTGGACCTCGGCCCTCGCCACCGCCAAGTTCCTCGACGACCAGCGGCCCGGCGGCACCGCGTACGTCATCGGGGAGGCCGGTCTGACCACCGCACTGCACGACATCGGCTACGTCCTCACCGACCACGACCCGGACTACGTGGTGCTCGGCGAGACCCGTACGTACTCCTTCGAGGCGATGACCAAGGCCGTCCGGCTCATCAACGCCGGCGCCCGCTTCATCTGCACCAACCCCGACGAGACCGGCCCCTCCCTCGAAGGACCGCTGCCGGCCACCGGCTCCGTCGCCGCGCTCATCACGAAGGCCACCGGCAAGGAGCCGTACTTCGCCGGCAAGCCGAACCCGCTCATGATGCGCACCGGCCTGAACGCCATCGGCGCCCACTCCGAGACGAGCGCCATGATCGGCGACCGGATGGACACCGACATCCTGGCGGGCCTGGAGGCGGGCATGCAGACCTTCCTGGTCCTCACGGGGCTGACCGGCGAGGCCGAGATCGACCGCTTCCCGTACCGGCCGTCCACGATCGTGAAGTCCATCGCGGACATCGTCGACCGGGTGTAGCGGCCGCCGCCGGCCCCCCTGCGGATGCGAGAAGCCCCGATCCGGGTGACCCTGCCAGTATCAGGAGGTCACGATGCGTTCAGGTTCCATTGCTCTCCGTGCCGCAGGGGCGGCCCTCGTACTCGTACTGGCACCCACGGCCGGCAGCGCGTACGCCCACGACGGGGTGAAGGTCACCGTCACCCCGTCCACCGCCTCGCCCGGCGCCGACGTCGACGTCCGCGTCCAGGGCTGCAAGGGCACGACGGGTGCGGCCAGGTCCCCGGCGTTCGTCGCCGAAGCCGCACTCACCGGCCGGGACGGCGGTCGCGCGCCGCTGTTCGGCGACACCACGATCAAGACCCGGCTCGAGAACGGCACGTACAAGGTCAGCGTGACCTGCGACGGCCACGATCACCCGGACGTCGGCACCGTGCGCGTCGAGCGCCAGAAGCCCACGCACGAGCCGACCCGCAAGCCGACCCACGAGCCGACCCACGAGCCGACTCACAGGCCGACCCACGAGCCGACCTACAGGCCGACCCACGAGCCGACCCACCACGCGAGCCCGGTCGCCCCGGTCCGCGCGGGTGGTGGCGGCACGGCCGCCTTCGCCGCCCCCGCCGCCCCCGGCGTCGCCCAGACCACCAGCGAGAGCGGCCTCGGCACCCCGTACACCCTGCTCGGACTCGGCCTCGCGGCCGTCGCCGCCGTGGCGGTCGCCTTCCGCAGCTCCCGCCGACGCGGTGCGGGTACGGGCTCGGGGTCGGGTACGGAGTGACCGCGCCGTCCGGCTCCCGCCCGGCGGGCACCGGGCGACTCGTCACCGGCGTGGCCTGGGCGCTGCTCCTGCTCGGGCTCTGGCTCTGGGGCCGCGAGGTCGCCGAGGGCCCCGGGGGCAGCTCCGCGCCGACCACCGGGGACATCGCCGCCGTCGGCCGGCCGCTCGGTGTCCCGCTGCCCCCGGCGCGGGACCCGCTCGCGCCCGTCGCGCCCCGGCGGGTCGAGATCCCGTCCCTCGGCATCGCCGCGCCCGTCGTGGCGCGAGGCCTGGACAGCACGGGGGCGATCGATCCACCGCCGTACGAGATGCCGCACACGGTCGGCTGGTTCGGCGCCGGCACCCGGCCGGGCGCCGCGGGCCCGGCCCTCCTCGTCGGCCACGTCGACACCGAGACCCGGCCGGCGGTCTTCTACGGCCTGAGCGCGGCCCGCCCCGGCGCGAAGGTCCGCATCACCCGTACGGACGGATCGGTCGCCGAATTCACGGTGGACGACGTTCAGGTCTACCCGCGGGAGTCCTTCGACGCGAGCAAGGTCTACGGGGCGCGGGACCCGCACCGGGCGGAGCTCCGCCTCATCACGTGCGGGGGCACCTTCGACCGCGGGGCGAACACGTACACGGCCAACGTGGTGGTCTCGGCCTACCTGACAGCAGCCACCACCCCCTGACCGCCCGCCGCCGCGGACACCCACCCGGCCCCGGCCGGGAAGGCGCGGCCCGTGTGGCGGGGCAGGCGCGCGCCCGCGCGGGGCAGGGGGTTGGGGGCCACGCCGAGGTGACGGGGGGCGGGGCCACGCAGAGGTGACGGGGGCGCACCGTACCGGCGGGCCCGGCTGCCCGCAGCGCGGGCGCAGCCCCGCCGCGCGGCCCCCGGACCTGGCCCCGGTCGGCGGCGATCGTCCCGCGGCCGCCGCCGACCGGGCCGGTCCTCCACCGCAGGGCTCTCGGACGCGGGAGGGGCCCGGTGCCGCCGCGGGAGGTCGAGGCTGCGGACACTGTAGAGGCCCTGCGCCGCCCGGCCCAGAGGGTCGTCGTGTCACGATGCTCACGACCGCGCGCCGCGAGTCGGCTCCACGCTCCCGGCCCGCCCGCCCCGCCCGCCGCCCCGCGTGGCACTCGCGCGGCAGGCCCTCCCCGTACCCCCGGGAACCGGCCCGCCACGCCCGGCAGTTCGCCGACCGGAGCATGGCCGAGAACGACCAAGACCCCCTCACCATCGGTGAGGGGGTCTTGACTCTGCGTGCGCCGCCAGGGACTCGAACCCCGGACCCGCTGATTAAGAGTCAGCTGCTCTAACCAACTGAGCTAGCGGCGCCTGCTGACAGAGAGAACTCTACCCGACGCCCGGGTGTGCTCCTGACCAATTACGGTCACCTCCGGCCTGTCGGATGGTCTTATCAGGCCTTCGATCCGTCAAAATGCGATTTGTCCAGACAGTTGAGACACTGACGCCCGAAACCAAGGGTCAAAAGATCTTGACGAGTGTGGAGGGGAATCGCATGAGCGTGCCGGTCTTCGAGGAGTTCGAACCCGCGGCCGACTGCGGCTGCCCGGGGTGTGCCCGGCAGCGGCGCGACCTCGCGCTTGGTCTGCCGGTCCGGGCGGGCGGGCATCCGGCGGCGCACGGCGCGCGCCGCGCCCTGGTCCTGGTGACGGCCGCGGGCGTGGCCCTCGGCGGCGGCGGGGCCGCCGTGGCGACCGCCCTCCCGCCGCCCTCCGTGCCGTTCACCCCGGCGGACCTCGCGGAGCCGGCCGTCGAGACCGACGCCGCCGCGTGGGCCGCCCGCCCCGCCTTTCCCGAGCCCGACACCCCTCAGGGCGGCCGGGGTCCGCTGCACGGAGCACCGGGCCCCGGCGGGCAGCCCTCCCCGAACGCGAACCCGACGTCCAGTCAGGTCTCGACCGGCACCCTCCGGAAGGCGAGCCGGACCGAGATCATCAACCGCGCGAAGCTGTGGGTGACCGCCCAGGTCCCGTACTCCATGGAGAAGTACTGGACGGACGGCTACCGCCAGGACTGCTCCGGCTACATCTCGATGGCCTGGAACCTCCGCAGCAACGAGTGGACCGGCAGCCTCGACCGCTTCGCCGACCGCGTCGACCGCACCGAACTCCAGCCCGGCGACATCCTGCTCTTCCACAACCCCGCCAACCCGACGCGCGGCTCGCACGTCACGATCTTCGGCGGCTGGACGGACTACACCCACACCTCCTACGTCGCGTACGAGCAGACCAAGCCGCGCACGCGGAAGCAGGCGACGCCGATGGCGTACTGGGAGAACTCCAACCGGTACGTGGCCTACCGCTACAAGGGCGTGATCAGCGGCGGCAGCACCGGCGGCGCCACGGGCGGGGCGACCTCGACGGCGACGCCCTACCCCGGCATCGCGATGTTCGGCACCGGCGCCGACAACGCCTACATCGCCCAGCTCGGCCGGCTCCTCGTCGACCGCGGCGGCAAGCGGTACTACAGCAAGGGGCCCGGCCCGAAGTGGGGCGAGGCGGACCGGCGCGCGACCCAGGCGTTCCAGCTGGCGCAGGGCTGGAAGGGCAAGGAGGCGGACGGCCTGCCCGGCCCGGAGACCTGGAAGCTCCTCGTGACCGGCGGGGGCAGGAGCATCGGCGGTTCGAGTGGTGCGAGCGGGTCGAGTTCGAATGCGACGGCATTTCCCGGGCGTGGCTCCTTCCGTCCGGGCCAATCCAACGCATATGTGGAGAAGCTGGGCAAACAACTGGTGAAGCGGGGCTTCGGCAAGCACTACCTGTCGGGACCCGGTCCGCGCTGGACGGAGGCGGACCGCCGCAACGTCGAGGCGTTCCAGCGGGCACAGGGCTGGCGCGGCGCAGCGGCCGACGGCTACCCGGGCCCGGAGACCTGGCGGCGCTTGTTCCGATGACCCCGAGAGCATGAGGTGGACCCGAATGACGGCATCGACCCCGAACCCCGCGGATTCCGGCGCGGCGGCCTCACGTGACGCGGCCCGCACGGCCCGCCGCCTGACGGACGGCACCCTCCCGCGTACGTCCCCTCCCCAGGGCGCACCCCCGGGCACCCCGCCGACCCGCCGGGAGACGCCGGGGGAGCCGGAGCAGTCGAGGGAGCCGGGTGAGCCGCGGGAGGGCGCACCGGCGGAGGGCGGCGCGCCGACGTCCGCCGCCCCGGACGTCGCGCCTGCGCGAGCAGGCGTCACGTCGGGCGTCGCGCCGGGGGGCACGCCGGGCGTCGCGCCGGGCGCGTCCTCGGAGGGAGCGCCCGGCGGGTCGCGTCCCGCGCCGGAGAACCCGGCGGCGGGCGAGCCCGCGCCGTCGGCCCCGGCCGACGGGGAACCGGGGACTTCGCGGGGCAGGGTTCCGGTGTGGCCCGAGCCGGGCGCGAGAGGCGGTGGCGCGACGGAGGCGGCGACGCGGCCGGAAGCCCCGCCGGGTCCGACCGCCGTCACCCCCGCTCCGACCGCTCCGACCGCCCTCGCCTCCGCTCCGACCGCCCCGGCCGCTCCGACCGGCCCGGACGGTACGGCGTCGGGCCACGGCACGGGGTCGGCCGGTGCGTCGCCGGGTGACGGCGCCAGGGCGTCCGGCCCCTTGCCGGTCCGCCCGGTCGGCTCCACGCCTCCGGTCGGGTCCGCGCCTCCGGTCGGGTCCGCGCCCCCGGTCGAGTCCGCGACCCCCGTCGGCTCCACGCCCCCGGGCACGTCCGCTTCCGGTACGGCGACGGGGGAGCCCGCCGCCCCGGGAGCCGCCCCGGTGATCACCCGGGTCCAACCCGTCCCGCCCGCCTACCCCGGCACCACGCCGTCCGGCGCGGGCAAGCACGCCCGCCCCGCCTCGACCTCCCCCTTCAAGCCCGCCGTCACCGTGCGTTCCGGTGGTCCTTCGCCGGTCCCGGCCGCGAACCCCGCCTTGGCCGCCGGGCCGACCGCCGCCTCCGGTGCCGAACCCAGGCCCGGCCGTCCCGCCGAGCGCGCCGCCACACCCGACTTCGGGCGGATCGCCGGGGCCGGTGTGGGTGCCGTCGCCGTGCCCGTCGCCGCCGTCGTGCGGGTCGCGCGGCGGAAGAACGTGATCGGGGCCGAGACCACCGGCTCGATCCCGGTGCACCTCCTCTTCCGCGACCAGCCGGGGGACGCCGTGCCCTTCGCGGCCGGCGAGGACGACGGCGGTCCCGACACCGTCGCCATGGCCGCGCCCACCCTGTCCAGGACGGGCACGGGTCCCGCCATCCCCGGCCCGTCGAAGCTCCAGACCCAGGACCCGGAGCATCCCCGGGCGGACGCCGCCGGGACCAGATCCGCGGGCCGGGCCGCGTCCCAGCAGAAGCCGAAGTCGCCGGCGAAGCCGAAGTCGCCGGCGAAGCCGAAGTCGCCGGCGAAGGCGGAACTCGACGCGCGGCTCGACGCGCGGCCCAAGGCGGAGCCCACGTCCCGCTCCAGGACGCAGGCCGGCAAGGCCCCCGCCGCCACCTCGGCCCACGCCACCGCCCACGCCACCGCCCAGGCCTCCGCCTCCCGGCCCGCCCCCACCGCCGACCCGGCTCTCGTCGAGCGCCCCGGACCGGTGCTGCCCGGGTGGGTCGGGGTGGTCGGCGGGGCGCTCGCGCTCGCCGCGTGCGCGGCGGTCGTGTGGTGGGCCGGGGCGGTGCCCGAGGAGGCGTCCCGGATGCTGCGGCTGCCGGAACGCCCGTACCACGGCATCCATCTCGGCCAGTGGGCGCTCCTCGCGCTCGGTGTGGTCCTCGCCCTGTTCGCGCTCGGCGGGCTCGGCCGGGGCCGGGTCGGCTACGCCTGGGTGCTGACCCTGTTCGGCGACTACCGCGGCACGGTCCGCCGGACCGGTCTGGTCTGGGTCAGCCCGCTCCTGCTGCGGCGCCGTGTCGACGTACGGCTCCGGCACTGGCGCAGTGAGCCGCTGTCGGCGGTGGACGCCAAGGGCACCGCGCTCGACGTCACCGTGCTCGTGGTG
Organism: Streptomyces sp. NPDC088707; assembly: GCF_044752725.1. NCBI lineage: Bacteria > Bacillati > Actinomycetota > Actinomycetes > Kitasatosporales > Streptomycetaceae > Streptomyces > Streptomyces sp. NPDC088707. The sequence continues at coordinate 384,391 of NZ_JBIVLV010000006.1, read as the reverse complement.
TGGCGGGTGCGGGACACCGTCCGGGCGGCGCTCGGCGTCGACGGGCACGAGGACTATCTGCGGGAGCAGGTGGAGGCGGCCATGGCCCGGGTGCTGTCGCAGCTTCCGGCGGACGCCTTCCATGAGGACGCCCCCACGCTCCGGGACGCGGAGGCCGTCGGCGAGGCGCTGACGCGGATGCTGTCGGCGGAGTGTGCGCCGGTCGGTGTGGACGTGTTCTCGGCGCAGCCCACGCGGATCGAGTACGCGCCGGACGTGGCGGCGGCGATGCGCCGGCGCCGGATCGCGGCGATCGACGCGAAGCACCGGGACAGCGTGCTGACCTCGGTGGTGGACGCGGTGGACGACGTGGTCCACCGGCTGACCAGTCGTGGTCTGGTGGAGCTCGACGACTACGAGCGCAAGGCGCTGGTCAAGGACCTGACGGTGGCGTTCTACACGGGTCGGACGGGTCCTGTAGAGGGGGCGTGAAGGGATGGACATGTTCAACTTCCGTCCATACCTTGGTACTTGGTCCAGACCAAAATCGGTACGACGTACCACCGCACGCGTGCGCGCACGGCCCAACGGAACTCCCCCACGTTCTCCTGGAGCGAAGCATGCGCAAAAAGTCAGTCGGGGCGGCGGTGGTGGCGCTCGGCGTCGCCGGCGTCACCCTCTTCGCCACCGGTAGCGCCGGCAGCCACGGCTACACCGACTCACCGATCAGCCGTCAGAAGCTCTGCGCCAACGGCACCGTGACCAACTGCGGCTCCATACAGTGGGAGCCCCAGTCGGTCGAGGGCCCCAAGGGCTTCCCCGCCGCCGGTCCCGCCGACGGCAAGATCTGTTCCGCCGGGCTCACGCAGTTCGCCCAGCTGGACGACCCGCGGGGCGGTGCGTGGCCCACGACGCAGCTCACGTCGGGGCAGAGCTACAGCTTCCGCTGGCAGTTCACGGCCCGGCACGCCACCACCGACTTCAAGTACTACATCACCAAGAACGGCTGGAACGGGACCCAGAAGCTCACCCGGGCCATGCTGGACCCCCAGCCGTTCCTGACCGTCCCCTACAACAACCAGCAGCCGCCGGCGACCCTCTCGCACTCCGGGACGATCCCGGCGGGCAAGACGGGCCGCCATCTGATCCTGGCGGTGTGGACGATCGCGGACACCTCGAACGCGTTCTACGCGTGCTCGGACGTCAGGTTCTGACGCCGGGGCGGCTCGGTGGCCGTTCCTGACGGTCACCGAGCGGCCGTTCCCGTCCGTTCAGTTCTGATGGATCGTCAGTTACAGTCCGGGCCATGAGGGGTGCGGACACCGTCGCGGAACTCGTACGGCGCCAGTGGGGCGACCACCGGATCGGGCTGAGGGACGAGCACCACACCCTCACCCACCACCAGGTCGCCGCCGGCGCCGCCGCGCGGGCCGCGCTCCTCGTGGACCTGATGCCACCCCTGCCGGGGGGCGAGCCGCACCTCGGCATCCTGCTCGACAACACGCCGGAGTACCCGCTCTGGCTCAGCGCGGCGGCCCTCGCGGGGGCCGCCGTCGCCGGGATCAACCCCACCCGGCGCGGCGCCGAACTCGCCCGGGACATCCGGCACACCGCGTGCCGGGTCCTGGTCACCCAGCGCGCCCATCTGCCGCTCCTCGACGGCCTCCCGCTGCCCGGCGTGCGGATCCTGGTCACGGACACCGCCGCGTACCGGGAACTCCTCGCCCCGTACGGGTCCGCCCGCCCGGGCGACGCGCGCCTCGGCCCCGTACGCCCCGACAGCCGCTTCCTGCTCTCCTTCACGTCCGGTTCGACGGGCGCGCCGAAGGCGGCGCTCTGCAGCCAGGGCCGGCTGGCGGCGGCCGGAGCCTCGCTCGGGGCGCACTTCTCCGTCGGCCGGGACGACGTCCACTACATCTGCATGCCGATGTTCCACGGGAACGCGGTGATCGCGGACTGGGCCCCGGCGCTGGTCGCCGGGGCGGGGGTGGCGCTACGGGCCCGCTTCTCGGCCAGCCGCTTCCTCTCGGACGTACGAGCCTTCGAGGCGACCTACTTCACCTATGTCGGCCGGGCGGTGCAGTACCTCCTGGCGACCCCGCCCACCCCCGAGGACCACGCGCACCGGCTCCGCCTCGGCTTCGGCACGGAGGCGGGAGCGGTGGACGCGGTGCGCTTCCGGGAGCGCTTCGGGGTGCCGCTCGTGGAGGGGTACGGCTCCTCGGAGGGAGGCGCGTCGATCCAGTGGACGCCGGACACGCCGGCGGGCGCGGTGGGCCGGGCGGCACCGACCGACGACCTGGTGGTGGTGGACGCGGAGACGGGCCGGGAGTGCGAGGCGGCCCGCTTCTCTCCCACGGGCCGGCTCCTCAACGCCGCCGAGGCGGTCGGGGAGCTCGTCAACCGGGGCCGCAGCACCTTCGAGGGGTACTGGCGCAATCCGGAGGCGGAGGCCGCTCGGCTGCGCCGGGGACACCACCGGGCCGAAGTCTCCGGGGGAGGCTGGTACTGGACGGGCGACCTCTTCTACCGGGACGCGGACGGCTACCTCTACTTCGCGGGCCGTACGGACGACCGGCTGCGGGTCGACAGCGAGAACCTGGCGGCGGCGATGATCGAACACATCCTGGCCCGCTGGGACCGGGCCGCGGGGGTCGCGGTCTACGCGATACCCGACCCGGTGGCGGGGGACCAGGTGATGGCGGCGCTGGCGCTGCGCGAGGGGGCGGTCTTCGACCCGGCGGAGTTCACGGGCTTCCTCGCGGCGCAGCAGGACCTGGGGACGAAGATGCCGCCCCGCTTCGTCCGGGTGATGTCCGAACTCCCCCTCACGGCCACGAACAAGGTCCACCGGGTGGTCCTCCGCCGTGAGTCCTTCCTCTGCGAGGACCCGGTCTGGTGGCGCCCGGCACCGGGCGCCCCGTACGAGCCCCTGACGCCCGTGGCCACGGCGGCGCTCCGGGCGGAGTACGCGCGCCAGGGCCGGGAGCCAAACTCCTAGGACCCTGCCACGGCCGGGACCCGCGAGGCGATCCGCCGTCGCCGTCGCCGTCGCCGTCGCCCTCGCCAGGTGTCAGGTGCCAGGTGCGGGCGGCGGGCGACAGGCGCCGGGGTGACGGCGGTCGCGGGGGTAGGCCCAGCCCCACCCCCGCCCCACCCCTCAGCCCCATCGCCCCGACCCGGCCGACGGGCCTAACGTGAGGCCGCATGGACCCCCGTACCCCTTGGCAGGCGCTCACCCGGCCCCGGTTCCCGCTCGGGCCCTGGCCCTGGCGATCCGTCGCGTACCTGGCGACCGGCGCGCTCCTCGGGGGCGTCGTCTGCGCCGTGTTCGTGCTGCTCGGGCTGTTCTCCGTCCTGCTCGTCGGACTGCCCCCGCTGCTCCTCTCCGGGCTCGCCCTCGGCGGCATCGAGCGCCGCCGCCTGCGCCTCGTCGACCTCGACCCCGCCCCCGATCCGCACCGCGTCCCCACCACCCCCGGCCTCGCCGCCTGGCTCCGGCTCCGGGCGGGGGAGCAGGCGACCTGGCGGGAGTTCGCGTACGCCCTGCTCCTCGCCACCGTCCTGTGGCCGCTCGACCTCCTCGCCGTCGCCGTCGGCGTCGGCCTGCCCGTCCTGCTCCTCGGCGCACCGGTCCAGCTGGCCGTGGACGGCCAGGAGGCCAAGGTCGTCAAGGCGTACCTGGTGACCTCCTACCCGGAGGCCTTCGCCGCCGCCCTCCTCGGTGCCCTGCTCCTCGTCGCCCTCGCCTACCCGCTCGCCGCCGTCGCCGGTGCCCGCGCCGCCCTCGTCCGCGCCCTGCTCACCCCCCGCGAATCCGCGCAGCCGGGCGCGATCGGCGAGGTCATCGCCTCCCGCGCCCGGCTCGTCGACGCCTTCGAGGCCGAGCGGCGCCGGATCGAGCGCGATCTGCACGACGGAGCCCAGCAGCGGCTCGTCGCCCTCACGATGACCCTCGGGCTCGCCCGGCTCGACGCCCCGCCGGGCGGCCCGCTCGCCGACCAGCTGGCGAAGGCGCACGCGGAGGCCGGGCAGGTCCTCACCGAGCTGCGCGAGCTGATCCACGGAATCCATCCGCAGGTCCTCGCCGACTACGGCCTCGGTGCGGCCCTCGCCGACGCCGCCGACCGGTCGGCCGTGCCCGTCGCCACGGACGTCGACCTGCCCCGGCTGCCGGAGTCCGTCGAGAGCGCCGGCTACTTCGCCGGCTGCGAGGCCCTCGCCAACCTCGGCAAGCACAGCGGGGCGAGCCGGGCCTCGATCACCGCCCGGCACACCGGCGGTGTCCTCCGGATCGACGTCGAGGACGACGGGCGCGGCGCCGCCGACCCGGCCGCGGGCACCGGTCTCACCGGCCTGGCCGACCGGATCGCCGTCCTCGATGGCACACTGACGATCATGAGCCCGCCGGGCGGGCCGACCCTCCTCCGAGTGGAGATCCCATGCCCCGCACTGAGCGAACGCTCCGCGTCGTCCTCGCCGAGGACAGCGTCCTCCTCCGGGAGGGACTGATCGGTCTCCTGGCCCGTTTCGGCCACGAGGTCGTCGCCGCCGTCGGGGACGCCGAGGCGCTGCGCGCGGCGGTCGCCGCCCATGACCCGGACATCGTGGTGACCGACGTCCGGATGCCGCCCGGTTTCCAGGACGAGGGGCTGCGCGCCGCCGTCGCGCTCCGCGCCGAGCGCCCCGCCCTGCCGGTCCTCGTCCTCAGCCAGTACGTGCAGCGCAGCTACGCCGCCGATCTGCTGGACGCGGGCGACGGCACCGGCGTCGGCTATCTGCTCAAGGACCGGGTCGGCCAGGTGGAGGAGTTCCTCGACGCGCTCGCCCGGGTCGCGGACGGCGGGACGGTCGTCGACCCCGAGGTCGTACGGCAGCTGCTCCGCCGGCACCGCGATCCGCTGGAGGCGCTGACCCCGCGTGAGCGCGAGGTCCTGGGTCTGGTCGCGGAGGGCCGTTCGAACGGTGCGATCGCCCGCCGCCTGGTGGTGACCGAGGCCGCCGTCGGCAAGCACATCGGCAACATCCTGGCGAAGCTGGATCTGCCGCCGGCCGAGGACACCCACCGCCGGGTCCTCGCCGTCCTCACCTACCTCAGGGCCTAGCCGAGCCGCACACGAGGAAGCCCCCTCGCACACGAAGAAGCCCCCCGCTTCCGCGAGGGGCTTCTTCCGTCTGTGCGCCGCCAGGGACTCGAACCCCGGACCCGCTGATTAAGAGTCAGCTGCTCTAACCAACTGAGCTAGCGGCGCCTGCTGACAGAGAAAATACTACCTGGTCCCGCGGGGTGCTCATGACCACCCCGCGGCACCGCGCCGCAGGGACCCCCGAATGCCCCGGATGCCGCGGATTCCTCGGCTCACCGGGGCCCGGGGTGTCTCAGATCGCCAGTGCCATGACCACCGGCGCCGCCCGCCGGTTCAGCGTGTCCGCCGCCGAGCGCAGCCGGTGGGCGTGCTCGATCGGCAGGGAGAGGGCCAGGCAGCCCACGGCGGAGCCGGCCGTCAGCGGAACGGCCGCGCAGACCGTGCCCACCGCGTACTCCTGGAGGTCGAGCACCGGGACGGTCGGCGGCTGGCTGTCCAGCTTGGAGAAGAGGATCCGCTCGCTGGTGATCGTCCGGGAGGTGAGCCGGGCGATCTTGTGCCGGGAGAGGTGGTCCCGGCGTCCGTTCTGGTCGAGCTGGGTGAGCAGGCACTTGCCGACCGCGCTGGCGTGCGCGGCCGAGCGGAAGTCGACCCACTCGTTGACCTTGGGTGTGCGCGGACCGTCGGCGAACTGGGTGATCTTCACCTCGCCGTCGATGTACCGGCTGATGTAGACCGCCGCGCCGACGGAGTCGCGCAGCTCGGTCAGGGTCTCCTGGAGCTTCGCCTCCAGGGCTTCGCGGCGGGTCATGCCGGAGCCGAGGAGGACGAGGGAGTCCCCGATCACGTAGGCACCGTCGGCGACCTGCTCGACGTACCCCTCACGCCGGAGCATGAGGAGCAGTGAGGTGAGGTGGGCCACGGGCAGGCCGGCTTCGCGCGCGATCTGGACGTCCGCCACTCCGCCACCGTGCCGTGAGATCGTCTCGAGGACGCGCAAGGCGTATTGCACCGAGTGGAACGGTGCGGTGGGCTCGGGCTTCAGTGCCACGGTTTCCCCCTACCAGGTTGTGACCGCAAGCTTTCGTACCACGATAGCCGCCAAGCGCCGTTTGCGGGGCGGCTGTTGGCGAGAATGATGCGGAGCATCCGGGCCCTGGTCTGGGGCGCGCCACTCTGGCATATGCCGCAGTCATGAGTGGCCCGGAGAGCCTCAGGTCAGGGCCGTGTGTGCGGGGGTTCGCGTGTGCGTTCGGCCCTGGGAGAACGCGAGATTTTTATGGGGAAACGGACGCGGTGGCGGACGTTCCGGTCGCCTTCCGGCCCCTCGCGGTGGCCGAGAACCATCGGAAGGCCCCCGCGGAGCCCCCGGAATAAACGGAGACACCCTCCTGTTGTCATCGAGTCCACGCCGATCCACGGGTCGTTCAGCCGGTCCGTGCGTCGTCCATGAGTCCGTACGTGTGCCGAGGAGGGTCCCGAAGGTGACCGACGCTATTCGAGGAGAGGCGCGGGGCTCCGCGCCCGTGCCGCTGTCCGTGCTGGACCTGGTGACCGTCGGCAGCGGCAGGACCGCGACCCAGGCCCTCGCCACCAGCGTCGAGCTGAGCAGGCTCGCCGAGCGGCGCGGCTTCCACCGGCACTGGGTGGCCGAACACCACTCCATGCCCGGCGTCGCCTCCTCGTCCCCGGCGGTGATCCTCGCCCACCTCGCCGCCCACACCACGCGCATCCGCCTCGGCTCGGGCGGCGTCATGCTGCCCAACCACGCGCCGCTGGTCATCGCCGAGCAGTTCGGCACCCTGGAGGCCTTCGCCCCGGGCCGGATCGACCTCGGTCTCGGGCGCGCGCCCGGCACCGACGGGGCCACGGCCGCCGCGCTGCGTCGCACCGCCACCCTGAACGAGGGGGCCGACGACTTCCCGGAGCAGCTCGCCGAGCTGACCCGCTTCCTGGACGACGACTTCCCGGACGGCCACCGGTACGCCCGGATCCACGCGGTGCCCGGCCCGGTGCAGGGGCCGAAGGGCCGGCCGCCGGTCTGGCTGCTCGGCTCGTCCGGCTTCAGCGCGCGCCTGGCCGGCCTGCTCGGGCTGCCCTTCGCGTTCGCCCACCACTTCTCGGCCAGGAACACGATCCCCGCGCTCGACCTCTACCGGGAGTCCTTCCGGCCCTCCGAGGTGCTCGACGCGCCCTACGCGATGATCGGCGTCTCGGCGCTGGCCGCCGACGAGGCGGCGCAGGCCCGTCGCCAGGTCCTCTCCGGCGCCCTCGCGATGCTGCGGCTGCGCACCGGCCGGCCCGGTCTGGTGCCGACGCCGGAGGAGGCGGAGGCGTACGACTTCAGCCCCGCCGAGCGGGAGTTCGTCAACGACTGGCTGGCGAACATCGTCCACGGCACCCCCGACGAGGTCCGTACCGGCCTGGACGACCTCAGGAAGCGGACGGGCGCGGACGAGCTGATGATCACGGCCAACGCGCACGGCGGGGAGGCGCGGCTGCGGAGCTACGAGCTCATCGCGGACGCGTACGAACTCCCCGAGCTCCCGGCGGAGTAGGGCGCGGCACCTGTTCCGGGCCGGGGGCGGCCGGGTAAAAACCCTGGTCCCCGGGGCCGGTTGGTTCCTGCACGGATCGGCCCCCGCTCCACCCCTAAGTGAACCTTAAACCGCTCGTCACCGATGGTGGCGGGCGGTTCCGTTTTGTGCTGCGCGCCTCTGACGAGGCCTTTCTTCTTCGAATTGGTCTAGTCCTCAATCTGGTTCAGACCATTGACGCACTGTTCACGTGCCGGTTATCACTGCTCCAGCTCCTGTACGGCACCACCCCCGCACTCCCCCCGATGGAGGCCGCACGTGCACCCCCGTAAGCCCTTGATCGCCGCGCTCCTCAGCACGGCTCTCGCCGCCGGCGCCCTCGCGGCGACCGTCGGCCTCGGCTCCGCCCAGGCGGCCGAATCGACGACCACTGCCGCTGCGGGCGGTGTGCGCATCGCGTACTACGACCAGTGGAGCGTCTACGGCAACGCGTTCTACCCCAAGCACCTCGACACCCGGGGCATCGCGGGTCAGCTGGACGTCATCAACTACTCGTTCGGCAACATCCACCCCACCAACCTCACCTGTTTCATGGCCAACAAGGCCGCGGGTGACGACAACAACCCCAACGCGGGTGACGGTGCGGGCGACTCGTACGCCGACTACCAGAAGTCCTTCAGCGCGGCGGACAGCGTCGACGGCGTCGCCGACAAGTGGGACCAGCCGATCGTGGGCGTCTTCAACCAGTTCAAGGAACTGAAGGCGAAATACCCCCACCTGAAGATCAACATCTCGCTCGGCGGCTGGACGTACTCCAAGTACTTCAGCGACGCGGCGAAGACGGACGCGAGCCGCAAGAAGCTCGTCTCCTCCTGCATCGACCAGTACATCAAGGGCAACCTGCCCGTCGAGGGCGGCTTCGGCGGCGCGGGCACGGCGGCCGGCATCTTCGACGGCATCGACATCGACTGGGAGTACCCCGGCTCCTCCGGCGGCCACCTGGGCAACCACTACGCCCCCGAGGACAAGCAGAACTTCACGCTGCTCCTCGCCGAGTTCCGCAAGCAGCTCGACGCGTACGGCGCCGCCAACGGCGGCAAGAAGTACCTGCTGACCTCGGCCCTCCCGGCCGGCCAGGACAAGATCAAGTACATCGAGACCGACAAGATCGGCCAGTACTTGGACTACGCCAACATCATGACGTACGACATGCACGGCGCCTGGGACGGCGACGGGCCGACGTACCACCAGTCCCCGCTGTACTCCGGCTCGAACGACCCGACCGACGTGATCGCGCCGGGCACCGAGAAGTACTCGATCGACAACGCCATCGACTCCTGGATCGACGGCAAGCCCGCCTACGGCATCGCAGGCGGCTTCCCCGCCAACAAGCTGACCCTGGGCTACGAGTTCTACTACCGCGGCTGGAAGGGCGTCCCGGCCGGCTCCGCCAACGGCCTCGCGGGCACCGCGACCGGTGGCTCCAACGCCCGCCCGCTCAGCCAGCAGGCCGGCATCGCGCACTACAAGGAGCTCGGCGGCATCGTCGACAACGCGGCGACGACCTTCTGGGACGACCAGGCGAAGTCCTCGTACTTCTACAAGGACGGCGAGTTCTTCACCGGCCTCAACCAGCGCTCCATCCAGGCCCGCGTGGACTACGCCAAGCAGCGCGGCCTGGCCGGCGCGATGATGTACTCGCTCCTCGGCCTGGACGAGAACGCCACCCTGCTGAAGCAGATCAACACGGCGCTCGGCTCCACCACGACCCCGCCGACCACCCCGCCGACCACCCCGCCGACGACGCCCCCGACCACCCCGCCCACCACGCCCCCGACCACCCCGCCCACGACCCCGCCGACCACCCCGCCCACGGGCTGCGGCTCGGTCCCGGCGTACGTGGCCGGCACGGTCTACACCGGCGGCACGGTCGTCTCCCACAACGGCCGCAAGTGGCTCGCCCAGTGGTGGACCCAGAACGAGGCCCCCGGCACCACCGGCGAGTGGGGTGTCTGGAAGGACCAGGGCGCCTGCTGAGGCCCTGACCCGACCCGGGACCCGGGAGAACTCACGTGACCCGCTGAACCCCGCATGAACCACTGCCCCCGCCCGGAATGTCCCTCCGGCCGGGGGCAGTTCCATGCCTCCGGTCCGCGGACCTCAGACCGGCAGCGGCTCCACACCGATCAGCTCGGCGATGCGATCCGGCGCCACCGCCCGCGAGTACAGCCAGCCCTGCCCCGTGTCGCAGCCGATCCTGCGCAGCCGGCTCGCCTGCCCCGAGGTCTCCACGCACTCGGCGGTGACCGTCAGCCCCAGCCGGTGCGCGAGCTGCACCAGCGCCTCGACGATCAGCTCGTCGGCCGGGTTGGCGTGCTCCTCGTCCTGGAAGCCGCGGACGAAGGAGCCGTCCAGCTTGAGCACGGAGACCGGCAGCCGGCTCAGATAGGCCAGGTTCGAGTAGCCGGTGCCGAAGTCGTCGATCGCGATCCGCACCCCCATGTCGCTCAGCGCCTGGAGCGCCTGGAGCGGCCGCCCGGCGGAGCCCATCACGGCCGACTCGGTGAGCTCCAGCTGGAGCAGGTGCGGGGCGAGCCCCGTCTCCGCGAGGATGCCGGCCACGTCGGCGACCAGGTCGGAGTCCCAGACCTGACGCACCGCCACGTTGACGCTGACGAAGATCGGACGCTCGCGCGGATGGTCCTTCTGCCACTGCCGGGCCTGCCTGCAGGCCGTGCGCAGCACCCAGCGGCCGAGCTCCACGATGGAGCCGTCCTCCTCGGCGATCGCGACGAACCGATTCGGCGGAAGGACACCGAACTGCGGGTGGTTCCAGCGCACCAGCGCCTCCACCCCGCGCACGGCACCGTCCGCCAGATCCACCAGCGGCTGGTACTCGAGGGCGAACTCCCCGCGCTCCACGGCCGGGCGCAGCGTGGAGGAGAGCGCCTGCCGGGTCATCCGGTGCGCGTTGCGCTCCGGGTCGAAGAGGGTCCAGCGGGCCTTGCCGTCCGCCTTCGCCCAGTACAGCGTGGTGTCGGCGTCCTGCATCAGGGCCGTCGCCGTCGTGCCGGAGCCGGAGCGCTCGACCACGCCGATCGAGGCGGAGACCGAGAGCCGCTGGCCGCCCAGGTCGAAGGGCCGCTGGAGCGCGCACAGCACCGACCGCGCCAGATCGGCGAGTTGCTCCGTGCCAGTGGAGTCCTCGACCAGGATCGCGAACTCGTCCCCGCCGAGCCGCGCCACGAGATGGCCGCCGCTGCGGGTGTAGCCGTCGCTGTCCGCGCACTCCGTGAGCCGGGAGGCGACGGCGGCGAGGAGCCGGTCGCCGACGCGGTGGCCGAGGGTGTCGTTGACGGCCTTGAAGCCGTCGAGATCGAGGTAGCAGAGACCGATCCGCCCTGTTCTGCCATACCCGTACGACTCGTACGACGAGCTGATCGTCTCGCCTGGGCCCGTCGCGGCGGCGGTGGCCGAGGCGCTCGCGGTGCCCGCGATGGCCGCGGCGCTCGCGAGGTCCGCCGCGTCCTGCGCCGAGGCCTCCAGGGCCGCCGAGAGGCGCTCGAAGAACAGGGCGCGGTTGGGCAGTCGGGTCACCGGGTCGTGCATCTGGAGGTGCCGCAGCCGTGCCTGGAGCTCGCGCCGGTCGCTGATGTCCGCGATCGACAGCAGGACCCGCCGGCTGTCGGGCACGGGGGCGACGGTGACCTCGGCCCACAGCGAGCGCCCGTCGGCGTGCTTGAGGCGGCGGGTGCAGCGGAAGCGGGAGCGCCGGCCGCGCAGCACCTCGCGGTACGCGTGCCAGGTGCGCCCGTCGGACGCGAGGTCGACGAGGTCGGCGGCGGCCTGTTCCCGGAGCGCCTCCGGCGCGGCGCCGATGAGGGTGCCGAAGGAGTCGTTGGCGGCGACGACGACGCCGTCCTGGTCGATGACGGCCATCGCGAGCTGGGCGACGCGGAACGCGGCGCGGTAGTCCCGGAGTTCGGAGGGGGAGCAGCCGACGCGCGGCTCGGCTCCGTACGGGGGGTGACGCTCCGTGAGTGCGGCTTCCGCCGCGCGCGTCTCCGGCGGCTCTGGGTGCACCGGTCCTTCGGGGGTTCCGCTCACCGCTCGCTCCCGTAGTGCAGTCGGGCCGGTCACATGTGGTCGGGACGGTCGGCCAAGGAAGAGTGTGCCGATCATAGAGCCCGTACGGGGGAGCCTTCCAGCTCCGAGGCCCCTCCGGACAGCGCCAGCCGCTGTGAGACCGCCCACCGCCACACCCCGCCCGATCGTTTCTGCGCGGGTCTGACATGGGTCGATGACGATGTGACCGAATGTGACTTTCCGTGAGCTGAAGCGCGCTCGTGTCGCGTCGACCGCGTGGCGCGCCCTCACCCGACCGGGGCAGCGGAAACGTGCGAAACGCCGCAAACCGTCACAAGGTGGGTGGAGTGTCCCGCATTCCCGATCCGGAGGTCCACGTGAGGGGTCAGCAGCCACCCGGGGGAGTGGACCGCTCGCGGCTCCGCGCCGGCGCGGCGGCCCTCACCTCGTTCGCCGCCCTGGCCGCCACCGGGCTCGTCGCCGGCCCCGCCGTCGGCGCCCCCTCGGCGAGTCCCTGCGCCCTGCCCCGCACGGCGGCCCATCACTCGCTCGGCCTCGACACCTGGAACAGGTCGTATCCGCGCCCCGACCGCACCCTCGACGCGGTCATGATCTTCCTGTCGTTCCCGGACTCCGAGCCGCTCACCGATCCGGCCGAACTCGCCGCCGACCACTTCCCCGCCACCAGCGAGTACTTCGCTCGCGCCTCCTACGGGCGCTTCCATCTGCGCCCGCACCCCGAGCGCGGCTGGACGCCGATGCCGAAGGAGTCGAGCGCGTACGACATACGGCGTGACTGGGACGCCGGACAGCGCTCCGCCTATCTCAGGGACGCGATCGGCGCCGCCGACGCGAGCGTCGACTTCTCCCGGTACGACATCGTCTACCTGGTCGCCGACCCGGACGCGCCCGGCGTGGACTCCGACGCGACCAAGGTCGTCAATCTGGAGAAGCCGATGGAGGTCGACGGCACCGAGATCAAGCGGGTCGTCACCGTCTTCGAGCGGCACCCGCCCGACCGGAACGTCCTGGCCCACGAGACCGGGCACGTCTTCGACCTGCCCGACCTCTACCACCGTCCGGCGGACGGCAAGGGCGACTGGGACACCCATGTGGGTGACTGGGACGTCATGGGCAGCCAGTTCGGGCTCTCCCCGGACCTCTTCGGCTGGCACAAGTGGAAGCTCGGCTGGCTCTCCACCGCCCAGATCGCCTGCGTGCAGGGGACGGGCCCCCGGATGGTGAGCCTGGAACCGACCGACGCCCAGCCCGCGCCCGGCGCCAGCCTCGGCACCCGGCTCGCCGTGGTCCGTACGGGCCCCGACAGCGTCCTCGCGGTCGAGGCCCGGGGCAGCGCCGGGAGCAACGCCGAGACCTGCACCGAGGGCGTCCTCGTCTACCGCGTCCGGGGCAGCGCGGCCTCCGGCGACGGCCCCGTCGAGGTCGTCGACGCGCACCCGCGCACCGAGGCCTGCTGGGACCGCTCCGTCTACCCGCCGCTCGCGGACGCCCCGCTGGAGGAGGGCGAGACGCTCACCGTGCCCGGAACGGGGGTACGGGTGGAGGTCGCCGAACGCACCGGGACGGGTGCCTGGACGGTCAGGATCACCCCGCCCGCCGTCGACTGAGCGGCCGGGACGGCGGCCGGGACCGGGACCGCACCCGGAACACGAAGAAGCCCCTCGCTTCCGCGAGGGGCTTCTTCTGTCTGTGCGCCGCCAGGGACTCGAACCCCGGACCCGCTGATTAAGAGTCAGCTGCTCTAACCAACTGAGCTAGCGGCGCCTGCTGACGTCGTAGACATTAGCACCCGGATCGGCGGGAGGAAAAATCGATACCCGCACGTCGGCGGCTGAAGCCGCCCGGACGGCCCGCACGCAGGCCCAGAGCACGACCTCGGGACCGGGCAGCCAGGGATTCCGGGTGTCGGGCGCCACCAGCCAGCGGGGCCCGGTGGGCCCGGACGGCACGAGCGGCGGCACGGTCACCGCGTCCCCGATCCCATGACAGAGCGGCCGGGGGACGGCGTCGCACCATTCCTCCCAGTCCAGCAGGGCCGGCAGCCGCTGGGCCGTGCCCGGCGCGGTGAACAGCATCATCCGGCCCCGGTGCACCGCCACGGGCCCCGAACCCGGGCCCTCCTCCCACAGCCGGTCCAGCACGCGGCGCCCGAACACCGGGTCCACGTTGACGACGTCGAAGACGGCCCCGCAGGGCAGCGCCGCCGGGGAGGCCGGCCGGGACTCCCAGCGGGTGAGCGCGGCCTCACGGTTCCCGGTGGCGGAGGCGAGCCAGGAGGCGCCGTCGGCGGTCACCCGGGCGGTCTGGTGACGCCCCTCGTCGCCCTCCCGGAGGAACCGGAAGATGTCGTGCTCGGTCTCGTCGCGCGTCCACGTCGTCATGCCTCCAGGTCTACCGGCTGTCACGGACCGGTCGCCGAGAGTTCACGGAATTCCGGACAGAGCGGGAGGGCGAGGAGTATCGTGCACCCCCGGCATATGCCAGGCGTGCTTTTTCGGCCACGCGCCGGAGCCCCCGGTCCCTGCGCACCGGAACCCCCGGTCTCCGCGTGACGGAGCCCCCCGGGCGCCTGCGGGGCCTCCGGGCGACCCGCGGGCGCCTCCAGGGGCTCGATAGATCGCCGCGTGCTCAGTCCTCCGCCGGCCGACCGTTCGTCCTGATCAGGTCGCGGCCGAACTCGATCATCTTCCGGGCGTAGTCCTCGGTCCACTGCGCCCGCTCGGCGACGTCCGCCGGCGTCAGACGGTCGAACCGGCGCGGATCGGCCAGCTGCGCCGCCGCGATCGCCTGGAACTCGGTCGCCCGGTCCGTCGCCGCGCGGAACGCCAGCGTCAGCTCCGTCGCGCGGGACAGCAGCTCCCGCGGATCCTCTATCGACTCCAGGTCGAAGAAATGCTCCGGGTCGGCGGTCGCCTCGGCAGGCTCGAAGACCAGCGGTGCCGGCCTGAGCCGCCGCTGTCCGCTCCGCTCCGCGGGTTCCGCCATCGTCGCTCTCCTCTTCACGCTCACGGTCACGCCGTACACCGGCACGTCGCGCACCGGCTCCCCGTGCACCGACTCCTCGCACACGGGCGGCCCGGAACCCCGGGCCGACTTCCATTGTCCCGCGCTCCGCAAGAGGGCGTCGGGGGGCGGGGTGTGATCAGTCGTCGAGGCCGCGCAGGAGCAGCCGCAGACCGCCGAAGAACTCCTGGTCGGGGCCGACCTCGCCGGCCGTCCGCGCGGTCCGCGTCAGATGGGGGAACCGGTCCTCGGGCAGCGTGGCGATGGCCGAGGTGCCGGCTCCCGCCAGCGGCCCGAGGTGTTCGAGACGGATGGCTCCGGTGACGTACGCGTGGAGCGCGCGCAGGGCGACGACCCGCCGCGTGCCGTCGATGCCGGCCTCGGTCAGGATGCCGAGCACGGTCTCCGACCAGAGCAGGCCGCCGGGTGCCCGGTGCCGGTGGGTGAGGGTCAGCTGGACGGCCTCCGGGTGGCGGACGACGGCGTCGCGCAGGCGCCCGGCCATGGTCTCGATCCGGTCCCGCCAGGGCGCGTCCGCGGCGGGAGGGGTGGTGTCGAGGTCGCCCAGGACGCGGTCGACGACGAGCGCCTCCAGCTCCTCGCGGTCGGCGACGTAGCGGTAGAGCCCCATGGGGCTCATGCCGAGTTCCTTGGCGACGGTGCGCATCGAGAGGGCGGCGAGTCCGTCGCGGTCGATGACGGCGAGGGCGGCGGCGGCCAGCCGGTCGGGGGTGAGGGAGCGGGGTCGTGGCATGACGGTTGACAGCGTACGCCCTACGCCTACCCTGTTAGGAGTACGACGTACGCCTACGAGGAAGGTGCCCCATGCGCATGCCCCGGACGGCCTCTTCGGCGACCTCGCCCACGAAGACCTCCGCGCCCCCGTCCCGCCCCCGGCCGGCCCCCGGCGACCTGGTGCCGAGCCGCGCCCTCACCCCGGTGATCGGCCCCGAGCTGACGCTGCCCGACCCCGGGCGGACCACTCACCTGCAGTTCCGGCGCTTCGCGGGCTGCCCCGTCTGCAATCTCCATCTGCGCTCGGTGGCCCGCCGCCACGACGAGATCGAGCGGGCCGGCATCCGGGAGGTCGTGTTCTTCCATTCACCTGCCGAGGAGCTCCGCGCACACGTGGCCCACCTGCCGTTCGCCGTCGTCGCGGACCCCGACAAGGTGGCGTACGCCGAGTTTGGCGTGGAGTCCCACCTCCGGGCCCTGCTCGACCCACGCGGCTGGCCCGCGATCGCCGGAGGCGTGCTCCGCGACACCTGGGAGCTGCTCCGGGGCAGGGGCCGGCTGCCGGCCGGCGAGCAGCCGGCCGGCCGTCTGGGCCTCCCCGCCGACTTCCTGATCACGCCCGACGGCCGGGTCGCCGCCGTGAAGTACGGCGAGCACATCGACGACCAGTGGTCGGTCGACGAACTCCTCACCCTGGCGGCGCAACCGGCCCCGTAGCACCGGGGTGTCCAGGAGGAAGCGGGGCGCCGAGGAGTGCCGGGAGCGGCCGCGGCACCCGGGGGCGAGACCTCACGGCGTCCAGGCGACCCGGTGTTCCGCCAGGTGGGAGAGGACCGCGTGGTTCGCCTCCCAGCCGTCCGGGAACGACACGGCGACACCCAGCTGCACCGGCTCGGTCGACGGGTGCGCGTCGAGGAGGTCCGTGACGCCCGCCCGGCAGACCACGACGCAGGCGTGCCGGTGCCGGGACGCGAGGACGCACAGCCGGCCCGTCTCCAGGTGGAAGGCGGTCGCGTCGGGGCGCCCGGACAGCGGATGGAGGACGACGGTCACGTCGTACTCACGCCCCTGGAGCCGGTTCGCCGTGTCCACCGTCACGCCCGTGACGCCCAGTTCGGCGAGGGCCGCCCGGATCGCCGCCGCCTGGTCGCGGTGGGCGGTGCCGACCGCGACCCGGTCGGGCGTCAGGGGGACGGGGGTCTCCGAGCGCTCCGAGACCGCGGCGCCGCCCCGGTCGAGGAGCCGGCGCACCACCACGGCGACCGCGCCGACCGCCTCCGGGTCGGTGCGAGGGGTGTGCCGGGCGGGCAGTTCGAGCAGGCCCCAGCCCGACTCGGCCGCCTCGTCGAGGACCCGGTCGGGGCCCGAACCGTCCGAAGCGACCGAGAAGGAGAGCTTCCGGTCCCCGTGCCCGGTGCCGCTGCGGAACGGCGTGAACGGGTAGAACGCGTCCGAGACCAGCGGCGCCGCCGAGGCGGGCAGCCGCCAGGACACCGGCAGCCGGTGCTGCGGCAGTTCCGGGTTGTGCGCGAGCAGGGTGGAGACCGCGCTCGCCGACGGGTCGTACGAGAGCCCCGCCCACTGCTCGGCGCCCACGACCGAGAACGGGTCCAACTGCCCGGGGTCGCCCACGAACAGCGCCCGCTCGAAGAGGCCCGCCACGGCGAGCAGCGCGTCCGAGCGCATCTGGTACGCCTCGTCGACGATCGCGTGCGCCCACGGTTCGACGTTCTTCACGTGCGCCCACTTGGCGGCCGTGGAGAGGACGACCGGCAGCCCGGTCAGCTCACCGGCCTTCGCCGACTTCCGTACGTTCTCCAGGTCGTCGAGCGCCTTGTCGTACGGGTCGCTGTCGTTCGAGTGCAGCCGGCCGACCTCCAGGTCGGGCTCCTTCTCGGCGAGCCGCAGGACCAGGTCGTCCACCTGCGCGTTCGTCTGGGCCACCACCATCAGGGGGCGGCCGGCCGCGGCCAGTTCGAGCGCGGCCCGCACCACGAGCGTCGACTTCCCCGCGCCCGGCGGGGAGTCCACGACGACACCGCGCGCGGTGCCCCGCAGAGTGGCCGCGAGGATGTCGGCCGTCGCCCGGCCCGCGGCGGCCGAGGGGTCGAAGGGCGCCGCGTCGCCGACCGGCGGCGTCGAGAGGTCGAACACGGTCACAGCACGTCCTCCGCGGTCACGGCGTCGGGCAGTTCCACGGCGTCGGTCCGGGGAGGCCCGCCGTGCGTCCAGGGCGTCTCCTCCGCCTCCGGCAGCTGAGGCCCGACCCGCTGGTCGTGCTCGAACAGCGTCCAGGCGAGCCGCTCACCCTTCTCCGGCACCGAGCCCTCCGCGGGCTCCTTCGAGCGACCCATCCGGTCGAGGAGGCGCAGCAGCAGCGCGCCGTCCTCCTCGTACCGCACGAACTCCGCCGACTGCGGCTTCCCGTCGAGCGAGCGGTACACCTTCACCTTCTCGCCCAGGTGCGGCCGGTCCTCGGTGCGGACCGTGAGCAGCGGGCGCGGCGCGGGCCGCCTGGACTCCGTCCACGCCATGGTCACCTCGACCACCTCGGCCGTGAACGCCTCGCCCGACAGGCGCCGTCCGGCGAGCACCAGTGGATCGTCGAGGGCCTCCTGCGCCTCCAGCTGGCCCTGGGCCTGCTCGCGCGCGGCGAGCTTGCGGGCCGCCGTCACGGCGTCGTCCCGGCGCGGCTGCGGCGGCTCACCCGCGGTGACCCGGTCCCGGTGGGCGGTGAACGACCAGCGGTCGCGGGTCCAGCGGTCCTCGACCCTGGCCCCCTCCGGCAGCTCCCGCAGCAGGTCGATCGCCCGCCAGACCGCGTCCCACGTGGGCTTCGTCTGCGAGGCGACCAGCCGGCGCAGCTCCCGCTCGGCCCGGTGCAGTGCGCCGAGCCCGCGCTCGGCCGCCTCGCCGTCCTCGGCGGCGCCGACGGCCTGCCGTGCCCGGTCGTACCGCTCGATCGCCGGCGCGAGGAGCCCGTTGTCGAAGGCGGGGTCGGTGGCGGGCCCGGCGGGCGGGCACAGCAACTGCCCCGCGGAGTCCCGCCCGGTCTCGGCCCGCAGCGCCGCCTCGGCGCCCGGCTCACCGCCGGAGGGATCGATCCACGCGAGCAGCGCGCCCAGGTGCTGGTCCTCCAGGGAGGACTGGCCGGTGGCCCAGTGCCGGTTGAGGAGATCGGTCGCCGACAGCAGCAGCGAGGAGCCGGGCACCCGGGCCCGGTCGCCGAGGTGCGTCAGCCAGCGCCCGAGGAGCGGGACGCGCGGCGGTGCGGGGAACGGTGTCTCCGGGTCCTGCTCGGCCGTACGCCGGAACCGTGTCGACCGCCCGAGCAGCCGTACGTACTCGATGCCCGCCCGGCTCGGCACGATCAGCTGCGGCGCGTCCGCGCACAGCTCGACCTCGACCTTCACCTTCTTGCCTGTCTCGGGATCGACCTCGCTCCTCTCCGCCGCCTCGACGGCCTCGGTGAAGGAGTCGATGTACGGCAGGACCTCCTCCGCCAGGTCGGCGAGGAACGCGAACCGCAGGTCACGGTCCCGGGGCTGGGCCACCACCAGGAGCCGCGGCTCCTCCGGGTCGGTGCCGACGAGCGCGCCCAGCGGGGCGCCCGCCTCACCGGCCGTGGTCAGCGGCACCAGGACCAGCGGTCGCTCGGAGAGCCGCCGGTGCCGGACGGTCGCCAGAGGCTGCGCCCGGCCGGACTCGACGGCCTCCATACGGGCGAGGGTGGAGATCAGCGACATGTCCGGGCCCCCGCTCCCGACAGCGCTTCCTCGCGCAGTGCCCGCGCCCTGCGCAGGGCCGCCACGGCCGGGTCCTCCGGGTCGCCCTCCTCGCCCCGCGCCGCCGCGAGGACCGCGCCGACCGTCGTCAGGCCGCCCAGCTCGCCCCGTACCGAACGGCCCAGGGTCTCCACCGCGTCCGCCTGCCGGGCCCGCGACCGGCAGTGGAAGGCCAGCTCGCAGGCGGCCAGGCACTCCGGCGCGTACTGGTGGGGCACGCATTCCACGGCCGCCGTCAGCTCCTCGGCCGAACGCTCCGCCACATCGAAGCTGACGCCCTCCGGCAGGGCCGCCGCGATCTCGTCGATCCGGGTCAGCCGGTCGAGCTGGCGCCGGGTGACGGACCGCTGCTTGCGGACGTCGACGACCGAGGCCGTCGGCAGGTTGGAGAAGTCCTTCGGGCAGACGAGGAGCACCGACTGGGCGACCGTCGCCCCCTCGGTCACCGCCGCCACCCGTTCGAGCGCGAGCACGTACACGGCGGCCTGCCGGGCCGCCGCGCCGACCTTGGACGCGTCCGCCGCACCGTCGACCATCGGGAAGGACTTGATCTCCACGACCGTCCACCCGCCGTCGGGGCGGACCACCACCGCGTCCGGCTCCAGGTACACCGGCGAACCGGCCACCTCCAGGGCCAGTAGCGGATGGTCGAGCAGCGTCCACGCACCCGCCGCGGTCGCCTCCCGCAGGGCGAGGGCCGTGCGCGCCACCCGCCCCTCGGGTCCGGCGGCCGCGAGCTCGGGCACGGACACCGTGCCCGGATCCTCGACGCCGATCAGGCGCAGCAGCTCCCGGCCGCCGTCCGCCTTGACCTTCGCCTCGAAGGAGTTGCCCCGGACGATCGCGAACTGGGACTGCCCGAACGGGGCAGGCGAGCCGAGCTTCGCGGCCAGCGCGGACTTGTCGACCCCCGCGCCGTCGAGCAGGGCCCGGCGCCGGCAGCCGGGGTTGGCGGCCAGCGCCGCGAGGGCCCGCGCGTCCAGCGGACGCGGCGGGGTGGCCGGTCCGCGCAGCTCAGCGAGCAGCTGTCGACGTGTCGTCTGCGGAGATCGGGACAGACCGCTGTCCAGGGATGCGCTCACCCGTGGAAGTCTCGCATCCGGCACTGACAACCGGGGGCGCTTCCGCCGTCCCGCGCAGTCGCCGGGCGAGCCGCAGCACGTGCGGGGTGAGGAGCAGACCCGCGCCCATCACGGCCGCGCCCGCGACCGCGTCGAGCAGATAGTGGTTGGCGGTCCCCATCACGACTACCGTCGTGACCAGGGGATACGCGACCCCGAGCGCCTTCGTGACGGGTGTCCGCCCGTACCGCCAGAGCATCACCCCGCACCACAGCGCCCAGCCGACGTGCAGGCTGGGCATCGCCGCGTACTGGTTCGTCAGACCGCCCAGCCCGCGCGGCGCGCTGGCCTCGCCGCCCCACCAGCCGTACGCGCTGAAGTACGCCATCGTGTCGGTGAAGCCGTACACCGGGTCGAGCAGCCGGGGCGGGCAGGTGGGCAGCAGGGTGAAGCCGACCAGACCCAGCAGGGTGGAGAGCATCAGCCAGGTGCGGGCCGCCCGGTAGTGGGCGGGGCGGCGGCGGAAGAGCCAGACCAGGACCGCCGGGGTGACGAGGTAGTGCAGCGAGGCGTACGCGAAGTCCGCGGGGATCCCGAGCGCGGGCACGTCCGTGAAGAGCCGGTTCAGGGGGTGCTCGGCGTCGATCCCGAAGAGGCGTTCCAGGCGCAGGATCGCGAGGCCGTGCTCGACGGCCGAGGCCTCGTCGCCCCGGACGAGCAGCCGCCCGCCCGAATAGGCCGCGTACACGACCCCGATCAGCGCCAGTTCGGCCCACCAGCGTGGCTTGCGCATACGAAAAGGTCCCCCCAACCGGTGATCGCCCCGGGGGAGGGGACGCCGGAGGCCGCCCGGGGGTTGCCCGGAGGCCACCCCGAATCCACGTGGGCGATGATGGACGGAGGCACGTCCGCACCGTGAACCCCTGGAGATCCTTCCCATGGCACCGCGCATCCTGCTCGCCCGGCACGGCCAGACCGAGTGGTCACTTCTCGGCCGGCACACCGGCAGGACCGACATCCCCCTGCTCGACGAGGGGCGGCGCGGCGCGAAGCTCCTGGGCGAGCGTCTCCACCGCGGCCCCTGGCAGGGACTGCCCGGCGTGGAGGTGCGCACGAGCCCCCTGGTCCGCGCGAGCGAGACCTGCGAGATCGCCGGTCTCGGCGAGCGGGCGGAGCCCTGGGACGCGCTGATGGAGTGGGACTACGGGGCGTACGAGGGGCTGACCCCGCCGCAGATCCAGGACATCCGGCCGGGCTGGTTCATCTGGCGCGACGGAGTGCCGGACGGCGAGACCCTGGCGCAGCTGTCGGACCGCGCCGACGAGATCGTGAACTGGGCCCGCTCGGCCGACCGCGACGTGCTGGTCTTCGCCCACGGCCACATCCTGCGGTCGATCGGCGCCCGCTGGCTCGGCGAGGACGTCTCCTTCGCCTCCCGCATCCGCCTCGACCCGACGAGCCTGTCCGTCCTGGGCTGGGCGTACGGCGCTCCCGCGATCGAGCGCTGGAACGACACCGGGCACCTGGAGCAGTAGCCGCCCGGCCGCCGGTCAGTACGCGGCGAGGGCCCGGCGGGTGTCGACGAGCATTCCGCGGATCCGGGCCGATGCGATGCCCTCCAGGGAGTCCACCACCCGCTTCGCCTCCGCCGCGGCCTCGTCCGGGCGGCCCGCGTGCGCCAGGTTCTTGGCGAGATGGGCGCGGTAGAGCGCCAGGTTCCGCGCGAAGTGCGGGTTCTGCAGGACCGTGGCCCGGTGGGAGTGCCGGGCGGCCCGGCCCCAGTCGCCCAGGGCCGACCAGCACTGGGCCTCCAGGGCCTCCCGCTCCGGCTCCCCGAAGAACGACATCCACTCGGGGTCGTCCTCCGCCGCGCCCCGGTCGAAGAAGCCGTGGGCGCGGCCGAGGGCCTGCTCGCAGGCCGACCGGTCGCCGAGGCCGGCCCACGCGGCGGCCTCCCGCAGGGAGAGCAGCGACAGCAGCCGGGCCGAGTCCAGCGGCTGCGCGGCCCGCAGGCCCGCCTGCGCCGCGCGCACCGCCTCGCGGAACCGTCCGGTGTCCCGGGCGAGGAAGGACGTGTTGCAGAAGGCGTGCGCCTCCAGGGCCGCGTTCCCCGACACGCGCGCGGTGGCGAGGGCCTCGGCGTAGTGCGAGCGGGCGTCGTCGTGCCGGCCCGAGTCGTGGGCCAGCCAGCCCACCGAGAGGGAGAGCTCGCCCGCGCCCGCGTGCAGCCGGTCCTCGGTGGAGCGGCGGGTCATGGTGCCCGTGTCGAGCAGGGCGTACGCGGCCCGCAGCGGGTGGGCGGCGACCTTGTAGAGCCCGTCGGCGCCGTGCCGGTCGTCGAGCAGACGGATCTGCCGTACGGCGTCCTCGACGGCCCGCACCTCGGCGTCGCCAATCCGGTGGGTGCCGCGGGGGGCGGGGATCGCGACGGCGGGGCCGCCGAGTCCCAGCGAGGCGGCCGCCAGGGTGGCGGAGCCGCTCGTCATGAATGCGCGACGCAGCACGTCGCTCTCCTCATCGTTCCGGGTCGGGAGTGCCGCGGGAGCCGGAGCCCCGGCCGCGACCGGCTGCCGCCGGCCGCGCACCGTCTCCCGCGCGGAGAAGCCCAGGTCGGAGAGACCCAGACCGGGGAACATGTGCAGGAAGACCCGCTCGTACGCGTAGTTGGGGCAACGGATCTCGCCCGCCTCCACGCGCCCGATGTAGCGGGCGTCGCACGCGACCTGTTCGCCGATCTCCCGCGCCGCCCGGCGGACCGCGGCGGCGAACTCCGCCGGCGAGTGCTGTCCGCGGAGCCGGCGGAAGGCGAGATTGGGAACTGCCCGTGACATCGCCATGGCCGAGCCCTCTCCTGTGCTGCCGGGTGGTCCGGCGGCAAGAACGTACCTGCTGTGACCGGATGCGTACGCAGAGTTTGGCTACAAATCGGATATCTCGCCTGCGATCTGCCATGAACTGCCATCCTTTGCGGCGGCATGGCGCCGTAGCCGTTGACGCGCACGGGCGTTGAACCGTAAAGGGAGAGACGGAACGTGTCTCCTCAGGAGCGAGGAGGGGTCCCATGTCGGAGATCGGTTCCCAGTCGGCCACGCGCCACGTGCCCGCCCCGGACGCCCGCGCGTCCCTGACCACCCCCCAGGACCGCGGTCCGGTTCCGGCCGCGGCCCAGCAGCCCGCCGAGCCGTGGGACCTGGTGACCGTGCCGGTCCGACAGGGTCTCGAGGCCGTCGACATCCTGCGGCGCGGGGCGGGCCCCGCCGTCGGCCCCGTCGTCCACGACGGCACCTGCGACACCCTCGGCTTCCTCGTCCCGCCCGGCACGGCCGCCGCCTGGGACATGCCCGGCAGCGCGTGCACCCGGACCTCGGGCCGCGGCCTGCGCCTTCCCGAGCTGCCGGAACTGCCCGAGCCCGCCGGGGACGCGCCCCGCCCCACCGGCTGGCTGCTGCCCCCCGGCGACACCGACCCCGTCACCGATCCCGTCGTCCTGCGCGAGGCGCTCGGCGAGGCGGCCCGGCTCATCGAGGCCGCGGACGGCTGTCACTGAGGGCGGCCACGGCCGGCGGCCACGGCCGGCGGTCGCGGAGGTCCCCCGCCACGCTTCCGGGGCCGTCGGGCGGGGCCGGGGCGAATGACCCGATAATGGGCCCGTGGCCAGGAACAAGCAGCGCGACCGGGCGGCGTCCGCCGCCTCCGTCGTCGAGACCGTCGACGGCGGGCTCGCCGAACTCATACCCGACCGGGAGCGCCCCCGCGCCTGGACCCTGCTCATCGACGGCGCCCCGCAGTCCCATGTGGACCTCGACGACCCGGCCCACCTCGGCTTCGAGTACCAGCGGCGCCTCGGCCACATCGCCGACCTCGTCGCCCCGCCCAACCGCCCGCTCCAGGTCGTCCACCTCGGCGGCGGCGCCTTCACCCTCGCCCGGTACGTCGCCGCGACCCGGCCCCGCTCCACGCAGCAGATCGTGGAACTCGACGGGCTCCTCGTGCAGCTCGTCCGCCGGGAGCTGCCGCTCGACGCGGGGGCCCGGATCCGGGTCCGCTCCACCGACGCCCGCGCCGGGCTCGCCAAGGTCCAGGACGGCTGGGCCGACCTCGTCATCGCCGACGTGTTCAGCGGGGCCCGCACCCCGGCGCATCTCACCAGCACCGAGTTCCTCGGCGAGGTACGGCGGGTGCTGCGACCCGGCGGCTGGTACGCCGCGAACCTGGCCGACGGCCCGCCGCTGACGCACCTCCGCGGGCAGATCGCCACCGCCGCGGCCGTCTTCCCCGAACTCGCCCTGGCCGCCGACCCGACGGTGCTGCGCGGCCGCCGCTTCGGCAACGCGGTGCTGCTCGCCTCCGACCGGGAGCTGCCGGTGGCGGAGCTGACGCGCCGGGTCGCCACCGACCCGCACCCGGGCCGGGTCGAACACGGGCGGGCCCTCGCCGACTTGGCCGGGGGAGCGGCGCCGGTCACCGACGCGAGCGCCAAGCCCTCGCCCGTACCGCCGGCGTCCGCCTTCCGCTGACCCGCCGGTCGTCCGGGGCGCCGGGTCAGACCGCGCGGTCGTCGATCTCCACGCGGGGCGCGGTGTCGTGCCAGACGCAGAAGACGGACAGTTCGCGGCCGTTCGCCGTGAACGTGACCCGGATCCAGGTCGGCTGCTTCCACACCTGCATCTGCCAGCCGGAGGCGGGGATCGCCGAGACCAGCTCGGCCGTGTTCTCGCCCAGGTCGAAGGTGACCCGGCCGCCGTCCACCGTGTAGGTCTTCACGTTCGAGTCGGCCGGCGGCGTGGTGGCGAGCGGTGCCTGCGTCGTCGGACTCGCCGTCCGCGAGGGCGTCGTGCGCGGGGTGGCCGGGGTCGAACGGCCGCCGCTCGGCGTCGGCTTCCTCGTGACGGCCGCGGTGGGCTCGACGGTCGCGGGCCGGTGGGTCGAGGAGGACAGCGGACCGCTCCCGGCCGTGTCCGGTTCGCCGGCGCTGCCGGCCGGGAGGGGCAGCGCGCGCGGGGGGTCGTACACCGTTCCGGACAGGACCGTGTGCACTCCCCACCAGGAGAGCGTGACCGCCGCGCCGGTGGCGAGCGACCAGGCCAGGGCGTGAACGAGTCCTCTTCGCATCCGGGCCATACTGCACCACACCGTCCCCGCTCTCACCGCAGGGTGCTCCTTGCCTCACATTCCCCCGAATGGCGTACGGTGCGGCCCATGGCAAGTGTGCTCGTGGTCGAGGACGACCAGTTCGTGCGCTCGGCCCTCATCCGCCGGCTCTCCGAGGCCTCCCACACGGTACGGAGCGTCGGTACGGCTCTGGAGGCGCTGCGCGAGGTCGCCCATTTCCGGTTCGACGTGGTCATCCTGGACCTCGGACTGCCCGATCTGGACGGGTCGGAGGCGCTCAAGATGCTGCGCGGGATCACCGACGTACCGGTGATCATCGCGACCGCCCGGGACGACGAGGCGGAGATCGTACGGCTCCTCCACGCGGGCGCCGACGACTACCTCGTGAAGCCGTTCTCGGTCGACCACCTCTCGGCCCGGATGGCCGCCGTCCTGCGCCGGGCCCGGTCCGCCGCGGGCGAGGCACCGCCGCCGCGGGCGATCCGGGTCGGCGGGCTCACCGTCGACCCGCTGCGCCGGCAGGCGGAACTCGACGGGGCGCCCCTGGATCTGACCCGGCGCGAGTTCGACCTGCTCGCCTTCCTCGCCGGGCGGCCCGGCGTCGTCGTCCCGCGCAAGGAACTCCTCGCCGAGGTGTGGCAGCAGTCGTACGGGGACGACCAGACCATCGACGTCCATCTGTCGTGGCTGCGCCGGAAACTGGGCGAAACCGCCGCCCGGCCCCGCTATCTGCACACCCTGCGCGGAGTCGGCGTGAAGCTGGAGCCGCCCCGGGAGCCGCAGCCGTGAGATGGGCGCTCGTCAAGGTGTCGCTCGCCGTCACCGCCATGGTCGTCGTCGCCTTCGCCGTACCCCTCGGGCTCGTCGTCAAGGAGATGGCTCGCGACCGGGCGTTCTCCAACGCCGAACGGCGGGCCGCCGGACTGGCCCCCGTGCTCGCCATCACCACCGACCGCGAGGAGCTCGACAAGGCCGTCGCCACCACCGAGGACGGCGCGGCCGGGCGGCTCGCCGTCCATGTGCCGGCCGTCGAACCCGGCGATCCGGGCCTGGAGATCGGCACCCGGCGGGCCGGCGAGGAGGAGCTGGCCGCCACCCGCCGGCTCGGCCGGGCGTCCATCGCCGAGGTGCCGGGCGGCTTCGCGCTGCTCCAGCCCACCGCGCTCAGCAGCGGCGAGGTCGCCGTCGTCGAACTCTTCGTCCCCGAGGGCGAGGTGTCCAACGGCGTCGCCACCGCCTGGCTGGTCCTCGCCGGGGTCGGCATCGCCCTCATCGTCGGCTCCGTCGCCGTCGCCGACCGGCTCGGCGTCCGGATGGTCCAGCCCGCCCAGCGGCTCGCGGGCGCCGCCCACGACCTCGGCGAGGGCAGGCTCGGCGCCCGCGTCCCCGAAGAGGGGCCGCCCGAACTCAAGTCGGCCGCCGTCGCGTTCAACTCGATGGCCGACCAGGTCGTCCAACTCCTCGCCAACGAGCGGGAACTGGCCGCCGACCTCTCCCACCGGCTGCGCACCCCGCTCACCGTGCTCCGGCTCAACGCGGCCTCGCTGGGCTCGGGTCCGGCCGCCGAGCAGACCCGCGCGGCCGTCGAGCAGCTGGAGCGCGAGGTCGACATCATCATCCGGACCGCCCGGGACGCGAAGCCGCAGACCCAGGCGACCGGGCCGGGTGCGGGCTGCGACGCCGCCGAAGTCGTGCGCGAGCGCATGGAGTTCTGGTCGGCGCTCGCCGAGGACGAGGGCCGGCGGGTCCGCGTCGCGGGCGTCGAGCGCCCGGTCCGCATCCCGGTCGCGCGCCCCGAACTCGTCGCCGCGCTCGACGCGTTGCTCGGCAACGTCTTCCGGCACACCCCCGAGGGCACGGCCTTCTCGATCGACGTCCACAACGGCGAGGACGCCGTCATCGTCCTCGTCTCCGACGCGGGCCCCGGCATCACCGACCCGGCGGCCGCGCTCGCCCGCGGCAACAGCGGTGCCAGGGACGGCTCCACGGGCCTCGGCCTGGACATCGTCCGGCGGATGGCGGAGACCACCGGCGGCGACGTCCGCATCGGGCACTCGGTGCTCGGCGGTACGGAGGTCCGGATCTGGATCGGCCTCGACGGGCGCCGCGCGGGCGGCGCGACCGGCCGCCGCGGTCACCGCCCGGCCCGCCGCCGGCGCGGGGGGACCGGCACCCGCAGGGCCGCCGAGGGCTGACGGCGCCGCCCGCGGCCCGCACCCCGGACGGGCGCCGCCCGCACCGGGCTGACGACGCCGCCCCACCGCCGGCGCCCCGAACGGGCGCCGCCCGCACCCCGGACCGGTCGCACACACCCCGGACCGGCGTCGGCCGCCTCCAACCTTTCCTGGTTCCGATGCCTTCCTTAAGCGGAGCCTAAGGATCCCCACCCGCGTCCCCGGACGCCGGTTTGTCCGTTTCCCGGTCGCTAGCGTGCTGCCGCACCCCCTCCCCACCCCCCAGCACGCAGAGGCAGGCACGCGATGGGCACCAGTTCGCACCGGCGCAGGGCGAGCACCAGGACCAAGGCCGTCGGAGCGCTCGTCGCCGCCGCGGTCGTCGGCGGCGCCGCGTTCGCGCTCACCGGTACGGCCCAGGCCGCCGCGGTCGGCGCCGCGTACACCAGGACCAGCTCGTGGACCGGTGGCTACACCGGGCAGTACGTCGTCACCAACGAGACCTCCGCCGCCCAGTCCGACTGGACCCTGGAGTTCGACCTGCCGGCCGGCACGACCATCGGTTCCCTCTGGAACGGCGAGCACACCGTCTCCGGCAGCCACGTCACCGTGAAGCCCGCCGGCTGGAACAAGCAGCTCGCGCCCGGCCAGTCCGTCACCGTCGGCTTCGTCACCTCCGCCGCCGGACAGGCCGGCGACCCCGCCAACTGCCTGATCAACAAAGCGGCCTGCTCCGCCGGAGGCACCGCCCCCACCCCCAGCGGCCGCCCCACCACGACCGCCCCCACCCCCACGGCGACCCCGAAGCCGACGGCAACCGCCACGGCCACCACGACCCCCAGGCCGACCGCCACCCCCACCACCGCGCCTCCGAAGCCCACTGCCACCCCCACGGCCACCCCCACCCCCACGCCCACGGCGACCGGCGGGCCCGTCACGGCCGCCAGGTACGCCCCCTACGTCGACACCTCGCTGTACCCGGCGTACGACCTCCTCGCGACCGCCGACGCCACCGGTGTGAAGGAGTTCAACCTCGCCTTCATCACCTCCGGCGGCTCCTGCGCCCCGCTGTGGGGCGGGGTCACCGACCTGGCGAACGACAGGGTCGCCGCGCAGATAGGCGCCCTGCGCGCCAAGGGCGGCGACGTCCGGGTCTCCTTCGGCGGCGCCGCCGGGCACGAGCTGGCCCTGAACTGCTCCTCGTCCTCGGCGCTGGCCGCCGCGTACGGCAAGGTCATCGACCACTACAAGCTGACCAAGGTCGACTTCGACGTCGAGGGCGCGGCCCTGCCCGACACCGCCGCCAACACCCGCCGCTCGCAGGCGATCGCCCAGCTCCAGAAGTCCCACCCCGGCCTGAACGTCTCCTTCACCCTGCCGGTCATGCCCGAGGGCCTGACCCAGCCGGGCGTCGACCTGCTCGCCGACGCCAAGCGCAACGGGGTCCGCACCGACGCCGTCAACATCATGGCGATGGACTACGGGCCTGCCTACAGCGCCGACATGGGCACGTACGCCATCCAGGCCGCGACGGCGACCCAGGCGCAGATCAAGGGCGTCCTCGGGCTCTCCGACGCGGCCGCCTGGAAGGCCGTCGCCGTCACCCCGATGATCGGCGTCAACGACGTCGTGAGCGAGGTCTTCAAGGTCGACGACGCCACCCAGCTCGTCGACTTCGCGAGGTCCAAGGGCATCGGCTGGCTCTCGATGTGGTCCTCGACCAGGGACAAGCAGTGCCCGGACGGCGCCGTGAACCGCGCCGACGCCACCTGCTCCTCGATCCTCCAGCAGCCGCTGGCGTTCACGAAGGCCTTCGCCGCCTACAAGTAGAGCCCCCGGACCCGTCGGTCCGCCCCAGAAGCCATCGCGCCCCCCACACCGCGCGCCCCGGCCGGAGCCACCCCACCTCCCGGCCGGGGCGCGCACCCCTGTGTCCGGGTCCGTCAGGCCCGCTGCCGGAAGGGTGAGGGGTGAACGGCGCGGTCAGCTCGCGAGCCGCGGCCTGCCGAACTCGTCCCGCAGGCCCGTGCCGCACCCGGCGAAGGCGACCAGCGCGAGCAGCACCATCACCCAGTTGAGCACGAGATCCGGTCCGCCCTCGCGTGCCAGGGCGTTGGACGCGGCCGCCCAGACGACGAACACCTGCAGGGCCGCCGCCCCGCCGAGCGCCACGACCCGACCCCCGCGGGGGCCCCGGTCCCTGAAGGTACCGAGCCCGAGCACCGCCGCGCCCCAGACCAGCAGCAGCGCGACCGCGGCATCGGCCGCGAGGAAGAGGAGGACGTCCCCGGAGCCACGCGGAGCGGTGTGGTCGATCTCGGCGGTGTCCGGCGTGAACACCACGACGGCCAGCTGTATGAGGAGGAGGTAGCCGAGCTCCAGAGCGAGAACGGACGCCCCGGCCTGCCTGAGGAATCGGGACGTCACCGGGGGCTCCTGAAGTTCACGACGGCCGGGACAACGACTCAGGCCCCGGTTCGAAACGAACCGGGGCCTGAACCGACAGGGTGAGTAACGGGACTCGAACCCGCGACATCCTGGACCA
Source organism: Streptomyces sp. NPDC088707 (assembly GCF_044752725.1). Lineage (NCBI taxonomy): Bacteria > Bacillati > Actinomycetota > Actinomycetes > Kitasatosporales > Streptomycetaceae > Streptomyces > Streptomyces sp. NPDC088707. Next base: position 354,266 of record NZ_JBIVLV010000006.1, on the reverse strand, counting down.
CAACCAGGTGCTCTACCATCTGAGCTATACCCACCATGACCGGCGGTTTCCCGAAGGTTTCCCTGACCGGCCGAGAAGAAGTCTACAGGGTCCTGGAGGGTGCTCGCGCCCGCATTGATGTGCGGGCACGAGCGGCCCTGCGCGGAGGGGATTATTCGGCCGGTACGACGTGCCGGGCCGCGATCTGCTTCGCGGTCTCCGAGTCGGGGCCGGGCTGCGGGACGAAGACCGCCTCGCGGTAGTAGCGCAGCTCCGCGATGGACTCGCGGATGTCGGCGAGCGCCCGGTGGTTGCCGTTCTTCTCCGGACTGTTGAAGTACGCCCTCGGGTACCAGCGGCGGGCCAGCTCCTTGACCGAGGAGACATCGACGATCCGGTAGTGCAGGTGGCTCTCCAGGGCGGGCATGTCCCGGGCGAGGAAGCCGCGGTCCGTGGAGACCGAGTTCCCGCACAGGGGCGCCTTGCCGGGTTCCTTGACGTGCTCGCGGATGTACGCGAGGACCTGGGCCTCCGCGTCGGCCAGCGTGGTGCCGTCGGCGAGCGCGTCGAGCAGCCCCGAGGCCGTGTGCATCTGGCGCACGATCTCGGGCATGGTCTCCAGGGCGGTGTCCGGCGGGCGGATCACGATGTCCACCCCGTCGCCGAGCACGTTCAGTTCCGAGTCGGTGACCAGTGCGGCCACCTCGATGAGTGCGTCGTCCGTCAGCGAGAGCCCGGTCATCTCGCAGTCGATCCACACCATGCGATCGTTCATGCGTCCACCTTAGGGGCTCTTTCCCCTGCCGGAGCGGGCCGAGCCGCCCCGTGAGGAGGTCGATGCGGGAGCCGGCGTCGTTCTCCCCTTCCGTTCCCCTCCCGTTTCCCTCCCGCGTCCGGACGTCCGCCCCGCCCGGCGGCCCCGTGGACGCGACGCCGACGGGCCCCCGGGGGAGATGTCCCCGGGGGCCCGTCGTTCCTGCTGCGCGCCGCTCGTGGCGGCGGCTGTCTTCTCTTCTCCTACGGTGCGCTGCGCTGGCCCGGGAACGAGGGGCGCCCCGGAGCGTAGGCGTCGGACTGCGGCTTCCCCTGGTCCAGCGGGGACGCCGGGCGCCTGATTCCGGCCATGACCTGGGCGGGCACGACCGGGTCGAGCACCGCCGTGGCGGTGTCGCCCTGCGGCCGCCGCGCACGGTACGCCGCCCGGTAGGCGGCCGGCGAGGAGCCGAGCTGCCGCCGGAAGTGACCGCGCAGCGCCACCGGCGAGCGGAAGCCGCACCGGCCCGCGACCTCGTCGACCGAGTAGTCGGAGGTCTCGAGCAGCCGCTGAGCCTGCAGCACCCGCTGGGTGATCAGCCACTGGAGGGGGGCCGAACCGGTCAGCGAGCGGAACCGGCGGTCGAAGGTCCGCCGTGACATGTACGCGCGGGCGGCCAGGGTCTCCACGTCGAACTGCTCGTGGAGGTGCTCCAGCGCCCAGGCGACGACCTCGGCCAGCGGGTCGGCGCCGATCTCCTCAGGTAAAGACCTGTCGAGGTAGCGCTCCTGACCGCCGCTGCGCCGCGGCGGGACGACCAGCCGGCGCGCCAGGGCGCCCGCGGCCTCCGTGCCGTGGTCGGTCCGCACGATGTGCAGACACAGATCGATTCCGGCCGCCGTGCCCGCGGAGGTCAGCACGTCCCCGTCGTCGACGAAGAGCTCCCGGGGGTCCACATGGACCGACGGGTAGCGCTTGGCGAGCGTCGGCGCGTACATCCAGTGCGTGGTCGCCGGGCGGCCGTCGAGCAGGCCGGCCGCGGCGAGGACGAACGCCCCGGTGCACAGGCCGACGATCCGCGCGCCCTCCTCGTGGGCGCGGCGCAGCGCTTCGAGTGCCTCCGGCGGTGGCGGCGAGGTGATCGACCGCCAGGCCGGGACGACGACGGTGCCCGCCCGGCTGATCGCCTCCAGGCCGTACGGCGCGGTCAGTTCGAGTCCACCGGTGGTCCGCAGCGGTCCGTCCTCGCCCGCACAGACGAGCAGTCGGTAGCGGGGCACTCCGGCGTCCTGCCGGTCGATGCCGAACACGGAGAGCGGGATGGAGCTCTCGAAGATGGGGCCGCCGCTGAACAGCAGCACCGCGACGACTTCGCGACGGCGGCGCCCGGTCAGCTTCCGTGCGGCCTCCGGTGCGGTGGAGTCCTGGCTCATGACGCTAAGCCCCCCTCGGTGTTCGCGTCTCCCTGGTCGTGTCGCTCCTGCACGTTTCCCCTCGGTTTTGCACGAGACCCCAGTCTTCGGTACCCATGATCGAATCTACTGCGTCCTGTGGCGCCGGCGTGACAAGTTCTTCATCCGGTGGATTGTCGACAAGGCCACTTGGCGTGAAGCGATCGATCGCGAAGTCTTCCGCCGGGAGGCCCCCGGGGGAAGGGGCGGGGTGGCGAACGCCCCCGTACGCGGGGGGTGCGAGCCCTTGGGGCGGGGCGTTTCCGGGTGTCGGCGCCAGGGTTGGGCAACCGTTTTGCCAAGGACTCGCCGACGGATGGAAGTTGGCTGAAAACATATGGGTTCGCGTGTACGAACCTGTCAACTCCACGAGGGGCGGGGGCGATCGGCGTCCCGTTTAGGGCTGGTTTACACCCCCCGGAAACCTAGGGCCTGTCCTGGTCGCGCCGCCTGCCGCGGACGCCCTCGCTCCGCATGCCCCGTTCCGAGCGCCGCAGCAGTACCCGGCAGGCCGCCGTCACCGAGACGAGCCCGAGCGCGGTCCCGGCGGCGCCGCCGAGGGAGCTGCCGTAGGCGAGCAGGACCACCGGGACCAGGACGCAGCAGAAGACCGCCCAGCGGACGACGTCGCCGGCCTGGTCCGCGGCGGCCGCGCCGCCCCCCGTGCCCGACCCCGTGCCCGACCCCGCGCCCGCGCCCCCGCCGGCCGTCGCCCCCGCGCCGGCTCCCGCGCGCGGGGCCGTCCCCGCCGCTCCCCGCCCGCTGCCCGGATCCGGGTCCGCGGCGCCGGACGGGCCGAGGACGGGCGCCCGGCGCCGGCCGCGGGGTCCTCCGAGCGCGGTGGCGCGGACGGCGGTGGAGGCGGTGGAGGTCTGGCCGGCGGCGGTCGATGGTGCGGGCACGGGCGGTCTCCCTGCGACGGTGGGCTGGACCTGTGGCAACGAGAAGCGGAACCTTCCGGTCACTCTCGGCGACGTCCGTTTGGCCCCCGTACGGACACCTGTAGGGCACAACCGGCATTGCCAGATCCCGAGCCCCTCGTGCATGCTCCCTGGAACGCCGCGCGCGAGCGGGGCGCAGGCCGGGCAGTGGCGCGGCGGGCTCTGGGCAGGAGAGGAGTGTCGCCGTACCCTTGGGGGTATGGGCTTGGGAAGATGATTCCCGGACACAGCTCCCGCCGCCACCCGTTGCTCCGTCCCCTTCCGTTCCCCGTCCCTTCCCACGAGGACTCTCTTCGCCGAGACACCGATGGCCGGTCACGAATTCCCCGAACCCGCGGACCGCAAGCGCGTCGCCGATTCCACGGTCGACCCCCTCGCGGTAGAACAGCCACGTCACGCCTGCGACCCGGCCTTCCGGCACGGCGTCGTCGTCGGCTTCGACGGCTCCACGTCCAGTGAGCGCGCCCTCGCGTACGCCATCGGCATGGCCAGGCGCTCCGGCTCGGGCCTGATCATCGTGCACGTGGCCAACAGGCTGCCCACCACGGTGTGGGCCGGCTGCGAGCCCCCCGTCTTCGTCGACGTGCCCGACCACCGGACCGAGGTCCTCGGTCTGGAACTGGCCTGCGCCGAGCACCTCTCCGAGGTGCCCTGGATCCTCGTCGAGCGCGGTGGCGACATCTGCCACGAGCTGGAGGAGGTCGGCCGGGAGTACTCGGCCGACGCGATCGTGGTCGGCTCCACGCACGGGATCGTCGGCCGGATCTTCGGCTCGGTGGCCGGTCGCCTCGCGCGCCGTGCCCGGCGGCCCGTGATCGTCATCCCGTAGGGCGTACGAGGCCCCTCCCGTCCCGTGCGACCCGTCAGGTCTCTTCCTCAACTGACGTCATCGCGCCATAAATTCGGCCTTCCTCAGGTGAATTGTGTGCTTGTGAAGGGTACATAAGCGTCACCGGAACACAGCAGCTCACGCAGTACACCTGCGCACCTGAAGGGAGCCCGCCGTGAACAACGAAGTCGCCGCGGGAAACACCACTTCCACTCTCGGCCACCTCGCACTCGGACTGACCCTGCTGGCCTTCGGCCTGGGCGGCACCGGTGTCATCGACAACGTCGCGGCAGCGGATGCCGCGGGCCTCGCCACCTGGGTCGGCGGGGTGACGCTCTTCCTCGTCGGCCTGCTCGCCCTCCGTGCGGACGACAAGGGTGAGGGCACGGCGTTCACGGCGCTCGGCGCCTTCTGGTTCACCTGGGGCACCGCGGCGGGCGGCGGCGCGTCCGCCGACGCCGTGGGCGTCTTCCTGCTCCTGTGGGCGCTCCTCGCGCTCACGCTGACGCTGGCCGCCTCGGGCAGCGGACTGTTCGGACAGGGCGTGTACGGGCTGCTGTTCGTCTCGCTGCTGCTGCTCGGCATCGGGGCGCTCGCCGACAACGGCGGGCTGGCGAAGGCGGGCGGCTGGGTGGCGGCCGTCGCCGGTCTGGTCGCCTGGTACGGCGCGACGGCGGCGGTGGCCGGCTGGCCGACCGCGCTCGGCCGGGCGAACCGCAGCGCCGCCGCGGCGAGCTGACCGTACGAGCGGAGCGGAGAAAGCGGTCCCCCGTGCACCTGGGATGCACGGGGGACCGCTTCGTGTCCGGTCGAACCGCCGGGGGACAGGCCCGGCGGCGCGGCTCGGGGGGACAGGCCCCGAGGCCGCCGCTACTCGACCGTGACGGACTTGGCCAGGTTGCGCGGCTTGTCGATGTCGCGGCCCATGGCGAGCGCCGTGTGGTAGGCGAGGAGCTGGAGCGGGATGCCCATCAGGATCGGGTCCAGCTCGTCCTCGTTCTTCGGCACGACGATGGTGTGGTCGGCCTTCGCCTGCTCCTGGTGCGCGACCGCGAGGATGCGGCCGCTGCGGGCCTTGATCTCCTCCAGGGCGGCGCGGTTCTTCTCGAGCAGGTCGTCGTCGGGGACGATCGCGACCGTCGGCAGGGCCGGCTCGATGAGGGCGAGCGGGCCGTGCTTCAGCTCGGAGGCCGGGTAGGCCTCGGCGTGGATGTAGGAGATCTCCTTGAGCTTCAGGGAGGCCTCCAGGGCGACGGGGTAGCCCCGGACGCGGCCGATGAACATCATCGACTGGGCGCCGGCGTACTCCGCGGCGATCTTCTTGATCTCGTCCTCGGTCTCCAGGATCTCCTGGATCTGCGCGGGCAGCTTGCGCAGGCCCTCGATGATCCGCTTGCCGTCGGTGACGGACAGGTCGCGGATGCGGCCCAGGTGCAGGGCGAGCAGCGCGAACGCGGTGACCGTGTTGGTGAAGCACTTGGTGGAGACGACGCAGACCTCGGGGCCGGCGTGGACGTACACGCCGCCGTCGGCCTCACGGGCGATGGCGGAGCCGACCACGTTGACCACGCCGAGGACGCGGGCGCCCTTGCGCTTGAGCTCCTGGACGGCGGCGAGCACGTCGTAGGTCTCGCCGGACTGGGAGACGGCGATGTAGAGGGTGTCGGGGTCCACGACCGGGTTGCGGTAGCGGAACTCAGAGGCCGGCTCGGCGTCGGCGGGGATGCGGGCCATGGACTCGATGAGCCCGGCGCCGATGAGGCCGGCGTGGTAGGAGGTGCCGCAGCCGAGGATCTTGATCCGGCGGATGGTGCGGGCCTCGCGCGGGTCCAGGTTCAGGCCGCCCAGGTGCACGGTGGAGAAGCGGTCGTCGATCCGGCCGCGCAGCACGCGGTCGACCGCGTCGGGCTGCTCGGAGATCTCCTTGTGCATGAAGGTGTCGTGACCGCCCATGTCGTACGAGGCGGCCTCCCACTCCACGGTCTCCGGGGTGGCGGTGGTGGTCGCGCCCGAGGTCGTGTACGTGCGGAAGTCGTCGGCCTTGAGGGTGGCCATCTCGCCGTCGTCGAGGGTGACGACCTGGCGGGTGTGGGCGATCAGGGCGGCGACGTCGGAGGCGACGAGCATCTCCTTCTCGCCGATGCCGAGGATGACCGGCGAGCCGTTGCGGGCCACGACGATGCGGTCGTTGAAGTCGGCGTGCATCACGGCGATGCCGTAGGTGCCCTCGATGACCTTGAGCGCCTCGCGGACCTTCTCCTCGAGGGTGGTGGCCTGGGAGCGGGCGATGAGGTGGGTGATGACCTCGGTGTCCGTCTCGGAGGCGAAGACGACGCCGTCGGCCTCCAGCTTGGCGCGGAGCTCCTGGGCGTTGTCGACGATGCCGTTGTGGACGACCGCGACCTTGTTCTCGGGGTCCATGTGCGGGTGCGAGTTGATGTCGCTCGGCGCGCCGTGGGTGGCCCAGCGGGTGTGGGCGATGCCGGTGGTACCGGTGAAGCGCTTGGGGACACGGGCCTCCAGGTCACGGACGCGACCCTTGGCCTTGACCATCTTCAGACCGGAGGCCTTCGGGCTGGTGACGACCATGCCGGCCGAGTCGTATCCCCGGTACTCCAGACGCGCCAGGCCCTCAAGGAGCAGCGGGGCGACGTCACGCTTTCCGATGTAACCGACAATTCCGCACATAAAGGTGAAACCCCTCCAGGTTGGTGAGTGTGCCCGCCGTGTTCGTTCGTGACTCAGCCGTAGACGATGCGGCGCAGTTGCCGGAGCGAGAGCTCCGGCGGCGCCACGGCCCGGTGGGGCAGTTCCGCCGAGATCCGTTCGAAGATCTCGGCGTTCACGGCCCCGCCGGACTGCAGTTCGCGGTGTCGGCGGCGGACGAACTCCTCGGTCGTCTCGTCGAAGTACGCCAGCACGTCGAGCACCACTCGGGCGGCCTCACCGCGCTGGAGCGCGGTGCTGCGGACCAGGTGGTCGATGAGGTCGTCGTGCGACGGGCGGCGTTCGAGCACCCATGAATATTGGGGGGTACCTGTCGCCATTCGCAAGAATCCTGCCCGATATCGGGCAGGTGTGCCATGATCAACCCGCTGTCCGGGGTGGTTGGTCCAGACCTTGACGGGTGGATACCCCGGCGGTACGCATGGTGACGGTTCGGTTATAGAACTCGACAGACGCGTCCAACGCCTGATCCAACGCCCGAAGGGGACCAGCCTGTGACACAGCGCCGAAGGATTCCGCGCCTGATCGGATCCCTGCTCCTCGTCGCCGCCGCCGGTGTCGGCTGCGGCGAGGCCTCCGCCGACAGCACCGCGGACGGCAAGAACGCCGCGGCCGCCGAGCCCGAGGTCCGCCCGCTCGGCCGCATCGTGCCCGTACCCGCCTCCGTCACCCCCGCGGGCGAGCCCTACACCCTCACCCTGACCACCCGCATCGGCGTGGACGACACGAACCGCGAGATCCGGGACCTCGGCCGCTACCTCGCCGGACTGCTCCGCCCCGCCACCGGCTTCCCGCTGCCCGTCGTCGACGAGGCGGCCGCGGGCGGCGGCATCCGGCTCCGCCTCAGCCCCGGCGACACCGAGCTCGGCGCCGAGGGCTACCGGCTCCACTCGGCCCCCGACGGCGTCACCCTCACCGCGCGCGAACCCGCCGGGCTCTTCCGCGGCGTCCAGACCCTGCGCCAGCAGCTGCCCTCCGCCGTCGAGCGCAAGAGCGTCCAGAACGGGCCCTGGAAGATCGCCGGCGGCACGATCACCGACACCCCGCGGTACGCCTACCGGGGCGCCATGCTCGACGTCTCCCGCCACTTCTTCACCGTCGACGAGGTGAAGCGGTACATCGACCAGCTCGCGCTCTACAAGGTCAACACCCTTCATCTGCACCTCTCCGACGACCAGGGGTGGCGCATCGCCGTCGACTCCTGGCCCCGGCTCACCACGTACGGCGGCTCCACCGAGGTCGGCGGCGGCCCCGGCGGCTTCTACACCAAGGCGCAGTACCAGGAGATCGTCCGGTACGCCGCCTCCCGCTACCAGGAGGTGATCCCCGAGATCGACCTCCCCGGCCACACCAACGCCGCCCTCGCCTCCTACGCCGAGCTCAACTGCGACGGCGTCGCCCCGGAGCTCTACACCGGCACCAAGGTCGGCTTCAGCTCCCTGTGCGTGCCGAAGCCCGTCACGTACGACTTCGTCGACGACGTGATCCGCGAGATCGCCGAGCTCACCCCCGGCCGGTACATCCACATCGGCGGCGACGAGGCGCACTCCACCAGCCACGCGGACTACGTGACCTTCATGGACAAGGTGCAGCCCGTCGTCGCGAAGTACGGGAAGAAGGTCGTCGGCTGGCACCAGCTGACCGGCACCACCCCGGCGGACGGCGCCCTCGTCCAGTACTGGGGCCTCGACCGCACCCCCACGGAGGAGAAGGAGCGGGTCGCGGCCGCCGCCCGGAACGGCGCGGGCCTCGTCCTCTCCCCGGCCGACCGCACGTACCTCGACATGAAGTACACGAAGGACACCAAGCTCGGCCTCGCCTGGGCGGGCTACGTGGAGGTCCGCAGGTCGTACGACTGGAACCCGGCCGCCTACCTCGCGGGCGCCCCGGCGGACAGCGTCCGCGGCATCGAGGCCCCGCTCTGGACGGAGACCCTGGCCACCACGGACGACCTCGACGTCATGGCCTTCCCGCGGCTGCCGGGCCTGGCGGAACTGGGCTGGTCGCCGGCGGCGACCCACGACTGGGACACGTACAAGGTCCGCCTCGCGGAGCAGGCCCCGAGGTTCGACGCCCTGGGCATCGACTACTACCGCTCCCCGGAGGTCCCCTGGCCGGCGGAGTAGCCGGTACGCACAGATGTGAGCCCCGGCGGGGACCGTACTCCGCCGGGGCTCACATCGGTCTGGGGGTCACGCGAAGCGGGCGATCGGGTTGACCAGGTCGCCGACGAGCTGGAGGGCCGCCGACGGGTCGGACAGGTCCACCATCTGCCTGTTGTTGCGGAGCTGCAGGCGGTTCAGGGCCGACAGGGCGAAGGTCTCCGCGAACATGTCGTACTGGGCGAACCGGTCCGCCAGTTCCGGCTTCGACTGCTCGTAGCCGCGCACGCACTCCGCGACCGTCCGCCAGAAGTCGTCCTCGTCGAGGACGCCCTCCGTGGCGAGCGTCGCCGCAAGGAAGCGGAAGAAGCAGTCGAAGACGTCCGTGAAGACCGAGAGGAGCTTCATGTCCTCGGGGATCTCCGCACGGACCCGCTCCACCGCCGGCGGCAGGACCGCCGCCGGGTCCATGACGACGATCTCCTCGGCGATGTCCTTGAAGATCGCCCGCGACACCGCGCCACGCTCGTCGAGGACCAGGATCACGTTCTCGCCGTGCGGCATGAACGCCAGGTCGTACGCGTAGAAGCTGTGCAGGACCGGGAGCAGATAGGCGTCCAGGTACCGGCGGAGCCAGACCGAGGCCTCCAGGCCCGACTCCTTGATCAGCGCACCCGCGAACGACGCGCCCGTGTGGTCCACGTGGACGAGGGACGCCATCGTCGCGAGCCGCTCGCCCTCGGCGAGGGTCGGCACGGGGGACTCGCGCCAGAGCGCCGCCAGCATCTTGCGGTACGGCGAGTAGCGGTCGGTCGCGGCCTCGTACTCCAGGTGCCGGTAGCCGACGGCCGCCCGCTCGCGGATGATCGAGAAGCGGGCCGAGCGGAACGTCGCGTCCGACTCGATGAGGGTGTGCAGCCAGTCGTTGATGGCCGGGGTGGCCTCCATGTACGCGGCCGAAAGACCCCGCATGAAGCCCATGTTGAGGACCGACAGGGCCGTCTTCACGTAGTGCTTGGCCGGGTCCGAGGTGTTGAAGAAGGTACGGATCGACTGCTGCGCCAGATACGTGTCGTCGCCCTCGCCCAGGTACACCAGGCGCTGCTGCGCGACCTCGGCCGCGAAGGTGACGGACAGCTTGTTCCACCACTGCCAGGGGTGCGCCGGCATGAGGAGGTAGTCGGCCAGGTCCAGGCCGCGGGCCGCCAGGGTCGCCGCGAAGCCGTCCACCGCCGCGTCGCCCAGCTCCGCGCGGACGAAGGCCTCGTAGTCGATGCCCGCGCCGGCCGTGAAGGTGGTGCGGTCGCGCCGCGCCGCCAGCCAGATCAGGTGGATCCCGCTCGCCGCCTCGGGGGCGTACGCGCGGAACTCGTCGACACCGAAGCCGAGCCGTCCGTTGTTGGCGACGAAGCAGGGGTGGCCCTCGGTCATCCCCGTCTCGATCGCCTGGAAGCCGGCGTGGGCCAGCTCGGCGGAGGTGACCGGCTCCTTGGTCGCCTTGAACGCCGTACCGGCGAGCGTGGAGGAGATCTCCTCCAGGTAGACCGGCAGGACCTCGTCGCTCAGGCCGAGGGCGCCGCGCAGCTCGGTGATGAACTGGAGCGCGTCGAGCGGAAGCTGCTCGTCGCCGCGGTGGCGGCTGATCGACTCGGCGTAGACCTGCCAGTGGTCGAGGGCGTACCGGTCCGCGGTGAAGCGGTACTCGGTGGCGCCGTCGTCCGACAGGACCGCGTAGCGGCTCTCGCCGAGCTCGCGCGGGTCGAGGAGCCGCTCGTGGGCGAACTCCGCGAGGCCCTTGCGGATCAGCGCGCGGTTGGCGTCCGCCCACAGCTCGGGGGTGAGGTGCGCGACGGGGTTCGACAGATCGGCGGTGCTCATACGGCGACTCCCACGGCGGCCTCGAACTGCTCCCGGGTGCAGAAGCTCAGCAGCGCCTTCTTCTCCGGCTTCTGGATCTCCCGCTCCGGTACGAAGCCGACGGCCTCGTTGAGCGCGTGGACGGCCTTGTTGGACACGTCCGGCTCGACGACGACCCGGGCGGTCGCCGGGTCGGCGAACAGCTCCGTCATCACGGCGGTGATCACCTTGCGGGTGAAGCCGTGCACGGGGGTGTCGGTCGGGGCGACGAGGAAGTGCATGCCGACGTCGCCCGGCCGCGGGTCGTAGAGGCCGACCAGCTCCAGGTGGGCCGGGTCGTAGCGCTCCATGAGGATCGCGGGGACCTCGTCGACCAGGCCGATGAACGCCTCGTGGTGCGGGTGGGCGGCGAAGGCCGTGTACTCGCGCACGACGTCCTCGACGCTCGCGTCCTGCATCATCCAGAACGCGGCCTTGGGGTGGGTGACCCAGCCGTGGAGCAGCTCCGCGTCCTTGACGGGGTCGAGCGGGCGGAAACGGACGGTCATGCGGCGAACTCCTGGAAGGCGATGGTCTTCTCGACGGGGTAGTAGTCGTAGCCCAGCATCGCCCCGATGATGTACGCGTTGCGGTACGCCCCCATGCCGAGGTCGGGCGAGGTGATCGAGTGGGTGTGCACGGAGGCGTTCTGCAGGAACACCCCGCGGCCCGTCGTGTCGATCGCGTAGTTGCGGGCCACGTCGAAGCGGCCCTGGCCGTCCCAGTTGAGGCGGTCGCGGACCGGCTCCAGGAAGGCGGGGACGGCGTACTTGTACCCGGTGGCGAGGATCAGGCCCTCGGTGTCCAGGGTGAAGTCCTTCTCCTGCTCCTCCTGGCGGAAGCCCAGGGTGTACGTGCCCGTCGACTCCTCGTACGCGGCGGTGTGCAGCGCGGAGTTGGTGAGGAGGCGGGTGGGCACGGGGCCGGTGAGGTTCTTCTGGTAGAGCAGGTCGAAGATGGCGTCGATGAGCTCGCCGTCGATGCCCTTGAAGAGGCCCTTCTGCTCGGTCTCCAGGCGGTAGCGGGTCTGCTCGGGGAGCGCGTGGAAGTAGTCCACGTACTCCGGGGAGGTCATCTCCAGGGTGAGCTTGGTGTACTCCAGCGGGAAGAAGCGCGGGGAGCGGGTCACCCAGTTGAGCCGGTACCCGTGGACGTCGATCTCGCCGAGGAGGTCGTAGTAGATCTCGGCGGCGCTCTGGCCGCTGCCGACCAGGGTGATCGACTTCTTCTTCTGGAGCTCCTCCTTGTTCGGGAGGTAGCGCGAGTTGTGGATCAGGTCGCCGCCGAGGCCCCGGCAGGGCTCGGGGACGTACGCCGGGGTGCCGGTGCCGAGGACCAGACGGCGCGAGCGGAACGTTTCTCCGGCCTCGGTGGTCACCACGTACACCTCGGTGGTCTCGTCGAACGTCACGGTGGCGACGGTCGTCGAGAAGCGGACGGAGGAGAGGCGCCCGGCGGCCCAGCGGCAGTAGTCGTTGTACTCGGTCCGCAGCGGGTAGAAGTTCTCGCGGATGTAGAACGAGTACAGCCGGCCCCTGTCCTTCAGGTAGTTCAGGAAGGAGTACGGCGAGGTCGGGTCGGCCATCGTGACCAGGTCCGACATGAACGGGGTCTGGAGGTGGGCGCCCTCGAGGAACATCCCCGAGTGCCACTCGAAGTCGGGCTTCGACTCCAGGAAGAGGCCGTTCAGCTCGTCGATCGGCTCGGTCAGGCAGGCGAGTCCGAGGTTGAACGGACCGAGTCCGATGCCGATGAAGTCGTGGATCTCGGTCGTCTCAGGCGTGGACAAGGGTCTCTCCCAGGTACTGCTCGGCGTAGCCGGCGATCAGATCGAGGACGGCGGCGATGTCGGCCGCGGTGGTCTCGGGGTTGAGCAGGGTGAACTTGAGGTACTGGCGGCCGTCGACCTTGGTGCCGGCGACGACGGCCTCACCGGAGGCGAACAGGGCCTTGCGGGCGTGCAGGTTGGCCCGGTCGATCTCCTCGGGGGACGTGGCGTTCTCCGGGATGTAGCGGTAGACGAGGGTGGAGATCTGCGGCTCGACCACGACGTCGTAGCGCGGGTCGGCGGCGAGCAGCGCGAAGCCCTCGGCGGCCAGGTCGCAGACCTCGTCGAAGAGCCGGCCGACACCGTCGGCGCCCATCACGCGCAGGGTCATCCAGAGCTTGAGCGCGTCGAAGCGGCGGGTGGTCTGGAGGGACTTGTCGACCTGGTTGGGGATCCGCTCGGCGACGGTCCGAGCCGGGTTCAGGTAGTCCGCGTGGTAGGTCGCGTGGCGCAGGGTGGCTCCGTCGCGGACCAGGATCGCCGAGGAACTCACCGGCTGGAAGAAGGACTTGTGGAAGTCGACGGTGACCGAGTCGGCCCGCTCGATGCCGGCCAGGAGGTGGCGGCGGGTCGGGGAGGCGAGCAGTCCGCAGCCGTAGGCGGCGTCCACGTGCATCCAGGCGCCGTACTCGTCGGCCAGGGCGGCGATCTCGGGCAGCGGGTCGATGGAGCCGAAGTCGGTGGTGCCGGCGGTGGCGACGATCGCCATCGGGACGAGGCCCTCGGCGCGGCAGGCCTCCAGCTCGGCGGCGAGGACGACGGACTGCATCCGCTTGTTCCGGTCGACCGGGATCGAGATGACGGCGTCCTGGCCGAGGCCGAGGAGGCCGGCCGACTTCTGGACGCTGAAGTGGCTGCACTCGGAGGAGAAGATCCGGAGCTTCGACAGGTCTCGCCCGTCTGCGGGCTTCGCCTCCTCGCGGGCGAGGAGCAGCGCCTGGAGGTTGGACTGCGAGCCGCCGCTGGTGAACACGCCGTCGGCGCCCGGGCCGAAGCCGATGCGGCCGTTGGTCCAGTCGATCAGCTTGCGCTCGATGAGGGTGCCGCCCGCGCTCTGGTCCCAGGTGTCGAGCGAGGAGTTGACCGCCGAGAGGACGGCCTCGCCGAGGAGGGCGGGGATGACCACCGGGCAGTTGAGGTGGCCCAGGTAGCGGGGGTGGTGGAAGTAGACGGCGTCGCGGAGGTAGACGCTCTCCAGCTCGTCGAGCGCGGCGGAGGCGTCGCCGAGCGGACGGTCGAGGTCGACGGCGTCGATGACGGGGGCGAGCTCGGCGGCTGTCACTCCGGTGAACGGACGTCGCGTCGCGGCGAGTTTGTCCGCCACCCGCTCGACTCCTTCGGTGACGGAGCGCCGGTAGCTCTCCGCCGTGGTGTCGTTGAGCAGGTGAGAGCGCATGTGGGGGGCCTCCAGGTACGGGGCTCGGTCGCGCCCTCCGGACAGGGGAAAGGGGCGAGGGGCGACGCGGTGAAACAAGGTTAGCCTAACCTAACTTTCCATCGCAACGGCCCTCGCCCCTCACCTGCCACGGCAGTTGGCGGCCGTCATCGGCCGGACTGTCCGCTTTTGACGGCGTGTGTACCGGCTACGCGTCTTCCTGCGTCTCGTCCGGGACCTCGCGCAGCGCGTCCTCGGACAGGCCCTTGCGCCAGTAGCCGACGAACGTCACCCGGCGCCGGTCGAGTTCGCGGTCCCGCACGAAGTGCCGGCGCAGCGCCTTCACCGCGCCCGACTCACCCGCGATCCAGACGTACGGGGCCGCCCCGGGCAGCTCGACTCCGCGCACCGCGTCCACGGCGGACGGCGCCCCCTCCTCGCGTACGAGCCAGGTGACGGTCGCGTCCGCCCGCGTCGCGAGTTCCGTGCGGTCGCCGGAGTACGGCACCTCCAGGAACACCTGGGCGCGGGTCCCGGCCGGCAGCCACTCCAGGATCGCCGAGGCGGCCGGAAGGGCCGTCTCGTCGGCCCAGATCAGGACGGAGTCGGCGTCCTCGGGCAGGTGGAAGCGGACACCGGTGTTCGCGGCGATCGCCGGGCCGAGGACGACCACGCGGTCGCCGGGGGTGGCCCGCGAGGCCCAACGGCAGGCGGGGCCGCCGTCCTCGTGGATCGCGAAGTCGATGTCGACGGCGTTCTCGGCGTGCTCCGGCTCGGTGCGCTGCTCGCGGACGGTGTACGAACGCATCACGGCCCGCACGTCGTCGGGCATCGCACGCCAGGCGCCGAGGATCGCGTACATGTCCGGGTCGTCGAGCGGCGGCAGGACCGGCGCGTCCTGGCCGGGGTGCGGCAGGAAGAGGGAGAGCGACTGGTCGCGGCCGCCGGCGGCGAAGTTCTTCAGCTCGTCGCCGGTGAAGGTGACGCGGACCAGGGACGGGCCGAGCCGCCGGGTCCGGTCCACCCGCAGGTGGAAGAACTGGAAGGGGGCGGTCTCGGGGTGCGTCATGAGAACGTAGGTTAGCCTAACCTCACAAACTCCGGAACGGGGGGAGGGCCGCCACCCCCTCGGGGTGACGGACCCTCCGCGAGAGCCGTGCCGGGTGCCGTGCCGGGCCGGGACGGCCGACGTGGGCGCAGTCAGGCCTGGCCGGGCCGGGTCAGGCCTGGAGGCCCAACTCGCGGGCGATCAGCATCCGCTGGACCTCGCTCGTGCCCTCGCCGATCTCCAGGATCTTCGAGTCGCGCCACATCCGGGCCACCGGGTACTCGTTCATGAAGCCGTAGCCGCCGTGGATCTGGGTCGCCTCACGGGCGTTGTCCACGGCCACCGTCGAGGAGTACAGCTTCGCGATCGCCGCCTCCTTCTTGAACGTCTCGCCGCGGACCAGTCGCGAGGCCGCGTCCCGCCAGCCGATCCGGGCCATGTGCGCCCGCATCTCCATGTCGGCGATCTTGAACTGGATGGCCTGGTTGTCGCCGATCGGCCGGCCGAAGGCGTGACGCTCCTTCGCGTACTTCACCGACTCGTCGACACAGCCCTGCGCCAGACCCGTCGCCAGCGCCGCGATCGCGACCCGGCCCTCGTCCAGGATCCGCAGGAACTGCGCGTACCCGCGGCCCTCCTCGCCGAGCAGGTTCTCCACCGGGACGCGCACGTCGTCGAAGGACAGCTCACGGGTGTCCGAGGCGTTCCAGCCGACCTTCGAGTAGGGGGCGGCGACGGTGAAACCGGGGGTGCCGGAGGGGACGATGATCGAGGAGATCAGCGGCCGGCCGTCGGGCTTGCGGCCGGTGACCGCCGTGACCGTGACCAGACCCGTGATGTCCGTACCGGAGTTGGTGATGAAGCACTTCGAACCGTTGACGACCCAGTGGTCGCCGTCGCGCACGGCCGTCGTACGGGTGCCGCCCGCGTCCGAACCGGCGCCCGGCTCGGTCAGGCCGAAGGCACCGAGCAGCTCGCCGGCGCACAGCCTCGGCAGCCACTCGCGCTTCTGCTCGTCCGTACCGAAGAGGTACACGGGCATCGCGCCCAGCGAGACCCCCGCCTCCAGGGTGATCGCGACGGAGGAGTCGACCCGGGCCAGCTCCTCCAGGGCGATGCCGAGCGCCAGGTAGTCACCGCCCATGCCGCCGAACTCCTCGGGGAACGGCAGCCCGAACAGGCCCATGCGGCCCATCTCGCGGACGATCTCGTACGGGAACTCGTGCCGCTCGTAGTAGTCGCCGATCTTCGGCGCGACGACGTCGTGCGCGAACGCCTCGACGGTACGGCGGAGTTCCTCGTGCTCTGCGGAGAGCCGGTGGTCGAGAGACATGGGGGACGTCACTCCTTGTGGGAGAGGGCGCGGACGGTACGGGAGGGGCTGGGCCGGCCCAGCTGTTCGGCCATCCACACGCTTGTGGCGGTGAGGGCGGCCAGATCGACCCCGGTCTCGATGCCGAGACCGTCGAGCATCCACACGAGATCCTCGGTGGCGAGATTTCCGGTCGCGCTCTTCGCGTACGGGCAGCCGCCGAGGCCGCCGGCGGAGGCGTCGACCGTGGTCACTCCGTGGCGGAGGGCGGCGAGCGTGTTGGAGAGGGCCTGGCCGTAGGTGTCGTGGAAGTGCACGGCCAGGCGGGAGGTCGGGACGCCCGCGTCGTCGAGCGCCCGGAGCAGGTGCGTCACATGCCCGGGGGTGGCGACCCCGATCGTGTCGCCGAGGCTCAGCTCGTCGCAGCCCATCTCGGCGAGGGCCTTCGTCACGCGGACGACCTGCTCGACGGGGACGGCGCCCTCCCAGGGGTCGCCGAAGCACATCGACAGATAGCCGCGGACCTTGAGCCCCGCCTCTATGGCACGGGTGACCGTGGGGGCGAAGAGGGCGAGGGCCTCGTCGACGGTCCGGTTGAGGTTGGCCTTCGCGAAGGACTCCGTGGCGGAGGCGAAGACGGCGATCTCCCGGACGCCGAGGGCGAGGGCGCGGTCGAGGCCGCGCTCGTTCGGCACGAGCACCGGGAGCCGGACCGGCAGATCGCGGACCAGCGGGAACAGGTCCTCCGCGTCCGCCAGCTGGGGCACCCACCTGGGGTGCACGAAGCTGGTCGCCTCGACGGTGGACAGCCCGGCGGCGGCGAGCCGCCGGATGAACTCCGCCTTCACGTCCGTCGGGACGGCGCCCTTCTCGTTCTGCAGCCCGTCGCGCGCGCCGACCTCGTGGATCCGCACCCGCGCCGGCAGCGCCGGATCGGGCACGACCATGGGCAGTCCTGCGGCGGTCATGCGCCCTCCTCCTCGCGGGGCGCCACCACGGCCAGGACCTGGTCCATGGCGACGGTCGAACCGGGCGTGACGTCCAGCTCGGTGACGGTGCCGGCGTGCGGGGCGGAGATGACGTGCTCCATCTTCATCGCCTCGACGACCAGCAGGCTCTGCCCGGCCTCGACCTCGTCGCCGACGGCCACCTTGACGACGGTCACGGTCCCCGGCATGGGAGCGGCGAGCGTGTCGGCACCCCCGTGCCGGGCACCGGAGAGCGCGGCGGCGACGGGGTCGTGATCCATGACGTGCCAGGAGTCGCCGTCACGGCCCAGCCAGTCGCCGGCCCGGTGGAAGCGGTGGACGACGCCGTCCACCGTGACCGTCACGGAGGTCTCCGTGACCCGGGCGCCGGCCGGCGCCTCGGCCGTGACGGCTTCGAGGCCCGCCGCCCGCACGGGGAAGGGGAGCGGGGCCGGGCTGCCGCCCAGGCGCCAGCCGCTCGGCACCGAGAACGGGTCGGTCCAGCCTCCCCCGGCGGCCGGGGCCAGCTCCGCGAGCCGTACGGCCGCCGCCGCCGCGTACACCTCCTCCGGGACGCCCTCCGGGACCAGGCTCTCCGCGTCCCGCTCGACCAGGCCGGTGTCCAGGGCGCCGGAGACGACGTCCTGGTGGGCGAGGAGCCGGCGCAGGAAGCCCGCGTTCGTCGGGACGCCCAGGGTCACCGTGTCCGCCAGGGCCGCGCGCAGCCGGCGCAGGGCCGTCGGGCGGTCCTCGGCGTGGACGATGACCTTCGACAGCATCGGGTCGTAGAGGGACGAGACCTCCGTACCCTCCGACAGGCCCGAGTCCGTGCGGACCCCTTCGCCCGCCGGCTCGTTCAGGGCAAGCACCGTGCCGCCCGAGGGCAGGAAGCCCCGGGACGGGTCCTCCGCGCAGATCCGCGCCTCGACCGCCCAGCCCGTGAGGGTGATGTCCTCCTGGGCGAAGGGCAGCGGCTCGCCCGACGCCACGCGCAGCTGCCACTCCACCAGGTCCACGCCGGTGATCAGCTCGGTGACCGGGTGCTCGACCTGGAGACGGGTGTTCATCTCCATGAAGCAGTACGAGGACGGGTCGCCGCCCGGCACGATGAACTCGACCGTGCC
The DNA here is from genome assembly GCF_044752725.1 of Streptomyces sp. NPDC088707. NCBI lineage: Bacteria > Bacillati > Actinomycetota > Actinomycetes > Kitasatosporales > Streptomycetaceae > Streptomyces > Streptomyces sp. NPDC088707. The sequence goes on along the minus strand of NZ_JBIVLV010000006.1, from coordinate 335,932 downwards.
CGCGCCCACATACCCGCAGGAGCGCGCCGCCTCGACCGCCGCCGCGCCCATCGACGCCCGGAGCTCCGGGGTCAGCAGGACGCTCGGCGCCTCCTCGATGATCTTCTGGTGGCGGCGCTGGAGCGAGCACTCGCGCTCGCCCAGGTGGATCACGTTCCCGTGGGCGTCCGCCAGGACCTGGATCTCGATGTGCCGGGGCCGGTCGATCCACCGCTCCACCAGCAGCGTGTCGTCACCGAAGGAGGCACGGGCCTCGCGGCGCGCGGACGCGATCTCCTCCGTCAGCGTCGACAGGTCGCGGACCAGCCGCATGCCCTTGCCGCCGCCGCCCGCGCTCGGCTTGAGCAGCACCGGCGCGCCCAACTCGCGCGCCGCGGCCTCAAGCTCGGGGTCGGCCGCGCCGGGGACGACGGGGACACCCGCCGCCTTCACCGTCTCCTTCGCCCTGATCTTGTCGCCCATCAGCGAGATCGCCGAGGCCGGCGGGCCGATGAAGACGAGCCCCGCGTCCGCGCAGGCCTGCGCGAACCCGGCGTTCTCCGCGAGGAAGCCGTACCCGGGGTGCACCGCCTGCGCGCCCGTCCGGCGGGCCGCGTCGAGGAGCGCCTCCACCGACAGGTACGACTCCGAGGCCGGCGGCGGTCCGATCCGTACCGCCGTGTCCGCCTCCCGTACGTGCCGGGCGTCGGCGTCCGCGTCGCTGTACACCGCGACCGAACGCACACCGAGCGCCCGCAGCGTGCGGATGACCCGGACCGCGATCTCGCCGCGATTCGCGACGAGCACTGTGTCGAACATGGACGTCCTCACACCCTCACATCCGGAAGACGCCGAACTGGGGGTCTCCCAGGGGCGCGTTGGCACAGGCGGTCAGGGCGAGTCCGAGGACCTGCCGGGTCTCCATCGGATCGATGACCCCGTCGTCCCAGAGCCGGGCGCTCGCGTAGTAGGCGCTGCCCTGGGTCTCGTACTGCTCGCGGATCGGGGCCTTGAAGGCCTCCTCGTCCTCCGCGCTCCACTCGTCGCCGAGCTGGTCGCGCTTGACGGTCGCGAGGACGGACGCGGCCTGCTCGCCGCCCATGACCGAGATCTTGGCGTTCGGCCACATCCACAGGAAGCGCGGCGAGTACGCCCGGCCGCACATCGAGTAGTTGCCCGCGCCGTACGAACCGCCGACGACCACCGTCAGCTTCGGGACCCGGGTGGTGGCCACGGCCGTCACCATCTTGGCGCCGTGCTTGGCGATGCCGCCGTGCTCGTACGCCTTGCCGACCATGAAGCCGGTGATGTTCTGCAGGAAGACCAGCGGGATGCCGCGCTGGTCGCACAGCTCGATGAAGTGCGCGCCCTTCTGGGCGGACTCGGCGAACAGGATGCCGTTGTTGGCGACGATGCCGACCGGGTGCCCGTGGATCCGGGCGAAGCCGGTGATCAGCGTCTGCCCGTACTCGGACTTGAACTCCTGGAAGCGGGAGCCGTCCACGACCCGGGCGATGACCTCGCGGACGTCGTACGGGGTGCGGGAGTCCACCGGCACCGCGCCGTACAGCCCGGCCGGATCCACCTTCGGCTCCTCGACCGGCTCGACCGACCACGGCAGCCGGCCGCGCCCGGGGAGCGTCGCCACGATGTTCCGTACGATCCGCAGCGCGTGGGCGTCGTCCTCGGCGAGGTGGTCGGTGACCCCTGAGATCCGCGAGTGGACCTCGCCGCCGCCCAGCTCCTCCGCCGTCACGACCTCACCGGTCGCCGCCTTCACCAGCGGCGGGCCGCCGAGGAAGATCGTGCCCTGGTTCCGTACGATCACGGCCTCGTCGCTCATCGCCGGCACGTACGCGCCGCCGGCCGTGCACGAACCGAGGACCGCCGCGATCTGCGGGATGCCCGCGCCGGACATCCGGGCCTGGTTGTAGAAGATCCGGCCGAAGTGCTCCCGGTCGGGGAAGACCTCGTCCTGCATCGGCAGGAACGCGCCGCCCGAGTCGACCAGGTAGAGGCAGGGGAGACGGTTCTCCAGCGCCACCTCCTGGGCCCTGAGGTGCTTCTTCACCGTCATCGGGTAGTACGTGCCGCCCTTGACCGTGGCGTCGTTCGCGACGATCACGCACTCGCGGCCCGAGACCCGGCCGATGCCCGCGATGACCCCGGCCGCCGGGGCCGCGTCGCCGTACATCCCGTTCGCCGCGAGCGGCGCCAGCTCCAGGAAGGGGGAGCCGGGGTCGAGGAGGGTGTCCACCCGGTCCCTCGGCAGCAGCTTCCCGCGCGCGGTGTGCCGGGCCCGGGACTTCTCACCGCCGCCCAGCGCCGCCTGCGCGAGCTTGGCGCGCAGGACGGCCGCCAGCTCGTGGTGCGCCGCCTCGTTCGCCTGCCAGGCCGGCGAGGCGGGATCCGCCGCACTCGCCAGCACAGGTGCCTGCTGCATCCCTCGAGCTCCCTTGCTCGGTTAATGAGCGTTAACGTATGCCGTTCAGGTTAACGACCGCTAACCGGGTTGTCTAGAATCGAATCCATGACCACGACCCCCGCCACGACCCGGACCGCCACCGGCAGGACCGACGCCCCGACACGGCGCCGGCAGATCCTCAAGGAGGCCGCCCGCCTCTTCGCCGAGCGCGGCTTCCACGGCGTGGGCGTGGACGAGATAGGAGCCGCCGTCGGCATCAGCGGCCCCGGCCTCTACCGCCACTTCCCCGGCAAGGACGCGATGCTCGCCGAGCTCCTCGTCGGCATCAGCGAGCGGCTCCTCGACGGCGGCCGGCTGCGGGTCGGCGAGACCACCGGCGACCCCGAGGCCCTGCTCGGCGCCCTCATCGACGGCCACATCGACTTCGCCCTCGACGACCGGCCGCTGATCACCCTCCACGACCGCGAGCTGGACCGCCTCAAGGACGAGGACCGCAAGCGGGTTCGGCAGCTCCAGCGGCAGTACGTGGAGCTGTGGGTCACGGTCGTGCGGGAGCTCTACCCGGACGCGGGGGAGTCGGAGTCGCGGACGGCGGTCCACGCGGTGTTCGGCCTGCTCAACTCGACGCCGCACCTCGACGCGGTGGGGCGCCGGCCGATGGAGGAGCTGCTCCGGCGCTTGGCCCACGGTGCCTTCGGAGCGCTCAAGGGCTGAGCGCCCGCCCGGCACCCGGCGGGTCCACGGGACGGAACGATTGCCCACAACGGCGGGCCGTCGGCCAGAATGAGCCCCATGCCGATACTCAGCCGCCCCGCCCTTGTCGAGCACCTCGTCCGCAGCCGGATCGCGGGAGACGTCGCCACCCCGCGCGACAACAACCTCTCCCACTACCGCAAGCTCGCCAACGGCGACCGGCACTACTGGCTCGGCCTGGAGCTCGGCGACCGCTGGACCGACGAGCAGGACGTGCTCGCCGTGATGGCCGAGCGCTGCGGTGTCATCGACGACCCGGCCCACCGGTCCGGCCAGGACACCATCGACCCCGAGCTCACCGTCGACGGCCTGGAGCGGATGGCCGCCCGGCTGCGCAAGGCCGCCGCCGGCAAGGAGCGGGTCCTCTTCGCGACCGGCCACCCCGGCGCGCTGATCGACGTGCACAGCCGTGTCGCGGCCGGGCTGCGCGCCCAGGGCTGCGACATCGTGAAGATCCCCGGCGGGCTCGTCGCCGACGAGGGGTACGTCGTGCAGTTCGCCGACGTCGCGGTCTTCGAGCGGGGCGCGAGCCTCTGGCACACCCACTCCCCGGAGCCGATGAACGCGATCCTCGACGCCCTCGGCGAGGACGGCCGGCCCGACCTGGTGATCGCGGACCACGGCTGGGCCGGGCGGGCGGGCCAGCGGGGGATCGACTCCGTGGGCTACGCCGACTGCAACGACCCCGCCCTCTTCATCGGCGAGGCCGAGGGCACGATGCAGGTCACGATCCCGCTGGACGACCACGTCCTCGACCCGCGCTTCTACGAGCCGATGACGGCCTACACCCTGAACGCGGCGGGCCTGCTCTGACGCGCTGACGGCCCGAGCGCCCCGGGCCGGGTCGCCGGGCCGGAGGACACGGACGCCCCGCGCCGAGGCGGCTCAGACCGGGCCCGGATCGGAGGGCCGCCGGTCCCGGCGCTGCTCCACCCCCGGCGTCGGGTCCAGGTAGACCCGGCGGATCGACGGGAAGCGTTCCCGGAGCTGGGACTCGGCGTCCTCGCACGCCCACTCGACCTGCGCCGCCGACGACACGTCCCGGAAGTCCACCTTCGCCGCGATCAGGACCTCGCCCGGCCCCTGGATGAGCGTCGTCAGGTCGAGGACGTCCACGATGTGCGGGACGGAGAGCAGCTCCTCGCGGACCTCGGCACGTACCCGTTTCGGGAGCGGCCGGCCGATGAGGAGTTCGGCGTTGGAGCGTCCCAGCACCCAGGCCACGTACACGAGCAGCGCGCCGATGAGGATCGAGGCGACGCCGTCCCAGACGCTGGAGCCGGTGATCTGGACGCCGAGGAGGCCGCCTGCCGCCAGCATCAGGCCGGCCAGGGCGGCGGAGTCCTCCATCACCACCGCCTTCACGGTGGTGTCGGGGGTGAGGCGGAGGTAGCGGGCGAAGGGGATCCGGGACCGTTCCGCCTCGGCCCGCATCTGCCGGACGCCGGTCCGGAGCGAGTAGCCCTCCAGGACGAAGGCGACGCCCAGCACGATGTAGGAGATCAGCGGGTCGCCCACCTCCTCGCCGTGGGTGAGGGTGTGGATGCCGTCGTAGACCGAGAAGACCGCGCCGCCCACGAAGGTCGCCACGGCCGCGAGCAGCGCCCAGACGTACCGCTCGCCCGCGTAGCCCACCGGGTGGTCCTCGTCCGCCGGCTTCTCGCTCCGCTTGAGCGCGGTCAGCAGCATGACCTCGGTGACGGTGTCGGCGACCGAGTGGGCGGCCTCCGACAGCATCGCGCTGGATCCGCTGATGACGCCGGCGACGGCCTTGGCGGCGGCGATCCCCAGATTCGCCACCGCCGCCACGATCACCGTGAACGTGCTCTCACCGCTGCCCGACTGCTCTGCCATGACATCGGACGGTATGTCCGGCCGTCAGCGCGGCACGCGAACGACACCCTCCTGGATGACCGAGATCGCGAGCCTGCCGTCCTGCGTGTAGATCCGGGCCTGGCCCAGGCCGCGTCCGCCGGACGCGGTCGGCGACTCCTGGTCGTACAGGAGCCATTCGTCGGCCCGGAAGGGACGGTGGAACCACATCGCGTGGTCCAGGGACGCCCCGACGACGTCCCCGACCGCCCAGCCGCCCCGCCCGTGCGCGAGCAGGACGGAGTCGAGCAGCGTCATGTCGGAGACGTACGTGGCGAGGACGACGTGGAGGAGGGGATCGTCGGCCAGCTTGCCGTTGGTGCGGAACCAGACCTGCGAGCGCGGCTCGCGCGGTTCCCCGACCGAGCCCCACGGCGGGACCTCGGCATAGCGGAGGTCGACGGCCGCCCTCGCGTCGATCAGCCGGTCCGCGACCTCGCGGGGGAGGTGGCGGGGCAGCATCTCGGCCGGCGTGGGCAGCGACTCCGGGTCCGGCGCGGCCGGCATGTCCGCCTGGTGGTCGAGCCCCTCCTCGTACGTCTGGAAGGACGCCGAGAGGTGGAAGATCGGCTGCCCGTGCTGGACGGCGACGACCCGGCGGGTGGTGAAGGAGCGTCCGTCGCGAATCCGGTCGACCGTGTAGACGATCGGCGCGCCCGGGTCCCCGGGACGCAGGAAGTACGCGTGGAGCGAGTGCGCCAGGCGGTCTTCGGGGACCGTCCGCCCGGCCGCCACCAGGGCCTGGGCGGCCACCTGGCCGCCGAAGACGCGGGGGACGAGCGCGGAGCGGGACTCGCCCCGGAAGATGTCCCGCTCGATCCGCTCCAGGTCGAGCAGATCGAGCAGGGCATCCAGGGCGCTGGGTGTGTCGGGCACGTGGACCTAGAGGCCCATCGACTTGGCGATGATCGACTTCATGATCTCGCTGGTGCCGCCGTAGATGCGGTTGACGCGGTTGTCGGCGTACAGACGCGCGATCGGGTACTCGTTCATGTAGCCGTAGCCGCCGTGCAGCTGGAGGCAGCGGTCGATGACGCGGTGCGCGACCTCGGTGCAGAAGAGCTTGGCGCTCGCGGCCTCGGCCGGGGACAGCTCGCCCGCGTCCAGGGCCTCCAGGGCGCGGTCGGCCACGGCCTCGGCGGCGTCGACCTCGGCCTGGCAGGCGGCCAGCTCGAACTTGGTGTTCTGGAAGTGCGCGACCGGCTTGCCGAAGACGGTGCGGTCCTGCACGTACTCCTTGGCGAAGCGCACGGCGGCCTTGGCCTGCGCGTACGCGCCGAAGGCGATGCCCCAGCGCTCGGAGGCCAGGTTGTGGCCGAGGTAGGAGAAGCCCTTGCCCTCCTCGCCGAGGAGGTCCTCGACGGGCACCTTGACGTCGACGAAGGCCAGCTCGGCCGTGTCGGAGGTGCGCAGGCCCAGCTTGTCCAGCTTGCGGCCGATGGAGTAGCCCTCGGACTTCGTGTCCACGGCGAAGAGGGAGATGCCGAAGCGGCGGTCCTCGGCCGTCGGGGCGGACGTACGGGCGCAGACGATCACGCGGTCGGCGTGGACGCCACCGGTGATGAAGGTCTTGGCGCCGTTGAGGACGTAGTGCGTGCCGTCCTCGGAGAGCTTGGCGGTGGTCTTCATGCCCGCGACGTCGGAGCCGGTGCCCGGCTCGGTCATCGCGAGGGCCCACATCTCCTCGCCGGTGACGAACTTCGGCAGGTAGCGCTTCTTCTGGTCGCCGGTGGCGAGCATCTTGATGTACGGCAGGGCGAGCAGCACGTGGACACCGGAGCCGCCGAACTGCACACCGGCGCGCGAGGTCTCCTCGTAGAGGACGGCCTCGAACTTGTGGGTGTCCAGGCCCGCGCCGCCGAACTCCTCGGGCACGTTGATGCCGAAGATGCCCAGCTCGCCGAGCTTGTCGTAGAACTCGCGCGGCGCCTGGCCGGCCGCGAACCACTCGTCGTAGACCGGGACGACCTCGGCCTCGATGAAGGCGCGGATGGTCTCCCGGAACGCCTCGTGGTCCTCGTTGAATACGGTACGGCGCACGGTGCGACTCCTCCGATGTGCGGGCCCTGTTGTCTAAGCGCTTGCTCAGTCTTTCGCCAACGAAGTTACCCAGCGGTCACCCGCCCTGTCCAGACTTATCGCCTGTGATCCAGGCCCGTCCTACGGAGTCGTACCCGTACACGGGCCGCCCCTTCGCCCCGCTCGTCCGGAAGGGCGCGCCGTCCTCGTCACCGATCCGGACCGTGCCCCGGCGCCCCTCCGAGCTCCACTCCAGCTCCAGGTACCACCGGCAGTCGCACCCGGCCGCCTCCGCCGAGACCAGCAGCTCCTCCGGCTCGGCGGCGCTGACCGCGTACGGGAAGGAGACCGCCGGGAGCGTCCGGCCCTCCTGCCCTGAGGCGTCGTACCCGTCCAGGGCCCGCGCCACCGGCCGCGGCCGGTCCAGGTCCACCTCGAAACGGCGCGGCGTCACCGCGCCGCCGCACCCGTCGTCCATCCGGTATCCCGCCCACGGCAGCGGCGCGCCCCGGTCCACCACCCGCACGTGCAGCGCCTGGAGCACCACCGCCGCCGTGCTCTTCCCCTGCACCGACACCCGCACCAGCGTCTCCCCGCCGTCCACGGCCCCCTGCGCGGCCGCCCAGCTCCGCGCGTCGGCCGCCTCCGGCGGGGGAGGGGGCGTCCGCTCCACGAGGTAGGTGTGCCCGCACCCGTTCTTCCAGAGGTCCGAGGCGACCGTCCACGTCAGCGGCGCCGGTGGTTCGGCGGCCCGCTCCCGGGTCTTCCCGGGCAGGAGTACGGCTCCGAGCGTCACCGTCCCCACGACCGCCAGCGCCCCGCAGACCACGCCCACCCACCCCCAACGGCGCCTCCGCCGCTCGGACGGGAGGCCCGGTACGAGCGCGTGCACGGGTTCCGGCCGGGGCGCCGCCTCCGGGGCCGGCGCCGCCTCCGTGCCCGGCGCGGGCTCCGGGCCGGGCTCGGGCTCCGGGCCGGGCCCGGGCGCCGGCTCCGCGCCGGGTTCCGGCGCCGGAGGGCGGCGGGCGCCGTCCGCGCGGGTCCAGGCCACCTCCAGCACCCGCCGCTCCTCCTCGTCCGACCCGCACAGCAGGGCGAGGCGGTCGACCACGGCGAACTCCTCCGGGACGGTCGCGCCGGAGCAGTAGCGGTGGAGGGTGGACGCGCTGACGCTCAGGCGCCGGCCCAGCGCCTCGTAACTCCTCCCGTCCCGCGCCTTCAGCGCGCGCACGAGCCGCGCGAACTCCTCGACGGCGGTGTCCTTCGGCATTCCATCCCCCTCGACCCTGCGTCCCACCCTTCACGTCCTTGCACGTCAGCGGGGGTGGAATGGTTCCGGGACGGAGGGCGGGCGCGTCACCGTTGCAGGCGGCGGGGGGTCGGCCCGACGCTGGTCGAGCACTGACCGAACGACCCGACGGGGGATCCACCACCATGAACAAGCTCCGTACCGCACTCGCCACCAGCGCCGCCGCAGCCCTGGGCCTCGCGGCCCTCGCCACGGGCCCGGCGCAGGCCGCTGCCCAGCCCGCCTTCCTCGCCGCCTCCCAGATGCCGCCGTCGTCGACCCCGTGGACCGCCACCCAGGTCTTCACCGGCGTCCCGGAGAACGGCGGCGCCCTCTGCGCCCCGTACAAGATCCCGGCGCAGAACTCCCGCTACCGCGAGTTCAGCACCGAGCTCGACACCAACGGCGTGCAGATCACCACCGTCGCCCGCACCGAGGCCGACGCCGTGAAGCTGGTCGACACCCTCCGCAAGGCCCTCGCCGGCTGCGGGCCCCTGCTTGAGCGGCAGAACCCGGGCCTGAAGGCCGTCAGCGCCGCGCACGGCAAGGTCGCCGTCGAGGAGGGCGCCTGGGTCTACAGCCTGGACACCGCCGACCCGCAGGTCGGCAACACCGACATCCACCTCTTCTCGGTGGGCCGTGACGGCAGGACCGTCACCTTCGTCCGGTGGGGCCAGATGGGCGACTTCAAGGACGCCCCGCTGACGGCCTTCAAGGCGACGACCAAGACCGCCGTGAACAAGCTCTGGTCCTGACGCAGCGTCATCCTGCCGGATGGCGGACTACTCAGAGTGACAGTCAAGTCGCAGAGTTCCGCCATCCGGGCGATACTGGGAGATGAGTTTGAGCTTCCGACGTCGGCATGCTCGTGGGTCGAGCCGAGCTGCCCGTCCGTCAACAGGCCGCTCCAGGCCGGGGGGACCGTTTCGTATGTGATGCGAAAGGACGCGTCATGGAACTCGAATCCCTCCCTCTCGAATCCCTGCCCGACGACGTCGTCGCCCAGATCGAGGTACGGGACCGCTGGCGGCGCGCAGCCGCCGCCGGCGGCCTGGAGTTCCTCGTCACCGACATCGGGAGATGGCCCCTGGGCAAGACGGTGCGGGTCGCGTTCCTCGACGGGAACGACCAGCTGCACGCGGACGTCGCCGGAGCGACCAAGCAGATCACCGACGCCTGCAACCTGACACTCGACTTCGGGCAGAACGGCGATGGAACGTTCCGGCGGTGGACCGAGGACGACACCGTCCTCGCCGCCGAGATCAGGGTCAGCTTCGACCTGCCGGGCTTCTTCTCCCTCGTGGGCACCGACAGCACGGACAGTGCCATCGGCGCGGGAGGAGGCCCGGTGGGCGGCAACCCCGGCCAGCGCAGCCTGAACCTCGGCCGGTTCGTGTCGAACAGGCCCGTCCAGTGGGAGGGCACCGTGCGGCACGAGTTCCTGCACGCACTGGGGTTCCACCACTCCCACCAGAACATGCGCGGCACCTGCGAGGGCGAGTTCCGCTGGGAGGACCCGCCCGGGTACCTCCCCATGCAGGACCCGACCGGTGCCTTCGTGGCGGACGCCCAGGGTCGGCAACCCGGCATCTACACGTTCCTCGCGGGCGCGCCGAACCGGTGGCCGCGCGCGAAGGTGGATCACAACCTGCGCACCGTGGACTCCCCGGACCTCGTCGCCGGGCCCTTCGACACGAAGTCCGTCATGCTGTACCGGTTCCCGGCGTTCTTCTACAAGTCCACCCCCAGCAGCTGCGCGCCGGCCGGTGACGGCCAGAACCTGTCGGACGGCGACAAGCGAGGGCTCGACCTGCTGTACCCGCGCACCATGGACGGCCTGGCGGACCGTCAGGCCCGTGCCGACGCGGTCCTGGAGTCCCTCGGGGCCGGTCCCGAGGGCGTTCCCGGTGCGAACGGCGGCGACCTGGCCGCGGCCTACCGCAGCCGGGTCGAGGAACTGGCGGCCGCCCAGGCCGCGGGAGTCCAGGCCGCGGGCGCCCGGTGATCCGCGCCCCGGCCGCGCCCCTCACCGCGACTTGAGCGCGAACCACAGCTCCATCCGCACGTCCGGGTCGTCCAGGTCCCGGTCCAGGAGGGCGGCGCAGCGGGCGATCCGCTGGCGGACGGTGTTGCGGTGGATGTCCATCGCGGCGGCCGTTCGGTCCCAGCCGCCGTGCAGCGAGAGCCAGACGCCCAGGGTCTCGGCGAGTGGTTCGCTCAGCGGGGCGAGGAGAGCGCGCGCGTGGGCGGTGGCCTCGTCCGGGTCCACCAGGGCGGCGATCCCGCCCGGGCGGTGCCGCACCAGATCCGCCCCGGTCGCCTCCGCCCGCCGCAGGGCCCGCGCCGCCTGCGCGTCGGCCGCCGCGAGCTCGCCCGCCTCGACGGGGGCGCTCACCCCCAGCGTCCAGCCGGACTGAGCGGTGACGGGGGAGGGGGCGGGCAGGAGCAGGCGTACGACTCCGAGCGACGCGGCCCTCGCAGCCGTACCTCCCGAGCCCGCCGCGCCGGGAGCCGTGCCCGCCGAGTCCGTCGGCCCCGCAGCCGTGCCGCCCGTGTCCATCAGCGGTGTGCCCAGGGCCGCCGCCAGGCCCGCCGCCGCGAACGGGGTGCCGTCGCCGCCCGAGGCGTGGACCACCGTCCACGGGCCCGGGCCCAGGGTGTCCGCGATCTCCGCCGGGGCCGTGCCGAGCAGGAGCCGGACCAGGGCCCCGTCCCGTACGGTCGCGTCCGCGCCCCGGTGCGGGGCCGTCAGCAGGGAGAGCAGGACGACCGCGACCCCCGCGATGGTGTGGTCCCCGGGGCCGCGCCGCTCCGTCGCCACCCCGAGCGTCAGCCCGTCCCCGCCGCCGAGCGCGTACGCGGCGAGCCGGAGCCCGCCGCCGTCCCCGCTCGCCGAGGCCGGGCCGCCCGGGCGCGGGCCGAGGACGCCCGCGAGGTCCCGCAGCGCCCGGGTCGCCTCCGCCGGTGCCTCCCGGCCGGCCGCCACCGACTCCGTACCGTCCGCGCCGAAGAGCACCGCCCGCCCCCCGAGCCGTGAGGCGAGCGCGCCGAGCACCGCCGGGACCGGGGCCGGCCGGGCCGCGGCGGCCGCCAGGGACTGCTGCGCCTCCGTCACCCGGCGGAGCTCGTGCAGCCGGGCCTCCGCCATCAGCCGCCACAGCGCCCGGGCCACCGCCGTGAACGGGGTCCTCGGCGGCACCTCGACCAGCGGCAGACCGTGCCGGGCGCAGGCCTCGACGAGCTCCGCGGGGACCGTGTCGTACACCGGCGTCACGCCGAAGGCGAGCGCCGCGGCCCCCGCCTCCACCACCCGCTCCACGTAGTGCGCCGGATCGGCGAGCAGCACGCCCGCCGTCATCAGCAGCTCACCGCCGAGGAGGTACGGGTACGGGTCGGCCATCTCCGAGGTGTGCACCCAGTGGACCGAGACGTCCTCGGGGCCGGCGAGCAGCCGCAGCCCGAGGTCGCGCCGGGCGAGCAGCGCGGCCAGCGAGACCGGCGGCGCGGGAGGGGTGGCGGCGGGCTCGGCGGAGGTCATGGTGATGGGCCCTTCGTACATCCCCCGCCCGGTCAGTGGAGGAAACGTACACTTCATCGTCGCTTTCCGGCCACCTACTGTCATGGCATCCAGAGGCCGCGGGTACGGGCGGATGTCCCCGCGATCAGCTTCTGGCCACTCCCCTGCACGACACGCCACCGAGGTGAACGAAGGAGGCCCCATGGCCGTCGACTACACAGTGATCGCCCTGTACCTGGCCGGCATGCTCGCGATGGGCTGGTGGGGCATGCGCCGCGCCAAGTCCAAGAGCGAGTTCCTGGTCGCCGGGCGCCGCCTCGGTCCCTGGATGTACTCCGGCACGATGGCCGCCATCGTCCTCGGCGGCGCCTCCACCATCGGTGGCGTGGGCCTCGGCTACAAGTACGGCCTCTCGGGCGCCTGGATGGTCTTCGCCATCGGCCTCGGCCTGCTCGCGCTGAGCGTCTTCTTCTCCGCCCGGATCGCCCGGCTGAAGGTCTACACCGTCTCCGAGATGCTCGACCTGCGCTACGGCGGCAGGGCCGGCGTCATCTCGGGCGTCGTCATGTGGGCGTACACGCTGATGCTCGCGGTCACCTCGACCATCGCGTACGCCACGATCTTCGACGTCCTCTTCGACCTGCCCCGGACCCTCGCGATCGTCCTCGGCGGCACCATCGTCGTCGCCTACTCGACGCTCGGCGGCATGTGGTCCATCACCATCACCGACATGGTGCAGTTCGTCGTGAAGACCATCGGCGTGCTGCTCCTGCTGCTGCCGATCGCCGTCGTCAAGGCGGGCGGCTTCGCCGAGATGAAGGCCGCGCTGCCCACCTCGTACTTCGAGCCCCTCGGCATCGGCGGCGAGACGATCTTCACGTACGTGCTGATCTACACCTTCGGCATGCTCATCGGCCAGGACATCTGGCAGCGGGTCTTCACCGCCCGCACCGACAAGGTCGCCAAGTGGGGCGGCACCGTCGCCGGCACGTACTGCCTCGCGTACGCCCTCGCCGGAGCCGTCATCGGCACCGCCGCGAAGGTGCTCTACCCGAACCTGCCCAGCGCCGACGACGCCTTCGCCACCATCGTCAAGGACGAGCTGCCGATGGGTGTCCGGGGCCTCGTCCTCGCCGCGGCCCTCGCCGCTGTCATGTCGACCTCCTCCGGCGCGCTGATCGCCTGCGCCACCGTCGCCAACAACGACATCTGGTCGCGGCTGCGCGGAACCGTGTCGGTGGACAAGGGCGACCACGACGAGGTGAAGGGCAACCGCGCCTTCATCCTGATCATGGGCGTCGCCGTCATCCTCATCGCCATCGCCCTCAACGACGTCGTCCAGGCCCTCACCGTGGCCTACAACCTGCTGGTCGGCGGGCTCCTCGTGCCGATCCTCGGCGGACTCCTCTGGCGCCGCGGCACGGTCCAGGGCGCGCTCGCCGCGGTCACCGTCGGCGGCCTGGCCGTCATTGGCCTGATGTGGACTTACGGAATCCTTGCGAATCAGCCTGTTTACTATGGTTTGTTGGCCTCGCTCGCCGCATATGTGATCGTTTCCCTGGCGACCCGCCCGACGGACGCCGCCGTGCTCGCGCACTGGCGCGCCCGCCTCGCGGGCCGGGAGAACCCCGAGGCCGACTCGGTGCCGGAGACCGCTCCGGCCCCCGCGACCGGCTGACCGCACCGAGACTCCCGGACGGGGCCCCGAGACCCGAGGCCCCGACCGGACCCCCACCGATACACCCCAGGAGGACCCGACCATGAGCAGCAGCGACCAGAACACCCCGCGCGGCCCGATCGACTCGTCCCGCATCCCGCGGTACGCCGGTCCCGCGACGTTCGCCCGGCTGCCGCGGCTCGACGAGGTCGGCACCGCCGACATCGCCGTGGTCGGCGTCCCCTTCGACAGCGGCGTCTCCTACCGCCCCGGCGCCCGCTTCGGCGGCAACGCCATCCGCGAGGCGTCCCGCCTGCTCCGCCCGTACAACCCGGCGCAGGACGCCTCCCCGTTCGCCCTCGCCCAGGTCGCGGACGCCGGTGACATCGCCGCCAACCCGTTCAACATCAACGAGGCCGTCGAGACCATCGAGGCCGCGGCGGACGACCTGCTGAACTCCGGCGCCCGCATGATGACGCTCGGCGGCGACCACACCATCGCGCTGCCGCTGCTCCGCTCCGTCGCCAAGAAGCACGGCCCCGTCGCCCTGCTCCACTTCGACGCGCACCTCGACACCTGGGACACGTACTTCGGTGCCGAGTACACCCACGGCACCCCGTTCCGCCGCGCCGTCGAGGAGGGCATCCTCGACACCGAGGCGCTCTCCCACGTCGGCACCCGCGGCCCGCTGTACGGCAAGCAGGACCTCACCGACGACGAGAAGATGGGCTTCGGCATCGTCACCTCGGCGGACATCTACCGCCGCGGCGCCGACGAGGTCGCCGACCAGCTGCGCCAGCGCATCGGCGACCGCCCGCTGTACATCTCCATCGACATCGACTGCCTCGACCCGGCCCACGCGCCGGGCACCGGCACCCCGGAGGCGGGCGGCATGACCTCCCGCGAGCTCCTGGAGATCCTCCGCGGCCTCTCCTCCTGCAACCTGGTGTCGGCGGACGTCGTCGAGGTCGCCCCGGCCTACGACCACGCCGAGATCACCGCGGTCGCCGCCTCCCACACCGCGTACGAACTCACGACGATCATGTCCCGCCAGATCGCCGAGAGCCGCACCGCGAAGTAGGACCCGTCGGGGGTGTGGGCATACGTTCCGCAGGGCGGGACGGGTGGGCACACCCCCGGCCACCGGGCCGCACCCGACTGACCGAGCCACGCCCAGAGGGACCCGATGACCCACGACCACGACCTGGTACTCCGGCCCACCGCCGCGCAGACGACCGCCGCGCTCAACCCGCCCGCAGGGCGGAACGGCGGCGACCTCGTCGTCGAGACCCTCACCGGCCTCGGCGCCACCACCGTCTTCGGCCTCCCCGGCCAGCACGCCCTGGGCATGTTCGACGCCCTGCGCCGCTCCTCCCTCCGGTACGTCGGCCTCCGCGTCGAGAACAACGCGGGCTTCGCCGCCGACGCGTACGGCCGGATCACCGGCGAGGCGGCCCCGCTGCTGCTCTCCACCGGCCCCGGCGCGCTCATGTCGCTCGCCGCGCTCCAGGAGGCGGCCGCCGCCTCCGCGCCCGTCCTCGCCATCGGCAGCCAGATCCCGGTGGCCGGCCTCGGCGGCGGTCGGCACGGCTACCTGCACGAGCTGCGCGACCAGCAGGCGTCCTTCCGGGACGTCGTGAAGTCGGTCCACACCGTCCGTACGCAGTCCCAGATCCCGTCGGCCATCGCCGCGGCCTGGGAGTCGGCGCTCACCGCCCCGCACGGGCCGGTCTGGGTGGAGATCCCGCAGGACGTGCTCCTCGCGGAGACCACCCTGCCGGTGGTGACGGCGATGGACGCGACCCCCGAGGACGTCGCCCCGCGCCCCGAGCTGACGGCGGTCGCCGCGCACCTCCTGGCGAACGCCGAGCGCCCGGCGATCATCGCGGGCGGCGGGGTCGTCCGCTCCGACGCCTCGGGCAAGCTGCTCGCGCTCGCGGAGCGGCTCGACGTCCCCGTGGTGACGACCTTCGGCGGCAAGGGCGCGTTCCCCTGGGAGCACCCGCTGTCGCTGCAGTCCTGGCTGGAGGACCGGCACACCACCGACTTCCTGGAGGACGCGGACGTCCTGCTCGTCGTCGGCTCGGGGCTCGGGGAGCTGTCCTCGAACTACCACACGTTCGCGCCGCGCGGCCGGGTGATCCAGATCGAGGCGGACGCCGGGAAGCTGGAGTCCAACCACCCGGCGCTCGGCATCCACGCGGACGCCCGGCTCGCGCTCCAGGCCCTGCTGGAGACGGTGCCGGAGCGCCGGGACGCGACCGCTCCCGAGCGCGTCTCGGCCGTCCTGACGAAGGTCCGGGACCGCATCGCGGCGCAGGACCTGGGCCTGGAGCAGCGGATCGTCGCGGCGGTGCGGGAGGCGCTCCCGGAGCGGTCCCCGAGCTTCTGGGACATGACGATCCTGGCGTACTGGGCGTGGTCGGCCTTCGACGCGAAGCACCCGAACACGATGCACTCCGCGCAGGGCGCGGGCGGCCTCGGCTACGGCTTCCCGGCGGCGCTCGGCGCGGCGGCGGCGGACCCGAGCCGGCCGGTGCTCGCGGTGTCCGGCGACGGCGGAGCGATGTACTCGATCGCGGAGCTGGCGACGGCGAAGCAGTACGGCCTGGACGTGACGTGGCTGATCGTGGACGACGGCGGCTACGGCATCCTGCGCGAGTACATGACGGGGGCGTTCGGCGAGGCCACGGGCACGGAGCTGTCCCGCCCGGACTTCGTGGCGCTGTCGGAGTCCTTCGGCGTGCCGGCGACCCTGACGACCCCGGAGTCCCTGACGGCGGACCTCGCGAAGTCGCTCGCGACCCCGGGCCCGTCGGTGGTCGTCCTGCCGGCCCTCCTCCGCATGTTCGAGCCGACGCACCTCTGACGGCGCCGCGCCGGCGGCCCGGACGCGCCGCGCCGGCGGCCCGCACCCGAAAGGGCCGGGCCACCGGCACCGCGTCACCCGGCCCGGCCGGGCCACCGGCGCCGCGTCACCCGACGAGCCCCTCCCACGCCTTCCGGTACTCGGCGAGCCGCGCCTCGTACCCCTGCCGGAACTCCTCGGCCTCGTCCTTGGTCAGCCCGTCCCGGGGCACCCGCCGTGCGGGTATCAGTCCGACCGCGTCGGCCATGACCACCACGGCCGCCTCGGCGACGGCCCCGCCCCGCTCCCGCGCGAGGAACGCCTGGTGCCCCGCCTCGCCCAGGAGCTGCCAGCAGATGTTGCGGGGATTCCCCGCGGTCCGCTCCAGCTGCTGATCCGACACCGGCCCGACCCGCCCGGCCTCGGCCAGCCCCTTGATCGCGAGCAGCGCCGCGTACAGCTGCCCCCACCCGTACGGCCTGCCGTCCTCGACCCGCGCCACGTAGACCCTCTTTCCCGCCCGCCCCGCGAGACCACCCCGCGACGGCTCCCCGACCCCCTACCCATCCCCGGGCCCCCTCGCGCGCCGTGTCCCCCGTGTGGTCCTAGGACCACGGTCCCGCCCCCCGGGGGACCTCCGGACGAATCCTCGTCCCGGTTTGTTGCGGCGGGATGAAATCGCAGCCCACCCGTGTTGGGGCTTCCGGTAGAGCAGGACGAACGGGAGGCCACTCGTGGCGGCGGTCGGGGAGAAACAGCAGGGCTGGGCGCGCAGGCTCGCCGGGTACGCGTGGCGGTACAAGGCGAACACGTTGCTCGCGCTCGGGTCCTCGCTGGCCGGCATGGCCGTGCTCGCCCTCGTGCCGCTGGTCACCAAGGTGATCATCGACGACGTCATCGGGACGAAGACCCGGGACCTCTCCGTCTGGACGGGCCTCCTCATCGGCGCCGCCGTCCTCGTCTACGCCCTCACCTACGTCCGCCGCTACTACGGCGGACGCCTCGCCCTCGACGTCCAGCACGACCTGCGGACCGACATGTACGCCACCATCACCCGGCTCGACGGGCGGCGGCAGGACGAGCTGTCGACCGGGCAGGTCATCGGGCGGGCCACCAGCGACCTGCAGCTCATCCAGGGTCTGCTCTTCATGCTCCCGATGACGATCGGGAACGTGCTGCTCTTCCTCATCTCCCTGGGCGTCATGGCCTGGCTGTCCCTCCCGCTCACCCTCGTCGCCCTCGCCGTCGCCCCCGCCCTCTGGTTCATCGCCAAGCGCAGCCGTACCCGCCTCCACCCCGCCACCTGGCACGCGCAGCAGCAGGCCGCGGTCGTCGCCGGGGTCGTCGACGGGGCCGTGACCGGCGTCCGGGTCGTGAAGGGCTTCGGCCAGGAGGACCAGGAGACCGGCAAGATCCGGGAGGCCGGGCGGAAGCTGTTCGCCGGCCGGCTCCGGACGATCCGGCTGAACTCGCGGTACACCCCGGCCCTCCAGGCCGTCCCCGCCCTGGGCCAGGTCGCCGTCCTCGCCCTCGGCGGCTGGCTCGCCTACCGCGGCCAGATCACCCTCGGCACCTTCGTCGCCTTCTCCGCCTACCTGGCCTCCCTCGTCGGCCCGGTCCGCATGCTCGCCATGGTCCTCACCGTCGGCCAGCAGGCCCGCGCCGGTGTCGAGCGCGTCCTCGACCTCGTCGACACCGAGCCGGTCATCAAGGACGGGACCAAGGAGCTGCCGGCCGACGCGCCCGCCACCGTCGAGTTCGACGACGTGGCGTTCGCCTACGAGGGCGCCGACGGCAGGACCAGCCCCGTCCTCGACGGGTTCTCGCTGGAGATCCGCGCCGGCGAGACCGTGGCCGTCGTCGGCGCCTCCGGTTCCGGCAAGTCGACCGTCTCCCTGCTCCTCCCGCGCTTCTACGACGTCACCCACGGCGCCGTCCTCGTCGGCGGCCACGACGTCCGCGAGCTCACCCTCGACTCGCTGCGCGCCGCGATCGGCCTGGTCCCCGAGGACTCCTTCCTCTTCTCCGACACCGTCCGCGCCAACATCGCGTACGGCCTCCCGGACGCCACCCAGGAGCAGATCGAGGCGGCCGCCCGCGCCGCCCAGGCGGACCGCTTCATCGCCGAGCTGCCCGCCGGGTACGACACCAAGGTCGGCGAGCACGGCCTCACCCTCTCCGGCGGCCAGCGCCAGCGCGTCGCCCTCGCCCGCGCGATCCTCACCGACCCCCGGCTGCTCCTCCTCGACGACGCCACCTCCGCCGTCGACGCCAAGGTCGAGCACGAGATCCACGAGGCCCTGAAGGCGGTGATGGCGGGCCGTACGACCCTGCTCATCGCACACCGCCGCTCCACCCTCGGCCTCGCCGACCGCATCGCGGTCCTCGAGGACGGCCGGCTCGCCGACATCGGCACCTACGCCGAGCTGGAGGAGCGCTCCCCGCTCTTCCGCCGCCTGCTCACCGACCCCGACGAGCTGGGCGCCGTGTCGCCCGGCCACCTCACCCCGGCCGAGCTCCCCGAGGACCGCACCCTGCGGGCCGAACTGGACGCCGAGTTCGACGCCGAGCGCGGCCTCACCCCCGCCCTGTGGGTCCGGGACGAGACCACCGGCCGGGAGAGCGACGCGCCCGGGGCCACCCCCGAGCTGCTGGCCGCCGTCGAGGCCCTGCCGCCCGCCACCGACACCCCCGGCATCGACGAGGGCCGCGCCGTCTCGCCCGAGGACAGCTACGGTCTGCGCCGACTGCTCCGCGGCTTCGGCGTCCCGCTGCTCATCAGCCTCGGCCTGGTCGCCCTCGACGCGGGCGCCGGCCTCCTGCTCCCGGTCCTGATCCGGCACGGCATCGACGAGGGCGTGAACCGGCTCGCGATCGGCGCCGTCTGGGCGGCCTCCGCGTTCGCCCTGGTCACCGTGCTCGTGCAGTGGGTCGCGCAGACCGCGGAGACCCGGATGACCGGCCGCACCGGCGAGCGGGTCCTCTACGCGCTGCGCCTGAAGATCTTCGCCCAGCTCCAGCGGCTCGGTCTCGACTACTACGAGCGCGAGCTCACCGGCCGCATCATGACCCGGATGACCACGGACGTGGACGCCCTGTCGACGTTCCTGCAGACAGGCCTGGTCACCGCCTTCGTCTCCGTCGTGACCTTCTTCGGGATCATGGTCGCGCTGCTCGTGCTCGACCTCCAGCTGGCCCTGGTGGTCTTCGCGACCCTGCCGGTCCTCGCGGTCGCCACGTACTACTTCCGCCGCTCCAGCGTGAAGGCGTACGAGCTGGCGCGCGAGCGGATCAGCGTCGTCAACGCCGACCTCCAGGAGTCCGTCTCGGGCCTCCGGATCGTGCAGGCCTTCCGCCGCGAGCAGGCGGGCGCGGCCCGGTTCGCCGAGCGCAGCGACCACTACCGCGAGGCGCGCGTCCGCGGTCAGTTCCTGATCTCCGTCTACTTCCCGTTCGTCACCCTGCTGTCCTCGGTGGCCGCCGCGGCCGTCATGATCGTCGGCGCGAACCGCATCGACGGCGGCACGCTCACCACCGGCGCGCTCGTCGCCTACCTCCTCTACATCGACCTGTTCTTCGCCCCCGTGCAGCAGCTCTCGCAGGTCTTCGACGGCTACCAGCAGGCCGCCGTCTCGCTGAAGCGGATGCAGGAGCTCCTGCAGGAGCCGACGTCGACGGCCGCCGCGCCCGCGCCCCTGGACGTGCTGTCGCTGCGCGGCGAGATCGCCTTCGAGGACGTCTACTTCGCGTACGGGGGCGAGAACGGCGCCCCGAAGGACGAGACCGCCCTCACCGGCATCGACCTGCGCATCCCGGCCGGTCAGACCGTCGCGTTCGTCGGCGAGACCGGCGCGGGCAAGTCCACCCTGGTCAAGCTGGTCGCCCGGTTCTACGACCCGACGGGCGGCCGGGTCACCGCCGACGGCACCGATCTGCGCGACCTCGACCTGACCGCGTACCGGCACCGGCTCGGTGTCGTCCCGCAGGAGGCGTACCTCTTCGCCGGGACGGTCCGCGACGCCATCGCCTACGGCCGTCCCGAGGCGACCGACGCCGAGGTGGAGGCGGCGGCCCGCGCGGTCGGCGCCCACGACATGATCGCGACCCTCGACGGCGGCTACCTCCACGAGGTCGCCGAGCGGGGCCGCAACCTCTCGGCCGGTCAGCGCCAGCTCATCGCCCTCGCCCGCGCCGAGCTCGTCGACCCGGACATCCTGCTCCTCGACGAGGCCACGGCGGCCCTCGACCTGGCCACCGAGGCCCAGGTCAACCAGGCCACCGACCGCCTCGCGGGCCGCCGGACGACGCTGGTCGTCGCCCACCGGCTGACCACCGCCGCCCGCGCCGACCGGGTGGTCCTCATGGACCACGGCAGGGTCGTGGAGGACGGCACCCACGAGGAGCTGCTCGCCCTGGACGGCCGGTACGCGACGCTGTGGCGGACGTTCATCGGCGAACCCGCCGACGAGGTCGACGAGGAGGAGCCGGAGCGGGTGTGAGTACCCGCCCGTCCGGCAGGTGAGTACGCGGGCGGATACGGGAGCACGGGCGGGCGGGGTGGGATGGGTGCATGAGCCGCGAGCCCCGTCTTCGCGCCGCCCCGCCCGTCCCGGTCGCTCCAGCTCGTCGCGGGCACCCGGAGCGGAGGCAACCATTCCGGCTCGGGCCGCGTCGTACGCCTGTACGCCGATCCACTCGGGAGGGGAACACATGCCCACGGACCCGCAGCACCCACGACGTGGCCCACGGCTGCTCGCCCGGGTCCTCGCGCCCCTCCTCGCCGCCCTCGTCCTCGTCCTGACCCCGGCCACCCTCGTCCCCGGCGCCGCCGCCGGCGCCGCCGAGGCCGTCTCCGTCTGCCAGGGCCGGCCCACCCGGACCATCACCTTCGCCACCGGCGAGCTCCGCCTCTACCGCACCCGCCACTACGCCTGCGCCGTCACCGTCGCCAAGCGCCCCGGCGCGCGCCGGCCGATGGTCGTCTCCCTCCAGCCGCGCGGCGGACGTCCCGCCGTCCGGGCCGGCCGGTTCGACCGGCAGGCCGGTCCCGTCACCGTCCACGCCCTCAACCGCTGCGTCCGGGCGAGCGGTTCGGTGGCCGGACGGGGTACGTCCACCGGCTGGATCCTGTGCTGATGCACAGTTATCTGCACCCCATTCTCCTCGTTGATCGCGGTGTTGGTCATCACGATCAAGGAGAGCGAAGTGGATCTACGTCACGAACTGATGGAGGGTCGGGCCCAGCTGCCCCGCGCTGGTGCCGTGGTGGAAACCGGTGAGGCCCACCCTCCCTTCATTGTTGTCAACGGCCTCGGGCACGAGGTGGAGCCGGTCACCGCGTACCTGCGCGACCTGGCGCTGAGTGACAGCAGCCCGCTGACTGCACGTAGCTACGCCTTCGGGATGCTGCGCTGGTTCCGACTGCTGTGGCTGCTCGATGTGGCCTGGGAACGGGCGACCGAGGCGGAGACCGCCGTCCTGACCGGCTGGCTACGTACGGCCCCGAACCCGCAGCGCCGACGGCGCAACCCGCAGTCGCCGCCTCCGGGAACGGTCAATCCGCGGACCGGGAAGCCGTACCTCAGCCCCGGGTACGCACCGACGACGATCAACCACGCCCTGTCGGTAGTAAGCGGCTTCTACACGTTCCATGCGCACTACGGACGCGGTCCGGTGGCGAACCCGGTGCCTGTCTCGTCGCAGCGGCGCCGGGCCTTGAGTCACCTGAGCCCGCTGGCGCCCAAGCCGGTGTTGGGCCGGGCCAGGCTGCGCCAGAAGGTTGCCAGCCGGCTGCCGCGCTCCATCCCGGATCCGCTGTGGGACGAGCTGTTCGCGGCCATGGGTTGCGAACGGGACCGAGCCCTGCTCGACTGCTACGTCTCCAGCGGCGCCCGGGCGGAGGAATTGCTCGGTGTCGGCACCGACGACATCCACTGGGCTAAGCCGGGCCTCTACGTCATCACCAAGGGCACCCGGGAACGCGAGCTCGTGCCGATCTCGCCGGAGGCATGCGTCCGGCTGGCCCGCTACCTGGACAGCGTCGGCACGCCGGAGGTCGGCCAGCCCGTCTGGCGCACGCGGCACGGTCAGGACCGGCCTCTGACCTACTGGGCGATGCGTCGGGTGGTGCAGCGGGCCCAGCAGAGCCTGCGTACGAACTGGACGCTTCACGACCTGCGCCACACCGCGGCCCACCGGATGGCCAACGGCGGCAAGCTCACGCTGCCCGAGGTCCAGGCGGTGCTGCGCCATGCGAACATCCAGACCACCAGCCGCTACCTGGCGGTGCGGGTCGAGGAGATCTTCGACGCCCTGCTGGAGCACTACAACCAGCCGCGCCCCCAGGTGAGTTACCCGACCGGCTACGCTGCCGACGACATCGCGGCGGTGTTCGGTGCCTAAGACCGCCGCGAGCCCTACCACCGGCGTCAGCCGCCGCCACGGCCCGATCGCCGAGGGCCTGGATTACCCCAGCCGGTTCGTCGGTGGCCCCATGACAGCCGAGCCGGCCACCACTGCCACGCCGCCCCGCCCGTTCGGCGACCTCTCCCGCACCAGTTCGCGATCGATCGCGAGGCTGGTCGTCGACACCTGGGACGGAGGTACGTCAACGCGCCAGCAGCGAGGCCAGGCCGCCCGGCTCTTGCTGGACTACCTGGCCGGTTACCCCGGTCTGACCTGGCAGGAGCGGTGGGACGCCAGCCCGGTCGGCAAGGGACTCGCCCACGTCAATGACCTGGAGTGCCGCCGCAGCCCCAGCGTCAAACTCACCACCGGCCTGCGAGCCCTGATCTGCCTGCGCGTCATCCAGCCGTCCCTGGTGGCCTTCCGGCGCCATCACATGACCGGCTTCGCAGCCCACTTCATCTCCGCCCAGAGCGACCCGCTGCTGGACGAGTTCGCCAAGCAGGTCGAGGTGCACCAGCACACCTACGCGCACCGCACCGAGGCCCTGTTCGACCTGTGCGTTCTGCTCGCCGTCCAGGGGGTCGCACTGAGCGACGTAACGGCGCCTGCGCTGCTGCACTTCGCACAGGAGAACCGGCGGGCCTGGTCGGTGCTGGACCCCGGGAACAAGGTCGGAAACCGCCTCCGCGGCCAAGGTGTGTGGCACGTGCTCCACGCCATGGGCCACCTTCCACCGGCCGTCCCGGCAACGATGCGCGCCGCTCTCATGCGGGGCCAGAAGAGCATCGAGGAGCTCATCGACCTCTACCCGATCCGCAACCAGGCCGTTCGCGGCCTGCTGATCGACTATTTCACCCGGCGCCGCGCGGACACCGACTACGCCACCTTGAAGAACCTGGTTCTGCACCTGGCCCACCACTTCTGGGAGAAGATCGAACGCCTCAACCCCGACCAGGGTGACCTGCGGATCTCCCCGGAGATCTACACCGCCTGGCGGCAGATGATCGCCGTCAAGGACAACGGTGCTCCGCGCGCCGGGGCGGACAGCCTGGTCATCTCCGTCCGCAGCTTCTATTACGACCTGCACACCTGGGCCGCCCAGGAACCCGAGCGGTGGGCTACGTGGGTCGCTCCTTGCCCGGTCCCGCCCTCCGACCTGCACGGGCTCGGCGCTCGCCGTCGGCGGATCAACGAGCGCAGTGCCGACCGCACTCGCCAGCGTCAGCCGCTGCTGCCGGTGCTCGTCGAGCACGTTGAGTCCCGCTACGACCACTTTCGCCAGCTTCTGCAACTCGCCGAGGAAGCGGTCGAGGGAGAGTCGTTCACCTTCGCCGGCACCAGCTACACACGCGTGCTGAGCGAAGCCGACCGCAAGCTCAGCCGTCACACCGCCCCCATCCCGCCGCGTCTGCGCAACAACGACAGCGGCGAGATGGTCCACATCGCCGCCGAGGAGGAGACCACCTTCTGGGACTGGGCAGCGGTCGAGACGCTGCGGCACTCCGGCGTCCGCGTCGAGGAGCTGTGTGAGCTCACCCACCTGAGCATCCGCCAGTATCAGCGACCCGGTGGCGAGGTCATCGCGCTGCTGGTGATCGCTCCTTCGAAAACCGACCGCGAGCGCGTGATCCCGATGTCCACCGAGCTCTTCCACGTGATCGCCTCGATCATCCGCCGGCACGCTCGCACCGGGCGGCCGATCCCGCTCGTGACTCGCTACGACCCGCACGACAAGGTCTGGAGTCCCCCGATGCCGTTCCTGTTCCAGCGGCAGAACGGCACGGTTCCCGCGATCTTCAACCCCAGCACGATCCAGAACATGATCGAGCGGCGCTGCCTCGCCCTCGCCGAAGTCCACCCCGGCTTCAAGGGGCTGAAGTTCACCCCGCACGACTTCCGCCGGATCTTCATCACCGAACTCGTCAACAGCGGCCTACCGATCCACATCGGTGCGGCTCTGCTCGGACACCTGAATGTCCAGACCACTCGCGGTTACGTCGCGGTGTTCGACGAAGACGTCATCCGCCACTACCAGGAGCACCTCGAACACCGGCGCCAGATCCGTCCCACCGACGAATACCGGGACACCACCTCTGACGAGTGGGACCAGTTCGAGGAGCACTTCGACCGCCGCAAGGTCGAGCTCGGCTCCTCCGGCCGGCCCTACGGCACCCCCTGCCAGCACGAACACGCATGCATCCGCTGCCCGATGCTCCATGTCAATCCCAAGATGCTCGCCCGGCTCTCCGAGCTCGAAGCCAACCTCCTGCAACGCAGGACGCAGGCCGAGTCCGAAGGCTGGATCGGTGAGATCGAGGGCATCGACCTCACCCTCACTTTCCTCCGCGCCAAGCGCGACGAAACACAACGCCGAGACCAGAGGCCGCCTGTCCACCTCGGCATTCCCAAGCCCCGCCCGACCCCCTAGCGACTGGAGCTGTCTCCATGATCGACATACCCGTAGGCCGTCCGCTTCCTGCCGAGTCCGTCACCAGATGAGGACCCCACCTCCCATCGCACCCGCGCGGCTGGCGGCTTCTTCGATGATCGCCAGTCGCTGCGAAATGGCGCCCCTGTGCTCCTCGAAGGTCCGCACGGGCTCCGTTTCCGAGACGATCCTCTCCAGGTTCTCGCGGAGCAGGAGGCATTCCCGCAGGAACTCAGGGACCTGCGAGGGATCGACCTGCAGGTCCGCATCAGCTAGGACCGGAAAGAAGCTGGCGCCCAGCGAACGCACGACTTCCGCGCCCCATACGCGCCAGCGCCAGCTCTCAGCGCCTGCGGAGTCCGAGCACCCGACCGGAACGTCCTGCACCTGCCTCTCGCCGTCTGCACCAACAACAAAGACATCTACCGACAAACTCATGAGCGCAGTGGATCACAGCCTCGACGGCGTGGTCCACGTGGTTCAGGACCATCGATGCTGCGGTCAGCGCGGCGGGATCATCACTCGAACCGGTGAAGTGCAGAGAAGTACAGGAAAGTCCAAGGGTAAGGATCAACTGGGTCTGGCGGTCCACACGTTGCCCCCGCTAGGTTCGCGACACCGTTGTGAACCAAGGGGAGGGTGAATGCGCAAGTCGCTGAGATGGGCGCTGTCGCTTTCGGTGCTCATAGGCACCGTGGCACCGACCGGCGTGGCTACCGCCGCGGACACGGACACGGGCAGCACGGCCGTCGTCGACTCGCAGAGCACGGACATCAAGGACCGCATCCTGGCGATCCCCGGGATGAGCCTGATCGAGGAGAAGCCGTACGCGGGCTACCGCTTCTTCGTCCTGAACTACAAGCAGCCGATCGACCACCGGCGCCCGTGGGCCGGCACGTTCGACCAGCGGATCTCCGTCCTCCACAAGGACACGAGCCGCCCGACCGTCTTCCGCACCAGCGGCTACTCGCTGAGCACGACCCCGAGTCGCGCGGAGCCGACGCGGATCATCGACGGCAACCAGGTCTCCATGGAGTACCGCTTCTTCACGCCGTCCCGTCCCCAGCCCGCCGACTGGTCGAAGCTCGACATCTGGCAGGCGGCCAGCGACCAGCACCGGATCTTCACCGCGCTGAAGAAGATCTACGGCCAGAAGTGGCTCTCCACCGGCGCCTCCAAGGGAGGCATGACCGCCACCTACTCCGAGCGCTTCTATCCGCGCGACATGGACGGTGTCGTCGCCTACGTCGCCCCGAACGACGTGGTCGACAAGGAGGACTCGGCCTACGACCGGTTCTTCGAGACCGTCGGCACCAAGGAGTGCCGCGACCGGCTGAACAACCTGCAGCGCGAGGCCCTCGTCCGCCGCGCGCCCCTGGAGGCCAAGTACAAGGCGTGGGCCGAGTCGGAGGGCCTCACCTTCAACACGGTCGGCACGCTCGACAAGGCCTTCGAGGCCGTCGTCCTCGACTTCGTGTGGGGCTTCTGGCAGTACTACGGCGAGGACGTCTGCGACCAGATCCCGGTCGCGAAGACCGCCACCGACGACGAGGTGTACGGCACGATCGACGCCTTCTCCGGCTGGGCCGCCTACACGGACCAGGGCCTGGAGCCGTACACGCCGTACTACTACCAGGCGGCGACCGAGCTCGGCTCGCCCACGATCAAGCAGCCGCACCTCAAGGGCCTGAGCCGCTACGGCTACCAGCCCGCGAGCAACTTCGTGCCGCGCGAGATCCCCATGAAGTTCAAGCCGCACGCCATGCGCGACGTGGACAACTGGGTCCGCAAGAACGCGAACAAGATGCTGTTCGTGTACGGCGGCAACGACCCGTGGGGCTCCGAGAAGTTCCACCTGGGCAAGAGCGCGCGCGACAGCTACGTGTACGTGGCACCGGGCGCCAACCACGGTGCGAACGTCGCCGGGCTCGTCGAGGCCGAGCGGAACAACGCCACCGCCCGCATCCTCGCCTGGGCCGGCGTCCCCGCCCCCGCCGTCCAGGCGGCGCAGCCCCTGGCCCGCTTCGACGCACGCCTCGACCGGCAGGTCGACGAGGACGCGACGAAGGAGCACGGCCTGCGGCCGTAACCGCTTCGAGGGGGGTGGGGTGCGCCGGACGGCGCGCCCCACCCCCCTCGTCGTGTCAGCCGTGTCCGTGTCGCGGCCGCGAGAGCCGGATCGGCGGTGTCAGCGGCGTCAGCGGTACGACAGGCCGTGTCCGACCGGGTAGAGCACCTTCGCCGGGTCGTCGGCGCTCTGCACCGGGACCGGCAGTCGGCCCCTGGGCCTGGCCCTGCCCGCCAGGACCCGTGCGGCGGCCCGCAGTTCGACATCGGTCCAGGAGTAGGCGGCGAGCGTCGCCCGCTGGCCGGCGATCCGGGCGATGTCGTACGGGTTGCGGATCGCGATCGTCACGACGGGCACCCCGGTCGCGACGAGCCGTGCCACGAGCGTGCGCTGCGAGCTGGTCGCGGTGACGTTGTACGTGCCCACCACGACGACGTCCCTGCCCGCGGCGGCCGCCACCGCCTCCTCGATCTTCGCGGCCGTCGGGGTGATCCCGGTGGAGAGCGCGGTCGCGGTGAACCCCAGCTCCGTCAGCGCGGTCGCGAGCGTCGTCGTCGGAGGGCCCGTCGTACCGGACGGGGAGGCCGGATCGGCGCCGACGACGAGGACCGAGCCGTGGCGGGCCGGGCTCAGCGGCAGGAGACCGCCCTCGTTGGTGAGCAGGGTCGTGGTGGCCTCGGCGATCCGGTCGGCCTGGGCGAGATGGGCGGCGGTGCCGACCACCCGATCGACGCCGGCCCGGGTGACGTACGCGTTCCGGAACAGACCGAGCTTCGCCTTGAGCCGCAGGATCCGCAGGATCGATTCGTCGAGCCGGGCCTCCGTCAGTTCGCCGTCCCCGACGGCCTTCAGGACCGCGTTCCAGGCCACGTCCAGCTTCGGCGGGTTGAGCAGCTGGTCCACCCCGGCCTTCAGGGCGAGGACCGGGACGCGCGCGTCGCCGTACTTGGTGCGCACCCCCTCCATGCCGAGCGCGTCGGTGACCACCACCCCGTCGTAGCCGAGCTCCTCGCGGAGGATGCCGGTGAGGATCGGCCGGGACAGCGTCGCCGGGTCCTCGCTCGGGTCGAGTGCCGGGACCACGATGTGCGCGGTCATGATCGAGTCGATCCCGGCGGCGATCGCGGACCGGAACGGCGGGGCGTCGAGCGCGTTCCACTGCGCCCGCGTGTGGGTGATCGTCGGCAGCCCGTAGTGGCTGTCGACGGCGGTGTCGCCGTGCCCGGGGAAGTGCTTGGACGTGGCCGCGACCCCGGCCCGCTGGTAGCCCTTGACCTGCGCGGCGACCATACGGGCGACCGCCGCCGGGTCGGAGCCGAAGGAGCGGACGCCGATGACCGGGTTGGCCGGGTTGACGTTGACGTCGGCGACCGGGGCGTAGTTCTGCCGGATGCCGACCGCCGCCAGCTCCGCGCCCGCGATCTGCGCCGCCCTGCGGGAGTCCGCGAGCGAACCGCCGGCGCCGAGGGCCATCGCGCCGGGCACCAGGGTGGCGGGCTCGCCCACCCGGCAGACGATGCCGTGCTCCTGATCGGTGGAGATGAGCGCGGGGATCGGCGTGTGCTGCGCGAGCGCCGCCTGCTGGATGCCGTTGGACAGCGCGGCGATCTGCTGCGGGTCGCGGGTGTTGTGGGCCCAGGAGAAGTAGATGACACCGCCCACGTGGTAGCGCTCGACGAGCTCGGCGGCCGTACGGACACCGATCTCCGCGAGGTTGGCGTCGATGTCGGCCTGGTCGGGTGCCGTGGCGGAGTGGCCGTACACCCGCATCACGAAGAGCTGGCCGACCTTCTCCTCGATCGACATGCGGTCGATGATCCGCCGGAGCTTCCGGTCGTCGTGCCGGCCCTGTCCGGCGAGGGCGGGGGTGCTGACCCCGGTGACGGCGGCCGCTGCCGCGGCGGCGGTCACCGTGAGGAGGGTGCGTCGGGAGGGGGCGGGGGCGCGGTGGTGCACTGATGCTCCTTCCGGCCGTGCGAGGTTGAAGGAATCCATGCGCGAGATCCTCGGAAGCCGCCTTTGAAGGAAACTTCCAAGGAGTCACGGATAGCCCGAAAGTAACTGCCAGGTCAAGGACCCGCGCACGAATCGCCCACGGCGGCGATCCCGGGCCAGAGCTCCTGGAGCGTACGGACCGTCTCCCGGATCGCCGGGCGCCGCGCCGCCCCGGTCCGCCACATGGCGTGCAGGCGGCGCGTCGGCATCGGGTCCAGCCGCACCGGCGCCACCTCCGGCGGCAGGGCCCCGCGCCCCAGGCGCGGCACCAGCGCGATGCCCAGACCGGCGGCGACCAGGGCGACCTGTGTGTGGTTCTCCTCCGCCTGATGGACGATCAGCGGCTCGAAGCCCGTCTCCCGCAGCGTCCGCGTCAGCCAGTCGTGGCAGACCGTCCCCGGCGGCTGCGAGATCCACCGCTCCGCCGCCAGCTCCTCCCGGCGCACCGAGTCCCGCGCGGCCAGCGGATGGTCCCGGTGGACGAGGATGTCGCACAGGTCGTCGCCGACGACCGCCTGCTCGACCCCCGGCGGCACGGGAAGCGGGGCGATGTCCCAGTCGTGCGCGACCGCCAGGTCGATGACCCCGCGCGCCACCAGGTCGATCGACACGTGCGGGTCCACCTCCGAGAGCCGGGCGTCGACCTCGGGATGGACCCGGCCCAGCTCCGCGAGCACCCGGGGCATCAGCCCGCGCGCCGCGCTCGCGAAGCAGCCGATGTCGAGGCGCCCGGCGGGCCGGCCGCGCCGCTCCTCGATCCGTACCTCCGCCTCCTCCACGAGGGCGAGCAACTGGCGGGCGGTGGCGGCGAGGTGGTGGGCGTCGTCGGTGAGGCGGATGCCGCGGCCGCTGCGTTCGAGCAGGGTCGTACGGGTCTCCCGCTCCAGCTTCGCGATCTGCTGGGAGACCGCGGACGGCGTGTAGCCGAGGGCGGTGGCGGCGGCGCCGACGCTGCCGTGGACGGCGACGGCGTGCAGGGCGCGCAGACGGCCGAGATCCAGCACGGGCGTTCCTCCTCTTCGACGGGCGGGGGCGCACGGGCGAGGCGTCACCGCATCCCCGTCGTACGTCATGGATGAAGCGTTGCTACATCCCACCATGAAGAAGCCCGTGCTGGTGCTACACGGTCGTGGCGGCCATGCTCGATCGCATGCGCCCCGCCCACCTCGCCCTCGCCGCCCTGGTCGCCGCCGTCTGGGGAGTCAACTTCGTCGTCATCGAGATCGGCCTCGACCACTTCCCGCCGCTGCTCTTCTCCGCCCTCCGCTTCCTCGCCGCCGCCCTGCCCGCCGTGTTCCTGGTGGGCCGGCCCACCGTGGCCTGGAAGTGGATCCTGGCGGTGGGACTCGTCCTCGGCGTCGCCAAGTTCGGGCTCCTCTTCACCGGCATGGACCTCGGCGCCCCCGCCGGGCTCTCCTCCCTCGTCCTCCAGGTCCAGGCCGTCTTCACCGCCCTCTTCGCCTTCGCCGCCCTCGGCGAACGCCCCGGGCGCCTCAAGCTCGCGGGCATGGGGGTCGCCCTGGTGGGCATCAGTGTGGCGGCGGCCGACGAGGGCGGGGCCGGATCCCTCCTCGGCTTCGCCCTGGTGATCGCCGCGGCGGCCTGCTGGGGCGTCTCCAACGTCCTGACCCGCAAGGCCTCCCCGCCGGACGCGCTCAACTTCATGGTCTGGGTCAGCGCCGTGCCCGTCCTGCCGCTGCTCGGCCTCTCCCTGCTCCTGGAAGGACCGGACCGCGACCTCGCGGCCCTGCGCGGGCTCGACTGGACCGGCGTCGGCGTCATCGTCTACGTCGCCTGGATCACGACCGTCTTCGGCTTCGGCGCCTGGGGCCGGCTGCTCCGCCGCTACCCGGCCTCCTCCGTCGCCCCCTTCTCCCTCCTCGTGCCCGTCTTCGGGATGTCCTCGGCGGCGCTCGTCCTGGGCGAGGGGGTGAGCCCGGCCCGCTGGTGCGCGGCGGCGCTGCTCGTCGGGGGAGTGGCCCTGACGTCGTTCGCACCCGGCAGGCGGGCCACCGGCGGGGTCGGTGGGGCTGGTGGTGCCGGTGGGGCCGGTAATCCCGTGGCACCGCCCGAGCCCGTGGCCGTATCGTCGACCGGCCGCCCGCTCGGCGAGGATCGGCGTACGACCCGCGAGGAAAGGCCCGCATGACCTTCGAGAACATCACCGTGGACGCCCCCGGACCCGTCCCCGGGGCCGTGCTGCTCGCCGGCATCCCCGGCAGCGGGAAGTCCACCGTCGCGGCCGCCCTCGCGGCCCGCTTCGCCCGGGCGGCGCACATCGAGGTCGACGAGCTCCAGTCCCTCATCGTGAGCGGCTGCCACTGGCCGAGCCCGGACGGCGACCCCGAGGCGGACCGCCAGATCCTGCTGCGCGCCCGCAACGCCTGCCTCCTCGCCGGCAGCTTCGCCGCGGCCGGCTTCCTCCCGGTCCTCGACGACGTGGTCGTACGCCGCTCCCACCTGGACTACTACCGCGCCCATACGACGGCGGACGCGCTCCAGGTGGTGATCCTGGCCCCCGGCCCCGACAAGGCCTGGGAGCGCAACAACGCCCGCGACAAGCGCCTGACGACCAGCTGGGCCTTCCTGGACGAGGCGATGCGCGCGGAGCTGTCGGACGAGGGCGTCTGGATCGACAACGCGGACCTGACGGTGGCGGAGACGGTGGACGCGGTCCTCGCGGCGACGGGCCTGACCCCGCCGAAGTAGCCCGTCGGATCCCCACGGGGGTGGGATCCGACGGGCTCGTCGTCGCGTCCGCGGCGTCGTGGTCAGGCGAACATGTCGGCCAGCAGCTCGGGGCCGATCACGATCGGCGCCGGGCGGTAGGCGGGCGGCTGCGTGCCCATCAGCTCGCGGACCAGGAAGTCCCAGCAGCGGGTGCGGACATGGGCCAGACAGTCGATGAAGGCGTGCTCGGCGCCCGGCACGACGTGCACTTCGACGTCCTTGCCGGCGGCGAGGAGCCGGTCGGCGAACCGCAGGGTCTGGTGCGGGTGGACCTGGTCGTCCATGTCGCCGTGCACGAGCAGAAGCTTGCCGGCCAGCCGGTCGGCGAGGTCCAGGTTGGACGTCCGGGCCCAGACCTCCGGGGCGTCCGCGCCGTCGTAGGACTCGACGAAGCCGGCGTTGAAGGTGCAGGCGTCGTGCGAGCCGGAGAGGGCGGCCCCGGCCTTGAACGTCGCGGGGAAGTCCAGCATCGCGCGGGCGGCGGCGAACCCGCCCCCGGAGTGACCGAGGACGCCGACCCGCGCCAGGTCCATCCACGGCCGGGTCTCGGCCAGCTGCCCCAGGGCCGCGACATGGTCGGCCAGGGAGCCGGCGTCGGCCAGGCGGCCGAAGGAGGCGTCGTGGAAGGCCTTGCTCCGGCCCGGGGTGCCCCGGCCGTCGAGCGCGACGACCACGAAGCCGAGCGCCGCCAGAGGTTCGGCGTCCATGCCCATGCCGCCGGGGTCGAAGCACGGGGCGACCCGGTTGACCTGCGGACCCGGGTAGAGGTTGTCCACCACCGGGTAGGACCGGGCGGGGTCGAAGTCCCGCGGCCGGTACAGCACTCCGTAGACATCGGTCTCGCCGTCGGCCGCCTTGACGCGGAAGCGCTCCGGCGCGGTCCACCCGGTGGCGGCGAGCTTGGTGATGTCGGCCCGCTCCAGCTCGACGAGCACGCGCCCGGTCCAGTCGCGGACCGTGGTGACGGGGGCGGTGGCGACGGTGGACGCGGAGTCGATGAAGTACTCCTGGTCGTACGGGGTTTCCGGCAGGACGGCGATGTGGTCGAGCGTGTCGTCGGTGACCCGGGCGAAACCGGAGCCGTCCAGGCCGACCCGGCACACCGTGCGCCGGTACGGGTCCTCGTCGACGAGCCCGGATGCCGTGAAGTACACGACGCGGGCGGCCTCGTCGACGCGCAGGATCTGCCGCACCAGCCACGGCCCTGAGGTGACCCGGCCGAGCAGCTCGCCGGTGTGCAGGTCGTAACGGTAGAGGTGGCCCCAGCCGTCGCGCTGCGAGAACCACAGCACCTCGTCGGCGAGCACCCGCACGAGCGGCGGCTCGGTCATCCACTGGTTGGGCTCCACCCGGGTCTCCCCGGACTCGCGGATCACGGTGGTGACCTCGCCGGTGACCGGGTCGAGCCGGTTCAGGGTGAGGGAGTGCTGGTCCCGGGGCCGGGCGAGGAAGTAGACGGCGGAGCCGTCCGCCGCCCACCACGCCCACTTCACGGTGATCGGCGAGACATGGGTCATGATCAGCGGTTCCGCGCCGGCACGGACCACCGTGCCCTCGGCGACGTCGAGGACGACCAGCTCGGCCAGCGGCAGGTGCTCGTCCCCGGGGTACGCGTACGGCTGGGTGTGCAGGCGGGGCGCGCCTCCGTCGGCGGGCATCGCCTCCACGAGGTGGGTCCTGCGGACCTCGCGCTCGTCGGTCCGGTGGGCGAGCACCTTCGTCGAGTCCGGCGACCAGGCGACCGCGGGCGGCAGGTACGGCACGCCGAGCTTGCGCAGCAGGGTGGGGTTGCCGGTCGCGGCGGGACCGGGACCGTAGGCGTGACCGGGTGCGCCGTCGGTGGTCAGGGGCCACTCGCGGCCGTCGGACAGCGAGCGGGCCCACAGGTCGTGCCCCCGCTGGGACACCGCGGTCTTCCCGTCGGGCGCCGTCACGTCCAGCGGGTTGCCCGGGGCGGTGAACTCGGCCGGCTCGCAGACGTAACTGACCAGGTCACAGCGCCAGTACGCGCCGAACGCCACGAACCTGACCTCGTCCTCGCCCGGTTCGATGCCGGGGAACGGCAGGGCCTCGGGGTCGACCCGCTCCCCGGAGGCGGCGGCCAGCGAGGCGGCAAGCCGGGCGTGGTCGAAGACCGGCTCACGCGTGCCCGCCGCCGGGTCGACCAGCATGAACCGCCTGCCGGCCCCGTTGCTCACCGCGTACCAGAACCGGGCGCCCCCGTCGATCCACTGCGGCCTGACCTTGTCACCGACGACGAGCTCGCCCGGGCGGGCGGGACGACGGAGAAGCTGCTCGGCGGCCTGGTAGTTCTGAGTGGTGCTCATTCTGTCTTTCCGTCCTCGGAGTTCGTCGTGCGGGATCTGGGGGCATCGGGGGAGCGGGGGCGCGCCGCCGGGGTG
The DNA here is from genome assembly GCF_044752725.1 of Streptomyces sp. NPDC088707. NCBI lineage: Bacteria > Bacillati > Actinomycetota > Actinomycetes > Kitasatosporales > Streptomycetaceae > Streptomyces > Streptomyces sp. NPDC088707. The sequence continues at coordinate 301,543 of NZ_JBIVLV010000006.1, read as the reverse complement.
GTTCAGAGGCTGCGGGCGGTGATGTCGCCGTACGAGGTGGTGGCGTGGATGTTCAGGCCGGCGGCGGCGCCGTCGGTGTTGGTGAGGGCGTTGTGGACGCGGCCGTAGGCGGTGCCGGCGTTCAGGGTGGCGGAGACGCCGCGGGCGGCGCCGACCGCGATCTCGCCGGACTCCGTGCGCAGCACGACCGTGCCCTCCGTGGCCTCGGCGATGCGGAGGTCGCCCTTCCTGGTGCTGATCTCGGCGGGGCCGCCGAGGTGGCCGACCGTGATGTCGCCGGCGAGCAGGGCGATGCGGGCGCCCGCGGTCTCGTCGAGCTTGACCGTGCCCTGTGCCCCCTCGACGGTGACGTCGCCGAGCCGTCCCACGCCGCGGAGTTCGGCGGCGGCGGTCTTCGCCTCGACGCGGGAGCCGGCGGGGAGCTGGACGGTCACCTCGACGGAGCCGGGGTCGCCGAGGATCTTGTTCTTGGCGGGAGCGGCGACGATCCGTAGGACGCCGTCGGCGAACGCGACGGTGATGTCTTCGGCGGCCTTCACGTCGTTGCCCTTGGCGGCGTTCGTGGGGCGGATGTCGACGGTGGCGTCGGCGCGGTCGGAGGCGATGAGCTGGATGCGGCCGGCCGGGAGGTCGAGGACGGCGGCGATGGCGGCGGTGGTGGCGAACTTCTGCACGGTTCTTCTCCTTCTTGGGGCGGGCCCGCTCTTGGGCCGCGCTCTTTCCGATGAGGGAAAAGCTACGTTGCGTTCACGAGACTGGCAATGCGTTCGTTGCGTTGAATCGGTATCTCTGCAGGTAGATTGAAGGATTTCGTTGCAACGGTTTCAAGGCTAATGCAACGTCAGAAGTGCGTTGCGTTGCAATGGAATGGAGGTGAACGCACTGTGGGGGTGCGCCGGGCGCTCAGGGCGCCGTCCGGGCGCTTCCGGCGTCCGCGCGGGGCGCGTGTCGACGGTGTCTCGGCGCCAGGAGCCGGTGTCGGCAGCGGTAGTCGGCGAGGCGGACGCGCGCCCTGGGCCTGGCCCGTAGCGCCCGGCCGAGGGTCCGCGGCCGGGGCTCCGCGGCCGGGGGGTCCGGCCGTGGGGTCCGGCCGGGGGTCCGAGGAGGCGCCGCGTACGCCGGAGCCGGCTCTCGTGGCCGCGCGGCGGGCCGGCTGTTCGTTCTCGCCGGCGCCTTCTGCTCGGTCGGCGCTCCCGCCGGCGCTTTCGCGCCCTCGGCGGCTCTCGCGTCCTCGGTGGAGCCGGACACGGTCCGGCGTCGACTCCCGCGCCCGTCCGGCCGCTTCACCCTCGCGGCTCCCGGCCTCCGCCGCCCCCCCGCGGCCGTCCGGCCGCGTACCTCCCCGCGCCCCGTCCCCCCCCGTACCTGCGCAGCTCTCGGCCGCGCGCCCCGAGCCCTCGTCCCCCCTTAAGCCTGAGGCCTCAGGCCTCCCGCCTCAGGCCTCCCACCTCAGGCTTCCGGAGGTCGCCCCTCTACCCCCGAGGCCGCCCCGTGGACCCCCGTACCACCAGCTCCGCCGGGACGCGGGCCAGGCCGCCCGCCGGGGGGTCCTCCGTGCCCATCGCCAGGCGGCCCGCTCGTGTCCCCGCCTCGTGCAGCGGCAGGTGGACCGTCGTCAGGGACGGGACCGCGTCGACCGAGAACGGGAGGTCGTCGAAGCCCGCCACCGACACGTCGCCCGGGATCGACAGGCCGCGTTCCCGCAGGGCCGCGCAGACGCCGAGGGCGACCGTGTCGTTGGCGGCGACGACCGCGGTGAGGTCCGGGTCGCGGGCCAGGAGTTCGGCCGTGGCCTCGTAGCCCGCCCGGCGGTCGTACGCGCCGTGGACCGTCGGCCCCTCCGCGACGCCCGCCGCCGTGAGCGCCGCCCGGTGGCCCTCCAGGCGGTGCCGGGTCGTCGTCCGGTCGGCCGGGCCGGCCGCGTAACCGATGCGCCGGTGGCCGAGTTCGAGCAGGTGCTCGGTGAGGCGACGCGCGCCGCCCCGGTTGTCGAAGACGAGCGCGGCCGCGTTCGCGTCGCCGGTGACCGGAGGGCGCCCGCAGAGCACGACCCGGGTTCCCGCCTCCGCGAGCTTGGCCAGCTTGCCGGTCACCGCCGCCAGGTGTTCGGGGTCCTCGATGGAGCCGCCCATGAGGATCACGGCCGCGGCCCGCTGCCGCTGGAGCAGGGTGAGGTAGGTCAGCTCGCGCTCGGGGGAGCCGCCGGTGTTGCAGACGACGGCGAGCTTCTCGCCGCCGCCGCGCCCGGATCCGCCCTCGCCGATGGAGCTCTGCGCCGCGCTCGCCATGACGCCGAAGAACGGGTCGGCGATGTCGTGGACGAGGACGCCGACGAGGTCGGAGGTGGCGGCGGCGAGTGAGCTGGCGGGCCCGTTGAGGACGTAGTCCAGCTCGTCCACGGCCCGCAGGACCCGCTCGCGGGTCGACTCGGCGACCGGGTAGTTGCCGTTGAGGACGCGGGAGACGGTGGCGGGCGAGACCCGTGCGCGAGCGGCCACGTCCGCCAGGGTGACGGTCATCGTGTGCGTACCTCCGGGGCCTTGTCGACGGCGATGTCGGCAGGCTAGCGTCATCGCCGATGGAAAGCGCTTTCTATCGAGGCGCGGAACACCGGGGAGAGGAACCTTTCGTGACACGCAGGACAGTCCGCATCGCCATGAACGGCGTCACCGGACGCATGGGACACCGCCAGCACCTGGTCCGTTCGATCCTCGCCCTGCGCGAACAGGGCGGCCTCGACCTCGGCAACGGCGAGACCCTCTGGCCCGAGCCGGTCCTCGTCGGCCGCCGCGAGCCCGCCCTGCGCGCACTCGCCGAGCGCCACGGCCTCACCGAGTGGTCCACCGACCTCGACGCCGTCCTCGCCGACGACACGATCGACATCTACTTCGACGCCCAGGTCACCTCCGCCCGCGCCGATGCGATCACCAAGGCCGTCCTCGCCGGCAAGCACGTCTACACCGAGAAGCCCACGGCCGCCGACCTCGCCGGGGCCCTGGAGCTCGCCCGGCTCGCCACCGGGAAGGGCGTCAAGCACGGAGTCGTCCAGGACAAGCTGTTCCTGCCGGGCCTGCTCAAGCTCAAGCGCCTCATCGACGGCGGCTTCTTCGGCGAGATCCTGTCCGTGCGCGGCGAGTTCGGCTACTGGGTCTTCGAGGGCGACTGGCAGGACGCCCAGCGCCCCAGCTGGAACTACCGCTCCCAGGACGGCGGCGGCATCGTCGTCGACATGTTCCCGCACTGGGAGTACGTGCTCCACGAGCTGTTCGGCCGCGTCACCTCCGTCACCGCCCAGGTCGCCACCCACGTCCCGCGCCGCTGGGACGAACAGGGCAAGCCCTACGAGGCCACCGCCGACGACGCCGCCTACGGCATCTTCCAGCTGGAGGGCGGCGCCATCGCCCAGATCAACTCCTCGTGGACCGTCCGCGTCAACCGCGACGAACTGGTCGAGTTCCAGGTCGACGGCACCCACGGCTCCGCCGTCGCCGGACTGCGCAACTGCCGTGTCCAGCACCGCTCGGCCACCCCCAAGCCCGTCTGGAACCCGGACATCCCGGCGACCGAGCCCTTCCGCGAGCAGTGGCAGGAGGTCCCCGACAACGCCGAGTTCGACAACGGCTTCAAGGCCCAGTGGGAGCTGTTCCTGCGGCACGTCGTCCTCGACGAGCCGTACCACTGGGACCTCCTCGCGGGCGCCCGCGGCGTCCAGCTCGCCGAACTCGGCCTGAGGTCCGCCGCCGAGGGCCGCCGCCTCGACGTCCCGGAGGTGACCCTGTGATCCGCCTGCCCCAGGTCGGCGGCGGCGTACGGGAGTACACGCCGCGCACCGGGCCGCTGACCCTCGGCGGGGGCGGCCCCCTGACCTCCCGTACGGTCTTCTCCGCCGCCCACGTGGTCGCCGACCCGTACGCCGACACCACCCCCGACTCGCCCGCGGCGGTCGACTGGGACGCCACCCTCGCCTTCCGCCGCCACCTCTGGTCGCACGGCCTCGGGGTCGCGGAGGCCATGGACACCGCGCAGCGGGGGATGGGCCTCGACTGGCCGGGAGCGGCCGAGCTGATCCGCCGCAGCGCGGCCGAGGCGAAGGCGGTGGGCGGCCGGATCGCCTGCGGCGTCGGCACCGACCAGCTCACCGGACCGGAACCGCTCACCGGCCCCGCAGGCCTCGCGGCGGTCCGCAAGGCGTACGAGGAGCAGCTCGCGCTCGTGGAGGAGACCGGCTCCCAGGCGGTCCTGATGGCCTCCCGCGCCCTGGCCGCGGCGGCGTCGGACCCCGAGGACTACCTCGACCTGTACGGACACCTCCTCCGTCAGGCGAGCGAGCCGGTGGTCCTGCACTGGCTCGGCCCGATGTTCGACCCCGCGCTCGACGGGTACTGGGGCTCGGCCGACCTGGACACCGCGACCGAGACGTTCCTGGAGGTCATCGCCGCGCACCCGGACAAGGTCGACGGCATCAAGGTCTCCCTCCTGGACGCCCGGCGCGAGGTCGCACTGCGTCGCCGTCTCCCGGCGGGCGTGCGCTGCTACACGGGCGACGACTTCCACTACCCGGAGCTGATCGCGGGCGACGAACAGGGCTTCAGCCACGCCCTGCTGGGCATCTTCGACCCGCTGGCGCCGCTCGCGGCGGAGGCGGTAAGGACGCTCGACACAGGTGATGTGAACGCTTTCCGTTCCCTCCTCGACCCGACGGTCGCCCTGTCCCGGCACCTCTTCCGGGCGCCGACCCGCTTCTACAAGACGGGAGTCGTCCTGCTCGCCTGGCTCGCCGGCCACCAGGACCACTTCACGATGGTCGGCGGTCTGCAGTCCGCCCGCTCGCTGCCGCACCTCGCGACGGCGTACGAACTGGCCGACGGCCTGGGCCTGTTCCCCGACCCGGCGCTCGCGGAGTCGCGCATGCGCTCCCTCCTGACGGTCCAGGGGGGCCTGTGATGGACCTCGACCGCTTCAGCGTCAACCAGATGACGGTCAAGCAGCTGTCCCTCCCCGACCTGGTCGCCCACTGCGTCCGGCTCGGCGTCCCGGCCGTGGGACTGTGGCGCGAGCCGGTCCAGGAGTACGGCGTCGAGGCGGCGGCCGACCTCGTGCGGGACGCGGGCCTGAAGGTCACCACCCTCTGCCGCGGCGGGTTCTTCACCTCGGACGGCTGGGAGGCGGAGAACCGGGCGGCGATCGACGAGGCGGTCGCGCTCGGCACGGACACCGTCGTGCTGGTCTCCGGCGGCCTCACCCCCGCCTTCCCCGACCTGCCCTCGGCCCGCGCCCGGATCACCGAGGCGATCGGCGTGCTGGCCCCCTACGCGGGCGAACGGGGAATCCGCCTGGCCGTCGAACCCCTGCACCCCATGTACGCCGCCGACCGCTGCGCGGTCTCCACCCTGGACCAGGCGCTGGCCGTCGCCGAGCACTTCCCGCCCGAGCAGGTGGGCGTGGTGGTCGACACGTACCACCTCTGGTGGGACGACCGGGCCCCGGCGGCGGTGGAACGCGCGGGCGCGTCGGGCCGCATCCACTCCTTCCAGCTCGCCGACTGGACCACCCCCCTCCCGGCCGGCGTCCTGACCGGCCGGGGCCGGCTGGGCACCGGCGCGATCGACCTCCGGGCCTGGGCGGACCTGACGGAGAAGGCGGGCTGGACGGGCCCGGTGGAGGTGGAGATCTTCAACGACGACCTGTGGTCGAGGGACGGCGTGGAGGTCCTGGAGGAGACGCTGGAGGACTTCCTGACGGTGTGAGGGCCCGCGGCGGCCGGCCGGTCACCCGCCCGCGTGGCGCACGTCCTGCTGTTCGACCTCCTTGAGCACACGGGCGACCGTGGCGAAGTCGTCGTCCCGGTGCAGCACGGTCGACCCGTGGTGGACCGCCGTGGCGCAGACAAGGAGTTCGATGACGCCCGCCGCGCGGTGCTGCCCCGACGCCGTATGACCTCTACCAGGGCCGTCTTGATCGTGTCCTTCTTCGTGGTCGTACCGAGCAGTTTCGCCGCCTCGGCGAGCACGTCGTCGTCCAGGTCCACGTTGGTCACACCCATGGACACCCCTCGTGGGTCATGTGGCAGGTTCGCCCACGTTTCCCACGTGGTACCGCGCGGGCGAGCCCCCGCCCTGCCACGGGCCGGCCCCCGCTGTCCGACCGGTTCGCTACCGTCAGGTCATGTCCAACGAAGGTCGCGGGCCGGGGTCGGCCGTGCTCGAAGGGGTCCTGGAGCGGATCACCTACGCCAACGAGGAGAGCGGGTACACGGTCGCCCGGGTCGACACCGGGCGCGGGGCCGGGGACCTGCTCACCGTGGTCGGCGCGCTGCTCGGCGCGCAGCCGGGCGAGTCGCTGCGGATGGAGGGCCGTTGGGGCTCGCACCCGCAGTACGGCAAGCAGTTCACCGTCGAGAACTACACGACCCTGCTGCCCGCCACGATCCAGGGCATCCGCCGCTATCTCGGCTCGGGTCTGGTCAAGGGCATCGGGCCGGTCTTCGCCGATCGCATCACCCAGCACTTCGGCCTGGACACCCTCCAGATCCTGGAGGAGGCTCCGGGCCGGCTGATCGAGGTCCCCGGCCTGGGGCCCAAGCGCACGAAGAAGATCAGCGCGGCCTGGGAGGAGCAGAAGGCGATCAAGGAGGTGATGGTCTTCCTCCAGGGCGTCGGCGTCTCCACCTCCATCGCGGTCCGGATCTACAAGAAGTACGGGGACGCCTCGATCTCCGTCGTGCGGAACCAGCCCTACCGGCTCGCCGCCGACGTCTGGGGCATCGGCTTCCTCACCGCCGACAAGATCGCCCAGGCCGTGGGCATACCCCACGACAGCCCCGACCGGGTGAAGGCCGGCCTGCAGTACGCCCTCTCGCAGTCCAGCGACCAGGGGCACTGCTTCCTCCCCGAGGAGCGGTTGATCTCCGAGGCGGTGAAGCTCCTCCAGGTCGACACCGGACTCGTCATCGAGTGCCTCGCCGAGCTGGCCGAGGACCCCGAGGGGGTCGTGCGGGAGACGGTGCCGGGCCCGGAGGGGACGCCCGTCACCGCCGTGTACCTGATCCCCTTCCACCGGGCCGAGCTGTCCCTCGCCGGACAGCTCCGGCGGCTGCTGCGGGCCGAGGAGGACCGGATGCCGGGCTTCCGGGACGTGGCCTGGGACAAGGCCCTCGCCTGGCTCGCGGACCGGACGGGGACCTCGCTCGCGCCCGAGCAGGAGGAGGCCGTCCGGCTCGCGCTGACCCGGAAGGTCGCCGTGCTCACCGGCGGCCCCGGCTGCGGCAAGTCGTTCACGGTCCGCTCCGTCGTGGAGCTGGCCCGCGCCAAGAAGGCCAAGGTCGTCCTCGCCGCCCCCACCGGCCGGGCGGCCAAGCGGCTCGCCGAGCTGACCGGCGCGGAGGCCTCCACCGTCCACCGGCTCCTGGAGCTGAAGCCGGGCGGCGACGCGGCCTATGACCGGGACCGGCCGCTCGACGCGGACCTGGTCGTGGTCGACGAGGCCTCCATGCTGGACCTGCTGTTGGCGAACAAGCTGGTGAAGGCGGTGGCGCCGGGGGCCCATCTGCTCCTCGTGGGTGATGTGGACCAGCTGCCGTCGGTCGGCGCGGGCGAGGTCCTCGGTGATCTGCTGGCCCCGGGAAGCCCCGTACCGGCGGTCCGGCTGACCCGGATCTTCCGCCAGGCGCAGGAGTCCGGCGTCGTCACCAACGCGCACCGGATCAACGCCGGCACCCCGCCGAAGACCGAGGGCCTGCCGGACTTCTTCCTCTTCGTCGAGGAGGAGACCGAGGACGCCGCCCGGGTGGCGGTGGACGTCGCGGCCCGGCGGATCCCGGCCAAGTTCGGTCTCGACCCCCGCCGTGACGTGCAGGTCCTCGCTCCCATGCACCGCGGTCCGGCCGGCGCGGGCTCGCTCAACGGACTGCTGCAGCAGGTCATCACCCCGGGCCGCCCGGATCTGCCGGAGAAGCGGTTCGGCGGCCGGGTCTTCCGCGTGGGTGACAAGGTCACCCAGATCAGGAACAACTACGACAAAGGGGTCAACGGGGTCTTCAACGGCACGGTCGGTGTCGTGACCCAGCTGGACCTCGTCGAGCAGAAGCTGACGGTGCGGACGGACGAGGACGAGGAGGTGCCGTACGACTTCGACGAACTGGACGAGCTCGCCCACGCGTACGCGGTCACCATCCACCGTTCGCAGGGCAGCGAGTATCCGGCCGTGGTGATCCCGGTCACCATGAGTGCCTGGATGATGCTTCAGCGGAACCTGCTCTACACGGCCGTGACCCGGGCGAAGAAGCTCGTGGTCCTCGTCGGCTCCCGGCGGGCGATCGCCCAGGCGGTCCGTACGGTCTCCGCGGGCAGACGCTTTACCGCACTGGCGTTTCGGCTCACAGGGAGCGCCCCCGTGTGAAAGATCACTGAGGGCTACCGGAACCGGGGCGAAGGGGGCAGGATATGAAGGTTGGCGGCACTGAGTGCCGCCGATTGGCCCAATGGTCGACCCCGAGTGCACTCTCCTGAGCCAAATGGGGGATGGTAGAGACAGTCAGGGCACCTCGAAGAAGAGGCACTACGTCGGTGAGGGATGACGTGAGCGACAACTCTGTAGTACTGCGGTACGCGGACGGTGAATACACCTACCCGGTGGTCGAGAGCACCGTCGGCGACAAGGGCTTCGACATCGGGAAACTCCGAGCCCAGACCGGTCTGGTCACCCTGGACAGCGGATACGGCAACACCGCCGCCTATAAATCCGCGATCACCTACCTGGACGGTGAGCAGGGGATTCTGCGGTACCGCGGTTATCCCATCGAGCAGCTGGCCGAGCGCTCCACCTTCCTTGAGGTGGCGTACCTGCTGATCAACGGTGAGCTGCCCAAGGTCGACGAGCTGGCGACCTTCAAGAACGAGATCACGCAGCACACGCTCGTCCACGAGGACGTCAAGAACTTCTTCCGCGGTTTCCCGCGGGACGCCCACCCGATGGCGATGCTGTCCTCGGTGGTCTCCGCGCTGTCCACCTTCTACCAGGACAGCCACAACCCGTTCGACGAGGAGCAGCGCCACCTCTCCACGATCCGGCTGCTCGCGAAGCTCCCGACGATCGCGGCGTACGCGTACAAGAAGTCGATCGGCCACCCGTTCGTCTACCCGCGCAACGACCTCGGGTACGTCGAGAACTTCCTGCGCATGACCTTCTCGGTCCCGGCGCAGGAGTACGACCTGGACCCGGTCGTCGTCAACGCGCTCGACAAGCTGCTGATCCTGCACGCGGACCACGAGCAGAACTGCTCGACCTCCACCGTGCGTCTGGTCGGCTCCTCGCAGGCGAACATGTTCGCCTCGATCTCCGCCGGCATCTCGGCCCTGTGGGGCCCGCTGCACGGTGGCGCCAACCAGTCGGTCCTGGAGATGCTCGAGGGCATCAAGGCCAACGGCGGCGATGTCGACTCCTTCATCCGCAAGGTGAAGAACAAGGAGGACGGCGTCCGCCTGATGGGCTTCGGCCACCGGGTGTACAAGTCCTTCGACCCGCGCGCCAAGATCATCAAGGCGGCGGCGCACGACGTCCTCTCGGCCCTCGGCAAGTCCGACGAGCTGCTGGACATCGCGCTCAAGCTGGAGGAGCACGCGCTCTCCGACGAGTACTTCGTCTCGCGCAACCTCTACCCCAACGTGGACTTCTACACGGGCCTCATCTACCGCGCGATGGGCTTCCCGACCGAGATGTTCACCGTGCTCTTCGCGCTCGGCCGGCTGCCCGGCTGGATCGCCCAGTGGCACGAGATGATCAAGGAGCCCGGCTCCCGCATCGGCCGCCCGCGCCAGATCTACACCGGCGAGGTCCTGCGCGACTTCGTCCCGGTCGAGGCGCGCTAGTCCTCCGACCCGGACGCCCCTCGCGAAAAGAGGAAGCGCCCCGTCGTCGATCCCCCCACGGGTCGACGAGCGGGGCGCTTCCCATGTCCCGGTGCGGATTCCCCCCACGGGATCCGGGCCGGGCGTCTGCGGGTGTCGCAGAGGCTATGCGGGTCGGCGCGACGCGGTCTGCCGGGGTACGTACGGGAGGGCCGCTCAAAGCTCCCCGGTGCACGTGCCCCGGCCAACGCTTGCCTGGAACGTCCCCCAAGACATTCCATGAACGTCCCCCAAGACGTTCTCGGCATCGCCCACTTAGACTCGCGAACAGCCCAGATGGTTACCCCCCAATATCTGTGATCTAGGTCTCTTTGTGAAGGTCCTGTGCGTCACACGTGGGTGAATTCACGTGAAGCGGCGCAGACGAAGACTGTTGGATACGACGAAGACGGACGAAAAGGCCATCGCCAGGCCCGCGATCATCGGGTTCAGGAGTCCGGCCGCGGCGAGCGGCAGCGCCGCCACGTTGTAGCCGAAGGCCCAGCCGAGGTTGCCCCTGATCGTCGCCAGGGTGCGGCGGGCGAGCCGGATCGCGTCGGCCGCGACCCGCAGGTCGCCCCGTACCAGGGTGAGATCGCTCGCCTCGATCGCCGCGTCCGTGCCCGTCCCCATCGCCAGTCCCAGGTCCGCCGTGGCGAGGGCCGCCGCGTCGTTCACCCCGTCGCCGACCATCGCGACCGTCCGGCCCTCCGCCTGGAGCCGCCGGACCACCGCGGCCTTCTCCTCCGGCAGCACCTCGGCGATCACCTCGTCGATGCCCACCTCCGCCGCCACGGCCTCGGCCACCGCCCTGTGGTCCCCGGTGAGGAGGACCGGCCGCAGCCCGAGGCCGCGCAGCCGGGCCACGGCCTCCGCGCTGGTGTCCTTGACGGTGTCCGCCACGGTCAGGGTGCCGCGGGCGACCCCGTCCCAGGCGACGTGGACGGCCCCGGGCTCCGCCCCCGCCGGCACGTCGACGCCCTCCGCCGCCAGCAGCGCGGCGCGGCCGACGAGGACCAGACGGCCGTCGACCGAGCCGCGTACGCCGAGCCCGGGGACGTTCTCGAAGGTCTTCGGTACGGGGAGCTCCCCGCAGCGCTCGACGGCGCCGGCCGCGACCGCGCGGGCCACCGGATGCTCGGAGGAGTGCTCCAGGGCCCCGGCCAGCCGCAGCAGTTCGGTCTCGTCGGTGGCGTCGGTGCCGTACTTCCCGCCGTACACGCGCACACCGGCCAGCCGCATCCGGCCCGTGGTGACCGTCCCGGTCTTGTCGAGGACGATCGTGTCGACGCGGCGGGTGGACTCCAGCACCTCGGGGCCCTTGATCAGGATGCCGAGCTGCGCGCCGCGGCCGGTGCCGACCATGAGCGCGGTCGGGGTCGCGAGGCCCAGGGCGCACGGGCAGGCGATGATCAGGACGGCGACGGCGGCCGTGAAGGAGGCCGTCGGGTCGTCGGTCAGCAGCAGCCAGGTGACGAGGGTGCCGAGCGCGAGGAGCAGGACGACCGGCACGAAGACGGCGGAGATCCGGTCGGCGAGCCGCTGCACCTCGGCCTTGCCGTTCTGGGCGTCCTCGACGAGCTTGGCCATGCGGGCGAGCTGGGTGTCGGCGCCGACGCGGGTGGCCCGGACGACGAGCCGTCCCGAGACGTTGACGCAGCCGCCGGTGACGCCGTCGCCCGTGGTGACGTCCAGCGGCAGCGACTCGCCGGTGAGCAGGGAGGTGTCGACGGCCGACGCGCCCTCGGTGACGGTGCCGTCGGTGGCGATCTTCTCCCCGGGCCGTACGACGAAGAGGTCGCCGGTCCGCAGCGCGGCGACCGGCACCCGTACCTCCGTTCCCCGGCGCAGGACGGCCACGTCCTTGGCGCCGAGTTCCATCAGGGCCCGGAGCGCCGCGCCCGCCTTCCGCTTGGCGCGGGCCTCCAGGTAGCGGCCGAGGAGGATGAAGGTGACGACCCCGGCCGCGACCTCCAGGTAGATCGCGGACGAGGCCGCGGAGCGGTCGACGGTCAGGTCGAAGCCGTGCCGCATGCCGGGCATGCCCGCGTCACCGAGGAAGAGGGCCCAGAGCGACCAGCCGAAGGCGGCGAGGGTGCCGACCGAGACGAGGGTGTCCATGGTGGCGGCGCCGTGCCGGAGGTTGGTCCAGGCGGCCCGGTGGAAGGGCAGCCCGCCCCAGACGACGACGGGGGCGGCGAGGGTGAGGGAGAGCCACTGCCAGTTGTCGAACTGGAGGCCCGGGACCATGGCGAGCAGGACGACGGGCGCGGAGAGCAGCGCGGAGACGGTGAGCCGCTGCCGGAGCGAGGCGAGCTCGGGGTCCCGGGCGGGCTCCCGCTCCTCCGGTACGGCGGCCGGTTCGGGCTCCGGCGGCGGCGGTTCCTCCGCCGTGTAGCCGGTCTTGACGACGGTGGCGATCAGCGCGTCGACCCCGACCTCCGGCGGGTGCTCGATCCGCGCCTTCTCCGTGGCGTAGTTGACGGTCGCGGTCACCCCGTCGATGCGGTTGAGCTTCCTCTCGACGCGGGCCGCGCACGAGGCGCAGGTCATCCCGCCGATCGTCAGCTCGGTGACCGCGACGACCGTGCTGTCGGCGGGGTGTGCGGTGGTGCTGGAGGTCATGTGCGGTTCCAAAGGGGAGCAGGGCCGTACCCGGTAACGGTACGGCCCTGCGGGGTGTTGACGGGGGGAGCGGTCAGACCAGCTCGTAGCCGGCCTCGTCGACGGCGGCGCGGACGGCCTCCTCGTCGAGCGGGGCGGCGGAGACGACGGTCACCTGGCCGGTGGAGGCGACGGCCGTCACCGACGAGACGCCGGGAATCCCGGAGATCTCGCTCGACACCGCGCCCTCGCAGTGGCCGCAGGTCATGCCCTTGACCTGGTAGACGGTGGTGAGGTCGGTCTTCGTCTCTGCGGTCATCGCGCTCTCCTCGTGGGTTCAGGACCGTACGCCGGTAGTTTATACCCCTAGGGGGTATGAAATCCAGTCGGATCCGGGCGCGCCGCGCCTCGGGGACGAAAGGCTCCCGGCCGAACGGATCAGCGGCTCGGAGCCGGGGTGACCTGCCCCTCGGCCACGGGCTCGGCCACGGGCTCGACCAGAGGGGAGAGGTAGCGCAGCAGGAGCGTCTTCAGCTCCGTGATCGTGGCGTCCCGCTCGGCCCCCTCCGGCGCGGCGAGGACGAGGTCCAGACCCCCCTTGAAGGCGGCGAAGGCCATGCCCGCCGTCCGGAGGCGGTCCTCCGCGGGCAGCGCGGGCGCGTAGTGGGCGATGACCTCCTGTACGCGGGTGAGCAGGGTCGCGTGCAGTTCGTCGTGCTCCTCCGCGATCCGGCCGGGGACCTCGGAGCCGTGCATCAGGGCGAGGAAGGCCGGGTTGGCGCAGTTGAACTCGATCAGCGGGTCGACGACGGCGTCCAGCAGGTCGGGCAGCGGCAGGGCGAGGTTCTCCGGGGTGAACGCCTGGCCGTGGGCCTCGCGCATCTGGTGCAGCAGGCGCTCGCCCAACTCGATCGCGATGGCTTCCTTGTTGGGGAAGTACTGGTAGAGCGTGCCGGGCGAGACGTGGGCCTCGCGGGCGATCGCGTTGGTGCTGGACGCCGTGTAGCCGTTCGCGCAGAAGACGTTCGCGGCGGCCTGGAGCAGCTGCGCGATACGGCGCTCTCCCCGCGCCTGGCGGCGGCGCGGCTTCGGTTCTTCGGACATGGCTGTCCCCAGCTCTCCTCAACACGTTTGACAAACACGAGAGGTCGCTCGCATTCTTGTGAAACGCGAGTGATCGCTCGTGTTTGCCAGTCTATGGCAATGGGCGACCCATGTGACCTGCCGGGAAGCGAGCACAGGGGTCAGGTGAAGGGGACACCTCGTCATGGCCGAAGTCAAGAAATCAGCGCCCGGCGGGGCCGGATCCAGTGGGGCCCCCATGGAGGGCGGCGGATCCAGCGGGCCCCCCGCGGACAGCGGCGGATCCGGCAGGCCCCCGGCGGACGGCGGCGCATCGCCGAAGCGGGACGGGGCGGGCGGCTGGACGCGGTTCGTGACCGTCCGGCCGCGCCTGACCCTGCTCGTCGCCCTCGTCCTCACCGCCCTCGCCGTCCTGGCCGGCGGCGGGGTCGCCGACCGGATGGGCAGCGGCGGCTGGGAGGACCCGGCCGCCGAGTCCACGTACGCGACCGAGGCCCTCGGGCGCCAGTTCCCCGGCTCCCAGCCCAATCTGCTCCTGCTCGTCGACGCCGGAGCGGCCGGCGCCGACGCGCCCGCCGTCGCCGCCGAGGCCCGCCGGCTCGCCGAGCGGCTCGACGCCGAGCCGGGCGTCGACGGGGTCGGCTCGTACTGGTCCACCGGCTCGCCCGCCCTCCGCTCCGAGGACGGCCGCAAGGCGGTGATAGCCGCCCGGATCGCCGGCGAGGAGAAGGACGCGGCCGCCGTCCTCGACCGGATCGCCCCCGAGTACCGGGGCACCCACGGCCCCGTCGAGGTCACCCTCGGCGGCGGACTCGCCGTCCGCCACGAGATGCAGACGGTCATCCAGGAAGACCTGCTGCGGGCCGAGCTCATCGCCCTGCCCCTCACCCTCGTCCTGCTCGTCATGGTCTTCGGCAGCGCCGTCGCCGCCCTGCTGCCGCTCGGCGTCGGCATCGTCGCCATCCTCGGCACCAACGCCGTCCTGCGCGGCCTCACCGAGTTCACCGACGTCTCCGTCTTCGCGCAGAACCTGACGACGGCCCTCGGCCTCGGACTCGCCATCGACTACGCCCTGTTCGTCGTCCGCCGCTACCGCGAGGAGCTCGCCGCCGGGGCCGACACGTACACCGCCGTCCGCACCACCCTGCGCACCGCCGGGCGGACCGTGCTCTTCTCCGCCCTGACCGTCGCCGTCTCGCTCGCCGCGATGCTGGTCTTCCCGCAGTACTTCCTGCGCTCCTTCGCGTACGCGGGCATAGCCGTGGTCCTGCTCGCCGCGACCGCCGCGCTCACCCTGCTCCCGGCGGCCCTCGTGCTGCTCGGCGACCGGGTCAACGCGCTCGACCTGCGGCGCCTCCTCCGGCGCGGCCGGGCGCCCGGTGCGCAGCGCGCCGGGGGCGGCGACGCCACGGGCTGGGGGCGGGCCGCCGCGCTCGTGATGCGCAGGGCGCCGGTCTTCGCCGTCCTCACCACCGCCGGACTCGTCCTCCTCGGACTGCCCTTCCTCGGCGTGAAGTTCGGCACCGCGGACGACCGCCAGCTCCCCGTCACCGCCTCCTCCCGGGTCGTCCAGGACGAACTGCGGCACGGCTTCCCCGGCGACCCCGGCGGCACCCTCACCGTCCTCGCCGAGGGCGAGGCCACCCCCGCGCAGTACGCGGCCTTCCGCGAGCGGATCGGCGCCCTCGACGGCGTGGTCCGGGCCGACGGACCGGTGACCGCCGCCGGCGGCCACGCGTACTTCACCGTCGTCGCCGAGGGCGAGACCGTCGGCGCCCAGGCCCAGCGGACCGTGGCCGAACTGCGCGCCCAGCCCGCCCCGTTCGAGACCTCCGTCACCGGACAGGCCGCCGTCCTCGTCGACTCGAAGGACGCCCTCGCCGAGCGGCTGCCCTGGGCCGCGGCGATCATCGTGATCGTCACGCTGCTCCTGGTCTTCCTGCTCACCGGCAGCGTCCTCATACCCGTCCAGGCCGTGGTCCTCAACGCCCTCAGCCTCACGGCGATGTTCGGCGCCGTGGTCTGGGTCTTCCAGGACGGGCACCTCGCCGGGCTCCTCGGCTTCACCCCCACCGGGGACATCGAGACCACCCTGCCGGTGCTCATGTTCTGCGTGGCCTTCGGACTCTCCATGGACTACGGGGTGTTCCTGCTCTCCCGCATCAAGGAGGAGTACGACCGCACCGGCGACCACGAGCCCTCCGTCCGCTTCGGGCTGCGCCGCACCGGCGGCCTCATCACCGCGGCGGCCGTGATCCTCGCCGTCGTCATGGTCGCCATCGGCACCTCCCGCGTCACCAACACCAAGATGCTCGGCCTCGGCGTCGCCCTCGCCGTCCTCATGGACGCCATGGTGGTCCGCAGCCTCCTCGTCCCCTCCGTGATGAAGCTGACCGGCCGCCTCACCTGGTGGGCCCCCGGCCCGCTGCGGCGCTTCCACGACCGGTTCGGCATCAGCGAGTCGGACACGCCCGCGCCCGGGACCGGGAGCACGCCGGCCGGGAGCGACCCGGCCGGAAGCGCGCCGGCCGAGGCGCCTAAGGAGATGGCCCCGCTCCACCGGTGACACGCCCGCGTGACACGTCGCGACACTCCGAGGGCCGGACCCGGGTGCGGCGGGTCCGGCCCTGCGGGGCGGCGGGGGAGGGAGAAGGGGTACGCCAGGTCAGTCGCGGCGGCCCCGGTTGCCGGGGCGGCTCGCGACCCAGGCGCGGATCGTGTCCGCGTACCAGTAGGGCTTGCCCGACTCCACGTGGTCGGGGGCCGGCAGCAGTCCGTGCTTCCGGTAGGAGCGGACCGTGTCGGGCTGCACCCGGATGTGTGCGGCGATGTCCTTGTACGACCAGAGCCTTCTGTCCGTCATGCCTGGTACCTCCCTGCGCGCCGCGCAGCGGCGGCGGGGGTGCCGTTCGGGGGCGCTGCGGGCATGCGATGGCGATCACTGAGCCATTGCCCCCTGCAACGACCCCGTCAGACAGGAGGAGAGCGCCTGTCGAGCGGCTGTGACGGAAAGCCCGCGTAACGGAGATATGCGTGACGCCCAAGGGACGTGTGTGACGAAAACGCGGCATCAGGACATCGGTGTGTCCGCGTGCCTCGCCCCTGGTCAAAGAGGTATACGCCGGTCGCGCGCCGGTCACACGCCGCAGGAGCGGAGATAGCGCCGGGTACGGAGCGCGATCGGGTACGGAACGTCCGGCTCGCAGGGGTACATGTCCTGCTCGACGATCGCGAACAGGTCCACGTCCAGGGCCGACGCGGCCGCGAGCACCGGTGCCAGGGCGGGCACCCCGGACGGCGGCTCGCACATCACCCCGCGCGCCACCGCCGGCCCGAACGGCACCCCCTCGGCCACCACCCCCGCCAGGATCTCCGGGTCGACCTGCTTGAGATGCAGGTAGCCGATCCGCTCGCCGTACGTCTCGATCAGCTTGACGCTGTCCCCGCCGGCGTACGCGTAGTGCCCGGTGTCCAGGCAGAGCGAGACCGCCTCCGGGTCCGTCGCGTCCAGGAACCGCGTCACGCTCTCCTCGTCGTCCAGATGGGTGTCGGCGTGCGGATGGACGACGATCCGCAGCCCGTACCGCTCGCGCACCTCCCGGCCGAGCCGCTCGGTGAGCCCCGTCAGGTCCCGCCACTGCGCGGCCGTGAGCGTCCGGTCCTCCAGGACCTCACCCGTCCGGTCGTCCCGCCAGAACGACGGGATGACGACCAGATGGCCCGCGCCCACCGCCTGGGCCAGGGCCGCGTTCTCGGCGACGTGCGCCCAGGTCCGGTCCCAGACGTCCGCGCCGTGGTGCAGGCCGGTGAAGACCGTCCCCGCCGAGACCCGCAGCCCGCGCCGCGCGGTCTCCTCCGTCAGGACGGACGGATCGGTGGGCAGATAGCCGTACGGGCCCAGCTCGATCCACTCGTAGCCCGCGCCGGACACCTCGTCCAGGAAGCGCTGCCACGGCACCTGCCGGGGATCGTCGGGGAACCACACCCCCCAGGAGTCCGGGGCGGAGCCGATCCGGATCCGGGACGGGGACGGGGACGGCGGAGAGGCCGGGGAAGGGGAAGGGGAAGGGGACGCGGGCGAGGGCGGCTGCGGTGACGGCGTCGTCATGCCTGCCACCTTGACCGGGGCCCGCGAGCAGCGTCAAGGAGGCCGCTCCGGCCCGCACGGGCCGCTCCTCGCCGGCCGCCCGGTCGTCAGAATGTCCGGACATATCGTTGACACGCCTCCGGGCGGACGGCTAGACCTGGGTGCGGAAGCCGGACGCGAGAGGTGGCGCGGGTGGAGTCGGAGCCGTACGACCTGATCACCATGGGGCGCCTCGGCGTGGACCTGTACCCGCTCCAGACCGGAGTCGGGCTCGACCGGGTCGACACCTTCGCCAAGTTCCTCGGCGGCTCCCCGGCGAACGTCGCCGTCGCCGCCGCCCGGCTCGGCCTGCGCACCGCACTCGTCTCCCGCACCGGCGCCGACCCCTTCGGGACCTATCTGCGCCGCGAGCTGAAGGACTTCGGGGTCGACGACCGCTGGGTGACCGAGGTCGACGCGTACCCCACCCCCGTCACCTTCTGCGCCCTCTTCCCGCCCGACGACTTCCCGCTCACCTTCTACCGCCGCCCCAAGGCCCCCGACCTGGAGATCCACCCGCACGAGCTGGACCTCGGCGCGATCCGCGCCGCCCGGGTCCTCTGGGCGACCGGCACGGGCCTCTGCGCCGAGCCGAGCCGCACCGCGACCCTGCAGGCGCTCCGGGCCAGGTCCGGGCGGGAGGTGACGGTCCTCGACCTGGACTGGCGGCCGATGTTCTGGACGGACCCGGCGGCTGCCCGCCCGTACTACGCCGAGGCGCTGCGGCACGCGACCGTGGTCGTCGGCAACACCGACGAGTGCGAGGTGGCGACGGGGGAGCGCGAGCCGTACGCGGCCGCCCGCGCGCTGCTCGCCGCCGGAGCGGACACCGGCCTCCGGCTCGCCGTCGTCAAGCGGGGCCCCGAGGGCGTCCTCGCGCTCGCCGCCGACGGGACGAGCGCCGAGGTGCCGCCCCTGCCGGTCGAGGTGGTCAACGGCCTCGGCGCGGGCGACGCGTTCGGCGGGGCGCTCGTCCACGGACTGCTCGCCGGCCGGGACCTGGACACCGTCCTGCGCCACGCCAACGCCGCCGGCGCGATCGTCGCGGGCCGCCTCCCCTGCTCGTCCGCCATGCCGTACGCCGCCGAGATCGCCGAGGCACTCGCGACCGGCTCCGGAACCCTGGCGGAAAACGGGTAGGGGTGAGTCATGAGCACCCGTCACCCCCCGTCCCTCCACCTCCCCGCCGGAACCGCCGCCCACGGCCCGTACGGGCTCGACATCGACCCCGGGCGGGCCGGCTGGACGTACTCCGCCCTCCGGGTCCTCACCCTCGGACCCGGCGGGATCCACTCCTTCGAGAGCGGGGATTCCGAATGGGTCGTGCTTCCCCTCTCCGGTGCCTGTAGCGTGCGCGTCGACGGAGAGAACCTCGAACTCCAGGGCCGCGCGAGCGTGTTCGACGGAGTGACCGACTTCGCCTATGTACCGCGCGACGCCCACGCCCAGATCGCCTCCGGTGCGGGAGGCCGCTTCGCTTTGGCAGGAGCGAAGTGCGAGCGACGACTCCCCGCCCGCTACGGCCCCGCGCCGGAGGTTCCCGTCGAGACCCGGGGCACCGGCAACCGCGCCCGAGAGGTGCGGAACTTCGCCTCGGCCGACGCCTTCGCCTGCGACCGGCTCATCGCCGTCGAGGTCGTCACGCCCGGCGGCAACTGGTCCTCGTACCCGCCGCACAAGCACGACGAGCACCGACCCGGCGCCGAGTCCGTCCTCGAAGAGATCTACTACTACGAGATCGAGGGCCCGGGCGCCCTCGCCTACCAGCGGATCTCCCCCTCCCGGCCCGGCGGCGCCGACCTCCTCACCGAGGTCCGGGACGGTGACGCCGTCCTCGTCCCCGACGGCTGGCACGGCCCGTCCATCGCCCAGCCGGGACACCCGCTGTACTACCTGAACGTCATGGCGGGGCCCGGCCCCGAACGGGAGTGGCGGATCTGCTTCCACCCCGACCACACGGAGGGATACGCATGAGCGTCCGGCTCACCGTCGCCCAGGCCCTGGTGCGTTTCCTCGCCGCGCAGCACACCGAACGCGACGGCGTACGACAACGGCTGATCACCGCGACCTGGGGCATCTTCGGCCACGGCAACGTCGCCGGCATCGGTCAGGCGCTCGTCGAGTACCCCGACCTCATGCCGTACCACCAGGGACGCAACGAACAGGCCATGGTCCACGCGGCCGTCGGCTACGCCCGCCAGTCCAACCGGCTGCGCGCCCACGCCGTCACCACCTCCATCGGCCCCGGCGCCACCAACCTCGTCACCGGCGCCGCCCTCGCCACCGTCAACCGGCTGCCCGTCCTCCTGCTGCCCGGCGACACCTTCGCCACCCGCCCCGCCGACCCGGTCCTGCAACAGCTCGAAGTCCCGTACGCGGGCGAGATGTCCGTCAACGACTGCCTGCGCCCCGTGTCGCGCTACTTCGACCGCGTCACCCGCCCCGAGGCACTGGTCCCGGCCGCCCTCGCCGCCGTACGCGTCCTCACCGACCCCGCCGACACCGGGGCGGTCACGCTCGCCCTGCCGCAGGACGTACAGGCCGAGGCGTACGACTGGCCCGAGGAGTTCCTCGCCGAACGGACCTGGACCGTGCGCCGACCGCGGCCCGACGAGGCCGAACTCGACGCGGCCGTCCAGGCGATCAGGACGGCCCGCCGGCCGATGATCATCGCCGGCGGCGGCGTCAGGTACAGCGCGGCCCAGGACGCCCTGAACGCGCTCGCCCGGTCGGCCGGCCTCCCCGTCGCCACCACCCAGGCCGGCAAGGGCGTCCTGCCCTGGGACCACCCCTGCGACGTCGGCGGCATCGGCCACACCGGCACGCAGACCGCCGACGCCCTCGCCCGCACCAGCGACCTGATCATCGGCGTCGGCACCCGCCTCACCGACTTCACCACCGCCTCCGGCACCCTCTTCCGCCCCGACACGCGGCTCGTCAACCTCAACATCACCGCGTTCGACGCCCACAAGCAGGCCGCGCTGCCACTCGTCGCCGACGCCCGCGCCGGACTGGAGGCCCTCACCGAGGCGCTCGGCGGCCACCGGCAGGACACAGTGCGGTGGGAGTCCTCCAAACGGGAATGGCAGGAGCGGACCGACGCCGCCTACGCCGCACCCGACCCGCGCGCCCGCCCCACCCAGGTCCAGGTCCTCGGCGTACTCGACACTCTGGTCGACGGCAGCGACATCCTGATCAACGCCGCCGGCTCGCTCCCCGGCGACCTGCACAAGCTGTGGCGCGCCCGGTCCGGCGACCAGTACCACGTCGAGTACGGCTACTCCTGCATGGGCTACGAGATCCCCGCCGCCATCGGCGTCGCCCTCGCCGCCCTCGGCCGGCCGGTCTGGGCCCTCGTCGGCGACGGGACGTACCTGATGAATCCCACTGAGATCGTCACCGCCGTCCAGGAACGCCTGCCCATCAAGCTGGTCATCCTCCAGAACCACGGCTACGCCTCCATCGGCGGCCTCTCGGAGGCCGTCGGCGCCGAGCGGTTCGGCACCGACTACCGCCACCGGGACGCGTTCGGCGGCTTCACCGGCCCGCCGCTCCCCGTCGACCTCGGCGCCAACGCCGCCTCCCTCGGCATGCGCGTGCTGCGCCCCCGCACCGTGCGTGACCTGCGGGAAGCCCTCGCCGCCGCACGGACGGCGACGGTCCCCACATGTGTCTACGTCGAGACCGAAACGCCAGACACTGTGTCGGGCCCGCCCCCGGCCCAGGCATGGTGGGATGTGCCCGTGGCCGAGACCTCGACCCGCCCGTCGGCGGTCAAGGCCCGGGAGGAGTACGACCGGCACGTCACCGCCCGACGCCGCCATCTCTGAAGGAGCATTTCGTCATGACGAACACCGTCAAGACCGTCCACCACTGGATCGGTGGCAAGACCGTCGAGGGCACGTCGGGCAACTGGGGCCCGGTCACCGACCCGGCCACCGGCGCCGTGACCACGAAGGTCGCGCTCGCCTCCGTCGAGGAGGTCGACGCCGCCGTCGCCGCCGCCAAGGACGCCTGGGCGACCTGGGGCACCTCCTCGCTCGCCCAGCGCACCACCATCCTCTTCAAGTTCCGCGCGCTCCTCGACGCCAACCGCGACGCCATCGCCGAGCTGATCGTCGCCGAGCACGGCAAGGTCCACTCCGACGCGCTCGGCGAGGTCGCCCGCGGCCTGGAGATCGTCGACCTGGCCTGCGGCATCACCACCCAGCTCAAGGGCGAGCTCTCCACCCAGGTGTCGAACCGGGTGGACGTGGCGTCCATCCGCCAGCCCGTCGGCGTCGTCGCCGGCATCACGCCCTTCAACTTCCCGGCCATGGTGCCGATGTGGATGTTCCCGATCGCCATCGCGACCGGCAACACCTTCATCCTCAAGCCGAGCGAGAAGGACCCCTCGCCGTCCCTCAAGATCGCCGAGCTGCTCGCCGAGGCGGGCCTCCCGGACGGTGTCTTCAACGTCCTGCACGGCGACAAGGTGGCCGTGGACCGCCTCCTGGAGCACCCGGACGTCTCCGCGATCTCCTTCGTCGGGTCCACCCCGATCGCCCGGTACATCCACACCACCGCCTCCGCCAACGGCAAGCGCGTCCAGGCGCTCGGCGGCGCGAAGAACCACATGCTGGTCCTCCCGGACGCCGACCTCGACGCGGCGGCCGACGCGGCCGTCTCCGCGGCCTACGGCTCCGCCGGCGAGCGCTGCATGGCCATCTCGGCCGTCGTGGCCGTCGGCTCCATCGGCGACGAGCTGGTCCAGAAGATCCGCGAGCGCGCCGAGAAGATCAAGATCGGCCCCGGCACCGACCCGACCTCCGAGATGGGCCCGCTCATCACGGCCGTCCACCGCGACAAGGTCGCCTCCTACGTCCACGGCGCCGCGGACGAGGGCTGCGAGGTCGTCCTCGACGGCACCGGATACACCGTCGAGGGCCACGAGGAGGGCCACTGGATCGGCCTCTCCCTCCTGGACCACGTGCCGACCACCGCCAAGGCCTACCAGGACGAGATCTTCGGCCCGGTGCTCTGCGTGCTGCGCACCGAGACGTACGAGGAGGGCCTCGCCCTCATCAACGCCTCGCCGTTCGGCAACGGCACCGCGATCTTCACCCGCGACGGCGGCGCCGCGCGCCGCTTCCAGCTGGAGGTCGAGGCCGGCATGGTCGGCGTGAACGTGCCGATCCCGGTGCCGGTCGGCTACCACTCCTTCGGCGGCTGGAAGGACTCGCTCTTCGGCGACCACCACATCTACGGCAACGACGGCGTGCACTTCTACACCCGCGGCAAGGTCGTCACCACCCGCTGGCCGGACCCGTCGGACGCCCCGGCGGGCGTGGACCTGGGCTTCCCGCGCAACCACTGACGCGGGCGGTTCACACCGACGGCCCCCGGGGTGCTGACAGCACACCCCGGGGGCCGTCGGCCTTCCCCGGCCTCAGCGGTCCTCAGCGGTTCTCGGCTTACTCGGCGAAGATCCAGCCGCGCATCGAGAACACCCCTTCGTCCGCCGCTCCCGCCGACCGGTACGTCGCGAGCGCGGGATCGTTGTCCGTGTCCACACCCACCCACACGCCCCGGCAGCCCCGCCCCCGCGCCTCCGCGAGGAGTGCCTCCGTCAGGGCCCGCCCCACCCCGCGGCGCCGATGGCCCTCGTCCACGGACAGCTCGTAGAGGCACATCTCCGCCCCCTTGTCGGGGTGCAGCATCTCGATCCCGGAGACGAACCCGGCCGGGAAACCGTCCTCGGCGTACGCGATCAGCATCAGGTGGCCCGGTGCCGCCAGGAAGCGCTCCGCCCAGTCCTCCCGGGGCGGGTCGTCGTACAGGTGTCCCGCGTGCAGCAGCTCCGCCACCGTCGCCGCCCGCCGGATCTCCATGCCGTCTCCCCGTGTCCGCGTACCGCGCCTGCTGTACGCGGACGGTACTGCGTACGACCGGAGGAGGTGCGGCACTTCCGTCTTCGGACAGCCGTGGCGCACAGGCGGCGCGCTTAGGCTCGAACCATGCGACTCCGACTTCCCCGGTGGGCCGCGGTCACCGCCGTCCTCGCCGTCATCGCGGGTGCCGGCACCTGGACCGCCGTCGCCTCGGACGATCCGCCGCCCGTGCACCGGGCGGACCGGATGCTCGACCTCGACGGCACCCGAATCGACACCTCCTACTTCACCGGCGACGCCGACGGACGCCGGCCGGCCGTTCTCCTCGGCCACGGCTTCGGCGGCTCCAAGGACGACGTCCGCGCCCAGGCCGAGCAACTGGCCCGGGACGGCTACGCCGTCCTCACCTGGTCCGCGCGCGGCTTCGGCGCCTCCACCGGCGAGATCGCGCTCAACGACCCCGACCACGAGGTCCAGGACGCCCGGAAGCTGATCGACTGGCTCGCCGCCCGGCCCGAGGTCCTCCTCGACAAGCCGGGCGACCCGCGCGTCGGCGTCACGGGCGCCTCCTACGGCGGCGCGATCTCCCTGCTCGCCGCCGGACACGACAGCCGCGTCGACGCCATCGCCCCGCAGATCACCTACTGGAACCTCGCCGACGCCCTCTTCCCGGACGGTGTCTTCAAGAAGCTCTGGGCCGGGATCTTCTTCTCCGCGGGGAACCAGCCCGGCGCGCCTTCCACGGCCGCACCGGGGGAGGTCCCCCCGGGGGAGGTCTCCACCGGGAATCCCCCCACGGGTAAGGCCCCCACGGAGCAGGACTCCGCGGGGAAGGACTCCGCGGGGAAGGACTCTGCGGGGAAGTCGGCCGCCTGCGGCCGGTTCACTCCCGAGCTCTGCTCCCTCTACGAGCGCGTCGCCGTCTCCGGGAAGCCAGACGCCGCCGCCCGGGCCCTCCTCGAAGCCCGCAGCCCCTCCGCCGTCGGCTCCAAGGTCAAGGTGCCCGCGCTGCTCGTCCAGGGACAGTCCGACTCGCTCTTCACCCTGGCCCAGTCCGACGCCATGGCCCGCACCCTCACCGCCAACGGCGCCCCCGTCGCCGTCGACTGGATCTCCGGCGGCCACGACGGCGGCGACCGCGAGACCGAGCGCGTCGAGCGGCGGATCAGCACCTGGTTCGACCGCTGGCTGAAGAAGGACGCCTCCGTCGACACCGGTCCCGCCTTCCGCGTCAGCCGGACCGGCGGCGTCGACTCCACCGACGGGCAGGCAACCCTGCGCGCCGCCACCGCCGACCGCTACCCGGGTCTCACCGCCGGTGCCACGCGCGTCCCGCTCGCCGGACCGGCGCAGACCTTCGCGAACCCCGCCGGCGCCGCGCCTCCCGCCGTCTCGGCCGTCCCCGGCCTCGGCGGCGGAGTCGCCGGACTCTCCTCCCTCGGCGTCGGGCTCTCCCTCGACTTCCCCGGCCAGCACGCCCGGTACGATGCGAAGCCGCAGGACGAACCGCTCCGGATCACCGGCACCCCGACCGTCCGCGTCAAGGTCACCTCCACCGCCACCGACGGTTCCGCCGTCCTCTTCGCCAAGGTGTACGACGTCGGGCCCGACGGCCGGCAGCAGGTGCTGCCCGCCCAGCTCGTCGCCCCGGTCCGCGTCGACGGCGCCCGGGCCGGCAAGCGCGTCACCCTCACCCTGCCCGCCATCGACCACGAGGTGGAGTCCGGACACCGGCTCCGGCTGGTCGTCGCCGCCACCGACCTCGGCTACGCCTCCCCGACCGTCCCCGCCGACTACACCGTCGCCGTCGAGGGCCCGCTCACCGTCCCCACCGCCGCCGGCCTCGACACCCAGGCCGCCGCCCTGCCCTGGTGGGTCTGGGGCCTGCCCCTCCTCGGCCTCGCCGGCGCCGCCGCGCTGCTGCTCACGGCCCGCCGCCGCACCGCC
Organism: Streptomyces sp. NPDC088707; assembly: GCF_044752725.1. NCBI lineage: Bacteria > Bacillati > Actinomycetota > Actinomycetes > Kitasatosporales > Streptomycetaceae > Streptomyces > Streptomyces sp. NPDC088707. The sequence goes on along the minus strand of NZ_JBIVLV010000006.1, from coordinate 276,029 downwards.
GCCCCCGCGCCCGACCCCGGACTGGCCGCCGTACCGCTCCAGATCACCGGGCTCTCCAAGAAGTACAAGGGCGGCGACCGGTACAGCGTCAAGGACCTCACCTTCCGCGTCGAGCAGGGCCAGGTCCTCGGCCTCCTCGGGCCCAACGGCGCCGGAAAGACCACCACCCTGCGGATGCTGATGGGCTTGATCACCCCCGACGAGGGCGAGATCCGGGTCTTCGGCCAGGCCATCCGGCCCGGCGCCCCCGTCCTCTCCCGCGTCGGCTCCTTCGTCGAGGGCGCCGGCTTCCTGCCGCACCTCAACGGCCGGGAGAACCTGGACCTGTACTGGAAGGCCACCGGCCGTCCCGCCGAGGACGCCCATGCCGACGAGGCCCTGCGCATCGCCAACCTGGGCAACGCCCTCGACCGGGCCGTCCGCACCTACTCGCAGGGCATGCGCCAGCGCCTCGCCCTCGCCCAGGCCATGCTCGGCCTGCCGGACCTGCTGATCCTGGACGAGCCCACCAACGGACTCGACCCGCCGCAGATCCGCGAGATGCGCGAGGTGATGATCCGGTACGCGGCCGGCGGCCGTACCGTCATCGTCTCCAGCCACCTCCTCGCCGAGGTCGAGCAGTCCTGCACCCACCTCGTCGTCATGGACAGGGGACAGCTCGTGCAGGCCGGACCGGTCGCCGAGATCACCGGATCCGGCGACACCCTGCTCGTCACCCTCGCGGAGGCCGTCCCCGACGCGCTCGTCGAGAAGGTCGGCGCCCTCCCGGGCGTCGCCACGGCCACCCGGACCGACGGCGGCATCCTCGTCCGCCTCGACACCCTCGACCCGACGGCCCTCATCGGCGAACTCGTCGGCCTGGACGTACCGCTGACCGGCGTCGGACCGCACCGGCGCCTCGAAGACGCGTTCCTGACCCTGATCGGAGGAGGAGCCGCATGAGCCCGCTGCCCGACACCCCCACGGCTCCCGAGGCCGCCGTGGCACCCGCGGAGTCCGCCGCCCCCGGCTACCGCGCCGGACGCACCCTGCCCCTGCGCGTCGAGGCCCTGCGCCAGTGGAAGCGCCGCCGCACCCTGATCATGGGCGGCATCCTGGTCGCCCTGCCGTTCGTCCTGCTGATCGCCTTCGCGATCGGCGGCGACCAGGACCGCGGCGGCAACGGCCGCATCACCCTGATGGACACGGCGACCGCGTCCGGTGCCAACTTCGCCGCGACCAGCCTCTTCGTCTCGGCCGGGTTCCTCCTCGTCGTCCCGGTCGCGCTGTTCTGCGGGGACACCGTCGCCTCCGAGGCGAGCTGGTCCTCCCTGCGCTACCTTCTGGCCGCGCCGGTGCCCCGGTCCCGGCTCCTCGCCTCCAAGCTGACGGTCGCCCTCGCCTACAGCGCGGCCGCGATGGTCCTGCTGCCGCTCGTCGCCCTCGCCGTGGGCACGGTCGCGTACGGCTGGGGCCCGCTCCAGCTGCCCACCGGCGGCGCGGTGCCCGCCGGGGACGCGGTGCTCCGCATCGGTATCGCCGTCGCCTTCGTCTTCGCCTCCCAACTGGTCACCGCGGGCCTCGCCTTCTGGCTCTCCACCCGCACCGACGCCCCGCTCGGCGCGGTCGGCGGAGCCGTCGGCCTGACGATCGTCGGCAACGTCCTGGACGCCGTCACGGCGCTCGGCGACTGGCGCGACTACCTGCCCGCGCACTGGCAGTTCGCCTGGATCGACGCGCTCCAGCCGCAGCTGGAGTGGGGCGGCATGGTGAAGGGCACGGCGATCTCTCTCACGTACGCCCTCGTCCTCTTCGCGCTCGCCTTCCGCGGCTTCGCCCGCAAGGACATCGTGTCGTAGGCCCCGACCGGCGACTTCCGACCGGCACGGCCCACCGGCGCTCCCGCACGAGAGTCCCGCACGGCGGTCCGGCCGGGGCCGCCAGGCCCTGTCGTCGAACTCCCGTCTGCCCCGCGACGGGAGTTCGACGACAGGGCCTAGGGTCTTCTGCTCACAGCCACCCCCTTCGAGCCGCTTCCGCGCCCGCGCGGAAGCGGCTCGTCGTGCCGAGGGCGGCCATCAGCTCGCCCACCCGCCGGCTGTACGTCCGCGCGGACATGCCGAGCCGGGCCGCCGCCGTCTCGTCCGTGACCCCCGACAGCAGGGCGTCGAGCACCGGACGCAGCTGCGGCGGCAGATCGCTCGGCGGCCGCGGGCGCGGCGGCGTGTACGTCAGCTCCTCGGCCGTCGCCCAGCAGGCGTGGTGCGCCCGGGCGAGGGCCTGCACCACCACCGGGTCGCGGATCAGCAACAGCCCGTTGTAGAGGAGCTCCAGGTCGAGCGGGACCGCGGCCACCGTCCGGTCGACGACGATCATCTTGAACGGGATGGCCTCCGCGAGCCGTGCCTGGCCGGGAATCCGGAGCCCGCCCTGCAGGCGCGGCAGCGCGTGCCGCGGCACGATCCGCCGGACCTCCCCGGCCCGCTCCACCGCCGCCCGCATGCACGCCTCCGCCAGCTCCAGGAACGGCTCGGGGATCGCGCAGCCCGCCGACGCGACCGGGTCGTCGAAGGTCAGCAACTCGTACCGTGTGGAAGCGGCCAGCCCGGCGAGCGCCGCGCTGATGCGCCGCGCACCCCGGACCGGGCGCCCCGCGGGCCGCTGTCCCTCGGTCGCGGCCCGGTTCATCGCCGAACGGGCGAGCATCACGGAGCCCGCGCTCTCTGCCACCGCTGACCACCCCCGCCCGATCGATGTCCACTCCATGTACGCATGCGACTGCACACGGTGACAACCCCTGTTGAGAAGGATGGCGAATCCATGCCACAGGTTGTCCGCCCGGCCGCCGTTGCCGCATCGAGATCCATCCGCAACTCCTTCGACTGCTCCCAGCGGCCCTCTCGCTCGTCACATTCACAAGTGGCTCACCAAGAGGGGGAGATGACATGGCACGACAGGACAAGGGGTCGGCCGGACGCCGCCGGGCCCGGTTCTCGGCCACCGTCGCGGCTCTGCTGGCGGCCGGACTGGCCGCCGGCGGCTGCGGCGCCGGCGGCTGCGGCGCCGGCGGCGAAGGCGGCAGCGCCGACCGGGCGAAGGGGGAGGGCGGCCGGACCGCCCCGGCGGCCCCCGACGGGGGAGCGGGCACCGTGCACCCCGAGGGCACCGCGAAGCCCGACGGAGCCGACGGCGCCGCCGAGGACCGGCTGCCGTCCTCCCGGCCCGCTCCCGACTACCTCTCCACGTTCGCCCTGGACGTGGACACCGCCTCGTACGGCTACGCCCGCCGCACCCTCGCCGAGGGGAGGCTGCCCGACCCGGCGACCGTGCGCCCCGAGGAGTTCGTCAACAGCTTCCGCCCCGACTACCCGCGCCCGGAGGACAACGGTTTCAGCGTGACCCTCGACGGGGCCCGCGCCGGGCAGGACGGCTGGTCCCTGGTCCGGGTCGGCCTCGCCACGCGCGCGGCGGACCGGAGCGGCGCACGCCCGCCCGCCGCCCTCACCTTCGTCGTCGACGTCTCCGGCTCGATGGCCGAGCCGGGCCGGCTCGACCTGGTCAAGGAATCGCTCGGGCTCCTCGCCGACGAGCTCCGCGACGACGACTCGATCGGCCTCGTCACCTTCAGCGACCGGGCCGAGACCCGGCTGCCGCCGACCCGGGTGGGCGACGCCCGCGGCCGGATCCGCGAGGTCGTGGACTCCCTCGCGACGAGCTCCTCCACCAATGTCGAGGCCGGCGTCCGCACCGGCTACGACGTGGCCGTCGAGGGCCACCGCGAAGGCGCCACCAACCGGGTCGTGCTGCTCTCCGACGCGCTCGCCAACACCGGTGCCACCGGGGCCGGGACGATCCTGGAGCGCATCGACGCGGAGCGGAAGCGGTACGGGATCACCCTCTTCGGCGTCGGCGTGGGCAGCGACTACGGCGACGCGTTCATGGAGCAGCTCGCCGACCGGGGCGACGGCCAGACCACCTACGTCTCCGACTCCGCGCAGGCCCGCAAGGTCTTCGTCGACCAGCTGCCCGCCCATGTCGAACTGCGCGCGCGGGACGCCAAGGCGCAGGTCTCCTTCGACCGGCGGACCGTCGAGAGGTTCCGGCTGATCGGCTACGAGAACCGCGAGGTCGCCGACGAGGACTTCCGGAACGACCGGGTCGACGGCGGGGAGGTCGGTGCCGGTCACACGGTGACCGCGCTGTACGCGGTCAGGACCAGGTCCGGGGCGACCGGCCCGGTGGCCACCGCCACCGTCCGCTGGCTCGACCCGGCCACGCGCGCGCCCCACGAGCGTTCCGGCTCGGTCGGCACGGCCGCCCTCGCCGGTGACGTCTGGGGCGGCGGGCACGACAGTCTGCAACTGACGGCGATCACCGCCTACTTCGCCGACGCCCTGCGGGGCGGCGACCTGCCGGGAGCGCCGGGTCTGCCGGCGCTCGCGGAGCGCGCCGAGTCGATCGCCGGCCGGTCGGGTTCGGCGGTGGTGCGGGAGCTGGCCGAGGCCGTACGGCAGGCCGACCGGCTCCGCGGGCCGACCGAAGAGCCCACCCGTGAGGGCGAGTTGAGGTCGGGTGACCCGTACAGCTGACGTCGGGGGCGGGCAGCGGGTGAGAATGGCCGCATGGCTTCCCTGCTGCTCGCCCTCGCCATCGGATCCACCGGCCTGTACGCCGGTTTCATGCTGATCTTCCAGACCGGAATCATGCCCGCGCTCGCCCGTCTGACGGACGCCGAGTTCGTCACGGCGATGCGCCGGATCAACGAAGCCGTCCCGAGGGGCGTGTTCCTGATCGTCTTCCTCGGGGTGGTCGCCTTCCCCGTCGCCGCGTTCCTCGTCCCCGTCGACGGCCGGACGGACATCCAGAAGTGGCTGGTGCTCGCGGGGCTGGTGTGCGCGGTCCTCAACCACGCGGTCACCATCGGCGGCAACATCCCGCTCAACAACGCGCTGGCCGCGTCGCAGGCCACGGGTGACGAGCCGTCGGCCGTCCGGGCCGCCTTCGAGAAGCGCTGGAACGGCTTCCACCGTGTCCGTACGCCCCTGGTCGTCGTCGCGTTCGGCCTGCTGACCGCCGCCGCCGTCGTCTAGGGCTGCCCGTTCCGCGCCGTTCCGCCCCTTCCACCTCCGGCCCGTCGGGCATGCCCCGGCGGGCCGCTCGGCTGCCCGCCGTCAGGGCCCCGCGGTCGTGGAACCGTACCCGGTGGACGGTTTCTGGCGTGAACTCGTGCGTGTCGGCCTCTTCGCGCTCCACGAGGGTCCCGCGAAAGCGTACCTACGAGTCCGGAAACAGTCTTCGGGCATGTATCGGTCTGCGCCAGTGACGAAAATCCTACGTCCTTATAGCACCCCAAAGGGGGTGAATCACCCCGATATCCCGGGTTGGGTTTCCATACCCTCCGGTTTCTTATTGACATGCCTACGGGGGTCTTTTCTAATCATCGAGAGTCATCCCGCGCGCTGACACCGCACAGGCATGGAGGGGGCAAGGTGGACGTCCGGATTCTGGGGGGACTGTCGGTACGTGAGCACGGGGTGTCGATCACGCCGACAGCCGCCGCGCCACGGCAGCTCCTCGCCCTGCTCACGGCCAGTGCCGACCAGGTCGTCCCCGTGACGGTGCTCACCGAGGAACTGTGGCCGTCCGGCGCGCCGCGCGGCGCACGCGCCGAACTCCAGGCCCACATAGCCGAGTTGCGCACCCTCATCACCGGCGCGCTGCGCGGCGCCCCGTCGGCGGAGCCCGGGCCCGGCTGGTCCGACCGGCGCACCGCCGACGCGATCCTCGTCTCCCAGCCCGGCGGCTACCGGCTCGACACCGGCGGCGGCACCAACGACGTCCGGCAGTTCGAGCGCGCGGCCGGCGCCGGATACCGCGCCATGGAGGCCGGCGACCTCGACCGCGCCGCGCTCCGCCTCGGCGAGGCCCTCGCCCTGTGGCGCGGCGAACCCTACGCCGGCGTCGCCGCGGGACCCCGCCTCCGCCGAGAGGTCGAGCGCCTCGAAACCTCCCGCCTGAGCGTCCTCGACCAGTGGGTGGAAGCCCAGTTGGGCCTCGGCCGGCACGCCGAACTCGTCCCCGAACTGTCCGGCCTCGTCGCCCGCTACCGCACCAACGAGCCCCTCCACGCCCACTACATGGTGGCCCTGCTGCGCTGCGGCCAGCACGACGAGGCCCTCACCGTGTACGAGCGGCTGCGCGTGGCCCTCAAGGGGGAGAGCGGCATGGAGCCCTCGGCGCGGCTGCGCCGCCTCCAGCGCTCGGTCCTCGCCGTACGGACCACCGAGGTCCGCCCGCTCTACGCGCCCCGCGTCCCGTCCCAGTTCAGCCCCGCGCGGGCCCGGCTCGTACCGGCGGGATCCGTGGGCTGACCCCCCGACGCGGCCCGCGGCACGGCCGCCCGATCGCCATCACAGCCCCTTGAGGACAGCCGGTCTGACCAGCCGGACGCCTCCCGGGGGCCTTCACCGGGAATGAAGTGCGGGAACTCACCGTTGACCGACTCCCGAAGCCGAATTAGTTTCGGCGAGCAGTACGGGTTTCCTCCCAGGTGCCCGATTTCGCTCGACTACGGGGGACGGGGCCATGACCTTGCACGGCGCGGACGGAGCCGGTGGTGCCGACGCGCTGCTCACGGTCCTCGAACTACTGGCCCGGCAGGCCCCGCCCGCCCACTACGACACCCTCCTCGACGAGGCCCGGCTGGCCGGAACCCGCGGAGCGGAACTCGACCGCATCGAACGGGCCGTCGCACTCGCCGGCGAGGTGAACGCCGCGCGCGAGCGGGACGCGCGCCGCGAAGCAGGACTCGCCACCCTCACCGACACCGCCCGCGATCTCACCCGGTCGTACGACCTCGACAGCCTGCTGCGCGTGATCACCCGCCGGGCCCGCCGGCTCCTCGGCCTCGACCTGGCGTACGTGACCCTGCGCGGCCCGCAGGGAACCTGCTACGTCCACACCGCCGAGGGCTCCCGCACCGGACAGGCCGGCGGCCCGAGGATCGCCCCCGGCCTGCGGATCGCCGAGGGGTACGGACTCGGCGGCGCCGTCCAGACGCACGGCGAGGCCGTGTGGACCGCCGACCGCCTCGCCGACGAACGCTTCGCCTCCTTCGACTCCCTCGACGCCGGCGTCCCCGCGCCCGCCTTCGACGAGGTCGCCGAAACGGCCCTGCGCGCCGAGGAACTGCACGCGATCATGGCCGCGCCGCTGCGCAGCGGCGACACCGTGATCGGTGTCCTGCACGGCGCCGACCGGCGGGTCCGCCACCACACCGGCGAGGAGATCGGGCTGCTCACCGCGCTCGCCGACCTCGCCGCACTCGCCGTCGAGAAGGCCGGACTCCTCGACAGGACCCGGGCCGAGGTCTCCGAACTCGAACGGGACAGCTCCCGGGTCCGCACCAGCCTCACCCGGATGCGGCACGTCAGCGAGGCCCACGGCCGGATCATGAACCTCGTGCTCGCCGGCGGGGACCTGGGCAGTGTCGCCAAGGCCGCCGCCGACGCCCTCGACGCGACGGTGATGATCCGCGACCAGGGGGGCCGCTGCCTGGCCACCGCGGGAGACATACCCGGCCTCGTCGAGGAGGCCGTCGCCAAGGCCTCGCTCGACGCGCACGCCCGCCGCCGCCCGGTCCTCGCCGACGACGACACCTGGGTCGCCCCCGTCATCGCCGGCTCCGAAGACCTCGGCGGCCTCGTCATCCGCGCCGCCGGCGGCCTCACCGGCGAGGACGAGCGGCTCCTCGAACTCGCCGCCCAGTCCGTCGCCTTCCTCCTCCTCATGCGGCGCTCCACCGCCGTCGCCGAGGGACCCGTCCGCGACGAACTCCTCGACGACCTCATCGCCGACCCGCCGCACGCGCCCCAGCAGATCGCCCAGCGCGCCCGCCGCCTCGGCGTCGACCTGCGTAAACCGCACGTCCTCGTGCTCGCCCGGCCGGAGGGCGGCGAACAGGGCAGGGCCGTGGTGTGGGCGTCCTCGTACGCGTACCGCCTCAGTGGTCTGAAGACCGTGCAGGGCGGCTGCATCGTGCTGCTGCTCCCCGGTATCGACGCCTCGGCAGCCGCCAGGGCCGTCGCCGACGAACTGTCCCCGCTGCTCGGCCACCCCGTCTCCGTGGCCGCCGCCGGACCCGGCCAGAGCCCCGACGGCGTCGCCCGGATGCACCAGGAGGCCGGGCGCTGCCTGGACGCGATGAGCGCCCTCGGCGGCACCGGCTCGGCGGCGTCCGTGCAGGACCTGGGCTTCCTCGGGCTGCTGCTCTCCGACGACAACGACGTCGACGGCTTCGTCGAGGCGGCGATCGGACCCGTACTCGACTACGACGCCGAGCGGTTCACCGACCTCACCCACACCCTGGAGGCGTACTTCGCCTCCGGCGGCAGCCCGACCAACGCGGCCGAGGCGCTCCACGTCCACCCCAACACCGTCTCGCGCCGGCTGGAACGGATCGGTGAACTCCTCGGCCCCGAGTGGCAGAAGCCCGGCCAGGTCCTGGAGGTCCAGCTTGCGCTGCGCCTCCAGCGCACCCGGGAGGTCCTGGCCAGGGGCCGCGCCACCGCGGACCCGGGCCGACCGGCGCCCGGCCCGCCGGAGCGGAGCGTCTGACCCCCGCACCCGGGCCGACCGGCCGCCCGCGCGGCTCAGCTCGCCGTACGGGTCGTACGGCCTGATCCGTAGCCGGAGCCGTAGGACGCCTCCCAGTCGGTGGCGGCCATGACCGTCGCCGCGTGAGCCGCCGACGCCAGCGTGATGTGCCGGTGCCAGCCGCGGAACGAGCGGCCCACGAAGTCCCGCAGTCCCGCCCCCTCGCCGACCTCCGTGAAGTCCCGCTCCACCCGGCGGGCCAGCTTCGTCAGCCGCAGCAGCGAGCCGACCGGCGAACCGGTCAGATCGCTGATCCACACCCGCGCCGGGGGCCGCCGCGGGTCGTCCCACTCACCGAGCAGCACCAGCGGACGCATCCGCTCGCCGCCCGGCGTGGGCAGCGCCACCCGCACCGCCGTCGCCAGCGAGGTGCGCGAGGTCCGCGCGCCGGCCACCGTGTCCACCCAACTCACCGGCCTGCGCAACCCCTTGAGCGACTCCAGGATCTGGACCGCCGACAGCGGACCGGCCCCGAAACCGGGCAGCGAACGGTCGGCGATCGCCAGCCGGGAACCCGGACCGATCCGGGCCACGACCGGCACCCCCGCACCGGCGAGCCGGGTCAGGGCCGCCCGCCCCGCGCCGCCCCGGATGTCGAGCAGCACCGGCTTGCGGGTCACGTCCGACCAGCGGGCCGTGTCGAGCGCCGCCGCGACGGCGCACTCCTCCAGGGTCTCCTCGCCGGCCTCCTGGGGAACCTCCGCGCGGTCGCGCCGCGTGCGGTCGTTCACCCACGGGTCCGGCAGGAACAGACGCCAGTTGACGGGCACGCTCAGCTCGTCGCTCGCGAACCACACCCCGAACGCCTGCTGGCCGTGGAAGACCTGCCCGCGCTCCGGGTCGAACCGCCGGTCCACACCCACCGAGTGCTCACCGGCCTTCGGTATCGGCATCGGCCGCACCACCCAGGCCTGCGGGCAGCTGTTGCGCTCCAGGTACCGGGCGAGCGCCGCCCGCATCGGCTGCCAGTCCCAGGTGGAACTGGACACGAAGTGGTGCAGGCTCTGCTCGGCGGCGGGACCGCCTATCTGCGCGGCGATGTTACGGATGGACTTGCGGCCCTGCGCGGTGAGCAGGCCGTGCAGATACTGCTCGGCCTTCAGGCGCTGGTCCCGGCGCGGGAAGCCGGAGAACAGCGCGGCACACAGCTCGGCGTAGACGTCCTCGCGCGAGCCGGGCGCGCCGACGGACCTGACGACGTCCAGGGGAACGGCCGGCGGAACGGACCCGGTCACGGCCCTGCGCTTGGTTGCGACGGATGTACTCACGACACTCCTGCCCGAAGGTTGCGCAGCTCCCTCCCGCTGCCCCATCACCGTCGCCCGAAGTGCCCTCCGGCGACGAGGTGTACCCGGCACCCGAATCGGCCGCCGGATGGTGACCGGACCACCCCCCGACGTGTCGTCGCAGGTCAGGGAGGTGCCCATGGGCCTCTCGCGGCCCATTGTCAGAGGCCCGTCCGCCCCCCGCCACGGCCCTCAGGGATACCCCGTGGGGGATCTGACAGACTCGCCGGCCCGGCTTTGACCCGTCGCAGGGCGTGGCCGGACCATCGCAGAGCGAGGCTGCACGGGCCGGACCCCGGTTAATGCCCCAGGCCGGGGGCCGTGCCTGTGCGCCTCGCCTTGACCCGTCCCTCGTAGGCTTGCGGCCATGGGACTGCGCGCGGAACTGCCGGTCGTCGGGGTGGTGGCCGCCGGAGGCGCCCTCGGCGCATCCGCCCGCTACGGCGCGGGACTCGTCTGGCCGACCCCCGCGCACGCCTTCCCGTGGACCACGTTCACGGTGAACGCGATCGGGTGCGCGCTCCTCGGCACCCTGATGGTCCTGCTGACGGAGCGGCCGACCGAGTGGTCGACGGCGCCCCCGCACCCGCTCCTGCGGCCCTTCCTCGGCACCGGATTCTGCGGCGGGTTCACCACCTTCTCGACGTACAGCCTCGAAACCGAGCGGCTGCTGAGCGCCGGGGACCCGACGCGCGGTCTGCTCTACCTGGGCGGCACCCTGGTCACCGCGCTCGCCGCTGTCTGCGCCGGTGCCGCCGGCGCCAGGGCCGTCCGCGCCAGGGCGGGACAGGGCGGGGCGGGGCGCGCGTGAACTGGCTGCCGGTCGTCGCGGGCGCCGCCGTCGGCGCGCCCCTGCGCTACCTCACGGACCGTGCGGCGCGCGCCCGCTTCGGCCCCGGCTTCCCCTGGGGCACGTTCACGGTGAACGTCGTCGGCTCGTTCCTCCTCGGACTGCTCACCGGGGTGACGTCGGCCCAGGTCCATCTGCTGCTCGGCACGGGCCTGTGCGGGGCGCTCACGACGTACTCGACCTTCTCGTACGAGACGCTGAAGCTGTACGAGGACGGGGCGAAGGGGTACGCGGCGCTCAACGTCGCCGCGAGCCTGGCCGCCGGACTCGGAGCCGTATGGCTGGGAGTGGAGACGGCCAGGCTGTGGTGATCCGGCGGTTCAGGCGGTGATCCAGTCGCTGGTCGCGATCACCGGCTGCACCCCGTCACGGTGGATGGTGCCCTCGATGAGGCCGTACATCCGGTCCGCCGCGAAGTAGACCTCGTTGTCGTTCTTGAGGCCGAAGGGCTCCAGGTCCACCAGGAAGTGGTGCTTGTTCGGCAGGTTGAGCCGGACCTCGTTGACCGTGGAGACGTTGTCGAGGACCCGGTCGGCCATCGCGTGCAGCGTCTGCTGGAGCGAGTAGCTGTACGTGTCCGCGAACGCCTCCAGCATGTGGCGGCGCACCTTCTGGTACGAGCGGTCCCAGTCGTGCTCCTCGTCCGCGGCCGCCGGGGCCGAGTTCGCCCAGCGGGCCGTGACCTTGGTGGCCAGGATCCGGTCGTACGCCTCCTGGAGCGTCGTGTACCTGTCCTTGATGAAGCCGTGGAACTCGGAGTTCGTCGAGTTCATGACGGTGAGGTCCTTGAGACCCGAGAGGACCTGGAGCCCGGTGTTCGCCGAGTAGGTGATCTGCGCGGTGCGGACCTCCTGGCCCTTGCGGACGAAGGAGTGCTGCTCCTTGCGGGTGGGGACGGAGATCCGCTCCCAGGCGTACTCCTCCACCCGGATCTGCGCCTCGTGGATCACCGCCTGCGAGGTCACGAAGTGCTTGGCCAGGAGGATGCCGAACGCCTCGGGGGAGGCCACGCCGTGCTCCTTGGCGAAGGCGTACACCGTGTTCTTGGTCGTGTCGGTCGGCAGGCAGTTGCCGTTGTCGCCGGTCAGATGGACCTCGCGGTACTCACCGCGCAGCGCCACCGACACGTTCAGGTCGCGGATCTCGTGCCATGCGCCCTCGTCGCCCCTGCGGGTCACGGCGACGATGCGGTTCTCGGCCTTGCCGTACTGGTTCTGCGCCAGGACGTGCTTGCTCATGCTGCTCAGCTCCTGCGGGTACGTGGATACGGATATCCCGTACGCCCGGCGTCCAGCGTCCCCCGTCGTCCCCGAGGGTGCCGCTCCCCGCCGTCCGACCCGTGAACGGCGGGCCGCCCCGGGACTGACGAGCATCCCGGTCCGTAGGTTTCGCTCGAAGATATGTCCCCTTCCGGCCACTGGCAATGGGTGAGCACCGAACCGGGCGGGGTCCGGAACCCGTGGGCCAGGTCACCCGTACGTACGGGACGCGTCAAGACGGGCATGGACGGCGTTAGGGGCACGTCAACGGAGGCGGCGAGGCAGCCGGGGAGAGGTTTCCTCGTCTCGTCCGAGAATCCGTTCTTCCTTCTTCCTGCATCCGGGAGCTCACGATGGCCGACGTGGCCTTCGTCGTCACCACGATCGCGGTCTTCGCGCTGGTGGCCTTCATCGCCAAGGGGGTGGCCAAGCTGTGAGTGCCGAGAACATCGTCGGTCTGCTCGTGGCCGCCGCCCTGCTGGTCTATCTCGTCCTCGCCCTCGTCAAGCCGGAGAGGTTCTGAGTACGGATATGAGTCCCGTTCTTGCTGGAGTCCTCCAGCTCCTTGCCCTCCTGGTCGCGCTGGGTCTGTCGTACCGGCCGCTGGGTGACCACATGGCTCGGGTCTACTCCTCCGACAAGCACCTCCGGGGGGAGAAGTGGATCTACAAGGCCATCGGCGCCAACCCGTCGGCGGAGATGCGCTGGCCCGCCTACCTGCGCGGTGTGCTGGCGTTCTCCGCGGTGAGCGTCCTGTTCCTGTATCTGCTGCAGCGCGTGCAGGGTTCGCTGCCCGGCTCGCTCGGCTTCGTGTCGATCGACCCGGACCAGGCGTTCAACACGGCGGCGTCGTTCGTGGCGAACACGAACTGGCAGTCGTACTACGGCGAGCAGGCCATGGGCCACGTCGTGCAGACCGGCGGCCTCGCGGTGCAGAACTTCGTGTCGGCGGCCGTGGGCATGGCCGTGGCGGTCGCGCTGGTGCGCGGCTTCGCCCTCACCCGAGCTCTCGGCTCCGCTCGAGCAGGGGGGACCCCCGTCCGCACCGGTGAGCTGGGCAACTTCTGGTCCGACCTGGTCCGGGGCACGGTCCGCATCCTGCTGCCGATCTCGGTGGTCGGCGCGCTGGTGCTGGTGGCGTGCGGTGCGATCCAGAACTTCGACGGCATCCACGAGGTCGGCCAGTTCATGGGCGGCACGCAGCAGTGGAACGGCGGGGCGGTGGCCTCGCAGGAGGTCATCAAGGAGCTGGGCACGAACGGCGGCGGTTACTTCAACGCCAACTCGTCCCACCCCTTCGAGAACCCCGACGGTCTGTCGAACCTCTTCGAGATCTACCTGATCCTGGTGATCCCGTTCGCCCTGACGCGGACGTTCGGCCGGATGGTCGGCTCGCTGAAGCAGGGGTACGCGATCCTCGGCACGATGGCCGCGATCTGGCTCGGGTTCACGGCGCTGATGATGTGGACCGAGTTCGCGCACAACGGCCCGGCGTTCGACCTGGCGGGCGGGGCGATGGAGGGCAAGGAGACCCGGTTCGGGATCGCCGGGTCGTCGATCTTCGCGGTCGCCACCACGCTCACCTCCACCGGCGCGGTGAACTCCTTCCACTCCTCGTACACCGGCTTCGGCGGCGGGATCACGATGCTGGGCATGCAGCTCGGCGAGATCGCGCCCGGCGGTGTCGGCTCCGGCCTGTACGGCATGCTGATCATGGCGATCATCGCGGTGTTCATCGCGGGCCTGATGGTCGGCCGCACCCCGGAGTACCTGGGCAAGAAGATCGGCACCCGCGAGATCAAGTTCGCGGCCTGCTACATCCTGATCACCCCGGCCCTCGTGCTCGGCTTCACGGCGGCCTCGTTCGTCCTGGACACGCCGTCGCACTCGATGACGAACTCCGGCGCGCACGGCTTCTCCGAGATCCTCTACGCCTACACGTCCGGTGCGAACAACAACGGCTCGGCGTTCGCGGGTCTGAACGCGGACACCCAGTGGTTCAACACCACGATCGGTATCGCGATGCTGCTCGGCCGGTTCCTGCCGATGGTCTTCGTGCTCGCGCTGGCGGGTTCGCTGGCCGAGCAGAAGCCCGTGCCGGAGACGGCGGGCACCCTGCGGACCGAGAAGCCGCTGTTCACCGGCCTGCTGGTCGGCACGATCCTCATCATCACCGGTCTCACCTACTTCCCGGCCCTGGCGCTGGGACCGCTCGCCGAAGGGCTCGCAGCATGAGCACCATCACTCCCACCCGGCCGCCGCGGTCCGGGGAGCCCATCGGCCGGCCGGCCGAGGCCGGCCGCGTCGGCGGCGGACTGTTCGACCCGAAGCAACTGGTCACGTCCTTCCCGGACGCGATCAGGAAGCTCGACCCGCGGGTCATGGTCAAGTCCCCCGTCATGTTCGTGGTGCTGATCGGCTCGGTCGTGACCACGGTGCTCGCGGTGAGGAACCCGGGGGACTGGTTCGGCTGGGCGATCACCGCCTGGCTGTGGCTGACCACGGTCTTCGCCAACCTGGCGGAGGCGGTCGCCGAAGGCCGCGGCAAGGCGCAGGCGGACACCCTGCGCAAGGCCAAGACCGACACCGTCGCCCGCCGCCTCGTCGGCGGGGACGAGGAGCGGGTCCCGGGAACGGAGCTGCGCATCGGTGACCTGGTGGTCTGCGAGGCCGGAGACGTCATCCCCGGCGACGGTGACGTCGTCGAGGGCGTCGCGTCGGTCGACGAGTCCGCCATCACGGGCGAGTCGGCCCCGGTCATCCGCGAGTCCGGCGGCGACCGCTGCGCCGTCACCGGCGGCACCAAGGTGCTGTCGGACCGCGTCGTCGTCAAGATCACGACGAGGCCCGGCGAGACGTTCATCGACCGGATGATCAACCTGGTCGAGGGCGCGTCCCGGCAGAAGACGCCGAACGAGATCGCCCTCAACATCCTGCTCGCGTCGCTGACGATCGTCTTCCTGCTGGCCGTGGTCACGCTGAAGCCGTTCGCGATCTACGCGGGCGCCGACACGCAGACCTCCCTCATCGTCCTCACGGCCCTGCTCGTCTGCCTGATCCCGACGACGATCGGCGCGCTGCTCTCCGCGATCGGCATCGCCGGCATGGACCGGCTGGTGCAGCGCAACGTCCTCGCGATGTCGGGCCGCGCGGTCGAGGCCGCCGGTGACGTGTCGACGCTCCTGCTCGACAAGACCGGCACCATCACCCTCGGCAATCGCCAGGCCTCCGAGTTCGCCCCGGTGGCCGGGACGACGGAGGCCGAACTCGCCCACGCCGCCCGGCTCTCCTCCCTCGCGGACGAGACGCCCGAGGGCCGCTCGATCGTGGTCCTGGCGAAGGAGAGGTACGGCCTTCGCGAGCCCCAGGGTGCGCCGGCCGGTGCCGAGTGGATCGAGTTCACCGCCCAGACCCGCATGTCGGGTGTCGACGTCGACGGACGCAAGGTGCGCAAGGGCGCGACCGGTTCGGTGGCGGCGTGGGTGAAGGAGCGGGGCGGCAGCGTCTCCGAGGACGCGCAGGCGCTCACGGACCGGATCTCCCAGGCCGGCGGCACGCCGCTGCTGGTGGCTCTGGAGGACGACAAGGGCGCGCGTGTCCTCGGTGTCGTCCACCTGAAGGACGTGGTGAAGGAGGGCATGCGGGAGCGGTTCGACGAACTGCGCCGCATGGGCATCCGTACGGTCATGATCACGGGTGACAACCCGCTGACCGCGAAGGCGATCGCCGAGGAGGCCGGTGTCGACGACTTCCTCGCCGAGGCCACCCCCGAGGACAAGATGGCCCTCATCAAGCGGGAGCAGGCGGGCGGGAAACTCGTCGCGATGACCGGTGACGGCACCAACGACGCCCCCGCGCTCGCGCAGGCCGACGTCGGTGTGGCGATGAACACGGGCACGTCGGCCGCGAAGGAGGCCGGCAACATGGTCGACCTCGACTCCGACCCGACCAAGCTCATCGAGATCGTCGAGATCGGCAAGCAACTCCTCATCACCCGGGGCGCGTTGACGACTTTCTCGATCGCCAACGACGTGGCGAAGTACTTCGCGATCATCCCCGCGATGTTCGCCGTCGCCTACCCGAGCCTGGACAGGCTCAACATCATGGGCCTGACCTCGCCCGAGTCCGCGATCCTCTCCGCGGTCGTCTTCAACGCGCTGATCATCATCGCGCTGGTCCCGCTCGCCCTCAGGGGCGTCCGCTACCGGCCGTCCAGCGCCGACTCGATGCTCCGGCGCAACCTCGGGATCTACGGACTCGGCGGCCTGATCGCCCCGTTCATCGGCATCAAGATCATCGACCTCCTCATCTCCCTCATCCCCGGAATCGGCTGACCACGATGAACAACTCCGCAGGAAACACGGGCCGCGTGCTCTGGGCGGGCCTGCGTGCCCTCCTCGTCCTCACCGTCGTGTGCGGTGTCCTCTACCCGCTGGCCGTCACCGGCATCGCCCAAGTGGCCTTCCCCGGCAAGGCGAACGGCTCCGAGGTCACCGACGCGAGCGGCAAGGTCGTCGGCTCGGAACTGATCGGCCAGACCTACGACCTCCCGCTCGAGGAGGGCGAGGAGACGGCCGCCCCGGACCTCACGTGGTTCCAGCCGCGCCCGTCCAACGGCCTGGGCTCCAACAGCGTCAACACCCGGTACTCGATCATCCTCTCCGGAGCCACCAACCGCTCGGGCGACAACGAGGACCTGATCACCTGGGTCAAGGACGCCAAGGCCGCCGTCGTCAAGGACAACTCCACGGCCGACCACACCGTCAAGCCCTCCGACGTGCCCGCCGACGCGGTCACCTCCTCCGGCTCCGGCCTCGACCCGCACATCTCCCCGGAGTACGCCAGGCTCCAGGTCCACCGGGTCGCGGAGAAGAACCACCTCACCGTCGCCCAGGTCGACGAGCTCGTCGCCGCCCACACCGACGGCCGCATCCTCGGCTTCATAGGCGAGCCCCGCGTCAACGTCCTCCAGCTCAACATCGCCCTCAAGCAGCTGAGGGCCGCGAAGGACTGAGCCCCGGCAGCACCCGGGTCTCCACCGTGGGCAGCCCCTTGACCCACCAGTGGTCGTAACGGCTGTAGACACGACGGTCACGGGCGGCGAGGAAGCCGTCGAGCGCCTCGGCCTCCTCCGCCAGCTCCGCCCAGACCCGGGCGGGCAGCGGGTGGAAGGCCGAGGCCTCGATGCCTCCCTCGACGGGGCGCCAGACCCCGGCCACGTACCCGTCGACCAGCAGCGTCGGCAGCGTGTCGCCGTTCACCCGGATCACGTGCTTGCGGTACTCGGCCGGAATCACGCGGCTGCGGTCCGCGTAGGCCAGCAGGATGCTGTCCCACATCGCGAGGAGCCGGGGCGGCGCCGGGACGTCCGCGTCGGGCCGAAGCGCCCCCGGTACGTCGTACAGGAGGGTCCCGCCGGGCCCCTCCCACTGCTCCAGCTCGCCCTCGACGAGCCGTACGGCCTCGCGCACCTTCCCCCGCGGCGCCATCGTGAACTGCGCCATGTCGGGTACGGACGCCGGCCCGAAGCCCTCCAGATAGCGCCGGATCAGGACGGCGAGCCCCGCCGTCGCCGCCTCCGGATCAGCGAGCACGGGCAGCGGCGCACTCGCCGTCACGAACGACTGCGCCGCCCCGAACGACCACGGCGGCCCCGTCGGCGCGTGCCACAACGGCGCGTACTGCCGCATCATCCGCCACACCACGGCCTCCACCGGCCCGCCCCGCGCCGCCTCCAGGCGCTCCCGCATCTGGGCCCCGCTCCGGGCCTCCCCGGCGAAGTCGAGGAGAGCGGGCAGCAGCGCGTCGGCGTCGTCGGCCGTGAACCCGGCCGCCTTGTACCGGGGGTCGTGGAGCCGCGAACCGCGCAGGGTCGGCTCCATGGCCTCGCGGAAGGCCCGGTAGTCCTCGGCGTGCACCAGGTGCAGCGTGAGCCGCATCAGGGTCGACCTGACCAGCTCGAAACCCTCCACGGCCTGGTCGAGCCGCGCGGGATCGAAGCCGGCGACGCGGTTCCACAACGCCACGTAGGGCGAGCCCGGTTGCTGCGCCTGCAGTGCCACCACCCGGCGCACGGCGTCCCCGACACCGATCGGCACCCGGTCCAGGAGGAGCTGCCGGGCGAGAGTGGAGCGGTTGAGGGCGCGCGCGGTGATCACCATGGCGCGATTGTCCTCCCCGGCACTGACACCCGAGGGCTGGAGCCGTGCGGTCACCGGGGGCCGGAGCCGTGCGTTCACCGGGGGCTGAAGCCGTGCGTTCACCGAGGGCTCGCCCCGATGTCGCACACCCGACGCCCACCGTTGTGGCCGGAACTGGACCATGAGGCCGCCTCCATGGCGACATTCCATGTGTTCAGAGGGAGTTCAGATGAATCCGCGCCTCATGCGCCGACCCGCCGTCGTGGTCCTTCCGCTGTCCGCCGCGCTCGCGCTGACGGTGGTCATGGGTACGGCCGAGGCGGAGCCGGCGCGGCACGGTTCCGCCGCCCGGGTCGTCTCCACCTCGACCCTGCCGGACATCCCGCTGGCCGCCTTCAGCAACGGCCTGCTGCCCGGCAGCGTCGACGACGACCGGGACGTCGACCTGGGCGGCATCGGCAGCGACCTGTACCCGGCCGAGCGGCGCGGCGAGTACTGGACGGTCACCGACCGGGGACCCAACGGCCAGATAGCGGTCGGCAGGGACAAGCGGCGCACCTTCCCGGTGCCCGGCTTCGACCCGGCGATCGTGAAGGTCCGGGCGACCGGTGGCCGGATCCAGGTGCTGAAGTCCCTCCCGCTCACCACCGCCTCCGGCGCGCCCGTCACCGGCCTGCCCAACCAGCCGGGCCGCGACGAGGCCCCGTACGACTACAACGCCACGACCCCGCTCGCGTACAACGCGAACGGCCTCGACACCGAGGGGCTCGTCAGGGACCGGGACGGCAGCTTCTGGCTGGTGGACGAGTACGGCCCGTCCCTGGTGCACGTCTCCGCCAAGGGCCGGGTCCTCGCCCGCCACGTCCCCAAGGGGCTCGGACTGACCGGCGCCGACTACCCGGTGATCGAGTCGCTCCCGTCGATCCTCCTCAAGCGCAAGATCAACCGCGGCTTCGAGGGCCTTGCGCTGCTGCCCGACGGCGACCTGGTGATGGCGCTGCAGAGCCCGCTGCTCAACCCGGACAAGGCCGCCGGGGAGGACTCCCGCAACACCCGCCTGCTGCGCTTCTCGACCCGCAAGAACCGGGTCACGGCGGAGTACGCGTACCGCTTCGACCCGGTGGGCGTCGTCGAGCCCGGCCAGACGAAGACGTCGGAGCTGAAGATCTCCTCGATCGTGGCCCTGGGCGGCGACCGCGTGCTGGTCCAGGAGCGCACGGACAAGGCCTCCCGCGTCTACGAGGTACGGCTCCGCCGCGGCGACGACATCCTCGGCTCCCCGTGGGACACGACGGCGAGCCCGGCCCTGGAGCAGCTCGACGACGAGGCCTCAGCCGACGCCCCGGTCCTGGCGAAGCGCCTGGTGGTCGACCTCGCCACGGTCGAGGGCGTCCCCGGCAAGATCGAGGGCATCGCGGTGGAGGGCTCCTCGACCCTGGTCCTCCTCAACGACAACGACTTCGGCATGACGGACGGCCCGGAGGCCTTCGACGCGAACGGGCGCCTGGTCGACAGCGACGTGGACACGACACTGGTCCGCGTCCGCCTGCCGCACCGCCTGCGCTGAGGCGGCGCCTGTGCGTGCCGACGTGCCGGGAGGCTAGGCGGGCCGCGTGGACGTGAGGACGCCGACCTTGTCGATGCGGTGCTCGGGGTTGTGCTGGGCGTCCCGCCAGAAGTTGCCCGCGGCGTTGTCCTCGGGGGTCGCGCAGGTGGAGAGCGTGATCATGGCCCGGGTGGGCTTCTCGCCCGGCTCGCCCGGCACGGCGGCCCGCTGCTCGGCGAGCGAGCGGGCCGAGCGGAAGGACGTGGTCCGGGTCTCGACGATCTCGTACGTGTAGACGGTGCCGTCGGCGGTGACGTGCACCTGGTCCCCCACCTCCATGGAGGGCAGGTCACGCAGGGGCCCGCCGGCGGAGAGCCGGTGGGCGGTCACCAGGTAGTTGCCCACCTCACCGGGCCCCACCCCACCGCGCGCGCCATGGGGGCTCGCGGCGACGCCACGGTCCTGGATACGGGTGCCCGCGCGGTCGTCGGTCGTCCCCTCGTACGGCAGGACGTCGAGGTCCTCGACACCGATCGAGGGTATGGACATCTCGGCGGCGACCGGCCCACGGGGCGAGGGAGCCGGGGATGTGGAGAGGGTGGGGGTAGGCGTGGGGGAAGGGGCGGCGACCGGGGGAGCGAGCGACACGGGCCCGGGCGCGCCGACGGACGTACTGACACGGTGATCGCCAGTGGCACCGGTACTGACACCGGTAGTCACACCGGCACCGGTACCGGTACCGGCGCCGTCGCTGCCTGCGCAACCGGCCGACGCGGTGAAGCCCACGACGAGGGCGGCGGCCACGCCGACCAGAGCCGAGCGCGACCCTCGGCCACGACTCCGCCCCATCACCCCGGACCCATCACGTACGGCACCCATATCCCAAGAATGACCCACCTCCCGGGCGGGGGCACCCACGGCGGCAGGGGTCACGCGGGCGCGACGGCCTGCCGCGGCCGGGTTCGGACTCCCCAACGGGCCAGCGCGGGCCCGGCTGCCCCCAGGGCCGCGAAGAACGCCGCGAGGAGCAGCCACCCCGCCGTGCCGAGGCCGAGCACCACCGTGGTCAGGATCGCCGGGGCCAGGGCCTGGCCCGCGCTGAAGCCGAGGCCGAGGAGGCCCTGGTACTGGCCCTGGGCGTGGTCGGGCGCGAGGCCGAAGCCCAGGGCGAACCCCGCCGAGGACTCCCAGATCTCCCCGAGGCTGTGGACGAAGATCGCCGCGACGAGCAGCCCCGCCGCCGCCCAGACCGGCGTGTACGCCGCCAGCGCCATCATCGGGCAGCTGACGAGGAAGAGCAGACCGGCGTTGCGGAACGCCCGGCCGCCGTCGTACGGCGTTTCGATACGGGAGCCGATCCTGGTCTGCAGGAGGACGCAGAAGGCCGCGTTGACGGCGAACACCGCCGCCACCGTCCAGCGCGGCGCCTCGGTGTGCTGGGAGATCCAGATCGGCAGGAGCAGGGACACCACCGAGTACTGCAGCCCCATGGCCCCGTACAGGGCGGTGAACGTCAGGTACGGGCGGTCCGAGAAGGCCGGCCGGCGGCGCTCCCGCGGCGGTGCCGGCAGCGCCGGGTAGTGCGGCAGCAGGAACAGGAGCAGCGCGCACAGGGCGAAGCTCGCCGCGTTGCCGAGGATCAGCGCGACGTAGGCGCCGCGGGTGTCCGCCGCCACCGCCAGCCCCGAACCCACGGTTCCGAAGATGACGCCCAGATTGACGAAGGTGCGCAGCTTCGCCCGGAACAGCGCCGGGCGTTCGGTCCCGACCCGGGCCACCAGAGCGCCCCAGGCCGCCCCGCCGGCCGCCGCGGCGATCTGGTCGACCGTCGCGAGGACGGTCAGCGCGGTCCAGCTCTCGACGAGCACGAGAGCCGACATCGACACCGCCTGGACCGCGAGGGCCAGCATCATGATCGTGCGGGCGCCGCGCCGGTCGGCGAGATGGCCCCCGGGGATCCCCGCGAACAGGCCGATCAGTCCGGCGATGGTGAGCGCGGCCCCGACCTGCGCCGCCGGCAGGCCGACGATCAGGGTGAAATAGAGTGCCGACGCCGCGTTGAACAGGCCGTTCCCGACCCTGTTGACGAAGCTGGCGGCGATCAGCACGCGCTCCGGCCCGCTGGCTCCCGCCACGCGGGCCAGGCGGGCTATTCGGCCGTCCGGGCTGCCCTTGATCATGAGCCGCAGGCTAGCAGCGGCCGCGGAGGCGGCCCCGGCCGCGCGGAGCCGCTGTACGGAGTCCGCGCCCGGGGGACCGGTCGAGGCCGCCTCTGCGTCCCGCCGTCCCGCCGCCCGGACCCGGTCCACATCGTCAGACGGGCTGCGCGGCGGCGCCCCCCAGCCTCCCGACGCGATCGGCCAGGTCCTCCCACGGACGCGGAGCGACGACCGGCACACCGGCCTTGCGCGCCCGCGCGGCGAGCCATCGGCCGTAGAGCACGCTCACGCGGGCGCGATGGCGCTGCGGCCCGGCCTCCGGCTCCCGGCGCAGGTAGTTGGCCGTCACCTGCGCCTCGTCGTCCTCGTGGAGGAAGACGCCACGGACCGGGCCGCCGGGCGTCACCACGCGGGGCAGGAGGTAGTCGCCCTCCAGGACCACCGGGGTGTCGGTGCCCACGTGGTTGGCCACGACCGCCTCGACCGCCGGGACCAGCGCCTCGGCGATCGCGATCTGCCGCTCGACCACCGACTCGGGCGCCCGACGGGCGGCCTCCGGGTGCGTGCGCCAGTAGTGGACCTCCGGCAGGTGCTCGGGCAGCGTCACCGCGAGCAGCGCCTCCACGATGTCGTCGACCTCCACGACGGGCACGTCGTACCGCCGCGCCAGTGCCCGCGCGACACCGGTCTTCCCCATCCCCGACGCGCCCCCGACGACGAACACCCGCCAGCCGGGAGGCCCGGGCACCTCACCCGTACCACTCATGGGCCCTCCTCTTCGGTCGCCGACGCAGACGCCGACACCGACGCCGTCACCGACACCGGCACCGACGTGGAAAAACACGATGGCCCGAGCGCACGCGGTGGCACAGGCTGGGCCGATCACCGGAGCGGCTCCACCGAGCCGCTCCCGGCCCCCGCGCAGGCGACAGAGTCATCCTCACCGAGGAGTCACCCATGATCAACTCCGTTCCCCTCGCCCGGTTATCGCCCGAGGACGCCACCGTCTGGCACGCGGTCGTGTCGGCCTCGCTCGCCGTCGATCTGCCCGAGGAGCCCAGGCCCACGGTCGAGCAGATCCACGCCTGACTCTCCGTCACCGGGCGGCACAACCGCCGGCTGCTGTGACTGGCCACCGACCCCGGACCGCGGCGGTGGTGGTCAGCGGGCCCAGGGCAGTTCACGGGCGCCGTCGGTACCGGGGACGGAGGCCACTCCGTCGGCGGGCATCGAGACGTGGGCCTCGGCTTGTTCCGGGGCGTGGATCCGGCGGACCAGGTTCGGCGGCAGGATCAGGGTCTGCCCGGCCGTGACCTTCTCGCTCCGGCCACCGCAGGTCACCTCCAGGGCCCCTGCGGTGACCGTCCAGACCTGTTCACGGCTGATCGAGTGTGCGGGGCCGGTGGCGCCGGCGTTCATCGTGACGGTCCACGTGCTGAGCGCGGTGCTGCCGCGGCTGGGAGCCGCCAGACCCGCCATGGTCGCGTTCGGGGAGACGGTGACGTGGTCCGATGAGGGGGTGATCACCGTCATGGCGGCGCTCTCGTCGTGGTCGGCCGGATCGGCGGCGGCCGTCCATTCGACGAGCTGGACGACGACACCGTTCGGGTCGGTCATCTGGAGCAGCCGTTCGCCCCACGGCTCCTCGCGCAGCGGCATCGTGAGGGGAGCACCCGCCGCGCGCAGCCGGGCCTCCTCCGCCGCGAGGTCGGTGACGGTGAGCGCCAGGATCAGGCCGGCCGCCCGTTGGGCGCACTGCTCGGGCGCGAGGATGTCCGCGCCTTCGCGGAGCAGGATGACGTCGACGGCGGCGTCCCCGCGTGTCAGGGCCGCGAAGCCCTCGTCGGCCGTGGTCACCGCGTAACCGAGGTGGGTGCAGAGGAAGTCGCGGGAGGCGTCCACATCGGCCACGGTCAGGGAGAGGGCGGAGCCGGAGACGTTCATGACCGCACCTTCGCGAAGCGGGTGATGGCGAACCCGGAGTCGAAGGACCGCGTGCTGACGGGAGCGAAGCGCGTCGGAGCGAAGGGGCCGTCGAACAGGGGGATCCCGGATCCGATGACAAGGGGTTGGCGCTTGATGATCAGTTCGTCGATCTCGTCGCGCAGTACGGCCGCCAGCTTGCCTCCGCCGCACAGCCAGATGTCCATGCCGTCCTGTTCCTTGAGCTCGCGGACGAGCGTGACGGGGTCGTCCACGACGGTCACCGCCGGATCCGGGCTGACGAGCGTGCGGGAGACGACGTACTGGTTCAGGTGGGCGTACGGGCTGGTGAGCCCGGCCTTGAGGCCCGGGTCGTAGGTCGCGCGGCCCATGATGACCGTGTCGAAGCGCTGAGCGGCCCGGTCGGCGACGCCGAACGGCTCGCGGGCGGGGGTGGGCATGGTCTCGGGGAAGTCCGCCAGGATCGCGGCGGCCTCCTCCCCTTCGAAGGGGAGGAAGTCGTACTGGCCCTCGGGCCCGGCGATGAAGCCGTCGAGGGTGGCGGAGACGTAGTAGGTCAGCTTGCGCAAGGGCTTCTCGCTTCTTCGGTGGAGGGGGTGTACGGGGATCAGGACGCGGGCACGTCGAGCTGAAGCTCGTGCGTGCGCCGGTAGGAGCGGAACCCCAGTCGGTGGTTGACGGCCAGCATGTGGCTGTTGTCGTCGGCGTTGTCCGTCTCGATCTCGACGACGTCGGGGTGCTCGGCGCGCAGCCGCCGCACCATGGCGGCCTTGACCCACAGCCCGAGACCGTGGCCGCGGTGTGCCGGCACGACCGCCGTGTCGTACTGCTGGGCGCGCGGACCCGCGCCCTGAGGGAGAAGGATCTCGGTGTAGCCGGCCATGGTGCCGTCGTCGTGGACGGCGGCGATGGTCAGCAGGGTGTCCCCACGCTCGGCGACCACGCGGCCCATGGCGCGGACGCGGTCGGCGTCCCACGCCACGCTGCCGTAGTCCAGGTCTCCTACGGGCATGTCGTTCATCGCGTTCTTGGCCGCGGCGAAGGCGTCGGCGAGGCCGTCGGGAACGGTTCCGGTCCAGCTGGTCAGCCGGTAGCCGGGGTGCTCGGCATCGGCTGTCCGCAGGACGTCGGACCCGTCTGCCTCGTCGAGGCGCAGGATGAGGTGATCCAGGGTGAGCGCCCGCCGGAAGCCGTGGCGTTCGCTGAAGGCCTCGCCGGGACCGCCGGCCGCGACCGTGGTGATCAGGCTGCGCCGGTTCTCGGCGCGGCAGGCCGCCACCGCCGCCGACAGCAGGAGGGTGCCGATGCCCAGGCGGCGGTGGGCGGGGTCGAGGTGGAGTTCCAGTTCGGCCAGGTGCTCCTGTCCTCCGGAGGTGAACAACCGCAGGCCGGCGACTCCGACCGGGGTGCCGTCGGCACCGGTGGCCAGCCAGGAAAGCCGGCGACTGCCCAGGGCGGGCTTGGTGAGCTGGGCGTGGATCTGCTCCGGGCCGGGCGGCGGTACGTCCGGCAGGTCGTGGGCCATCGAGGCGGCGACGACCTGATGCCACGCGTCGACCTCGAAGGGCGAGACGGTCTGGAGCGGGTGTACGTGCACGGGTGTCGGCAAAGTGGTGACTTTCGTGATCGAGCAGCACTTCAGGCTGGTGTGAACGTGTGCGCCCTCGTCGGCGGGGCTCCGCGACTGAGGGCGTGGAGGGGCATGCCGAGTACCTTGCCGGTGGATCTTGATAGATTCCCGATGCTTCTTCTACGCACGTGCTGGCGACCCCGGAGTGACGGAATGCGGTTCACGATCCTCGGCCCGGTGGAGGTCGTGGTTCCCGGCTCCGACGTGCCCGGCCTGGCACCTCGCCATCGCGCGGTGCTCGCCTACCTGTTGCTGCACGCCGGGGCGGCGGTCAGCACGGATCGCCTGGTCGACGCGATGTGGGGGCCGCTGCCGCCGGACTCGGCCCGCGCGCAGATCCAGACCACGATCGCCGCGATCCGGCGGATGCTCCGGGCTTCGGGAAACGACCGGATGCTGGTCACCCGGCCCGCCGGATACGTGATCACCCCCGAGCCGGGACAGCTCGACCTGGACGAGTTCACCGGCCTGATCGCCACATCGTCGGCCGCCCCGGAGGACCCGGTGGCCACCGTGGACCGGATACGTACGGCGTTGGCGCTGTGGCGGGGAGAGCCGCTGGCCGACATCACGGCTCACTACGTCCAGGGCGCCAGAGGACGCCTGAACGGGCAGCGTCTCACGGCGGTCGAGCGTCTGGCCGAGCTGGAGCTGTCCCTGGGCCGTCATGACGACCTCATCGACGAGCTGTCCGTCCACGTGGCGGCCCACCCCCTGCGGGAGCGGCTGTGCTGCCGGCTGATGCTCGCCCTGCACCGTGCCGGACGCCAGACCGACGCGCTGGACGTGGCGAGGACCTTCCGTTCGAACCTGGCCGAAGAACAGGGACTCGACCCGGGGCACGCGTTCAACAAGCTGGAACAGGACATCCTCCGGGACGCCCCCGATCTGCGGCCGCCACCGGCCGCGGCGCAGGAGAAGCCGCGGGGAGGCAACTTCCTGCCGTTCGACGTCCCGGACTTCACCGGACGCGACGGCGAA
The DNA here is from genome assembly GCF_044752725.1 of Streptomyces sp. NPDC088707. Lineage (NCBI taxonomy): Bacteria > Bacillati > Actinomycetota > Actinomycetes > Kitasatosporales > Streptomycetaceae > Streptomyces > Streptomyces sp. NPDC088707. The sequence continues at coordinate 249,600 of NZ_JBIVLV010000006.1, read as the reverse complement.
CTCGACGGGCTGACCCGCCAGTGGGCGGGCAACAGCGGCGCCGTCGTGACGATTTCGGCGATCGACGGGATGGCCGGGGTCGGCAAGACGACGCTCGCGGTCCACGCGGGGCACCGACTCGCCGACCGGTTCCCCGACGGGCAGCTCTTCGTGGACCTCCAGGCCCACACCGCCGGTCAGGTGCCGCTCGACTCCGGCGCCGCGCTGGAGGTCCTCCTCGGACAACTCGGTGTGCCCGCGCAGCAGATGCCGGCGTCGGTCGCCGATCGCGCCGCGCTGTGGCGCTCCGAGCTCGCCGGCCGCCGGGTGCTGGCCGTACTGGACAACGCCCTCGGCACCGAGCAGATACGTCCCTTGCTGCCGGGCGCCTCCTCCCGCGCCCTCCTCCTGATCACGAGCCGCCGGCGGCTGACCGACCTGGACGGGGCGCACGCCCTGTCCATGGACGTGCTGCCCGCAGCCGACGCTGTCGAACTCTTCACGGCGATCGTGGGCGAGCGGGCGGCCGCCGAGCCCCTGGCCGTCCTCGACGTCCTGCAGCTGTGCGGCTTCCTGCCGCTGGCCGTCCGCATCGCCGCCGCCCGCCTTCACCACCGACCCCGCTGGACCGTCGCTCACCTGGCCGACCGGCTAGGCGACCAGCGCCGACGCCTCGCCGAACTGGCCACCTCCGAGCGGGGGGTGGCGGCGGCGTTCACGCTGTCCTACCAGCAGCTGACGCCGGACCAGCAGCGCATGTTCCGGCTGCTGGGGCTGCAGCCGGGCCGTGACATCGGGCCCGAGGCGGCCGCCGCGCTGGCCGGCCTCCCGCTCGACGAGGCCGAGGCACTCCTCGAAGACCTCCTGGACGCCCACGTCCTGTCCCAGCACCAGCTCGGCCGCTACACCTTTCACGACCTGCTGCGCGAACACGCCCTGGCCACCGCCGCCCAGGAACCCTCCGAGGCCCAGAGCGAGGCACTCGGCCGACTGTTCCACCACTATCTCCACACCGCGAGCATCGCCATCGACCATCTCTACCCCGAGGGCAAGAACCGCAGGCCACGCATCCCCGCACCGGACACCCCCTCCTGGCCCCCGCGGGACGAGGCCGAGGCGATCACCTGGCTGGACTGCGAACGCGCGAACCTCATGGCGACAGGCCAGTACGCGGCCGAGCACGACTGGCACTCCCACACCAGCCGACTGGCCGCCACCCTGCACCGATACCTGCTGGGCCACGGCCACCAGGCCGACGCGCTGGCCCTCAACGGCCTGGCACTGCGAGCCGCCCGCCTGAGCGGCGACACGGCGGCCGAGACACGCACGCTCATCGACCGCGGCCAGGTGTACTTCTGGTGGCATGGCGCCTTCGAGCAAGCGGCCGAGCACTTCCGGAACGCCCTGGACCTCGCGCGCGAGACCGGCGACCAGGGCGCGATGGCCAGCGCACTGGCCGCCCTCGGCACCGTCTTCACGCGGCGGCGCGCATACGACCGGGCCCACGACCACTGCGTGCGGGCCCTCGCGCTCTTCCAGGAGCTCGGCGACCGTGGTGGCGAAGCGAGATGCCTGACCGACCTCGGCATCGTCCACGAACGCCAAGGACGCCACGAGGACGCCCACGAGCACCACCGACAAGCGCTGCACGTGTACCGCGAGACGGGATCCCGCATCGGCGAGACCGTCGTGTTGAACAACATCGGACTGCTGTACCAACAGCAGGGCCGCTACGACGAGGCCCGGCGTCATCACGACGAAGCCCTCGACCTGAGCCGCCGGTTCGACTTCCCCGGGGACGAGGCCGAGTCCCTCAACGCCCTCGCGGAAGCCTCCCGGTCCCTGGGCGACCTCGACCGGGCGGCGACCGAGTTCGACTCCGCGCTGACCCTCGCCCGGGAGTGCAGCTACCTCCCCGAACAGGCACGCGCCCACAACGGCCTCGCGCATGTCCACCGCGACCTCGGCCGCGTCCCCCTCGCCCACGACCACGCCCGACAGGCCCTCGACCTCTACACGGCCCTCGCGGTCCCCGAGGCCGAGGAGATCCGCACCTTCCTCACCGAGCTGCCGCCGACAGCGACGGACCCCACATCCCCGGAAACCTCCACTGCCCACCAGCCGTCCTGAACACGGGGAGCACCGGGAACGCCGGGAACGCCGGGAACGCCGGGAACACCGGGAACGCCGGGAACGCCGGGCGGAAGGGATCAGGCGTCTTCCGGCTCCGGCGATCCCGCAGGTCGATTCCACACAGGCCGGCCACCTCACATGCTGCTCCGGCCAGTGGGCCCCGCAGATCGACCAGCTGCGCGCGCATGTCGCCGGACCTCGGCCAGAGTCGTTCGTGCTCGATGGCGCTGCGGCCCGACGGGCAGTCGCCCTCGTACGCGCGCGGCGCCGGGTGTCATCGGGACACGAAGGGATCGCCCTGAGCACCTTCGACGGCCGCCGCTTCGCGGGTGGCTGGATGGGATCGGCCCAGGCGGTCGAACGGCTGGCGCGGATGCCCGCCGAGGCCGGTCTGCTGAATACGCGGGTCAGAGGGCGGCGAGGTACTCCTCACCCTTCTCCGTGATCCGCATGGCGTTGTCGATCACTGATCGATTGGCGAGGCCGTCGCGATGCAGGCCCCTGAAGTGAGCCGAGATGTCACGGGAGAGGATGGCGTCGCCGAGCTTGTCGGTCAGCCAGGTGACGTCGTTGGACTTCAACGCCGGTACACCCAGTTCCTTCGCCAGCCTGATCGCCCAGAGGAGCCGGTCGCGCTTGAGCTTGACCTGCTGGTAGGGCGGCACGCCGTCGATGGACGCCGGGATGTGGTCGATCTCGGAGAAGTCGTCGGGGACGGTGAGTGCGCGTGGTTTCCGCCGTGCGTTCGCGCGGGCGGTGGTCGTGGATGCCGAAGACGTACGGGTGCGTTTGCTCCGGTGGCTCTCGTAGCCGTCTTCGAGGAGATCCAGCAGGGAGTCCGAGAGGTAGTAGGAGCCCCTCTCCGTTCCCTCGTGGATCCAGCCGGCCCGCACGGCCTTGTCGAACTCCCGCGAGAAGTGCGTGGGGATGCGCTCACGCGCCCGCTCGAAGAGTCTTCGAAGATCCTGGTGGCCGAATGTCTCACGGCCCTCCACCAGTGTCAGGTAGGCGGCGAAGGCGGTGATCTTCTCCGGGACGGTCTTGGCACCAGAGGCGTCGAGCGCGCGACGAGGACTCTCCGGCAGTGACTGCCGCGCCGACCGGCCACGGGAAGGCAGCTCTCGGACGCCCTCTTCCCTCGTCAGGGCGAGCTCGGGGGGCGAACCGGGCGGCTCGGGGCCGGGAGTGGCATGGATCAGACCCGCGGGGGCCTGAATGATGGCGATTACCTGTGCGCCCTGGGCCACATTGATGTCCTGCTCGAACGAGATGCGACCGCCAAATGGACTTCATTGCTCATTTCGGTCATGTAGAAAGGGTATCTCGCAGGGCGCGTCTGGCACAGGTCTGCCCAGAGCCGTGCGACGGGGGCTCCCGGTGACCTGCGAGCGCGGTCCCTGTGTGTAGCCCGCTGTGCTCGACGGGTGGCCGTCGACAGGGGGTGTCCGTCAGGAGAACGCGGGAACCAAGGTGCACTTCAACGGGACCCCTGTCCTGTCGTACGGCATGACACTTTCCTGGCGTCTGGCGCCGTCCTTGCGTTACTCGTAGTTCGTGGCCGCGCGGAGAGCACGGGCCAGGAAGGTCCAGTTCCCACCGGAAGGGACCGTCTCGGCGGCGTTCCGGTATGCGCCTGGAGAATCGTCCACCCAGGCGGCGAGCGCCTCCAGGAAAGCCTCCAAGGTGTTGTTCTCCCACTCGTGACCGCCGGCGTGGAACTCCTGATGCAGGTCCTGGAGGAAGACGACCAGTTGTTCTCGGCTGTGTATCTCGGCGTCCGGTCCAAAGAGCATGGCGGCACCGTAGCCGGTGGACCGAGGTGGTGGGTTGATCCGCAGGGACAGCGGAGGAGCACCTGTTCCACTGTGGCGAGGTCGGCGGCATCCAGCGCGTCCTTCTCACGGGCTTCGTCCGTGCCGAGGAAAGCGCCCGGATTGTCGGCGCAGACGTCGGCGAGGGAGCCGTACCTGCTCACGCAGACCACGATCCGTGTTCCGCAGATCGTCGCGTCCCCGGGCACGCGGATGCGGCCGTACTCACTGGAACGACTGCCCAGAACCCCGACCTCGGGGAGGAGCCCTGTACGGGCAGGGCAACCACGAGCCCTCGCTCTCGGCCCCGAGGGGCTGGGGAACCTTCGCCATCTGGCAGGCGACGAGGGTTACTCCAGGTCGACGCCGTATCCACGTACGAGGGTCTCCAGGCCATGGTCGTAGCCCTGGCCGACGGCGCGGAAGCGCCACCGCGGGCCCCGGCGGTAGATCTCGGCGAGGAGCAGGGTGCGTTCGCTGGTGGCGGCGTCCAAAGTGGCCTGGGCCGTGGCCGGAGCGTCGACGCCCGGTGCGAGGGTCATCTGGACAGCTCCGACGTCCCCGAAGGTGGCGGCACCGTCGATGGCGGCGGCGATCGCGATCCTGTGGGCGGCAGGAGGCAGTGCCGCGAGGTCGACGGCGATGGTCTGCTCGGTCGGGCCGTCGCAGAGGAGACGAATGGCTCCGTCAGGGCTCTCCGACGCGCTGTAGAAGACGAAGTCCCCGTCGCAGGAGACCTGCTCGTCCTCGTCGAGGACGAAGGCGACGACGTCGATCTCGCAGTTCGTCTGCTGCGCCCAGGAGGCACTCACGTGCCACTGGCCGGCGGTGGCACGTGTGGGGAGATCGATGACCCCGCCGCGCGGCAGGACCTCGGTCATCTCATGGTCCTGGGCGGGGACGTCGGCCGACTCGGAGGTGGGGGATCCGAGCCATCCGTGCGCGTGGACCGGAAGCTCCAACGCGGTGATGCGGGTCATGCGGCGGTCGAGTTCTCCCCCGGGGAAGAGGACGACGTCGGTGACGCTCGCCGAGAGGTTGATCGCGGCGGCCCCGCCCAGCTCGACGACCCTGGCCCGGGCAGCGGATGCCTCCTCGTGGGTGCCGCCCAGAATCAGGATCCGCCGACGGCCGAACGGCTTGGCGGAATGCGCGGGCTCGGGTCGCCTGGGCGCCGGCACGTCCGCGACGGCTGCGGCCGCAGCGGGGGACGGCGTCGGCGTCGTAGGCGGAGCGGCCGGGGAAGTCGCTTCCGGGGTCTTCTTCTGCGTCTGGCTCTCGTGCGGCGTTCCGGGACTCACCTCTCCCAACAGCTTGAGGAACTCGTGCTCGTCGATGACCGTGACGCCTTCGGCGATCGCGCGCCGTGCCTTCGCAGAGCCCGAGGCCGCGTCGTTGGTGACGAGAGCGCTGGTGTGCCGGCTGACCGACGACATGATGTTCAGGCCGACGGCGACGGACCGGGCCACCAGTTCGGACCGGGAGGTCGCTGTCTCGCCCGTGATGGCGATCTTCATGCCTTGGACGAGCGGACCGCCGGGTGTCAGGCGGCCCGGGTTCCGGTAGGCGCACGGGGCCTTCGGTGGATTCGGTGCGAACTGCGGATCCTGCCGAGGAGGGCAGGGCACCAGCGGCAGCGGGACGTCCAGCCGCGCGGCTTCGGAGAGGGAAGACCGGAAGATTCCCGCGAGGACGCGCGTATCGTCCAGCGCGTCATGGGCGAGGGTCTGCGGCACGCCGTAGTGAGCGGCCAGCGACGCCAGGCTGAGGTCGGCGGAGGGCGGCTCCACACGCCGATTCAACGCAAGGGTGCACAGGCGCTGGGTGACGGGGAGATAGAGCCGGGCGCGGGCGAACTCATGGGCCAGGAAGTCGTAGTCGAACTGTGCGTTGTGGGCCACCATGACGCGGTCCTGCAGGAGCGCCCCGATCCGTCCGGCCACGTGCCCGAAGGTCGGGGCGCCGCTCAGCCGCTCCGCGGTCAGGCCGTGGATGTGCACGGGGCCTGGATCGCAGCCGGGGTTCAGCAGGGTGGAGTACTCGTCGGTCTGGGTCCCGTCCGGCCCGAAGGTCAGCACCGCGATCGAGAGGATCCGGTCACGCCGGGCGATCAGGCCGGATGTCTCTACGTCGACCAGAGCCCAGTCGTACGCGTAGTCGGCCAGGTGTGACACGTCGAGTGCGGCGGCGAGAGACATGACGGTAAGGATGATCCGGGCGCGATCGCAGCTTCAACCCGAATGCCGATTTGTCCCCTCGGCCCCGCCGAGAGACCGCCCCGAAACTTCGGCCGTTTTCGGGCCGGACGGCCCGCCGAAGGTTGCTTCTGGCCGGTTCCAGCCGGACAGAACGAGCCATCCGAGGCCGCCTGCCTGCCGCCCCCGCCACCGACGGAGAACAACCTTTGACCAGCAAAAAGACCCTCCCGAAGGAGGGTCTTACGCGGAGCGCCCCCGGCAGGACTCGAACCTGCGGCCAAGTGCTTAGAAGGGACTTGGCCGCAGCAGCGCCCCTAGGACCCTGACCAGCCACTTCGATGCCCTCCGATGCGCACTCGCAGAGCCTTCCCCGCGCATCATCCGGAGGGCCTGACTCCGGGTGCTTGGTAGAGCATGTTCCATCTAGTTTCTGAAATATCGCGACTCAAGCGACTCATCGCGTCTCAGCGCAGGTCAGGAGGGGGTGCACGCGAGACAAACATTGCGACTCATCGCGTCTCAGGTCGCGACTCAGCCTGCAGACGTAGAGCGAGGCCACCCCCAGCGGCGGGTTGGTGGCCCTCACGAACGACGGCGCCCTGACCGTGATTGAGAGAGACCAGGGCCCGCAGATTGTTGCTTCCGTCCCCCGGCACCTGGAGCAGGAGCGTGCGACTGATGCGCGTCCGTCTGGACCTGAAGTGCCGGAGAGGGAGGTTGGTAGTTCGGCTGATCGAGCGGGGAGTCTCGTCCTACGCTGGGCTTCTTGTCCATTGCTCTGTGGAGGTGTCGTCGTGTTGGTCGAGGGTCTGATTGCAGTGGCTGCGGCTGGTGGCGGGGCGATCGTGCAGGCGGCGGCGACCGATGCCTGGGCCGGGATGCGTAGCGGTGTGGCACGCATCCTCGGTCGCGGCGACACGGGTCGTGAGCAGGCGGAGTTGGAGCGGCTGGATCAGACGCGGGCCGAGTTGGAGTCGGCAGGCGACGGCACTGGGTCGGAGCGGGTGCAGACGGTTCTGGTGACGCGCTGGCAGACCCGTCTGGAGATGCTCCTGGAGCAACTTCCTGAGGGGGAGCAACAGCAAGTGGTCGCTGAGCTGCAAGCTTTGATTGAGCAGGCGCGATCCCAGGCGCCGGCACAGAGCACACACAACGACTTCAGTAACGCGACCTTCACCGACAGTCAAGTTCTCGGCAGCGGCACGCAGAACAACACGATCAATCGGTAGCGAGGCGGGCGGAAGGCGTGGGGGCAAAGAAGAAGTCCGGGAAGCGCAAGAGCGGCGGGGCGAAAGACAGGTCCCCGAGGCAAGGGCAGCGGACCGGGGGTAACTTCGCGGGGGCGTCGTTCGAGCGTAGTCAGGTGCTCGGTAGTGGGACGCAAACTACGAATACCTATGTTCAGCAATACGCGCCGGTTCCCACTGCACTGGACGCATTGCCGCAGTTGCCGCCAGGATTCACTGGTCGTGATGACGATCTTGATTTCGTTATGGGCGTAATGGATCCCGATCGCGCTAGCGGGCCCGCGGTAATCGTCCTATCAGGGTGGGGCGGGGTCGGAAAGACTACTCTGGCCTATGCGGCTGGACACAGGGTGCAGAAGCAAGGTTGGTACACTGGCGTTCTGCTGGTCGATCTACGTGGATATGACCCAAGCCCAACCCAAGCGGATGACGCTCTCGAAGCACTCCTGCGATCGCTCGGAGTGCAGCTTGAGCATCTTCCGCCGCCCGGGATAGGGCGGGAAGCCTTGTATCGGTCGCAGTTGAATGCGCGGCAAGAGGCAGGCGAGCGTTTGCTGGTTGTGGCTGACAATGCGTCCGCCGTTACTCAGGTGCAGCCGTTGCTGCCGCCAGGGCATCATGGGATGCTTATCACTTCGCGACATCGGCTCACAGGGCTAGGCCGCATGCGGATCATTCATCAACTCCAGCCAGAGGATGCCGTTGCCCTGCTGGATTCGGCGCTGAAAACCAATGACCCTGCCGATGAGAGGATAGAGCAGGAGCCGGAAGCGGCTGAGCGAGTAGCTTTGTCTTGTGGATATTTGCCGCTGGCTCTACAGATCACTGCAGCGCTTTTGGCTCAGGATCCCAGTCAGCCACTGTCAGAGCGGGCTGAGGCGCTTTCTCAGCCTGAGGCTGCCCTCAACGGTCTGGACGACGGCGAACGGAGCCTGCGCACTACTTTTGCTCAGTCTCTAGAGCGCCTCTCTCCACAAGAGCAAGACCTTTTCCGCCTGTTGTCACTTAATCCGGGCCCTGATATCGCAACTGCCGCAGCCATGGTGCTGGTCGACGAGTCCCAGTCGGTTACTGAACGACTTCTAGGGAGGCTAGCCGCCAGTCATCTAATTGAACGAAATCCCGCCAACCGCAACCGGTGGCAAATGCACGACCTCCTGCGAGCCTATGCCCTCGAGCAAGCTGAATTGATTACGAATAGCGGGCGCTCTCCGCGCCGCCGCTATGAGCAGGCACGGAATCGGCTAGTCGAATACTACGTAGAGCATGCCCGAGCCGCGGATAGCCATTTCGTTTTTGGCAGGCCTCCCTCCTCGCGGTTCGCAGACTTCGAAAAGGCGGCAGATTGGTTCGACGCTGAACGTGAGAACCTGGTTTCCGCCGCCCACATCAGCCTTGAAGCAAGCCGCGACCTGAGCGTTGCTATGCACTACCACTTGCGCTGGCGACGGCACCTCAAAGACCTGCTCGCTGTCAGCTCCCTCGCCCTTGACGCTTGCCTTGCTCTCAAAGATTCTGTAGGTCAAGTTAACGCTTGGAGCAACCTCGGTCACGCCCTTGGTGAATTGCGTCGATTTGATGAATCCCTTCAAGCTCACGAAACCGCCCTGCGCCTATTTAAGAAATTTGGGATTGCCAGGCATGAAGGTGCCATCTGGAATAATCTTGGTATTACGCTTCAAAAGTTGCGCCGCCCAGATGAAGCCCTTGATGCACATCAAACTGCCCTCCGTCTGTTTCGGCAGTCTGGCAATATCAACGGTGAAGGTATGGCCTGGAACAGTCTTGGTCTCGCTCTCAAGGAACTAGGTCGCTTCGATCAAGCCTTCCATGCCCATCAAACGGCCCTTCGTCTTCACCGGCAGGCTGGCGACCAACGAGATGAGGCCGGTGCCTTGCATAATCTCGGTCTCGCGCTTAAGGAACTGCGCCGCTTCGATGAAGCCCTGCAGGCTCACCAGACGGCCCTTGAGTTGCACCAGCGGTCCCAAGATGTCCATAACGAAGCCGCTGCCTGGAACAATCTCGGTACCACCCTTCGGGAATTGCGTCGATTTGAGGAAGCTGCCATCGCAGGCAGGCGGGCTGCTGCGATTTTTGCTGAGGTTCAGGACTGGTTCCTAAGTGGTGAGGCTTGGGCGGAGTTGGCCGTCACTCTAGGTGCATCGGGAGCCGAGCAGTCTCAGATCCGAGAGGTGTGGGAAATGTCTTCTATGGCCTATGCCCGTGGTGGTGATCGAGAAGCAGCAGAAGAGTCTCGCGCGAAGGCCGAGAGCTGTGATAGTCCAGGCGACAAACTCCTGCCGGAGCGCCGAATTTGAGATCGGCCGCACCGCGCTGCGCCAAGTGCTCGACTGCTTGTCGGACGAGCACTTTATCAAAGCTCACGGCCGGAGTCCTACCGCGTTGTAGGCGCCCAGCGTCGCACCCTCTATGAGGTACCGCGGGCGCCTTTTTGCTAAGCCATGCGTCAGCGGGTCAACTGGGGCGCCATCCCGGATTGCTGCTCCCGAAAGCCCGGGCATTCTGTCCGGGCTTTCGCCTGCCCTACCACCCATGCTTTCCGTCGTCGTGGGTGGTCACCTACCCATCCGTGTCTGCGTCGGTACCGTGAGAGACGCCCCTACTCAGCAGCGGGAGGCAACACCCCATGCGTGGTCTTGGAGATCACCTCAGCATCGGCGAACGAATCGCGTGCTACCGGAAGCGCCGCGGCTACACGCAAGAGGTCCTGGCCGGGTTGGTCGGCCGTAGCACCGACTGGCTGGCGAAGGCCGAGTCCGGTCGTCGCAAGCCGCCCCGGGTCGACATGCTCGCGGAGCTGGCGCGCATCCTGCGGGTTCCGCTCGGGGATCTGCTGGGGCAGTCCATCCTCGTAGAGGACGAGAAGCAGCAAGACGACGTGCCGGCGGTGCGTGACGCGCTCATGAGTCCGCGGCGGCTCTCCCGACTGCTGTTCGGGCCGGAGGTGGATGCTCAGTGCTCACCTCGTACGAATTCGGGACCCCGCTTGGCCGCCGCGTGTACGACCTCCGGCACACCTGCCTGACGAACTGGCTCAACGCCGGCGTACCGCCCGCGACCGTGGCCGAGTGGGCGGGCAACAGCGTCCCCGTCCTCCTCGCCACCTACGCACGGTGCATCGACGGCCAGCTCGACGACCTGAAGCAGCGGATCGAGGGAGCGGGGGAGCTGCCCGACCCCGCCACGGCGAGAGTCTGAAAACTCCACCGCGTATTCACCGAGGCCACCCGCAGAAACGCGGGATGAGCCGGAGCCAGCCGGACACGTCCGCTGCCCGCCAAGGGGCGTATCCGGCTCCGCCCAACTCTCCGGAAACCTGCTCTGACCAGGAAAAAGGCCCCTCCCGAAGGAGGGGCCTCGCTGTGCGCCCCCGGCAGGACTCGAACCTGCGGCCAAGTGCTTAGAAGGCACCTGCTCTATCCACTGAGCTACGGGGGCCGGGTGGTGGCCGTGTGGCCAGGAGCCCCTTGTGGGTGGGGTGTGGCCTGCCGGGACAAGGATAGGGCTCCGATCGCCTTGGCCCGGTTGCTTCACCTGCGTGGCACGATGTGGAGGTTCGGTGAAGCGGAACGATAATCGCAGGCAGGTGCGATTCGCGCAGCGCTTTTCGCGCCACTCGGGGCGGGTGTTGTGCACTCGTTATGCCTGAGGTTCCGGTCACCACCCCTCACTTCGGCGCGCAGGGCCGCAATAGGCTTCAAAAACACTCATAAATTGGGCATTCTTCGCATGTGGTGACCTTGGACGAACGGCCTCAGCTGATCGACGCACTCTCCGCCCTGCGCGACCGTGTCGCCGCCGTGCGCCTTCCCCTCCCCCTCCCCGACACACCACGCGCCCGGCAGACCCGGGCCGAGCTGCTCGCTCAGCTCGACGACTATCTGGTGCCCCGGCTCAAAGATCCCGACGCCCCGCTGCTCGCCGTCGTCGGCGGGTCCACCGGGGCCGGCAAGTCCACGCTCGTCAACTCCCTTGTCGGGCGGCGCGTCAGCGAGTCCGGTGTGCTCCGGCCCACCACCCGCACCCCCGTGCTCGTCTGCCACCCCGAGGACCACCACTGGTTCGCCGGGATGCGGGTCCTCCCGCAGCTCACCCGCGTCTGGCTGCCGCAGGTCGACGACGACCACGCCGACGACGCCCCGCCCCCCGAGGAGAACGCGCTCCGCGTCGAGACCGCCGCCTCCATGCCCCGCGGCCTCGCCCTCCTCGACGCGCCCGACATCGACTCCCTCGTCGTCGAGAACCGGCTCCTCGCCGCCGAGTTGATCTGCGCCGCCGACATCTGGGTGATGGTCACCACCGCCTCGCGGTACGCCGACGCGGTGCCCTGGCACCTCCTCCGTACCGCCAAGGAGTACGACGCCACGCTCGTCACCGTCCTCGACCGCGTCCCCCACCAGGTCATCGGCGAGGTCTCCCGCCAGTACGAGGCCCTCCTCGACAAGGCCGGTCTCGGCGACGTGCCCCGCTTCACCATCCCCGAGCTCCCCGAGTCCGCCGACGGCGGCAGCGGCCTCCTCCCCGACTCCGCCGTCGCCGCCCTGCGCGGCTGGCTCGCCCACCGCGCCCAGGACCCCGCCGCCCGCCAGCAGGCCGCCGACCGGACCGCCACCGGCGTCATCGACTCCCTCGACGCCCGCCTCCCCGGGCTGGCCGGCGCCGTCGCCGCGCAGTACGCCGCCTCCGTCCGCCTCGGCGGCGCCGTCGAAGCCGCCTACGGCGAACAGGCCAAGCGGGTGCGCGAACAGCTCGGCCGCGGCGCCGTCCTCGCCGGCGACGCCCGCACCCGCTGGCGCGCCTACCCCCGCGACAGCACCGCCGACGAGCTCCTCGACGCCCTCACCGAGTCCCTCGCCGCCCTCCTCCACTGCGCCGTCTCCGCCGCCGAGGAACGCGTCCGCGACGCCTGGCGCCGCGAACCCGCCGCCGACGCCCTCGGCCCCGCCCGGACCGGCTGCGACCGCGACACGGCCGAGCGGATCGGTGTGGAGGTACGGCGCTGGCGCCGCGTCCTGGAGGAGGTCGCCGAGGAAGAGGTGCGCACCGTCGAGCGCCCCTCCGCCCCCCGTACGGCCGCCCCCGAGGCCGACACCGTCGCCGCCCTCCTCGCCGCCTCCCTCCTCGGCGGCCGCCGCACCCGGGCCGCGGGCGAACGCCTCGCCGAACTCCTCGGCGCCCAGGCCGCCCTGCGCCTGCGCGACAAGGGCGGCGAACTCGTCCTCTCGTACGTCGACCGTGTCCTGCACGCCGAACGCGACCGGCGCCTCGCGCCCCTCGCGGCGCTCGACGTGACCCCCGAGCCGCAGGCGGAGCTGATCGCCGCGCTCTCCGTACTGCAGAAGGAGAAGTGACGTGAGTGATGTGGTGGACGACGACGCATCGCGCGGCCGCGGCGGAGCCCGTGCCGACGGGGGAGGGAGCGGCGGGGGCGATCGGGCCGGTGACCGGGCCGGTGGCCGGGATGGTGACCGGGCCGGAGACCGGGTCGGTGCCTCTACTGGGGGCGGCCGCGGCGACAGTCCCCGCGACCGCGACCGCGACCGCGACCGTGACCGCGACCGTGACCGCGACCGCGACCGCGACCGTGACCGCGACCGCGACCGCGAGCAGCCCGGTCGCTGGGACGACGGGCTGATCGCGCGGCGCGCCGCCGAGCGGAGTGCCGCCGTCGCCGACGTGCCTCCCGGCGCGGACGACACCCAGGAGCCCGACACCCTGCCGCCCCTCGGCGGGAGTTACGGCGGGCCCCTCCGAGCCCGCCTCGACGCGCTCCACGAACTCGTCGGGCTCTCCCGCACCCGGGTCGAGAGCGAGGCCCTCGCCGAGGCCGGGCGGGTGCTCGACGAGGCGGCAGCACGGCAGCGGCTCTCCTCCCGGCACACCGTGATCGCGATCGCCGGCGCCACCGGCAGCGGCAAGTCCACGCTCTTCAACGCCCTCGCCGGCGTCCCCGTGTCCGAGACCGGACTCCGCCGCCCCACCACCTCCGCGCCCATCGCGCTCTCGTGGTCCGAGGGCGCCGCCGGGCTGCTCGACCGGCTCGCCGTCCCCAGCCGGCTGCGCCGCCGGCCGCTCGCGGGCGGCGCCGTCGACACCGGGCTCCAGGGGCTCGTCCTCATCGACCTCCCCGACCACGACTCGGCGGTCACCGCCCACCGCGACCAGGTCGACCGGGTCCTCGGTCTCGTCGACGCCGTCATCTGGGTCGTCGACCCCGAGAAGTACGCCGACGCCGCCCTCCACGAGCGCTACCTCCGGCCGCTCGCCGGGCATGCCGAGGTCACCTTCGTCGTCCTCAACCAGATCGACCGGCTCGGTACGGAGGCCGCCGACCTGGTCCTCGACGACCTGCGCCGCCTCCTCGACGAGGACGGCGTCGCACTCGGCGAGCACGGCGAACCCGGCGCCACCGTCCTCGCCGTCTCCGCCCTGACCGGCGAGGGCGTACCCGAACTGCGTGACATGGTGGCCGGATTCGTCCAGGAACGCACCGCCCCCGAGCGCCGGCTCGCCGCCGATGTCGACGCCGCCGCGGCCCGGCTGCGGCCCGCCTACCTCGGCGAGGGCCGGTCGGGGCTCGACGAGCGCGCCCGCGAGGCCTTCAACGACCGGCTCGCCGCCGCCGTCGGCGCCCACGCCGCCGGCGAGGCCGCCGAACGGGTCTGGCGCCGCGGCGCCATCCGCGCCTGCGGCACCCCTTGGCTGCGCCTCTACCGCTGGTACGAGCGGATTCGCGAGCACGGCTCCACCGACCCGCACCTCGCCACCCCGGTCGAGGACGAACTGACGGCCCGCCAACGCGTGGAGCAGGCGGTACGGGTCGTCGCCGACGAGGCCTCCCGCGGCCTCCCGACCCCCTGGGCGCAGGCCGTGCGCGAGGCGGCGGCGCGCGGGGCGGAAGGGCTGCCCGAGGCACTGGACGAGCTCACGGTCACCATCGGCGACGCGGCGGCCCGGCCGCCCCGGCCCGCCTGGTGGCCCGCGGCCGTCCTCGCCCAGGCCGTGATGACGCTCCTGCAGATCTTCGGCGCGCTGTGGCTGGTGGGGCAGATCATCGGCGTCGTCGAGCCGGGTCTGCTCCCGCCGGTCCTCGTCATGCTCGGCGGCATCATCGGCGGACCGCTGGTCGAATGGGCCTGCGAGGGAGCCGTCAAGGGCCCCGCGCGACGGTACGGGCAGGAGGCCGAACGCCGCCTGCGCGAGGCGGCGGCGGCCTGCGGCCGGGCCCGGGTGCTCGATCCGGTCGCGGCGGAGCTGATGCGCTACCGCGAGGTGCGCGAGCAGTACGCGACGGTGGTGGGCACGCGTCCGTCGGCACGGATCGTCGGCGGAATCCGCGGCGGTACGGGGCGGCTGGGCGCGACCCGGACGGGGGTACGGGGGAGGTAGCGGCGTACGAGGGGGGGAGGGCTGCCCGGCGCCCTCTTCCGGAGCCTCCCTCTCCCTCTGCGGCCTCCCTCTGCGGCCTTTCCGATACACCCTTACAGGTGGGGAAGTTGTCCACATTCCCGCCCCTGTCCACAGCCCCCGGCGGCATCTTCTCCGCGGCCTCACGATGGTGTCCGACCGGTGAAGAGACAGCAGCGTGAACGCAGGGTGGGGGAACGGACCATGAACGACACGACCGTGACGCTCGTCGGCAACGTGGCGACGGCGGTGGAGTACCGGGACACGGCGACGGGTGGGGTCGCCAGGTTCCGCTTCGCGGTGACGGCACGCCGCTGGGACCGCGAGAAGGGGCTCTGGTCCGACGGGCCCACCAGCTTCTACACGGTGTCCGCATGGCGCTCCCTCGGGGCCAATCTGGCGGCCTCGGTGTCCGTCGGGGAACCGCTCGTGGTGCACGGCAGGCTGAGGGTGCGTGAGGACGAGCGGGACGGGCAGCGCAAGACCTTCGTGGACGTGGCGGCGCTGGCCGTGGGGCACGATCTGAGCCGGGGGACGGCGGCTTTCCGGCGGGTGGCACGGCCGCTCAGGACCGAGGCGGAGCCGGGGGTTTGGCCAGGGGCAGGGCCAGGCGTCGAGCCCGGGGGCGGGCCGCGGACGGAACCGCAGGTGGGGGCGGTGGAGAGGGCTCCGGTTCTCGGTCCGGCGCCGGACCGGGACCCGTGGGCGGTGGCGGCGGAGGAGGCCGCGGGGGAGTCGGCGACGCGGTTGGTGACCGTTCCCTGACCTTGTGTTGTGGCGATTTGTCGACCAACTCGCCCTGCGTGATAACGATTCCGATTCGGAATGGTTATCTGACCGTATGGCCGGGCACCGAGGGGTTCCGCATCCCTAGGATTCCCGGGTACTCATGTGGCACGTGAGCCCATCGGGTCTGTGATCTGCTGGCGTGCGCTCCCCCCACGCGAAACCAGTCCATGGTTCGTGGAGCGACTCGCCCGGAGGGGAAAGCAATGTATTCAGTACGTGGCCGAGGCGCTGCTCGCCTCGCTGCCGCCGCCCTCGTCTCCGGCCTCGTCATGGCCGGTGCGATAGCGACCGCCGGTCCGGCGCTGGCCGAGGACGGTGCCCCGGGCACCGGAGGCGTGACGGCGAAGCTCGGCGGGATGACCGACCGGGACGCCGTCGAGATCGCCGAGAAGAACGGCGAGAAGTGGGCCGTCCAGGGCGGCCTCTTCAAGATGCAGGTCGAGGGCGGGGGAACTCTCCAGACCTACTGCATCGACCTCCGGACGCCGGCCAAGCACGACTTCGACTACAAGGAAGTCGGCTGGGACGAGTCCTCCCTGCACAACAACGACAACGCCGGAAAGATCCTCTGGATCCTCGAGAACGGCTACCCGAAGCTCTCCGCCGAGGAACTCGGCAAGAAGCTCGACGTCGACCTGTCCAAGGACGAGGCCGCCGCGGCCACCCAGGCCGCCATCTGGACCCTGTCCGACGACGTGACGGCGACGCCGAAGAGCCCCGACGCCCGGAAGCTCACCGACCAGCTCCTGAAGGACGCGGTCAAGCTCGAGGAGCCGAAGGCCTCCCTCTCGCTCTCCCCGTCCTCGGTCGCGGGCAAGGCCGGTGACCGGCTCGGCCCGATCACCGTCTCCACCAACGCCCAGATCGCCAAGCTGGCGACCGCCCCGGGCACCCCGGACGGCGTCAAGATCGTGGACAAGGACGGCAAGCCCGTCACCGACGCCAAGAACGGCGACCAGGTCTTCTTCGACGTTCCCGCCGGCACCGCCGACGGCACCGCCGGTCTGACTGCCGAGGCCTCCACCAAGGTCTCCCTGGGCCGCGCGTTCGTCTCCATCGACGGCCCGTCCCAGACCCTGATCCTGGCCGGCTCCAGCGAGTCGACCGTCACCGCCCAGGCCTCGGCCACGTGGGCGAAGAAGGGTGCCGTCCCGGCCGTCACGGTCGCCAAGGACTGCGCCAAGGGCGGCCTCGAGGTCATCGCGTCCAACGAGGGTGACGAGCCCTGGACCTTCGACCTGAAGGGCACCTCGTACACCGTCGCCGCCGGTGAGACGAAGACCATCCCGGTCCCGCTCGCCGAGGACGAGGCCTACAAGTTCACCATCACCGGCCCGAACGGCTTCGAGGAGACCTTCGAGGGCGTCCTGGACTGCAAGACGGCCACCCCCGGCCCGAAGCCGTCCGAGACCCCCACCACGGAGCCCTCGACCGAGCCGCCGACCGAGCCCTCCCCGTCGACCACCGCTCCCACGACCGGTGACACCACGGGCGGCACCACCGGCACCACCGGCTCCACCACGACCGGTGGCGGCGACCTCGCCGAGACCGGCAGCTCCAACGCCACCCCGATGATCGCCGGCATCGCCGCCGCGCTCGTCGTGATCGGCGGCGGCGCGGTGTTCTTCCTCCGCAAGAAGAAGACCGCCGGCGCCTGATCCCAGGCCCCCGGGTGCCGGCCCCGTCGGCACCGGGAAGCCGCCCGGTCCCGTGGAGTGATCTGCGTCACATCATGATCGCCCCGTGATCACCGCACGACCCCGGAACGCGTCAGCGTCCGGGGTCGTCGCACGTCCGGGCTCCGTTTCCGCCCGCTACCGCCCGGTACGGCTCCGCCGCGGCGCCGCGGAGCCCCTCCGCCGGGCCCCGCTCCCGCCTTACCGGTTTCCGCCCGGGGGTTCCGGTCAGGCAAGATGGGTGTATCTGCCCACTCACTCTTTGCCGGACGGTTTCTCTTGGCTGAGTACATCTACACGATGCGCAAGGCGCGCAAGGCGCACGGCGACAAGGTCATCCTCGATGACGTGACGCTGAGCTTCCTGCCGGGCGCGAAGATCGGTGTGGTCGGCCCGAACGGTGCCGGTAAGTCCACCGTTCTGAAGATCATGGCGGGCCTCGAGCAGCCGTCCAACGGTGACGCGTTCCTGTCGCCCGGCTTCACCGTCGGCATGCTCCTCCAGGAGCCGCCGCTCGACGAGTCGAAGACCGTCCTGGAGAACGTGCAGGACGGCGCCGCCGAGATCATGGGGAAGCTCAAGCGCTTCAACGAGGTCGCGGAGCTCATGGCGACCGACTACTCGGACGCGCTGATGGACGAGATGGGCAAGCTCCAGGAGGACCTGGACCACGCCAACGCCTGGGACCTCGACGCGCAGCTCGAGCAGGCCATGGACGCCCTCGGCTGCCCGCCCAGCGACTGGCCGGTCACCAACCTCTCCGGTGGCGAGAAGCGCCGCGTCGCGCTCTGCAAGCTCCTCATCGAGGCGCCCGACCTGCTCCTCCTCGACGAGCCCACCAACCACCTCGACGCCGAGTCGGTGAACTGGCTGGAGCAGCACCTCGCCAAGTACCCCGGCACCGTCGTCGCCGTCACCCACGACCGGTACTTCCTCGACAACGTGGCCGAGTGGATCCTCGAGCTCGACCGCGGTCGCGCCCACCCGTACGAGGGCAACTACTCCACCTACCTCGAGAACAAGGCGACCCGCCTGAAGGTCGAGGGCCAGAAGGACGCCAAGCGTGCGAAGCGTCTGAAGGAGGAGCTCGAGTGGGTGCGGTCGAACGCCAAGGGGCGTCAGGCCAAGTCCAAGGCCCGTCTCGCGCGCTACGAGGAGATGGCGGCCGAGGCCGACAAGATGCGGAAGCTGGACTTCGAGGAGATCCAGATCCCGCCGGGCCCGCGTCTGGGCTCCATCGTCGTCGAGGTCGAGAACCTCTCGAAGGCCTTCGGCGACAAGGTCCTCATCGACGACCTGAGCTTCACCCTGCCGCGTAACGGCATCGTCGGTGTCATCGGCCCGAACGGCGCCGGCAAGACCACGCTCTTCAAGATGCTCCAGGGTCTGGAGACCCCGGACTCCGGCACCGTCAAGGTCGGCGAGACCGTCAAGATCTCGTACGTCGACCAGAGCCGCGCCAACATCGACCCCAAGAAGACGCTGTGGGCCGTCGTCTCCGACGAGCTCGACTACATCAACGTCGGCCACGTCGAGATGCCCTCCCGCGCCTACGTCTCCGCGTTCGGCTTCAAGGGGCCGGACCAGCAGAAGCCGGCCGGCGTGCTCTCCGGTGGTGAGCGCAACCGCCTGAACCTCGCGCTGACCCTCAAGCAGGGCGGCAACCTGCTGCTCCTCGACGAGCCGACCAACGACCTCGACGTCGAGACCCTGGGCTCCCTGGAGAACGCCCTCCTCGAGTTCCCGGGTGCGGCCGTGGTCATCTCCCACGACCGCTGGTTCCTGGACCGGGTGGCCACGCACATCCTCGCGTACGAGGGCGATTCGAAGTGGTACTGGTTCGAGGGCAACTTCGAGTCGTACGAGAAGAACAAGGTCGAGCGTCTCGGCCCGGACGCGGCCCGCCCGCACCGTGCCACGTACAAGAAGCTGACCCGAGGCTGAGCGTGCGCCACATCTACAGCTGTCCCCTGCGCTGGTCGGACATGGACGCCTTCGGGCACGTCAACAACGTCGTCTTCCTGCGGTACCTGGAAGAGGCGCGGATCGACTTCATGTTCCGGCTGGCGCCGGGGGACGGCTCCCCCTCGTTCTCCGGCGGGTCCGTCGTGGCCCGGCACGAGATCGACTACGTGCGACCGCTGGTCCACCGGCACCAGCCGGTGACCATCGAGTCCTGGGTGACGAAGATAGGCGCGGCGTCGCTGACGATCGCGTACGAGATCAAGGACCCCGAGGTCACCTACGTACGGGCGTCCACGGTCGTCGTGCCCTTCGACCTGGAGGCGCAGCGGCCGCGCAGGATCTCCGCGGAGGAGCGCGCGTTCCTCCAGGAGTACGTCGACGACGGGATGACGTCCGCAGCATGACCGTGCTCGCGCCGCTGCACTTCGCCGACGCCAGGGAGGCGGCGGCACTCGCCGCCTTCCTGACCCGGCTCGTCCACTACGACCGGGCCGCCGCCGTCCGCCTCCAGGCCGGCGGCGGGGCGCTGGCCGTCTTCGGCCGTCCGGCGTCCTTCGAGGTGCTCGCGATCCGTACGGCCCGGCTGGTCGACGCCGTCGACCTCGACGTCACCGTCTCCGCCGGTGAACTCCTCGAAGGCATCGAGGAGTCGGCGGGCAAGGCGGTCGTGCCGGACTCCGTCACCGGGCCCCCGTGGACCGGTGTCCTCCCGCCCCGGGCCGGCTGGCGGCCGGTCGCCGGGCTGCCCGACGCCGCCGAGATGCGCGGCGCGGTCGCCGCGGCCGTCGCCGAATTCCGGTCGCGGGACGAGGAGTTGCCCGAGGAGCGGCGCACCACGGCCGAGCGCGACCGGATCGGCCGGGAGATCTGGTCGCGGACCCTCGGGCCCACCGGACTCCCGCTGCGGGCCGTGCACGCCGCGCAGTCGCTGGGCTTCCTGCCGCCCGCGGACACCGAGGCCCCGGTCGCGCTCTTCGCCTCCGGTCCCTGGCTGCGGCTCCGCACCCCGTACGGCTCGATCGCCGTCCGTACGGTGTCCATGTCGCTGACCGTCACCCCGGGCGGCCCCGCGTGACGGACCTCGTCGTCGAGGTCGGCGCGGAGGTCACAAGCGACGAGCTCAACGTCCTCTTCCGCGCCGCCTGGCCCGGGCACCGGGACACCGACTTCGGTCCCGTCCTGTCCCGCAGCCTCCTCCGGGTCACGCCCGCCGCGCCGGGAGGCTCGTCGGGTACGTGAACGCCGTCGGCGACGGCGGCGTGCACGCCTTCCTCCTCGACACCACCGTCCACCCCGACGAGCGCCGGCGGGGGCTCGGCGCCACCCTCGTCCGGACTGCCGCCGAGGCCGCCCGGCAGCACGGCGCGCACTGGCTGCACGTGGACTTCGAGCCGCACCTCACCGCCTTCCACGAGCGCTGCGGCTTCCGGCCGACGGCGGCCGGCCTGATGGACCTCAGCGGGCCTCCCGCTCCCGTCGGCCCGCGCGGCTGAACTTCCGCGCCGCCGCCGTCGCGGCCGCGAGCAGCAGGACGGCGAAGACCGCCTGGCCCCAGGGCGGGGACGAGCCCTCCACCGCCGGTGCCACCCGCCGGCGCGGATCGTAGGCGATCCGTACCTCCCCGCCGTCCGGGGCGATCCGGTGGTTCTCCGCCAGGGCCGACGGGTAGCCGCCGGGGCAGCGCAGGGTGTGGCGGTACGCGGTCCGCTCGCCGCCGCCCTCGCCGACCGACACGTGCTTCTCCTCGTGGACCTTCACCACGACACAGTCCGCGACCGCCCCGCGCGAGGCCCACTGGTCGGCGGTGGCCACCGTGAGCAGCAGTGCGGCGACCAGGGCCAGCGCGCCCCAGATGCCCGCCACCCCGTCGACGAGCAGGGAGTAGGCCACGGCCGCGGCGAGGACCGCCGCCCCGCCGACCGACACGGCGACCGTGGTGGACGGCGCCGACGCGCTTCCGAAGGACCAGGCCGCCCAGGCGTGGACGGCCACCGCGGAGAACGCGGGCAGGAGCGTGGCCACCCAGGTTCCCGCGCCGGCCGGACTCTGTGCCCCTGCGGGGTTCCCCGGCCCTGCGGGGCTCCCCGGCCCTGCGGGGCTCCCCGGCCCTGCCGCGCTCCCCGCCCCTGCCGGGCTCTCAGCGCCCGACGGACCGCCCGTACCCGTTGATGACATGGACATCACCCCCGCAGGGTGGGACGTCCGGTGGCGCCTTCCGGTTGCTCAGCCCTCCGCGTCGTCCGGCCACACCCCGATGTGGTCCTGTTCGAGCTCCAGGGCCACCCGGTGCTCCATCCCGAGCGCCTGCGTGTAGTCCGCCGGGAGCTGGAGCCGGCCTGCGCGGTCGAGCATCGCGTACTCCCGCGCCACCAGGGACTCCTTGCCCTGCTCGTCGACCTCGGTGCGGCGCAGGACCTCCGAGGAGGTGCGGCCGTCGCGGATGGCGACCGTGCGGCGGACCTCGGAGGCGACCGCCTGGTCGTGGGTGACGATCACGATCGTCGTGCCCAGTTCCTCGTTGGCGCGGCGGAAGGCCGCGAAGACCTGCTCGCCGGTGGCCGAGTCCAGCTCACCCGTCGGCTCGTCGGCGAGGAGCACGGCCGGGTTGTTGGCCAGCGCGACCGCGATCGCCACCCGCTGCTGCTGGCCGCCGGAGAGCTGGTGCGGCCGCCGGTCGCGGGCGTCCGCGATGCCCAGCAGGGCGAGGAGCTCCTCGGCACGCTCCGCCTTCTGCTTCGACCGGCCCTTCAACTGCATCGGCAGCGCCACGTTCTGAGCTGCCGTCAGATAAGGCAGCAGGTTGCGGGCGGTCTGCTGCCAGACGAAGCCGACGACCTCGCGGCGGTAGCGCAGCCGCGCCTTGCCGTCCATCGAGAGGAGGTCGGCCCCGGCGACCCGGGCCGCGCCCGCGGTCGGCACGTCCAGGCCGGCGAGGATGTTCATGAGCGTCGACTTGCCGGAGCCCGAGGCGCCGACCAGAGCCATCAACTCGCCCTCCTTCACGAGGAGGTCGAGCCCCTGGAGGGCCTGCACCTCCACCCCGTCCGTGGTGAAGATCCGGACGAGACGGTCGCAGGCGATGAGCGCGTCATGGCCGTACGAGGGCCGGTCGCGCCGGGCGGTCGCCTTCCGCTCCAGCTCCTCCAGGGTGGTGGGGTCGGAGGCGGACCCGGCCGCACCGGCCCGGATCGACGTGTCGGTCTTCGTCATCGTGCGTCTCCTGCCCTGAGTTCCTTGATCGAGCCCTTGCGTCCCGCCCACCAGGCCTGTCCGGCCGCCGCCACCGCCGTGATCAGGACGACCGCGACCGCCGGCACCACCAGCGACCACGGGTCCGCCCGCAGCGGCGCGCTGTCCAGCGGGGCGAATCCCGGTGTCGTCGCGAGCGCGAGCCGGAACAGGTCGATGCCGGGCGCGAGCAGCGGCACCGTCGCCCAGCCGACCAGCGTGCCGCCGACCGCCGCGAGGACCGCCTGCGGCAGTGCCTCGAGACCGAGCAGCCGCCGTCCCTGCCTGCGGGTCAGGCCCATCGTCCGCAGCCGGGCGAGGAGCGTGGTCCGCTCCGGCGCGCTCTGCATCAGCGAGAGCAGCACGGCCACCACGGCGAACCCGGCGCCCGCGCCGATCGCGCCCAGGTACATCCGCTCGGCGCCCGACTGGAGCGGCGAGTCCACATAGCCGGCCCGCTCCTCGGTCCGCATCGACACCAGGAGCGCGTCGGACGTCGCCTTCACCACGTCCCGCAGCGCGGCCCCGTCGTCCGGGCCCGTGACGAGCAGGGCCGTGTTCGACCGGTGGGTGAGGTCGGCGGCGTTGACCACGAGGAAGTCGGCGCCCTGCAGGGCCGGGGTGTTCGGCCGGACCGCGACGACCTTCACCCGGAACACCCCGGCCGCCGACACGATCTCCTGCGGCGTGCCGCCGAGCCGCTGGGCGACCGACGGCGAGGCGATCGCGGGCAGCACCCGCTCGGTGTCCGCCGCGGCCTCCTTGCCGCCCTTGCCCGTCGACGCGAGCAGCGCCGCCGGGAAGGCGCCGAAGCCGGTCCGCTGCGCGAGCCGGGTGTACGAGCCGGGCTCGACGCCCACGAGCGCCGAGCTCATCGGCTGGGCGGTGGTGCTCCCGGGGGACGGCAGCGACACCCCGTACTCGATCTGCAGCGGCGCCACGTCCCGTACGCCCGCCGTCCCGCGCACCGCCTCGATGAGGTCGGCCGGCACCGGGGTCCACTCGACCGAGCCGTCGATCCGGGCGTCCGCTCCGGTCGCCAGGAGCGCCGCCCGGTCGCGGGCGTGGGCGACGCCGGCCAGGACGGAGCCGCCGAAGGCCGCCGTGGTCAGGGCGAGGACGAGCGCGAGCAGGGGCAGGGTGCCCGCTGAGGACGTGCGTCCGGCACGGGCCAGGGCCAGCGGGCCGACGGCCCCGCGCAGCCGGCGGGCCGGGCGGGCCGCCCACCGCAGGGGCAGCGGATAGATCCGTACGAGCACCATGGCGGCGATCAGGCCGACGAGCACCGGGGCGGCGCTCACCAGATGGTCCCCGGAGTCCGCGGTGCCACGGAGCCTCAGCGAGGCGACCGCGCCCACGGCCAGGACGAGCAGGGTGAGTTCGAGGACCGTACGGCGCCGGGAGGGGCGGGCGGTGAGGAGGTCGTCGCGACCGCCGTGCAGCCGCGGGCGCCGGTGCACGACGACGGCCCGCAGCGGCAGGACCAGCATCGCGACGAGGGCGACGGCGGAGGCCGCGAGGACCGAGGGCAGCAGCGGGATTCCGCCGAACGCGCCGTCGGACCCGCCGTCGGACCCCCGTACCGTCACCACCGCGAGTGCCAGGGCGAGCGCCGCGGCCGGTACGGTGACGGCCGAGGTCTCGCCGAGCAGGCGCAGCCCGATTCCGGTGAGCGAGGCGCCTCGGGAGCGGATCAGGGCCAGTTCGCTGTCCCGGCGGGCGACGAACAGCCCGCCGGTCATGGCGAGGACGACGGCCGCGACCGCGCCGATGCCGAAGACGGCGACGGCCACGACCGGACGGATCGCCTCGCGCATCGAACCGTACGCGTCGACGATCGAGTCGAGTTCGGTGATCAGCGCACCGGTGGGCCCCACGACCTCGCGCATCCTGACCAGATCGGGGCCGCCGGCCGCCGAGTCGAGCGCCGCGCCGAGACGGTCGGTGTCCCGCCCGGTGAGATGGTCGGTGGTGGGCATGTACCGGAAGAAGACCTCCGGCTCACCGGTGGTGGAGAGCATCGCGGGCGCCGAAGTGGGGGAGAGCAGCAGTGCTCCCTGCCAGTAGTACTTGACCTCGTCGCCGACGAGGGGGGCGAGCGCCGGGGTCCGGAGCAGCGGCTCCACCGCCCAGTACGGGCCCTCGGGGCGGCGCGGCTCCACGATCCCGGTGACCGTCACGGCGATCGGTGCCGCGCTGACCCGGCCCGGTACGTGCACGACGGAGCCGGGCTTCAGGCGCAGCGCCTCGGCGGTCTTCACGGTCACCGCCGCTTCCGGCGCACGGGCCGTGCCCGCGGGGAGCCGGCCCGCGCGCAGCGTCGTGTGTTCCGTCAGGTCCGACGGGGAGGAGAGCACGAACTCGGGGGAGATGCCGTCAGGCCGGGGCAGCCACGGGTCGAGCCCCTCGACCCGCTTCACCGTGCGCAGGCCGTGGACGGTCTGCTCCGGGTCGGTGCGCAGCGGCTCGGGCAGCAGGGCGCGCGCCTCGTCGCGCTGCTTCCGGAGCACGGCGGGGGCCAGGCCCGCCTCGCGTACGGGCAGGTCGAGTTCGAGGCCCGGCGGCTCGGCGGTCAGTTCGAGGACGCTGTTGCGTGGTGCGGCGGTCCGGATGTCGTGCCGTAGCCCCTCGGTCTCGTACGCGTCCACGGCGCGCGGCAGGGCCGCCGCGAGGTAGGCGGTGACGAGGACGAGGGCGGCGAGGGAGGCGGCGGCCCAGGGCGCGGTCCGCAGCCGGGTCCGCACCCAGGGCGCCATGGCCCGGGCGGGCTTCTCGGACCGGGGCGACCGGGACCGGGACATGTCGGGTGCCTTCCTGCGTACGGCGGGTGTGTCGGGGGTCTTCTTCCGGCGCGGGCCCTCGTCCGGGTGCTCCCCGGCCGTGCCGGGCATCAGTTCTCCCCCTGGTGGCGCAGCGTCACGGCCGGGTCGGTGCGCCGCAGGGCGATCGCGGCGACCATGGCGAGCGGCAGCGCGGCGACGCCGGCGAGCAGCAGGGCCACCTGGCCGAGGGGCAGTTCGACCAGGACCGGGGGTACGGGCCGGGCGGCCTGGCCGGTCAGGACGACGAGCGGGACGACGGCCCGGGCCAGGACGGTGCCGAGTCCGATGCCGATGAGCAGCCCGATGCCGATGAGGAGGCCCTGTTCGGCGGCAATCAGCCGGGCGAGGCGGCGGCGTGGTGCGCCGAGCGCCCGCAGGACCCCGAACTCGGCGGATCGTTCCCGCATGGCGCCGGCCGAGCCGACCGCGAAGCCGACGGCGGCGAGCGCGGCGGCAGCGGCGGCGACCGCCATGAGCGCGGCGTTGGGGCCGGCGCCGAGCGGGTCGCCGAGCAGTTCGGCGGCGGCCTCGTCGCGTACGAGGACCTGGGAGGGGTCGGCGTTGGGGCGGGCGCGCAGGGCGGCGGCGACGTCGTCGGCCCGGCCGGGTTCGACGGTCAGCCACCACTCGGTCGCCGCCACGGTCGAGGCCTCACCGGTGGACAGGTACTGGTTGACGGAGGCCAGGTCGAGGAGGATCGTGCCGCCGTCCTCGGGGGTGGCGACCGGGCTGCTCGCGGACGCGGCCTGGGCGCCGGGGCCGGTGGTGGGGAGTTCCTCGACGACGCGGGAGACGGTGACGTTGATCCGGCGGCCGCCGAGGGCGATCTCGATCCTGTCGCCGGGCTCGGCGCCGGCCGCTGTCATGAAGGTTCCGGTGGCCACGGCCGAGAGGCGGCCGGGCGCCTTGGGCCCGGGGGCCTTCATGCGGACGACGAACTCCTCCGCCGACCAGAACATCTCGCTCAGGGGCGTACCGGAGACGGCGAAGGTGAGGACGTACGGGGCGGGCCGGCCGTCCTGGCCGGCGGCGCCGGGCACGCCGGAGGTGGGGACGGGGTTCTGGGGGTCGCCCTGCTTGGTCTGCTCGAAGGAGTGCGTCCAGGAGCCGAGGACCGTCCCGGGGGCGTGGACCTTCTCGCCGCCGTCCGCGCCGACGACACCGAACCGCTCCACGTGGAGGGTCTGGGTGCCCTTCGCGTCGGAGGTGATCTCTCCGTCGAACTCCAGACCGGTGAGGGTGAGCAGCCCGGCGGAGCCCCGGTCGCCCCCGGTGCTGCCGGGGCCCGCGGTCATGGCGCCGACGTCGAGGGTCAGCCGGTGCGTCCGGCCGTCGTCGGTCAGCGTCCCCAGGGCCCTTCGGTACGGGACGCCGGTCGGGTCCTCCAGGACCGCCGTGACCCGGGCGTCGCCCTTCGGCGCGCCGAGCCGCAGGTCGGCGGTGAGCGACCGGGTGCCGGCGGGCAGCGGGAGGCCGGGGCGGGTGGTGGCCCTGGGGGCCAGCGGGGACAGCAGAGAGCGGACGGGGACGTCGGCGAGGTCGGGGCGGAGCAGCATGCCGTCGGCGGCGTGACGGGTGTCCACGGCCAGGATGGTCGCGTTCTTGCCGGTCAGGTCCATCGTGGTGCGGTGCACCGGGGCCACGGCGCGGACGCCGGGTACCTTGCCCAGCTGTTCGGTCTCGGTGGGCTCGCCGGGGCCCGCGCTGAGGACGCGGACGGCCGCGCCGACGCGGAAGTCGGCCTGGTCGCGCTGCGAGCGCTCCCAGGAGCCGCTCTGCCCGATGGCCAGCATGCCCATCGCGACGGCGAGGACGAGCAGCAGGACCGGTCCCGCACCGCGCAGCGGCCGGCGGCTGAACTGCCAGCCGGCGAGGGCGGCGGAGAGACCGCGCCCCCCCGCCGCGCGCCGCTCGGCCAGCTTGGCGGCGGGGGGCAGCAGACGCAGCGTCAGGACGGTGCCGGCGAGCAGGGCGAGGGCGGGCGCGGCGACGAGCACCGGGTCGATGGAGCCGCCGCCGTCCCCGTCGGTGCCGAGGGTGCCGCCCGAGGCGGCGGGCCGCTGCAACTGCCAGTAGGCGACAGCGGCGATGGCGAGCAGACCGAGGTCAGCCCCGGCCCGTACGGGACCGGGCAGTGCGGCCGAGCGGGCCTTGCGCAGCGAGACGACGGAGCCGTCCCCGGCGGCGAGGGCGGGTGCGACGACGGCCGCGGCGCAGCACAGGGCGACGGCGGCGGCCACCAGCCACACCTGGAGCGACGGGGACGTGTCGAGCCGTACGCCGAGGGAGGAGAGCGCGGACCGCTCGGCGAAGAGCCTGGTCAGCGGTCCGGAAAGGAGCGGGGCGGCGAGCGCGGCGGGCAGGGCGAGCAGCAGTGCCTCGGTGGCGGCGAGTCCGGCGATCCGGCGGCGCGAACCACCGCGGGCCCGCAGCAGCGCGGTCTCTCCGGACCGCTCGGTGCTGAGCAGCCGGGCGACGAGCAGCAGCGCGTACGCGGCGAGGAGGACCAGCTGGACGGCGACGATCAGCAGGGTGGAGCGGGAGACGAGCAGGGACCGCTGGGTCTGTTCCAGGACGGTCGGCAGCGCGGTGGACGCGGCGATCGTCGTACCGAACCGGTCGGTGGCACCGGCCAGCGCCTTCGGGCCCTCGGTCGCGGCGGCGCGCAGGGCGTCGATGCGGTCGGTGGTGAAGCCGGTGAAGTCGGCGGAGCCCAGCCAGGACGTCTCGCCGACGGTCAGCGCCCCGGAGGCCATCACGGCCGGGTCGACGAGCAGCGGCCCGTACGTCGTGAACGCGACCGTCCGCACACCGCGGCCCCCGGCCGGATCCAGCTGCCAGTACAGGTCGCCGGTGTCGGCGGGCCGGTAGACGCCGGTGACCCGGGCCTTCACCCTGCGGGCGTCGAGCCGGTCGGTGAGGTCGAGCACCGTCCCGGGAGCGACCTTCAGCCGCCGCGCGGCCTCCTCGGGCAGCGCCGTCTCGACGACCCCGGCGGTGCGGGCGGCCGAGGGCCAGGCGCCCTTGACGAGGGAGAGCCGCGAGCGGTCGAGTGCGGCGAAGTGCGTCAGGTCAGGGTCGCCCTTACGGGCGGCGGGCGGCTGAAGACTCCGGGGCAGCGCGTACGGCCCCGAGCGCTCGAGCCGCCGCACGGTCACGGGCAGCCCGTCGAAGGTCTGCCGCATCCCCTTCTGGACGGCCTCCTCGGCGTCCGCCCGCTTGGCGGCGGACACCTGCCCGCTCACGAGCAGTGAGGCCGCGGCCGCGGAACGTCCCCGCAGCCCCGCCTGGAGTGCGGCGTCCCCGATCGCCCCGGAGAACGAGGCGAGGGTGGCGAGCACGGAGGTCGTCAGGAGCACGGCGAGCAGTGCCGCGGAGAGCAGCAGCCGGTGCGCCCTGACGCGCAGAAATACGAACCCCGTCACCCATCCCCCTGGCCACCCTGATCACGGTGCGCACGTCGAACATGTGCCGAACGCTCCCGAAACTTCTCTCGGATGCTTTCAGAGTGCATGTGCCGCTGGAAACCGCTTGCGGGCCGACCTTGATCCGATCGTGACCGTTATTCGGGGTTACGACTCCGGAATGTGTCCGTCCGTGGGGAGGGGCGGTGGCGGGGGAGGTGAGGGGGCGTCAGCCGGCCGTGTTCACCATCGACGCCGCCGCGTACGTCAGATAGCGCCACAGTTCGGCCTCGTGCTCCGGGGCCAGGGCGAGGTCGTCCAGGGCCGCGCGCATATGACGGAGCCAGGCGTCGTGGGCCGCCCGGTCCACGGTGAACGGAGCGTGGCGCATGCGCAGGCGCGGGTGGCCGCGGTGATCGCTGTAGGTGCGGGGGCCGCCCCAGTACTGCATCAGGAAGAGCGCGAGACGCTCCTCCGCCGGGCCCAGGTCCTCCTCGGGGTACATCGGGCGGAGCAGCGGGTCCCCCGCGACACCCTCGTAGAAACGGCGGACCAGACGGCGGAAGGTCTCCTCGCCGCCGACCTGCTCGTAGAAGGTCTGCTCCTGCACTGTTTCCCCGGGAATCTCGTTCACCGTTCCATCGTCTCAGATGGCCCGCCCTAGGACTTGAGGCCCAGGACCGCTCGCCGGGGCTCCGGGGCGGCGGGACAGTGGAGGCATGGGTGAGCGGCGGGACGAGTTCGCCGAGGCCGGCGCGCGGGCGCGACGGGCGCTCGTGCGGGAGATCGAGACCGAGGGCGCGCTGGCCGACGCCCGCTGGCGGCGGGCCTTCGCCGAGGTCCCGCGCCACCTCTTCGTGCCCTACTACTACGTCCCCGGCCCCGGCGGCTACGAGCGGCTCTGGTCCGGTGACCCCGAGTCCGAGCGGCGGGAGCGCTGGCTGAGCGGGGCCTACGCGGACACCGCGCTCGCCACCCGGGTACGGGACGGCGAGCTGGTCTCCTCCGCCAGCCAGCCCTCCCTGATGGCCCTGATGCTGCACGCCCTCGACGTCCGCGAGGGGAACGACGTCCTGGAGATCGGCGCCGGGACCGGCTACCACGCCGCCCTGCTCTGCCACCGCCTCGGCGCGGAGCACGTCACCACCGTCGACCTGGACGAGGAGATCGCCGAGTCCGCCCGGACCCATCTGGCCGCCGCCGGGTACCGGCCGGCCGTGGTCGCCTCCGACGGAGCCCGCGGCTGCCCGGAGCGCGCCCCGTTCGACCGGATCGTCGCGACCTGCGCGATGCCCTCGGTTCCCCACCCCTGGCTCGCCCAGTGCAGGCCCGGCGCCCTGGTGCTCGCCCCGCTCTCCACCGGGCTCCTGCTGCTGCGGGTGCACGACGCCACCCACGCGGAGGGACGGTTCCTGGCGACCTCGGCGTACTTCGTGGCGCTGCGGGGCGTCGCCGGACGGGTCCCGCGCCACGGCCCGGCCGGGGACGAGCGCTTCCGCTTCTTCTGGGGTCTTGTCGACCAGGCCCTGGACAGGAACGAAGCGCTCTCGCTCTGGCTGCGCGAGGGGCGGCCGGAGCGGGAGCGCTTCGGTGTGACGGTCAGCGGCGAGCGGCAGTGGGCCTGGCTCGACGAGCCCGGAGGACCGTACGCCTGGCCACTGCTCGGCGAGGGACTCAGCCCACGCGGATCGTGATCGTCGTCCAGGCGCCGACGTGCACCCGGTCGCCGTCCTGGAGCTGGACGGGGACGTAGGGCTGGATCGGCTCCTCGCCGCCGTTGATCGTGGTGCCGTTGGTGGAGTTCTGGTCCACCACCGCCCACGAGCCGTCCGGCTGCTGCACGAGCACGGCGTGCTGGTGCGAGACGCCCGGATCCTCCGGCGGCACCGCCAGGTCGATGTCCGGGGACTCGCCGGTGGAGTGGCGGCGACGGCCGATGGAGATCTGGTTGCCCTGGAGCGGCAGGTGCTTGTCCGGCGAGTACGCGGGCAGGTTCAGCCCACCGGCCTCCGGGCCGCTGCGCTGCATCATCGCCATGAAGTACTCGCGGTCCGGACCGATGACCGCGGTCCAGGTCAGCGGCTGCCGCGGCGGCTGGAACTGCTGCTGCGGGGGCGACTGGAACTGCTGCTGCTGCTGATGCTGCTGAGGCGGCGGGGGCGCCATGTGCTGCGGGGGCGCCTGGTGCTGCGGGGGCTGCGGCGGTGCCTGGTGCTGCGACGGCGGCGAGAGCACCCAGTCGTCGTCCGCGCGCGGCTGCGGCGGCGCGGGCGGCGCCGGGGCCTGGGCCGGAGCGCCCGGGGGCGCGGCCTGCGGAGCGGACGGGGCCTGGAGGTACGCCGGAGGCGCGGGCGGCTGCTGACCGGGCCGACCGTAGGGGTCGCCCTGACCGGCCGGACCGGGCGGCTGCTGCGCCGGCGGGCGCTGCGGCGGGGCCTGGTGGTGGGTGGGGTCGCCGCCCAGCGGCTCGGCGGGGCGGTTCACCTGCGAGGGCCGCGAGCCCTGGTAGCCGAACGGGTCCTGCCCCGGCGGCGGTCCCTGCTGCCCGTGCGGACCCTGCGGACCGGGCTGGCCCGGGTGGCCCTGCTGCGGTCCCGGCGGGGGCGGCGGCGTGGACTGGAAGCCCGGCGGCAGGTTCAGACCGGGCGGCGGGCCCGCCGGGCGCTGCGCGGGCGGCGCGTTCTGCGGGGCCACCGGCGTGTACGAGGTCGCCGTGTTCGTGAGGAAGTTCCAGCGGCACTCCTCGCAGAACGGCGCCATGTGCTCGCGCGGCGTCCGGCACTGCGGGCAGAGCTCGGCCTGGGCCGTGGCGTTCGGGTCGCCACCGTGGCCGAAGCCACCGGGAGCACCGGGTGCGTCGTAGCCGCCGGGGCCACCGGGGCCGGGGTATCCGTACGCGGGGGGCGGCGGCGGGGGAGGCGGTGGTACGGCACCCGTCGGCGCACCCGCCCCGGCCATGCGATGGCCGCAGACCTCGCACCAGTCGTCGGAGACCGACTGGTGTCCGTTCGGGCAGGTCGGCATGTCGGTGCTTCCCCCTCTCGTCGTCCGGCCCGTGGCCGGGCTACCTCTTGACGCGAACGGTCTTGGTGGAGCGGGTCTCGAGTGTCATCTCGTCCGCTTCCGCGACCTTCGCCTTCAAACGCACAGTACCGGTCGCCGCATCGACGACGTCGACCACCTTCGAAAGGAGTTTCGCCGTATCCGCGTTGCCGGAGGCCGCCGCGAGCTGCACGGCGCGGCCCAGTTTCGCCGTCGCGCCGTCGTGATCGCCCGATTTGCGGGCATCCAACCCCTGCTGGATGACGTCCGCGAGCTCGGCCTGGCCCGTGTAGTGGGCGACCTGCGGGTTGATCGACGTCGACATCGCCAGGTCGTCGGTCCACACGGCCCGTACCAGTCCTTGGGACAGCGGCGTGGGATCGCCGCCCAGCGGGTCCGGCGCGATCAGGGAGACCCGGGCCGCCAGCATCTCCTGGCCGATCGCGGCCTGCGGGACCCGCACGCTCACGTGGTAGTCACGGGACTCGTCGCCCCAGGACCCGGTGGGGTAGTCCCCGGCGCGCGGTCCGGCCTCCGTACGGCGCCCGGTCAGGTCCTCGACCGTCGGCGCCACCTGCTTCACATAGGCGATCTCCACCCCGACCGGGGTCCACAGCCGCAGCGCGACGTCCGCCACGCCCTTGCCCATCGCCTGCTCCATCATCGCCGTGAAGTCGGCGGCGAGGGCGGCCGGGTCGGCGACGATGTCGGCGGAGCCGAGGAGCGCCGAGGCGATCCCGGTGACCTCCTTGACCTCCCAGTCGGTGCCCACCCCGCGCGCGTCGCAGGTGAAGCGGCCGGCGCAGGCGTCGAGCGCGGCCCGCAGCTCCTCCGGCGACTCGTGCTCGTTGCGGCCGTCGGTGAGCAGGATGCCGTGCCGGATCGTGAGGCCGTCGGTGGAGAGCAGCCGGTCCGCGAGCCGCAGCCAGGTACCGATGGCCGTGCCGCCGCCCGCGCTCAGCCGGCGCAGCGACTCCTTGGCCTCGGCCCGGGTCCTGGCGTCGGCGACGGCGAGCCCGCCGTTGCCCGGGTAGACCTCCTTCGCCACGTGCGTACCGGCGACGACCGCGAAGGCCGTGCCGTCGCGCAGGGTGTCGACGGCGGCGGCGGTCGCCTCACGGGCACCGCGCATCTTGGTGGCCGGGTAGTCCATAGAGCCGGAGCAGTCGACCATGATCACGACACCGGCCGTGCCGCCGCCCGCCTGGGCGAGCTGCTGTCGGCCCGTGGTGCCGCCACCGGTCGAGGTGACCGTGACGATCGCGCTGACGTCCCGGCCGCCCTCGGGCAGGAACTCGTTCTGGTAGACGTCCACCGAGAACTGCGGCACGGTCGACTTGGAGAAGTTCGCCATCTGTTACGGCTCCTCGGGCAACAACGGTCAATCGGTGGAGGGACAGGGGATCGGCGCCGCTCAGGCGGATCCTGCCCCTGGGGGAGCGACGGTGAACGGCACGAGCGCGACCGTGATGTTGTCGTGGCCTCCGCCGTCCAGGGCGTGGCCGACGAGCACCTGGGCGCTGTGCAGCGGTCGGTCGGACGCGTCGGCCGGGACGACCCTGGCCATGTCGTCGGCGCCCTCCGCGTAGTTCCACAGGCCGTCCGTGCAGACGACGACCACACCGGGCCGGTCGGGCTTGAACGCGGCCGTGTGCGGCTCCAGTTCGTACGCGTCGGCGCCGAGCCAGCCGGTGATCGCGTGGGCGCGCTCGTCCGCGTACGCCTCCGCCTCGTTCATCAGGCCGGCCGCGACCATCTGCGCGGCCCACGAGTCGTCCTCGGTGAGCCGGGCGGCCGGGGTGGCCCGGTCGTCCGGCACCCAGTAGACGCGGCTGTCGCCGACCCAGCCGACGACGAGCAGGCCGTCGGCGACGACGGAGCCCACGATGGTGCAGGCCGGGGCGTTGCGATGGCGGTGCGGATCGTGCTCGGCGCCGTCCTGGCCGGGCTCCTCCGCGAGGGAGTTGACGGCCTCGGCGGCGGCCACGATCGCCTCGTGCATCGCCTGCTGCGGGTGCGTTCCCCGGGGCAGCGCGGCGAGCAGCGACGCGCCGGCCGCCTCGGCGGCGGCGGCGGACGCCTCGTCGGGCCGGGTCGCCGAGGACACGCCGTCGCAGACGATCGCGAGCGTGGCGGGGGAGCCGTCCGGAAGGGTGGTCGCCGATACGGCGAACGCGTCCTCGTTGCGGTGATGGCGCAGTCCCCTGTCGGAGACGGCGGCGACACTGCCGAGCTCCCGCTCCATGTGGTCGCGCTCGCGGGGCTGCGCGTGCCCGCAGTTCTCGCAGTAGCCGTCGGTGTCCACCCGCCCGGCCCGGCAGGCGACGCACAGGGCGGAGCCGGGGGCGGTGGCAGCGGCGGCCGGATCCGGAGCCGCGGCCGGAGCCGTCGGGGCGTGCGCCGGTGCGGGGGAGGGCGCGGCCGGCGGCGCGGGTGCGGCCGGTGCCGGGTCCACCCGTACCGCCGCACGCGGGTCCGGCGCGGCCAGCTCGAAGTCACCGCTGCCCGCAGTGGTCTCCCCGGCGGGATCGGCGCCGGGCGGCACCGGCCCGTCCGTGCGGACCGCCAGGGTGGGCAGGTCGCGGCCACCGGAGTCGGTGCCCGGGAGGTCCCCCGGGTGCTGGGTGGCGGTCGACAGCGAACCAGGGTCACGGGGCGGGGCGTCCGGCCAGGCCACGGGGGTGCCGATGGCCACGGTCGGGCGGTCCGGCTCGACCCCGGCGACCGGCACGGCCGTCAGGTCGTGACCGCACGCCCCGCAGAACCGGTCACCCGACTCCAGCGGCTCCGCGCAGTCCGGGCAGACGGTGAGGCCGTGCGACGGCTTCGGCTTCTGGGACATCCTCACACCCACGTCCGGGGGCGGAAGCGGTTGGCCCGCTCCACCAGTTCGATCCTCTCCTCGCCCCGCTGGGCGAGCCGGGCCAGCACCCGGTACGAGCGTTCGAGGCCGAAGCGCAGTCCGCGCTCGTCCAGTTCACTCCCGAGCAGCAGCGCGCCGCCGCCCGGTTCCGCACCGGGACTCCCGGAGAGTACCCAGTCGAGGGCCGTCCCGAGGACCTCCGTCGACAACTGCTCCCGGCGCACGGCGTCCAGACCGAAGCCCTGGAGCGCCGAGACCTGCGCGGCGGCCGCCGTCAGATCGGCGGCGAGCGGTTCCGACGCCGGGCGCCGCCGCAGCCGTGCCCGCACGGTCGCGACCCGCGCCGCCGTGTAGTGGATCGAGGCCTCCGGTACGGACTCCAGCGTCTGCACGGCGCCGATCCGGTCCCCGGCGGCGAGCTGGACCCGGGCGAGCCCGAAGGCCGCGCTGACGAAGCTCGGGTCGGTGGCCCACACCAGGCGGTAGTACTCGGCGGCGTTGTCCAGCTGGCCCAGCACCTCGGCGCAGATCCCGAGGGCCAGCTTCGGCGAGGGCTCGCCGGGGAAGGCGTCGTAGACCGCGTCGAAGGCCAGCGCCGCGTGCTCGTGGTCGCCGGTCACCAGGGAGGCGACGCCCCGGTACCAGACGACCCGCCAGTCGTCAGGGTCGCGCTCCTCGAGACCGGCCAGGGTCCGGGCGGCGGACGGCAGGTCGCCCAGCTCCAGTTCGGCCCGCAGGGTGCGCAACCGCAGCTCGGCGGAGGGCGCGGGCGCGGCCTGCAGCGCGGCGAGCAGCTCGCCGGGCGCCGCGGCGGCGAGACCGGCGAGGAAGCCGGCGTTGGGGTCGCCCGTGTCGACGCGGGGGACGGGCAGGGCGAGCGCGGTCGCGGGCGTGTCGAGCGGCGCGAGCAGGGCCCCGAGGGGGGCGGGTGCCACGGCCCCCGGCACGGCGCCGGACACGGCACCCCGCCGGGCGGGCAGCGCGGCGGCCCCGGGCACGGCGCCCGGTGCGGCGACGCCCGGTGCGACGGCGGGCGGTGCGGCGACGCCCGGTGCGATGGCGGGCGGTGCGGCGGCGGCCGGTGCGGGCTGCCTGCGTCCCCGGCGGGCCCCGAGCAGCGACACGTCCTCCGTCAGTTCGGCGAACAGCGCCGTGTCCGTGACCCGCACCTCCGTGCCGAACAGCGTCGACAGCGCGGGCCGCGGCCGCCCCGACTGGAGCGCCACGACCTCCCGCAGGACACCCGTCAGCTGCTCCGCCATCTCCTGCGCGGAGGCGAACCGGCGCGCCGGGTCCGGGTCGGTGGCCCGCACCAGGAAGCGGTAGAACGACTCGTACGTCCGGAAGACCGCGATGTTGTCCGGATCGGGCAGCGAGTCCACGAAGACGTTCGTGTAGCCCTGGAAGTCGAAGGTCATCACCGCGAGCGTGCGCGCCACCGTGTACAGGTCGCTCGCCACCGACGGCCCGACCTCGGCCACCTCCGGCGCCTGGTAGCCGACGGTGCCGTAGATCGCGGACTCGTCGTCGTCCATCCGCCGGACCGCGCCCATGTCGATGAGCTTCAGCTGGTCCTCGGACTGGATGGCGTTGTCGACCTTGAAGTCGCAGTACAGCAGGTTGCGGCTGTGCAGATGGCCGAGCGCCTCCAGGGCCTCGATCCCGTACGCGCAGGCCTGCTCGACCGGCAGCGGGTCGCGGCGGCCGTCCGGGGTGCGCCGGTCGTTGGCGATCTCCTTGAGGGACTTGCCTCCGACGTACTCCATGACGATGTAGCCGTCCATGGAGCCGGTGCGCTGGTCGAGGTGCTCGACGAAGTTGTAGATGCGGACGATGTTGGAGTGCTCGATCTCGGCGAGGAAGCGGCGCTCGGAGATCGCGGCGGCCATGGCGTCCTGGTCGCCGGTGTCGAGAAGGCCCTTGAGCACGACCCAGCGGTCGGAGACGGCCCGGTCGACGGCGAGGTAGATCCAGCCGAGGCCGCCGTGCGCGAGACAGCCCGCGACCTCGTACTGGCCGTGGACGATGTCCCCGCCGCGCAGCTTCGGCACGAAGGAGTACGGGTGCCCGCACTTGGTGCAGAAGCCCTCCGTACGGCCCGGCCGCTCACCCCGCGAACGGCCCACGGGCGCGCCGCAGTCGGAGCGGGAGCAGAAACGCTTCCGCTCGGGGACCTCGGGGTTCTCCATGACCGCCACCCGCGGGTCGGGACGCGGCACCTCGGGGATCGACACCAGACCGGCGCCCAGCCGGTTGCGGGCGGACTGGCCGGTCGACGTACCGGAGCTGCGCACCGACACCGAGCGGGACGTGGAGGCCCCGGAGAGCGAGCGCGAGAGCCGCCCGGAGACCGAGCGGCGGGACGTCGACGAGCGCGACGAGGCCCGTGAGGACGCCCGCGAACTGCTCCGCGAGGAGCTGGAGTCCGGCCCCCCGACGCCGGAGCCGCCCCCGCCGACGCTGCCCGTCCCCGTGCCTCTGCCCGGCACGGCCACCCCCGTGGGCGTCGAGCCGATGAGCCCTCCGGCCGCGACCACCGGGGCCAGGCCACAGGTGTCGCAGTACAGCTCGCCGCCTCCCATGTCCTCGTACGAACCCTCGCACGAAGGACGCTGACAGCTCCCCACGCCCGTCTCCCCGCCGCTCACCACTGTTCCCCGCTCACCACTGTCGTCCTCCCGCGTCACTCGGGCCGGACAGTACGTCCGCCGCCGCCTGCTGGTAGCGCAGTACGGCCTGTTCCGCGACCCGCAGATCGCAGGGCGCGCTCCACAGCATCCGGCGGGCCGCGTCGTACCGCTCCACGAGCAGCGGGTCCTCCGCCGCGCCGAGCCGTGCCACCTTCGCCTTGTACGCGTCGAGCCTGCCGCGCAGCTCGGCCCGGACCGCGAGCGGGGCCGTGACCGCGGTCAGCGACTCCCGGGCCCGCAGCAGCTCGTCCTCCGCGTCCCGCTCCAGGGACTCCAGGAGCGGGGAGAGCCGATGCCACTGGGCGTGCCTGCGGTACTCGGCGGCCGCCACGAGCCGCTCCTGGAGCACGATCGGCGGTCCGCTGACGGCCGGCACCTCGGAGGCGGCGATCTTCGCGAGGACCTCGCCGCGCGCGGCCCGCGCCTCCGCGAGCGTCCGGTCCGCCCGCGACAGCACGTCCCGCAGCCGGAGCAGCCGGTCCTCGGAGTCCTGCCGGACCGCGAGCACCGCCTCGATCTCCCGCCGGATGTCCTCCAGGGCCAGCGCCGCCCGGTCGTACCGCTCGGTGTCGGGGCGGCCCCCGCCGGGCGCCGAACTCCCGGTCGCCGGGCGCCAGAAGGCCAGCGGATCGGTGACGACCTGGGACCGCAGCGCCGTCAGCTCGGCGGTGATGTCCTCCAGCTCGTCGCCGGCCGGGTGCTCCCCGGGCCGAACGCCCACCGAGTGCGCGAGCGAGCGCGTCCGGCCCAGCTCGGCGGCGAGGAGGTCTATCCGGGCGGGCAGCGCCGACCAGACGGCGTCGGCGGTCACCACCACGTCCAGCGAGGACGCGTACAGCTCGTTCATCCGCCGGACGAGGCCCTCCAGCGTGAACCGCTCGGTGAGCATGCCCTGTTCGCCCGCGCCGCCCGCCACGTGGACGCTCTCCCCGCGCAGCCGGTCGGTCAGCTCCGCGAGCTCCTCACGGCCGGGCCAGCGGCGCCGGGCGCGCACCTCGCGGGCGTCCCGCAGGGCGCCGGTGTACACGTCGAAGCAGGTCCAGAGCAGGGTGATGGTCCGCTCGGTCGCCGTCCAGCGGTCCCGGGTCGTGCCGGTCAGCTCCGCCCCTTCGAGCAGCCTGCGGCCCGCGTGGTCCTGGAGCGCGAGGAGCGAGTCCTCGACCGCCTTGTGCTCGGCTCCGAGGCGCGCCAGCGCACGGTCCACCTCGTCCCGGTCCATCACCGGCCCAGGGGGTCCCGTGACGCCCATCGATCACCTCTTCCTCTCCGTGTACAGGGCTGTTCGTACGGGGCTGTCCGGCGCTACCTGTACAGGGGAGCGGGCGGCCCGGTTATCCCCGGCAGGTCCTTCTCCAGCCAGTTCTTGTACGCCTGCTGCCAGGGGCCCTGGCGGTAGCCCACGAGGACCTGGTTGACCCGGCGGACCAGGTCGTCGTTGCCGAGCTTGGCGGCCACGCCGTAGTACTCGGTGGTGAACGGGGTGCCCTTGAGCTCGACCGCCGGGTCCTGGGCGGCCTGGCCGGCCGCCAGGGCGTTGTCGGTGACGACGGCGTCGACCTCGCCCATCTGGAGCCTGGCCAGGCAGTCCAGCTGGTTGGGGACGGTCAGCAGGTCCTTGTCGTCCTTGGTGCCGTCGGCCTCGTCCTTGAAGAGCGCGCCGAAGGACTTCTCCTCCAGGGCCTCGTAGGCCGTGGAGCCCTCGGCGGTGCAGACCCGCTTGCCCTTCAGCGAGGTGTCGTAGCCGGTGATTCCCGTGGCCAGCTTGGGTGCGAGGACCTGCTGGCCGGCCTGGAAGTAGGCGGTGGAGAAGGCGACCTGCTGGATCCGCTTGCAGTTGATCGTCATGGTGCGTACGACGAGGTCGACCTTGCCGCTGTCGAGGGCGGCGATCCGCTGGTTCGTGGGGATCGCCCGGAAGATGACGGCGTCGGGGCTGCCCAGGATGTCCTTGGCGATGGCCCGTGCCAGATCGATGTCGAAGCCTTCGAGGGCGCGGGTCTCCGGGTTGCGGTAGCCCCAGCGGTAGCTGGACTGGTCGACGCCGACGACGAGCTTCCCGCGCTGCTTGATCCCCGCGATCGAGGGGCCGTCCGCCGTCGAGGGGGTGAGGGAGGCCCAGGGCTTGTCGCAGGTGTCCGCCGTGACCTGGACCCCGGTGCCGACGCCGGGCCCCGGCCCCGCGCTGCCGGGCGCGGCCGCCGCGTCGCCGCCCTCGTGGGCCAGCGGGAGCACGGTGAGCGAGGCGGTGAGCCCGCAGGCCACGGCCATCGCGGCCACCCCGCCCCAGCCCCGGAAGCGCTGCGCCGTCCGCCGCACCAGCGGGTACGTGCCGTTCGGCATCCCGCCCCCTCTCACCGGTACTCCGACAGTCTGCGGTTGATGCCGAGCACGGCGCCCGCCGCGCCCAGGATCCCGAGGGCCAGCGCGCCGAGCGGCAGAGCCGTCAGCGCGTCCCTGGCGTCCCCGGCGGAGCGGGTGAACTCGGTCTGCTCGTGCGCCAGGGCACGGTCCAGGGCGGCGTCGACCTGGTCGAAGGACTGGCCCGTCGAGTTCTTGGGGCCGACGATGCGGCCGAGGGCGCCCTCGAAGTCGCCCGCCTCGTCCTTCGCCCGGGCGTCCTTGTGGCGCTGCTTCCACTCGGCCGTACGCGAGGCGGCCTCGTCGACGGGGCGGCGGCCGGCATCGTCGTCGGCCAGTTCGCGCGCCGTGGCGAGCGCGTCCGTCAGGGTGTCCGTGCTCGACGTGTACTCGGCTTCGTACTTGTCGTTCTTGCCGTCCTCGGTGAGGACGGCGCCCCGGGCGACCAGGGTCAGGAGCTCGTTGGCGCGGGCCGTGAGCGAGCCGATCCGGGCCGTGTTGAGGTCCTGGAGGGACTCCTGCCCGTGCGCGCGAGCGGTGTCGAGGCCGCTGCGGGCGACGGTGTGCGCGGCGAGCAGCCAGAGCAGCACGGTCAGCGTGGCGGCGGTGGCGGCGAGCAGCCCGTGGTTGAAGACCCGGTTCGTCCGCAGGTAGGTGCGGCGCTGGGCCCAGGCGAGGACGGCGAGGGTGAGCACTCCGAGGCCGAGGGCGAGGAACGGCCAGGCGCGGGCCGACTCGTCGTCCTCGTGGAGCCGCACGGTCTCGGCCTCGTACAGCCGCTCGGCGGCCGGCAGCAGGATGCTGGTCATCTGCTGGTTGGCGTACCGCAGATAGGCCCCGCCCAGCGGGAGGCCCTGCCGGTTGGCGGCGCGGGCGCGCTCGACCAGGCCCGTGTAGCGCGGGAGCTGTTCGTTGAGGGTGGCGATCTCGCGGGCCGACTCGCCCGAACCGTCGGTGCTCGCGGCGGCCTTGACGAGCAGTCGGGCGGCGGTGGCGATGTCCCGGTCGTAGCGCGCGCGGGACTCCGCGGGCTCCAGGGTGCCCGCGAGGAAGCCACTCGCGGCGGTGGTGTCCGCGTCGGCGAGGGAGCGGTAGATCGCGGCGGCGTCCGCGGACAGCGGCTGGCTGCGGCTGACGACGTCGTCGGCCGCGGTCGTCCGGTCGTCGACCTGGAAGGCGGTGACGGCCCCGAACGCGACGACGAGCAGCGCGAGGACGGCCCCGAGGATCTGGAGCCGGCCCGGCTCTGTCGTCGTGGCGACCCGCAGTCGCTCCCGTCCCACGGCCCAGGCGCTCCGCCCCGGGGGCGGAGCGGCGCCCGGCGCGGGCGAGGGCTGCGCGGGCACGCCGGCCGGGCGCGCGGGCGCCTGCGCCGTGCTCCGCGCCGCCGGGGCGGCGGGTGCGTTCGGCGGGTGTGTCACGTGACCTCCCCCTGGGTCGCCGACTTCGGCCGGTCCGGCCTGCAGTATGGCCGCAGGGGGCCGTCCGCACACCGGGATTGACTGGATCTTGTTCTTATCGTGCCGTATGCCCCCGGCACATCCGCGGGCGAACCCCCTCACGCCGAGGGGCGAACCCCTACACGCCGAGTGGCGAACCCCCTCGCACCGAGGGTGAATCCCCTCACTCTGAATACGTCACGAGACCGTGATCGGTTCCGTATCGGCCATCGCTCGAACAGGTGAACATGCCTGCGGGGCGTCTCCTCCGACAGAGGAGACGCCCCGCGACCACACTCCCGCGGGCCGCTCAGGCCCCGTAGTGCTCCCGCAGCCGGGCCGCCGCCTCCGGGCCCGCCGCCACCTCGTCCAGGGCGAGCAGCCCCGCCCCGAGGACCGGTGGCGCCGTCACGAAGCCGATGACGGCCTTCGGCGCCCGCTCGGCGAGGAGTTCACGGATCCGCTCCTCCAGCTGGGGATGCCGCGCGGCGAGCACGCTGCCGCCCAGCATCACCGGCGCCTCCTCCTCCAGGAGCCCGAGCCGTCCGAGCGCGACCGCCGACAGGGCGACGACCTCCTCGGCGAGCCGGTGCACCAGCGACAGCGCGACCGGGTCGCCGTCCGCGCTCACCCGGAACAGGACCGGCGTCAGCTCGTGCCGCCGCTCGAAGGGCACAAGTCCCAGGTGCAGCGCCTCGATCAGCGCGTACATCGTCTCCAGACCGAAGTGCGCCGGCAGCGCCCGCGCCAGCTCGGACGGCTCGCCGCGCCCGTCCTCGGCGCGCGCCGCGAACCAGAGCGCCTCCTCGGCCATGCCGCTGCCGCCGCCCCAGTCCCCGGAGATCTTGCCGATCGCGGGGAAGCGCGCGGTCCGCCCGTCCGGGGTCATCCCGACGCAGTTGATGCCCGCCCCGCACACCACCGCGACACCGCGCGGCTCGTCCAGCCCGGCCCGCAGGATCGCGAAGGTGTCGTTGTGCACCCGCGCCGACCGGCTCCAGCCCCTGCGGAGGAGTTCGGCCTGGAGGGCGGTCTCCTCGACGGGCAGGTCGGCGTTGGCGAGACAGGCCGCGACATGGGCGAACGTGGGGGGCAGCCCGGCGCCGCCGGCCTCCGCCCACGCCCGTCCGACGATCTCCGCCACGGTGTCGACGGCCGTCTCCACCCCCACCACCGGCGGTTGGAACCCGCCGCCGCGCGCCGCGCCGAGGACGGTGCCGTCCTGGGCGAGGACCGCGACGTCGGTCTTGCTGTTCCCCGCGTCGATCGCGAGGAGCACGCCGTTCAGGTTCACGCCCACGCGAGGTGCTCCCGGTTGTGCGCGATCAGCCGGTCGGTGAGCCCGTCGGCGTACGCGTACTGCCCCACCAGCGGGTGCGCGAGCAGCGCCTTGAACACCCGGTCCCGGCCGCCGTGCAGCGCCGCTTCGAGCGCCAGGTCCTCGTAGGCCGTGACGTTCGCGACGAGACCGGCGTACAGCGGGTCCACCGGCGCGACCGGCAGCGGCGCGGCACCGTGCGCGCCGACCGCGGCCTGCGTCTCGATGACGGCGTCGTCCGGCAGGAACGGCAGCGTGCCGTTGTTGTACGTGTTGACCACCTGGTACGGCGAACCGCCGCCGCCGAGCAGGGAGGCGGCCAGGTCCACGGCCGCCTCCGAGTAGAAGGCGCCGCCGCGCTTGGCGAGCAGGGCCGGCTTCTCGTCGAGCGCCGGGTCCCCGTACATCCCCAGGAGTTCCTTCTCCATCGCGGCGACCTCGGCGGCCCGCGAGGGCTTGGTGCCGAGCTCCCGGACGACCTCGTCGTGCGCGTAGAAGTAGCGCAGGTAGTACGAGGGGACGACGCCGAGCCGGTCCAGCACCGGGCGCGGCAGCCGCAGGTCGTCGGCGATCGCGTCACCGTGCTCGGCGAGCAGCCGGGGCAGCACGTTCTCGCCCTCGGGGCCCCCGAGGCGTACGGCCCGTTCCCAGGTCAGGTGGTTGAGCCCGACGTGGTCCAGGTGGACCTCGGACGGGGCGACCCCGAGCAGCCCGGCGAACTTCCGCTGGAAGCCGATCGCCACGTTGCACAGGCCGACGGCCTTGTGGCCGGCCTGGAGCAGCGCGCGGGTGACGATGCCGACCGGGTTGGTGAAGTCGATGATCCAGGCGTCCGGGTTGGCGCGCCGGACCCGCTCCGCGATGTCCAGGACGACGGGGACCGTGCGCAGCGCCTTGGCGAGACCGCCGGCGCCGGTGGTCTCCTGGCCGACGCAGCCGCACTCCAGCGGCCAGGTCTCGTCCTGCTCGCGGGCGGCCTGCCCGCCGACCCGCAGCTGGAGCAGGACGGCGTCGGCGCCGTCGACCCCGGCGTCGAGGTCGGAGGTGGTGGTGATCTTCCCTTCGTGGTCCTGCTTGGCGAAGATCCGCCGGGCGAGGCCGCCGACCAGGTGGAGCCGGTCCGCGGCCGGGTCGACGAGGACGAGCTCGGTGATGGGCAGGGTGTCGCGCAGCCGCGCGAATCCGTCGATCAGTTCGGGGGTGTAGGTGGAACCGCCCCCCACGACAGTGAGCTTCATGTGTGAGTCAGCCCTTCACTCCGGTCAGTGTGACTCCCTCGACGAACGCCTTCTGGGCGAAGAAGAAGACGAGGATCACAGGGGCCATGACCAGGACGGTCGCGGCCATGGTCAGATTCCAGTCGGTGTGGTGCGCGCCCTTGAAGGACTCCAGGCCGTAACTCAGCGTGTACGCCGCCGGGTTCTCGGAGGTGTAGATCTGGGGTCCGAAGTAGTCGTTCCAGCAGTAGAAGAACTGGAACAGGGCCACGGCGGCGATGCCGGGCTTCGCCATCGGGAGCACGACCTTGAGCAGGGTGCGCAGTTCGCCGCAGCCGTCGATCCTGGCGGCCTCGATGTACTCGTTCGGGATCGTCAGCAGGAACTGGCGGAGCAGGAAGATCGCGAAGGCGTCACCGAACGCCATCGGGACGATCAGCGGCCAGAGCGTTCCGGAGAGGTCCAGCT
Organism: Streptomyces sp. NPDC088707; assembly: GCF_044752725.1. Classification (NCBI taxonomy): domain Bacteria; kingdom Bacillati; phylum Actinomycetota; class Actinomycetes; order Kitasatosporales; family Streptomycetaceae; genus Streptomyces; species Streptomyces sp. NPDC088707. Next base: position 205,522 of record NZ_JBIVLV010000006.1, on the reverse strand, counting down.
GCTTGGCCCAGAACAGGTACATCGGGATGATGATCACCTGCGGCGGCAGCATCATCATCGAGATGACGAGCAGCAGCGACAGATGCCGGCCGCGGAAGCGGAACTTGGCGAGCGCGTACGCCACCGGGACCGAGGACACCACCACGAGCGCGGTGCCGAGTCCGGCGTACAGCAGTGAGTTCTTCCACCAGCCGAGGAAGCCCGGGGTCTCGAAGACCCGGACGTAGTTGTCCCAGTGCCAGGTGTTCGGCGTGAGGTCGCGGGTGAGGGCCTGCTGGTCGCTCATCACGGACGTCAGGAAGACGAAGACGAACGGCAGCACGAAGAAGAGGGCCGCGGCTATCCCGAGGGAGTGCACGGCGATCCAGTGCAGGAGCGCCTTGCGGCGGGCCGTCCTCTCGGCGGCTCCGGCGGGCGCCCGGCGGACGGTCCGGTCGAGGGTGGATGTGGAGGTCATGGATCAGTCACCCGAGCCGATCAGGCCGCCCCGCCGGCGCATGAGCAGCGCCGTGAAGGCCATGGAGAGCGCGAACAGGACGAGGGCCACGACGCTGGCCGCGCCGTAGTCGAAGCGGCCGAAGCCGAGGTCGTAGACCAGCTGCGGCAGCGTGAGCGTCGAGTCGTCGGGATAGCCCGGTTCGAAGGTCTGGCCGGAGCCGCCCATCACGCCCGAGGCGACCTTCGCCGCCACGATCGGCTGGGTGTAGTACTGCATCGCGCCGATGATCCCGGTGACCACCGCGAAGAGGATGATCGGCGAGATGTTCGGCAGGGTGACGTAGCGGAAGCGCTGCCAGGCCGAGGCGCCGTCCAGTTCGGCCGCCTCGTACTGCTCCTTCGGTACGTCGAGCAGCGCGGCCATGAAGATGACCATGAGGTCCCCGACGCCCCACACGGCGAGGACGGTCAGGGCGGGCTTGGCCCACGCGGTGTCGTTGAACCAGGAGGGCGCGGGGATCCCGACGGCCTCCAGGAACGAGTTGACCGGCCCCGTGCCCGGGTTGAGCAGGAAGACGAAGGCCAGGGTCGCGGCCACCGGCGGGGCCAGGTACGGCAGGTAGAACAGGGTGCGGAAGACCCCCGCGCCGGTCTTGATCCTGGTGACGAGCAGGCCGATGCCGAGGCCGAACGCGACCCGGCAGGTGACCATGACGACCGCGAGCCAGAGGGTGTTCTGCATCGCCGGCCAGAACTTCGGCAGGTCGGAGAAGACGTAGTCCCAGTTCTCCAGGCCCCGCCAGGTCGGCGGGTTGAGCCCGTCGTACTTCATGAAGGAGAAGTAGACGGTCGAGACGAGCGGGTACGCGAAGAAGACGCTGAAGCCGATCAGCCAGGGCGACATGAACGCCGCGGTGCGAAGCGCGTTGCGCACGCGCTTCGACCGCAGCGCCGCCTGACGCCCGGCGAGGGTGTCGGACATGAGATACCGGTCCCGGGTCTTACTTCGCCTGGGCGATGTCGCGGTCGATCTGGGCGGCCGTGTCCGCGAGACCCTTCTTCAGGTCCGGGACCTGGCCCTTCTCGTACTTCTGGGCGAAGTCCTGGAAGGTGTCCTGGTACGTGGTGCCGTTCACCGCGCCGTCGGAGGTGGTGGACTGCGGGTGCCGGGCGATGTCCAGGAAGGTCTTGAAGCGCGCGTCGAACTTCAGGTTCGGCGACTTCAGCGCCTCCAGGGTGGAGGGGACGTTGCCGATGTCGTTGGCGAAGTTCACCACGGCGTCGGTGTCCATCGTCATGTACTTGACGAGTTCCCAGGCCGCGTTCTGCTTCTTGCTCTGCGGCGCGATGCCGATGATCGTGCCGGAGAGGTAGCCCTTGCCGTACTCGGCGACCTCGTCGTCGGCGACGGGCAGCGGCGCGACACCGACGTCGAGCTTCACGCCGGCGTCCTTGATGAAGTTGAGCCGCCACTCGCCGTCCAGCTGCATGGCGACCTGGCCGGTGTGGAAGGGGTGCTTGGCGCCCCACTCGTCACCGAAGGTGGTGCGGTACTTGTCCAGCTTCGCGAACCCGCCCAGGCTGTCGACCAGCGACTTCTGGTAGGTCAGCATCTCGGCGAAGCCGGGGTCCTTGCCGAGGAGCGACTTGCCGCTCTCGTCGAAGTACGCGTGGTCCCACTGCGACATGTAGTGGCTCGGGACGGTCTCGTAGCCGAGGTAGTTCGGCATGAAGCCGAGCTGCTCGTAGCTGTCGCCCTTGGTCTTGGTGAGCTTCTTGGCGACCTCGGCGAACTGGGACCAGGTCTTCGGCGGGGCCTCCGGGTCGAGACCGGCCTTCCGGAAGGCGTCCTTGTTGTAGTAGAGGCCGTAGGCGTCGGAGAGCAGCGGCAGGGAGCAGCGCCTGCCCTCGAACTGGGTGTAGTTCTGGAGGACCTTCGAGAACGTCTTGTCGAGGTCGACCTTGTCCTTGTCCAGGAAGGGATTCAGGTCCGCGAGGGCGCCGGTGTGGCAGAACTTGCCGACGTTGGACGTGGTGAAGGAGGCGGCCACGTCCGGCCCGTTGGAACCGCCCGCGCGCAGGGCCTGGCCGAGCTTGGCGTCGTTGATGCCGCCGACGACCTTCACCTTGATGTTCGGGTGGGCCTTCATGAAGCGGTCGATGTTGCTCTGGATCGCCTTGACCTCGGCGGGCGCCGACCAACCGTGCCAGAAGGTGATGGTGGTCTCGGCCTTGGGGTCGTCGGCGGCCGCGTTGTTCGCGGAGCCCGTACAGGCCGAGGCGAAGAGGGCTATCGAGGCGGTGGCGGCGAGCGCTGCGGCTGCTCTGCGCGGACGTACGGGCATGACGGTGTCTCCCTGTGGCGGAGGGCTTACGGGGGAAGGGGAACGCGTGGGGCGGTGAGACGGTCGGTGGGTCAGCGCGAGGTGTCGAAGACCTCGGCGCGTGTGGTGGCGAGGGCGCTTTCGAGGGCGCCGCGCAGCACGGGGCGCCGGGGGACGGCGGCGAGGACGAGCCGTGGCCGGGAGGCGGCGAGGTCGGCGAGTTCGGACTGCACGCGCGCGCGGAGGGGTTCGCCGCCGGCGACGAGGACGTCACCGGAGAGCACGATGAGTTCGGGGTCGAGGACGGCGACGATCGAGGCGAGTCCGATGGCGACGCGCTCGGCGTACCGGTCGAGCAGCTCCGCGTACCGGGGGTCCTCGCCGTGCGCCTCGACGGCGTGAGCGAGCAGTCCGCTCGCGACCTCCACGTACGGCTGCTCGGGGGTGTCGATCCCGATGGCGCGGGCGATCCGGGGCACGGCCTGGACGCCGGCGAGCTCCTGGAAGCCGCCGGAGTTGGCCTTGGTGACCTGCCGTACGAGCGGGGTGCCGGGGACGGGCAGGAAGCCGACCTCACCTGCGCCGCCGGTGAAGCCGCGGTGCAGCCGCCCGCCGAGGACGAGGGCGGCGCCGAGGCCCTCCTCGTTCCACAGCAGGGCGAAGTCCGTGTGACCGCGGGCCGCGCCGACCCGCTGCTCGGCGACGGCGACGAGGTTGACGTCGTTCTCGTACTCGAAGGGCATCGGCAGGACGGCGGCCAGCTCCTCCAGGAGGGTGGGGGAGTGCCAGCCGGGCAGGTGGGAGGCGTACCGGAGGCGGCCGGTGGCCGGGTCGAAGGCGCCGGGGGTGCCGATGACCAGGCGACGGACGTCCTCGCGGGTGATGCCGGCCGTCTTGACGGCACCGTCGAGGGCGTCGGTGACCTGGCGGACGACACCGGACGCGGCGCGGCCGGGGGTGCGGAGCTCGTACTCGCCGACGATCTCGCCCGTGATGTCGGCGACGGCGGCGTGGATGCGGAACGGGTTGACGTCGAGTCCGGCGGCGTACGCGGCCCGCGCGTTCACCGCGTAGAGCTGGGCGTTCGGTCCGGGCCGGCCCGCGGTGGTGCCGGTGGCGACGACGAGGCCGGCCGCTTCGAGGCGGGCCAGCAGCTGGGAGGCGGTCGGCTTGGACAGGCCGGTGAGCTTGCCGATCCGGGTCCGCGACAGGGGGCCGTGCTCCAGGAGCAGGTCCAGGGCGGCGCGGTCGTTCATGGCGCGCAGCACGCGCGGCGTGCCGGGCGTTCCCGGCGTCGTACCGGCCATGGGGTCGCACCTGCCCTTCGGTTGCTGGTCGGGCCATTCTGCTGCCTCGCGGCGGCCCGTCTCCCCCGACTTCACTGTTAGGAAAGTTTCCTATTCGGTGGGAGGAAAATAAGGCGGCCGCCACGGGGGCGTCAATACCCGGGCACGCGAGACGCCCCCGAAGGCAACCAAAGCGTTACCTGCGGGGGCGTCGTCCGCGCGCGCGTTCCGACCGGGTACCTACTTGTTGAGGTCCGCCCTCGGCAGCGGGGTCGCCGCCGCCGACTGCGGCGAGGTCGCAGAGGCGAAGGCCGACGGCGCCGCCATGCCCGCGGTCGGGTCGGCGGCCGACTCCTCGGCCTGCGCCGGAAGCCCGCCCACGATCCGGATGCCGGCCCGGTCCAGGCCCTGCTTGATCCGCCAGCGCAGCTCGCGCTCCACGCCCAGCGCCTTGCCCGGCATCGTCTTCGCCGAGACCCGGACGGTCATCGAGTCCAGCAGCACCTCGCTCAGACCGAGCACCTCCACCGGACCCCAGAGCCGCTCGTTCCACGGCTCGTCCTTGGCCATGGCCTCCGCCGCCTCCACGATCACGGACCGCACCTTCTCCAGGTCCTCCGTCGGCCGGACGGTCACGTCCACGCCCGCCGTCGCCCAGCCCTGGCTGAGGTTCCCTATCCGCTTGATCTCGCCGTTGCGCACGTACCAGATCTCGCCGTCCACGCCGCGCAGCTTGGTCACCCGCAGCCCGACCTCCACGACCTCGCCGGAGGCCACGCCCGCGTCGACCGAGTCGCCCACGCCGTACTGGTCCTCCAGGATCATGAAGACACCCGACAGGAAGTCCGTCACCAGGTTCCGCGCGCCGAAACCGATCGCCACACCGGCCACACCGGCCGAGGCGAGCAGCGGCGCCAGGTCGATCTTGAAGGCGCCCAGGATCATCAGCCCGGCCGTGCCCAGGATCAGGAACGACGCCACCGAACGCAGGACCGAACCGATCGCCTCCGAGCGCTGCCGCCGGCGCTCGGTGTTGACGAGGAGACCGCCCAGGGCCGTCCCCTCCACCGCCTGCGCCGAACGGTTCATCCGCTCGATCAGCTTCGTCAGGGCCCGCCGGATGGCCATCCGCAGCAGCAGCGCGACGATCAGGATCAGCAGGATGCGCAGGCCCGTGTTCAGCCAGGTGGACCAGTTCTCCTCCACCCAGCTCGCCGCGCTCGTGGCCTTCTCCGCCGCCTCGTCGAGGGTCACCGGCATGGGCTCGGGTTCGGTGGCAGCCGCAAGCGCGGACCAAAACACGGGAGGACCTCCAGGCATCGCGTACGCAGACCATCCACAGTAACGGGGCGTCGGAGATGGTCCCGTAGCCCTGTTCGAGGGAGAGACGGACCTCACCCGGGCAAAGAGAAGGAGACATGCCGATGTGGTCGAGAACACGCCGGGCCCGTCACCCCGATCCCGGTACGTGGTGGCGTTCCGACCAGGCATGAGGAGAGACTGAGAGCAGTTCGTCCCGGCGCGAGCCACGCGCCGCCGGCGTCATAGGAGGCATCCGTGCCGCATGTCCTGGTCCTCAACGCGTCGTACGAGCCGCTCGGCGTCGTACCGCTCCGCCGCGCACTCGTCCTCGTCCTGGAGAACAAGGCTCTCTGCCTCGAGGAATCCGGCGCCTTCCTGCACAGCGAGACCCAAGTCGTCCCCGCGCCCAGCGTGGTGCGACTGAAGCGCTTCGTGCGGGTCCCCTACCGGGGGCCCGTTCCCTTGACCCGCAGAGCCCTCTTCGCACGTGACGGCGGGCGCTGCATGTACTGCGGGGGCGTCGCGACCAGCGTCGACCACGTCATCCCCCGCAGCCGCGGGGGCACGCACGCCTGGGAGAACGTGGTGGCGGCCTGCCGCCGCTGCAACCACGTCAAGGCCGACAGGCACCTGCGCGAGATCGGCTGGCGGCTGCGCCACCAACCGGCACCGCCGACCGGCCTGGCCTGGCGGATCATCGGGACCGGACACCGGGACCCCCGCTGGCTGCCGTACCTCCAGCCGTACGGCGCCGAGGATGTGATGGCCCGGATCGACTCCGTCGCCGACGCCCCCGTGAGGGCGCTGACGACGGGTTGAGCCGGGCCTTCCGCGTACGTACGCGGAATCACGCGCGTACGTACGCGGGGGCGGCTTCGGCACGGGAGCGGTGGGCCCCACTCAGGGGGCGGGCCGCTCCTCCGGCGTGCCCTCCGGCGTGCTCTTAGGCGTCTCGTCCGGCGCCGTGCCCCCGGCCCCCGTCGGCGGCTCCGTCGGCTTCCGGGCGGGCCGACCGGGCTGACCGGGCTGCTCGGGCTGCTTCTGCCCGGCCACCGCATAGGTCTCCACCGACCAGAGCGAATAGCCGTACCGCGTCGCCCGCGCCTCGCCCTGCACCCGCAGGAAGCGCGTGTCCGCCGCGTCCATCCGCACCGACTCCCGGCCGCCCCGGCCCTCCGCGACCGTCGCCGCCGTACGCCACACCCGCCCGTCGGCCGAGACCTGGACCCGGTAGCGGGAGGCGTACGCGTCCTGCCAGTGCAGCACCACCTGCCCTATCCGGGCCGGCTCCGGCAGCTCCAGCTGCCACCAGGCGCCGTCCTCCGCCGGCGAGGACCAGCGGGTGGCCGGATCGCCGTCCACCGCGAGGGCGGCCGGGAAGTCCGGAGTCTCGTCGCCCGAGGAGGAGGCCGTCGCCGTCCGCGCCAGATCCGGGCCCGCCGTACGGGGGAAGGCCCGCACCGTCAGCACCCGCTCCTCGCCCGCGAACGACACCGGCACCCGGTACGTGCCCGCGTGCGCGTCCGCAGCCACCGACACATCGAGGGGCACCGTCGACCGGGCACCGCGCTCCACCACCGCCTGCTCCGGCAGCGTGACCGTGATCCCCTTCGGGGCCCTCGCCGTCAGCGGCCCCCGCACCTCGCCCGCGCGCAGGCCCGACAGCTCCACGTCCACCCGCTGGGCCGGACCGCCGATCTCCGCGTCCGTCTCCGTCCGGGCCAGGTCGAGCGTCGCGCGCGGCCCGTCCGCGAACCACGGCACCAGCGAGCGCACGGCGGGCGCCGGCCCGTCGCCGCTCCACACCACCCGCAGCGCCTCCGCCCGCAGCCCCTTGAGCTCGGCCTGCGTCCAGCCGGACGCCGACAGCGGGCCGAGCGCCCGCCAGCCCTCGCCCTCGACGTACGCCTCCACGCGCGCGTCGCGCGGGGCCCCGGCACCCGGATCCGTCATCACCGTCAGGGCCTCCACGGACCGCGCCCGGTCGAGCCGCACGGTGTACGAGCCGGTGGCGCGGTCGGCACGGGCCCTCGGCGTCCGGTCGGCGCCGGTCCAGGCCTTCGCCCGGTCCACCGCGCGCGTGAGGAACGGGTCGAGAACCCCCGTGCCGACCGTCACCCGGCCCGCCGCGAGGTCCTTCCGCAGCGCCTCCAGGCTCAACTGCGCGCGCCAGGCCGCCGCCCCGTCGCCGGAGTCCTGGGCGACCAGCATGTCGACCGCCGTTTCGCCGGCCCGGCCGTAGCGGGAGAGCCGCTCCAGCCAGGGGCCGGTCTCGTCGTCGAGGGTGCCGCCGGCGGTGCCCGAGAGCCGCCCGGGTGCCTCGCGCATCACGGTGAACGCGGCCCGCAGCTCCCTCGCCGCCTTCTCCCGCCCGGGGACCGCCCCGGTCGCCGCGCTCGTGCGCGAGGCCCAGAAGGCCGCCAGGAGGGGCTTCAGGTAGGCCGATTCGGCCCCCGGGTCGAGCACCGACGAGGCGCCGTTCCCCACGAGCGCCCGCAGCGCCTCGCGGGCGGCCGGCTCCGGGCCCGCGAGGTCGTCGACGGCCGCCCGCCAGGACTCCTCGGGCCGGTAGCCACGCGGGTTCCAGGCGTAGTCGGCGGTGGTGAAGAGCGGGACGCGGGAGGCCGCGGGCTGCTCCATCGCGAGCGCGAGGAAGGCCGCCGAACCGGCGGCCACGGCCGGTTCACGGCCCGTCGCGGGGCCGAGGAACAGCCGGTCCTGCGCGTAGTCGTTGACCGGGTAGTTGTCCATGGTGACCAGCGGATGTCGCAGGGCGGCCCGGGTCCGCGCCAGCTCCCCGCCGGTGATCGAGCGCGGCACCACGCCGACGCCGGTCCATGCCACCCGCACGTCCGCGTCGAGCGCGTCGCCGAGCCGGGTGCGGTAGGCGGTCGCGCCGTCCTGGTAGTACTCCGTCGGCATCACCGTCAGCGGTTCGGCGTCCGGATACCGCTCGGCGAGGTGCCGGGCGACCGCGTTCGCCACGCGCGCGTGGGCGGCCGCCGCGGCCTCGGGACCCCGCCCGAAGGTGTCGGCGTCCCGGTCGCAGTGCCACTCGTCGTACGAGGCGTCCTGGAACTGGAGCTGGAAGGAACGCACCCCGAGCTCCCACATCGCGTCGAGCTTCCGCGTCAGCGCCGCCATGTCACCGCCCGAGGACAGGCACATGGACTGGGCGGGCGCCACGGCCCAGCCGAGCGTCACGTGGTTGGCGCGGGCCCGCTCCGCGAGCGCGCGGAACCCGGCCTGCTGCGCGGCCGGGTACGGGTCGCGCCACTGCACGCCCCGGTACGGGTCGTCGCCGGGGGCGTACAGATAGCGGTTCTGCTTGGTGCGGCCCAGGAAGTCGATCTGGGCGAGCCGCTGTTCGGCCGTCCAGGGTGTCCCGTAGAAGCCCTCGGTGATCCCGCGCTCGGCCGTGCCCGGCCAGTCCCGCACGACGACCCCCGGGATCTCCCGTCCGCCGCCGATGAGCTGGCGCAGCGTCTGCACGGCGTGGAACACCCCGTCGCCGCCCACCCCGTCCAGGACGACCGTGTCCCGGCCTCCGAGGCGGCCCGTGGCGAGCCGGTAGCCGCCGCGCGGCAGATCGAGCCGGTCGGGCACCCGCAGGGCGCTCAGCGCGTCCTCGGCGGCCTCGCCGGACGGGCCCGCGACGCGGAAGAGCGGCCCCCGGCCCGGGAGCCCGGTGTGGACGGTCCGCACCCCGGCGGCCCGCAGCAGCTCGCGCAGGGCGGCGAGGGCGTACGGATCGGCGTCGGCGTCCGCGAGCAGGGTCACCTCGTCCCCGAGGGGTACGGCGGGCCCGGCGGCGGTCAGCGACTGCGGGCGCGGCCAGACGGCGGGCACGCGCGCGGAGGCGGCGTCCGCGGAGCCGGCGGAGGGCGCAGAGGTCGAGGAAGCCGTGGGGGAGGAGGCAGGTGAGGAGGCCGGGGAGGAGGAGGCCGTGGGGGCGCCCGGGTCCGCCGGAGCGTCCGGCGCCGTCGGGGCGAGCGGCGCCGTCGGAGCGAGCGGCGTCGTCGGGGTGAACGGCGCGGCCTTCGGGCGCGCGTTCGGAGCCGCCCCCGGGACCGCCTGCGCCGAGCCCGGCACCGCGCCGCCGAGGAGGCCGCCGATGACGGCGGCGGCGACGGCCGTCGCGGTGCGCCTGCTGCGTCCGAGGTGCCCGAGGTGCACGGGGGTCTCCCTTCGGCCGGGGCCGCCGGCCGCTCGCCGGTTTGGTCACGAGTGGGTCACGAGCCCACCACCCGTCGCACTGAGGTGTCAATGCACATGGCCGATGTGTCGGCTTTGCCCGGCGAGCCGTCGGCGAGGTGACGTCACTTCGCCACTTTCCGCCGGTAAAACGAGGTGCGGTGGGTAGGCCTCAGTCGTTACCCAGGTCCCACCAGTCGAGACGAATCGGGAGACCCCCGTGACCACGACCGCCCCGCACCTCGGACGGATACGGATTCCGCAGCAGCCGGCCAGGACGGACGAACCGCTGACCAGCGAACCGCCGCTGCCCGACGCCGCGCCCCTCACCAGCGAGCCGCCCCTGACCGTGGCGGCCCCCCTCACCAGCGAACCCACCGCCCCAGGAAGTGCGGGCACGGAGTCCCCCGGAGTGTGAAGTGACCCTGGCCCGTCTCGCCGCCCGTCACGGCGTCGCCACCGCCTACAGCCCCTCCGCGGGGGTCACCGTGCCCGTGCCGGACGCCACCGTGGTGGCCGTCCTCGGCGCCCTCGGCGTGGACGCGGCGACGCCGGAAGCGGTCGCCGCCGCCCTCGACGCGGCCGAACGGACCGAGCGGGAGCGCCTGTTGCCCCCGACCCTGGTCCGGTGGCGCGGCGCGGAGCCGGCCCACCCGCCGGCCGACCTGCCGCCCGGCACCCGGCTCCGGGTCACCACCGAGGACGGCGCCGTCGTCACCGGCCACGACTGGGATCGCCTTCCCCTCGGCGTCCACGCGGTCGAGGCGCAGGCCCCCGACGGGCGCGCCGCCACCGCCACCCTGATCGTCGCCCCCGCGCGCGTGCCCGCCCCCGAGCGGCGCGCGTACGGGCTGCTCGTCCAGCTCTACTCGCTGCTCTCCACCCGCTCCTGGGGCATGGGCGACCTCGGCGACCTGCGCGAACTCGCCACCTGGGCGGGCCGCACGCACGGCGCCGGCTTCGTCCAGGTCAACCCGCTCCACGCGGGCGTGCCCGGCGCGCCGAGCGACCCCTCCCCGTACCGCCCCTCCTCGCGCCGCTTCCCCGACCCGGTCCATCTGCGGATCGAGGAGATCCCCGAGTACGCCCTGGTCGGTTCCGAGCACCGCGAGGAGCTCGACCTGATCCTCGCCGACGCCGCCGACCTGCGGGAACGGGTCCTCGGCAAGGGTGCGGTGATCGACCGGGACGCCGTGTGGGAGGTCAAGCGGCGCGCCCTCGAACTCGTCGTCGGCGGTGTGGAACTCGGCCCCGGCAGGCGCGCCGACTTCCATGACTTCCTCGCCGCGCGCGGCCCCGCCCTTGAGGACCACGCCACCTACCAGGCCCTCGCCGAGCGGCACGGCCACCACTGGCGGACCTGGCCCGAGGAGCTGCGTTCCCCGCGGGCGGCGGAGGCCGTCGTCCGCGACGACCCGGCTCTCGCCGCCCGGGTCGACTTCCACTGCCGGCTCGCCTGGCTGACGGACCGGCAGCTCGCCGACGCCGCCGCGGCCGCCCGCGAGGCCGGGATGGAGGTCGGGATCGTCCACGACCTGGCGGTCGGCGTCCACCCGGAGGGCTCCGACGCCTGGGCCCAGCAGGACGCCTTCGCAGCCGGCATGTCGGTCGGCGCCCCGCCCGACGCCTTCAACTCCCGCGGCCAGGACTGGGGCCTGCCGCCCTGGCGGCCCGACGCCCTGGCCGCCGCCGGCTACGCCCCGTACCGCGGGCTCCTGCGCGAACTCCTGCGCCACGCGGGCGCGCTGCGCATCGACCACGTGATGGGCCTGTTCCGGCTGTGGTGGGTGCCGGAGGGCCGCGAGCCCACCGAGGGCGCCTACGTCCGGTACGACGCCGGGGCGATGCTCGCCGTCCTCGTCCTGGAGGCCCACCGCGCCGGCGCCCTTGTCATCGGCGAGGACCTCGGCACGGTCGAGTCCGGCGTACGCGAGGAGCTGGCCGCGCGCGGGGTGTTCGGCACCTCCGTGCTCTGGTTCGAGCGGGACTGGGCGGCCTCCGGTCGTCCGCTGGCCCCGGCCGAGTGGCGTGCGGAGTGCGTGGCCACCGCCACCACCCACGACCTGCCCCCGACCGCCGCCCGGCTCTCCGGCGACCATGTCCGCCTGCGGCACCGCCTCGGCCTGCTCCCGGGGGACCTGGCGCGCGAGCGGGCGGCGGACGCGGCCGAGACCGCCGAGTGGCTGGGGCTGTTCCAGCGGCTCGGTCTGCTCCCGGAGGGCCCTGGGGCGGAGGAGGCCGAGATCAGGGCCGTCCACCGGTTCCTGCTCGACACCCCGGCCCGGATGGTGGGTGTCTGGCTGCCGGACGCGGTGGGCGACCGCAGACCGCAGAACCTGCCCGGCACCTGGGACGAGTACCCCAACTGGCGGCTGCCGCTCGCGGACGCGGAGGGGCAGCCGATGACCCTGGAGCGCCTCGCCGCCTCGCCCCGGGCGCACGCCCTGCTGCGCGAACTCCGCGCGCGTACGGCGCCCCCGGAGGCACGGACCACCCGGTCCGACGCCCGTACGGCACCCCCGGGCGCGCGGTCCGATTAGGTGTTCGCTACGTTTGCACCGTGGACAAGAAGAACGCACTGCGCGCCGGCTCGCTCGCGGCCGGTACGACGCTGATGATGCTGCTCATGTCGTCCCCCGCGCTCGCGCTCACCCGCGACGACGGCGACGACCCGGCCCCCAAGCTGTCGGTCATCGAGACCCTCGGCCTGTTCGTGGCCGCACCGCTGGTGCTGTTCCTGGTCATCGCCGGTCTCGTGATGCTGCTCGACAAGTCCAAGAAGGCCTGACCGCCTCCTCCTCCGCTCCGTCGAGGGCGCCGCACGGTACGACGTACCGTGCGGCGCCCTCGCGTGCGTGGAACCGCGCGGGCACCTGCGGGGAGCCCCGCGGATCCGTCCCTGGAATCGCGCGCGGACACGTGGCGCGGAACCCCGCCGGCCGCTACGCCGTGGTCGCGAGCAGCCTGCGCAGCAGCCCGGCCAGCTGCGCCGCCTCCTCCTCGCTGAGCGCGCCCTCCAGGGCCTCCCGCTGCTGCGCCAGACCGGCCGAGACGGACTGGTCCACCAGCTCCCGGCCGTGCTCGGTGAGCGTGACCCGCAGCCCGCGCCGGTCGTGCGGGTCGGGGCTGCGGGTGACGAGCCCCGCCTTCTCCAGCTTGTCCAGCCGGCCGGTCATCCCGCCGGTGGTGATCATCAGCGTCGCCGTCAGCTCACGCGGCGAGAGCGTGTACGGCTCCCCTGAGCGGCGCAGGGTCGCGAGGACGTCGAACTCCCCGAGCGCCAGACCATAGGGCGCGTACGCCTTGTCCACCCTGCCGCGCATGGCGTTCGCGAGCCGGTAGATTCGCCCGAAGACGGCCATCGGCACGGTGTCCAGGTCGGGGCGGACCACCGCCCACTGGTCGGTGATGGCGTCGACGGCGTCGTGGGCGGGGCCGGGGCCGGGGGTCTTCGTGTCCATGCGAGCAGTCTCCTCTTCCTCATGACTCGATGGCAAGAAAGCCACTTGCAAGTAAGTAGCTTAGTGGTAAGTTAATTACCGCCAAGCCAGTCCGGTCCATCCGGACCGGCATCCGCAGCGAGGGGGAGACCGTCATGTCCCACAAGGCAGCCGTCGTCGCACTGACCGCACTGGCCCCGATCTCCTGGGGCTCCACCTACTTCGTCACCACCGAGTTCCTGCCGCCCGACCGGCCGCTCTTCACCGGCCTGATGCGCGCCCTGCCCGCCGGACTCGTGCTCCTGGCGCTCACCCGCAAGCTCCCGCAGGGCGCCTGGTGGTGGAAGTCCGCCGTCCTCGGAGCCCTCAACATCGGCGCGTTCTTCCCGCTGCTCTTCCTCGCCGCCTACCGGCTCCCCGGCGGCGTCGCCGCCGTCGTCGGCTCGGTCGGCCCCCTGTTCGTCGTCGGCCTCGCCGCCCTCCTCCTCGGCGAGAAGCCCACGGTGAGGACCCTGCTCACCGCCATCGCCGCCGCCTTCGGCGTCAGCCTCGTGGTCCTCAAGGCCGGGGCGGCGTTCGACACCGTCGGTGTGCTCGCCGGGCTGCTCTCCGCCCTGTCGATGTCGGCCGGCGTCGTCTTCACCAAGCGCTGGGGCCGCCCCGAGGGCGTCGGCGCCCTGGCGCTCACCGGCTGGCAGCTCACCGCGGGCGGCCTGGTCATCCTGCCCGTCGCCTTCCTGATCGAAGGCGCCCCGCCGGCCCTGACCGGCGCCAACCTGGCCGGCTACGCCTACCTCGCCTTGGGCAACACCGCGATCTCGTACTTCCTCTGGTTCCGCGGCATCGAGCGGCTCAGTGCCTCCTCCGCCACCCTCCTCGGCCCGCTCTCGCCCCTCACCGCCGCGATCATCGGCTGGGCGGCGCTCGGCCAGGCCCTCGGCTCGGTGCAGCTGCTCGGCATGGCGATCGCCTTCGGCGCGACCCTGGCGGGCCAGCTGAGCCCCCGTACGGGGAAGCGGGCCGAACCGGCCGTCGAGGCGCGCAGCGACCCCGCATTGTTCAGTGTTACTGAAGAGAGCCGTCAGAAAGTTTCGATAGACCTGGAAGGTTCGACGGTGCGACGGTAGGCCCCATGAGTCTGATCACCGCGCGTCACCCGACCCCCGCCACCACCCGGAAGTCGGCGCCCGCCCGAGGCGCCGGCTTCGGCGTGCTCCTCGCCCTGCTCGCCACCGCCGTCTGGTCCGGCAGCTTCGTCGCGGCCCGCGCCCTGCACGACACCGTCCCGCCCGTCCAGGCCGCCTTCTGGCGCTGGATCGTGGCGATCCTGGTCGTCACCCCCTTCGCCGCCCGCGCCACCTGGCGGCAGCGGCACCTGATCCGCCGTCACCTGGGCTTCGTCGTCCTCGCCTCGCTGCTCGGCATCACCGTCTACAACACCCTCGTCAACCAGGCCGGACTCACCACATCCGCCGGCAACATGGGCATGATCATGGCCGCATCGCCGGTGGTCATGGCGCTGTACGAGCGATTCGGCGGCGCCCGGCTCGGGGCCCGGCGCGTCACGGGCATGGCCATCGCCTGCGCCGGCGTGCTGCTCCTGGTCGGCGAGGGGGCCCTGCCGTCCCGGCTCGGCGCCGGCGACCTGTGGATGTTCGCCGCGGCGCTCAGCTTCGCCTCGTACAGCGCCCTGCTCAAGCGCCGGCCGGAGGGACTCGGCGGGCCCGTCCTCCTCTGCACGACCTTCCTCATCGGCGCCCTGATGCTGCTCCCGGTGTACGCGGCCGACCTCGCGGCCCACGGCGGCTTCGCGCCCACCGCCGGCACCGTCGGCCCACTCGTCTACGTGGGCGTGCTCTCCTCCGCCGTCGCCTTCTTCGCGTGGAACAAGGCCGTCGCCCTCATCGGCGCGGCCCGCGCGGGCGCCGTCTACCACCTCCAGCCCGTCTGCGTCGCCCTCCTCTCGTACGCCCTGCTCGACGAGCGGCTCGGCCTCCTCGGCGTGGCCTGCATGGCGCTCATCCTCGGCGGAGTGGCCCTGAGCTCGGCCACCGGCGCACGCCGGGCCGCATAGCTCCCGATAGGTTGCGCCCCATGACCGAGTGGGACATCAAGAAGCTCCAGATCCTCCGCACCCTCCGTGACCGCGGCACCGTCACCGCGACCGCGGAGGCGCTGCTGATGACCCCCTCGGCCGTCTCGCAGCAGCTCACCAACCTCGCCAGACAGCTCGGCGTACCCGTCCTCGAGGCCCAGGGCCGCCGCGTCCGGCTCACCGACGCCGCCCAGCTCGTACTGCGGCACGCGGAGGCGGTCTTCGCCCAGCTGGAGCGCGCCGACGCCGAACTCGACGGCTATCTGCGGGGCGAGGCCGGAGAGGTGCGGGTGGCGGCGTTCTCGACGGCCGTGCCCGCGCTCGTCGTGCCCGCCGTACGGCAGTTGCGGAGCGCGCACCCCGGACTCGACGTCCGGATCCGGGAGGCCGAGGCGGCGGAGGCGTACGAGCTGCTCTCGGCCGGCGAGGTCGACCTGGCCCTCTCGCTCGCCGCCCACGCGCCCTCCGCGCGCGACCCCAAGTTCAGCCGGGTCCCGCTGCTCGCCGATCCCCTCGACGTAGCGCTGCCCGCCGGGCACCCGCACGCCGACGCGCCCGGCCTGCGGCTCGCCGACCTCGCCGCCGAGCCGTGGATCTTCGGCGGCTCGGGCCCCTGGTCGGAGATCACCACCGCCGCCTGCGAGGCCGCCGGCTTCGTGCCCGAGCAGGCCCACAGCGCCTCCGGCTGGACCGCGATCCTCGCCATGGTCGAGGCCGGGATGGGCATCGCCCTGGTGCCCCGGATGGCCTCCGCGGAACGCCGCGGCGGCGCCGGGATCGTGATGCGCGTCCTCGCCGCCGACCAGCCGCGCCGCCATGTCGTCGCGGCGGTACGGCGCGGGGCGGAGGAGGGCCCGGCGGTGACGCGGGTGCTGGGAGCCCTCCGGCAGGCGGCGGCCCAACGGGAAACCGTTCAGCAGAACTGAAGATGCTCGTCGAAAACATTCGATGGACCCACCAGGTCCCCGAGGCGCACAGTCGACGCATGACCTTCGAGACGAGCCAGGACCAGGATCCGCACGCCAACGACGCCGCCCCGTACTCCGGCGGCGACCCGTACGCCGACTACCGGACCGGTGACTTCCCCTTCACCGAGCTGGTCGACCTCGCCGACCGCCGTCTCGGCGCCGGCGTCGTCGCCGCGAACGACGAGTTCTTCGCCGAGCGGGAGAACCTCCTCGTCCGTGAGCGCGCCGTCTTCGACCCCGAGCACTTCGGCCACAAGGGCAAGATCATGGACGGCTGGGAGACCCGCCGCCGCCGCGGCGCCGACGCCGAGAACGTCTTCCCCGCCCCCGAGGACCACGACTGGGCGATCGTCCGGCTCGGCGCCCCCGGTGTGATCCGCGGGATCATCGTCGACACCGCCCACTTCCGCGGCAACTACCCGCAGCGCGTGAGCATCCAGGCCACCTCGGTGGAGGGCTCGCCGAGCCCCGCGGAGCTCCTGGACGCCACGTGGGAGGAACTCGTCCCGCCGACCCCCGTCCGTGGCCACGCCGCGAACGGCTTCACCGTCACCGCCGAGCGCCGCTGGACCCACCTCCGGGTCTGCCAGCACCCCGACGGCGGCATCGCCCGCCTCCGCGTCCACGGCGAGGTCGTGCCCGACCCCGAGTGGCTGGAGCTGCTCGGCACCCTCGACCTGATCTCCGTGCTCAACGGCGGTTCGTACGAGGACGCCTCGGACAGGTTCTACTCCTCGCCGACCCAGATCATCCTGCCCGGCACGTCCCGCAAGATGGACGACGGCTGGGAGAACCGGCGCCGCCGGGTGCGCGGCACCAACGACTGGGTGCGCTTCCGGCTCGCCGCGCAGGGCGCCGTCCGCGCCGTCGAGATCGACACCGCCTACCTCAAGGGCAACTCGGCGGGCTGGATCGCCCTCCAGGGGCGCAACGGCGAGACGGGGGAGTGGTTCGAGATCATCCCCCGCACCAGGCTCCAGCCCGACACCCTCCACCGCTTCAAGCTCCCCGCCCAGGCCGTCGTCACCCACGTCCGCCTCGACGCCTTCCCCGACGGCGGCGTCGCCCGGATGCGCCTCCACGGGGCGCTGACGGAGCAGGGCGCGGCCGATCTGCGCGCCCGGTTCACGGCGCTCGGCGGCTGAGCACGCCCGCGGGCCCCGTCCTTCCGCCCGGCGGAGCGGCAGCGCGCCGACGCCCGCCCGCCGGGCGGACCTCACGGCCGGTCCTTCGCGGTCCGCACCCGGCGGACCAGCGGACCGGCGGACCAGCGGACCGTCGGAGCGCCGACACGCCGACACGCCGATGCGCCGACACGCCGACACGCCGACACGCCGATACGCCGAAGGGGCCCCGGACCGACATGGTCCGGGGCCCCTTCCTCGCTACGGGGCGCGCTACTTCGCCGCCGCCGCGTCCGCCGCCCGGGCCCGGAGCGCACGCTCCACGCCCGCGCGGCTCTCCGTCACCAGGCGGCGCAGCGCCGGGGCCGGGTTGTGCTCGGCGATCCAGGCGTCCGTCGCGTCCAGGGTCTCCTGCGAGACCTGGAGGCTCGGGTAGAGACCGACCACGATCTGCTGGACGATCTCGTGGCTGCGGGTCTCCGAGACACCCTTGATCGCGGCGAAGTACTTCGCCGTGTACGGGGCGAGCAGCTCGCGCTGGTCGGCCTGTACGAAGCCGCCGATGACGGCCTCCTGCACGGCGTTCGCCAGCTTGTCGTCCTCGACGACCGAGGCCCAGGCCTCCGCCTTCGCCGCCTCGGTCGGACGGGCCGCGCGCGCGGTGGCCGCGTGGCGCTCGCCCGCCGCGGTGCGGTCGCGCTCCAGCTCTGCGGCGATCTCCGGCTCGTCGTAGACGCCGGTGGCCGCGAGCCGCTGGACGAACGCCCAGCGCAGTTCGGTGTCGACGGCCAGGCCCTCGACGGTCTCGCGGCCCTCCAGGAGGGCCGCGAGCAGGTCCAGCTGCTGCGGGGTGCGGGCGGTAGCCGCGAAGGCGCGCGCCCACGCCAGCTGGTGGTCGCTCGCGGGCGCGGAGGCCTGGAGGTGCGCGAGGGTGGCCTCGGTCCAGCGGGCAAGACCGGCCTCGCGCCACTCCGGCGCCGCGTACATCTCCAGGGCGGCCTTGACCTGGCCCTGCAGCGACTGGACCACGCCGATGTCGGACTCCTTGGCGATACCGGAGAGCACGAGCTCCAGGTAGTCGCGGGTGGCCAGCTCGCCGTCACGGGTCATGTCCCAGGCCGAGGCCCAGCACAGGGCGCGCGGCAGCGACTCGGCGAAGTCGCCGAGGTGCGCGGTGACGTTCTTCAGGGACACCTCGTCGAGGCGGACCTTGGCGTACGACAGGTCGTCGTCGTTGAGGAGGACGACGGCCGGGCGGGCCTTGCCCGCGAGCTGCGGGACGGCGGTCAGCCCGGCGGCCTCGATGTCGAGTTCGAGGCGCTCGGTGCGGACCAGCTTGCCGGCGGCGTCGAGGTCGTAGAAGCCGATCGCGATCCGGTGCGGGCGCAGGACGGCCTCGCCCTTGGCGCCGGCGGGGAGCGCGGGCGCCTCCTGCTTGACGGCGAAGGAGGTGATCGAACCGTTCTCGTCGGTCTCGATCTCCGGGCGGAGGATGTTGATGCCGGCCGTCTCCAGCCATGCCTTCGACCAGGTCTTCAGGTCGCGGCCGGAGGTCTCCTCCAGGGCGCCGAGGAGGTCGGAGAGGCGGGTGTTGCCGAAGGCGTGGGCCTGGAAGTAGGCCTGGACGCCCTTGAAGAACTCGTCCTGGCCGACGTAGGCGACGAGCTGCTTCAGGACCGAGGCGCCCTTGGCGTACGTGATCCCGTCGAAGTTGACGAGCACGTCCTCCAGGTCGTTGATCTCGGCCATGATCGGGTGCGTGGACGGCAGCTGGTCCTGGCGGTAGGCCCAGGTCTTCTCCGCGTTGGCGAAGGTCGTCCAGGCGTTGGGCCAGCGGGTGCCCGCCACCGAGGCCTGGCAGGCGACGGAGGTGTAGGTGGCGAACGACTCGTTCAGCCAGAGGTCGTTCCACCACTCCATCGTCACGAGGTCGCCGAACCACATGTGGGCGAGCTCGTGCAGGATGGTCTCGGCGCGCCGCTCGTACGCCGCGTCCGTCACCTTCGAGCGGAAGACGTACTGGTCGCGGATGGTGACCGCGCCCGCGTTCTCCATCGCGCCCGCGTTGAACTCCGGTACGAAGAGCTGGTCGTACTTCGCGAACGGGTAGTCGTACGCGAACTTCTCCTGGAACCAGTCGAAGCCCTGGCGCGTGACGTCGAAGATGTGGTCCGCGTCGAGGAACTCGGCGAGCGACGGACGGCAGTAGATGCCGAGCGGGACGCTCTGCCCGTCCTTCTCGTACGAGGAGTGCACCGAGTGGTACGGGCCGACGATCAGCGCGGTGATGTACGTGGAGATCCGCGGCGTCGGCTCGAAGACCCAGACGTCGTCCTTGGGCTCCGGGGTCGGCGAGTTGGAGATGACCTTCCAGCCCGCCGGCGCCTTCACAGTGAACTGGAAGGTGGCCTTGAGGTCGGGCTGCTCGAACGAGGCGAAGACGCGGCGCGCGTCCGGGACCTCGAACTGCGTGTACAGATAGGCCTGGTCGTCGACCGGGTCGACGAAGCGGTGCAGACCCTCACCGGTGTTGGTGTACGCGCAGTCGGCGACGACCTTCAGCTCGTTGCGGCCCTCGGCCAGGTGGGCCAGCGCGATCCGCGCGTCGCGGAAGACGGCGGCGACGTCCAGCGCGTGGCCGTTCAGCACGACCTCGTGCACGGCGGGGGCGACGAGGTCGATGAAGGTGGAGGCACCGGCCTCGGCGGAATCGAAGCGGACGGTGGTGACGGACCGGTAGGTGCCGCCCTCCTGCGCACCGGAGAGGTCGAGTTCGACCTCGTACGCGTCCACGGTGAGCAGCGCTGCCCGCTGCTGAGCCTCTTCACGGGTCAGGTTCGTGCCAGGCACCCGGTCAACTCCTCGGTTTTGTGATGTTTGGCCCATCCTTCCACGGGGTGTGTCGGCAGCGCACGAGACATTTCCCAGGGCGAACACGGGAGTCCTCCCGGGCGAACGCGCGAGGGCGGCCACCCGTCTCCGGATGGCCGCCCTCGTGGCGCTGCGGGCGTCAGGCGCCCGTGAGCTCGGCCGCGACCAGCTCCGCGATCTGCACGGCGTTCAGCGCCGCGCCCTTGCGCAGGTTGTCGTTGGAGAGGAAGAGCGCGAGGCCGTTCTCGACGGTCTCGTCGACGCGGATGCGGCCCACGTACGAGGCGTCCTTGCCGGCCGCCTGGAGCGGGGTCGGGATCTCGGAGAGCTCGACGCCCTCGGCGTCCTCGAGCAGCTCGTAGGCGCGCTCGACGCTGATCGGGCGGTCGAAGCGGACGTTCACCTGGAGGGAGTGGCCGGAGAAGACCGGGACGCGCACGCAGGTGCCGGAGACCTTGAGGCCGGGGATCTCCAGGATCTTGCGGGACTCGTTGCGGAGCTTCTGCTCCTCGTCGGTCTCGAAGGAGCCGTCGTCGACGATCGAGCCGGCGAGCGGGACCACGTTGAACGCGATCGGGCGCTTGTAGACGGCGGGCTCGGGGAACGCGACGGCCTCGCCGTCGAACGCCAGCTGGTCGGCGGTCTCGGCCACGGCGCACGCCTGGGTGCGCAGCTCGGCGACACCGGCCACGCCCGAGCCGGAGACGGCCTGGTAGGTGGTGGCGATCAGCGCGGTGAGGCCGGCTTCCTGGTGGAGCGGCTTGAGGACCGGCATCGCGGCCATCGTGGTGCAGTTCGGGTTGGCGATGATGCCCTTGGGGCGGTCCTTGATCGCGTGCGCGTTGACCTCGGAGACCACCAGCGGGACCTCGGGGTCGCCGCGCCAGGCGGAGGAGTTGTCGATCACGACGGCGCCCTGGGAGGCGACCTTCTCGGCGAGGGCGCGGGAGGTGGCGCCGCCGGCGGAGAAGAGGACGATGTCCAGGCCGGTGTAGTCGGCGGTGGAGGCGTCCTCGACCGTGACGCCGTCCAGGACGGTGCCGGCGGAGCGGGCGGAGGCGAAGAGCCGCAGCTCGTCGAGGGGGAAGCTCCGCTCGGCCAGGATGCTGCGCATGACTGTGCCGACCTGACCGGTGGCTCCGACGATTCCGACCTTCACGGGGACTCCTCCGTACGTATGTGCAGGTTGCTGCCGGTCCATGATGCGTGTGTCCCGGGTCGCCTTGTCCAATCCATTGTCCAAGGGACGGGACGAAGGAGGGGTCAGCTCTCCTTCGCGCGGGCGTAGTGGCGGGAGGCCTTGGCGCGGTTGCCGCAGACGGCCATCGAGCACCAGCGGCGGGTGCCGTTCCGAGAGGTGTCGAAGAAGTGCAGGATGCACGCCTCGTGGGCGCAGGCCCGGATCCGGTCGGGGGCGGTGCGCAGCAGGTCGAGGTAGTCGCGGGCGGCGGTCCAGCCGGGGCCCCAGGCGGGGTCGGCGAACTCGGGCCGCTCGCCGGGGCCCTCGGCGGTGAGGGTGGCCCGGATGCGGCCGTGACCGAGGACGGCGTCGACGCGGGTGGTGGCGGCGGGGTCGCCGGGGCGGTCGGCGAGCGCGGTGAGCGCGTCCCGGGCGGTGAGGGTGTGGCGCAGGGTGGTGGCGTCGGCGGTGAACCGCTCGTCGAGCCCGTTGGCGGCGAGCCAGACGCTGAGCCCCTCGACCCCGGCGAGCAGGTCCTGCCGGACGCCCTCCTCGTTCCAGCGGGTGTTGAGCAGATCGAGGGAGACGGGCTCGCCGACGAGCGGCCGTGGGTCGATCGCGGTCATGACGGGAACCCTCCTCGATGAACTAACCCCTCAAGGGTACGTGAGCGGTTG
Organism: Streptomyces sp. NPDC088707; assembly: GCF_044752725.1. Lineage (NCBI taxonomy): Bacteria > Bacillati > Actinomycetota > Actinomycetes > Kitasatosporales > Streptomycetaceae > Streptomyces > Streptomyces sp. NPDC088707. The sequence goes on along the minus strand of NZ_JBIVLV010000006.1, from coordinate 183,623 downwards.
ACGTTCCTCACGCCTAACCCCTAAAGTCGAATTGAAAGGTTAGCTCCGAGGGGGGCTGGCCACCCCGCGACGGAAGGATCCGCCATGACCGCGATCGGCACGCTCACCACCCACCACGTCGGCCTCAACGTCACCGACCTGGACCGCTCGCTCACCTTCTACGGAGAGGTCCTCGGCTTCGAGACGCTCGGCGAGGGCGAGGAGGGGGACAGCCGCTTCGCCTTCCTCGGCCGGGACGGCCGCCTGGTCCTCACCCTCTGGCAGCAGGCCGGCGAGGCCTACGCGCCGGGCCGCGCGGGCCTGCACCACCTCGCCTTCGAGGCCGAGTCCCTCGACCACGTCCGCGCCGCCGAGGCCGCGCTGCTCGCCCGGGGCGCGACCTTCGCGTACGAGGGCGTCGTGGCCCACCGCGAGGGCGCGGCCTCGGGCGGCATCTTCTTCCACGACCCGGACGGCACCCGCCTGGAGATCTCGATCCCGAAGGGCGCGGACGACGCGGAAGCCCCCAGCGGAACAGCCCCGACCTGCGGCTTCTTCTAGACCCGAACCGCGGACTCTTCTAGAACCGGAGGACCCCGTGCCTGCCCACGACCACGTGACCGCCTACAACCAAGGCTCCCGGGCGGTCCAGACCCGCGTGGGCGTCCAGGACCTGGCCGCCCACATCGCCCCCTCCATCCGCCCCGGCATCCGCCCGGTCGCCGCCGCCTTCCTGGAGGCCCAGCCGATGCTGATGATCGGCGCGGCGGACCGGGGCGGCCGCGTCTGGGCGAGCCTTCTCACCGGCGCGCCCGGCTTCACCCGTGCCACCGGCCCGCACACCGTCTCCGTCGCCGGCGGCGTCCCCGCGTACGACCCGCTCGCCGGCGCGATCACCCCCGACGGGACCCCCGTCGGCACCCTCGCCCTCGACCCCCGCACCCGCCGCCGCATGCGCCTCAACGGCACCGCCCGCCCCAGCGCGCGCGGCTTCACGATCGAGGCCGAGCAGGTGTTCTCCAACTGCCCGAAATACCTCCAGAAGAGAGAGTGGTACGGCTCCGATCCCGCCGGCCCCGGGACCGGCACCGTCCGGTACGGCGAGGAGCTCACCCCCGCCCAGCTGCGCCGCGTCCGGGCGGCGGACACCTTCTTCGTGGCCAGCGTCGCGTCCGACGGGGTCGACACCAGCCATCGCGGGGGCAACCCCGGGTTCGTCCGGGTCGACGCGCCCCGGGAGCTCAGCTGGCTCGACTACCCGGGCAACGCGATGTTCCTGACCCTGGGGAACCTGGAGTCGGACGGCCGCGCGGGGCTCCTCTTCCTCGACTGGGAGACGGGCACGACGCTGCAGCTCAGCGGCCTCGCGCACACCGAGTACGGCCCCGAGGGACGTGTCACCCGCTTCCGTGTCGAGCGCACGGCCGAGACCCCGTCCGGCAGCCCGCTGCGCTGGTCGCCGCCGGAGTACTCCCCGGCCAACCCTCCCGCGGCCTGACGCCGACCGACCGCGGCCTGAGCCCGACCGACCGCGGTCTGACGCCGACCGGCCGCGGCCTGAGCCCGACCGACCGCGATCGGGCGCCGGCCGGCCTCGGCCTGAGCCCGACCGACCGCGGTCTGACGCCGACCGGCCGCGGCCTGAGCCCGACCGACCGCGATCGGGCGCCGACGCACACGGCGCCGGCGCAGCCACCCCCGTGGCTCCGCGCCGACGCCACCCCGCCACCCCGCCGCCCCGTGCCCCCGCCGCGCCCCTCCCGTACGCCCCCGCCGACCCCGCCCCGAGGACCGCTCCGTGACCACCACCCCGGCCCCCGAGGCCACCCTGCCCACCGACCTCGACCCCGGCCCCGCCCCCGCGACCGCCGCCGGAACCGCCCCCTCCGCGGTTCCGGCGGCAGCCGTCGCGCCCCGCCGACCCGGCCCGCCCCCGCGCCCCCGGCCCCGGGTCCTCCTCCTCTCCACCGCCGGAAGCGTCGCCGCGCTGCTCCTCCTGGTCGCCGTCGGGACCGTGCTCGACCAGCCCCTGCTCATCCCGCCGCTCGCCGCGAGCATGGCCCTGGTCGCCGGCGCGCCCGATCTGCCGCTGTCCCAGCCGCGCTCGGTCGTCGGCGGTCAGCTGCTCTCCGCCCTCACCGGCTTCGCCGTCCTGGCCGTGGCCGGGCCGGGTCTCTGGGGCGCCGCCGTCGCGGGCGGTCTCGCCCTGGGCGTGATGATGTCGGCCCGTACCCCGCACTCGCCCGCCGCCGCCACCGCCGTGATCGTCGCCGCCACGTCGCCTCCCTTCTGGTCGTTTCTCGGCCTTCTCGCGCCGGCCTGCCTCCTCCTCGTCGCCGTCGGTCTCGGAGCCGCCCGCGCCACGGGCCGGACGTACCCCGTGTACTGGTTCTAACCTCGGTTCATGCAGAAGGACTTGAGGGTGGCGGCCTACGCCGTGTGCGTACGGGACGGGCAGCTCCTCCTGGCCCGTTGGGTGGCGGGCGACGGCACCAAGCGCTGGACGCTGCCGGGCGGCGGCATGGACCACGGCGAGGAACCCGTGGACACCGTGGTCCGCGAGGTGGAGGAGGAGACGGGGTATCTCGCCGAGCCCACCGCCCTGCTCGGCATCGACTCCATCCGCCGCGGCCGGCTGCGCCGCCTCGGGAGACCCGGCGACTTCCACGGTCTCCGGATCATCTACGAGGCCCGGATCACCGGCGGCGCGCTGCGCGCCGAGACCGACGGTTCCACCGATCTCGCCGCCTGGCACCCGCTCGACGCCGTCCCCGAACTGGCCCGCGTCGGCCTGGTCGACATCGGCCTCGACCTGTGGCGCGAGCGGCCCCCGGTCGGCCGCTCCCGGCTCGCCGATCCGTCGATCACCTGAGGACCGACCGTACGGCCGAGGTTCGGCCGAAAACAGCTCAACCGGTGCAAGGCCGCTCAACCGTCCCGCAGGCCCCCGCGGTCCTCCCCGCCGACCGCGGTACACGCACCGCAGCAGAGCCTCAGGGGAGCCCGCATGTCAGCCGTACGCACGACCCGCACCGTCCTCGCCGCCGTCCTGGTCGCCGGACTCACCGCCACGGCACTCGCCACCCCGGCCCTGGCGGCGAGCGCGCCGGCCGAGTCCGATCACGCCGCCACCCGGGCGGCGCTCCGGGCCGCCGTCGACGCCGGTGTGCCCGGGGCCGTGGCCCAGGCCCGGGACGGCCGGGGCGACTGGACCGGCACCGCGGGCGAGCGCCGGGGGAACGACCGCTTCCGCGTCGGTTCCATCACCAAGACCTTCGTCGCCACCGTCCTCCTCCAGCTCCAGGCGGAGGGCCGGCTCGACCTCGACGACCCGGTCGAGAAGTGGCTGCCCGGAGTCGTCCGGGGCAACGGCCACGACGGCCGCAGGATCACCGTCCGTCAGCTGCTCAACCACACCAGCGGCGTCTACAGCGTCACCTCCGACCCCGGCTTCCAGGAGAAGATCTTCGGCCCCGGCTTCCTGGAGCACCGCTACGACCGCTGGACCCCGCGCCAGCTCGTCGACATCGCCATGACCCACGCGCCGGACTTCGCCCCCGGCACCGACTGGAACTACTCCAACACCAACTACGTCCTCGCCGGGATGGTCGTCGAGAAGGTCACCGGCCGCCCCTACGGCAAGGCCGTCGAGAACCGCGTCATCAAGCCGCTCAAGCTCCGCGCCACGAGCGTCCCCGGCACCGATGTGCGGATGCCGAAGCCGAGCTCCCCCGCCTGGTCCACGCTCTCCGCCGACCCGGACGCGCAGGTCCACGACGTCAGCCGGCTGAGCCCCACCATCGCCTACGCGGCCGGCGAGATGATCTCCGACTCCCACGACCTGCAGACCTTCTACCGCGCCCTGCTCAAGGGCCGGCTGCTCCCGAAGGCCGAGATGAGGGAGATGACCACCACCGTCCCGGTGTCCCCCGAACTCCCCGGCACGGGGTACGGACTCGGGCTCATGAAGCAGAAGCTCAGCTGCGGCAAGGAGATCTGGGGTCACGGCGGTGGCATCCACGGTTCCTCCTCCGAGGCCCAGGCCACCCGCGACGGCGGGCACTCCCTCGCCATGAACTTCAACGCCGACTGGACGGGCGACAGCAACAGCGTCCTGGAGGCCGAGTTCTGCGGCGTCACGCCGAAGCGCTGACCCCTCACCGCGGCAGGACGACGACATACGCGGCGGGCTGCCGGTCGGGCGCGGCCATCAGGGCCGTCCGCACCACGGTGGCCTGCTGCTCCATCGCCTCGCGCAGCTTGCGCGGGGTGAGGTGGACGACCGTGATGCCGAGCCGCTCCAGATGCTCCCGCTTGCGGGTGTATTCGGACCACAGCGCGTCCTCGTCCTGCCGCGGCGCCCGGGTGTCCAGCTCCACGGCGACGGCCTGGTCGGGCCAGTAGGCGTCCACCCCGCCCAGGTGCGGGCCGCCCGGCAGCCGCAGGTCCACGTTCCACAGCGGGTCCGGCAGGGCGAAGTCCCGCACCATCTCGTACAGCCGCTCCTCGGAGAGCGAGCGCCCCTCGGCGAGCAGCGCGTCCACCGCGTCCACCACGTGCGGCCGGGCGAGGAGCCGGGCGCAGCTCAACTCGCGTACCACCGCCCCCGGTTCGCAGTGCCCGCCGCGTACCGCCTCGGTGAGCAGCCGGCGTACGGTCTCGGCGTCCGAGAGCCCGGACACCGCGTCGGCGACGGCGCGGGCGACCGGGGCGACGGGCACGCCCGTCAGCTCCACCGGCTCCGGGGACTCGGGGGCGCGCACCACCCGCACCCAGCCGGTGGAGCGCAGCCGCCGGGTGCGGGGGACCAGGACGTCGATCCGGTCGAGGGCGGTGAGCGGGGGAGCGGCGGAGAAGCGGTGGAGGGTCAGCGCGGCGAGTCCGGTGATCATCGCGTCGGGACCCTGCGGGGGTACGGCCCCGGTCCTGCGGGCGTAGAGGAGCGCGGCGTGGAGCCGGTCCTCGCTGGTGGGCTGCCCCGGCTGGAGCAGGAAGACGCCGGGGAGGAGCTGCTGCCAGGCCCCCGGCCGGCAGCGCGCGGCGACCTCGCCGGCGGGAATGCCCTGGGCCCTCAACTGGTCGGCGGAGGCCAGGCGTTGCGCCCGGCCGGTGTGGGGGGAGAGGGGGAGGGGGCGGGGGGTGATGGGGGTGTTGTGGTTCATGCCGGGGGTCTTCCGCTCCCGAAGGCCGCCCTAACCCCTGTTACACGCTCGTCGACAATCCGGGACAACCCCGTCCTAAAGTACGCGCGTTCGAGTGCCGATGAGGGGCCCGCCCCGGCCCGCCTCCGCCCACCGGAAAGCCCGGTGGGGGCCGCGGACCGAAGTCCGCGACCCCCGCCGTCGTCGACCCGGGACGTCAGCCGGCCAGGCGGTCGCAGTCCTGCGCCCGCAGCGCCCGGGCCAGGTCGTCCCGCGACTCCAGGACCAGCCGGCGCAGGGCCGGGGCGGCCGCCTCGTGCGCCGACAGCCAGGCGTCGGTCGCGGCCAGCGTCCCCTCGTCGTCCTGGAGCCCCGGGAACAGGCCCCGGACGACGTCCATGCCGATCTGGATCGACCGCTCGGCCCACAGCCGCTCGATCACCGCGAAGTACTTCTCCGCGTAGGGGGCGATGAGTGCGCGCTGCGAGGGCTGGACGAAGCCCGCGATGGTCGCCTCGACGAGCGCGTTCGACAGGGTGTCCGACTCGACGACCTGAGCCCAGGCCTGCGCCTTGACGGCCGCCGAGGGCCGCGAGGCCAGCAGGCGGACCTGGTGGCGCTTGCCCGTCGCCGTGTCGTCCCGGGTCAGTTCCTCGCCGATCCGCGTCTCGTCCGCGCGGCCGTGCACGGCGAGCGGCGAGAGCAGCGACCAGCGCAGCTCCTGGTCGACGTCGAGCCCGTCGATCTTCGCCGTACCGTCGAGCAGCCCTTCGAGGAGCTGGAAGTCGGCCTCGGACGAGGCCGTCGCGGCGAAGAACCGCGCCCAGGTCAGCTGGTGCTCGCTGCCCGGCTCGGCCACCCGCAGCTCGCGCAGCGCGCCCTCGGCGAGCAGTCGCCCGCCCTCCTCGCGCCACGCGGGTGCCGCGTAGTGCGTGACCGCGGACTTGCCCCAGGCGTGCACCATCTGGAGGACGCCGATGTCGGTCTCGCGGCCCGCGAAGGCGAGGACGACGGAGACGAAGTCCCGGGCGGGCATCAGGGCGTCACGGGTCAGGTTCCACAGCGCCGACCAGCACAGGGCGCGGGCCAGGGGGTCGGTGATGTCGCCGAGGTGCGCGCGCAGGGTGGCGAGCGAGCCCTCGTCGAAGCGGACCTTGCAGTAGGTGAGGTCGTCGTCGTTGACGAGGACCAGGTCGGGCTTCTCCTCGCCCGCCAGGTCGGCGACGACGGTCCGGGCGCCGGTGATGTCGGCCTCGGCGCGCGCGTACCGGACGAGCTCCCCGCCGGAGAGCCGGTAGAGGCCGACGGCGGCGCGGTGGGGGCGCAGCTCGGCGCCCTCCTGGAGGACCGCGAGTTCGGTGATCCTGCCCGCGGCGTCGTAGGTGACGGCCGGCGTCAGGGTGTTCACGCCGGAGGTCTGGAGCCAGGACTTCGCCCAGGCCTTCATGTCGCGGCCCGAGGTCTCCTCCAGGATGGTGAGGAGGTCGGCGAGCCGCGTGTTCCCGTACGCGTGGCGCTTGAAGTAGCGGCGCGCGCCCTCGAGGAACGCGTCCCGGCCGGCGTACGCGACGAGCTGCTTGAGCACCGACGCGCCCTTGGCGTAGGTGATGCCGTCGAAGTTGAGCTTGGCGTCCTCCAGGTCACGGATGTCGGCCGTGATCGGGTGCGTGGACGGCAGCTGGTCGGCGCGGTACGCCCAGGCCTTGCGGTTGTTGGCGAAGGTCACCCAGCTGTTGGTGAAGCGGGTCGCCTCGGCGAGCGAGAAGGAGCCCATGAAGTCCGCGAAGGACTCCTTCAGCCACAGGTCGTCCCACCACACCATGGTGACGAGGTCGCCGAACCACATGTGCGCCATCTCGTGCAGGATGACGTTCGCCCGGCGCTCGTACGCCGCCTGCGTCACCTTGCCCCGGTAGATGTACTCCTCGCGGAAGGTCACCATGCCCGGGTTCTCCATCGCGCCGAGGTTGTACTCGGGGACGAAGGCCTGGTCGTACTTCCCGAAGGGGTACGGGTAGTCGAAGTTGTCGTGGAAGAAGTCGAAGCCCTGCTTGGTGATCAGGAAGACGTCGTCCGCGTCGAAGTGCTTGGCGAGCCCCTTGCGGCACATCGCGCCGAGCGGGATCTCCAGCTCGGTCCCGTCGGCCAGCGTCCGCTTGTAGCGGTCCGTGACGTAGTGGTACGGACCCGCCACGACACAGGTGATGTACGTGGAGACCGGCGCCGTCTCGGCGAACCGCCAAACACCCTCGGCGTCCTGCTCGCCCGCGCCGTTCGACCAGACCGTCCAGCCCTCGGGCGCGGTCACCGCGAAGCGGTGCGGGGCCTTGAGGTCGGGCTGCTCGAAGGTGGCGTACACCCGGCGGGCGTCGGCCGGCTCGTACTGCGTGTAGAGGTAGACCTCGCCGTCCTCCGGGTCGACGAAGCGGTGCATGCCCTCGCCGGTCCGGCTGTAGGCGCACTGCGCGTCCACCACGAGGACGTTCTCGTCGGCGAGCCCGTCGAGCGCGATCCGGGAGCCGTCGAAGACGACCGCGGGGTCGAGGGAGCGCCCGTTGAGGGTGACCGCGGTCACGGACGGGGCGATCAGATCCACGAACGTGCCCGTGCCCTCGCCGGTGCGACGGAAGCGGATCGTCGTCTCCGAGCGGAAGGTGCGCACGGCCTCGGCCGAGTCGCCGACCGCCGAGCGCAGGTCGAGGACGACCTCGTACCCGTCGACGGACAGCAGCGCCGCCCGCTCGTGGGCCTCGTCGCGGGACAGATTCTCACCGGGCACGGTCACTCCTTCGTGGCACGTTCGAAACAGCACCGATCTTCCCATGTGCGGCTGTCACCCAAGACACGGGAATGCCGTCGCGCGTCCGGGGGTTCCCTCCTTTCGGCGCACCACCGTCTTCTTTCCGCCTTTCTTTCCCCACGGCCGTACCGAGGAGTGACATGTCCGAGAGCAGGACCACCGCCGACTTCTACTTCGATCCGCTGTGCCCCTGGGCCTGGATGACCTCCCGCTGGATGCTGGAGGTGGAGCAGGTCCGCCCGGTCGACGTGCGGTGGAAGGTCATGAGCCTGGCCGTGCTCAACGAGAACCGTCTCGACGAGGTCCCCGCCGAGTACCGCGAGATGCTGGAGACCAAGGCCTGGGGCCCCGTCCGGGTCGTCATCGCCGCCCAGCAGCTGCACGGCGACGAGGTCGTCGGCAAGCTCTACACCGCGCTCGGCACCCGCTTCCACAACAACGGCGAGGGTCCGACCCGCGAGGCGATCGTCGGCGCCCTGACCGATGTCGGCCTGCCCGAGGACCTCGCCGACTACGCCGCCAAGGACACCTACGACGCGGAGCTGCGCGCCTCCCACACCGAGGGGATATCGAAGGTCGGCCAGGACGTCGGCACCCCGGTCATCGCGGTGCCGGGCGCGGACGGCGACGAGGTCGCCTTCTTCGGCCCCGTCGTCACCCCGACCCCGCGCGGCGAGGCGGCGGCCCGGCTCTGGGACGGCACCCTGCTCGTGGCGTCGACGCCGGGCTTCTACGAGATCAAGCGCACGCGGACGGCGGAGCCCAGCTTCAAGTAGTCCGTGAGGCCTCTTCCGAGGCATGGAAGAACCCCCGTGATTCACGTCATCACGGGGGTTCTTCTTTCATCCGCCCGCAGGTGAAGGTTGAGAAGACGATCACGAGCAGGACGACGGGGGAGCCCTCTCGGGCAGCGGTCAGAAGGAGATCAGCGGTACGGAGGCCTTGGCGGCGTGGTAGCGCTTGCTGACGTCCTGCCAGTTGACGACCTGCCACATGGCCTCGATGAAGTCCACCTTCTGGTTCTTGTACTGCAGGTAGAAGGCGTGCTCCCAGGCGTCGAAGACCAGGACCGGGACCGAGCCCTGGCCGACGTTGCCCTGGTGGTCGTAGACCTGCTCGACGATGAGCCGGCCGCTGATCGGCTCGTACGCGAGGACACCCCAGCCGGAGCCCTGGGTGGTCGCGGAGGCCTTGGTCAGCTGCGCCTTGAACTTGGCGAAGGAGCCGAAGGACTCGGTGATCGCGTCCGCGAGGTCACCGACGCCGTCGGCGGCCAGCGGCTCGCCGCCGCCCCCGTCCTTCGGGCTGTTCATGTTGTTCCAGTAGATGGAGTGGAGGATGTGGCCGGAGAGGTGGAAGGCCAGGTTCTTCTCCAGGCCGTTGATCGCGCCCCACTGGTCCTTGTCGCGAGCCTCCTCCAGCTGCTCCAGGGTGTCGTTCGCTCCCTTGACGTACGCGGCGTGGTGCTTGTCGTGGTGCAGCTCGATGATCTGCGGATTGATCACCGGCTCCAGCGCCGCGTAGTCGTACGGCAGCTCCGGAAGTGTGTAGATCGCCATTGCCGAGCCCTTCGCCTGACCTCTTATTGCAACCTATATGCAGGTGCAGGCTAACAGTAGGTGCACGTCCTTGTTGATCAGCCCTTGGTCCTAGGCCGGTCCTGGTCCTCTGGTGGGTTCGTACTGCTTCCGCGCGCTCCGCCGAACGGGTCAGCGCGCACGGGGGCCCGTCCCGCCAAGATCCATACCGTGCTCGCATGAGACTCCCCCTGAGACTTCTCGCGGCGAGGAGCCCGTCGACCTGGAGGCGATCGAGGCCGTGGAGTGCCTGCCGGGCACGGGCGACGCCCCTGCTCGGCACGGACGACGAGAACGCCGGCGGCTCCGTGCGGACGGACCCGTACCGCGGAGACTGACCCCGCTCCGGCCGCACCCTCCGGACACGGCACCGCGCCCCGCCGAGCACGAGCTGCTCGACGGGGCGCGGTGGGGCGGGAGAGGGGAGGCTCAGGACTCCTCGGTCACCGGCCCCCGCAGCTTCTGCCGCGCGAAGCCGACAGCGGCCAGCAGCAGCGTCAGGCCGCCCGTCCAGTACAGCTGCACCCGCGTGCCCTCCTCGCGGGCCATCAGGACGAAGATCGCCGCCATGCCGGCGAGCGCCACCCAGGTCAGCACCGGGAAGGCCCACATGCGCACGACCAGCTTCTCCGGCGCCTCGCGCTCGGTGCGGCGGCGCAGCACCAGCTGGGAGGCGGCGATGAAGAACCAGACGACCAGGATGATCGCGCCGATCGTGTTGAGCAGCCAGACGAAGATGTCGTCCGGGCGCCAGTAGCTGAGCAGCACGCAGGCGAAGCCGAAGACGGAGGAGACGAGCACCGCCGGGCGGGGCACCCCGCCGAAGGTGCGGCCCAGCGCCTTCGGGCCCTGGCCGCGCGAGACGAGCGAACCGGCCATGCGGGAGGCGCCGTAGATGTTGGCGTTCATCGCCGACAGCAGGGCGACGAGCACGACGACGTTCATGATCTGGCCGGCCGCCGGGATGCCCAGGTGGTCCAGGGTCGCGACGTACGGGCCCTTCTCGACGACCGCCTTGTCGCCCCACGGGACGAGGGTGACGATGACCGCCATCGATCCGATGTAGAAGAGCGCGATCCGCCACATCGCCGTACGGACCGCCTTGGCGACGCCCTGCACCGGGTGCTCCGACTCGGCCGCCGCGATGGTGACCGTCTCCAGGCCGCCGTATGCGAAGACGGAGGCGAGCAGACCCACGATCAGCCCCTCGGAGCCGTGCGGGAAGAAGCCGCCGTCGCCGGTGAGGTTCGCGGTGCCGGGGGCGTCCGTGCCGGGCAGGACGCCGACGATCGCCAGGACGCCGATGCCGAGGAAGAGGACGATCGCGCCGACCTTGAGCGCGGCGAACCAGAACTCGAACTCGCCGAAGTTCTTCACGGCCGCGAGGTTGGTGACACAGAAGACCAGCATGAAGAGGGCGACCCAGGCCCACTCGGGGCTGTCCGGGAACCAGCCGGTCATGATCTTCGCGGCGCCGATGCCCTCCAGGCCGACCGCGACGCAGAGCAGGAACCAGAAGGCCCAGCCGGCGGTGAAGCCCGCCCAGGGGCCGAGGGCCCGCTCGGCGTGCACCGAGAACGAGCCGGAGGCCGGGTTCGCCGCGGACATCTCGCCGAGCATGCGCATCACCAGCATCACGAGGATGCCGGAGATCGCGTAGGCGATCACGATCGAGGGCCCCGCGGCGGCGATACCGGCGCCGGAGCCGACGAAGAGCCCGGCGCCGATGACGCCGCCGAGGGCGATCATCGAGAGATGACGCTGCTTGAGGCCGTGGCCGAGGCCTTCCGCGGTTGCGGTCGCGCCGTCCTTGCGGTCGGCCGGCGCCGGCGCGGTGGTCCGAGACATGGGCGAGCCCTGTTCACTAGCTGAGACGGGGGAGGGAGCCCACAGTCTGTGGGCCACCACCGCTCACAGGGAACGGATGTCCGCTATACGGGCACGACCTTCACACAAGGTGAAGATCTAACCTCGCTTCGTACGCAGTTCCCTGAGCCAGGCCACGAGCAGCACCGCCCCGGTCGCCGCCCCCGACCACAGCACCTGGGGCCGGGCCGCGTCGTCCGTCAGCATGAGGACCAGCACCGCGCCCATCGCCGCGAGCGCCACCCAGGTCAGCCACGGGAAGCCCCACATCCGCAGCGTCAGCGTCTCCGGTGCCTCGCGCTCGATCCGGCGCCGCAGCCGCAGCTGCGAGACCGCGATCAGCGCCCAGACGAAGAGCAGCACCGCGCCGACGGCGTTGAGCATGTAGAGGAAGACGGAATCCGGCCACTTCAGATTCAGCAGGACGGAGACGAAGCCGAAGGCCACCGAGGCGAGCACCGCCCGGCGCGGCACCCCTCCGCCCGACACCCGGAGCAGCCCCTTCGGCGCCTCGCCGCGCTCGGCCAGCGAGAACACCATCCGCGAGGAGCCGTACAGGTTCGCGTTGAGCGCCGAGAGCAGCGCCACGAACACCACCACGTTCATGATCTGGCCCGCCGCCGGCACCCCGATCGCGTCCAGGACGGCGACGTACGGCGACTCGCCCGGCTCCATCGAGGTCCAGGGCAGCAGCGTCACGATGACCAGCATCGAGCCCACGTAGAAGAGGAGGATCCGCCAGACCGCGCTGCGCACCGCCCGGGCCACGTTCCGCGCCGGGTCGTCGGACTCGGCCGCAGCGATCGTGACGACCTCGAGACCGCCGAAGGCGAAGACGACGGCGAGGACCCCGGAGATCACTCCCGACCAGCCGTTGGGCAGGAAACCACCCTGCCCGGTCAGATTCGCCGACCCCACCGGGTCGGTGTCCGGCAGCCAGCCGACGATCGCCAGCGTGCCGAGGATCAGGAAGAGGACGATCGCGCCGACCTTGAGCGCGGCGAACCAGAACTCGAACTCGCCGAAGTTCTTCACCGCCGCGAGGTTGGCCACGGTGAACACGATCATGAAGATCAGCACCCAGCCCCACTGCGGGACCCCCGGCACCCAGCCGTTCGCGATCCGCGCCGCGCCCGTCGCCTCCACGGCGAGGACGACGACGAGCAGGAACCAGTACAGCCAGCCCACCGAGAAGCCGGCCCAGCGGCCGAGCGCGCGCTCGGCGTGCACCGAGAAGGCCCCCGACGCGGGCATCGCCGCCGACATCTCACCCAGCATCCGCATGACCAGCATCGCGAGGGCGCCGGCGATCAGATACGAGACCACGATGCCGGGTCCGGCGACGGCGATGCCCGCGCCGGAGCCGACGAAGAGCCCGGCGCCGATCACACCGCCGAGGCCCAGCATCGTCAGATGACGCTGCTTCAGACCGTGGGAGAGGGGCTCCGGTTCGGAGGCGAGGGAGTCGTGCATGTGGAGGCTCGTGCTCTCTGACGGTTTATGGAGACCCCACAGTCTCTCCAGTGAGCCACCCCTGGCGCAAAAGGGACCTCCGCGCAGGACTTCCCAGTGACAAGCGTCACGTGGCGAGAAGGGTGATCGGCACGGTTTGTTCGATCTCCACGAAGCACTCGACCGTCGCTTTGTCGGCGGCTGACGGTGATCGAGCGTTCACTCCTGGCATACCGTCAAGGCGTCCCACCCACCCTCACCCCCGCGGAGTACCGATGAGCACCGCCGCCGCCCCCGTCCGTTCCCTCCGTACGGGAACCGTCCTCGCCGACCTGCTGCCCGCCGGCGGGAGCCTGGCCGCGAGCCGCGCCCGCGACATCGCCCTGGTCGTCGGCGGCGCCGCCCTCACCGGCCTCGCCGCGCAGCTCTCCGTCCCGGTCCCCGGCTCGCCGGTCCCGGTCTCCGGCCAGACCTTCGCCGCCCTGCTCGTCGGCACGGCCCTCGGCGCCCGCCGCGGCTTCCTCGCCCTGGCCCTGTACGCGGTGGCCGGCATGGCGGGCGTGCCGTGGTTCGCGCAGGCCTCCTCGGGCTACGGCATGCCGTCGTTCGGCTACGTCCTCGGCATGCTGCTCGCCTCGACCGTCGTCGGCGCCCTCGCCCGCCGGGGCGCGGACCGCTCGGTGCTCAGGACGGCCGGCGCGATGGTCCTGGGCTCCGTGATCATCTACGCGGTCGGCGTGCCCTACCTGGCGCTCGCCACCGGCATGACCCTCGGCCAGGCCGTCGCGGCGGGCCTCACCCCGTTCCTCATCGGCGACGCACTCAAGGCGGCCCTCGCGATGGGCGTCCTGCCGACCGCGTGGAAGCTGCTCGACCGCAAGGGCTGAGCCGGCACCCCGTCCGTACGGGGCTCAGGCGCACACGAAGAGGGCCCGCCGTTCCCCGAGGAACGGCGGGCCCTCTTCGTGTGGGTGCCCCCGGCGCTAGACGCGCTCGGAGATCTCCGTGGCGGCCTCCGTCGAGGCCTTCGTGAACCGCTCCTTGACCAGCGCGATCACGATCACGAGCGCGGCCACGAGCAGCGAGAGGACGACCTGCTCGCGGGCGCTGCCGCCGTCGTAGATCATGTAGCCGAGGACGAAGACGATCATGGCGATCGTCGCCCAGGTCAGGTACGGGAAGAGCCACATCCGTACGACGAGCTTCTCCGGCGTCTCGCGCAGGATGATGCCGCGCATCCGCAGCTGGGTCACGCAGATGACCAGCCAGACGAAGAGCGCCACCGCGCCGGAGGAGTTCAGCAGGAACGCGAAGACGGTGTCCGGCCACTTGTAGTTGAAGAAGACCGCGACGAAGCCGAAGACGACCGAGCCGAGGATCGCCGCCACCGGCACGCCCCGCTTGTTGACCTTGGCGAAGGCCTTGGGCGCGTCACCGCGCCGGCCGAGCGAGAAGGCCATGCGGGAGGCGGTGTAGAGGCCCGAGTTCAGGCAGGAGAGCACGGCGGTGAGGACGATCACGTTCATGATCTGACCGGCGTGCGCGATGCCGATGGAGTCGAGGGCGGCGACGTACGAGCCCTTCTCGACGATCGACTTGTCGTTCCACGGCAGCAGGGTCAGGACGACGAAGATCGAGCCCAGGTAGAAGACGCCGATGCGCCAGATGACGCTGTTGGTGGCCTTGGTGACGGCCCGCTGCGGGTCCTCGGACTCGCCGGCGGCCAGGGTGACGATCTCGCTGCCCATGAAGGAGAAGACGACCATCAGCACACCGGTGAGGATCGCCCCCGCGCCCATCGGGAAGAAGCCCCCGCTGTCGGTGAGGTGCGCGAACCCGGCGCCCGGGTTGTCCGAGCCGGGCAGCACGCCGAAGACGGCGAGCATGCCGATGACGACGAACGCGCCGATGGCGACGACCTTGATGCCGGCGAACCAGAACTCGAACTCGCCGTACGAGGCGACGGAGCCGAGGTTGGTGGCGGTGAGCACCACCATCACGATGAGCGCCCAGCCCCACTGCGGCACGGCGGGGATCCAGCTCTCCAGGATCTTGGCGCCGGCGGTCGCCTCGACGGCGAGCACGACGACCCAGAAGAACCAGTAGAGCCAGCCGATGCTGAAGCCGGCCCAGCGGCCGAGCGCGCGGTCGGCGTAGGCGGAGAAGGAGCCGGAGGACGGCCGGGCGGCGGCCATCTCGCCGAGCATCCGCATCACGAAGACGACCATGGCGCCGACGAGAGCGTACGAGAGCAGGATCGCGGGACCGGCGGCGGCGATGCCGGAGCCGGAGCCGACGAAGAGACCGGCACCGATGACGCCGCCGATGGCGATCATCGACAGGTGGCGGTTCTTGAGACCGGCCTTGAGACCGTCGGAGGAGTGCGGTGCCCCGGGGGTACCGGTCTCCTCGCCGTCCTTCGTCAGGGTCGGTTGCGTGTTCATGAACGCTTCCTTGCGTGTGGGGGGCGCTCGGGTCGCGAGCCCGAGCATTGAACACCGGGAACGGGGGTGATCGGAAGACCTCATTCCGGATCGTTGCCTGGACCACTTCGCGAGAGTCGAAGGTCCGTACCAGGCCGGGTGAAGGTCCCGACCCCGCTGCCTGCTACCCGGCCCCGGACATGCCACACTCGGTTTCATGCGCGTCTACATCGGTTCCGACCACGCCGGCTTTGAACTCAAGAACCACCTCGTCGAGTGGCTCACGGCACACGGCCACGAGCCCGTCGACTGCGGTCCCCACATCTACGACGCCCTGGACGACTACCCGCCGTTCTGCCTGCGTGCCGCCGAGAAGACGGCCGCGGACCCGGACAGCCTGGGCGTCGTCATCGGTGGTTCGGGCAACGGCGAGCAGATCGCCGCGAACAAGGTGAAGGGGGTGCGCGCCGCCCTCGCCTGGAGCGAGCAGACCGCCGCCCTCGGCCGCGAGCACAACAACGCCAACGTGATCTCCGTCGGTGGCCGGATGCACACCCGGGAAGAGGCGACCAAGTTCGTCGAGATCTTCCTCAGCACCCCGTACTCCGGTGACGAGCGTCACACCCGCCGGATCGACATGCTCACCGCGTACGAGAACACCGGCGAGCTCCCCCCGATCCCGGCCCACCACCCGCAGGAGCCGACCGCCTGATGCCCGAGGGGCACACGATCCACCGACTGGCCGCCGACCACCGGGAACGGTTCGGCGGCCGGTCCGTGCGGGTGACCAGCCCGCAGGGCAAGTTCACGGACTCCGCGGCACTGCTCGACGGCGTCGTGCTCGACACCACCGAGGCCCACGGCAAGCACCTCTTCCTCGGCTTCGCCGGCATGGGCTGGGTCCACATCCACCTCGGCCTCTTCGGCAAGGTCGGCTTCGGCGACGCGCCCGCCCCGCCGCCCACCGAAACGGTCCGGCTCCGCCTCGCGAACCCCGAGTCGTACGTCGACCTCCGCGGCCCCACCACCTGCGCGCTGATCACGGACGCCGAGAAGCAGGCGATACACGACCGCCTCGGCCCGGACCCGCTCCGCGACGGCGACGACCCCGACCGGGCCTGGCGCCGCGTCTCGAAGTCCCGCACCACGATCGCCGCGCTGCTCATGGACCAGAAGGTCATCGCCGGTGTCGGCAACGTCTACCGCGCCGAGGTCCTCTTCCGGCACGGCATCGACCCCTACCGCGCGGGCAAGGACCTCACGCGCGGTGAATGGGACGCGATCTGGGCGGACCTCGTGGCGCTCATGCGCGAGGGCGTCCGCCTGAACCGCATCGACACGGTCCGCCCCGAGCACACCCCCGAGGCGATGGGCCGCCCGCCGCGCGTGGACGACCACGGCGGCGAGGTCTACGTCTACCGCCGCGCCCACATGCCCTGCCACCTCTGCGCGACGGAGATCCGCACGGCGGACCTGGCAGCCCGGAACCTCTTCTGGTGCCCGGGCTGCCAGCGGCGCTAGCGGGCGCGCCCCGCTAGAACGGGTGCGGCAGCCACGGCGCGACCGGTGATCCGAACGCCACCGAGGCCTCCACCAGCGCCCCCTCGCGCAGCTCCCGCACCCGTCCGGCTCCCGCCAGCGACACCAGTGAGATGCCGCCCAGATAGGCCGCGCCCAACTCCCGTACGGAAAGCGTCAGATCCGCCGGATCCGAGGTCCGGACGCAGGTCGCGCCCTTCTGGTCGCCGGTCAGCCGCCACCGCCCCTCGTTCCACGGACAGAACGCGTCCTCGACCTCGAACACCACGTCCACCGGCGCCTGGTACGTCCGCGCCTCGAGCGCCGCACCGACCTCCACCAGCCGCACGTGCAGCACGTCCCGCAGCTTCGACTCGCACCGGCGCACATCGCTCACCAGATGCTGCCAGCCGTCGTCCACCGGCCGACTGTGGATCCGTACCTCCGAGGTCAGGTCCACCGAGCAGAGGAACCGCCACAGCGCCGCCTCGGCCAGCGGGTCGAGCCCCATCAACTGGTGCACGTTCACTGCTCCGTTGGCCCCCGCGTACGACCAGTCCGGCTTGATCGCGTAGTGCGCGAAGCCCACGACCTCCCCGTCCCGCTCCGCGAGCACGCACTGCCGGGGCGACGCGCCCTCCCGATCGCCCGCCGGGTCGATCAGGGGCAGCCGCTCCCACCCCGGCCGCCGCGCGAGCATCCCGGGACGTGTCGGCACCAGCCGCGCGTACACCGCCTCGCACACCGCGGAGGACTCCGTCAGGTCCGCCATGCGCAGCGAGACCCCGTCCGTACCCTCCGGCACCGTCAGCCGCACCCGGTTCGTGTCGATCGTCGCGCGCACCGTGTACGAGCCGACGCCGTACCCGAACCGCCCGTAGATCTCGGGTTCGGATGCCGTCAGCACGGCCAGGGACTCGCCCGCCGCCCGCAGGTCGTCCAGCTGCCGCCGCATCATCGACGTCAGGATCCCGCGCCGCCGGTGCGTGCCGGCCACGCTCACCATCGTCACGCCCGCGGCCGGGACCGACGCCCCGCCCGGCACCGTGAGCCGGAACGTGAAAGCCCCCGCCGTACCGACACACAGGTCACCGTCCCAAACCCCCAGAGAACGGTCGAACTCGGTCAGGTCCCGCCACAACTGCCGTTCCTCCGGCGCCTCGGGCACACCCCCGAAGGCGAGTTCGAGGACTCCGTACCAGCGGTCCCACTCGGTCGGGTCGAGAACCCGCAGTTCAGTAGTCATATGCCATCGATATCAGCGGCGCCCGCCCGGGGCGACCCGATTTCACGCACATTGTCACAGGGGTACCCCTGCGCGATGTCGGACGGGATGGATAGGGTCCAGGCCAATGGGACACCGCGGCGGAGTGAAGACGTACGCGGCCCGGATGCGCCGACGCGCCCGCCGGGCCCGCATCGCGCTGCGCAGATCCGGCGTCGACTACTTCCGCGGGGACGGCTCCGACTGGCTCGCCTTCGCCGGTCTCCTGCTGATGATTCCGGCCATCGCCTTCGGCACGATCCTCGACCCGGTCTGGTGCGCGCCCGCCGCCCTGGTGCTGCCGATCGTCGCCGGCGGACTGCTGCTGCGCCCCGCCAGCCTGCTCGGTCTGTACGCGGCCGCCGCCGGCGCCCTCATCGTCGAGTCCATCGTCCTCGGCCCGTACACCCAGGGGCCCGCGCGCGTGACCCCCGGCACCGTCCTGGTGGTCGCCGCCTGCGGACTCTTCGGACTGCTCATCGCCCAGTTCCGGGCCCGGGTCGGGGTGCCCTGGCGGCGCGGCGGCACCATGCTCTTCGACCTGCGCGAGCGCATCCGCGTCCAGAGCGCCCTGCCGCGGCTCCCTCAGGGCTGGCACCGCGAGATGGCCCTCCGCCCGGCCGGCGGCCAGTCGTTCTCCGGCGACTTCGTCGTCGCCGCCCGCACCCACGGCGGCCGGACCCTGGAGGTCGTCCTCACCGACGTCTCCGGCAAGGGCATGGACGCGGCCTCCCGCTCCCTGCTGCTCTCCGGCGCCTTCGGCGGACTCCTCGGCTCGCTCCCGCCGCACGGCTTCCTGCCCGCGGCCAACGGCTATCTGCTCCGGCAGAACTGGGACGAGGGCTTCGCGACCTCCATCCACCTCGTCCTCGACCTGGAGTCCGGCGACTACGAGCTCTTCTCCGCCGGCCACCTGCCCGCCCTCCAACTGCACGCGGGCAGCGGGCGCTGGGAGGAGAAGGCCGCCGACGGGCCCCTGCTCGGCGTCTACGACGGTGCCGAGTTCCACCCGGACAAGGGATCACTGCGCCCCGGCGACGTCCTCATGCTCTTCACCGACGGCCTCGTCGAGGCCGCCGACCGGGACATCGCCGAGGGCATCGACCGCCTCACCGGCGAGGCCGACCGCTGCGTCGTGGAAGGCTTCGACGGCGTCGCCTGGGACCTGATCGAGGCCGTCGCCAAGGACGTCAACGACGACCGGGCCCTGCTGCTGATCTCCCGCCGCGCCTGATCCGCGTCCGCCGCGGCGGCGTGATCTTCTCCACGACGATTCGTCACCAGGCAGCGGGGGCAGGGGGGTTGGTGGCACGATGGAGACAGCGGGGGGTGTTCCGGGACACGGGCTCCCTGGTGGGCAAGGCGGGACCGACCGAGGGTGTGATCAGTTGTGGCCATTTCACTGTCTGTGGTGTTGCTGTTGGCAATCATCATGGTGGTGCTGATCCGCGGGGGGAGCCTCAAGGGCGGCCCTGCCGTGGTCGCGGTCCTCTTCGGCTTCTTCCTCGCCTCCACCGGCATGGCCGACGACATCCAGCGCTTCCTGGACTCGATAACGCAGACGGTCGCCTCGATCAAGTTCTGAGACAGGCCCCGGGAACGCCCCGAGGGCGGACACCGGGGCAGCTCCCGGGCGACCCTCAGGCCGCGGCGGTCTCGGCCGACGCCGGGGACTTCGCCGCCCGCTTCGTCCGCCGGCCGCCACCGGAGGCCGACGCGGGCCCGGCCGCCGCCGTGCGCGACTTCGCCGGTGTCGCCGACTCGGCCGCCTGGCTCCTCTTCGAGGCCCTCGACGGTGTGCTCCTCGCCGCCGTGCCCCTCGCCGCCGTGCTCTTCGACCCCGCAGCCTTCGCCGGCTCGGCCGACTTCGACGGCGCGCTCTTCCGGGCGCGGCCCGTCGGCCACTTGAACTCGATCTCCAGCTCGATCTCCCCGCCCGACACCTCGAATTCCAGCTCGCAGCGGAGCTCGTCGGGGATGCGCAGGCTCAGGGTCCCCGCCCCCAGCTCCAGCTCGGCCTCCCCGCCCTGACGCAGGGCGGCGGCGAGCGCGGTCAGCTGGTCCGCCGCCTCGGCGCGGGACAGCGAGCGCTTCTGCTCGAACTTCAGGTCCTTCATGGACGGCCTCCGGTGCGGAGAAGGACGGGGTGTGATCTCAGCCCAGTCTGCGGCCGTCCGCCCGACCCGGCATCTCGCACGGCCCGGGGACACCCCGTGAAACAGCTCGGGGCCGGTCAGGAGAAGAAGACTCCTGACCGGCCCCGAGCTCATGGAGCGGGTGACGGGAATCGAACCCGCGTAGCTAGTTTGGAAGACTAGTGCTCTACCATTGAGCTACACCCGCACAGCATCGCGCCGCAGGTCACGAGGACCGCGGCACGAAGAGCATGGTAGCGGTTCGGGGGCCCTTCGCGCACACCCCGAAATCAGGGGGCGCCGCACAGTCCCCGTCCATGTACCCTACGTGTCGCACCGACGGGGTGTGGCGCAGCTTGGTAGCGCGTCCGCTTTGGGAGCGGAAGGCCGTGGGTTCAAATCCCGCCACCCCGACCATGACGATCACGCGCACAGCTCGCGCGCTCTTGATCACGTTGTGGGCGTCATCCCGCTTGCGGTTACTATGCAAGCTGCGTGCCCGTGTGTCTTTCTGACCGGGCCGACCCGCCGGAACCGCCACACGCGGCGCCGGTGGATTCCAGGAATCAGCCACAAGGAGACCGAACCGTGAAGAGCGCCGTGGAGACCCTGAACCCGACCCGGGTTCGGCTCACTGTCGAGGTGCCCTTCGAGGAGCTCAAGGACAGCCTCGACGCGGCGTACAAGAAGATCAACCAGCAGGTCACGGTCAAGGGCTTCCGTAAGGGCAAGATCCCGGCTCGCGTGATCGACCAGCGGTTCGGCCGCGGCGCCGTGCTGGAAGAGGCCGTCAACGACGCGCTCCCGAAGTTCTACACCGAGGCCGTCAACGAGGCCGAGGTCAACCCGCTCGGCCAGCCCGAGGTCGACATCACCGAGCTGAAGGACGGCGAGCTGCTGGCCTTCACCGCCGAGGTCGACATCCGCCCGACGCTCGAGATCCCGGACTACTCCGGCATCGAGGTCACCGTCGACCCGGTCGAGGTCACCGACGAGGACGTCGAGAAGTCCGTGGAGCAGCTCCGCGAGCGCTTCGCCTCGACCTCCGCGGTCGAGCGCGCCGCCCAGGACGGCGACGTCGTCACCATCGACCTCGAGGCCAAGGTCGAGGGCGAGGTCCTGCCCGACGGTGTCGCGAGCGACGTCTCGTACACCATCGGTTCGGGCGAGCTGCTCGACGGCATCGACGAGGCCGTCAAGGGCCTGGAGGCCGGCGGCGAGGCCACCTTCACCTCGCAGCTGAAGGGCGGCTCCGCCGAGGGCAAGGACGCGGAGGTCACCGTCAAGGTCACCGCCGTCTCCGCCCGTGAGCTCCCCGAGCTCGACGACGAGTTCGCGCAGATGGCGTCGGAGTTCGACACCCTCGACGAGCTCAAGGCCGACAGCCGCAAGCGCCTCGAGAACATGAAGCAGTTCGACCAGGCCACCCAGGCCCAGGAGCGCGTCCTCGACGAGCTCCTCAAGCTGGTCGAGGTCCCGATGCCCGAGAAGCTTCTCGAGGACGAGATCAACACCCGCAAGCACAACCTGGAGCACCACCAGCTCGGCCAGATGGGCCTCGACCTCGCGAAGTACCTGGAGATCCAGGGCAAGACCGAGGAAGAGTTCCTGGCCGAGACCAAGGAGCAGGCCGAGAAGGGCATCAAGACGCAGTTCATCCTCGATGAGCTCGTCAACAAGGAGAAGCTCGACGTCTCCCGCGAGGAGCTCACCGAGCACCTGTTCCGCCGTGCCGCCTCCTCCGGCATGAGCCCCGACCAGTTCGCCCAGGCCGTGGCCGAGGGCGGCCAGGTTCCGATGCTCGTCGGCGAGGTCGCCCGCGGCAAGGCCCTCGCGGTCGTCGTCGAGGCCGCCAAGGTCGTCGACACCAACGGTGAGGTCGTCGACCTCTCCGACGACGAGGACGAGGTCGAGGCCTCCGCCGAGGCCGTCGAGGCCGTCACCGGCGAGGCCGAGGTCTCCGAGGACAAGTAAGGGGCCCTCCGCCCCGCGCGGACCCCGCTCCACGGGCCCGTACGCACTCCAGTGCGTACGGGCCCGTGGACGTACGAGGACCCGGCCATGCGCCCCCAACTACCTTGCGCTCCCAGCGAACAGTTCGGGAACCGGGATGGCGTTGTCCTACCTGCGCGTTAGGGTCCATGAAGAGAGGGCAGTGCCCTCGGTACGAGACGCTGAGACGGCCCTGGCCGTCGGAGACGAGCAGGTGGATACGTGACGAATCTGAAGCCTTACGCCGCGGGTGAGCCGTCCATCGGTGGCGGCCTCGGCGACCATGTCTACAACCGGCTGCTCGGCGAGCGGATCATCTTCCTCGGCCAGCAGGTCGACGACGAGATCGCCAACAAGATCACCGCCCAGATGCTCCTCCTGGCCGCCGAGCCGGACAAGGACATCTACCTGTACATCAACAGCCCCGGCGGCTCGGTGACGGCCGGCATGGCGGTCTACGACACCATGCAGTTCATCCCGAACGACGTCGTCACCATCGGTATGGGCATGGCGGCCTCCATGGGTCAGTTCCTGCTCACCGCCGGCGCCCCCGGCAAGCGTTTCGCGCTGCCGAACACCGACATCCTGATGCACCAGGGCTCCGCCGGCATCGGTGGCACCGCCTCCGACATCAAGATCCAGGCCGAGTACCTCCTTCGCACGAAGAAGCGCATGGCCGAGATCACCGCGCAGCACTCCGGCCAGACCGTCGAGGCGATCATCCGCGACGGCGACCGCGACCGCTGGTTCACCGCGGACGAGGCCAAGGAGTACGGCCTCATCGACGACATCATCACCCACGCCGCAGGTGTTCCGGGCGGCGGCGGCACGGGCGCCTGAGCCCCGTCCGCCCGCCCCAGAGCCCCAGCCCACCGAACGCCACCAGGACGGTGAACACCCAGATGCAGAACAACCTCTCCGCGAGCGGCCTCTACACCGGCGCGCCGATGGACAACCGCTACGTCGTGCCGCGCTTCGTCGAGCGCACCTCGCAGGGCATCCGCGAGTACGACCCGTACGCCAAGCTCTTCGAAGAGCGCGTGATCTTCCTCGGCGTGCAGATCGACGACGCGTCCGCCAACGACGTCATGGCGCAGCTCCTGTGCCTGGAGTCGATGGACCCGGACCGTGACATCTCCATCTACATCAACAGCCCCGGTGGCTCCTTCACCGCGCTGACGGCGATCTACGACACGATGCAGTTCGTGAAGCCGGACATCCAGACGGTCTGCATGGGCCAGGCGGCCTCCGCCGCGGCCGTGCTGCTCGCCGCCGGCACCCCCGGCAAGCGGATGGCCCTGCCGAACGCCCGCGTGCTGATCCACCAGCCGTCCGGCGGCACCGGCCGTGAGCAGCTCTCCGACCTGGAGATCGCCGCCCGCGAGATCCTGCGCATGCGCAGCCAGCTCGAGGAGATGCTGGCCAAGCACTCCTCGACGCCGATCGAGAAGATCCGCGACGACATCGAGCGCGACAAGATCCTCACGGCCGAGGACGCCCTGGCGTACGGCCTGGTGGACCAGATCGTCTCGACCCGTAAGAGCACGGCCGCCGCGGCAAACTGACGCCCGACCTTCCCGTGGCACGGTACGTGTGGCCGAATCGCGACCATGTGAACCGTGCCAAGGGGGGCCCGAACGGGGGGCCCGGCAAGGTACCGTCGAATATGAGGCACCAGGAGTCGCTGAACCAGGCGCTCCCAGGCGAAGGGGAAGCACCTCGTGGCACGCATCGGTGATGGCGGCGACCTGCTCAAGTGCTCGTTCTGCGGAAAGAGCCAGAAGCAGGTGAAGAAGCTCATCGCGGGACCCGGTGTGTACATCTGCGACGAGTGCATCGACCTCTGCAACGAGATCATCGAGGAAGAACTCGCGGAGACGAGCGAGGTGCGCTGGGAGGAACTCCCCAAGCCCCGCGAGATCTACGAGTTCCTCGAGGGGTACGTCGTCGGGCAGGAGCCCGCGAAGAAGGCCCTCTCGGTCGCGGTGTACAACCACTACAAGCGCGTCCAGGCCGGCGAGAACGGCGGCGGGGCGGGGCGGGACGACGCCATCGAGCTGGCGAAGTCCAACATCCTGCTGCTGGGCCCCACGGGCTCCGGCAAGACGCTCCTGGCCCAGACGCTGGCGCGCATGCTCAACGTTCCGTTCGCCATCGCCGACGCGACGGCGCTGACGGAGGCCGGCTATGTCGGCGAGGACGTCGAGAACATCCTGCTCAAGCTGATCCAGGCCGCCGACTACGACGTCAAGAAGGCCGAGACCGGGATCATCTACATCGACGAGATCGACAAGGTCGCCCGTAAGAGCGAAAACCCGTCGATCACCCGCGATGTCTCCGGCGAGGGCGTGCAGCAGGCCCTCCTGAAGATCCTGGAAGGGACGACGGCCTCGGTGCCGCCGCAGGGCGGCCGGAAGCACCCCCACCAGGAGTTCATCCAGATCGACACGACGAACGTGCTCTTCATCGTGGGCGGCGCCTTCGCCGGCCTCGAGAAGATCATCGAGTCGCGGGCGGGCGCCAAGGGCATCGGCTTCGGGGCGACCATCCGCTCCAAGCGCGAGATCGAGGCGAGCGACCAGTTCCAGGAGGTCATGCCGGAGGACCTGGTGAAGTTCGGGATGATCCCCGAGTTCATCGGTCGCCTGCCCGTCCTCACCTCCGTCCACAACCTGGACCGCGAGGCGCTCCTCCAGATCCTGGTCGAGCCGCGGAACGCCCTGGTCAAGCAGTACCAGCGCCTCTTCGAACTCGACGGCGTGGAGCTGGACTTCGACCGCCCGGCCCTGGAGGCCATCGCCGACCAGGCGATCCTCCGCGGCACCGGCGCGCGAGGCCTGCGAGCGATCATGGAGGAGGTCCTCCAGTCGGTGATGTACGAGGTCCCGTCCCGCAAGGACGTGGCCCGCGTGGTCATCACGGCGGACGTCGTCCGCAACAACGTGAACCCGACGCTGGTCCCGCGGATCGTGAAGAACGACGGCAGGCACGAGAAGTCGGCCTGAGCCGTACACGCAGCGAGAGGCCCGGTTGGTTCGATGAACCAACCGGGCCTCTCTGTGCGCGCGCCGTGCGTTGGACATGGGGAAGGGCGATCAAGCCAATCCCTCGATCCGCCCTTGACGGCGCCCGCAGCCGAATCAAACAATTGGGTCAATTGTTCGAGTTGTTGAGATGTGTGAGGGATGCTCGTGCTCCGGTCCAAAGTCCAGCGGGTGCTGGTCGCCACGTGCGTAGTTGGTGCTGCCGCAATCCTGCCGGTCACGACTGCTGCTCCTGCCCAGGCGTCGATAGTTGACTGCCAGACCTACCTGCACTACGAGGGATACAAGGTCGGCCCGAAGGTCACCAAAGCCTGCGGCCTCGGTCAGTGGTGGCAGTACGGCAGCTGCCTGGGGTTGCTCCTGCAGGCGGGCGTGAGGCAGGAGCATGCGACCACGGCCTGCAACGTGGCGTAGGTGGGAACTCCCTTGTCTTCATGGTGATGCCCGGCGAGTTCGAGGAACTGGCCGGGCATCAACGCGTTCACTCCGACGTCAGGCCTTGCTGCGCGAAGCCTTGTACTGCTGTGCCGTCAGCTCGGCGACCTGGTCCAGGGTGAAGCCCTGGCCGCCGGTCAGCATCGTCGACGGGTCGATCGCGTTGACCACGCCCACTGTGCCGTAGTCCGCCCAGATGCACGTGGGCACCGTGAACGACTTCGGGCCCGGAGTGGTCTCCGTCTTGATGCTCTCGAGCGTGAGGTTCTGGCACTTCATCAGCGCGCCCTCGAACCCGGCGGGCGTCTTGCTCTCGGGGCTGCCGACCGGGGTCACCTTGACGTCCTCGGTCTTGGCTCCCTGGTTCTTCCCGTAATTGGCGAACGCGGCGTCGATCGCTTCCTCCGGGTCGGCGACCTCGCCCCACATCCCGTTCAGGCTCATGTTCTTGCTCTTGAGGGGATCGGTCGAGTCACCGGACTTGTACGAGGCCTGGGCCTGCTGCGGGTTCTTGATCCCCATGGCGTCGGCGGCGACCTTCTGCTCGGCGCTCAGCTCGCCGCTCTTGCCGGTACCTTCCTTCTTGTACTCGCCGATCGTCGCCGCTGGAGTGATCTTGTACCCCTTGGTGTCGTCGGCCACGGCACCGTTGCCGCCCCCGCCCAGCACGAAGTACGCGCCCACGCCGATCGCCGCCACCACCGCGACCGCGCCGATGATCCAGCCCGCCTTCGACTTCTTCGGGGCCGGCGGGTGGGGGACGTAGCCGCCGGGGCCCTGGGGGGCGCCGTACGGGGGCTGCTGGCCGTACGGGCCGGGCTGCTGGGGCTGCTGGGGGTAGCCGTACGGCGGCTGCTGCGGCGGGACGCCCTGCGGGGCCTGCTGGGGGTAGCCGTAACCGGGCTGCGCGCCGTACGGTCCCGGCTGCTGCGGCTGCTGCCCGTACGGTCCCGGCTGCTGGCCGTAGGGCCCGGGCTGCTGCGGCTGCTGGCCGTACGGGCCCGGCTGGTTGTAGCTCATCGACAGGTTCCCCTCACAGGATGTTTATGCCTCCGAACATCCTGGCGGAACGGCGGGGGCGTCAGTGCGGCGGGGGCCACACCGTTACCGAACCAAAGCGTTTCAGGACAGCACCGGGACACCCCTAAACTGGCCCCGTGACCGAGAACACTCAGCAGCAGACAGCGCCCATCACCGAACTGCCGACGACGTACGCGCCGGCCGAGGTAGAGGGGCCGCTGTACGAGCGCTGGGTAGAGCGCGGCTACTTCGAGGCGGACGCGAAGAGCGACAAGCCCGCGTACACGATCGTCATCCCGCCGCCGAACGTCACCGGCTCGCTCCACCTGGGCCACGCCTTCGAGCACACGCTGATCGACGCCCTCACCCGCCGCAAGCGCATGCAGGGCTTCGAGACGCTGTGGCAGCCCGGCATGGACCACGCCGGCATCGCCACCCAGAACGTCGTCGAGCGTGAGCTCGCCAAGGAGGGCAAGTCCCGCCACGACCTGGGCCGTGAGGCCTTCGTCGAGCGCGTCTGGGAGTGGAAGGCCGAGTCCGGCGGGCAGATCGCCGGCCAGATGCGGCGCCTCGGCGAGGGCCTCGCGTGGAGCCGTGACCGCTTCACCATGGACGAGGGTCTCTCCCGCGCGGTCCAGACGGTCTTCAAGAAGATGTTCGACGACGGTCTCATCTACCGCGCCGAACGCATCATCAACTGGTGCCCGCGCTGTCTGACGGCCATCTCCGACATCGAGGTCGACTACCAGGACGACGACGGCGAGCTCGTCTCCATGAAGTACGGCGAGGGCGAGGACACCATCGTCGTCGCCACCACGCGTGCGGAGACGATGCTCGGTGACACCGCCGTCGCCGTCCACCCCGACGACGAGCGCTACGCCCACCTGATCGGCAAGCAGATCAAGCTGCCGCTGACGGACCGGACCATCCCGGTCGTCGCCGACACGCACGTCGACCCGGAGTTCGGCACCGGCGCCGTCAAGGTGACCCCGGCGCACGACCCGAACGACTTCGCCATCGGCCAGCGCCACGACCTGGAGTCCATCGAGGTCCTCGACGAGCGCGGTGTGATCACCGTCCACGGCCCCTTCCAGGGCCTGGACCGTTTCGAGGCGCGCTCCGCGATCGTCGCCGCCCTGCGGGCCGACGGCCGGATCGTCGCCGAGAAGCGTCCGTACGTCCACTCCGTCGGCCACTGCTCGCGCTGCAAGACGACGCTGGAGCCGCGTCTGTCGCTGCAGTGGTGGGTCAAGGTCGAGACCCTCGCCAAGGCCGCGGGCGACGCGGTCCGCGACGGCCGCGTCGACATCCACCCGGCCGACATGTCGCAGCGGTACTTCGACTGGGTCGACAACCTCAACGACTGGTGCATCTCGCGCCAGCTGTGGTGGGGGCACCGCATTCCGGTCTGGCACGGCCCGAACGGCGAGCTGGTCTGCGTCGGACCCGACGACGAGGCGCCCACGGGCGAGGGCTGGACGCAGGACACCGACGTCCTCGACACGTGGTTCTCGTCCGGCCTGTGGCCGTTCTCCACGCTCGGCTGGCCGGAGCAGACGCCCGATCTGGAGAAGTTCTATCCGAACTCCGTCCTGGTCACCGGCTACGACCTCATGTTCTTCTGGGTCGCCCGGATGATGATGTTCGGTCTGTACGCGATGGACGGTCAGCCGCCGTTCCGCACGATCGCGTTCCACGGCATGGTCCGCGACGAGTTCGGCAAGAAGATGTCGAAGTCGTTCGGGAACACGGTCAACCCGCTGGACTGGATGGACAAGTACGGCTCCGACGCCCTGCGTTTCACCCTGGCCAAGGGCGCCAACCCGGGCGTCGACGTCCCGATCGGCGAGGACTGGGTCCAGGCGTCCCGGAACTTCGCCAACAAGATCTGGAACGCGACCCGCTTCGCGATGATGAACGGCGCCACCATCGAGGGTCCGCTGCCGGACGCCTCCGAGATGTCGGCGACCGACCGCTGGATCCTGTCCCGGCTCAACGAGACGGTCGCGCAGGCCGACGCGTACTACGAGGACTTCCAGTTCGCCAAGCTGGCCGACACCCTCTACCACTTCGCGTGGGACGAGGTCTTCGCCTGGTACGTCGAGCTGTCGAAGACCACGTTCTTCGCGGGCGGCGAGGGTGCCAAGGTCTCCGGCCGGGTCCTCGGCGAGGTCCTGGACGTCATGCTGCGGCTGCTGCACCCGATCGTCCCGTTCGTCACCGACACCCTGTGGACGACCCTCACCGGTGGTGAGTCCCTCGTGGTCGCCGACTGGCCGAAGGACAGCGGCTTCCGCGACAAGGCCGCCGAGCAGGAGATCGAGCTCGTCCAGCGGGTGGTCACCGAGGTCCGCCGCTTCCGCAAGGAGCAGGGTCTCCAGGACGCCCAGAAGGTGCCGGCGCGCCTCACCGTCGAGGGCACCCCGCTGGTCGCGCACGAGTCCGCCATCCGCCAGATCCTGCGCCTCCAGCCGGAGGGCGAGGGCTTCGCCGCCACCGCCTCCCTGCCGGTCGCCGGCGCCACGGTCGCGCTCGACCTGTCGGGCACGATCGACGTGGCCGCGGAGCGCAAGCGTCTCGCGAAGGACCTCGCGGCCGCCGAGAAGGAGAAGGCCCAGGCGAACGGAAAGCTCGGCAACGAGGCGTTCCTGGCCAAGGCCCCGGACAACGTGGTCGACAAGATCCGTGGCCGCCTCGCCAAGGCGGACGAGGACATCGCCCGCATCGAGGCCCAGCTGGCGAACCTGCCGCAGGCCTAGGACGGCTCGCCGAAGGGGCCCGGAACCGTGTCACGGTTCCGGGCCCCTTCGCGTACGCCTGCCGGTACACCGTCCCGTCCGCCTCGCGGCGAGCGGCCACGCGGCGAGCGGTGCGGCTGCGAAGGGCAGCTGCTTCTGTGAAGCGTGGTGCACGGTTCCGACGCAAACAGGAATACGGACGAAGTGCCCGATCTCACATCAGACGGGACTTCAGGTCCGCGTCGTCGGGACGAAAGACCTTGGATGATGGAAGGCATGCTCCGCCTCCCCACCGTCCCCGCGCTGCGCCGATGCGTGGACCGGTGGGCGGTCTCGCCCCGCGCCCTCGACGTCGTCGCCGCGCTCAGCGCCTTCGGTCTCATGTGCCTGGACGTGCCGGGGCTCGCCCGCGCCGACAACTCCCTGACCGGCGTCACCGCCACCCTGGTCCTCGCGGCCGGCGCCGCCACCCTGGTCCTCCGGCGCCGACTTCCCTGGGTGCCGTACCTGGTGGCGCTCGTCCTGATGGGCTGGCTGCACGAGCTGACCATGATCCAGTTCGCGCTGTACTCGATCGGCCGGTACCGGGGGCGCCGTGCCGCCGTCGTCGCCACCCTGCTGTACGTCGGCGTCGCCTACGGCCTCTTCCTGACCCCCGGCTGGCCCGCCCGGCACGGCGACACCCTGAGCGACTTCCTGAGCCTGGTCGTCCCGATCGGTGTCCTCGCGGCGGGCGTCGGCATCGCCGCGTACCGCCAGGACCTCGTCCGCGCCCTGGAGGTCCAGCGGCGCGAGGCCGCCGCCCGGCAGGCCGTCCAGGAGGAGCGGATCTCCGTCGGCCGGGACGTCCACGACCTGGTCGGCCGCGAACTGACCGTGCTCGCGGTGCGGGCCGAGGTCCTGGCCGTACGGGCCAGGGGCGACGGCCACCAGAAGGACTTCGAGGAGCTCGCGGACACCGCCCGGCGCGCCCACCTCATGCTCAACGAGACGATCGTGCGCCGCGCCGACCGGGACGTGGCCACTCCCGGCCTCGAAGGGCTCGCCGAGCTCGCCGGGGAGAGCGAGCGGATGGGCAGCCCCGTCGAGCTGACGGTCGCCGAGGAGGCGAAGGCTCTCTCGCCGCTGCGGCAGGCGGCCGTCCACCGGGTCGTGCGGGAGTGCCTGACGAACGCCGCGAAGCACGCCCCCGGGCTGCCCGTGACGGTCACGATCACGGTGGAGGGCCCCGACCTGCGCATCGAGGTCCGCAACCCGCTGCCGAAGACCCCGCCGGACCCGGCCCCGGTCTCCACCGGCACCGGGCTGTTCTCGATGGAGGAGCGGGTCACCAGCATGGGCGGCACCCTGAAGGCCCGCCGGGAGGCCGGCGGCTACGAGGTGACGGCGCTGCTGCCGACGGGCCTGCGGCGCTGACTCCGGGGGCTGGCCACCCGCTGAGGCGCGGTCAGCGCACCGTCTCCGCCTTCCCCAGCACCCGCTGCAGCCCGTCGAAGTCCTCCACGCACCGCCCCGACCCCAGCACCACGCAGTCCAGCGGCCGGTCCGCGACGAAGACGGGGATGCCCGTCGCCGAGGCCATCCGCAGGTCGAGACCCGGCAGCAGCGCCCCGCCGCCGGTCAGCACGATGCCGTGCTCCATGACGTCGCCGGACAGCTCCGGCGGGCACTCCTCCAGGGTGACCCGTACCGCCGAGATGATCGCCTCGACGGGCTCGTCGAGCGCCGCCCGCACCTCGGGCACCGTCAGTTCCACCGTCCGGGGCAGTCCGCTGACCTTCTCCCGGCCGCGCACGGTGAAGGTCTCGCCCTCGCGCTCCTCCTCGCCCGGCACCGGCCAGGCCGTGCCGATGGCGACCTTGACGTCCTCTGCGGTCCGCTCGCCGATGAGCAGCGAGTGCCGCTTGCGGACGTAGTCGGTGACGGCCGCGTCGAGACGGTCGCCGCCCACCCGCAGGGACTGGGCCGTGACGATCCCGCCGAGCGAGATCACCGCCACCTCGGTCGTACCGCCGCCGATGTCGACGACCATCGAGCCGCGCGGGGAGGAGACGGGCAGCCCGGCGCCGATCGCCGCCGCCATCGGCTCCTCGATCAGATGGACCGCCCGCGCGCCGGCCGAGAGCGAGGCGTGCACGATGGCCCGCCGTTCGACCTGGGTGACCCCGCTCGGCACGCACACGACCATCCGGGTGCGGGGCCGGCGGCGGCCGGGGACCGCCTTGCGCACGAAGTGCCGGATCATCTCCTCGGCCGCCTCGTAGTCGCTGATCACGCCGTCCCGCAGTGGGCGGATCGCGGTGATCGAACCGGGCGTGCGGCCGATGGTCTCCTTCGCCTCCGTACCGACGGCGAGCGCCTGCCGCGAGCCCTCCTGCACCGCCACCACCGACGGTTCGTCGAGCACGATGCCCTGGCCCCGTGCGTAGAGGAGCGTGTTGGCCGTGCCGAGGTCGATCCCTATGTCCATGATCGCCAAGTTTGCCCGGCCGGTCCGGCGGACGGTGGACCGAAGGTCCCGAATGGGGTGGGTCCAATGTCCTGTCGGTACCGCTCCGTAGACTGGGGCCCGTGAGCGAGCCGAGCGACCCGAGTGACCAGTTCGACGACATCGTCGACGCCGAGACCGACCGAGACCCCGACCTGGCGGTGATCGAGGCCGGCAGCCGCACCCTGCGCACCCAGGGCGGCCGGCCCCAGGGCGACCCGGTGCCCAGCCGCCCCGAGGACCCGGAGCTCGACAAGGCCCTGCGCGAGGTCGAGACCGAGCTGTCCACCCGCTGGGGCGAGACCAAGCTGGAGCCCTCGGTCACCCGGATCGCGGCCCTGATGGACGTCCTCGGCGATCCGCAGCGCGCGTACCCCTCGATCCACATCACCGGCACCAACGGCAAGACGTCGACGGCCCGCATGATCGAGGCCCTGCTCGGCGCCTTCGAGCTGCGCACGGGGCGGTACACGTCGCCGCACGTGCAGACCATCACCGAGCGCATCAGTCTGGACGGCGCCCCGATCTCCGCCGAGCGGTTCGTGGAGACGTACCAGGACATCAAGCCTTACGTGGAGCTGGTCGACGCCCGCGAGGAGTACCGGCTCTCCTTCTTCGAGGTCCTCACCGGAATGGCGTACGCGGCCTTCGCCGACGCCCCGGTCGACGCGGCCGTCGTCGAGGTCGGCATGGGCGGCACCTGGGACGCGACGAACGTCATCGACGGCTCCGTCGCCGTCGTGACCCCCATCGACCTGGACCACACGGACCGGCTCGGCACGACGACCGCCGAGATCGCCGGCGAGAAGTCCGGGATCATCAAGCAGGGCGCGACCGTGATCCTGGCCCAGCAGCCGGTGGACGCGGCGCAGGTCCTGCTGAAGAAGGCCGTCGAGGCGGACGCCACCGTGGCCCGCGAGGGCATGGAGTTCGGCATCGTCGCCCGCGAGGTCGCGGTCGGCGGCCAGCTCCTCACCCTGCGCGGTCTGGGCGGCGAGTACGACAACATCTTCCTGCCGCTGCACGGCGCCTACCAGGCGCACAACGCGGCGGTGGCGCTGGCGGCGGTCGAGGCCTTCTTCGGGATCGGCGCGGAGCACGCGCGGACCCTGGACCTCGACACGGTCCGGCAGGCCTTCGCCCAGGTGGCCTCGCCCGGCCGGCTGGAGATCGTCCGCTCGTCCCCGACGGTGATCCTGGACGCCGCGCACAACCCGCACGGCGCACGGGCGACGGCGGAGGGCGTCAGTGAGGCCTTCGGCTTCTCGCGGCTCGTCGGCGTGGTCTCCACGAGCGGCGACAAGGACGCCAAGGGCCTCCTGGAGGCCTTCGAGCCGATCTTCGCGGAGGTCGTCGTCACGGCGAACTCCAACCCCCGCGCCACGGACGTCGACGCGCTCGCCGCCCTGGCGGTCGAGGTCTTCGGCGAGGACCGGGTCGTCGTGGAGCCGCGGCTGCCCGACGCCCTGGAGGCGGCCATCACGCTCGCGGAGGAAGAGGCCGAGTACGGCGGCGCGGGTGTCCTCGTGACCGGTTCGATCTTCACGGTCGGGGACGCCCGGCTGCTGCTGCGAAGGGGCTGACCCGATGCGTACGCTCTGTTCCTCGACGCTCATCGGCGAGTTCTTCGTGATCGGGTTCGCCGGTCTCGTCGCGATGAAGGACGACAGTCTCGCGATGTCCACGGTCTGGTGGGTCTGCGGTGTCGCGATGGCCGTCTCGGTGCTGCTCTGTGGGATGGTCACCCGCCCCGGCGGCGTGCAGCTCGGCTGGGCGCTGCAGATCGGCCTGATCCTCAGCGGTTTCGTCGTGCCGACGATGTTCTTCCTCGGGGCAGTTTTCGCCGGTCTGTGGTGGGCTTCTGTTCACTATGGGCGACGGATCGACGACATCAAGGCACGGTGGGCCGAGGCCCAGGCCGCAGGGGCCTCGGCAGGGCCTGACGCTGCGTAATCGAGGGGCGTGCGGGGCCTGTAGCCTCGGAGGTCCCGCACACCGCTTTTCCGAAGGAGTTCCCCCGTGAGCCAGCGCACGCTCGTCCTGCTCAAGCCCGACGCCGTCCGCCGTGGCCTGGTCGGCGAGATCATCGGCCGTATCGAGCGCAAGGCCGGCTGGACCCTGGCGGCCCTGGAGCTGCGCGAGCTGGACCAGGAGACCCTGGAGCAGCACTACGGCGAGCACAAGGGCAAGCCCTTCTACGAGCCGCTGATGGGCTTCATGGCCTCCGGCCCCGTCGTCGCGCTCGTCGTCGAGGGCGAGCGGGTCATCGAGGGTGTCCGCCAGCTGGCCGGTCCGACCGACCCGATCGCCGCCGCGCCCGGCTCGATCCGCGGCGACTTCGGCACCATCGTCCGGGAGAACCTGATCCACGCCTCCGACTCGGAGGAGTCGGCCCTGCGCGAGCTGAAGATCTTCTTCCCCGGTCTCGTCTGAGCCGACCCGACTTCGCTGACTCGGCGTCAGCCGAACGCAGCAGCCTGTGGGGCGACCGAAGGAATTCGGTCGCCCCCAGGCATATGAACGCCGATCCCGGGAACGGATCGCCGCGTCCTACCGTCACCTGTACAGAGGTGGACCACCGCGCGGTATCCGGGCGGGCGGCACTACGATGGAAAACTCCACGCCGCACCACCTTCAGCCACCCACTTCAGCACGGTTTCGCCTGCCTGAGCAGCCGTCAACGCTCGCTGGGGAAGGCCCGAAGCATCCTCATGGGAAACAAGGGGAACTCAATGTCGTTCATCGGCCGTGACATGGCTATCGACCTCGGGACTGCCAACACGCTGGTGTACGTCAGGGGGCGTGGCATCGTCCTCAACGAGCCGTCCGTCGTCGCGATCAACACCAACACCGGCGGCATCCTCGCGGTGGGCGCCGAGGCGAAGAAGATGATCGGCCGGACACCCGGCAACATCGTCGCCGTCCGGCCCCTGAAGGACGGCGTGATCGCCGACTTCGAGATCACCGAGCGGATGCTCCGCTACTTCATCCTGAAGATCCACAAGCGTCGCTACCTGGCCCGCCCGCGGGTCGTCGTCTGCGTGCCCTCCGGCATCACGGGAGTGGAGCGCCGCGCCGTCATCGAGGCCTCGACGCAGGCCGGCGCCCGTCAGGTGCACATCATCGAGGAGCCCATGGCGGCGGCCATCGGCTCGGGCCTCCCGGTCCACGAGGCCACCGGCAACATGGTCGTGGACATCGGCGGCGGCACCACCGAGGTCGCCGTCATCTCCCTCGGCGGAATCGTCACGGCACAGTCGATCCGGGTCGCCGGCGACGAGTTGGACAACGCGATCATCCAGCACATCAAGAAGGAGTACTCGCTCCTCCTCGGTGAGCGCACCGCCGAGCAGATCAAGATCACCATCGGCTCCGCGTACGACCTCGACAAGGACGAGCACACCGAGATCCGCGGTCGCGACCTCGTCTCCGGACTGCCCAAGACCGTGGTCATCTCGGCCGCCGAGGTCCGCAAGGCCATCGAGGAGCCGGTCAACGCCATCGTCGACGCGGTGAAGACCACGCTCGACAAGTGCCCGCCGGAGCTCTCCGGTGACGTCATGGACCGCGGCATCGTTCTCACGGGTGGCGGCGCCCTGCTCCGCGGCCTCGACGAGCGCCTCCGCCGCGAGACCGGAATGCCGATCCACATCGCCGAGGACCCGCTGGACTCGGTGGCGCTCGGCTCCGGCAAGTGCGTGGAGGAGTTCGAGGCCCTCCAGCAGGTCCTGGACGCCCAGCCGCGCCGCTAGCACCACCCGCACGGCCCATGCGGGCACCACCGCACAGCCGTACGACCGCACAGCCGAACAACCGAACCACGAGGAAAGGCACGGCCGCCGCACGTGAGGGACACACGAGAGAGCCGGCTGCTCCTGGTGCTGCTGATCGCCATCGCGTTCGCACTGATCACGGTGGAC
Organism: Streptomyces sp. NPDC088707; assembly: GCF_044752725.1. Classification (NCBI taxonomy): domain Bacteria; kingdom Bacillati; phylum Actinomycetota; class Actinomycetes; order Kitasatosporales; family Streptomycetaceae; genus Streptomyces; species Streptomyces sp. NPDC088707. The sequence continues at coordinate 147,831 of NZ_JBIVLV010000006.1, read as the reverse complement.
ATCCGCGGCGGTCAGGAGTCACCCGTCGACGGTGCCCGGCAGGCCGCAGCGGCGGTCTTCGGGCCCGTCGAGAACGGTGTGGCGGCCGCCGTCGACCCCATCGGCAACGCCATAGGCGCGGTCAGGGACTCCGGCGAACGGCACACCCGGATCGCCGCCCTGGAGAAGGAGAACGCCGCGCTCAAGGCGGAGCTCGGCAGCGACGACCGCAACCGCAACCGGCTGCGCGAGCTCGACTCCATCCTGAAGACCGCCGGCGCCGGGCAGTACGGCATCAAGGGCGCCCAGGTCATCGCCATAGGAGCGGCCCAGGGCTTCTCCTGGACCGTCACCGTCGACGTGGGCGCGCGCGACGGCATCAAACGGGACATGACCGTGCTGAACGGCTCCGGGCTCGTCGGCCGCGTCACCACCGTCGGCCCCTCGACCTCCACGGTCCTGCTGGCCAACGACCCCGACTTCACCGTCGGCACGCGCATGGAGAAGTCCGACGAACTCGGCTTCGCCACCGGCCAGGGCGACCGCCCGCTGCTCGTGCAGCTCCTCAACGGCAAGGCCAAGGTGAAGCCGGGCGACCGGCTCGTCACCTTCGGCTCGCGCGCCGACAAGCCGTTCGTGCCGGGCGTCCCGGTCGGCGAGGTCGTCCGGGTCGACCCCGCGGGCGGCGGCCTGACCCGCAACATCTACGTCCGCCCGTACGTCGGCTTCACCAAGCTCGACATCGTCGGCATCGTCGTCCAGGCCCCCCGCGCCGACCCGCGCGACATGGTCCTCCCGCAGAAGCCGAAGCCCGCGCCGACCGTCACCGTCACGGTGACGCCGACGCCGACGTCACCGGACGGGCAGCAGGCCGCCGACGGACAGCGGAACCAGCAGGGCCAGAACCAGCAGAACCAGCAGGGCCGGGACCAGGGGGACGCGACACCGTGAAGTTCAACCGGATCCTTCTCTCCGCCACGCTGATCGTGGTGGCCCTGGTCGTGCAGGTCTCCGTGCTCGCCCGGCTCCAGCTCCCCGGCGCCGTCCCCGACCTGGTCCTGCTCACCGTGGTCGGCCTGGCCCTGGTGTACGGACCGGTCAGCGGCTCGCTCATCGGCTTCAGCGCCGGCCTCCTCGCCGACCTGGCCCCGCCCGCCGACCACGCCGCCGGCCGCTACGCCCTCGTGCTCTGCGTCATCGGCTACCTCGTCGGCCTGGCCCGGCCGGAGAACGGCCGACTGACCTCGGCGACCGGCCCGATGGCCGTCGTCGTCGCGGCCGCCGTCGGCTCCACCCTGCTGTACGCGGGGGTGGGCGCCCTCGTCGGCGACACCGCCGCCCGCCATGTCGGCCTGGGGTTCCTGCTGTTCACCGCGGCCGTGTACGACCTGCTCCTCGCGCCCTTCACGGTGCCGCTCATCATGGCGCTGGCCCGCCGCGCGGAGAACGACCCGCTCGCCGACGCCGGCGGGGGCAACGGCGCCGACGTCGCCTCCGGCTGGCTCTCCTCCGGCACCGGCCTGAGGATCGGGAACCAGCGCGGCGGCCTGCGGGTGAAGACCGCCCGGAGCCGCGCCTCACGGGCCGGACGTATCAAGGGAGTCAAGCGACTGTGACCGAGGGGGCCCCGACCGTATGAGCAACATCCCCGAGACAGGGCGGACCCCCCGGGTCCAGATCCGGCTCGTCGTCATCCAGATCCTCGTCTTCTCGCTGCTGTTGACCCTGGGGGGCCGGCTCTGGTACCTCCAGATCCGCAACGGCAAGGAGTACACGGACGAGGCGAAGAACAACCACGTCCAGCAGGTCGTGCAGCCCGCCGTGCGCGGCTCCGTCCTCGATGCCCGCGGCGTCCCGCTCGCGGACAACGAGACCCGGCTCGTGGTCTCCGCGTCCCGCACCGAGATGATGAAGATGAAGGACCGCGGCAAGGCGGTCCTGACCCGGCTCGCCGACGTCCTCGACATGAAGCCCGACGACGTCGTCAACAAGATCAGGCTCTGCGACTCCAAGACCCCGAAGCCGTGCTGGAACGGTTCGCCCTACCAGCCGATCCCGGTCACGGACGAGGCCACCACCCAGCAGGCCCTCCAGATCCGCGAGCGCGCCGAGGACTTCCCCGGCATCACCGCCGAACCCACCGCCGTACGCCGCTACCCGGCGCCCGGCAAGGCCCGCACCTCGCAGGTGCTCGGCTACCTCTCGCCCGTCACCGACAGCGAGATCGAGAAGGCCAAGGACACCGACTCGCCGTTCCTCCGCTCCGACCAGATCGGCCGGTCCGGTCTCGAGCGCACCTACGACAAGGAACTGCGCGGCAAGGCCGGCGTCACCCGCTACGAGGTCGACAACCTCGGCCGGGTCATCGGCCAGGCCAAGAACGACCCCGCCATCCCCGGCTCCAACGTCGTCACCTCCATCGACGCCCGCGTCCAGGCGGTCGCCGAGTGGGAGCTGCACAACGCGATGGTCGAGGCCCGCAAGGTCCACGACAAGAACACCAGCGAGAACTACAAGGCCGACTCCGGCGCCGTCGTGGTCATGGAGAACAAGACCGGCCGGATCGTCGCCATGGCCTCCCAGCCCGACTACGACCCCAACGCCTGGGTCGGCGGCATCTCCGCCAAGGACTACGCGGCCCTCACCGGCAAGGACTCCAACTTCCCGCTCCTCAACCGGGCCATCCAGGGCCAGGCCGCCCCCGGCTCGATCTTCAAGGTCATCCCGACGACCGCCGCCGTGAACGCCGGATACGACTTCAACGGGCGCTACCCGTGCCCCTCCTCGTACTCCATCGGCAACCAGGTCTTCAAGAACTTCGAGTCCCAGGGCCACGGCTCCATCACCCTCGGCCAGGCCCTCGAGGTCTCCTGCGACACCGTCTACTACGCCCTCTCCCACCAGCAGTGGCAGAAGGACGGCGGGATGAAGCCGAAGAAGGACGCCAAGGACTGGTTCTACAAGACGGCCCATCAGTTCGGCCTCGGCGCCGAGACCGGCATCGACCTCCCCAACGAGGTCACCGGCCGTGTCCCCGACCGGAAGTGGAAGCAGGACTTCTGGGCGGACAACAAGGACTACTGGTGCCGCATCGGCAAGAAGGGCGGCACGTACGTCCAGCAGCTCTCGTACGAGAACTGCCTCGAAGGCAACCTGATGCGCGCCGGTGACTCCGTCAACTACTCCATCGGGCAGGGCGACACCCTCGTCACCCCCATCCAGATGGCCACCATCTACGCGGCCATCGCCAACGGCGGCACCCTCTGGAACCCCACCGTCGGCAAGGCGATCGTCAGCCCCGACGGCAAGAAGGTCACCGAGATCAAGCCCAAGGCGCACGGCAGGCTCCCCATGGACAGCAAGACGCAGGCCTTGATAGAGGAAGCCCTCGCGGGAGTCGCCACCCGCGGTACGGCCGCCTGGCGGTTCGGCGGCTGGCCGCAGGACAAGATCCCGATGCACGCCAAGACGGGTACCGCCGAGGTCTACGGCAAGCAGACGACCTCCTGGTTCGCCACGTACACCAAGGACTACGCGATCGTCATGACGATCGCCCAGGGTGGTACGGGCTCCGGCGCCTCCGGTCCCGCCGTCCGCAACATCTACGACGCGCTCTACGGACTCGACGACGCCGGCAACCAGGACCTCAAGCGGGCTCTGCTGCCGCAGCCGCAGAAGAGCCTCCCGAAGATCGAGGCCGACGGCTCCATCGACCCCCCGAAGGTCAAGCCGTACGACCCGGAGATCGGGAAGGTCGACCCCGACGCGCCCCTGAACCCGCCGGACGGCACCCAGCAGCCCGACCCGAACGACCCGGCCGACCCGGCCGACCCGGGCCAGGCCGACCCCGACAAGCCCGACCAGCAGGAGCTCGCGGGCCCGCCCGCCGCCTGGCGGAGGGACTGAACCGATGACCGCACCCCACGGCTTCTCCATCTCCCGGTACGCCCCCGAGCGCGGCACGCTCGCCAAGCTGGCCGCCCGAGACTCGGTGGTCCGCCGGCTCGACTGGCCGATACTGCTCTCCGCGCTCGCGCTCTCCTTCATCGGGGCGCTGCTCGTCTGGTCCGCCACCCGCGGCCGCACCGAGCTCAACAACGGCGACCCGTACTACTTCCTCTTCCGGCACGTGCTCAACACCGGCATCGGCGTCGCCCTGATGATCGGCACGATCTGGCTCGGCCACCGCACCCTGCGCGGCGCGGTCCCGGTCCTCTACGGCCTCTCGATCGTGCTGATCCTCGCCGTGCTCACCCCGCTCGGCGCCACCATCAACGGCGCCCACGCGTGGATCGTCGTCGGCGGCGGCTTCTCGCTCCAGCCCAGTGAGTTCGTGAAGATCACGATCATCCTGGTGATGGCGATGCTGCTGGCCGCGAAGGTCGACGCGGGCGACCAGATCCACCCCGACCACCGCACCGTCGCCAAGGCCCTCACCCTGGCCGCGCTCCCCATGGGCATCGTCATGCTCATGCCGGACCTCGGCTCGGTCATGGTCATGGCGGTCATCGTGCTCGGCGTGCTGCTCGCGTCCGGCGCCTCCAACCGCTGGGTCCTCGGGCTGATCGGCGCAGGCGTCGGCGGCGCGGTCCTCGTCACCGCGCTCGGCATGCTCGACGAGTACCAGATCAACCGCTTCGCGGCCTTCGCCAACCCCGACCTCGACCCGGCCGGCGTCGGCTACAACACCAACCAGGCCCGGATCGCGATCGGCTCCGGCGGCCTCCTCGGCTCCGGGCTCTTCAAGGGCTCCCAGACCACCGGCCAGTTCGTGCCCGAGCAGCAGACCGACTTCGTCTTCACGGTCGCGGGGGAGGAGCTGGGCTTCGTCGGCGCCGGCCTGATCCTGCTGCTCCTCGGCGTCGTCCTCTGGCGGGCCTGCCGGATCGCCCGCGAGACCACCGAGCTCTACGGCACGGTCGTCGCGGCCGGCATCATCGCCTGGTTCGCCTTCCAGTCCTTCGAGAACATCGGCATGACGCTCGGCATCATGCCGGTCGCCGGACTGCCGCTGCCGTTCGTCTCGTACGGCGGCTCGTCGATGTTCGCGGTGTGGGTGGCGATCGGCCTGCTCCAGTCGATCAGGGTCCAGCGACCCATGACGGCCTAGAGGACGTCCGGCGGATCCCCCAGGGGATTTCCGGACAGGCTGATGGGCGTACTCCCGCGGAGTTCACTTCCCGTCTAGATTCGATTCATGGCGGACACGAAGCGAGAGATCGAGCGGAAGTACGAAGCCACCCCCCGAACCGGCCTCCCGGACCTGACCCGGGCGGCCGGGGTGGCCTCGGTCACCGACGAGGGCGTCACCGAACTCGACGCCGTCTACTACGACACACCCGACCTGCGGCTCGCCGCCGACGCGCTCACCCTCCGCCGCCGCACCGGCGGCGCGGACGCCGGCTGGCACCTGAAGTTCCCCGTCGCCTCCGGCATCCGCGACGAGATCAGAGCCCCGCTCTCGGACACGCTCCCGCGGGCCCTGGCGGGGCTCCTGCGCTCCCGCGTCCGGGACACCGAGGTCGTCCCCGTCGTCCGCCTCCGCTCCTCCCGTGACGTCCGCCACCTCCGCGACGGCGACGGCACGATCCTCGCCGAACTCTCCGTGGACACCGTCCACGCCGAGGGCCTCACGAGCGGGGGAGAGGCCGCCTGGACCGAGATCGAGGTCGAACTCGCCGACGACACCGACCCCGCCGTCCTCGACGCCGTCGAGAAGCGCCTCAGGAAGGCCGGCATCCGGCCCTCGGACTCCCCGTCGAAGCTCTCCCGCGCGCTCGCCGAGACGGGCGTGGAGCCCGAGGCGCCCGCGGCCGTGCCGGAGCCCCCCGGTGCGCCCGGCACCGCCGGAGCCGCCGTCCTCGCCTACGTACGGGAACAGGTCGAGGCGATCGTCGCGTACGACCCCGCCGTACGGCGCGACCTGCCCGACGCCGTCCACCAGCTGCGCGTCGCCTGCCGGCGGCTGCGCAGCGCCTTCAAGACGTACCGGAAGGTCCTCGACCGGAAGACCACCGACCCGATCGGCGAGGAGCTGAAATGGCTCGCCGGAGAGCTCGGCGTCGCCCGCGACCACGAGGTCCTCGACGAACGGCTGCGCGCCCGCCTCGACGAGCTGCCCCGCACCCTGGTCCTCGGCCCGGCCAAGGCCCGGCTGCGCCGCCGTGACGCCGCCCACGGCAGGACAGCCCGCCGCCAGGCCCTCGCCGCCCTCGACTCCGCCCGCTACCTCGCCCTCCTCGGCGCCCTCGACGCGCTCCTCGCCGGCCCGCCGCTGCGCAAGGACGCCGCCGGCGACGCCCGGACGGTCCTCGCCCGCGCCGTCCGCAAGGACCACGCCCGTCTCGGCGGCCGGATCGGGCACGCCCTCTCCCTCGAACCCCAGCACGAACGCGACCTCGCCCTCCACGAGGCCCGCAAGGCCGCCAAACGCGCCCGCTACGCCGCCGAGGCCGCCCGTCCCACCCTCGGGAAGCCCGCGAAGCGGCTGGCGAAACGCGTGAAGGCCGTCCAGAGCCTGCTCGGCGAGCACCAGGACGCCGTCGTCGCCCGGGGCACCCTGCGGGAGCTCGCGATCGTGGCCCACGGGGCCGGCGAATCGGCCTTCACCTGGGGACTTCTGTACGGACACGAGGAAGCCGCCGCGGCCGCCGCCGAACGGGAGCTCCCCGAGGTCTGGGCCAGGGCCTCGGCCCCGGGACTCACGGCGTCCCTGACCCACTGAGCACCGGGGTACGCTTGAGAGTCGCCCCCCTGCCAGCTCACGAAGGTTCGAGATGTCTGCTGCCGAGTCTGTCTTCCCGCAGCTCGAAGCTCTGCTCCCGCACGTGCAGAAGCCGATTCAGTACGTCGGTGGAGAGCTGAACTCCACGGTCAAGCCGTGGGAGTCCGCCGATGTCCGCTGGGCGCTGATGTACCCGGACGCGTACGAGGTCGGTCTGCCCAACCAGGGCGTCATGATCCTGTACGAGGTGCTCAACGAGCGCGAGGGCGTCCTCGCCGAGCGCACCTACAGCGTCTGGCCGGACCTCGAAGAGCTGATGCGGGAGCACAAGGTCCCGCAGTTCACGGTCGACAGCCACCGCCCCGTCGGCGCGTTCGACGTCTTCGGCCTGAGCTTCTCCACCGAGCTCGGCTACACGAACATGCTCACCGCCCTCGACCTGGCAGGCATCCCGCTGGAGGCGAAGGACCGGACCGTCGACCACCCGATCGTGCTCGCGGGCGGCCACGCGGCCTTCAACCCCGAGCCGATCGCGGACTTCATCGACGCGGCGATCATCGGCGACGGCGAGCAGGCCGTCCTCGACATGACCGAGATCATCCGCGCCTGGAAGGCCGAGGGCCGGCCGGGCGGCCGCGAGGAGGTCCTCTTCCGCCTCGCGAAGACCGGCTCGGTGTACATCCCGCGGTTCTACGACGTGGAGTACCTGCCGGACGGCCGCATCGGCCGTGTCGTGCCCAACAGGTCCGGTGTGCCGTGGCGCGTCTCCAAGCACACCGTCATGGACCTCGACGAGTGGCCGTACCCCAAGCAGCCCCTCGTGCCGCTCGCGGAGACCGTCCACGAGCGCATGTCCGTCGAGATCTTCCGCGGCTGCACCCGAGGCTGCCGCTTCTGCCAGGCCGGCATGATCACGCGCCCCGTGCGGGAGCGAAGCATCACCGGCATCGGCGAGATGGTCGAGAAGGGCCTCAAGGCGACGGGCTTCGAGGAGGTCGGCCTCCTCTCGCTGTCCTCCGCGGACCACTCGGAGATCGGTGAGATCGCCAAGGGCCTCGCCGACCGGTACACGGAGGACAAGGTGGGCCTGTCCCTCCCGTCCACCCGTGTCGACGCCTTCAACGTGGACCTGGCCAACGAGCTGACCAGGAACGGGCGCCGCTCCGGCCTCACCTTCGCCCCCGAGGGCGGCTCCGAGCGCATGCGCAAGGTCATCAACAAGATGGTCTCGGAGGAGGACCTCATCCGGACCGTCTCCACCGCGTACGGCAACGGCTGGCGCCAGGTGAAGCTGTACTTCATGTGCGGCCTGCCGACGGAGACCGACGAGGACGTCCTCCAGATCGCCGACATGGCGATGAACGTGATCGCCGAGGGCCGCAAGGTCTCCGGCCAGAACGACATCCGCTGCACCGTCTCCATCGGCGGTTTCGTCCCCAAGCCGCACACCCCCTTCCAGTGGGCCCCGCAGCTGTCGGCCGAGGAGACGGACGAGCGGCTGCGCAAGCTCCGCGACAAGATCCGCGGCGACAAGAAGTACGGCCGTTCCATCGGCTTCCGCTACCACGACGGCAAGCCGGGCATCGTCGAGGGCCTCCTCTCCCGCGGCGACCGCCGCATCGGCGCGGTCATCCGCGCGGTGTACGAGGACGGCGGCCGCTTCGACGGCTGGCGCGAGCACTTCTCGTACGACCGCTGGATGGCCTGCGCCGAGAAGACGCTGCCGGAGATGGGCGTCGACGTCGCCTGGTACACGACCCGCGAGCGCACCTACGAGGAGGTCCTGCCCTGGGACCACCTGGACTCCGGTCTCGACAAGGACTGGCTCTGGGAGGACTGGCAGGACTCGCTCGACGAGACCGAGGTCGAGGACTGCCGCTGGACCCCGTGCTTCGACTGCGGCGTCTGCCCGCAGATGGACACCCACATCCAGATCGGCCCCACCGGCAAGAAGCTGCTGCCGCTGTCGGTCGTGAAGTAGCCACGCGGGACCGCGCGAAGGACCGCACCGCGGACCGCGCGGAGACCACGAAGAGGCGCCCGGAGCGAATCCGCTCCGGGCGCCTCTTCGTGCGTGGGGCCGCCGGCCTAGTGGTCGGCGCGCGCCTTGGCGAACTCGTCCTCGTCCGCCCGCCTCGGCGGGACCGATCCGGTGGCCTCGGCCACCCGCGGCGCCGGGGCCGGGGTGCGCTCGGCCACGGGCACCACGGCCGGCCGCAGCCGCTCCTCGCCGAGGAAGACCCGGCGGACGACCCGCTCGGCCGCGAAGCCGTCGTCCCAGGAGCAGAAGCGCTCCCGGAAGGCCTGCCGCAGGGCGGCGGCCGGCTCGGCCTCCCAGGCGCCGCCGCGGAAGGCCTCGATCAGCTCGTCCTCGGTGGTGGTGATCACACCCGGGGTGTCACCCGGCTCGCCCGAGAGCAGGTCGAAGGTCACACCGCGGCAGGTGCGGTACATCTCCCAGTCGTCGGCGTACGTCACGATCGGCCGGTCGAGGTTGGCGTAGTCGAACATGATCGACGAGTAGTCGGTGATCAGGGCGTCCGAGGCCAGGCAGAGCTCCTCCACCGACGGGTGCCGCGACACGTCGATCAGGGCGCCCCGCTCGGCGAGGGCGTTCAGCTCCGGGTCGCCGCCGTAGAAGTAGTGGGCGCGGACCAGCAGGACGAAGTCCGGGCCGAGTTCGCGGGCGAAGCGCGCGAAGTCGAGGCGCGGGACGAAGGAGTCCTTCTGGTGGTCGCGCACGGTGGGGGCGTACAGGATCGCCTTCTTGCCGTGCCCGATGCCGAGCTCGCCGCGGATCCGGCGGACGTCCGCGGCGGTGGCGCGGTAGTAGACGTCGTTGCGCGGGTAGCCGGTGTTCAGGGTCTGGAAGGCGGCCGGGTAGACCCGCTCCCAGTGCTCGGTGGAGTGCAGGTTCGACGAGACGCTCCAGTCCCAGCGGTCCACCCGCTCCAGGAGCTTGTCGAAGTCCATGCTGCGGGCGACGGCCGGGTACTGCTGCTGGTCGAGGCCCATCCGCTTGAGCGGGGTGCCGTGATGGGTCTGCAGGTGGACCTGGCCGGGGCGCTTGATCACGGAGTCCGGGTAGTTCACGTTGTTGACCAGGTACTTGGCCCGGGCCAGCGCCTTCCAGTAGCCGAAGGTGGCCGGGGCGATCCGGGTCAGGCCGGCCGGCACGCTGCCCGCGTACGCCTGGTTGACGACCCACACACCGCGCATGCCGGGTGCGAGCTTCTTGGCGGCCTCGTGCACGGCGAGCGGGTTGCAGCCGGGAGTGCGGCCCCAGTACGCCGAGTAGACGGCGAGGTTCTCGTCCAGCGGGAGGCGGCGCTGCACACCGTAGTAGGCGCGCAGGGCCTTGCGGCCGCCCCAGCGCTTGGTCCGGCCGAGGGCGCCGAAGGCCGTCTCACGGGTGCCGTTGACCGCCTTGAGGGCCTCGAACGCGGCGTACGAACCGGTCCGCATCACCTTGAACTTCAGGCCGAGCATGCCGGGCGGCGGGGTGAAGCCCGCGGGCTCGTTCCGGCGGTAGGTCTCGCCGGCCTGCTTCAGGTAGGCGCGCCGGTGGCTGCGGGGTATTCGGAAGCCACGGGCGAAGGTGAAGAGGAAGTGGGCGACCATCCGCTCGAAGACGAGCCTGCGGTACGCGTCGAGGCCGGGACGGCCCTCGAGGTAGTCGAAGACCCGCTGGTACTGGTCGAAGATCACGAAGTGCTTGCGCGGGGAGCTGCTGCGCATCGAGCTGCCCTGGCGGCGCTGGCGGTACTCGACGACCACGTACTCCAGACCCGCGACGCGCTCGGCGGCCGCCATGGTCGTGTAGACCATGAGCGCGTCCTCGTACAGCCCGTCGGTGAACGAGTAGCCCTCGCCGGTGAAGAAGTCGCGGCGGTAGAGGCGGTTCCACACCACGGCGAAGATCCGCAGCAGTTCGAGCTCGTCGACGGGGCTGACCACCCGGTCGCGGATCGCCGCCAGGTACGGACCGGTCTTGCTGGTCTCGACGCTGCCGTCCACATGGGTGCGGACGTGGTCGAACAGCAGGATCTCGGGGTCCTGGGCCTCGTCGAGGCGGTCGGCCATGGCCTGCAGGGAGCCGGGGCGGATCGAGTCGTCTCCGTCGATGAAGAGCAGGTAGTCGCCGCGGGCGTGCTCGACGCCCGTGTTGCGGGCGGCACCGATGCCGCCGTTCTCGGCGCGGTGGACGGCGCGCACCCGCGGGTCGCGGGCGGCGAACTCGTCGATGATGGCGCCGCTGCTGTCCACGGAGCAGTCGTCGACCGCGATGACCTCGAAGTTCTCGTAGCCCTGCGACGTCACCGACTCGAGGCACTCACGGATGTAGCCCTCGACCCCGTAGACCGGGATGATCACGCTGAATCTGGGGGTAGCTGCAGCCGCCATGCCTTGTCGTCTCCTCAGTCGAACCGCTCAGATGAAGTATGACAGGAGCCCCTTCGCGCCCCCGAGGCCGCGGGCGGCCGCCCCGGCGTCGTTCCTTCCCACGTCACCGCCGCTTTCGCCCCCCTGGGGGCCTCTCTGTCCGATCGGTGACCGGAAGACGAGGGGGTGATGCCGGACACAACGGCAGGAAAACGGCTGTGGTACGGATCGTCTATTCTGGAGTGCTGCGGCGGCCGGGGGGTCGCCGCAGAGTCGTATAGGCCGAGCGGAACCAGGTCTTGCCGAGGGCTGGGCGGGTTTTTCCCGGAGGGCGGAGACGCCCTCGTCGGTCCGCAGGAAAACCGAAGAGCACGCCCCGTCACCCCTCAGGCGCTCGAGCTTGTCGAGCGGGTCTGAAACGGAAAGGAACGCAGAACTACATGGCACCCCGGCTCAGCGTCATCGTCCCGATCTACAACGTGGCGCAGTACCTGCCCGCCTGCCTCAACTCGTTGGCCGTGCAGACCTTCCAGGACCTGGAAGTTCTCATGATCGACGACGGCTCCACCGACGAGTCCCACGCGATAGCGGCGGAGTTCGCGGCCAAGGACGCCCGTTTCCGGCTGATACGCAAGGAGAACGCCGGCCTGGGTGCCGCCCGTAACACGGGCCTCGACAGCCTGGCCCCGCAGAGCGAGTTCCTGGCGTTCGTCGACAGTGACGACATGATCCCGCCGGACGCCTACCGGATGATGATCAGCAGCCTGGACGAGACCGGCTCCTCCTTCGCCACCGGCAACGTCGAGCACATCAACTCGACCAAGGTGTGGCAGTCCCCGATGCACCGGTTCCTTTCCCGGGGCGCGGTCAAGCGCACGCACGTCAGCAGGAAGCGCCAGCTCCTCACCGACCGGATCGCCTGCAACAAGGTCTTCCGCCGTGACTTCTGGGAGCAGCACGCGCTGCGCTTCCCCGAGGGCGTGCTGTACGAGGACACCCCGGTCATCGTGCCGGCCCAGTACCTCGCCGAGTCCGTCGACATCATCAGCCAGGCCACCTACTACTGGCGGCTGCGCGAGGGCGAGGCGAGCCCCTCGATCACCCAGCGCCGCAACGAGCCGAAGGCCGCCCGCGACCGGGCGTCCGCGGTGGAGTCCGTGAGCCGCTTCTTCGCCGCGCAGAAGGACCCCGTCGCCGACTCGCTCAAGCGTGAGTACGACCACACCGTGCTCACCGGCGACCTCCGCATCTTCCTCAACGTGCTGCCCGACGGCGACGAGGAGTACCGCGCCGAGTTCCTGCGCGTGGCCAACAAGTACCTCGACCAGGTCGACATCAAGGCCCTCGACCGGCTGCCCACCGCGCTGCGCGTCAAGTGGCTGCTCGTCCGCAAGCACGCCATGGCCGAGATCCTCGAGTTCATCGAGGCGGAGCGGCTCGGCGAGCCCGTCGAGCTCGGCGGCGTCATCCGCAAGTACGCCAAGTACCCCTCGCTCGAGTCCCACGCGAACCTGCTGCCCAAGAAGTTCCTGCGGGTCGACAAGGACCTCCAGCTGCGCTCCCCGCTGAAGGAGCTGTCCTGGGAGGACGGCAAGCTGCGGCTGGCCGGTCACGCCTGGATCGACCGCGTCGACCAGACGAGCAAGCGCAGCGTCGTCAAGCTGCTCCAGCTGAAGAAGGACGGCACCCAGCGCCGCATGCTGCTGCCGCTGGCCAACCTCTTCAACCCCGAGGCCACCACCGGCTCCGGCCACAAGGGGCGCGGTCACAGCTTCGACTGGGCCGGCTGGGAGACGGTCATCGACCCGGCCCGGTTCCGCAAGGGCGACCAGTGGCAGGAAGGCCTCTGGCACGTCGGCATGCGCGTGCTGTCCGGCGGTCTCGTGCGCTCCCGCTCCGTGCACTCGTACGGCTCCGACCGCCTCACGTACCCGCCCTACCAGTGGCTCGACGACGACTACCGGATGGTGCCGGAGATGCGGCGCGCGGCCCTCAAGCTGCGCATCGAGAAGGTCCCGGTCCTGATCACCGGCTTCGAGCGGTCCGGCGACGACATCCTGGTCGAGGGCGACCTCCGCGAGACCCTCGCCCCGGGAGCCGAGATATCCCTGCGCGTCGCCAACCAGAACAGTGGTGAGGTGCTCCTCTACCCGGCTGAGGTCCTCCCGGCCGTCGGCGGCCGTACGCCGCTGCGGGTCCGCGTTCCCCTGCGGGACGTCGCCCTGCTGCCGGAGCACCTGGACACCGCCGCGGCCCGCGCCGCGGGCGGCGCCGACCCGGCGAAGCTGATGCGCCGCAACTGGAGCACGCAGATCCAGATCGACGAGCCGGAGAAGACCCCGCGCAAGGTCCGGGTCGTCGTCCGGGACGGTCTCGCCGACCTCCAGATCCGGTTGCCCGAGACGTTCGGCGAGGAGGCCTCGCTGAACGAGGTCGCCATCCTCTCCGGTGCCAACGCCTACCTGAAGTTCTCCGGGCGTCCGCTGCGCGCCACGATCACCGGCGTCTCCGAGGCCGACGGCACGTTCACGATCCGCGGCACCGCGCCCATCGAGCTGTCGGGCCACCACCTGGTCGTCAGCGCCAAGAACCGCTTCGACGAGAAGACGGTCCCGCTGACCGTCCTCCCGGACGGCGGCTTCGAGACGACCTTCCGTCCCTCCACGATGTCGGGCGCCCACGGCAGGCTGCCGCTGAAGGCCGGCCGCTGGGTGTTCCGCCTGGACGGTGCGGAGGGCGAGCCGTCGATCCCGCTCGTCGTGGACCGCCTCGCCGCCACCCAGTTCCCGCTGGAGGGCAGGCACAACGGTCGCGAGTACCAGCTCGAGGTCCACTGGCAGGACCACCCGCAGCTCAACTGCATGACGGACCTCACGGCCATGGAGAAGGGCGCGAACCGCCAGTACCAGCTGCGCCAGGAGGTCTACGAGGCCGGCCGCGAACTGCCGCTGCGCGACTCGGTGCTGTACATCAGCTACAACGGCAAGCAGTACTCGGACAGCCCGCGCGCCGTCCACGAGGAGCTGCTGCGCCGCGGTGCGGACGTCGAGCACCTGTGGCTGGTCCGGGACGGCCAGGTCGAGCTCCCCGACACGGTCAAGGCCGTCAAGTTCCAGGGCCGGGACTGGTACGAGGCGCTGGCGCGCTCGCGCTACATCGTCACCAACGCCCACCTCCCGCACTGGATCAAGCGGCGCGAGGGCCAGGTGATCGTGCAGGCCTGGCACGGCACGATGCTGAAGAAGATCGGCCTGGACATCGACGCGCCGAAGTTCGACCCGAACTACCACGAGCGGCTGGTCCAGGAGGCGGCGAACTGGAACATCCTCGTCTCGTCGAACCGTTTCAGCACCCCCATCCTGAAGCGCGCCATGGGCTACAACGGGCTGATCGCCGAGACGGGTTACCCGCGCAACGACTACCTCTACGCCGAGGACCGCGACGAGCGGGCCCGTGAGGTGCGGGAGAAGCTGGGTCTTCCCGAGGGCAAGAAGGTCGTGCTGTACGCGCCGACCTGGCGCGACGACCTCTCGCACAGCCGCGGCCAGTTCAAGTTCGACCTCCGGGTCGACCTCGAGGACGCCCGCCGCCGGCTCGGGGACGACCACGTCTTCCTCATCCGGCGCCACTCCAACATCGTGGACAGCATCCCCGGTGCCGGGAACGGCTTCGTCTTCGACGTCTCCGAGTACCCCGACATCGCGGACCTCTACGTGGCCGCCGACATCATGATCACGGACTACTCCTCGGTCATGTTCGACTACGCGCACCTGCGTCGCCCGATGCTGTTCTTCACGTACGACCTGGAGCACTACCGGGACAAGCTGCGCGGGTTCTACTTCGACTTCGAGAACGACGCCCCGGGCCCGCTGGTCGACAACTCGAACGACCTGCTCCAGGCCATCCGTGAGATCGACGAGGTGGCGGCCGAGTACCAGGAGAAGTACGACGAGTTCCACCACCAGTTCTGCGACCTGGACGACGGGCACGCGTCCGGCCGTCTCGTCGACCTGATGTTCAAGATCGCCGAGGAGGGCGCGCCGCTGTAGGCGGCGCTCCGCCGGGCATACGGAGAGCCCCGGTCCGCAGGTCTCCCTGCGGGCCGGGGCTCCGTCGTGGCGGGCCGTGCTCCGCGTCGTGGCGGGCCGGGGCCCGCCTACCGGTCGCCGGTCACTTCTTGTCGATGATCTTCAGCGAGAGCTGGCCGTTGCTGGCGAAGTACGGGCGCAGCTCGTGCTTGACGCCACCGGTGACGGCGGCGGGGACGGTCGCGGACAGCCGGTTGCGCCAGCCGCTCTTCGCCTTGGTGTCCGCGGCGGCCGCGACCGGGGTGCCGGAACCGTTCACCACCGGGTACGGGTAGGTGAAGACGGTCATCGGGGTGAGCACGTCGGTGGCCAGCTTGCAGACGCGGACCCGGGCGGAGTCACGGTCCGGCAGCAGCCACAGGTCCCAGATGTCCTCGGTGCCGGACTGGTGGAAGCGGGCCGCGGCGGCGTTGTCCAGGGAGGCCGTGAACCGTCCGGCGGCGCCGGGCTTCACCGGGACGGTGAAGTTCTTGTCGGCCTCCTTGCGGTGGACGGCCTCGATCACGCTGCCCGTGCCGGGCTCGACGCCCCAGGCCGCGGCGTCGATGACGATCGAGGTGGCGCCGGCGTGCACGGCCGCGACCTCGACGTGCTGGGCGCGCACCCGGCTCTGCACCCGCAGGGTGCCGTCCGTGTGGTCGTGCGGCAGCAGCAGGGACAGGGCGGGGCCCTCGGTGCGGGGCAGCTTCAGCGACAGGATCTGGAGGGTGTCGCAGCCGGCCGACCGCAGCGGCATGTCGAAGCCGGCGGCGCGGATCGTCAGCTCCCAGTCGCCCTCGACGAGCGTGCCGAGCGCGGGGACGAGCGCCTCGCCGCCGATGAGGGGGAGGACGACCTCGTCGGCCTTCTTCCGGATGTCCTTGCAGACCAGCACGGCGTCGCTGCCGGCGGGCAGCCCCTCGACCTTCACCCGGACGTCGCCCTGCGGGGTGACCACGGCGGCGGCCGTGCGGGGGATGGCCCGGCGGGCCCGCATGGTCTCCACGAGCTGCTCGAAGCGGGTGACCGTCTCGGCCTCCTGGAAGCGGACCACGTTGGCCACCGCGGCGGCCGCCATCTTCCGGCGCAGGTCCTCGTCGGCGATCAGCTTCTCGATGTGCTCGGCGAGCGCCTTCTTGTCGCCGAGCGGCACGACGTAGCCGTCCTCGCCCTGCGTGATGATGTTGCGCGGGCCGTGCGGCGCGTCGTACGCGACGACCGGCAGGCCGGCCGCCATCGCCTCGACGGTGACGTTGCCGAAGGCCTCCAGGCGGGAGGGGAGGACGAACACGGACGCCTTGGCGAACTCCGGGGTGACCGGGGTGGCCGGGCCCATCAGGAAGACCTGGTTGTTGCTGCCCGAGTCGTTGATCTTCTTGCGCAGCTTGCCGTGCTCGGGGCCGGAGCCGTAGATCCGCAGGCTCCAGTCCGGGTGGCGCGGAGCCACGCTGGAGAAGGCCTCGATGAGGTCGTCGAAGCCCTTGTGCGGCTTGAGCAGGCCGGCCGTGACGACGATCTTGTTGTCGCCGGTGGACATCTGGCCCTCGTGGGCCGGGATGCAGTTAGGCATCGGGGAGAGCAGGTGGCTCACGCCGGGGACGACCCCGGCGATGGTCCGGCACTCGTCCGGCGTCGGCGCGGTGATCGCGTCCATCTTCGGGTACGCGTCCTTGAAGAGCGCGTCCCGGATGTGCGGGCCGTACTGCGCGGGCCGCGAGTGCTCCATGGCGACCTTGAGGAAGTCGCGGTCCGCGTAGGCCAGCATGATGGTGATCTTGGGGTTGTTGCTGACGACCACGTCGGCGTCGGTGGTGGCCAGGTACTCCATCAGCCGCCGCTCGGCGAGGCGGCTGATCCACGGCTTCTTGTCCGTGGGCTCGTTCGGGTAGATGTGCGGGAACGTCTCGATGTGCGGGTCGTCGCCGTCGTACGTGTGGGAGTGCTTCCGCATGTCGCTGAGCGCGAGGGTCTTCACCCGGGGGTCGAGCGGGAAGAACGCCTGGTCGCGGTTGCGGCGGAGGGAGACGAGCTCGACCTCGTGGTGGTCCGCGAGCGCCTTGGCGAGGTTGTGGATCGCGCTGACCACCCCTCCGATGTGGCAGCGATCGACCAGAAGAAAGGATATTTTCATACCAAGCCTCAGCGTGTCGGGGGTATGCGGGGGACGGACGTACAGACTCAGGCTACGGGGCCACCCTTCCAGGCGGTGCCCGTCAGTCCGGTTACGGCGGCGCCCACCGTAGCGCCACGACGGGCGAACCCCGAACGGACCGGGAAGAAACCACAGGTGCACGCCGTGCGTCTCCAGGCACATGCACCCGGAGAGAACAGCCCGCCCACCGGAGCCCGAGGGCTGCCTGACCGCGGCCATCAGGATTCCCGTACGGATCGTGGTGCTGGTCCTCGTCGTCCCCCTGCGCCTCGGGTGGGACGTCATCCTCCTGTGCGGCGCGTTCCTGCGCAGGACGCTCCGCCCGGTCGGCCGGGCCCTCGGCCGGTTCCGCGACGCGGTGCTCGCCCCGGTGGGCCGCGCCGTCGCCCGGACGGCCGAGTGGGTCGCGACCGCGTGCTGGTGGCTGGCCGCGACGCTGTTCAAGACCGTCTTCCTCTGGCCGTGGCTCGGGCTCTGGCGGTACGTGGTCGTGCCGGTCGCCGTCCACGGGATCGCGGCTCCCACGGCCTGGCTGTACCGGACCGTCCTCACCCCGCTCGGCCACGGCCTCGCACGCGGCACGGCCTGGGCGTACGCCCGACTGCTCGCCCCGCTCGGCCGTGGCACCGGTCGGCTGCTGTGGGCGGTGCTCGTCTGGCCGTGGACGGCCCTGTGGCGGTACGCGGTCGTGCCCGTCGCGACCTGGACGTACCGCTGGATCCTCACACCCCTCGGCCACGGCCTCTCCTGGCTCGCCAGCGGCGCGGGCAAGGGTCTCGCCCTGCTGGGCAGGGGCTTCGCGCTGCTCGGACGGGGTCTCGCGCAGATCGGGCGGGGGCTCGGGTGGCTGCTGCGGATACTTCTCCTCACCCCCCTCGTCCTCCTCTACCGCTGGGTCCTCACCCCCGTCGGCCACGGCCTCTCCTGGCTCGCCAGCGGCGCGGGCAAGGGCTTCATCCTGCTGGGCAGGGGCTTCGCGCTGCTCGGACGGGGTCTGGCGCAGATCGGGCGGGGGCTCGGGTGGCTGCTGCGGATACTTCTCCTCACCCCCCTCGTCCTCCTCTACCGCTGGGTCCTCACCCCCGTCGGACGGGCCCTCGCGGTCGTCGCACGCGAACTCGCCGACGCGCTCGTGGTCGCCTGGCGCGTCGCCGGGTACGTCACCAGGGCCGTCGGCCGCGCCCTGAAATGGCTCGCACGCCACCTGATCGGCCGACCCGCGACCTGGCTCTACCGAAGCGTCTGCACCCCGGTCGGGCACCTCGTGCGGGACGCCGTGTGGCGCCCCGCCAGGAAGGCCGCCGTCGAGACCGGCCGCGCGGTGTCCGCGGCCCTCGCCTCGGCCCGCGCGACCGTGGCCGCCGCCCGCCGCGACGCGTGGCGCGCCCTCTTCGGAGGACCCCGGGAGCCCGAGCCCGTGCCCGGCATCCCCGGTCGGGCGCGTAACCTGGGAGGTGCTGCATCACGACAGACCGTTCCCGGCGCGGCGGCCGAGTCCGAGATCTCCCTGCACAAGGGGGGATGAGCCGGCTGCCCCCGAGAGAGCCCCCGTACATTCGTGGACGGCGCGACCCCCGCGCCCGCCCCGCACCGAGGAGAAGAACCACTGGGCAAGCGACAGCCCGAAGGCCCGCCGCCCGCACCGGCGGTGCAGCGCATCCGACTGCGCTACACCAAGCGCGGCCGCCTCCGGTTCACCAGCCACCGTGACTTCCAGCGCGCTTTCGAGCGTGCGCTGCGCCGTGCCGAGGTGCCCATGGCGTACTCGGCCGGCTTCACCCCGCACCCCAAGGTGTCGTACGCCAACGCCGCCCCCACGGGCACGGGCTCCGAGGCCGAATACCTGGAGATCGCCCTCACCGAGGCGCGCGACCCGGAGACCCTGCGGGTCCTGCTCGACGAGTCCCTCCCGGCCGGCCTCGACATCACCGACGCCGTCGAGGCCCGGACCTCGGGCCTCGCCGACCGGCTCACCGCCTCCATCTGGGAGCTGCGTCTCGAAGGCGTCACCGTCGAGGACGTGGAGAAGGCCGCCGAGACGTTTCTCGCGGCCGAGACCGTGGAAGTACAGCGCAAGACCAAGAACGGCGTCCGCACCTTCGACGCACGCTCCGCGGTCACCGAGCTGACGGCAGCCGCTCCCCAGGGTGATCCCCAGGGTGATAGGCCGCTGGACAGCGCCTGTGCGATACTGCGGCTGGTTGTTCGGCACGTGACACCTGCCGTACGACCCGACGACGTCCTGTCCGGTCTCCGAGCTGTGGCCGACCTGGCGCCGCCGGTCCCCGCTGCGGTGACCAGGCTGGCGCAGGGGCTCTTCGACGAGGAGTCCGGCACGGTGACCGACCCGCTCGCGCCCGACCGCGAGGCAGTCAAGGCCGCATCTACCACGGCCGCCGCGACCGCCTCTGCGACGGCGCCGGGTGAGGGCACCGCGTAAGGAGCGGTCGTTGTAGCGCAGCCCTCGTACTCGGGAGCCACCTGGGTCGGGCAGCGCACTGACCAGGAGACTTTCGCCAGGCCGTACGCACAGTGCGTACGGAACCGGCGAGCCAGACACAGAGCTCCCGTGCGGCGCCCGCGCCCCGGACGGCGGCACCGCGCCCCAGGCGCGACCGTGCCGCCGGACCGGACCAAGACGCGGCGCCCGGGAGCGTGACGGGAGAACCCCGCATGCTCGAGTCCAACGAAGACACCAACGCCCCCGGTGACAAGCTGCCGCCGCGCCGCAGGCGCCGCGCCGCTTCCCGCCCCGCCGGTCCGCCGGTGACGGGTGCGAACGCCGAGACCGCAGAGACCACAGCGGCCACGCCGGCCACCGAGTCCGCGGCCGTCGAGGCCGCCCCGGCCGAGACCGAGGCCGCACCCGCGCCGCGCGCCCGCCGCCGGGCCACCCGCAAGGCCACCGCACCGGCCGCGGAGACCGCGGCACCCGCCGTGGAGACCGCGGAGCCGGCCGTGGCGGCCCCCGCCGCCGAGGCCGTCGCCCCCGAGGCCGTCGAGGAGGCCCCCGAGGCCGCCCCGGCCCGCCCGCGCCGCCGCGCCACCCGCAAGGCCACCTCGCCGGTGACCTCCCCGGCCGTCGCCGAGGCCCCCGAAGAGACCACCGCGGTCACGCCGGCCGAACCGGTCGCCGAGGAGGCCCCCGAGGCCGCCCCGCCGGCCCGCGCCCGCCGCCGCGCCACCCGCAAGGCCACCGCCCCGGCCGGCGCGCCCGCCGCCGCCGAGGAGACCGCGGCCGTGACGCCCGCCGCCGCGCCCGCCGAACCGGTCGCCGCGCCCGCCCCGGCCGCCGAGGTCACGGACGAGGCCGCCGCGCCCGCCCCGCGTACCCGCCGCCGTGCCACCCGCAAGGTCACCTCGCCCGAGGCGACCACCGAGGCGGCCACCGAGGCCGCCGCCACCGGCGAGTCGCTGCCGCCGGCCGCCGTCGCGCAGATCACCGCCGACGAGGCCGAGGTCGCCGCCGCCGAGACCGCCGCCACCCGTGGCCGCGGCCGCCGCCGCGCGAGCTCCCCGCAGTTCACCTCCGAGCCCGCCCCGGCCCGCGAGTCGCGCCGTGCCGCGCGCCCCTCCGTCGCCGTCTTCCAGGCCCCGGTCTTCACCGAGCCGATGTTCCAGACCCCGGAGACCGCCGCCGCTGCCGCTGCCGCCGCCCCGGTGGAGCCGGAGGAGGACGAGACGGTCGAGGAGATCGAGCTCGTCGAGGCCGAGACCGAGGTCGAGGAGACCCCCGAGCCCGCCGAGCGCCCCGAGGGCTCCCGCCGTCGCCGCCGTCGCCGCGGCGAGCCCGTCGCCGTCGAGCCCGTCCCGGCCACCGTCGCCGACGAGCCCGAGGTCGAGGCCGCCGCCGACGAGGTCGAGGAGGCCGACGACGCCGAGGACACCGACGAGTACGAGGACCGCCCGTCCCGTCGCCGCCGCCGTGGCGGCCGTCGCCGTCGTCGCGGTGAGCTGACCGAGGTCGAGGAGTCCGAGGACGGCGAGGAGCCGCGCTCCGACGACTCCGACGAGACCGACGAGTCCGAGGACGGCGAGGAGGAGCACGACGAGGCCGAGGCCTTCGGCGGCGGCTCCAGCAGCTCCCGTCGCCGTCGTCGCCGCCGCCGTCGCAGCGGGGACGCCTCCGCCGACGTCGAGGGCGCCGACGAGGAGGGCGTCCGTACGGTCGTCAAGGTCCGCGAGCCCCGCCCGGCCCGTGAGAAGGCCGAGCCCGGCACCGGCGCCGACGAGGTCCAGTCCATCAAGGGCTCGACCCGCCTGGAGGCCAAGAAGCAGCGCCGCCGCGAAGGCCGCGAGCAGGGCCGCCGCCGCGTCCCGATCATCACCGAGGCCGAGTTCCTGGCCCGCCGCGAGGCCGTCGAGCGCGTCATGGTCGTCCGCCAGAGCGGCGAGCGCACCCAGATCGGCGTCCTCGAGGACAACGTGCTCGTCGAGCACTACGTCAACAAGGAGCAGGCCACCTCCTACGTCGGCAACGTCTACCTGGGCAAGGTCCAGAACGTCCTGCCGTCCATGGAGGCCGCCTTCGTCGACATCGGCAAGGGCCGCAACGCCGTCCTGTACGCCGGCGAGGTCAACTTCGAGGCGCTCGGCATGGGCCACGGTCCGCGCCGCATCGAGACCGCCCTCAAGTCCGGCCAGTCGGTGCTCGTCCAGGTGACGAAGGACCCGATCGGCCACAAGGGCGCCCGTCTGACCAGCCAGGTCTCGCTGCCCGGCCGCTACCTCGTGTACGTCCCCGAGGGCTCGATGACCGGCATCAGCCGCAAGCTCCCGGACACCGAGCGCGCCCGCCTCAAGACCATCCTCAAGAAGATCGTCCCCGAGGACGCGGGCGTCATCGTGCGCACCGCCGCCGAGGGCGCGAGCGAGGACGAGCTGCGCCGCGACGTCGAGCGACTGCAGGCGCAGTGGGAGGACATCCAGAAGAAGGCGAAGAGCGGCAACGCCCCGACGCTGCTCTACGGCGAGCCGGACATGACCGTCCGGGTCGTCCGCGACATCTTCAACGAGGACTTCTCCAAGGTCATCGTCAGCGGTGACGAGGCGTGGGAGACCATCCACGGCTACGTGCACCACGTCGCCCCGGACCTGACCGACCGCCTGTCCAAGTGGACGAGCGAGGTCGACGTCTTCGCGACGTACCGGATCGACGAGCAGCTCATGAAGGCGCTCGACCGCAAGGTCTGGCTGCCCAGCGGCGGCTCGCTGGTGATCGACAAGACCGAGGCGATGATCGTCGTCGACGTCAACACCGGCAAGTTCACCGGCCAGGGCGGCAACCTCGAAGAGACCGTGACGAGGAACAACCTCGAAGCGGCCGAGGAGATCGTGCGCCAGCTCCGGCTGCGCGACCTCGGCGGCATCGTCGTCATCGACTTCATCGACATGGTCCTGGAGTCCAACCGCGACCTGGTGCTGCGCCGCCTCCTGGAGTGCCTGGGCCGGGACCGGACCAAGCACCAGGTGGCCGAGGTCACCTCGCTCGGCCTGGTGCAGATGACCCGCAAGCGGGTCGGCCAGGGCCTCCTGGAGTCCTTCTCCGAGACCTGCGTCCACTGCAACGGCCGCGGTGTCATCGTGCACATGGAGCAGCCGACCACCGCCGGTGGCGGGGGCGGCGGCAAGCGCTCGAAGAAGCGCGGCCGCGGCGGCGCCGAGCACGTCCACGAGCACGAGCACGCCGAGGTCACCGAGCCCGTCGAGACGGACGCCGAGACCGCCGAGGTCGAGACCGAGGCCGAGGTCGCCGCCGAGCTGGCCGCCCCGGTGGCCCTGCCCGAGCCGATCGCCGCGGACGAGGAGCTGTACGGCTCCATCGCCGAGGCGGAGGCCGCCGCGACCCGCGGCCGTGGCCGCCGTCGGGCGACCCGCCGGGTGTCCGCGCCGGCCACCGCGCGACCGGTCGTGGAGACCGAGGCCGTCGAGTTCGAGGCGAAGCCGAAGGCCGAGCCGGAGCCGGAGCCCGTGGCGGCGCCGGAGCCGGTCGTCGCGCCGGAGCCCGTCGTGGCCCCGGTCGCCGAGACCGTCGCCGAGCCGGTGGCCGAGGAGACCGCCGCCCCGGCCCCGCGCGGCCGTCGCCGTGCCACCCGCCGGGTGACCTCCCCGGTCGTCTCGACCACGGAGGCCGCCGCGCCGACCGTCGAGCCGGTCGTCGAGACCGCCCCGGAGCCGGAGCCGGAGCCGGAGCCGGAGCCCGTCGCGGAGCCGGTCGCCGAGCCCGTCGTCGAGGAGGCCCCCGTGGCCACCCCGCCGCGGGCCCGCCGCCGGGTGGTCCGCAAGGCCACCGCTCCCGCCGGTTCGCCCTCGGGCGCCGAGGAGGCGGCCGTCGTCGTGGTGACCACGGCCCCGGCCGAGGCCACCGAGAGCGCCCCGCAGGCCGCCGAGGCCGAGGCCGAGGCCGAGCCCGCCCCCGTCAAGAAGACGGCGGCGCGCAAGACCGCGGCGAAGAAGACCACGGCCAAGAAGGCCGCCACCAAGAAGACGGCGGCGACCAAGAAGACCGCGGCGAAGAAGACCACCACCAAGAAGGCCCCGGCCAAGAAGGCGGCGGAGAAGACCGCCGCCCCGGCCCAGGACTGACCGGTGGGTGCGGGCCGCCCCCTCACCGGGGGCGGCCCGCACCGAACGGGCGAATTTGACCCCCTGCGGCAGCCGCCCGTAACCTAGACCGTCGGCGTGTCTATCGATGCGCCGCGCCTCTGAGCACCTCCCTCCCGCTCGTCGGGAGAGGCCGCTCGTCCGATTCCGGAACGCCGCGGGCCCTCGGGTCCGTGTGAGTGGCTGGCTTCAGAGGTTTCGATCCCGAGTGAGAGAGAGATCCGCGTGTACGCCATCGTGCGCAGCGGTGGTCGCCAGCACAAGGTTGCTGTCGGCGACATCGTTGAGGTTGACAAGATTTCCACTGCCAAGGTTGGCGACACGGTCGAGCTCTCGACCCTGCTCGTTGTCGACGGCGACGCCGTGACCAGCGACCCGTGGGTCCTGGCCGGCATCAAGGTCACGGCCGAGGTCGTGGACCACCACAAGGGCGCCAAGATCGACATCCTGCGCTACAAGAACAAGACCGGCTACCGCCGTCGCCAGGGTCACCGCCAGCAGTACACGGCGATCAAGGTCACCGGTATCCCCGCGGCTGCGAAGTAAGAGGGACTGAGACATGGCACACAAGAAGGGCGCATCGTCCACCCGGAACGGGCGCGACTCCAATGCCCAGCGGCTCGGCGTGAAGCGCTTCGGCGGTCAGGTCGTCAGCGCGGGTGAGATCCTGATCCGCCAGCGTGGCACCCACTTCCACCCGGGCTCCGGCGTCGGCCGTGGCGGCGACGACACGCTGTTCGCCCTGCAGGCCGGTTCGGTGCAGTTCGGCACCCACCGTGGCCGCAAGGTCGTGAACATCGTTCCGGTCGCCTGATCGGTTCATTCTGCGGAGGCGGACCTCACTTCCCGGTCGGGAAGCGGGTCCGCCTTTCGCGTGTTACTAGATAGACATTCCACACGTATTCAGATGGAGGCACAACCATGACCACCTTCGTGGACCGCGTCGAGCTGCATGTCGCCGCGGGTAACGGAGGCCACGGCTGCGCCTCCGTTCACCGGGAGAAGTTCAAGCCGCTCGGCGGACCCGACGGCGGTAACGGCGGCCGTGGCGGCGATGTGATCCTGGTCGTCGACCAGGCGATCACCACGCTCCTCGACTACCACCACTCGCCGCACCGCAAGGCGACCAACGGCCAGCCCGGCGCCGGCGACAACCGCTCGGGCAAGGACGGCCAGGACCTCGTCCTGAACGTGCCCGACGGCACCGTCGTCCTCGACAAGGAGGGCAACGTGCTCGCCGACCTCGTCGGCCAGGGCACCACCTTCGTCGCGGGCCAGGGCGGCCGCGGCGGCCTCGGCAACGCGGCGCTGTCCTCCGCGCGCCGCAAGGCCCCCGGCTTCGCGCTCCTCGGCGAGCCCGGCGAGGCCCGGGACATCGTCCTGGAGCTGAAGACCGTCGCCGACGTGGCGCTCGTCGGCTACCCGAGCGCCGGCAAGTCCTCGCTCATCTCGGTCCTCTCGGCCGCCAAGCCGAAGATCGCGGACTACCCCTTCACCACGCTCGTCCCGAACCTGGGCGTCGTCACGGCCGGCTCGACCGTCTACACGATCGCCGACGTGCCGGGCCTGATCCCGGGCGCCAGCCAGGGCCGTGGCCTGGGCCTGGAGTTCCTGCGCCACGTCGAGCGCTGCTCGGTCCTGGTGCACGTGCTGGACACCGCGACCCTCGAATCGGACCGTGACCCGGTCACCGACCTCGACATCATCGAGGAGGAGCTGCGGCAGTACGGCGGTCTCGAGGACCGGCCGCGCATCGTCGTCCTCAACAAGGTCGACATCCCCGACGGCCAGGACCTCGCGGACATGATCCGCCCGGACCTGGAGGCCCGCGGCTACCGGGTGTTCGAGGCCTCCGCCGTGGCCCGTCTCGGCCTCAAGGAGCTCTCCTTCGCCCTCGCCGGCATCGTCGCCGAGGCGCGCGCGTCGAAGCCGCAGGAGGAGGCGACCCGTATCGTCATCCGCCCGAAGGCCGTCGACGACGCGGGCTTCACGGTCACGTACGACGAGGCCGAGGACGTGTACCGGGTGCGCGGCGAGAAGCCGGAGCGCTGGGTCCGCCAGACCGACTTCAACAACGACGAGGCCGTGGGCTACCTGGCCGACCGCCTCAACCGCCTCGGCGTCGAGGACCAGCTGATGAAGGCGGGCGCCCGCGCGGGCGACGGCGTCGCGATCGGCTCCCTGGAGAACGCGGTCGTCTTCGACTGGGAGCCCACGATGATGGCCGGCGCCGAGATGCTCGGCCGCCGAGGCGAGGACCACCGCCTGGAGGCCCCGCGCCCGGCGGCTCAGCGCCGCCGGGACCGTGAGGCGGAGCGCGACGACGCGCAGCGCGCGTTCGACGAGTTCGACCCGTTCTAGCGGGACCCGTGGGGGAAGGGCGGTGGGGCTGTTCTTCGCCGCGCCCCCTCCCCGCCCTCCGGTTCGTCAACCGAACGGCCTCTCTCACCCGTCCTGTTGGACGGGTCGGGCAGAGGCCGTTCGGGTGTCCGGGGGACCGTAGCATCCTCGATGTGAGCAGCATCACGTCCACTGAGGTGGCAGGAAAGCTCGGCGTCGTCGTCATCGCGCACAACGACGAGGCGCTGGTGGGTGACGCGATCCGGTCCGTGCTCGACCAGGGACCCGTCGTCGCCGAGGTCGTGGCCGTCGACGACGGATCGAGCGACGGTACGGCCCGGGTCCTCGACGAACTGGCCGCGTTGCACCCCCGGTTGCGGGTCGTCCACCGCACCGTCAACAGCGGCGGCTGCGGCACCCCCCGCAACGACGGCTTCCGGGCCGTCACCGCACCCATCGTGATATTCCTCGACAGCGACGACGTCCTGCCCGAGGGCGCTGCCGAGACCCTGGTGGCGGCGGCCGAGCGCCACCACACCCCCGTCGCCGTCGGCGCCTGCGTGCGGCGCGAGCTGCCCGAGGGACGCGACGTGCGCTGGCAGCCCGCGCTCTACCGCGAGCCCGCCGTCCTGGAGACCGCGGACGACCTCCTGCCGCTCGTGCACGACACGCTCTGCGTCAACAAGGTCTACGACCGCGCGTTCCTCGCCGAGCACGGCATCCGCTTCCCCGACGGCCGCTGCGTCTACGAGGACTTCCTCTTCACCGCCCGCGTCCTGGCCGCCGCGCCGCGCGTCGCGGTCGTCCCCGAGACCGTCTACATCTGGCACGTGCGCCGCGCCACCGCCCGGCTGTCGATCTCCCTCGACCGGGAAGGCATCGCCAACTGGCAGGCCCGGATCGCCGCCCACCGCACCGCCGTGGAGACCTTCGAGGCGGCGGGCCGCAAGGAACTCGCCTCCGCCTGCCGCACCAAGTTCCTCGAACACGACCTGCGCCTGTACGCCCGTGACCTGAGGTCGCACGACATCGCGTACCGCACCGAGTGGTGGGAGCTCACCCGCGCGTACCTCGGGACCTTCGGGGAGGGCGCGATCGCCGCCGCGGCAGCCCCCGCCCGCTGGGCCGCCCGGTTCGTGCTGGCCGCCGAGGAGCCGCGGGACCTGGAGCGGCTCTCCCGGCTCACCGCCGACCCCTCCCGGCTGCTGCCGCCCCACGCCCTGAGCGGGGACACCGCCGTCTGGTCCGAGGACCTCCCGGTGGAACTGGACGGACTGGACACACTGCCGCTCGACGGCCTCCCGCTGCTCGTCGACGGCAACCTGCGCGCCGGAGCGACCGGCGGCGCGGGAGCGGGTTTCGGCGGCGAACTGCGCTTCACCGTCCGCGACCTGTACGGACGGCTGAGCGCCGCCGTTCCCCGTACCGCGCGGATCGACTTCCTGCCCCGGGGCGCCGACGTCCCCGCCCGTACCGAGCGGGCCGAGTTGGCCGAAGGGCCCGCCGGCTGGTCCGGTCGCGTCCCCGCCGGACTCACCGGACTGGCCCGCGAGGGCCGCAGCCGGGGGAACCGGGGCGTGCAGCTCTGGGACGTCCGGGCCACGGTGACCTGCGCGGACGGCGCGGTCTTCACGACGGCGCTCCGACTCCCGGCGGAACGGCAGCGTCGGTCGCTCGTGCCGAGCAGCCGGTACGGTGTACTGCTGGTGCGGCAGTACACGACGGCGAACGGATCGCTGGCGGTGCGGCTCGCGCCGGGTGTCCGTGACGGGCTCCGGGCGATCGGGGCAAAACTCCGCAGGATCTCCCGCAGCTCTCGTTGAAAGGGGTTTGGGGCTATGACTTATCTGATCACCGGTGGCGCCGGATACATCGGCTCCCATGTCGTCCGTGCCATGACGCAGGCCGGCGAGCGGGTCGTCGTCCTCGACGACCTGTCCACGGGATACGAGTCGCGGGTGCCGGAGGGCGTTCCCCTGGTGGTCGGCTCCACGCTCGACCGCGAGGTCCTGGACCGCACGATCGCCGAGCACGGCGTGACCGGCGTCGTCCACCTCGCCGCGAAGAAGCAGGTCGGCGAGTCCGTCGAGCTGCCGCTGCACTACTACCGCGAGAACGTCATCGGTCTCACGGTGCTCCTGGAGGCCGTCGCCGCCGCCGGCGTGCGTAACTTCCTCTTCTCCTCCTCCGCCGCCGTCTACGGCATGCCGGACGTCGACCTCGTCACCGAGGAGACCCCCTGCCTGCCGCTGAGCCCGTACGGCGAGACCAAGCTGGCCGGTGAGTGGCTGGTGCGCGCCGCGGGCGCGGCGCACGGCATCTCCACGGCCTGCCTGCGCTACTTCAACGTGGCCGGCGCGGCGACCCCCGAGCTGGCCGACACCGGGGTCTTCAACCTGGTCCCGATGGTCTTCGAGCGTCTGGACGCGGGGGAGGCCCCGCGGATCTTCGGCGACGACTACGCGACGCCCGACGGCACCTGCATCCGCGACTACATCCACGTCGAGGACCTGGCCGACGCGCACCTGGTCGCCGCGCGCAAGCTCACGGAGTGGGCCGAGGCGGGCGAGCCGCGCGACCTGACGGTCAACATCGGCCGCGGCGAGGGCGTCTCCGTCACCGAGATGGTCGAGCTGATCAACGAGATCACCGGCCACACGACCGAGCCGCTCGTCACCCCGCGCCGCCCCGGCGACCCCGCGCGGGTCGTCGCGGCCGCCGACCGCATCCACGCGGAGCTGGGCTGGAAGGCCCGTCACGACGTGCGCGACATGATCACCTCGGCCTGGGCCGGCTGGGTCGCGCGCCGCGGCGCGTCGGTCTGACCGGCTGACGGGGCGGTACGGAGCGGGTCCGCACCGCCCCCGTACCGAGCCGTCCGCGGAAGGGCCGCGGAAGGGCCGGGGAAGGGCCGGGGAATCGACTCCCCGGCCCTTCCCCGTGTACGGCGGTCCCGCGCGCGGCCCGTCAGCGCTCCAGGAAGGCGAACAGCGCCTCCCAGCGATCCGTGATCCGCTCGGCGGAGTACCGCTTCACGTTCTCGAAGGCCGCGTCGCCCATCCGGTCCCGCAGCTCCTTGTCGGTGATCAGCGTGCTGATGCGGCCGCCGAGTTCCACGGTGTTGCCGAGCCGCGCGAGCAGTCCGTCCTCGCCGTCCCGGATGATCTCGCGCACACCCGGCGCGCAGTCGAACGCGGCACAGGGCACTCCGGCCGCCATCGCCTCCAGGAGGGTGATCGGAAAGCCCTCGGCGCGTGAGGCCTGCGCGAAGACCGAGGCCCCGGAGAGCGCCCCGAGGACGTCGTTGGTGCGGCCCCTCCATTCGACGGAGCCGTCGAGACCGAGGTCGGTCGTGCGCTGCCGCAGCGACTCCTCCTCGTCCCCGGCACCGTAGATCCGCAGCGTCCAGTCGGGATGGCGGTGGGCGATCTCGGCCCAGCTGTCGAGCAGTATGTCCACGCCCTTCTCGTGCGAGAGGCGGCCGACGGAGACGACGGCCTTCTCGGTGCGCGGCACCGGCGCCGCGGGCATGAAGGGCAGGGCGTTGGGCATGTGGCCGACGTTGTCCATGCCGGCCCGGATCCAGCGGTCCGCGTCTCCGGGGGTGAGGACGAGCAGCCGGTCGACGTCCCGGTAGTGGCGCTTCACGCGGGCGAGCCGGGAGGCGGCCGCGCTCGCGGCGTACGACTCGTGGCTCATGCCGATGAGGACCATGCCCTTGGTGTCGGCGAGGGAGACCCATTCCATCGCCCACACCTGGGTGACGATCACGACGGCCCCGGGCCGGGCGGCGGCGAACAGGGCCGTCATCCGCTCGGCCCGCTCCCGCATCCCGGCGGCGCGGAGCGCGTGCCGCCGCCGCTCGGCGGCGTTGAGCCGGCCTCTGAGGCCGCGCAGCGAGCGGACCTGCGGCGGGTGGGCGTCGTACAGCGTGGTGGTGGGGTACGGCAGGGGTTCGGGGAAGTCGTGCTCGCGTCCCTCGGGGGCCGGCCGGATCCCGATGACGTGCACCCGGTGGCCCCGGTCGGTGAACGCCCGGGCCATCTGGTGCGTCCAGGTCGTCACCCCGCCCATCTCGTCCACGCTGTTGGAGACGATGAAGATGTCACGGCCGTCGCCGGCGGGGGACGCGGGCGTCCCAGGGGTCTCGTTGGTCACTTCCCGCTCCCGGTGAAGAACGTGGTGACGATCCGGCGGGCCGCGTCGCCCCGGTCGTACTCGCTGAAGTCCGCGTTGAACCGCTGCCTGGCCGCCGCGTACTTGCTGTCGGCCTCGTCCGGCAGGTTGGCGATCACCCCGAAGAGCTCGTCCTCCGTGGCCACCACGGGACCGGGGGCGTGTTCCTTCAGGTCGAAGTAGGTGCCCCGGTTCTCCCTGGCGTACTCCTCGTAGTCGTACGCGAAGAAGACCATCGGGCGGTCGAGCAGCCCGTAGTCGAACATCACGGACGAGTAGTCGGTGATCAGCCCGTCCGCGAGGGCGAGCAGCGGGGTGACGTCGTGGAGGCGGGACACGTCGACGACCCGTCCCCGGACCGCCGGCGGCAGCGACACGCTGTTCAGGTAGTGCGTCCTGATCAGCAGCGTGTAGGTGTCGCCGAAGCGGTCGGCGAACTCCTCGATGTCGAAGGGGGCCTCGAAGGCGCGGACCTTGCCGCCGGGCGCCGCCCGGAACGTCGGCGCGTACAGCAGGATCTTCTTCTCCGGGTCGATGCCCAGCTCGGCCGCGAGCGGTCCGCGTTCCCGGCGGCCCGTCCTCGCCTCCTCGCGCCGTGCCTCGACGAGGCTGTCGTTGCGGGGGTAGCCGACGGGCAGCAGCACCTCGTCGCGGAGCCGGAAGGCCCGCGCGAGGGTGCGCCGGTCGTGCTCGCCGCGGATGAGGAAGTGGTCGAAGCGGTCCAGGGCCTGCTGGAAGGAGGCCTGGGCGGCGAGGCCGCGCGACTTGGTGTGGGGCTCGTCGAAGCCCATCCGCTTGAGGGCCGTGCCGTGCCAGGTCTGGATGTACGTCGTCCCCGGCCGCTTGGTGAGCCGCAGCGGGAAGCCCTGGTTGTCGATCCAGAACTCGGCCTGGGCCAGCGCCCGCAGATACGGCCAGCTCCAGCGCTTCACCAGGGTGGCGTCCTCGGGGAAGCCGGTCGGTTTCGCACCCGAGTACGACCAGACGGCCCCGAAGGTGACGCCCTGGCGGCGCATCTCCTCGTAGACGGCCCGCGGGCTGTCGCTGTACTGCTTGCCGAGGTGGCTCTCGAAGACCACCAGGCCCTTGCGGATCGGGAGCCGGCTGTAGACCTCGTGGTAGACCCGCAGCTTGGTCTCGCCCGAGTTCAGGTCCTTCTTCGCCCTGAGCAGGCGGCGCAGGCTCGTCTTCGCCAGCCGGGCGGTGCGCCCGTGCATGGCGCCCTCGATCATCGCCGTGGTGCGCACGGCGGCCCTGCCCTCGGCGGTGAGGACGTAGGACAGGTTGCCCTTCCGGGTGACCTGGGGCACGAACCGGTCGGACACCAGCTTGGTCAGCCGGGGGCGGATCCGCAGGCTGTCGGCCTCGTCGACGGGGGCGCCGCCGACGGACACCCGGGTCCGCAGGTCCTGGCCGTCGACCGTGAGGATCAGCCGGACGTCCCAGACGGCGTCGATGATGCCGAGCGGGCGGACCGTGCGGGCGATGTCCGCCTCGCCCTCCCACTCGATCCAGGCACCGGCGTGCCGGAGCGTGGCGACCGGGATGCGGGCGGTCCTGCCGCCGACGCTGCGGCGGGCCGAGAACTCGAGGACCGCGCCGAGCTCCGCGTCCGGGCGGATCCGGCCCAGCGGGTTGACGACGCGCCCGGCGAGGCGGACGACCCCGTCCCTGCCGGAGTACGAGGTCAGCCGGTTGCCCAGGGCGAGTGAGGTCAGCGGTTTCGCGTCGTAGTGGGAGGAGGTGACGTCCAGGATCTGGCGGCCCTGCTCGGTGTCCAGGTGCTCGGCGCACCAGTAGACCTGTCCGTCCCGCTCGGCGAGCGGGACGGTGAGCCGGCCCGGGTTGGTGAGCGCGTCGGTGGCCGGGAGCAGGTTGGGCCAGTCCTCCTTGCTCAGGAGGTAGGCGCAGATGGCGTGCATGCGCTGCACCTCCTCGTACGCCCGCGGGTCGATCTCGGCGAGGTAGCCGTTGGCCAGCCGGGCGAACTCGCGCCGGTAGTCGTCGCCGAGCAGCGGCAGGTCGCGCAGATGGAGGACGAGGTCGTGCTTGAGGAACTTGATGTCCTTGCGGTACTTGAGCTCGTCGTAGCCCTTGCTCTCCAGGAGGGCGTCCACCCGGCGGTGGATCTCCATGCGGTGCACGAAGTTGGCGATCTCGTGGCGCCGGTTGCTGATCGACTTCGCGGCGGCCTTCTCCTGCACGTTCCAGTAGTAGACGTGGTTCGGGATCAGCGTGATCCGGCGCGCGGCGACATAGGCCTGGGCCGAGAAGAGCAGGTCCTCGTAGTGGATGCCGACGGGGAACTCCAGGCCCTGTTCGAGGAGGAACGCGCGCCGGTAGCACTTGTTCGTCGACAGGGTGTCGAACACCAGCAGGTCGGACAGCTCGGTGATCGACTCGATCGTCCGGGTCCGGGCGTAGAGCCAGGGGTACCACTCGGTGGTCTTCTTGTGCCGGCTGTCGAGGTGGACACGGACGCACAGGCCGGAGACCAGGTCGGAGCCGGTGCTCTCGGCGGCGTCGAGCATGTTGCGGCAGGCGTTGCGCTCCAGCACGTCGTCGCTGTCGAGGAACATGACGTACGTGCCGGTGGCGTGCCGGATGCCGTGGTTGCGAGGGGCGCCGCAGCCGCCGCTGTTCTCCGGCAGCTGGAACGCCCGGACCCGGTCCGGGTTCTCGGCGGCGAGAGCCTGGGCGACCGTGAAGGTGTCGTCCTTGCTGCAGTCGTCGACGATGACGACCTCGACGCCGTGCAGGGTCTGCTCCAGCACCGACCGGACGGCCGCCGGCAGACGCTCTGCGTCGTTGTAGGCGATGACGACCACGGAGACGTCAGGCACGTGCACCTCGATTCACTTGTCGTTCGTCCACTCCTCCTCAAACTACCTGGTGTTCACCATCCGTTACGCAATGTCACCCTTCGCAGAGGCGTTCGGTCAGGGCCGGTTGATCCGGTCCACGCCGTAGTACCCGGCCGTACACCGGGCGGCCCAGTCCTTCTCGTACACCTTCGTGAAGAAGGGTTCGGCGAGCACGCCGATGTGCAGCGGGCGGTACGTGACCTCGTCGCGGCCGGCCGCCACCTCCGCCCGGATCCGGGCGTCCTGCCGGTCCCAGGCCAGGCTGCGCGCCACCGTCTGTGTGGTCAGCGTCCGCACCGCGGGCACCAGGGCCACCGTGCTCGCCACGGCGACGGCGCCGGTGGCGACCAGGGCCGCGAGCCGGGCCGCGCGCACACCGGGGGGTGACGACGGCGCCGCGAGCCCGGGGCCGTCCCCGGCGGACGCCGCCGACGGCGCCGCGAGCCCGTGCCCGAGGCGGTACCCCAGCCAGGCCCCGTAGCCGCAGAGCGCCAGCAGGAACGGCACGACGAAGCTGGTCCACGTGCGCGCGTACGTCCAGCCGGTCGCCCCGTAGCCGCTGCGCAGCCCGTACGCGGCGACCAGGCTCCCCAGCACGATCAGCGGCAGGGGCAGCACCAGGACGGCGACGCGAAACGTTCCGCCCGAGGCCCGGCCGGCCCCGGCGTCCTCGCCGTCGGCCCGCACGTCCTCACCGCGTGGGCGGCGGGCCGACAGGGCCACCGCCAGGCCGAGGAGCACCCCGGCGGCGAGCGCGCCGACGTACGCCCACTGCCCGCCGATCGTCTCCCAGATCCGGTACCAGTCCCGCACCGCCTCCCCGACCCCGGACAGGGTCAACGGCTCCTTCGGCTGCTGGGCGCGCCGCCAGCGGGCCCCGGGGGAGGTGGTCAGCAGCACCAGTCCGATCACGAGGCCCAGGCACCACGCGGCGCACCAGGTCGACGCGAACCGGTCCCGCGTCCGGCCGAACCGGGGCAGGCAGAGCACACCCGCCGCCACGGCCATCAGCCCGGACATCGCGACGAAGGGCTCGCTGAGCATGCCCGCCGCCGTGCCGAGCACCGCCGCGGCGCCGACGGCGGTGCCCCGCGCCCAGCGCCGGCGGCTGCGGGCCGCCCACACGGCCGAGAGGACCGCCCAGACACCCAGGACGCTCGGAAGGGTGTGGGAGATGGTGGCCGGAGCCCAGAGCAGCACCTGGTACGAACGGGTCCCCGCGAAGAACAGCAGCGCCTCGAGCACCAGGACCGCCGCCGCGCCCGCCGCCGCGGGAAACG
Source organism: Streptomyces sp. NPDC088707 (assembly GCF_044752725.1). Taxonomy (NCBI): domain Bacteria; kingdom Bacillati; phylum Actinomycetota; class Actinomycetes; order Kitasatosporales; family Streptomycetaceae; genus Streptomyces; species Streptomyces sp. NPDC088707. The sequence continues at coordinate 113,263 of NZ_JBIVLV010000006.1, read as the reverse complement.
GCAGCCGGAGCGCCCGCAGCGTCGCGCGGGCGAGGAGGAACAGCCCCGAGCCGAGCGCGACCACGAGGAAGGCGGGCAGCAGCTTCGGCCCCCGCATGCCGTCGGAGTAGAGCAGCCCGGTCAGGAACGCGTTGGTGACACGTCCGTTCTGCGTGAGGTAGAAGTCCGACGTGATGCCGAGGACCCCCATGTCCCGGGTCTTCCACAGGGCGCACCAGTCGTCCGACGTGGGGCGTACGTACAGGCCGAGGAAGGCGCCGACCGAGAGCAGCGCGCCCGCTCCCGCGGCGATGACCAGCGCGATCCAGGGGAGTACCCGGCGGAGGCCGCGCGCCGGGTCGGTGTTCTGTTCCTCGTCGTCCGACATCCGTGCGTCACCGAGGTCCGACAGGGTCGTTCTACTCACGGGGCATTGCTCCAGGGGGCCGAGTTCCGTGGCACGAAGGCGCCGCCTCCGTGGCGTCGCCAAGGTATCGGCGCAACGGGTCTCTAGGGTGACAAAAGACAAGAAATGCCACGAGTACCACTATCTTCCCCGCATGCTTTGCCGCATGGACGACATGCCGACCGGGGGCGGCCACCCGGGCGACGCCGGACGGTCACCGCCGCTTCGTACCGTGACCGCGCTGCTCGAAGGCGAGTTCGGCGGCGGTCCCTCAGGACGTACTCTTGCCCATCCCTCTGGAGTGACCGTTCATGACCAGGCTTTCCGTCGTCGTCCCCTGCTTCAACGAGGAGGACGTCGTCGAACGCTTCGACGCGCGGATGCGCCAGGTGCTCGACACACTCCCCGTCGGATACGAGATCTGCTACGTCGACGACGGCAGCTCCGACGGAACGCTGGACAAGCTGCGCGAGATCGCCGTCCGGCACCCGCACCGCACCCAGTACGCCTCCTTCAGCCGCAACTTCGGCAAGGAGGCCGCCATGCTGGCCGGCCTGCGCAAGTCCACCGGCGACGCCGTGGTCATCATGGACGCCGACCTCCAGCACCCGCCCGAGCTCCTCGCACGCATGCTGGACCTGCACCACCAGGGCCACGACCAGGTCATCGCGCGCCGGACCCGCGAAGGCGACAAGAAGCTCCGCTCCGCGCTCAGCCGGATGTACTACCGGGCGGTCAACCGCTGGGTCGACGTGGAACTCACCGACGGCGTCGGCGACTTCCGCCTCCTGTCCCGCCCCGCCGTCGACGCGCTGCTCTCACTGCCCGAGTACAACCGCTTCTCCAAGGGCCTCTTCTCCTGGATCGGCTTCGACACCGTCACCTTCGACTACCAGAACGCCGCACGCGAAGGCGGTGAGACGAAGTGGAAGTTCAGCTCCCTGATCAACTACGGCATGGACGGGCTGATCTCCTTCAACAACCGTCCACTGCGCATCGCCCTCTGGCTCGGCATGACACTGACCGGCCTCGCCGCCCTCTACGCGGCCTGGGTCGTCGTCGCCGCCCTCACCCAGGGCGTCACCGCCCCCGGATACGTCACCCTGGTCGCGATCATCGCGGGACTCGGAGGCGTACAGATGGTGATGCTGGGACTGATCGGCGAGTACATCGGCCGCATCTACTACGAGACGAAGCGCCGTCCGCACTTCCTCGTCAAGGAGACCCACCGCTCCTTCGGACGCGGCGCGTCCGAGCGCGCGGCCGCCGAGCGGATCCGCGTCGTGGCCACCGACGGAGAGCGCTGATGGAAGCCGCGTCTCCCGCCGCGGGGCGCGGACGGCTCGCCGAGATCTTCCGCTTCGCGCTCGTCGGCGGCGTCAACACCGGCACCTTCTTCGGCTGTTACCTGCTGCTCCACCCGTGGATGCCGTACTTCGCCGCGTACTCCCTCGCCTTCGTCCTCAGCATGATCGGCTCCTTCTTCCTCAACACGTACTTCACCTACCGCACCCGGCCGACCTGGAAGAAGTTCGCCCTCTTCCCGCTCACCAACGTCACCAACTACCTGGTGCAGAGCGTCGGTCTGTACGCGCTCGTCACCTGGGCCGGAATGGACGACAGAATCGCGCCACTCGTCGCGGCCGTCGTCGCCATCCCCTTCACCTACCTCATCTCCCAGCGGATCCTCGTCCCCCGGAACAACGGACAGGACACCGACGGCTCCGGTCCAGGGAGCGAAACGGACGAGCGGCAGCCCTCCCGGCTCGCGTAGATTGCCTGGCAGTCGCGGCGGGAAACACGCGGCGCGTGGGACAGCCGAGTGAGGACGACGCAGGTGGCGGCACAGGTGACGACGCAGATGACCGGAGAGACGGACGACGCGAGGCGATATGTGACGGAGGCCCGCAGGATCGTCATCAAGGTCGGCTCCTCCTCCCTCACCACCGCCTCCGGAGGCCTCGACGCCGACCGCGTCGACGCCCTCGTCGACGTGCTCGCCAAGGTCCGCAGCGGCGGCGAGAAGGAGATCGTCCTCGTCTCCTCCGGCGCGATCGCGGCAGGACTCGCGCCGCTCGGCCTCACCCGCCGCCCCAAGGACCTCGCCCGGCAGCAGGCAGCCGCCAGCGTCGGCCAGGGCCTCCTCGTCGCCCGGTACACCGCCTCCTTCGCCCGCTACGGCGTCCGCGTCGGACAGGTCCTCCTCACCACCGACGACACCAGCCGGCGCGCGCACTACCGCAACGCCTACCGGACCCTCGACCAGCTCCTCGCGATGGGCGCGCTGCCGGTCGTCAACGAGAACGACACCGTCGCCACCGACGAGATCCGCTTCGGCGACAACGACCGACTCGCCGCCCTCGTCGCCCACCTCGTCCGCGCCGACCTGCTCGTCCTGCTCTCCGACGTCGACGGCCTCTACGACGGCGACCCGTCCAAGCCCGGCACGTCGAGGATCGCCCAGGTCGCCGGTCCCGACGACATCGCCCATGTGGAGATCGGCTCCGCCGGGAAGGCGGGCGTCGGCACCGGCGGCATGGTCACCAAGGTCGAGGCCGCCCGGATCGCCGCCGCCGCCGGCATCCCCGTGGTCCTCACCTCCGCGAGCCGCGCCGCCGACGCCCTCGCCGGACGCGACACCGGCACGTACTTCCACCGCACCGGGCGCCGCTCCGCAGACCGGCTCCTCTGGCTGGCGCACGCCTCCACCCCGCAGGGCTCCCTCACCCTGGACGACGGAGCCGTACGAGCCGTCGTCGACGGCAAGAAGTCCCTGCTCGCGGCCGGTGTCGCGGGCATCGAGGGCGACTTCGTGGCGGGCGACCCGGTCGAACTGCGCGACACCGCCGGCCGGGCCGTCGCCCGCGGTCTCGTCAACTTCGACGCCAAGGAGATGCCCCGGATGCTCGGGCGCTCCACCCCCGAGCTCGCCAAGGAGCTCGGCCCCGAGTACGAGCGCGAGGTCGTCCACCGCGACGACCTGGTCGTCATCCGCTGACCCGCGCGCCCCTCCCGAAACGGCTGAAAGTGCGGCCATCCGGAAGGGACGTTTACCAAAACCGCCCCAAGTGCCGCCTCGGGCTGGTCAACTTTGTCTCGGGGGTAAGAGAGCAGGGGCGGGGTACAGCACCACACGCATCACACAGGAGGCCGCCGGTGAGACGAGCGCGCCCAGGGGCACCGCCCCGAGGGACTGCCGAACGCGCCCTGACCAGTGTCGAGGCCGGAGCCGACTTCGACGAGGCACGGGACAGGTCCACGGACACCAAGACCGAGACCACCACCGAGACACGCGAGGTTCGCGAGGCGCGTGAGGCACGCGCCAGGGAACAGCCCGTGTCCAAACTCTGGCACATCACGCTCAGCGTGTCGGGTGTGGAGTCACCCCTGAAGGAGGTGCGCCGCGGGCTCGAACAGCTGGCCCACGACCACCCCTTCCTGCTGACCAGCAGGTATGCCAACGACCACGCCGAGATCCGGTACTGGGAGGAGGCCCGCGACCTGCACGACGCCGCGGCCGTCGCCCTGCGCCTGTGGGGCGAGCACCGGCAGACCGCCAAGCTGCCGCCGTGGGAGATCGTCGGCCTCGAGGTCATCGACCGCGAGACCTACCACCAGCGGATCGCGGAGGGCTACGGCCCGCCGCCGGCCGCCCCCGTCGGCGTCCACCCGTACTGACGGGGGGCGTGTTCAGGACGCCTCCCCGTGCGGGCCGTCTCGGAACCGCCGTGGCACGTCTCGGAGTGCGGGATACGTGAGGGATGTCCGCAGGGGTGCCAGTACCCTGCGGGCATGACCTCGCTCACGCCCCTCGACAACCTGTCCCCGGTCACCCGGGCCGCCTACCGGGCCCGTGGAGCCGCCGCCGAAATCGCGCCACTCCCGCGTGCGACCAAGGACGATGCCCTGCTGGCGATCGCGGACGCCCTCGAAGTGCGCACCGCCGAGATCGTCGAGGCCAACGCCGAGGACATCGCCAAGGCCCGCGAAGCCGGGACCAGCGAGGCGATCATCGACCGGCTCACCCTCACCCCCGAGCGCGTCCGGGCCATCGCCGCCGACGTCCGCGACGTCGCCGCGCTGCCCGACCCCGTCGGCGAGGTCGTCCGCGGCTCGACCCTGCCCAACGGCATCGACCTGCGCCAGGTCCGCGTCCCCCTGGGCGTCGTCGGCATCATCTACGAGGCCCGCCCCAACGTCACCGTCGACGCCGCCGCCCTCTGCCTCAAGTCCGGCAACGCCGTCCTGCTCCGCGGCTCGTCCTCCGCCTACGCCTCCAACAGCGCCCTGGTGAAGGTCCTGCGCGACGCCGTCGGCGGCGCCGGACTGCCCGCGGACGCCATCCAGCTCGTCCCCGGCGAGTCCCGCGACTCGGTCCGCGAGCTGATGCGCGCCCGCGGCCTCGTCGACGTCCTCATCCCGCGCGGCGGAGCCTCCCTGATCCGGACGGTCGTCGAGGAGTCCACCGTCCCCGTCATCGAGACCGGCACCGGCAACTGCCACGTCTACGTCGACGCCCAGACCGATCTCGACATGGCCGTCGAGATCCTGATCAACTCCAAGGCCCACCGGGTCAGCGTCTGCAACGCCGCCGAGACCCTCCTCGTCCACCAGGACATCGCCGCGGCCTTCCTGCCCAGGGCCCTCGACGCGCTCGCCGAGGCCGGCGTCACCGTCCACGCCGACGAACGGGTGATCGCCTTCGCCGAGGGCTCCAAGGCCACCGTCGTACCGGCCACGCCGGAGGACTGGGAGACCGAGTACCTCTCGTACGACATCGCCGCGGCCGTCGTCGACTCCCTCGACAGGGCCGTCGAACACATCCGGACCTGGTCCTCCGGCCACACCGAGGCGATCGTGACCACCTCGCAGGCCGCGGCGCGCCGCTTCACCCAGCTGGTCGACTCCACCACGGTCGCCGTGAACGCCTCCACCCGCTTCACGGACGGCGGACAGTTCGGCTTCGGCGCGGAGATCGGCATCTCCACCCAGAAGCTGCACGCCAGGGGCCCCATGGGCCTTCCGGAGCTCACCTCGACCAAGTACATCGTCACCGGTGACGGTCACGTGCGGTAACCACTCCTTTCGGTACGGGCGGGGAGGGTTCGCACTCTCCCTGCCCAAAACCACCTCGCGGGTCTACTCTGAAGCCGTGCCGGACGACGTGGGGGGCACGCCGTTCCAGGACGGCGGGGACCCTGAGGACTCTGTCGACCGCGGAGGCGCCGACGAGGTCTACGCCGACGTGGTGTTCGACGAGGACTTCGTACGGGCCGCGACCGTGCACGAACCCACCGCCGTCGAGCGGCTCCTCGCCGCCGCCCAGGCCCGCGCGGAGGCCGAGTCGGCCCGCGCCCGCGCCGGCGGCGGATCGGGCGACGACGACCTCTACGAGGACTTCCACGATTCCTCCGGCCTCACGTACGAGCCGGACGACGTCGGCGACGACGCCAGCCCCTACGGCCGCCACGGCGGCGCTCTGCGCCCCTACCGGGGCCGCGCCCGCTGGCACCGGCCCGTCGCCTGGATCCTCGCCCTCGTCATGGGCATCGGCATGGTCGCCCTGGCGTTCAGCGCCGTCTACCGGGGCGCGGCCGCCAACCGCCAGGACCAGGTCCCGCCGCCGGCGACGACCGGCGTCGACACGCCCAACCCGAACCCGGCCCCGCCCGCCGCCCACGCCCCCGCGGCACACTCCGCGTCCCCGAAGTAGGCCCGTCCCACATTGCCTCGGCAGGCCTCGCCACACCACCTCGCAGGGCCCCTCCACACCGCCCCGGCAGGGGGCCCTCTATCGCCCGGCAGGCCTCGCCACATTGCCCCGGCAGGGCCCTCCACATCGCCCGGCAGGCACGCTCCGGGTCAGCCGTATCGCGGTCCGCGGCCGTCCCGGCGCGTCCCCGTCCCCCGGGTGGCCGAGCCGCGCGGCTCCACGGTGGCACGCAGACACCCTGACGGCGGAATTCTTCCGAACTTGTCGTGTACCTGGGCGTTTATCGAAGCCCCCGCAGACCTACCCTGAAGGTATGGCAGGGCGTGGCGACCCGCCTGAGGGGACACCCGAGGGTCTCCCCGGTGGTGAGGACGAGTACAGGTCCGTCGTCTTCGACGAGGCGTTCGTCCGCGCTGCCCACCTCCAGGAGTTCTCGGCCCGGGAGCGGATGGGCGAGCACACCGAGGCCGTCCGCAGCCGCCCCTCGTCCTGGGAGGGCCGGAGCGGCTCCCGCCAGGCCCTCATGCTGGTCCTGCTGATCCTCCTCGCCTTCGGTACCGCCATCTATCTGGGCGTCCGCAACCCCTACCAGCCGCCCGCCGACCAGCGGGCCGAGCCGCTGCGGACCACCGTGGTCCCGCTCGCCCCGCAGGGCCCCGTCGTCGGTGGTCTGCCCGACCGGCTCTTCGACCACAGCCCGGTCGCCGAGTACCGCACGGGGGCCGCAGGCATCAACCTCCCCGTCGCGGGGCGCACCACCCACTTCGCCGAGAGCCAGGTCGTCACCGCCCTGAGCATCGCCAAGGACTACCTGGTGGCCTCGTCCCTGGAACCCGACGTCCTGTCCGGGGCCACCGTCCGGCCCGCTCGCCTGCTGCTCGACCCCGACCAGCTGGAACAGTTCGACCGGAGCGTGGAGGCACCGGCCGACGACGGTCGGCACGCCCTCGCCGCCTGGCTGGTCCGCTTCGACCCGCGCCAGGCCGTCCTCGCGGACCCCTCGGCCCGTGTCCAGGGCACCCTCCGCTTCGAGGAGACCGGACCCGACACCCTGGACGTCACCGCGGACCACACGTACACCTACGCCCTCCGCCCGGCGGCCCAGGGCGCGGGACCGGTCGGTCAGGCCTCGCTCTTCACCGTCCACCGCGAGGTCCACTTCCGCTTCGACCGCGAGGACCTGCGCATGCACCGGGCCGAGCTGGTGACCAGCACCGCCGAGGCGGGCCCGCAGGCGTGCGGCGCGGACACCACCGGCTCCCTGAAGCCGCTCCTGGCCGGAGCGCGGGCCCCCGAGGCGGGCGGCGGACCGCCGGTCACCGACCCGTACGCCACGGGCCGGCCCGCAGCCCCCTCACTGTGCGGAGCACTGGCGCCGGACGCCCAGCCCTCGCTCTGAGACCGTGAGGGCCCCGCTCTCGCCACCGGTCCCGAGCGCCCGGTTCTCGCTGTTGGTCCCCGAGCGTCCGGTTCCGCTGGTCCCCGAGCGCCCGGTTCTCGCTACGGCGCGTCCCCGGTGCCGCTGTCCGGGCTGCTCTTGCCGTTCTCGGCGGTGCCGGAGGTCCCCTCGGTCCCCGTGGCGTCCGGCTTCTTGGGGCCCTGGCCGCCGCCGAAGGCGTTGCGCAGCTTCCCGCCCAGGTCGCCCGCCAGGTCACCGGCGCCACCGGCTATGTCGCCGACCAGCTTGATCAGCGGATCCTTGCTGGTCCGCACGGTGTCCGCGTAGTGCCCCGCCGACTCGCGGAAGGAGTCCGTGACCGAGGCGTCCTTGTCCTCCGAGCGCTTCGGGTAGTGGCCGTCCATGATCCGCTGGAAGTCGCGGCTCTCCGACCACTTCTTCAGCTCCGCCGCCCGGACGGTGGTGAAGGGGTGCGTGCGCGGCAGCACGTTGAGGATCTTGAGGACCGAGTCCCGCAGGTCCCCGGCCTTCTCGTACTCGTCGGCCTGGGCCAGGAACGCGTCCACGTTCATCTCGTGGAGGTGGTTGCCGCCGGCGATCTTCATCAGACCGCGCATCGAGGCCTGCACGTCCTGCCCGACGAGGAGCCCGGCCCGGTCGGCGGAGAGCTCCGACTTGCGGAACCACTCGCGCAGCGCCGTGACGATGGCCATGATCGCGACGTTCCCCAGCGGGATCCAGGCGATCTTGAGCGCCAGGCCCGTGAGGAAGAGCAGCACCGTGCGGTACACCGAGTGCCCGGACAGCGCGTGGCCGACCTCGTGGCCGACGACCGCACGCATCTCCTCCTCGTCGAGGAGCTCCACGAGGCCGGTCGTGACGACGATGATCGGCTCGTCCAGGCCGATGCACATCGCGTTGGGCTTCGGGTCCTGCGTCACGTACATAGGCGGGACCTTCTCCAGGTCCAGGATGTAACAGGCGTCCCGCAGCATGTCGTTGAGATGGCTGAACTGCGCGTCGCTCACCCGGACGGAGTCCGAGAGGAAGAGCAGTCGCAGACTGCGCTCCGGCAGCAGTCCGCTGAGCGCCTTGAAGACCGTGTCGAAGCCGCTGAGCTTGCGCAGCGCCACCAGCGCCGAGCGATCGGCCGGATGTTCGTAGGCCCGCGAGGAGATGCCGGGGAACCGCTTCCGCTGCCTGCTCGGCACGTTCCCCTGGTCGTTCTCGGTCATGGATGCCCCCTGTTCGTACGAGTCGGTGCTCGTCCCCCTGACGAACCCCAGCCTAGGTGCTGGCGCTACCGTGTGCCGGGGCCTGTGGATAACTCGGGCACCGAGGACGACCGAGGAGCACGACCGACATGCCGGACACCGCCGACACCGCCGCCGCCCTGCTCGCGGCCGCCGCGCAGGAGGGGCCGGGTGACACGCTCCGTATCGTGCTGCTGGTCTCGATCGTGGGCGGCGCGCTGCTCGCCTGGTTCCTGCTGCGCGGCTACCGCACCGACGACTCGGGCGACGCCGGGACCGGCGACGGTGCCGCCGCCGGCACCGAAGGCGGCCCGGACGGCAACACGGACCGTGACGCGAGTGCCTGAGTCGGCGTGAGCCCTTCCGGGCCGCCCGCATACGATGTGCGCGAAGTCTCCGCTCCCATCCCCGATCGATAGGTCTGCCGAAGATGAGCCTCCACAGCACCGCCGCCAACCTGGTCACTCTCGCCGAGGGCGCCGAGCACGGCGGCAACCACGACAGCCTCAGCCCCTACCTCACCGGCTTCGGCGCCTTCGGTGCCCTGCTCCTGCTGCTGTGGATCACCACTCGCTTCAACCGCGACCGCTGAACCGGCGACCCTGATCAGGCGTCCGCTGCCGTGCCAGTAGGCTCTGCACGCATGGGAGAGCAGGAAATGCCTACTGGCGGGCGCGGGAAGCGCCGACTCGGCGTGATGGGTGGAACGTTCGACCCGATCCACCACGGACACCTGGTGGCGGCCAGCGAGGTCGCCGCCCTGTTCCACCTGGACGAGGTCGTGTTCGTGCCGACCGGGCAGCCGTGGCAGAAGAGCGACCGTGCCGTCTCGGCGGCCGAGGACCGTTATCTGATGACGGTCATCGCGACGGCCTCCAACCCGCAGTTCTCGGTCAGCCGGATCGACATCGACCGCGGCGGCGCGACCTACACCATCGACACCCTGCGGGACCTGAGCTCCCTCAACAGCGACTCGGACCTCTTCTTCATCACCGGGGCCGACGCGCTGTCGCAGATCCTCACCTGGCGCGACGCCGAGGAACTCTTCTCGCTCGCGCACTTCATCGGCGTCACCCGGCCGGGCCACGACCTCACTGACGACGGACTGCCCAAGGGCGGCGTCTCGCTGGTCGAGGTGCCCGCGCTCGCCATCTCCTCCACCGACTGCCGGGCGAGGGTCGCACAGGGCGATCCCGTCTGGTATCTGGTCCCGGACGGCGTGGTGCGCTACATCGACAAGCGCCAGTTGTACCGCGGCGAGTGAGCTTCGGGGAGGGCCACCGGTGAACGACCAGCAGCATCCGTACGACCCGTACTATCCGCAGCCGCAGATCATCGGCTACGACGAGTACGGGCAGCCGGTGTACCAGCAGCCGCAGCAGGGATACGGATACGACCCGTACGCCCAGCAGCAGTACCAGGAACCGCAGCAGCAGTACCAGGAGCAGCCCTCGCAGTACCAGGGGCAGCCCCAGCAGCCCCAGCCGTCCCACGAGCCGCAGTACGACCCGTACGGGCAGCAGGGCTACAGCTACCCCTCCTACGACACGGGGCAGCAGTGGGCCGCCCAGCCCGAGGCCGCCGCGCCCGTCGCCCCGGTCGCACCCCCGGTGGCGCAGGCCGCGCCCCCCGTGGCTCCGGCCGCGCCCGTCGCGGCGCCCGCCGGGGTCCCCGGGCAGCGCCCCGCCTCCGAGCGCTCCGCGCCGGCCCGGCCCGCCCCCGACGACGACCGTGGGTACCGGACCGAGCAGTTCTCGTTCATCGAGGAGCCGGACGAGGACTCCGAGGACGTCATCGACTGGCTGAAGTTCACCGAGAGCCGTTCCGAGCGGCGCGAGGAGGCCAGGCGCCGGGGCCGCAACCGGATCGTCGCCCTCGTCGTCGTGCTCGTCCTCGCCGTCGTGGGCGGCGTCGGCTACCTCTGGTCCGCCGGGCTGCTCCCCGGGGCGTCCGAGGAGCAGCGGCAGGGGAGCACCGCGACCGGTCCGCAGAAGCGCGACACGATCGTCGTCCACCTCCACAACACCACGGGAGGCGGGACCTCCACCGTCCTGCTCGTCAACAACACCACCACCCGCCAGGGCACCTCGGTCCTGATTCCGAACTCCGTCGTCGTCGCCGACGGCGAGGGCGCCGCGACCACCCTCGGCAAGTCGGTCGAGGACGACGGGTCCAGCGGGACCCGCGAGGCGATCGGCAACCTCCTCGGCGCGCCGATCACCGGCACCTGGCGCCTGGACACGCCCTACCTGGACACCCTCGTCGACCTCGTCAGCGGTATCGAGACGGACACCGACACCGACGTGCCGGACCCGAAGAAGGGCGCCGACCCCCTGGTCAGGAAGGGCGAGAAGCAGTCCCTGAACGGCCGCGCCGCCGTCGCCTACGCGACCTACCGGGCCCCGGGCGAGGCCGAGACCAAGCAGCTCCAGCGCTTCGGCCAGGTCATGCTCGCGGTGCTGCGCAAGATCTCGGACAATCCGGAGTCCGCCACGATGACGGTCGAGAGCCTCACCCAGATCTTCGACCCCTCGCTCTCCGAGAAGGACCTGGGCGCCGCCCTGGCCAAGCTCGCCGAGCACGCCAAGGTCGGCGACTACAAGACGGCCCTGCTCCCGGTGGGCCAGGACGGCACGCTGACCGAGGGCGCGAGCGACAGTGTGGTGAAGGACATCCTGGGCGGAAAGGTCACCGCCCCCGAGGCGGGCGACGTGCCCCGGGTCTCGGTGCGGGACGCTTCCGGCAAGAAGGCGACCGAGGCGGCCCGGATCGTCCTGATCAACGGCGGCTACACCTTCGTGGGCGGCGGCGACGCGGACACCCGGGAGAAGTCGCAGGTCGTCTACGGTGACGACCTCCAGAAGGCGACGGCGGCCGAGGTGGCCAAGACGCTGGGTCTGCCGGCCGGCTCGGTCACCAAGGGCAAGACCTCGGGAGCGGCCACGGTGACCGTGATTCTGGGCCAGGACTACAAGGTGCCGGAGGCCCCGTAACGGCGCTCCGGAAAACGTTGGCGGGGCCGTCGGCGGTCCGTGAGACCCTGGAGGGGTACTGGACCGCCGACGAAAGCCTGCTTGTGACCGCCACGGATCGTTCCATCGAGCTCGTCAACGCCGCCGCTCAGGCGGCCGCCGACCGGCTCGCGCACGACATCATCGCGTACGACGTCAGCGATGTGCTGTCGATCACCGACGCCTTCCTGCTCGCCTCCGCGCCCAACGACCGCCAGGTCAAGTCGATCGTCGACGAGATCGAGGAGCGCCTCAACAAGGACCTCGGCGCCAAGCCGGTCCGCCGTGAGGGCGACCGCGACGCGCGCTGGATCCTTCTGGACTACGTCGACATCGTCGTCCACGTCCAGCACAGCGAGGAGCGCGTCTTCTACGCGCTCGAGCGCCTGTGGAAGGACTGCCCCGAGCTCGCGCTCCCCGAGGACGCGGCGAAGACCCGCGGCAAGGGCGCCGAGCACGCCGCCCTGACCGGCGTCGACCTCTCCGAGCACGCCGCGGGGCTGCCCGACGGACCCGACGGTGAGCTGAGCTGAGCACCACCAAGGGCGGCACTGGCCGCCGCATCGTTCTCTGGCGTCACGGCCAGACCTCCTGGAACCTGGAGCGCCGCTTCCAGGGCTCGACCGACATCGAGCTGACGGAGACCGGCGTCGCCCAGGCGCGCCGGGCCGCCCGGCTGCTCGCCGCGCTGAAGCCGGACGCCATCGTGGCCTCCGACCTGAGGCGGGCGGCGGCCACCGCCGCCGAGCTCGCCGTGCTCACCGGCCACGCCGTCGCCCACGACTCCGCGCTGCGCGAGACGTACGCGGGGGAGTGGCAGGGACTGACCCACGACGAGATCGTGGGGCGGTTCGGCGAGCAGTACGCCGCGTGGAAGCGTGGCGAGCCCGTGCGCCGGGGCGGCGGCGAACTGGAGACCGAGGTGGCCGACCGGGCCGCCCCGGTGGTCCTGGAGCACGCCGACAAGCTTCCCGAGGACGGCACGCTCGTCGTGGTCAGCCACGGCGGCACGATCCGCACCACCATCGGCCGGCTCCTCGGCCTGGAGTCCCAGCACTGGGAGAGCCTGGGCGGCCTCTCGAACTGCTGCTGGTCGGTCCTCGGCGAGGGTGCGCGCGGCTGGCGTCTGATGGAGCACAACGCGGGCACGCTGCCCGAGCCGGTCCTCGGCGACGACGACTGAGCCCCACGTCCGGCCTGCCGGACCCGGATTTCACTTTCCGGCAGGTCACAGGCTAAAGTTCTTCTTGTTCGCAGCGCAGAGCGCGAAGAACACGAGGGGCTATAGCTCAGTTGGTAGAGCGCCTGCATGGCATGCAGGAGGTCAGGAGTTCAATTCTCCTTAGCTCCACAATCACCGGATCCCGTCCCCAGCAGGGGGCGGGATTCGTCGTTCCCGGACCGTCGCTCGACGAGGTCCGTCCGCCCGTCGGCGGAGCCCGCCCGTCCTACGGGGTCCGTCGTTCCGTCATCTCCCGCAGGGACGCGAGCGCGTGGCGGCTCTCCTCGTCGTTCGGCGTGTAGGCCACGATCCGGCACTCCGGCATCCCGTTCACGGAGAGGGAGACCGAGGTCAGCCGGATCTCGCCGGTCCGCGCGTGACGGAAGGTCTTCACCCGCGTCCCCGGGGGGACCACGTCGCCGCTGCGCCACAGCCGGGCGAACTCCGAGCTGGCCTCCGCCAGAGCCCGTACGAACTCCTCCCAGGCCGGCTCGCCGACGTGGCGGCCGTACGCGCCCCGCAGCTGGGCCACCATGAGGGGCAGCTCCCGCTTCCGCTCGACCACCGGGCAGGTGGGCCCGGTGTCGCTGAACAGCGCCCACAGCACGTTGCGTATGCCGAACGGGCCGGTGTCCTGGTCGTCCCGGCCCTCCTGGAAGAAGAGCAGTTCGTACATCGCGTTGGTCGCGAGCACGTCGTACCGCGCGTTGTAGAGCACCGCCGGGTGCGGGTCCAGGGCGTCCAGGATGCCCTGGATCTCCGGGCTCACCACCGCCGCGTCCGAGCCCGACCGCTCCGGCGCGTACGGCACCTCGGCCAGGTGGTAGAGGTGCTCGCGCTCGGGCCGGTCGAGCCGGAGCGTCCTGGCCACCGCGTCGAGCACCTGCGCCGAGGCGTTGATCGGGCGCCCCTGCTCCAGCCACGTGTACCAGGTGACGCCGACGCCGGAGAGCTGGGCGACCTCCTCGCGGCGCAGCCCCGGTGTGCGGCGGCGGAGTCCCGGGGGCATCCCCACGTCCTCCGGTGTCACCCTGGCCCGGCGGCTGCGCAGGAACGCGGCCAGCTCCGGTCGTCGGCGTCGCTGTGTCGGTACCGCTGCCACGATCGTCACACCCCCATGGTCGAGTCCCCGTGCCGCCGCTGCCAGGTGGTGTCAGTACCAGCATCAGCGGGCTCTCGTTACCCGTATCCGATCGAGGTCACGCTCGGCGTATGACCTCGACCACAACACGTCCCGTACTCAGTAAAGACGGTGGCACCGACAACCGCCCCGGACTGTTGCTCGGCGTGGTCCTCGCCGCCCAGTTCATGGCGCTCCTCGACGTCTTCATCGTCAACGTCGCCGCGCCCACGATCCGTGTCGAGCTCTCCGCGTCCGGAGCCGCGCTCCAGCTCGTCATCGCCGGATACACCATCGCCTACGCGGTGTTGCTGATCACAGGTGCCCGTCTGGGAGCCCTCGTCGGGCACCGCCGGATGTACCTCGGCGGCCTCGCCCTCTTCACCGCGTCCTCCCTCGCCTGCGGACTCGCCGCCGGAACCGGCCAGTTGATCGCCTTCCGGCTCGCGCAGGGCGCGGGGGCGGCCCTGATGATCCCTCAGGTCCTGAGCCTCATCCAGCGCGAGTTCGCCGGCGAGCGCCGTGCGAAGGCGCTCAGCGCCTACTCCGCGGTCCTGGCCACCGGCGCCGCCGCCGGGCAGGTCGTCGGCGGGATCCTGGTGAGCGCCGACCTCTTCGGCACCGGCTGGCGGCCCGTCTTCCTCGTCAACGTCCCGATCGGCATCACCCTGCTGGTGCTCGGCGCCCGGGTCCTGCCCCGCGACGCCCGGACCGGAGCCACGCGTGCGCGTGCCCTCGATCTGCCGGGCCTCGTCCTGCTCGCCGGAGCCGTGTCCCTGCTGACCGTCCCCCTCGTCCTCGGCCAGGAACAGGACTGGCCCCTGTGGTCCTGGCTCTCGCTCGGCGGCTCCCTCGTGCTCCTCGCCCTCTTCGGCGCGTACGAGTCACGGCTGGCCCGGCGCGGCGGCGCCCCGCTCATCGCCCCGCGCGTGCTGCGGCTCCCGGGCATGGGACGGGCCGTCCTCTGGATCGCGGTGTCGATGGGGGTCAACGCCGGCTTCCTGTTCACCCTCACCCTGCATCTGCAGGGCGGCCTCGGCCACAGCGCACTGCGTGCCGGGCTCACCTTCGGCCCCGCCGCCGTCGTCTTCGGCACCGTCGGTCTGACCTGGCGGCGCTGGCCGGCCCGGCTCCACCGCGCGCTGATCCCGGGCGGGTTCCTGCTCGCCGCCGCGGGAGCCCTCGGCGTCGGCGGGCTGCTCGCGGACGGCGGTACGGGCGGCTGGGGGCTCTATCCGGCCCTCGGCGCGCTAGGAGCCGGCATCTCGCTGGCCTTCAGCCCCGCCCTGACCGGCGCGCTGGCCACCGTACGGCCGGAGGACGCGGCCGACGCGAGCGGGCTGCTCGCCACCGTCACCCAGCTCGGCCAGCTCATCGGGGTCGCCGCGTTCGGGACCCTGTTCCTCGCAGCGGCGGACGGATCCGGAGCACAGAACTCCGCTGACGCGCTGCGGACGACCATGATCGCCCTGGCCGTCGCCGCCCTCGCCGGCGCGGTGGCCGGACCGTGGCGTCGAGCACGCTGACCCCCTTGCGGGGCCATGGCAGAATCGGACGGCCGGAGGGGGACGAGGATCCGGACGGGAGGGTGGCCCAAGTGCTCGGCGACAACGGCGGGGTGTCCTATGGGTGCACGGCCTGCGGCCACAGCTGGAGCTGACTGATGGGTGCACACAGGCGGAAATGCGACTGGTGCGGCAGCGGCACGCCCATCGTGCGGGACATGGACCCCGTCAACCCGGGGTTCCAGTACTGGTGCGAGGAGTGCGCGCGGGCGCTGATCATAAAAGGCGACCCCATCGAGACGTACCGCGAGCTAGAGGGGGAGCCGATCTACGGCCGGCTCCTCGACGAGCACTGCACCCTCAAACGCTTCTACTCCTTCGCCACGGCCTGACGCCGAAGCGTCAGCACGTACCCCACGAGCAGGGCCGTGGTCGTCAGCGGATAGATCGCGGACAGCACCATCTGACCCGCGTTCTGGTCCAGTTCCGGCCGGCCCGGGTCGTGCGGAACCCACCACAGGGCGAACGAGGCGAAGGCCAGGGCCACGGCCCCCGTCACCGGCCACGTACGCGTGGCGCGGTCCGCGAGCAGGATCAGCAGGGGCACGCACCAGACCCAGTGGTGGGACCAGGAGATCGGGCTGATCATCAGCGCCGTGAACGCGCAGACGATCACCGCCACCGCCTTGTCCCCGCGCACCGCCGCCCGCACCGCGAGGACCATCGCCACGCCGCCCAGGACGGCCGCGGTCACCGCCCACCACATGCCCGGGTCGTCGGTGTGCATCAGCCGGGCCAGGACCCCGCGGATCGACTGGTTGGCGGTCTCCTCCGCGAAGCCCACCCGGCCGGTCTCGAACAGCGTCTCCGTCCAGAACCGCTTCGAGTCCGCCGGCAGCACGAGGGCCACGGCGAGCGTCGTCCCCAGGAACACCCCCGTCGCCGTCACCGCCGTGCGCAGCCAGCTGTTCCAGGTCCGGTCCCGGCGCCACAGCAGCACGCCCGCGACGAGCAGCAGGACCACGAAGAGCCCCGGTGTGAGCTTCACCGCGGTCGCCAGGCCGATGCCCAGGCCGGCCCAGCGGCTGCCCCGGCGCCGCGTGAGGTCCCAGAGCACCGCCACCGCTATGAGCAGGTTGATCTGGCCGTACCGGAGGGTCGTCCACACCGGCTCGCACCAGACCACCACCGCGGCGACCCACAGTGTCGTACGCCACAGGTCCGTACGCGACAGCGCGGGGCGGACCAGCTGGAGCGACAACTGCACCAGCGCGACCACCAGGAGCAGGTTCCCCGCGGTGGCGAGCGTCCGCATCACGGGCACGCTCACCAGGGTCAGCGGGACGAACAGCAGGGCCGCGAAGGGCGGGTAGGTCATGCCGAGGTTCGCCGAGGTCGCGCGCATCGCGTACAGATCACCGCCCGCCCGGACCGTCTCGCCCTCGGCCCGGTAGACCATCACGTCGAGCATGTTCACGTGGGCGAGGCGTTGCGCCACCCAGAAGGCCACGAACGAGAGCAGGCAGATCGCCGCGGCGGTGGCCAGGGGCCAGGGCCGGGCACGGGTCTTGGAGAGCACGGAGACGGACACAGTCGGCGACCCTACCCGGCAGGTCAGCGGGGCTCGGAGAATCGATTTGGAGATCTGCCGGGAAGCCGGTTAATGTTCTGTCTGTCGCCGCGAGGGAAACCGAAACGGAGACGGAAAGCAAGGGGCTATAGCTCAGTTGGTAGAGCGCCTGCATGGCATGCAGGAGGTCAGGAGTTCAATTCTCCTTAGCTCCACAGAAATGAAGCGGGTCACCCGGATCGGGTGGCCCGCTTCTTCGTTGTCCCGCTTCCCTCGTGTCCCGCCTTTACGGTGTCCCGCTTCCATGTCAGGCCTCACTCGCCGCGACTCCGCTCCGTGGAACGTCGGTGCGGCCCGCGCGGGCCCTGCGGTACCCTGGCGCCATGCGTGCCGTACGCCTTCTGCTTACCGAGCCGCGCTGATCAGTCCCGGCGGATGACAGACATCCGCCGGAGTCGGCGCGGCGTCCCCTCCTGTGCGAGGGGTTTTTTCATTTCACGGCAGTCCGTGGCAGTGGGCAGAGACGATCGATGGAGCTTCAAGGACCATGACCGAGATCAATACGGCCGCCGAGACGGCGGCCCCGCATCGCTACACGGCGGCCATGGCCGCCGACATCGAGGCACGCTGGCAGGACTTCTGGGACGCCGAGGGCACGTACGAGGCCCCGAACCCCACCGGTGACCTGGCGGGGGACCCCGCGATCGCCGCCCGGCCCAAGAAGTTCATCATGGACATGTTCCCGTACCCCTCGGGGGCGGGCCTGCACGTCGGCCACCCGCTCGGCTACATCGCCACGGACGTCTTCGCCCGCCACGCGCGCATGACCGGCCACAACGTGCTGCACACCCTGGGCTTCGACGCCTTCGGCCTGCCGGCCGAGCAGTACGCCGTGCAGACGGGCACGCACCCGCGTGTGTCCACCGAGGCCAACATGGAGAACATGAAGGTCCAGCTGCGCCGGCTGGGCCTGGGCCACGACAAGCGCCGGTCGTTCGCCACGATCGACCCCGAGTACTACAAGTGGACCCAGTGGATCTTCCTGCAGATCTTCAACTCCTGGTACGACGACGAGGCCGGCAAGGCCCGTCCGATCGCCGAGCTGATCGCGCAGTTCGAGAACGGCACGCGTGAGGTTCCCGGCACCACGCGCGCGTGGAGCGAGCTGACCGCCGCCGAGCGCTCCGACGTCCTGGGCGAGTACCGCCTGGCCTACGCCTCCGACGCGCCCGTCAACTGGTGCCCCGGCCTGGGCACGGTCCTGGCCAACGAGGAGGTCACCGCCGACGGCCGCTCCGAGCGCGGCAACTTCCCCGTCTTCAAGTCCAAGCTGCGCCAGTGGAACATGCGGATCACCGCCTACGCGGACCGCCTGCTCGACGACCTGGACGCGCTGGACTGGCCCGAGGCCATCAAGCTGCAGCAGCGGAACTGGATCGGCCGCTCCGAAGGCGCCCGCGTCGACTTCCAGGTCGGCGACACCGGTGCCATCACCGTCTTCACCACCCGCCAGGACACCCTGTTCGGCGCCACCTACATGGTCCTGGCGCCCGAGCACGACCTGGTCGAGAAGATCGTCCCGGCCACCTGGCCCGAGGGCACCCACGACGTGTGGACCGGCGGACACGCCACCCCGTCCGAGGCCGTCGACGCCTACCGCAAGCAGGCCGCCTCCAAGTCCGACGTCGAGCGGCAGGCCGACGCCAAGGAGAAGACCGGCGTCTTCACCGGCGCGTACGCGACCAACCCGGTCAGCGGCGAGCAGGTCCCGGTCTTCATCGCCGACTACGTCCTGATGGGCTACGGCACCGGCGCCATCATGGCCGTCCCCGCGCACGACAGCCGCGACTTCGCCTTCGCGCGCGCCTTCGAGCTGCCGATGCGCTGCGTCGTCGAACCGAGCGACGACCGCGGCACCGACCCGTCGACCTGGGACGACGCCTTCTCCTCGTACGAGGCCAAGCTGGTCAACTCCTCCAACGAGGACGTGGCGCTCGACGGCCTGGGCGTCGTCGACGCCAAGGCGCGGATCACCGACTGGCTGGCCGAGCGCGGCATCGGCGAGGGCACCGTCAACTTCCGCCTGCGCGACTGGCTGTTCAGCCGCCAGCGCTACTGGGGCGAGCCCTTCCCGATCGTCTACGACGAGGACGGCGTCGCCCACTCGCTGCCCGAGTCGATGCTGCCGCTGGAGCTGCCGGAGGTCGAGGACTACTCGCCGCGCACCTTCGACCCGAACGACGCGGACACCCAGCCGGAGACGCCCCTGTCCCGCAACGAGGACTGGGTCAACGTCACCCTGGACCTCGGTGACGGCGCCGGTCCGCGCCCGTACCGCCGCGAGACCAACACCATGCCCAACTGGGCCGGTTCCTGCTGGTACGAGCTGCGCTACCTGGACCCGCGCAACTCCGAGCAGCTGGTCGACCCCGCCGTCGAGCAGTACTGGATGGGCCCGCGCGAGGGCATGCCCACCGGCGGCGTCGACCTGTACGTCGGTGGCGCCGAGCACGCCGTGCTGCACCTGCTGTACGCGCGCTTCTGGTCCAAGGTGCTGTTCGACCTGGGCCACATCTCCTCGGCCGAGCCGTTCCACAAGCTCTACAACCAGGGCATGATCCAGGCCTTCGTCTACCGCGACGCGCGCGGCATCGCCGTCCCGGCGGCCGAGGTCGAGGAGCGCGACGGCGGCTTCTGGTACCAGGGCGAGAAGGTCAGCCGCGTCCTGGGCAAGATGGGCAAGTCCCTGAAGAACGCCGTGACGCCGGACGAGATCTGCTCCGAGTACGGCGCCGACACCCTGCGCCTGTACGAGATGGCGATGGGCCCGCTGGACGTGTCGCGTCCCTGGGACACACGCGCGGTGATCGGCCAGTACCGGCTGCTGCAGCGGCTGTGGCGCAACATCGTCGACGAGTCGACCGGTGAGGTCACCGTCGTCGACGCCGCGGCCGACGAGGACACGCTGCGCGCCCTGCACAAGGCGATCGACGGCGTCGCCCAGGACATGGTCGCGATGCGCTTCAACACCGCCATCGCCAAGATCACCGAGCTGAACAACCACCTGACGAAGTCCGGTGGCCCGCTCTCCCGGTCGGTCGCCGAGCAGCTGGTGCTGCTGGTGGCCCCGCTGGCCCCGCACATCGCGGAGGAGCTGTGGCGCCGGCTGGGCCACAACGACTCGGTGGTCCACCAGGGCTTCCCGGTCGCCGACCCGGCGTACGTCGTCGACGAGACCGTGACCTGCGTCGTGCAGATCAAGGGCAAGGTCAAGGCCCGCCTGGAGGTCTCCCCGTCGATCACCGACGCGAAGCTCGAGACGCTGGCCCTGGCCGACCCGCACGTGGTCGCCGCGCTGGGCGGCGCCGAGATCCGCAAGGTGATCGTGCGGGCGCCGAAGCTGGTCAACATCGTCGCGGGCTGACGCACATAGGGATGTCCCCTACGGGCAGGTTGGGGGTTCCGATGGAACCCCTGGCCTGCCCGTTCCGTTTACCGTGGAGGAACCACATCCGTGGGGACCGGACGGACGCCGGAGGGGCGCACATGGAAGCCGCGATTATCACGATCATGGCGCTGCTCTTCTTGTCCTTCGTGGCGCTGGGGGTCTACGCCACGGTGAAGGCGGCCAAGGCCGCCAAGCGCGGCGTCGACCGCACGATCGACCAGGCCCGGCGCACCGTCGAGGACACCACGCTGCGGGCCAAGAGCTTCGGCCAGGCCGGGACGGCGGGCGAGCTGGCCCGACTGCGGCTCTCGCTGCGCACCTCGATGCGGGCCACCCAGGAGGCCCTGCAGGCCGGGGTCGGCGAGGACGCCTCGCTGAGGGAGTCGCTCGAACTGTTCCACCGGCTCAGCGCGCACGGGCTCGAACTGGACGAGGACCTCAAGCGCATCGAGCGGGAGCCCGACCGGTCCTGGGTGGCCGGACAGCTCCCCGAACTCACCGCGCGGACCGAGCGGATCACCAGCTCGGCCGACGCACTGCGCCGCGCCGCCCGCGAGCGGGCCCTCAGGTTCGCCGAGGACGACCTGTCGTCGCTCAGCGCCCAGATCGACGTCGAAGCGGGCGCGCTGCGGCACTGGACGACCACGGAACCGGAGACGACCTCCGGGACGGCCGGGACGCCGGGCCACGCCGGCACGTCGGGGACGGCGCCCGGGAACTCGGCCCCGGGCGGTCAGGGTTCCGCCTCCGGGAGTTCGCGGCCGGGAGCCGGCGGTGAGCCGTCCGCGATCACCGCGCCCGACCCCCGGCTGACCTCCTACCCCTGGGAGAAGTCGGCCCGCCCCGAGACCACGACCTGACGAAACCACGGAGGGGAAGTCCGGCCGGGCGCCGGGTGGGACAGGGGCCCGGCGGTGCCGGGGCGCTCACGGCGGGGGCCGGGCTGCCGCGCGCCGGTCTCGGCGGGTAACCTCCCGCTCATGTCCCGGCATGTCGCGATCGTCACCGATTCCACGGCCTACCTGCCACACCAGACCAGAGAGCGGCACGCCATCACCACGGTCCCGCTGACCGTCGTCATCGGCGACCGGGCCCTCGAGGAGGGCACCGAGGTCTCGGCCAAGGCGCTGGTCGACGCCCTGCAGAAGAAGCGGGCCGTCACCACCTCGCGGCCCAGCCCCGAGGTCTTCGCCGAGGCCTACCGCGTGGCCGCGGAGGCCGGCGCGAAGGGCGTCGTCTCCCTCCATCTCTCCGCCGAGGTCTCCGGAACCTACGACGCGGCCGTGCTCGCCGCGAAGGACGCCCCCTTGCCCGTGCGGGTCGTGGACACCCGCATGATGGGCATGGCCCTGGGCTTCTGTGCCGTCGCGGCGGCCGAGGTCGCCGAGGCAGGCGGCTCGCTCGACGAGGCCGTCGCGGCCGCCGAGAAGCGCGCCGCGGGCACCTCCGCCTTCTTCTACGTCGACACCCTGGACTATCTGCGCCGCGGTGGACGCATCGGGGCGGCGCAGGCGCTGCTCGGCTCCGCGCTCGCGGTGAAGCCTCTCCTCGAACTCGACGGCGGGCGGATCGAGCTGCGGGAGAAGGTGCGGACGGCCTCGAAGGCCATCGCACGGCTCGAGGAGATCGCCGTGGAGCGCGCCGGCTCCGGCCCCGTGGACGTCGCCGTGCACCACCTCTCCGCGTCCGAGCGGGCCGCCGCGCTCGCCGACCGGCTCAAGGAGCGGGTGCCCGGCGTGGCGGAGCTGCACGTCAGCGAGGTGGGAGCGGTCATCGGCGCCCACACGGGGCCCGGGCTGCTCGCGGTCGTCGTCTCGCCGCGCTGAGTCCGTACGCGGTGCGTCCCCCGGGAGGGTGACGGAGTTTTCCACAGTGTGGGCCCTGTCCACGGAACGTGGGTGAGTCCCGCACGGCACGGCGGTGATTCCTACCGTCATCCGCATGACTCTTCCTCGACGTATCGCATCGACGACCTCCGGCGCTCTCGGCACGGTGGGCGCCTCGACCAGCGGTCCCGGCAGGACGCCCGGCTCCGACGGGAGGAGCCGCCCAGGAGCGCGTGGCGCGCCTCCTGGGCGGTCCAGGAGGCGGACCCGGGTGAGGAGGGCCGGGGCGGTTCCGGACGCTGCTGTGCGGCGGCGCGGGGATGAGCTGTTCCCGTCGGCGGCGGCAGCGTCGGTGTCGGCGGACGTGGCGGCCGCTGCGGGGGTGGACGCGGGTGCCGATCCGGAGGCCGAGGGACGGGGATCTCCGCCGGGGGTACGGGATCGGGCTTCGCCGCCCGGTGTGCGGGCGCGGTGTGCGGCGGTGCTGCGTGACCGGACCCCGGTGTGGGTGCAGACGCGGATCGGTCTCGAACCGAGGGCGCTGGCCGCGCTGACGGTGGTGCTGGTCGTGGCCGCGGGCCTCGCGGGCGGCTATTTCTGGACGGGGCGGCCGGAGCCGGTGCGGGCGCCGGAGCTTGTACGCGCCGCGCCGGTCGCTGCCGCACCCGCTGTGCCCGCCGTACCTGCTGTACCGGGAGCGTCCGCCACCAGGGCAGGGTCGGGGGCGGGCGTGGGTGTGGGTGCTGGTGTGGGTGGGGCGCGGGTGATCGTGGACGTCGGGGGCAAGGTGCACAGGCCCGGGGTGCTGACGCTGCCGGCCGGTTCACGGGTGGCGGACGCCCTGCGGGCCGCGGGCGGGGCGAAGCCCGGCGCCGATCTCACCGGTCTCAACCGGGCCCGCGTGCTGTTCGACGGCGAGCAGGTTCTCGTCGGGCTGCCGGGGACGCAGGTCGGGGGCTCAGGGCCTGGCCCGGGCGGCGGATCGGGCGCCGGTGGTGGCACCGGCGGGGGTGGCTCGGGGGCGCCGTTGAGCCTCAACACGGCCACGGTCGAGCAGCTCGACACACTGCCGGGCGTCGGTCCGGTTCTTGCCCGGCACATCGTCGACCATCGCGCGGAGCACGGCGGCTTCCGGTCGGTCGGGGAGCTGCGGGAGGTCAACGGCATCGGGGAGCGGCGATTCGCCGAACTCGAACGGCTGGTGCGGCCGTGAAGACGTACGAGGCAGCGGTGGACGAGGCGGCGGCGGACGGGCGGGGAGCACGGGCGCCGTCCTGGGAGGAGGGGCCGGCCGATCTCCGGCTGGTGCCGCTCGCGGTGGCCGCGTGGGCGGCGGCGGCGATCGCCGTGGGGGTTCCCGGCTGGTGGACGCTGGCGGGAGTCGTGGTCTGTCTGGTGGGAGGCGGTCTCCTCCTGACACCTGTGGCGGCGCGCCGGCTCGGCGGGACCACCAGGCCCGGAGAGCGGATCGTGGCGGCGGACGCGCCGACTCGGCGGGGCACCCCCGGGTGGCGGTTGCGGGCGACGGCGTTCGCCGGGGTCCTGCTCTGTGCCGCGGCCGGGGCCGCGTCGGCCGGGCTGCACACGGCGGATCTGCGACGCGGGCCCGTACCGGCCCTGGCGGGGGAGTATGCGCGGGCGCAGCTGGAGGTGACGGTGACCTCGGATCCCCGGCTGACCCGGCCCCGGGTGCGGGGCAGCGAGTCGGTGCCGGTCTCCGTCGTCCTGGACGGCGAGGTGACCCGCGTCGAGTGGTCGGACGGGACGGTCCACCGGACGAGGGCGCCGGTGTTGCTGATCGTGCCGCCCGGGGAGGGGCGGGCGGAGTGGCTGCGGCTGCTGCCGTCCACGCGCCTGAGGGTCGGTGCCCGGCTCGCGCCGCCCTCGCGTCCCGGCGATCCGTTCGCGGCGGTGCTCAAGGTCGGCGGCGGGGGACCGCCTCGGATCGTCGGCCCGCCGAGCGCGCTGCAGCGGACGGCGGGGGAGCTGCGGGCCGGCCTGCGGCGGGCGACCGACGGCCTCGACCCGGACGCGCGGGCCCTGTTGCCCGGTCTGGTGGTCGGGGACACCTCCCGGATCGGTTCCGAGCTGCGTGACGCCTTCGTGGCCACCGATCTCACCCACCTGCTTGCCGTCTCCGGAAGCAATCTGGCGGTCGTCCTGCTTCTGCTGGTCGGCCGTCCCGGGCGGGCGCATCAGGTGGAGCGCGGTGGGCTCGCGCCCCGGCTGGGGATGTCGCTGCGGGGCACGGCGGTGGCCGGTGGAGCGCTGACGCTCGCCTTCGTGGTGGTCTGCCGGCCCGAGCCGAGTGTGCTGCGCGCCGCGGCCTGCGGGCTTGTGGTGCTGCTCGCGATCGGCACCGGGCGGCGGAGATCGCTGATCCCCGCGCTGGCCGCGGCCGTGCTGCTGCTGGTGCTGTACGACCCGTGGCTCGCGCGGAGTTACGGATTCCTGCTCTCGGTCCTCGCCACCGGGGCCCTGCTGACGGTGGCACCGCGCTGGAGCGAGGCGCTGCGGCGGCGTGGGGTGCCCGACCGTCTGGCGGAGGCGTTGGCGGCGTCGCTGGCGGCGCAGGCGGTGTGCGCTCCCGTGGTGGTGGTCTTCGCCGCCCGGGTGAGCCTGGTGGCGATCCCGGCGAACCTCTTCGCCGAGCTCGCGGTGGCACCGGCGACGGTGCTCGGCTTCGCCACGCTCGCCGTCGCGGCGGTCTGGATGCCGGCCGCGGAAGGGCTGGCGTGGGTGGCGGGGTGGCCGGCCGGGTGGATCGCGCGGGTGGCCCGTACGGGCGCGGCGCTGCCGGGGGCGGAGCTGGGCTGGCCCGGTGGGTGGTGGGGCGGGTTCGCTCTCGCCCTGGTGACCGCCGGGGTGGTCGTCGCGGCGCGCAGATTGCCCTACCGGGGGCTGCTCGCCGGGCTCGTCGTCGTCCTGCTGCTGCTCGTGGTGGTGCGACCGGCGCCGCTGACGCGGTGGGCCACCGGATGGCCGCCGCGTGGCTGGGTGTTCGCGATGTGTCAGGTGGGGCAGGGGGATGCGACGGTCCTCGCGGCGGGCGGGGACGCGGCCGTCGTGGTGGACGCGGGCCCCGACCCCGTACCGGTGGACCGGTGTCTGCGGGATCTCGGGGTGCGCAGGGTGCCGTTGCTGGTGCTGACCCACTTCCACGCGGACCATGTGGCCGGGTTGCCCGGGGTGTTGCGGGGGCGGTCGGTGGGGGCGATCCAGACGACCGGCCTCGAGGAGCCGCCGGCCCAGGCGGCGTTCGTACGGCGGACGGCGGCGGCCGCGCGGGTGCCGCTGGTCCGTGCGGGGCCGGGCGAGCGGCGCAGGATCGGCGGGCTGGAGTGGACCGTGCTCTGGCCGACGGCAGGTGGCGGGTCGGCAGGTGGTGGGGCGGCCGGGGGAGGGCGGGCGGTGGTGGGCTCCGGTGGGGCGAACGACGCCAGTGTCGCGTTGTTCGTCAGGGCGGCCGGCGGGCTGACGCTGCTGCTGCTCGGCGATCTGGAGCCACCGGCCCAGCGGGGGCTGCTGCGGGCTCATCCGGGGCTCGCGCCGGTGGACGTGCTCAAGGTCGCCCATCATGGCTCCGCGCATCAGGACCCGGGGCTGATACGAGCCGTTCGGCCGCGGCTCGCGCTGGTGTCGACGGGGCGCGACAACCCGTACGGACATCCCTCGCCGCGGACGGTGGAGTCGTTGCGGGCCGGTGGGGCGCGGGTGCTGCGGACGGACCGCGACGGGGCGATCGCGGTCGTCGGGGCGGGGCCGGGGCTGATGGCCGTACCGGGGGGAGGGTGACCTGCCGCCGAGGAGAGTTCTTGTAAAGAAGTCTTTCTAAAGATATCTTTTCATTATGCCGGAGGAGATCATCGACCCGCAGCCCGAGGGTGAGCAGCCCCGCAGTATCCGACTCACCGACCCGCGCGCCCTGCGCGCCTACGCCCACCCCCTGCGGATGACGCTGGTGGGGCTGCTGCGCAGCAGCGGCCCCTTCACCGCCACCCGGGCCGCCGAACTGACCGGCGAGTCCGTGGCCAGCTGCTCCTACCACCTGCGGATACTCGCCAAGTACGGGCTGGTGGAGGAGGCGCCGGGCGGCCGGGGGCGGGAGAAGCCCTGGCAGGCCACGGCTCAGTACACGGAATGGCCGGAGTACAGCGAGGATCCGTCCATCGCCCAGGCGGCCGACGCGCTGAGCGCCGCCGTCGCCGAGCAGTACTTCGAGCGGGTCGCCCGGGCCATGGCGAACCGGCACCGGCTGCCGAGGGAGTGGCAGGAGGCCGAGCAGTTCGGCGACTCGCTGCTCCACCTCACGCACGAGGAGCTGACCGACCTCGGCGCGCGCATGGAGGCGCTGCTGCGGCCCTACGAGGCGCGGTCCTCCAACCCGTCCCTCCGCCCGGAGGGCGCCAGGCCCGTCAGTGTCCTGCGGATCGCCTACCTGGATCCGGACGTCCCCGACAGCGAGAAGGAGTGAGCGGGATGGCTCTCGTCGAACGCGTACCGGCGCTGCTGCGCGAGCGGACCTTCCGCCGCTACTGGACCGGGCAGACCATCTCCCTCGCCGGGGATCAGATATCCCTCATGGCGATCCCGCTCGCCGCCGTCCTCGTCCTCGGCGCCGACGCCGCGGCGATGGGCTGGCTCAAGGCCGCCGAACTCCTGCCCGCGCTCCTGCTCAACCTGCCCTTCGGCGCCTGGGCCGACCGGCAGGCCAGCCGCCGAAGGGCGATGATCGCGGCCGACATCGGGCGGGCGGCGCTGGTCATGACCCTTCCCGTGGCCTATCTGCTCGATGCGCTGACGCTCACCCAGCTGTACGTGGTGGCCTTCGGGATCGGTGCGCTCACCGTGCTCTTCGAGGTCTGCAACACCACGCTCTTCGTGGCGCTCGTGCCCACCGAGCGCTATGTGCAGGCGAACTCGCTGGTGAACGGCAGCCGTTCGACGGCGTGGCTGGCGGGGCCCGGGATCGGCGGACTGCTCGTGCAGTTCCTCACCGCCCCCTTCGCCCTGGTCGCGGACGCCCTGACCTACCTCGTGTCGGCCGGGTACCTGGCCCGGATCAAGCCGGTCGAGCCCCCGCCGGCCCCCGTGGCCAAGGGCCACTTCACCGAGGGGTTGCGCTGGGTGGTCCGGGAGCGCTCGATGAGGGCGCTGTTCGCCGCCTCCGGCACGGTCCAGTTCTTCAACTACATGTTCCACACCCTCTTCGTGCTCTACGTGACCACCGAACTCGGCCTCGGCGCCGGGCTGCTCGGCGTGATCCTCGGAGCGGGAGCCGTGGGCGGTCTCCTGGGGGCGGTCGTCAGCGGGGCGGTCGTCCGACGGATCGGCATCGGGGGATCGCTCGTCGCCGGTTTCCTCGGATTCACCCTGCCCCTGGTCCTGATACCCCTGGCCGACGGTCCGCCGGCGCTCGTGGTGTTCGTGCTGTTCGCGGCCGAGTTCCTCTCCTGTGTCGGCGTGATGATCGTCGACATCGCCGCCGGATCGTTCCAGATGGCGCTGATACCCGACGCCGTGCGGGCCCGGGTCATGGGCGCCTTCCGGACGCTGAACCACGGCTTCCGTCCGCTCGGCGCGCTCGTCGGCGGATTCCTCGGCACCGCGATCGGGCTGCGCCCGACGCTCTGGATCGCCACCGTCGGGGCCGTCTTCGCCGTGCTGTGGCTGCTGCCCTCGCCGCTGCCGAGGATGCGCGAACTGCCCTCTCCGACAGAGGAGTCGGAGCCGGTCGGGCAGCCGGGGGGAGGGAAGGGCTGACCGGGCAGACTGGCCGCATGACTACGCGACCGACCGCACCCGTTCCTTCCGGGCCGCCCTTGCCTTCGGAGCCCCCCGTTCCTTCCGGGTCCCCCGGTGCCTCCGAGCCGTTCGCCCCCGCGCCGGAGGACGTCCGGGCCTATCTGCGGCGCATCGACGCGGAGCGGCCGGACCGTGCGGACGCCGAGGCGCTGCGCGATCTGCATCTGCGTCATCTGCGCACCGTGCCGTTCGAGAACCTCTCGATCCACCTCGGCGAGGACATCGTCCTGGAGGAGAAGGCGCTGCTCGACAAGGTGATCGGCGCGCACCGGGGAGGGTTCTGCTACGAGGTCAACACGGCGTTCGCCGTGCTGCTGCGGGGCCTCGGCTACCGGGTGTCGCTGCTCCAGGCACGGGTCTTCGGGCCGGAGGGGAAGCCGGGCATCCCGTACGACCACATGGCTCTGCTCGTGGAGACGGCGGACGGGGAGCGTCTGCTCGCCGACGTCGGCTTCGGTGACCACAGCCACTTCCCGCTCCGGTACGA
This sequence comes from Streptomyces sp. NPDC088707, assembly GCF_044752725.1. NCBI lineage: Bacteria > Bacillati > Actinomycetota > Actinomycetes > Kitasatosporales > Streptomycetaceae > Streptomyces > Streptomyces sp. NPDC088707. The sequence continues at coordinate 84,519 of NZ_JBIVLV010000006.1, read as the reverse complement.
AGACCGCGGCGACCAGGCGGACCCGGGCGGTGTCTTCCGGCTCGTGGACACCGCCGAGGGCGACGTGGACGTGCTGCGGGACGGGAAGCCGCAGTACCGGGTGGAACTCCGGCCACGCCACCTCGCCGACTTCGCGGCCGGCGCCTGGTACCACCGGACCTCGCCCGACTCGCACTTCCCGCGCAGTCTCGTCTGCTCGCTGCTCACCGAGGAGGGCCGGATCACCCTCAGCGACCGGAAGCTGATCACGCGGGCCAAGGGCGAGCGCGACGAGCGGACCCTCGACGGTGAGGACGCGGTGCGGGGCGCGTACCGGGATCTGTTCGGGATCGAGCTCGACGCGCTGCCGGTCGTTCGCGGTGGAATTCCCGATTCGAACCCTCGGTAACGCTTGCTCACTGCATGACCGGTTTGCGTCGAACGCCCCAGCGGTGATCGAATGCGACTTCGTTGCACAGTGAACGAGTCGCGCGGGGGTGCGTGAAGAATGCTCGATCGTCTCTTCGGGAAGCGTGCGGCGGGCGCCGTGCGAAGCGGCCCGCTCGCCGGACTCACCGTCCCCGCCTCGGCGGGAATGCTGAGCTGCCGGGTGCTCGACCCCGTGCACGAACCGGTCCGGCAGGCCGAGTTCGTCCTCAGCGACGCCGCCGGACGCAAGGTGATCGCCGGGGAGACCGACCCGTATGGCACGGCGCTCGCGACCGTGCCGGCGGGCGAGTACCGGCTCGCGGTCACCGCCGAGGGCTACACCCCGCACCACGGCAGGGCCGTCGTCGTCGAGGGCGGCCACACAGGCCTCGACGACGTGCTGCTCCAGATCGCCCCGCAGCCCCAGCTCCCCGAGCCCGGTGACTGGGAGATCGACCCGACGCACTCCCAGATCGGCTTCACCGCACGCCACATCGGGCTCGCGCGGATCCACGGCCGGTTCAACAGCTTCGCCGGAGCGGTCCGGATCGGCGATCGCGTGGAGCGCTCCGCGATGCACGTCGTCATCGACGCGGCCTCCATCGACACCGGCGTGCAGATGCGCGACGACCATCTGCGGTCCGGTGACTTCCTCGACGTCGGGGCGTACCCGACGCTGGAGTTCTTCAGCGAACGCTTCACGCACAAGGGCGGCAGCCGTTGGGCCGTCACCGGGGCGCTCACCCTCCACGGGGTGAGCCGCACGGTCACCCTCGACACCCAGTACCTGGGCCTCGGGAACGGTCTGGAGGGCGAGACCCGGTGCGCCTGCCGGGCCACCACCGAACTGCACCGGGAGGACTTCACGCTCACCTGGCAGACGCTGCTGGCGCGGGGGATCGCGGCGGTGGGGTCGAGCATCAGCATCGATCTGGATGTGCAGATCGTGCCCAAGGCGGCGCGGGGCTGAGACGGGGCCGGGCGGAGGTGGGCCGGGGCTGAGACTGCCAGGGGGCTGGGGGCGGCTGCCGGGCGGCTGCCGGGCGGTTCTCCAGGGACGGGCGGGGCCTACGGGGCCTCCAGCCAGCCCTCGTACTCCGCCGCGAGGGAGTCGAGCGCGGTCGGGTCGAGCCTGCCGTCCGGGTCCTCGACGACCACCAGCCACTGGGCGTCCTCGGCGTCGTCCTCCCCGGCCAGGGAGTCCCGTACGAGCTGCGGTTCCTCGGCGACGCCGAAACGGTCGGGGAGTTCCCCGGCGACCTCCTCGGCGGCGTCGCGGTCGGGGAGTACCAGTACGTGTCGTTCACTCACCCCGCCATTCTCGGGCATCGCCGTGCTGTCAGTGGTCCGTGGGATGCTGGACGGCGATGGCCACCAGAAAGACTTCCCCCGATGACCTCCTCGGCCCCCTGACGCTCGCCGTCGGGCAGGAGGACCTGCTTCTCGACCGCGCCGTCCAGGCGGTGGTGGCGGCCGCGCGTGCCGCCGACGCCGACACGGACGTGCGCGACCTCACGCCCGACCAGCTCCAGCCCGGTTCGCTGGTGGAGCTCACCAGCCCCTCGCTGTTCGCCGAGCGCAAGGTGCTGGTCGTGCGGAACGCCCAGGATCTGTCCGCGGACACGATCAAGGACGTCAAGGCGTATCTCGACGACCCGGTCGAGGACATCTCGCTCGTCCTGCTCCACGCCGGCGGCGCCAAGGGCAAGGGGCTGCTCGACGCGGCGCGCAAGGCTGGGGCGCGGGAGGTGGCCTGCCCGAAGACGACGAAGCCAGCGGAACGGCTGACGTTCGTACGGCAGGAGTTCCGGGCGCTGGGGCGTTCGGCCACGCCCGAGGCCTGCCAGGCGCTCGTCGACTCCATCGGCAGCGACCTGCGGGAGCTCGCGTCCGCGGTCGCGCAGCTCACGTCCGACGTGGACGGGACGATCGACGAGGCGGTCGTCGGGCGCTACTACACGGGCCGAGCCGAGGCCTCCTCCTTCAACATCGCGGACCGCGCGGTGGAGGGGCGTGCGGCGGAGGCCCTCGAAGCGCTGCGGTGGTCGCTCTCGACCGGGGTCGCGCCGGTGCTCGTCACGAGCGCGCTGGCGCAGGGCGTACGGGCGATCGGCAAGCTGTCGTCGGCGCGGGGCGGGCGGCCGGCGGATCTGGCGCGGGAGCTGGGCATGCCGCCGTGGAAGATCGACCGCGTACGGCAGCAGATGCGGGGCTGGACCCCCGACGGGGTGTCGATCGCGCTGCGGGCGATCGCGGAAGCGGACGCGGGGGTGAAGGGCGGCGGGGACGACCCGGAGTACGCCCTGGAGAAGGCGGTGGTCGCGGTGGCTCGGGCGGCGAGGATGCGGCGGGACGGGTAGCGGTTGGGGCGTTGGGCCGTGCCGTGCCGTGCCCTGTCGTGCCGGCTGCGGTCTGCCGGTGCCGGTGCGTGCCGTGCCTGTGGCGGAGCGGCCGGGGGGCTGGTGCCAGGGCGGTTTCCCCCACCCCACCCCTTCCCGAAACCCTGCCGGGGGCTGGTGGTGGGCGAGGGAGAGAGCCCCGGGGGCTGCGCCCCCGAACCCCCGCTCGGGGCTGCCGCCCCGCACCCTGCTGGGGCTGCGCCCCGGACCCCCTCGGGGGCTGCGCCCCGGACCCTGCTTGGGGCTGCCGCCCCGCACTCTGCTGGGGCTGCGCCCCGGACCTCCCTCGGGGCTGCCGCCCCGGACCCTGCTGGGGTTGCGGCCCGGACCCGCTCGGGCTGTGCCCCGGACCCCTGCCTAGCGCTTGCGTCCCGGACCCCCTCGGGGTTGTGTTCCTGGCCTCCGCTCGGGGCTGTCGGCCTCGGGCCCTGCCCAGGGCTTGCGCCCCGGATCCCGCCGGGGCTCTGTCCTGGACCCGTTGGGGTTGCGTTCCGGGCCCCCGTTCGGGGCTGCCGCCCCGGACTCTTGCCTAGCGCTTGCGTTCCGGGCCCTGCCTGGGCTGACGCCCCGGGCCCGCCCGGGGCTCTGTCCCTGGACCCGTCGCGCTCTGGCCCCCGCTCGGGGCCGCCGCCCGGGACCCTGCCTGGGGCCTGCCGTCCCGGACCCCTGCCGGGGGTTGCGGGCCCCTGCTTGGGGCTGCGCCCCGGGCCCCTGCTTGAGGCTGCGCCCCGCACCCCCTCAGGGTTGCGCCCCGCACCCCCCAGGGCTGCGCCCCGCATCCCCCAAGGCCGCGCCCCGCACCCCCTCAACCGCACCCCGCCTCGCCGGGGTTCTGTCTCCGGGCCCGTCGGTGGGTGGCGCCCCGCACCCCGCCTCGCCCGGGGTGCTGGCCCCCGGCCCGTCGGTGTGCCGGTTCGTGATCCGGCTGGGTTTCTTCGGCATCGGCCTGGGTGTATGCCACAGGCCCCGCACCTCCTGGGGAAGGAGGTGGCGGGGCCTGTGGTGTTTGAGCTGGTGGGCTCGCACCCGCGTGGCGAACGCGTCCGCGTGCGAGTCCTGGTGGCCGGGTGGGAGCGGGAGAGAGGGCCCGCTGGGTCCCGTGCGGCCGGTTACATCAGAGCTCAGCCCTGGAGAGCGGCAACCTTGGTGGCCAGCGCCGACTTCTTGTTGGCGGCGGCGTTCTTGTGGATGACACCCTTCGAGACAGCCTTGTCGAGCGCGCGGGAGGCGGCGCGGGAAGCCACGGTGGCCTTCTCGACGTCACCCGCGGCGACGGCCTCGCGGGCCTTGCGGATCGCGGTCTTGAGCGAGGACTTGACGGCCTTGTTGCGCAGGCGCGCCTTCTCGTTCGTCTTGTTCCGCTTGATCTGGGACTTGATGTTCGCCACGAAAAGAGCCTTTACAGGTTCGATGTTCCTTCTGGATGCGTCTCGCAGGCTGAGAGGGCACACGAGACACAGCTGTCCACAGTATCAGCCACTCTCGTGCCCGCCCAAACCGGGCGCAGGGCGACGGGCATGGGACCATGGAGCCTACGTATCGATCCGACATCGCCCCGAGACGAGACCCTGCGTGCCCGCGACTCCTACCAACGTGCCCGAGCCGAGCCGTACCGACCCGGCTCTGATCCGCAACTTCTGCATCATCGCGCACATCGACCACGGCAAGTCCACGCTCGCCGACCGGATGCTCCAGCTGACCGGTGTGGTCGACCAGCGGCAGATGCGTGCCCAGTACCTCGACCGTATGGACATCGAGCGGGAGCGCGGCATCACGATCAAGTCCCAGGCGGTCCGGCTGCCGTGGGCGCCGACCGAGGGGCCGGGTCAGGGCGACACGCACATCCTGAACATGATCGACACCCCTGGGCACGTCGACTTCACCTATGAGGTGTCCCGGTCGCTGGCCGCCTGTGAGGGCACGGTCCTGCTGGTCGACGCGGCCCAGGGCATCGAGGCGCAGACGCTGGCCAACCTCTACCTGGCCATGGAGAACGACCTCACGATCGTTCCCGTGCTGAACAAGATCGACCTGCCGGCCGCCCAGCCGGAGAAGTTCTCCGAGGAGCTGGCCAACCTCATCGGCTGCCAGCCGGAGGACGTCCTCAAGGTCTCCGCGAAGACCGGTGTCGGTGTCGACGCGCTGCTCGACCGGGTCGTCCGGGACGTCCCGGCCCCGGTCGGTGTCGCCGACGCGCCCGCCCGCGCGATGATCTTCGACTCCGTGTACGACTCGTACCGGGGTGTCGTGACCTACGTACGAGTGGTCGACGGTCAGCTCAACAAGCGCGAGCGCATCAAGATGATGTCGACCGGCGCCACCCACGAGCTGCTGGAGATCGGTGTCTCGTCCCCGGAGATGACGCCGTCCGACGGTCTCGGCGTCGGCGAGGTGGGCTACCTCATCACCGGTGTGAAGGACGTCCGCCAGTCCAAGGTCGGTGACACGATCACCTCCCTGAACAAGGGCGCCACCGAGGCCCTCGGCGGGTACAAGGACCCGAAGCCGATGGTCTTCTCGGGCCTCTACCCGCTGGACGGCTCGGAGTACCCGGACCTCCGCGAGGCCCTGGACAAGCTGCAGCTCAACGACGCCGCGCTGGTCTACGAGCCGGAGACCTCCGCCGCGCTGGGCTTCGGCTTCCGCGTCGGCTTCCTGGGGCTCCTCCACCTCGACGTGATCCGCGAGCGCCTGGAGCGCGAGTTCGGGCTCGACCTCATCGCCACCGCCCCCAACGTGGTCTACCGCGTGGTCATGGAGGACGGCAGCGAGCACACGGTCACGAACCCGAGCGAGTTCCCCGAGGGCAAGATCGACGACGTGTACGAGCCCGTCGTACGCGCCACGATCCTCGCCCCCAGCGAGTTCATCGGCGCGATCATGGAGCTGTGCCAGACGCGTCGCGGCACCCTGATCGGCATGGACTACCTCTCCGAGGACCGGGTCGAGATCCGCTACACCCTGCCCCTCGCCGAGATCGTCTTCGACTTCTTCGACCAGCTGAAGTCCAAGACGCGCGGTTACGCCTCCCTCGACTACGAGCCCACCGGCGAGCAGGCCTCCAGCCTGGTCAAGGTCGACATCCTGCTGCACGGCGACAAGGTCGACGCCTTCTCGGCCGTCACCCACAAGGACGCCGCGTACGCCTACGGTGTGCGGCTCGTCGCGAAGCTGCGCGAGCTCATCCCGAGGCAGGCCTTCGAGGTGCCGATCCAGGCCGCGATCGGCTCCCGGGTGATCGCCCGTGAGACCATTCGCGCCATCCGCAAGGACGTCCTCGCCAAGTGCTACGGCGGTGACATCTCCCGTAAGCGGAAGCTGCTCGAGAAGCAGAAGGAAGGCAAGAAGCGCATGAAGATGGTCGGCTCGGTGGAGGTGCCGCAGGAGGCCTTCATCGCCGTTCTGTCGAGCGACGAGTCCTCCGGCAAGAAGAAGTAGTCCAGGGCGCCCCACGTAGCTGTCCTGTACATGCAACGGGTCCACGCGCCACATGCGCGCGTGGGCCCGTTCGTTATGAAGCGGCGCCCCGTAGGCCCTTACGCGCCGGACCTCGGGCCTTTACTCTGATCCCGGCTCGAAGGTTACTCGCCAGTTAGTTACGAACCACCAGAAGGCACCGCCGCCGCCCGGAGGACGTCGTGAGCGACACACAGACCCAGATCGAGAATCGGCCGCCCTCCGTGGCGACCCTCTTCCTTGAGCGCGTCGAGCGGACCCCGGATGCGGAGGCGTACCGCTACCCGGTGCCCGCCGCCTCCGGCTCCGGCCCGGACGACTGGAAGTCGCTCAGCTGGGGGCAGGCCGCCGAGCGGGTCTACGCGATCGCCGCCGGGCTCGTCGACCTCGGCGTCGAGTCGGAGGAGCGGGTCGCCCTCGCCTCCGCCACCCGGGTCGAGTGGATCCTCGCCGACCTCGGGGTCATGTGCGCGGGCGCCGCGACCACCACGGTCTACCCGCAGACTAACGCCGAGGAGTCGGCGTTCATCCTCTCCGACTCGGAGTCGCGGGTCCTCATCGCCGAGGACGCCGCGCAGCTCGCGAAGGCCGTCGAGCGCCGCGCCGACCTGCCGAACCTCCGCCATGTCGTCGTCATCGACGCCACCGGGGTGGAGAGCGACGGTGAGTTCGTCCTCACGCTCGCCGAGCTGGAGGCGCGCGGCAAGGGCTACCTGGAGAAGCACCCCGGGGCCGTCAAGGAGCGGGTCGCGGCGATCACCGCGACGCAGCTCGCGACCCTCATCTACACCTCGGGCACCACGGGCCGCCCCAAGGGCGTCCGCCTCCCGCACGACAACTGGTCGTACATGGCCAAGGCCATCGCCGCCACGGGTCTCGTCACCCAGGTCGACGTGCAGTACCTGTGGCTGCCGCTCGCCCATGTCTTCGGCAAGGTCCTGACCTCGGGCCAGATCGAGGTCGGGCACGTCACCGCCGTCGACGGCCGCGTCGACAAGATCATCGAGAACCTGCCGGTCGTCCAGCCGACCTACATGGCGGCCGTGCCCCGCATCTTCGAGAAGGTCTACAACGGGGTCGCCGCCAAGGCCCGCGCCGCCGGCGGAGCCAAGTACAAGATCTTCCAGTGGGCGGCCGGCGTCTCCCGCGAGTACGCCAAGGCCAGCCAGGACAACTTCCGCCGCACCGGGACCGCCTCCGCGCCCTTCGGCCTCACCGCCAAGCACAAGGTCGCCGACGCCCTCGTCTACGCGAAGATCCGTGAGGCCTTCGGCGGCAACCTGCGCGCGTGCATCTCCGGATCCGCCGCGCTCGCCCCCGAGATCGGCTACTTCTTCGCCGGCGCCGGCATCCACATCCTGGAGGGCTACGGACTCACCGAGACGTCCGCCGCCTCCTTCGTCAACCCGGGCGAGGCCTACCGCACCGGCACCGTCGGCAAGCCGCTCCCCGGCACCGAGGTCCGGATCGCCGACGACGGCGAGATCCTGCTGCGCGGCCCCGGCGTCATGGAGGGCTACCACGGGCTGCCGGAGAAGACGAACGAGGTCCTGGAGTCCGACGGCTGGTTCCACACCGGTGACATCGGCGAGCTGTCCGCCGACGGCTACCTGCGGATCACCGACCGCAAGAAGGACCTGATCAAGACGTCCGGCGGCAAGTACATCGCGCCGGCCGAGGTCGAGGGCCAGTTCAAGGCCGTCTGCCCGTTCGTCTCGAACATCCTCGTCCACGGCGCCGACCGGAACTTCTGCACCGCGCTGATCGCCCTCGACGAGCCCACCCTCCTCGGCTGGGCCGCCGAGCACGACCTCGCGGGCAAGTCGTACGCCGAGATCGTCGCCGCCCCGCAGACCGTCGCGATGGTCCAGGGCTACGTCGACCGCCTCAACGAGGGTCTCCAGCGCTGGCAGACGATCAAGAAGTTCCGCCTGCTGCCGCGCGACCTCGACATCGAGCACGGCGAGCTGACCCCGTCCCTGAAGCTGAAGCGGCCGGTGGTGGAGCGCGAGTACAAGGGCCTCATCGAGGAGATGTACGCGGGGTCGCGCGAGTCCTGACCCCGCCGCCGCGGACGCGGCCCGCGCCCCTGTGGAGAGGTTGTCCACAGGCCGGGCGTTCACCTCGGGCAGTACGGGACAATGGGGCTCATGCCTTCCGTACTGCCCGATGGTGAGTCCGTTCCCGACGACGGGGCGCTGCCCCCGCACGCCCTCGAAGGGGCGGGGCAGCGGCCGCTCGGGTTCTATCTGCACGTGCCCTACTGCGCGACGCGCTGCGGGTACTGCGACTTCAACACCTACACGGCCAGTGAGCTGCGGGGTACCGGGGGCGTGCTCGCCTCCCGGGACAACTACGCCGAGCAGGTCGTCGAGGAGATCCGGCTGGCCCGCAAGGTCCTCGGGGACGACCCGAGGCCGGTGCGGACCGTCTTCGTGGGCGGCGGTACGCCCACGCTGCTCGCCGCCGGTGACCTCGTACGGATGCTCGGCGCCGTCCGCGAGGAGTTCGGGCTCGCCGACGACGCCGAGGTGACCACCGAGGCCAACCCCGACTCCGTGAACCCGGCCTATCTGGCGGAGCTGCGGGCCGGTGGCTTCAACCGGATCTCCTTCGGCATGCAGAGCGCCAAGCAGCACGTCCTGAAGATCCTTGACCGGACGCACACCCCGGGCCGCCCCGAGGCCTGCGTCGGGGAGGCGCGGGCGGCCGGGTTCGAGCACGTCAACCTCGACCTGATCTACGGCACCCCCGGCGAGACCGACGACGACTGGCGGGCCTCGCTCGACGCGGCCCTCGGCGCCGGGCCCGACCACATCAGCGCCTACGCCCTGATCGTCGAGGAGGGGACGCAGCTGGCGCGGCGCATTCGGCGCGGCGAGGTCCCCATGACCGACGACGACGTCCACGCCGACCGGTACCTGATCGCCGAGGACGTCCTCTCCGGGGCCGGTTTCGACTGGTACGAGGTCTCCAACTGGGCCACCTCCGAGGCCGGGCGCTGCCTCCACAACGAGCTGTACTGGCGCGGGGCGGACTGGTGGGGCGCGGGTCCCGGCGCCCACAGCCACGTCGGCGGTGTCCGCTGGTGGAACGTGAAGCATCCCGGTGCGTACGCCGCCGCACTGGCCGCCGGGAAGTCGCCGGGGGCCGGGCGGGAGCTGCTGTCCGAGGAGGACCGCAGGGTCGAGCGCGTGCTCCTGGAGCTGCGGCTCAGGGAGGGCGTCGAGCTGTCCCTCCTCAAGCCGGCGGGCCTCGCGGCCGCCCGCAGGGCCCTTGACGACGGGCTGCTCGACGCGGGGCCGTACGCCTCGGGGCGGGCGGTCCTGACCCTGCGCGGACGGCTGCTCGCGGACGCGGTGGTCCGGGACCTCGTCGACTAGCCGGCACGCCGCCGATCGCGCGGGGCTGATCGACGACACCGAGCCCTACGGGGCCGTCACGAAGTCGATCAGTTCCTCCACCCGGCCCAGCAGCTCCGGTTCCAGGTCCTTGTACGTCGTCACCCTCGACAGGATGTGCTGCCAGGCGGCGCCCGTGTTCGGCGGCCAGCCCAGGGCCTCGCACACGCCCGTCTTCCAGTCCTGGCCCCTGGGCACCCGCGGCCAGGCCCGGATGCCGACCGACGCCGGTTTCACCGCCTCCCAGACGTCGATGTACGGGTGGCCGACGACCAGCACGTCCGGCGAGGTCACCTGAGCGGCGATCCTCGACTCCTTCGAACCCGGGACCAGATGGTCCACCAGGACGCCCAGCCGGGCGTCCGGCGCGGGGGCGAACTCCGCGACGATCGACGGAAGGTCGTCGACGCCCTCCAGGTACTCCACGACCACGCCCTCGATACGGAGGTCGTCGCCCCAGACCCGCTCCACCAGCTCCGCGTCGTGGCGGCCCTCCACGTAGATCCGGCCCGCGCGCGCCACCCGGGCCCGCGCCCCCGGGACCGCCACCGAGCCCGACGCCGTACGGGTGGGGCGGGCGGGACCGGCCGCCGGGCGGATCAGCGTCACGACCCGGCCCTCCAGGAGGAAGCCGCGCGGATCCAGCGGGAACACGCGGTGCTTGCCGAACCGGTCCTCCAGGGTCACCGTGCCCGCCTCGCAGCGGATCACCGCCCCGCAGAAGCCGGTCGTGACCTCCTCGACGACCAGATCACGGTCGGCCGGCACCTCGGGAACGGGCGCCGAGCGCTTCCAAGGGGGTGTCAGGTCCGGGTTGTAGCTGCGCATTCGGGCGACGTTATGCGACGGAGAAGCGCGTTGCCAGTTCCTCCCGCTGGAGTCGTACGAACGTGGCGTCCACCACCGCCCCGTGCCCCGGCACGTACACCGCGTCCTCGCCGCCGAGCCGCAGCAGCCGGTCGAGCGCGTCCGGCCAGCGGGAGGGGATCGCGTCCGGGCCCGCCTGCGGTTCGCCCGACTCCTCGACCAGGTCGCCGCAGAAGACCACCTCCCGCGCGCCCGGCACCAGGAGCACCAGGTCGTGACCCGTGTGGCCGGGGCCGACGTTCGCGAGGAGGACCTGCCGGCCGCCCAGGTCGAGCGTCCACTCGCCGGAGACCACGTGCCGCGGGGCCACCAGGACGTCCACCGCCTCCGCCGCCGCCCTCTCGTCGAGCCCGTGCCGTACCGCGTCCGCGCGCAGCGCCTCGCGGTCCCGCACCCGGCCGAGGAGCTCGTCCGCGCCCACCGCGCCGAAGACCTCCGCGCCCGAGAACGCCGCCGTGCCGAGAACGTGGTCGAAATGGGGGTGGCTCAGTGCGATGTGCGTCACTCTGCGGCCGCCCGTGAGGTCCGCGATCCGTGTCCGCAGTTCGGCGCCCTCCGCGAGCGAGGAGCCCGTGTCGTACAGCAGCACCGCCCGTTCGCCCAGTACCAGTCCGACCGTGGCGTCCCACCCGGGCAGCCGTCGCCGGCCCACCCCGTCGGCGAGCCGCTCCCATCCGTACGCTTCCCAATCCACGTCCATGCGGCGACGCTAACCGGTGCAGGCGCCGCCACCTTGCCAGGAGCGTCGCCCGCCGCCGTACACTGGCCGGGGGATCGCTGGCACTCGGACAGGGCGAGTGCCAAAAGCGGAGCAACCGGAACGACGACGACAGCTGGAGGTGCGCACGATGCTCAGCGAACGCAGACTCGAGGTCCTGCGCGCCATCGTCCAGGACTACGTCGGCACGGAGGAGCCCGTCGGCTCCAAGGCGCTCACCGAGCGCCACAAGCTCGGCGTCTCGCCCGCCACCGTGCGCAACGACATGGCCGTCCTGGAGGAGGAGGGCTTCATCGCCCAGCCTCACACCAGCGCCGGCCGCATCCCGACCGACAAGGGCTACCGCCTCTTCGTCGACCGGCTCGCCGGCGTCAAGCCGCTGTCGACGCCCGAGCGCCGGGCCATCCACAACTTCCTCGACGGCGCGGTCGACCTGGACGACGTCGTCGGCCGTACGGTCCGGCTGCTCGCCCAGCTGACCCGTCAGGTCGCCGTCGTCCAGTACCCCTCGCTGACCCGGTCGACCGTCCGGCACGTGGAGCTGCTCTCGCTGGCCCCCGCCCGCCTGATGCTGGTGCTCATCACGGACACCGGCCGGGTCGAGCAGCGGGTCATCGACTGCCCCGCGCCCTTCGGCGAGACCTCGCTCGCCGACCTGCGGGCCCGGCTCAACAGCCGGGTGGTCGGCCGCCGGTTCGCCGACGTGCCGCAGCTGGTGCAGGACCTCCCCGAGTCCTTCGAGGAACCCGAGGACCGCGGAACGGTCTCGACCGTGCTCGCGACCCTCCTCGAAACGCTCGTCGAGGAGCACGAGGAGCGGCTGATGATCGGCGGCACCGCCAATCTCACCCGCTTCGGACCCGACTTTCCCCTGATGATCAGGCCCGTCCTCGAGGCTCTGGAGGAGCAGGTCGTGCTCCTCAAGCTGCTCGGCGAGGCCAAGGAATCGGGCATGACCGTACGCATCGGGCACGAGAACGCCCACGAGGGGCTGAGCTCCACGTCCGTCGTCTCGGTCGGCTACGGTTCGGGCGGCGAGGCAGTCGCCAAACTCGGCGTGGTCGGACCGACCCGCATGGACTACCCCGGAACGATGGGAGCGGTACGCGCAGTGGCACGTTACGTCGGACAGATCCTGGCGGAGTCGTAAGTGGCCACGGACTACTACGCCGTACTCGGCGTGCGCCGCGACGCTTCCCAGGACGAGATCAAGAAGGCCTTCCGGAGGCTCGCGCGCGAGCTGCACCCGGACGTGAATCCCGATCCGAAGACGCAGGAACGCTTCAAGGAGATCAACGCCGCCTACGAGGTCCTCTCGGACCCGCAGAAGAAGCAGGTCTACGACCTGGGCGGCGACCCGCTCTCGGCCTCCGGCGGAGGCGGCGCGGGCGGCTTCGGGGCCGGTGGCTTCGGCAACTTCTCCGACATCATGGACGCCTTCTTCGGCACGTCCCAGCAGCGCGGCCCGCGCTCGCGGACCCGCCGCGGCCAGGACGCCATGATCCGCCTGGAGATCGACCTCAACGAGGCGGCCTTCGGCACCACCAAGGACATCCAGGTCGACACGGCGGTCGTCTGTACGACCTGCTCGGGCGAGGGCGCCGCACCCGGCACCTCCGCGCAGACCTGTGACATGTGCCGCGGCCGCGGCGAGGTCTCGCAGGTCACCCGGTCCTTCCTGGGCCAGGTCATGACCTCGCGCCCCTGCCCGCAGTGCCAGGGCTTCGGCACCGTCGTCCCGACCCCGTGCCCCGAGTGCGCGGGCGACGGGCGGGTCCGGTCCCGCCGCACCCTCACGGTCAAGATCCCGGCCGGTGTCGACAACGGCACCCGGATCCAGCTCGCGGGCGAGGGCGAGGTCGGCCCCGGCGGCGGCCCCGCCGGCGACCTGTACGTCGAGATCCACGAGACCCCGCACGACACCTTCCAGCGGCGCGGCGACGACCTGCACTGCACGGTCACCCTCCCGATGACGGCGGCCGCGCTCGGTACCAAGGTGCAGCTGCAGACCCTCGACGGCCTTGAGGAGATCGACGTCCGTCCGGGCACCCAGTCCGGCCAGTCGATCCCGCTGCACGGCCGCGGCGTCACGCATCTGCGCGGCAACGGCCGGGGCGACCTGATCGTGCACGTCGAGGTGCAGACCCCGGGCAAGCTCGACGCGGAGCAGGAGCGCCTCCTGCGCGAACTGGCCAAGCTGCGCGGCGAGGAGCGGCCCACGGGGCAGTTCCAGCCGGGGCAGCAGGGGCTGTTCTCCCGGCTGAAGGACGCGTTCAACGGGCGCTAGGCGGGATTTCCGTACGGAAGGGGCGGCGACCGCGGACTGCGGACGCCGCCCTCCTCCGTACCTGACGTACGGATTCGGCCCGGAAGCAGGGGCATGACACGATGCCCATATGTCCACCACCGCACTGAACGATCTCTCTCGGGTTCCGATCGTGCAGGCCCCCATGGCGGGTGGCGCCTCCTCCCCCGAGCTGGTCGGAGCCGTGTGCGCGGCCGGGGCGCTCGGCTTCCTGGCCGGCGGGTACAAGACGGCCGGAGGCCTCTACCAGGAGATCAAGCAGGTGCGTGGGCTCACCGCACGCCCCTTCGGCGTCAACCTCTTCCTGCCGGAGTCCGGACGGCCCGCCGACCCCGCCTCCGTCGAGGTCTACCGGCATCAGCTCGCGGGCGAGGCCACCTGGTACGAGACCCCGCTCGGCGAGACCGACGACTGCCGTGACGACGCGTACGACGCCAAGCTGGCGATCCTCCTGGAGGACCCGGTGCGTGTGGTCTCCTTCACCTTCGGCTGCCCCGCGCCCGAGGTACTCGCCTCCTTCGCGCGTGTGGGAACGTTCACGATCGTCACCGTCACCTCCGCCGAGGAGGCCCTCGCCGCCCAGCAGGCCGGGGCGGACGCCGTCTGCGTGCAGGGCGCGGAGGCGGGCGGACACCAGGGCACGTTCCGCGACGACCCCGCCGACGACGCCCCGGGCACCGGGCTGCTCACCCTGGTCAGCCTGGTCCGCGAGAGCGTCGCCCTGCCGATCGTCGCGGCCGGCGGCATCATGCGCGGCGCGCAGATCGCCGCGGCCCTGGCCGCCGGGGCGGACGCCGCCCAGCTCGGCACGGCCTTCCTCTGCTGCCCCGAGTCGGGCGCCCACCCGCTGCACAAGCGGGCCCTGACCGACCCGCTGTACACCCGGACCGCCCTCACCCGGGCCTTCACCGGCCGGCCGGCGCGCGGCCTCGTCAACCGCTTCATGCGCGAGCACGGGCCGTACGCCCCCGCCGCCTACCCCGAGATCCACCACCTCACCGCCCCGATCCGCAAGGCCGCCGCCACCGCCGGCGACGCCCAGGGCATGGCCCTGTGGGCCGGTCAGGGCCACCGGCTCGCCCGCGAACTCCCCGCCGGGCAGCTGGTCGAGGTACTGGCCGCCGAACTCGACACCGCTCTCTCCGAGCTGCCCCACAGGAGCGCCTCATGACCGCACCCGTCTTCGTCGTCGACGCCGTTCCCGGCCCCGGGAGCTTCCTCCTGGACGGTCCGGAGGGCCGGCACGCCGTCTCCGTGAAGCGGCTGCGGGCGGGCGAGGAGCTCGTCCTCGCCGACGGGCTGGGCCGCTGGGCCGCGTGCGTGGTGCTGGCCGCCGAGGGCAAGGACCAGCTCACCGTGCGGGTCGACGAGGTCCACGAGGACCCCGAGGAGGAGCCCCGGATCACGGTCGTCCAGGCGCTGCCCAAGGGCGACCGGGGCGAACTCGCCGTCGAGACCATGACGGAGACCGGGGTGGACGCGATCGTGCCGTGGGCCGCCTCCCGCTGCATCACGCAGTGGAAGGGCGACCGGGGCCTCAAGGCGCTCGCCAAGTGGCGGTCCACCGCGCGCGAGGCCGGGAAGCAGTCGCGCCGCTCCCGGTTCCCCGGGGTCGCGGACCTGATGACGACCAAGCAGGTCGCCGCGCTGCTGGCCGGCGCCGACTTCGCGGCCGTGCTGCACGAGGACCGCGACCACCCGAGCGGCGCGCTCGCCACCGCCGAACTCCCCGGGAAGGGCTCGATCGTGCTGGTCGTCGGACCCGAGGGCGGGGTCTCCCCCGAGGAGCTCGCGGCGTTCGAGGCGGCCGGGGCGAAGCCGTACCGGCTCGGCCGGAGCGTGCTGCGGACGTCGACGGCGGGCACGGCGGCGACGGCGCTCGTCCTGGGGCGCACGGGCCGCTGGAGCTGACCGCTCCCGGATTCGGCCGCTCCCGGGGTCGCACGCTCAGGCCTCCGGGGCTCCCGGCGTCGCGCGCTCCCGGATTCGGCCGCTCCCGGCGTCGCACGCTCAGGCCTCCGGGGCTCCCGGCGTCGCGCGCTTCAGGCTTCAGGGCTCCCCGCGGCCCCGGCGCCCGCGGGTGCTTGCCCTGTCGTCAGGGTGTCGTAGAGGGGCCAGCCGTCCTCGTCGTGGATGCCGTGGGCGGTCGGGAGCAGGCCGCGGGCCGCCGCCTCGTCCAGGAAGCGGCGTGCGACGCCCGGCTCGTTCAGGTTGAGGATGGCGCCGGCACCGGCCGCGGCGATGTCGCCCGCGCCGAAGGGGTAGCCGGCCACGATGCGGCCCGGGCCCTCCCGGAAGACCAGCCGGAGCTGGGCGTGGCGGTTCTCGGCGCGGCGCAGGGTGAGGAACGTCAGGCAGTCCGGGGTGTGGTGGTGCCCGACCGTCCACAGCCACACCGTGGGCCCCACCGTCAGCCTGCGCGGTACGCGGTCGCGTCTCATCCGGCGAAGTGTACGGAGTGCGCGACGGACCGAACCCGGTGGACATCCGGCCCCGCGCGCTCCTTAGGCTGGCCGCATGGCCGACGAGTCCCCCCTGATCCGCAGTCTGCGCGCCGCCGTGGCCGCCGCCCCCGGTGACGTACCCCTGCGTCTTCACTTCGCCGAGCTCCTCCTCTCCGAGGGACGGAACGACGAGGCCGTCGCGGAGGCGGCCGTCGCGCTCCAGCACGCGCCGGGGGACGCGGACGCGCGTGCGCTGATGGTGCGGGCCATGGGGATGCCGCCGGCCGCGGCCGCCGCTCCCGCGGAGCGCGCCCCCGAGCCGACGGGGCCGGCCGAGCGGCCCGAGCCGACCGCGGGCAGGACCCCCGCCTTCGACTGGGACGCCGCCGAGCAGCAGGTGCAGGACGTCGTCGGGCCCCGTTTCCTGGAGGACCCGCAGGCCGCCGGCGGCGACGGAGCCGCCGGGGACGCCGACGCCTGGGACGTCGACGCGCCCGGCGCCGTGCGCCTCGCGGACGTCGGCGGCATGGACGAGGTCAAGGAGCGCCTGGAGGCCGCCTTCCTCGCCCCCATGCGCAACCCCGAACTGCGCAGGCTGTACGGCAAGTCGCTGCGCGGCGGTCTGCTCCTCTACGGGCCTCCCGGCTGCGGCAAGACCTTCATCGCGCGGGCCGTCGCGGGCGAGCTGGGCGCGAACTTCCTCACCGTCTCGCTCTCCGACGTCCTCGACATGTGGATCGGGGCCTCCGAGAAGAACATCCACGACATCTTCGAGACCGCCCGCCGCCAGGCCCCCTGCGTCGTCTTCCTCGACGAGCTGGACGCCCTCGGCGCCAAGCGCTCCCGCACCCACCACAGCGGACTGCGCAACGTCGTCAACCAGCTCCTCACCGAACTCGACGGCATCGCGAGCGGCGCGGGCAACGAGGGCGTGTTCGTGCTCGCCGCCACCAACGTGCCCTGGGACGTGGACATCGCGCTGCGCCGCCCCGGTCGCCTCGACCGCACGCTGCTCGTGCTGCCGCCCGACGCCACCGCGCGCGAGGCGATCCTCCGCTACCACCTGCGCGAGCGGCCCATCGAGGCCGTCGACCTCGGCAAGCTCGTCAAGGCCACCGAGGACTTCTCCGGCGCCGACCTCGCCCATGTCTGCGAGTCGGCCGCCGAGGCCGCGCTGCTCGACTCCGCCCGCAGCGGTTCCGTGCGGCTGATCACCACCAGGGACCTGCTGGGCGCGGCCAAGCAGATCAAGCCGTCCACCGAGCCGTGGTTCGCGGCCGCGCGGAACGTCGCCATGTTCGCCAACGAGGGCGGCCTGTACGACGACCTCCTCGCCCACCTCAAGCGGAAGCGCAAGCTGTGACCACGCCGACCACGCTGCTGCGCGCCGAGGCCCTGTACGACACCGGGCGGTTCACGCAGGCCGGGGAACTGGTCGCCCAGCACCTGGCGAGCGAACCGGAGGACGCGGAGGCGCTCGTCCTGCTCGCCCGCTGCCATCACCGCGCCGAGAAGCACCAGGCCGCCCTGGAAGCCGTGGACGGGGCGCTGCGCGCCGAACCCGAGCTGCTCATGGCCTGGCTGATGCGCGTCCAGATCCTGCTCGCACTGCGGCGGTTCCAGGAGGCGGAGGCCGCCGCCCGGTACTCCGTGCAGCTCGCCCCGCAGTACTGGGGCACCCACTACGCCCTCGGTACCGCCCTCGCGCAGTTCGCGGAGCACGCGCGTACACCCGCGCGTACCGTCGAGGCGTACGAGGCGGCGCGGGCCGCCGTCAGCCTCGCACCCGAGGAGGACGCGGCCCACTTCCTGGTGGGGCTCACCGCCCAGCGCCGGGGCGACCACGCCACCGCGCAGCGGGCGTACGAGGCCGCTCTGCGGCTCAACCCGCAGAGCAGTGAGGCGCACAACAACCTGTCGCTGCTCCGGCTGCGGCGCCGCTGGTTCCGGCGCGGGGCCTGGACCCAGGCCGCCGAGGGCTTCGTCGCCTCCGCCGCGCTCGACCTCCAGGACCGCAAGGCCCGCTACAACCTGGAGGCCATGGCCTGGAACACCGTCGCCGGGGCGCGCTGGGTGGCGCTGCTCGGCTTCATCGCCTCGACGTTCGGCGCCGCCCCGGCCCGGAGCGGTGGCACCGGCGCGGACGCGATCGTGCCGTTCCTGATCGGCGCGGCCGTGATCGCCGGCGCCTGGGGCGGTTGGGCGCTGTGGATGAGCCGCCGGGTGCCGCCCCGGCTGCGCCGCCCGATGTTCCTGGTGGCGCGCTCCTGCCGGCCGGTGATCGCGATGGCCGTCGCCGTGGGGCTGCTCGGGCTGTACTCGGTGGTGTCGATGGCCCTCTGGTCCTTCGACGCCGGAGTGGTCGGCGGGCTCGGGACGCCGCTGTTCTGGGCCGTGATCATCACGTACTGGGTGAGCCGCTCGGCCCTCAACCGGCGCGCGCCCGAGGACTGACCTGGGACACGGCGGCGGATAGCATGCGCGTGTAGCGACCGACGAGGCGAGGAGGCCCGGGCCATGGCCGGAGAGCCGCAGAGCGACTGCCTGTTCTGCAAGATCGTGGCGGGGGAGGTCCCCGCGACGATCGTGCGCGAGACGGAGACCACGCTCGCGTTCCGCGACATCAACCCGCAGGCGCCCAGCCACGTCCTCGTGATCCCGCGCCTCCACTACCCGGACGCGGCGTCCCTGGCCACCGCCGCCCCGACCGTCGCCGCCGACATACTGCGCGAGGCCGGAGAGGTGGCCGCCCAGGAGAAGGTCGAGGGCAGCGGCTTCAGGATCATCTTCAACACGGGCGCCGGCGCGGGCCAGACCGTCTTCCACGCCCACGCGCACGTGCTGGGCGGCCGCGGCCTCAACTGGCCCCCCGGCTAGACCGGCAGCACCCATGTCCGTACGGGAACTCGTCGTGCTCGGGACCGCAAGCCAGGTCCCGACCCGGCACCGCAACCACAACGGCTACCTGCTGCGCTGGGACGGACAGGGCATCCTCTTCGACCCCGGTGAGGGCACCCAGCGCCAGATGCTGCGCGCCGGGGTCGCCGCGCACGACATCGACCGGATCTGCGTCACGCACTTCCACGGCGACCACTCGCTCGGCCTCGCCGGGGTGATCCAGCGGATCAACCTCGACCAGGTCCCGCACCCCGTCACCGCGCACTACCCGGCGAGCGGGCGGCACTTCTTCGAGCGGCTGCGGTACGCCACGGCCTACCGTGAGACCGTGCGGCTGGCCGAGGCGCCGGTGGCCGCCGACGGGCCGCTCGCCGTCACCGACGCGTACACCCTCGACGCGTGCCTGCTCTCGCACCCGGTCGAGTCGTACGGCTACCGGCTCACCGAGCCCGACGGGCGCCGCATCCTGCCCGAACGGCTCGCCGCGCACGGCATCGAGGGCCCCGACGTGGGCCGTCTCCAGCGCGAGGGCGCCCTCGGCGGCGTGACCCTCGACGACGTCAGCGAGGTCCGGCGCGGGCAGCGGTTCGCCTTCGTCATGGACACCCGGCTCTGCGACGGCGTGCACGCGCTCGCCGAAGGCGCCGACATGCTCGTCATCGAGTCGACCTTCCTCGACGAGGACGTCCGCCTCGCCACCGACCACGGCCACCTGACGGCCGGACAGGCCGCGGCGGTCGCCCGGGACGCGGGCGTACGGCACCTCGTCCTGACCCACTTCTCGCAGCGCTACTCCGACCCGGCCGAGTTCGAGCGGCAGGCGCGGGCGGCCGGGTTCGACGGCGAACTGAGCATTGCCCAGGACCTCATGAGGGTCCCCGTACCGAAGAGATAGAGCACCACCCATGCCCCTCCCCGCGGCTCTCCCCAAGGCCGAACTGCACCTCCACATCGAAGGCACCCTCGAACCCGAGCTGGCCTTCGCGCTCGCCGCGCGCAACGGCGTCACCCTGCCGTACGCGGACACCGAGGCCCTGCGCGAGGCGTACCGCTTCAGCGACCTCCAGTCCTTCCTCGACCTCTACTACGGCCTGATGGCCGTCCTGCGCACCGCCGAGGACTTCACCGAGCTCACCGACGCCTATCTGGAGCGGGCCGCCGCCCAGGGCGTCCGGCACGCCGAGATCTTCTTCGACCCGCAGGCGCACACCGCCCGCGGCGTCCCCATCGGCACGGTGATCGAGGGCCTGAGCTCCTCCCTCGAACGCTCCGAGGAGCGGTACGGGGTCTCCACCCGGCTCATCATGTGCTTCCTGCGCGACGAGTCGGCGGAGTCGGCGCTCGCCACCCTGGACGCCGCGAAGCCCTATCTGGACCGGATCACCGGCGTCGGCCTGGACTCGGCGGAGGTCGGCCACCCGCCGGCCAAGTTCCGCGAGGTGTACGAGGCCGCCGCGGCGCTCGGGCTGCGCCGCGTCGCCCACGCGGGCGAGGAGGGTCCGGCGGAGTACGTCCGTGAGGCGCTCGACGTCCTCGGGGTGGAGCGGATCGACCACGGTCTGCGGTGCATGGAGGACCCGGAGCTCGTCGAACGGCTCGTGCGGGAGCGGGTGCCGCTGACGCTCTGTCCGCTGTCGAACGTGCGGCTGCGGGCGATCGACGTGCTGGGTGATCACCCGCTGCCGGCGATGATGGCGGCGGGGCTGCTCGTCACCGTGAACTCGGACGACCCGGCGTACTTCGGCGGGTACGTGGGGGACAACTTCGACGGGGTGCGGGAGGCCTTGGGGCTGTCGTCGGAGCGGTTGCGGGAGTTGGCGCGGAACTCGTTCGAGGCGTCGTTCCTGGAGGATGACGAGCCTCGACGGGCGCGGTACCTGGCCGAGGTCGAGGCGTACGAGTTCGGCGGGGAGTAGGCGGGCAGGCGCCCCCCTCAGCCCCGGTCGCTCGGCCTCGCCAGTCGGTAGGCCGACTTCACGAGGCGGCGGCGGCCCGTCGGGACCCGGACCGGGGTGATCTCCTGTTCCGGCGCGCCCATCTGCGGGACCGTCGGCGGGGTCGCCGCCGCCGTGCCCGCCAGGACCGCGCCCGCCGCGCCGCCCCGTCGTCGTACCGAGCCGGGGACCAGCGGGCGGCCCGAGACGTGGCGGGCCACCGCCGTCATCGGGATCGCGACCAGGACGAGCAGGGCGCACAGGACCGCGCCCATGCCCGGGTACCCCGCGCCCTCCGACAGGAGGCTTCCCGCCAGGGGGCCGCAGGCCACGCCCAGGGAGGACGCCGCGCCGACCAGGACCGCCCAGCGGCCCCGGGGGTCGAGGGAGGCGGCCAGGCCCAGGAGGTAGGAGAGGACCACCGGGTAGCAGGCGTTCCACAGGATCTCGCCGGTCGCGAAGGAGGCGAGGTCCTCCGCCGCCGAGCTGAGCAGGACGCAGGCCGCGATCACGACCGTGCCCACGCCGATCGGTACCGCCCGGCCCAGGCGCGAGCCCAGTGCGCCGGCCGCCGTGACCCCCAGGAGTCCCGCGCCGAGCGCCGCCGCGAAGACCGCGCCGACCGTGACCTCGGAGAGACCGGCCTGGGTGAGGCCGATGCGGCCGCTCACGCCCCACAGGGCGTTCTGGGAGAGGGACCAGAGGAGGATGCCGCCCGCCAGGGCCGCGCCCGCCGTGCGGTGGGGGAGGGGGCCGGTCGGGGCGGACTCGCGGGGCTCCCGGACCGCGCCCGGCAGCCTGCTGGTGAGCGGCCACACCAGGGCCGCCGCGCAGGCGATCGCGAGCAGCGGCGGGGCGTGGCCGCCGGACAGGTGCGGGAGGGTGAGGTAGAGCGCGCCCGCCGTGGCCGAGACCGAGAGCAGGCCGAGGGTGGAGGCCCGGTGGGGGTCCCGCTGCCCGGCGATGCCGGCCGCGGCCACCGCCGTCGCCGTACCGGAGCCGAGGCCGCCGAGGACCGCGCCCGCGACCACCAGGGGCACGATGCCGGTCGCGGCGGCGGAGCCGTAACCCACCGCCATCGCGAGCAGGCCCGCGCGGGCCGCCCGGCGGGGGCCGATCCGGTCCCCGCGCGCGGCGAGCGTGAAGCCCGCGGTGGAGGAGCCGAGGAGCAGGACGGACCCGACGAGGCCCGCCTGTGCCGGGGTGAGGCCGAGCCCGGCGGAGAGCCGGCCGACGACGGTCGGCAGCAGGTACGGGGCCAGGTAACCGGCGGTGAAGAGGGAGACGAGGGCGGCGAGGGCCCCCGGGACGCGCGGGCGCGACGACATGGGCGTTCCAGGAACTGAACAGGGAAGTGAGACGGCGCCCGGTGAGCCACGGGGTCGCGGCACCATGTGTATCAAGCATCCGAGTGGCCGGAGAAGGTGGATTCCCCCGATTCGGTCCGTGATACGGGTCACAATTGGTTTGGGGTCCAGTGGGATGGGTACCGCGCGAGCGTCGTGTGGTGTCCCCCCGCCTCTCAAGCCCCATCGGGCACACTGTCCAGATCGGCACCACGGTGCCGGTCCACGCACCACGACCGGGGAGTCCGCCGTGACCACAGCAAGGGGAGACCAGTCGCAACAGGACGCCGGGGTCGACCCGTTGGTGTGCCTGCGCGAGCCCACCGATCCCGCCTGCGACGTCTTCCTGACCGGCACGGTCTTCCTCGACATCATCTTCACCGGCCTCGACTCCGCCCCCGTCCGCGGCACCGAGTCCTGGGCCCGCGGCATGGGCTCCAGCCCCGGCGGCGTCGCCAACATGGCCACCGCCCTCGCCCGGCTGGGGCTCCGCACCTCCCTCGCCGCCGCCTTCGGCGACGACCACTACGGCGAGTACTGCTGGGACGCGCTCGAACAGGGCGAGGGGATCGATCTGTCGCTCTCCCGCACCGTCCCCGGCTGGCACTCCCCGGTCACGGTCTCCATGGCCTACGAGGGCGAGCGCACGATGGTCTCCCACGGCCACGAGGCCCCGCCGCTCGACGGCGCCCTGCCCGCCTACCCGCCGCACGCGCGCGCGGCCGTCGCCTCCCTCGTCCCCGGCCGGGACGAGGACTGGGTCGCCCAGGCCGCCCGCGGCGGCGCCAAGGTCTTCGCCGACGTCGGCTGGGACGACACCGGCCGCTGGGACCTGGCCGGCCTCACCGGCCTCGCGCACTGCGAGGCCTTCCTGCCGAACGCCGCCGAGGCGATGCGCTACACCCGGACCGACTGCCCCCGGGCCGCCGCCCGCGCCCTCGCCGACAAGGTCCGCTACGCCGTCGTCACGCTCGGTTCCGAAGGCGCCTACGCCGTAGACGGCGGCACCGGCGAGACCGCCGAGGTCCCCGCCATCCAGGTCTCCGCCCTCGACCCCACCGGCGCCGGGGACGTCTTCGTCGCCGGGTTCGTCACCGGCACCCTCGCCGACTGGCCGCTCGCCGACCGCCTCGCCTTCGCCGGGCTCACCGCCGCCCTCTCCGTCCAGGAGTTCGGCGGCTCCCTGTCCGCCCCCACCTGGGGCGAGATCGCCGCCTGGTGGCAGCAGGTCCAGGGCCACGAGAGCCAGGACCCCGAGGCCCTGCGCGACCGCTACGCCTTCCTGGAGCGGCTCCTGCCCGCCCCCGCGCGCGCGTGGCCGCTGCGCCGGGCCGTGCCGACGATCGGGTTCAGGGCGACCCACTCGTAAACCGCTACAGCCTGTCGGACCCGAGTCGTAGGCTTGGTAGCCCAGAGGCGGTCGAGCGGCGACAGCCCTGCATCGGGAGGTGTGTGCAGGCCACAGTGCCGGCCCATGACTCAGACGCCCACATCCCACAACGGCGCGCCCGGCGAAGCCCGCGCCCAGTTCACCGTCCCCGCCAAGCACCCGATGGTCAGCCTGCTCGGCTCCGGTGACGCCCTGCTCCGCGTGATCGAGCGCTCATTCCCTGAGACCGACATCCACGTCCGCGGCAACCAGGTCAGCGCGGTCGGCGACGCGGCGGAAGTCGCGCTGATCCAACGCCTGTTCGACGAGATGATGCTGGTGCTCCGCACCGGTCAGCCGATGACGGAGGACGCTGTGGAACGCTCGATCGCCATGCTCAGGGCGAGCGAGAACGGTTCGGAGGGCGGGGAGGAGACCCCCGCCGAGGTGCTCACGCAGAACATCCTCTCCAACCGCGGTCGTACGATCCGTCCCAAGACCCTCAACCAGAAGCGGTACGTCGACGCGATCGACAAGCACACGATCGTCTTCGGCATCGGTCCCGCCGGTACGGGAAAGACCTACCTGGCCATGGCCAAGGCGGTCCAGGCCCTGCAGTCCAAGCAGGTCACCCGGATCATCCTGACCCGCCCGGCCGTCGAGGCCGGCGAGCGCCTCGGCTTCCTGCCCGGCACGCTCTACGAGAAGATCGACCCCTACCTGCGCCCGCTCTACGACGCGCTGCACGACATGCTCGACCCCGACTCCATCCCCAAGCTCATGGCGAGCGGGACGATCGAGGTCGCCCCGCTGGCATACATGCGGGGTCGCACCCTCAACGATGCGTTCATCATCCTGGACGAGGCGCAGAACACGAACCCCGAGCAGATGAAGATGTTCCTCACCCGCCTCGGCTTCGACTCGAAGATCGTCATCACCGGTGACGTCACCCAGGTCGACCTGCCGAACGGGACGAAGAGCGGTCTGCGGCAGGTCCGCGACATCCTGGAAGGGGTCCAGGACGTCCACTTCTCGACGCTCACGTCGCAGGATGTCGTCCGGCACAAGCTCGTCGGCCGTATCGTCGACGCGTACGAGCAGTACGACCTCCGCAACGAGAGCCGCGACGACCGCCGCGGCGAGCACCGTCGCGGCCGTAACGGGAAGTAGAACGCAGAACACATGTCGATCGACGTCAACAACGAGTCCGGCACCGAGGTCGACGAGCAGGCGATCCTCGACATCGCCCGCTACGCGCTCGCGCGCATGCGCATCCACCCCCTCTCCGAGCTCTCGGTGATCGTCGTGGACGCGGAGGCGATGGAACAGCTCCACATCCAGTGGATGGACCTGCCGGGTCCGACGGACGTCATGTCCTTCCCGATGGACGAGCTCCGTCCGCCGGCGAAGGACGACCAGGAGCCCCCGCAGGGGCTCCTGGGCGACATCGTGCTCTGCCCCGAGGTCGCCACCCAGCAGGGCAAGGACGCGCCGACGGAGCACTCCATGGACGAGGAGCTCCAGCTGCTCACCGTCCACGGCGTGCTCCACCTCCTCGGGTACGACCACGAGGAGCCCGACGAGAAGGCCGAGATGTTCGGCCTCCAGGCGGCGATCGTCGACGGCTGGCGCGAGGAGAAGGGCCTGACCGGCCCGTCCCCCGCCCCGACCGTCTCCTGACCCCGATGGACGTCTCGCTGATCCTCGGCGCCGTCGCGCTGGTCGTCGTGGCCTGGCTCGCCGCCTGCGCCGAGGCCGGTCTCGCGCGCGTCTCCAGCTTCCGGGCCGCCGAGGCCGTACGGTCCGGCCGGCGCGGGGCCGAGAAACTCGCCCAGGTCGCCTCCGACCCCACCCGCTATCTCAACGTGGCGCTGCTGGTGCGCGTCGCCTGCGAGATGGCGGCCGGCGTCCTCGTCACCTATGCCTGCCTCGAAGCCTTCCCGGAGACCTGGGAGGCGCTGCTCGTCGCCATCGCCGTGATGGTCCTCGTGTCGTACGTGGCCGTGGGCGTCTCACCGCGCACCATCGGCCGCCAGCACCCGCTGAACACGGCGACGGCCGCCGCGTACGTCCTGCTGCCGCTGGCCCGGATCATGGGGCCGATCCCGCAGCTGCTGATCCTCATCGGCAACGCGCTGACGCCGGGCAAGGGCTTCCGCAAGGGCCCCTTCGCCTCCGAGGCCGAGCTGCGGGCCATGGTGGACCTCGCCGAGCAGGAGTCGCTGATCGAGGACGAGGAGCGCCGCATGGTGCACTCGGTCTTCGAGCTGGGCGACACGCTCGTACGGGAGGTGATGGTGCCCCGTACCGATCTCATCTGCATCGAGCGGTACAAGACGATCCGTCAGGCCCTCACCCTCGCGCTGCGCTCGGGCTTCTCCCGCATCCCCGTCACCGGGGAGAACGAGGACGACATCGTCGGCATCGTGTATCTGAAGGACCTGGTCCGCAAGACGCACATCAACCGGGACTCCGAGGCGGACGTGGTGTCGACGGCGATGCGGCCCGCCGCCTTCGTGCCCGACACCAAGAACGCCGGCGACCTGCTGCGCGAGATGCAGCAGGAGCGCAATCACGTCGCCGTCGTCATCGACGAGTACGGCGGCACGGCCGGGATCGTCACCATCGAGGACATCCTGGAGGAGATCGTCGGCGAGATCACCGACGAGTACGACCGGGAGCTGCCGCCGGTCCAGGACCTCGGCGGGGGCAGTCACCGGGTCACCGCGCGCCTCGACATCGGCGACCTCGGCGAGTTGTACGGCCTGGGGCCCGACGAGTACGACGACGAGGACGTGGAGACCGTCGGCGGACTGCTCGCGAAGGCGCTCGGCCGGGTCCCGATCGCGGGCGCCAAGGCGGTCGTGGAGCTGCCGGACGGGCGCTCGCTGCGACTGACGGCCGAGTCCCCGGCCGGCCGCCGGAACAAGATCGTCACCGTTCTCGTGGAACCCCTGGAACCGGAGGAGAAGCCGGCATGACCCCCGACGAGCTGCGCGCGTTCTGCCTGGACTTCAACGACGCGGCGGAGGAGTTCCCGTTCGGGCCCGACATCTCCGTCTTCAAGGTCGCCGGGAAGCTGTTCGCGCTCTCGTCGCTGGAGACCGCGCCGCTGCGGGTCAACCTCAAGTGCGATCCGGACGACGCCGTACGGCTCCGCGAGGAGCATCCGGCGATCGCCCCGGGCTATCACATGAACAAGCGGCACTGGAACACGGTGACCGTCGGAGAGCTCCCGGACCGCATGGTCCGGGAGCTCGTCGAGGACTCGTACGACCTGGTGGTCGCGGGTCTGCCGAAGGCCGTACGGCTCCGTCTCGACCGGCCGTAGCCCTCGACCTGCCGTAGCCCTCGACCGGCCGTAGCCCTCGACCGGCCGTAGCCCTCGACCGGTCATGGCGCCCGACGGCCGGCTCCCCGGCCGGCCGTCGCTCTCCCGCCGGCGTGGTTCAGGACCGGCGTCGCAGGCCGAGGCCGACCAGGACCGCCGTGCCGAGGACGATCGCCGCGTCCAGGACGAGGACCGTGCGGACCCCTCCGAACAGGTCGCCGCCCGTGGTGGCGAGCACGCCGAGCAGCGGGATGCCGATCGTGAGGCCGACCTGCTGGGTGGTCGTCACCAGACCGGTCGCCAGGCCCTGCTCCCCGTCCGGGACGCCCGAGGTGACGGTCAGTCCGTACGAGATGATCGCGCCCAGGTGGCACATCGAGGCCAGTGAGACGGCGACGGTGGCCAGGGCCACGCCCGACTCCTCGCCCAGGCCGAGCAGCGCTGCCGTCAGCACGCCCTGGCCGGCCAGCGAGCCGACCAGGGTGGCGCGGGCGCCGATCCGGCCGATCACCTTCGGCGCGAGCATGCCGGCCACGACCGACATCACGCCCTGCACACCGAAGACCAGTCCGGTCGCGAAGGCCGACAGGTCCAGCGTCTCCTGCAGGTACAGGGTGAGGACGAAGATGACGGTCGACATCATCGAGAAGGTGATCAGACCGCCCAGGTTGCCGAAGGCGACGGTGCGGCGCCGCAGCATCGGCAGCGACACCAGCGGCGCCGCGTGCCGGGACTCGACCCGCACGAACACCGCGAGCAGCACGATTCCCGCCACCAGGGTGACCAGCACGTCCGTGCCGCCGAAGCCGCGCTGGGCAGCCGTCGACAGGGCGTAGATCAGGGCGAGCAGACCGCCGGTGACGGTCACCGCGCCGGGCACGTCCAGGCGGGGCCGCTCGGGGGTGCGGGACTCGGGGAGCAGGCCGGGGGCCAGCGGCAGCACGATCACGGCGAAGAGCGCGAGCAGGCCCATGGTGGAGCGCCAGCCGAGGGTGTCCGTCATGACGCCGCCGAGGACCATGCCGACGGTGAAGCCGAGCGAGAGCAGGGTGCCGGAGATGCCGAGCGCCTTGTCGCGCAGCGGCCCCTCGGGGAAGGTCGTGGTCAGCAGGGACATGCCGGTGGGCACGATCGCGGCGGCACCCATGCCCTGGAGGGCGCGTGCGGTGAGGAAGGCGGCCGGGTTCCAGGCGAAGGTGGCGAGCAGCGACGCGAGGCCGAAGAGGGCGAGTCCGGCGAGGAACAGCTTCTTGCGTCCGTAGAGGTCGCCGACGCGGCCGAAGAGGAGCAGGAAGCCGCCGGAGGGCAGCGCGAAGGCGGTGACCGCCCACTGCAGGGCGGACTGGCCGAGGCCGAGGTCGGCGCCGAGGACGGGCAGCGCCACGTTCAGCACGGAGAAGTCGAGCGCGACCATGAACTGGGCGGCGCACAGGACGAAGAGGATGAGCCGGGTGCGGCCGGTGAGGACCGGGGGAGCGGCCGGAGGGGCGGCCTCGGTGCCGGTGCCCGCGGGGGGAGAGGTCAGGGTTGCCATGACCCCACCTTCGGCGTCCGGGAACAACGCTGGGGAGCGGGAACTTATCCTGTTGGTCGTACCACCAGGCATCCAGGGGGAGGAAGCACACGTGGCCACCGCTCTCGAGAGCACCACGGCGAAGCAGCACCGACTCGGCGAGCTGCGCGAGTTCCTGATGAGTCGTCGGGCCCGGGTGAGCCCCGCGGAGGCGGGCCTTCCGGACGGTGGCGCGCGTCGCCGCACGCCGGGGCTGCGCCGTGAGGAGGTCGCGGTCCTCGCGGGCGTCGGGGTCTCCTGGTACCAGTGGCTGGAGCAGGGCCGGGACATCACGGTCTCGCCGCAGGTGCTCGACTCGGTGGCGCGGGTGCTGCGGCTGAGCCCGGCGGAGCGGCGCCATCTGTACGTCCTTGCTGCGCTGAACCCGCCGGCGCCGGAGACGGCCCCGGAGGACCGGGACATGTGCGAGGGGCTGCGGCGGCTCATCGACGCGTGGATGCCGTTCCCCGCCCACATCATGGACGCGTACTGGAACACCGTCCTCTACAACGACGCGGCGGCGATCGTGCTCGGGATGGGTCCGGAGAGCGCCCAGAACTGCCTGGTCACCTTCTTCACCGACCCGCTGTACCGCACCCGCATGGGCCACTGGGAGGAGATCGCCCCCCGGGTCGTCGCCCAGTTCCGCTCGGCGTGCTCGGAGAGCCCCGAGGACGAGGGGTTCCGGCAGGTCGTCGAGGAGGTCAGGGAGCTGAGCCCGGAGTTCGCGGAGCTGTGGGAGCGGCGGGACATCCTGCCCGGCGGCCAGAACCGCAAGGAGCTGGAGCACCCGCTGGTCGGCACGTTGTACGTCGAGGCGACCCAGCTGAGGGTCCCGGCCCGGCCGGACCTGGTGATCGTGCTCCACACCCCGCTGCCGGAGGCCGGTACGGCGGAGAAGCTGGAGTGGCTGGTGTCGCCCGAGGGACGCCGCGGGGCGATGTACCCGGTCGCGGGCTGACCGCCCGGGCGTCGGCGGCTGAGCGCCCGGGCCTCGGCGGCTGAGCGCCTGGGCGTCGGCGGCTGAGCCCCGGGGTCGTCGTCGGCTGCGCCCCGGGGCCGTCGCGGGCCGCGGTCCGCAGCGGACCTATGCTCGGGGCATGACACTCAGCAGCGAGCACGGCGACCTCGGCGCCGAGGACCTCAAGATCATCACGCTGGCGCGCAGCGCCCGCGCCCGCAACGGCGTGCCCGAGGGGGCCGCCGTACGGGACGAGACCGGTCGCACGTACGTGGCGGGGACCGTGGAGCTGGAGTCGCTCAAGCTGAGCGCCCTGCGGACCGCGGTCGCGATGGCGGTGGCGAGCGGCGCCCAGTCCCTGGAGGCGGCGGCCGTCGTGTCGAGCGCCGCGTCCGCGTCGGACGAGGACCGCGCGGCGGTACGGGACCTCGGCGGCCCGGAGACCCCGGTTCTGCTGGCCGGCCCGGACGGACAGCTGCGCGTGGCGGTCACGGCGGGCTGAGCGCACGCGCTCGCCCCTCGGGCGAGCGGCGGGAACGGGACATCGAGGGCCCGGCGTACGCGCGCCGGGCCCTTGCGCTTCAGCGGGTTTGTGTCCTTGTGAAGGATCACCGCATCTTCTCTTGCCTTCCCATGCGGTCTGCGTCTCAATGAACACCGGTCCGCCCGACGGACCGTCAGATCTCCACCATTCACGCAGTGTCCGCACCCCTGCGTTCGCCATCGGAAGGGGTTCGAACTCGCCATGAGAAGCAGAAGCACCTTAGGTACCGTCGCGGTCATCGCCGGAGGACTCGCCGCCGCCTCGCTCGCCTTCGCGCCGACGGCCGCCGCCGTCTCGCCGGGCTCGGCCACGGCGACGTACGACTGCGGATCGTGGGGCGGCGGCAGCGCCACCCTCGTCGCGACGCAGAGCGGCACCGCCGCCACCATCACCCTCACCTCGTCCGTGACGACCCCGATCCCGGTCGGCGCCAACCAGATCAACGCCACGCTGACGCTGGCCAAGGCCGGCGGCGGCACACGGGTCTTCAGCGGCAAGAAGAACCCGGCGCTCCCCGTGGGGCCGGTGACCATCGGACCCCTCAGCGGGACCGTGGCCTCGGGCGACAGCCTCAACTCGTACTTCGCGGGTGTCGCCCTCAAGATGGTGATCTTCGGGGTCACGGTGAACTGCGACGCGCTGACCTCGCAGTCGCCGGGCCCGTTCGTCTTCAGCTGAGCCTCCGTACCCACCGGACCGGTGTCGCCCTGGGCGGCACCGGTCTCCGTCGTGTTCCGGCACCTGGAAGGCGCTGCTGACCTGGGGAAACGACCTCAGGCCGGGGATCTTGACATGATCTGATGGGTCATCAGTCGATGTCTTTCGCTTGCATTGACTTCTCTCCGCCCGCAGCCGTCAATGGCGCCCACTCATCCCTCAGGAGGGGGCACACCCATGGCACTCACCCGATCCCGGGCGGCGGCCCGAAGACGGCGCTGGACAGCCGTCCTCGGCGCCACCGCCCTCGCGGTCGCAGGAGGCGCGTTCGCGGCCCCGGCCGGCGCGACGACCACCTCCCAGCCGGTGGAATTCCAGACCCGCTGCGTCCCGCCGCCGATCGCCGGCATCCCGCCCATCACGGGCGCGACCACCGCGGAGATCACCGTCGACAAGGCCAGCCCCAAGGTCGGAGAGACGGTCACGGTGACGTACACGATCACCAAGCCCGCCGCGTCCAACCCGGTCGACCTCGCGCTGCCGGCCGACATCATGACGCCCAGCGGCAAGGTCGTCCTCGGCGGCGCCCAGAGCGGCGCGGTCACCGTCAACGGCCCCAAGAAGAACCCGCCGGTCCCCGGCAAGGGCTCCTTCCCCGCCTTCTCGATGACCGGCACCTTCACCGTCACCCAGGCCGGGTCGATCACCCTCTCGCCCGGCGACTACAACATCCACACCAGCTACCTCATGGAGCTGGACACCCCCTGTACGGTGCTCAACCCGCCCGCCCCGGTCTCCGAGACGGTCGTCGCGAGCCCCGTGACCAGCCCCAACACCCGAGCGCTGGCCCTCGATACCGCGTCCGGCGACCCGGGCGTCCGGGTGACCGTCAACGGCTCCAAGTTCACCCCGCTCACCGAGGTCACCGTCGTCGGCCGGGCCGGCGCGGCGGAGACCGCGGACAAGATGACCGTCACGACCGACAGCGAGGGCTCCTTCGCCGCGCGCCTGAAGGTCAACGACGTGGCGACCACCGGGATCGTGGCCTACGAGGGCGCGGCCTGGGACCCCGAGAAGGGCGCAGGACCCGCCGCGTACAAGGTCGTCGTACCGGCGCCGCCGAACAGCCAGACCATCACCGCGGCCGTCACCGCCGGTGAGCTGTCCATGACCCAGGCCGGGGACGCCGTCGAGCTGTCGTCCGTCGACTTCGGTCAGGGCGGCGCGGCGACCGGCGACCTCAGGACGGTGACGGTGAAGGACTTCCGCGGCGGCCCCGCGGGCTGGTCCCTCACCGGCAAGGTCACCGACTTCACCGGCCCCGGCGGCTCCATCGGCGCCGGCAGCCTCAGCTGGACCCCGGCCTGCACCGCCAAGGCCGGCAGCCCCAGCGCCTGCGCGGCCGGCTCGTCCGGTCCGGTCGGCAGCGGCGGCGCGACCCTCGCCTCCACGCCGAACGGCGCCCTCACGGGCGGCGAGTTCACGATCGACGCGGGGCTCTCCCTCGACGTCCCGGCCTTCACGGCGCCGGGCTCGTACGCGGGCGTGCTGACGCTCACCCTGTCCTGACCACCGTGCGGGCCGGGCGCGCACCCGGCCGGCCCGCTCCGCACCCCGGGGGTTTCCGACTCGTGCGCACCCTGTACGTCCTCCTCCTGAGCGTCCTGCTCCTCCTGCTGGGCCCCGCACCGCACGCGCGGGCCGCCGAGAACGGCGAGTGGGCCGTCTACCCGGCCGCCGCCCGGCTGGGCAGCCGCCCCTACTTCTTCCTCACCGCCGATCCGGGCGCCACGCTCACCGACCGGGTCACCGTCGCCAACAAGACGGCCGCCCCGCTGACCTTCCGGCTCTACGGCGCCGACGCCTACAACACCGACCGGGACGGCGGCTTCGCCGTCCGCACCCAGCGGGAGAAGCAGACCGGCGCCGGCGCCTGGATCAAGCCCGAGCGGACCCGGATCACCGTCCCGCCCGGGTCCGCCGTCACCGTCCGGTACACGCTGACCGTCCCCGCCGACGCCGACCCCGGCGACCACCCCGGGGCGCTCGTCGCGCTCGACGAGCGGATCAGCCCCGGCGGGAAGGGCAACGTCGCCGTCGGCGTCCAGCGCGCCGTCGCCGCCCGTCTCTACCTGCGGGTCAACGGGCCGACCGTGCCCGCCCTCGGCGTCGAGGACGTCACCGTCGACCAGGACCGGCCGCTGGTCCCCGGCGCCGGCACGAGCAGCGCGGTCGTCTCGTACACGCTGCACAACCGGGGCAACGTCACCCTCAACCCCAAGGTCGCCCTCAGGGCGCAGGGCCTCTTCGGACGCACCCTCCTCGACCGCGACCTCGCCGAGGTGCCGTCCGAGCTGCTGCCCCGGCAGAAGATCCGGCTCACCGAGCGGTGGACCGGCTCCCCGCAGCTCGACTGGGGTGACATCACCCTCACCGCGACCGCGAAGGACGTCAGGGAGACCGGCACCGTCTCCTTCCTCGCCCTGCCCTGGCTCGCCGCCGCGACCCTGCTCGCCGGGGGCGCCGCGGGCCTCTTCGGGCTGCGGATCCGGCGGCACAGGGCGGCCCGCGCGGAGCCGAGTGCGCACGTGAGTACGTGAGGCGGCCGCTCATCGGGGACAATGGCCCCCATGAGCGCTCGCAACCAAGAAACCGAAGCCGTCCACCGGGCCGGCTTCGCCTGCTTCGTCGGCCGCCCCAACGCGGGCAAGTCCACCCTCACGAACGCTCTGGTCGGCCAGAAGGTGGCCATCACCTCGAACCGGCCGCAGACCACCCGGCACACCGTCCGCGGCATCGTGCACCGCCCCGAGGCGCAGCTGATCCTGGTGGACACCCCCGGCCTCCACAAGCCGCGCACCCTCCTCGGCGAGCGGCTCAACGACGTCGTGCGCACGACCTGGGCCGAGGTCGACGTGATCGGCTTCTGTCTGCCCGCCGACCAGAAGCTCGGCCCCGGCGACAAGTTCATCGCCAAGGAACTCGCCGGGATCAAGAAGACCCCCAAGGTCGCGATCATCACCAAGACCGACCTGGTCGACTCCAAGACCCTCGCCGAGCAGCTGATCGCCGTCGACCAGCTCGGCAAGGAGCTGGGCTTCGAGTGGGCGCAGATCGTGCCGGTCTCGGCCGTCGGCAACAAGCAGGTCCAGCTCGTCGCCGACCTGCTGATCCCGCTGCTCCCCGAGTCCCCGCCGCTCTACCCGGAGGGCGACCTCACGGACGAGCCGGAGCAGGTCATGGTCGCGGAGCTGATCCGCGAGGCCGCGCTCGAAGGCGTACGGGACGAGCTGCCGCACTCGATCGCGGTGGTCGTCGAGGAGATGATCCCCCGCGAGAACCGCCCGGCGGACCGGCCGCTGCTCGACATCCACGCCAACGTCTACATCGAGCGTCCCAGCCAGAAGGGCATCATCATCGGCCCGAAGGGCAGCCGCCTCAAGGAGGTCGGCATGAAGTCCCGCAAGCACATCGAGGCCCTCCTCGGCACCCCGGTCTTCCTGGACCTCCACGTCAAGGTCGCGAAGGACTGGCAGCGCGACCCGAAGCAGCTGCGCAAGCTGGGGTTCTAGCCCCGGCGACGTGGCTCGTGGCCCCGGAAGCGGGCTTCCAGGGGCCTTTCCCCTACGCGCCTTCCTTGAGGACCCTCGTCACGAGGGTCCTCTGCGCGTCGGTGAGGCGCGGGTCGTGGCAGCGGACCGTGCGCGCGCCGACGGTGATCTCGTACGAGAACCCGTCCGGCACGCCCCGGCGCTCGTCGTCGCCGTCCGCGAGGACGGCGGTGGTCAGGGACTCCCACTCGGGGCCCGAGACCTCCACCTCCGCCGACCGCTCGATGCCCGCGAAACCGCCCGTGCGCCGCACTCGAATCCGCATGGGACCTGTGTACCAGCCGGATCAGTCGGTCGGTACGCCCACGGCCGACCAGGCCTTCAGGACGGCCTGGATCTCCTCCCCGTCGCCGTACCGCGCCCGGGCCGCCGCCACCGTGGCCGCGGCGAACTCGGAGAACCGGGCCTCGGGGGTGAGGGTCCCGCCGGTCATCACGTCGTACCAGATCTGTCCGGCCCGCTCCCAGGAGTTGCCGCCCAGCTCGGTCGCCGCCAGGTAGAAGGCGTGGTTGGGGATGCCGGAGTTGATGTGGACGCCGCCGTTGTCGCGGCCGGTGCGGACGTAGTCGTCCATGTGACCGGGCTGCGGGTCCTTGCCGAGGATGTCGTCGTCGTACGCGGTGCCCGGGGCCTTCATGGAGCGCAGTGCCGTCCCCTCCACGTTCGGGTGGAAGAGGCCCTCGCCGATGAGCCAGTCGGCGGTGTCGGCGGACTGGCCGAGCGCGTACTGCTTCACGAGGGAGCCGAAGACGTCGGAGACGGACTCGTTGAGGGCGCCGGACTGGCTGAAGTACTCCAGGTTCGCCGAGTACTGGGTGAAGCCGTGGGCGAGCTCGTGGCCGATGACGTCCACGGGGAGGGTGAAGTCGAGGAAGATCTCGTCGTCGCCGTCGCCGAACACCATCTGCTCGCCGTTCCAGAAGGCGTTGCCGTACTTCTCGTCGTAGTGGACGGAGGCGAGCAGCGGGAGCCCGGCGCCGTCGATGGAGTCGTGCCCGAAGGCGTCGAGGAAGAGGTCGAAGGTGGCGCCCAGGCCGGCGTACGCCCGGTTCACGGTGGCGTCCCCGGTCGCCGCGTCGCCCTCGCCGCGGACCTTCGCCCCCGGCAGGTCGGTGCCGCGCTCGCAGTCGTAGATCGTGCGGTGCGGCCTGCCGGCCTCGGCGGGGGCGAGCGTGGGCGCGGTGCCGGGCAGCGGCAGGATCCGGAACGTACGGGCCGAGGCGTCCGCGATGAGCGTGCGGCGCGCGGCCGCGGCGACGGCCGGGTTCGAGGAGTGCGCCAGGTGCTCCAGGAGGTGCGGGGGGACGATCGAGCAGAAGACAGGCGTCTGGGGAGTCATGCTCGCAATGTGGCACTGCGTGAGCTCTCTGTCACGGGCTGAGACGAGGATTGGCGAAATGGAGTGATGCGTCACTGTTCGCCCTTGACGCGAGTGCCGTCCCGCATACTGATACAGGACGTCCGTCTCCGACGTCCCTGGGCTAGGCTGCGGCACATCATGCGTTTCGGGCTGCTTCTCCTTAGCTGCCGCGGCG
Source organism: Streptomyces sp. NPDC088707 (assembly GCF_044752725.1). NCBI lineage: Bacteria > Bacillati > Actinomycetota > Actinomycetes > Kitasatosporales > Streptomycetaceae > Streptomyces > Streptomyces sp. NPDC088707. Next base: position 48,783 of record NZ_JBIVLV010000006.1, on the reverse strand, counting down.
AGGGCCTGTAGTCGTAGGCCGACCCCCTCCCCGCGGGACCTGGTGTTGCGTTCGACAGTCGGCCGTCCTTCTTGCTGGACCCGAGGAGCCCAACGCACATGACCCAGTCCCCGTTCGTCAGCCGCCCCACGCCGATCACCAACGCGACGCAGCTGCAGAAGCCGTCCGGGATGCCGATCCACAAGTACGGCCGGTACGAGCAGGTACGGATCCCCGACCGCACCTGGCCCGAGCAGCGGATCACCAAGGCCCCGCGCTGGCTGTCCACCGACCTGCGCGACGGCAACCAGGCCCTGATCGACCCGATGTCCCCGGCCCGCAAGCGCGAGATGTTCGACCTGCTCGTGCGCATGGGCTACAAGGAGATCGAGGTCGGCTTCCCGTCCTCCGGCGAGACCGACTTCGCGTTCGTGCGCTCCATCATCGAAGAGGGCGCGATCCCGGACGACGTCACCATCTCCGTACTGACCCAGGCCCGCGAGGACCTGATCGAGCGGACCGTGGAGTCCCTGGTCGGCGCGAAGCGCGCCACCGTCCACCTGTACAACGCCACCGCGCCCACCTTCCGCCGGGTCGTCTTCCGCGGCTCGAAGGAGCAGATCAAGCAGATCGCCGTGGACGGCACCCGCCTGGTCATGGAGTACGCGGAGAAGCTGCTCGACGAGCGCACGATCTTCGGCTACCAGTACAGCCCCGAGATCTTCACCGACACCGAGCTGGACTTCGCCCTGGAGGTCTGCGAGGCGGTCTGCGACGTCTGGCAGCCGGGCCCGGGCCGCGAGATCATCCTGAACCTGCCCGCCACCGTGGAGCGTTCGACGCCGTCCACGCACGCGGACCGCTTCGAGTGGATGTCCCGGAACCTGACCCGCCGCGAGCACATCTGCGTCTCGGTCCACCCGCACAACGACCGCGGTACGGCCGTGGCGGCCGCCGAGCTGGCGATCATGGCCGGCGCCGACCGCATCGAGGGCTGCCTGTTCGGCCAGGGCGAGCGCACCGGCAACGTCGACCTGGTGACCCTGGGCATGAACCTGTTCAGCCAGGGCGTCGACCCGCAGATCGACTTCTCGCAGATCGACGAGATCCGTCGCACCTCCGAGTACTGCAACCAGATGGAGGTCCACCCGCGCCACCCCTACGCGGGCGACCTGGTCTACACCGCCTTCTCCGGCTCCCACCAGGACGCCATCAAGAAGGGCTTCGACGCCATGGAGGCCGACGCGGCCGCCCAGGGCAAGACCGTCGACGACATCGAGTGGGCGGTGCCGTACCTGCCGATCGACCCGAAGGACGTCGGCCGCTCCTACGAGGCCGTCATCCGGGTCAACTCGCAGTCCGGCAAGGGCGGCATCGCGTACGTCCTGAAGAACGACCACAAGCTGGACCTGCCCCGCCGGATGCAGATCGAGTTCTCGAAGATCATCCAGCAGAAGACGGACACCGAGGGCGGCGAGGTCACGCCGGCCGCGATCTGGTCCGTCTTCCAGGACGAGTACCTGCCCAACCCGGACAACGCCGGTGCTCGCTGGGGGCGCATCCAGCTGCGCTCCGGCCAGACCACCTCCGACACGGACGGCACGGACACGCTGACCGTCGAGGCGGTCGTCGACGGCGTCGAGACCGTCCTGTCCGGCTCCGGCAACGGCCCGATCTCCGCCTTCTTCGCGGCCCTGCAGGCGATCGGCGTGGACGCCCGCCTGCTGGACTACCAGGAGCACACCATGAGCGAGGGCGCCTCCGCGCAGGCAGCCTCGTACATCGAGTGCGCCATCGACGGTCAGGTCCTGTGGGGCATCGGCATCGACGCCAACACGACCCGCGCCTCCCTGAAGGCGGTCATCTCGGCGGTCAACCGCTCCGCCCGCTGACCCGGTCCTCAGGAGACGGCCCCCGCACCCTCCCGAGGGGGCGGGGGCCGTCACGTTTCCGGTCGGGGTCATGTTTCCGGGGGCCGGTGCCACCCCGGAGGGTGATCTCGCGACGACCGCTTCGGCCATCGAATCCGGGGCGATCGGCCCGGCGGAGGCGGCAGGCCGGGCCGGCGGAGGCTTTCTGGCCTTCGCAAAGCACCGTCGCCGCCCTCCGCGGGCGGTGACGTGTCTCGGCCAACTCCGCGGTGAAGTCCTGACGGGGTGCTGACGCCACATCAAGGATGTGGCTAACATCACGCCAACGCCGGCAGTGCAGCCGGGCCGTCGAGGAGGTGCGTGTGCGGTCTGCCCGGAATTCACGTGGTGGGAAAGTGGGCGTCTGCGGAATCCGCACCTCCTGGAACACGGTCGGGGACGGCGAGTTCTTCTGCGAGGAGTGCGGGGGCGACCGCAACTACCGGCGCCGCACCGGCCGCCGCAGGTTCGCCGTCCTGGGGGTCCCGGTCCTGCCCCGGGGCTGTACGGGCCCCGTCGTCGAGTGCGCGGCCTGTCACACGCACTTCGGTACGGAGGTGCTCGACCACCCCACGACCACCCGCTTCTCCGCGATGCTGCGGGACGCCGTGCACACCGTCGCCCTCGCCGTGCTCGCCGCCGGCGGCACCGACTCGCGGGCCGTCCTCGACCGGGCCGTGAGCGCCGTCAGGTCCGCCGGCTTCGCCGAGTGCACCGCCGTCCAGCTCGTCGACCTCGTCGAGGCCCTGGAGGCCGACACCGGGCGCTTCATGCCCGAGGTGAACCCCGAGGGCGCGCTCCTCGCGATCGAGCTGCACGAGGCCCTGGAGCCGCTCACCCCGCACCTCGCGCCCTCCGGCCGGGAGTCGATCCTGCTCCAGGCCGCCGGGATCGCCCTCGCCGACGGGGTCTACAGCCCGTCCGAGCGAGAGGTCCTGGGGACGGTCGGCAACGCGCTGGCGCTCGCCCCGGACGACGTCGTGCGGCTGCTCGCCTCGGCCCGGACGGTCTCGTAGCGGCGGACGCCCGTCACGGTCCCGGACGCGCGGCTATCGAGGACGCACTCTCGTCGGCAGTCCCTTGGTTCCGGTGGTGACCGCTCCCTCGAAGCTCGTGCCGGTGAGGTTCGCGCCCGTCAGGCCGGCGCCCGACAGATCGGCGCCGTCGAGGACGGCCTCCGACAGGTCCACCTCGCGCAGGTCCGCTCCCCTCAGATCGGCCGACGTCAGGTTCGCCTCGCTCAGCCGCGCGCAGCCGACCGTCTCCGCCTCCTCCTGCTCCGGCGCCCGGATGAAGTGCTCGCGGTCGCAGAGGTGAGCCTTCCGCAGATCGGCGTGGAAGAGGGAGGGCGGCGACGGCCGCCAGTCCCGGCAGGCTGAGCAGGATCGGTGTGAGCCGCGAGGAGGGGGCCGTGGCGCCGCCGCCCGCCCCGGTCGCCCGGCGGCGTGCCGCCAGACGGCGCCGGGCCGCCCGCCGTCGCCGACTCCGGTGGATCCGTTCGGGGAACGTGGACCGGTTCACCCGGCCATTGCCCCACGCCGGAGCGTGTGGGCCCGCGGTGCCACACCGCCGTTCCCCCATTTCGAGGGTGCTACGGCGCGATGTTCTGGTTCAGCCGGAACACGTTGTCGGGGTCGTACCGGCGCTTGACCGTCCTCAGCCGGTCGTAGTTCTGGCGGTAGTTGACCCGGACCCGGTCCTGGTCGTCGGTGTCCATGAAGTTGACGTAGCCGCCCTCCTGGGTGTGCGGGCGCAGGGCCGTGTCGTAGGCCCGGGTCCAGGAGATGTTGCGGTCCGAGTCCGCCGGGTCGGTCCAGGTGCCGCCGAAGGAGTGCGAGAAGACGGCGTCCCGGTACGCGAACGCGGTCTCCTCCGGGCCCACCCGGTGGCAGGCGCCGTCGATCGGGAAGATCGCCGTGTCCGATTCGAGGGACGGCATCGTCGCGCCGTACTCGGTGTGCACCGCGATCGCGCCGTCCGACAGCTCGCGGCTGAAGTTGCCCTTCCAGTAGTGGTGGAGCCCGGCCGGCAGCTGCTCGTCGAAGAGGGTGTTGATCACCGGGTACGGCATCCGCTCCATGAACCGGCCGATCACCGGTCCGAGTCCGTCCAGGCGGGCGAGGACCTTCTCGTCCTCCGCCTCCGGGCCGCTGAAGCAGGTGAACGCGGCGCAGATCGGCCGGCCGTGCCAGCGCTCCGGGAGGAACGGTTCCTCCGGGCCGAGCGCCAGGACCAGGATCGAGTTCAGCTCCTCCGGGGAGTCCGCGATCAGCTCGCGCCAGGCGCGTGCCACGTCCCCGTCGAGCGGGTAGCAGCTCAGACCGCCGAAGACGTCCGCGACCGGGTGCAGCCGGTACGCGAGGGAGACGGCGACGCCGAAGTTGCCGCCGCCGCCCCGCAGCGCCCAGAACAGGTCCGGGTTCCGCTCGGCGTCGCAGGACACCAGGGTGCCTTCGGCGGTCACCACGTCCGCCGCGATCAGGTTGTCGCAGCTCAGGCCGTAGCGGCGGGCCAGATGGCCCATGCCGCCGCCGAGCGTGAGACCGCCGACGCCGGTCGAGGAGACCACCCCGCCGGTGGTCGCGAGCCCGAAGGCATGGGTGGCGTGGTTGAAGTCGCCCCAGGTGGCACCGCCCTCGGCCCGTGCCGTACGGGCCTCCGGGTCGACCCGGACGCCCCGCATCCGGGACAGGTCGACGACGAGGCCGTCGTCCACGGTGCCGAAGCCGGCGACCGAGTGGGAGCCGCCGCGCACGGCCAGCGGGAGCCCGTGCTCCCGGGCGTGGAGCACCGCCGCGATCACGTCGCCGGCGTCCACGGCGTGGACGACGACGGCCGGGCGGCGGTCGTGCTGGGCGTTGTAGACCCGGCGGGCCTCGTCGTACGACGGGTCGCCGCGGGTCACGACGGTGCCGCGTACGGCACCGCGGAGCGTGTCGGCAGTGGTCTGGGAGTAGGTCGTGGTGGTCATGTCTCCGGTGTAGCCCGGCGGGCTACGTCCCCGCATCGCCCGGACCGCCCATGCGCGGACACCGGTCCGCATGGGCCGTTCAGACCAGGTCGTGCGCGTACGCGTAGGCCGTGGCGGAGGCGCGGGAGCCGACGCCCAGCTTGGCGAAGATGTTGTTCAGGTGCCGGGCGACGGTGTGCTCGCTGATCACCAGCGCCCGGGCGATGTCCTTGTTCGTGCCGCCCGAGGCGACCAGCCGCAGCACCTCCGCCTCCCGTGCGGTGAGCCCTCCGGGGAGCCGCCGCCGTGACCCGCCGCTGAGCAGGGCGGCGGCGCGCCGGGCGTCCGGTACGGCCCCGAGCCGCTCGAAGACCGCCCGCGCGGTGCCGAGCTCCAGACGGGCCGCCTCCTCGTCGCCCGCGGCCCGGCAGGCGGCCGCGAGCAGCATCCGTACCTGCGCGGCCTCGTACGGCACCCGAAGCTCCAGCCAGCCGGCGAGCGCCCGGCGCAGCGGGAGCAGCGCCGGGCGCTTCTCGGCGAGGGCCACCGAGCCGAGGGCCGTGTCGGCCAGGGCACGCAGCAGGGGTACGTCTCCGTCGGCGGCGCCCGCGAGGGCGTCGAGGTCCGCCGCGGCCTTCGCCGCTCCGGGGACGTCACGGACGGCGAGCGCCACCTCCGCGCGGGCGGCGAGCAGCCGGGACCGGCCCAGGACGTCGTGGTCGGGGTCGCTCCGGCAGGCGAGGGCCAGGTCGACGCCCGCCACGGCCGCCTCGGCCCGGCCCTGCGCGAGGCGCAGCAGCGCGAGGCCCGGCTGCGGGATCCGGCCCAGCTCGTGGGCGTGGCCGTACGACACGGCGGCCGCTTCGAGGCGGCCCTGGCGCCGCTGGACGTCCCCGGCGGCGTAGTACGCGGCGGCGGCCGACTCCAGGCAGTCCACCGGCACCTCGCGGCAGGCCTGCCGGGCCTCGGCCTCGGCGAGCGCCCAGGCCCCGAGGAGGTCGAGGACCTCGACCCGGTGGGCCCGGCAGACGCCCCGGAAGGGGTTCTCGCCGGAGGGGACGGTCACGGGGAGCGGGGCCGTGGGCGTGGGGGAGTCCTCCGGGGCCGTGGCCCCGGCGGCGTCCTCGTCCGGCGGGCGGCCCGTCCACGGCGGGGCGCACCACTCCATCGCCGCGTTCGTCCACTCCACCGCCCGCGCGAAGTCCGCGGCCTCCATGCACTGGGTCAGGGCCAGGCAGTACAGCCAGCCCGTGACCATGCCGCTCAGTTCGCCGGCCGACACCGCGCACATCGCGTCGTCGAGGAGGGCGAGGCCCTCGGTCCTGCGGCCTGCCGCGAGGAGCACGCGGGACTCGGCCTGGCGGCTGAGGGCGAGGAGGTCGGGGCTGCCGCAGGCGAGGGCCAGGGCGGTCATGCGGCGGGTCGCGGCGAGCGCGGTCTCGTGGTCGCCGTGCGCCGACGCCTCCTCGGCGGCCGTCATCTCCAGGAAGCACTGCTCCGGGCAGTCCGGCAGGTCCTCCAGGTGGTGCCGGGCCCGGTGGAGCCAGCCGGCGGCCGCCGCGGGCCGCCCGAGGCCGGCGTACTCGTAGTACAGCCACCAGGAGGCGAGCCCGGCGCCCCGGTGGTCATCGGCGGCGAGATAGGCGGCGTGCGCCCGGAGCCGGGCGGTCACGGACTCGTCGACGTGCCCGGACCACCAGGCGGCGTCGGCGAGCACGGAGAGGTCGTCGGCGGTCAGACCGCGCGAGGGGTGCCGGTCGTGGGCGTGGAGCAGCTGGTACGCCTCGGCCCAGGACTCACGGGCGGCGGCGCCCCTGGCGCGTTCGACCGGGTCGGTCGTGGTGGGTACGGACATGGCTCTCGCCCCTTCCCGGTCCTTTCAGGGTAGGCCGGGGAAGGGGCGAGAGCCTGCGAGGTCCTACTCGATCGCGCCGCTCGCGCGCAGCATGTCCTCGCGCTCGACGATCTTGATGCGCTCGCGGCCCTGCGGCTCGCCGAGCGCCTTCTCGGCGGCGTCCAGGGCGTACCAGCCCTCCCACGTGGTGTACGTGAGGCCCTTGCCCTCGAGGAAGGACACGACGGCGTCGGCCTCCGGGGTGGCGGGGGTGAGCAGCCGGCCGTTCGCGAAGTCGTCCAGGAGGTTCGCCACGGTCTCGTTGGCGTCGCCCTTGGTGTGGCCGATGAGGCCGACGGGGCCGCGGCGGATCCAGCCGGTGCAGTACGTGGAGGCCATGGGCTCGCCGGTCTCCTCGACGACCCGGCCGCCCTCGTCCGGGACGGTGCCGCTGACGGCGTCCCAGGGGAGCTTGGGCAGCTCGTCGGAGAGGTAGCCGACGGCGCGGTAGACGGCCTGGACGTCCCAGTCCGTGGTCTGCCCGGTGCCCTTCACGTTGCCCGTGCCGTCCAGCTCGGTGCGCTCGGTGCGCAGGCCGACGACCTGGCCGTCCTCGCCGAGGATCTCGACGGGCGACTCGAAGAAGTGCAGGAAGAGCTTGTGCGGGCGGTCGCCGACGTCGCGGATCGCCCAGTTCTCCAGGGTCTTGGCGACCATGTCGGTCTGCTTGTTCTTGCGCCGCTCGGCGATCGAGCCGTCGTCGTAGTCGATGTCCTCGGGGTTGACGATGACCTCGATGGTGGGGGAGTGGTCCAGCTCGCGCAGCTCCATGGGGCTGAACTTGGCCTGGGCCGGGCCACGGCGCCCGAAGACGTGGATCTCGACGGCCTTGTTGGCCTTGAGCCCGTCGTAGACGTTCGCCGGGATCTCGGTCGGCAGCAGCTCGTCGCCGGTCTTGGCGAGGATGCGCGCGATGTCGAGGGCCACGTTGCCGACGCCGAGGACGGCGACCTTCTCCGCGTCCAGCGGCCAGGTGCGCGGGACGTCCGGGTGGCCGTCGTACCAGGAGGCGAAGTCGGCCGCGCCGTACGAGCCGTCGAGCTCGACGCCCGGGATGTTCAGCGGGCGGTCGGCCATGGCGCCGGTCGAGAAGATCACGGCGTCGTAGAAGGCGCGCAGGTCGTCGAGGTGGATGTCGGTGCCGTAGTCGATGTTGCCGAAGAGGCGGACCTGTGGCTTGTCGAGGACCTGGTGGAGGGCGTTGACGATGCCCTTGATGCGCGGGTGGTCGGGGGCGACGCCGTAGCGGATGAGGCCGAAGGGGGCGGGCATCCGCTCGAAGAGGTCGATGGACACACCCGGCTCGGCGGCGGCGTCGGACTTCAGCAGCGCATCGGCGGCGTAGATTCCGGCGGGGCCGGCGCCGACGATCGCGACCCGGAGGGGGCGGGGCATGACTGGGTTCCCTTCGCAAGCGACGTGGCGGCGAAGCCGCCGACACTTAGGTCACCCTAAATAATGCGGGACGCGGACCGGTACCCGCCCCCGGTCTATGGGCACATAAGGCGAACTTATGACTTCCATAAGTGAACACGTCGATCTCAGAAGCCGCCGACGCCGAGGAGCCCGATGACCACGCCGGCGACCGCCCCGGCGGCGCCGACCAGGCCGATGAGGAGGCCGCTTCCCGTCAGGGCGAGGTCCAGCGCTCGCGCGGCCCGGCTCCGGAGGACGACCACGTGTCCGGGGTCCTGCGGATCGTAGGCGACGTCGATGGTCCACGTGTCGGCGAACTTCCGCACGGTGCGGTGCAGCCCCTCGGGGTCCGCGTAGACGTAGACGGACTGCTCGCCCGGGGCCCGCTCGGCGGCGACGGTGACGCCGTGCCTGCGCAGCCGGCGCTCCTCGCGTGAGGGGTACGAGGTCGCCCAGCCGAGCACGAGGAAGAACAGCCCGAGGAAGCCGCTCGGAATGACGATGATGATCGCGGCGGCGTGTCCGGTGGCGATCACCAGCACGCACAGGGCGACGATCGCGAGGGTGCCGTAGAGCGCCCCCCGCTTGACCACGCGGAGGACCCGCCCGACGGACGGGTCGCCCAGGCGGTTGCTCGACAGGTACCCGGAGCCGTCGACCGCTTCCGGCCGCTCCGGCAGGACCGCGTTGACCGCGTCGGCGAACGCCGTGGCGGCGGCCTCGTCCACGTCCGCGAACCGCTGGACGTGCGGCGTCGCACCGGCCGGTGCGGTCAGCTCGACGGCGACGGTCCGCCCCTCGGCGCGGACCCGCGCCACGGCCTTCAGCGGGATGTGCAGCTCCTCGCGGGCGCGGCGCAGCAGCAGCGCCTGGCCCTCGACGCGCAGACCGGTGCCGTCAGGTCCTCTGAGGGCGGGAATGGGGGACGTGATCGACATGGCGTGATCGTAGAGGCGGGCTGACCGCGGGTGAAGGGCCTGTCCACGGTGCGTGCGCGCATCCACCGCACGAGGTGCCCACCGCTCGGTCAGCGGCGGAGCGTCTCGGTGACCAGCCAGCCGATCCCGAACAGCCCGCCGCCGGCGAGTCCGCAGCCGACGAGGGCCATGAGCGTCATCATGCCGCGCACGTACAGGCCCTCCGTGTGGATGGCCGAGGATTCGAGGGTGACCGGGCCACCGGCGACGACGCCCTTCAGCGCGAACGAGGGGAGGGTCGTCATCTCTTGACGCCGGCGAGGAACGCGGTCCAGGCGGCGGTGGGGAGGAGGAGGGCGGGGCCCGTGGGGTTCTTGCTGTCCCGGACGGGGACGACGCCGGTGACACCGTCGAGGACTTCGAGGCAGTTGCCGCCGTCGCCGTCGCTGTACGAGCTCTTGCGCCACGCGGCGTCCGCGAAGTCGTAGGTGACCTCGACGCAGTCGCCGCCGTCTCCGTTGCTGTAGGAGCTCTTGAACCAGTGGGCGTGGGTCAGGTCGTACTGGCGCATCGTCTGTGGTCCTCCGCCGCCGACTCGATCAGTGCGAGGGACGCCTCCGGCGACAGCGTGGCGACCCTGAGCAGATCGTAGGCGCGCTGTGCCTGCTTCACCACCGCCGGATCGTCGAGCAACGTCCCCGAAAATCCGGTCTCCGCATAGGCCGTTGGGGGCTGGTCCTCGAACTCCATGAGCTTGAGCGAGCCGGTCATGAAAGCGTGCGCGCCGACCGAGCGAGGCAGGACGGTCACCAGCGCTCGCCGCTCCCGGGCCAGTGCCGTGATGTGGTCGAGCGTCGCGGCCATCACGGACGGGCCACCCACGGGAGTGAGCAGCGCGTTCTCGTGCAGGACGACCCAATACTCCGGCCTTGTAGGGCCCCTGAGGACAGCGGCCCTGTCGATGCGTGCCGTGACCCTCTCCTCGATGAACTCCTCCGTGGCGAACGGGTGCGTCGCCACTGTCACCGCCCGCGCGTACGCGCCCGTCTGCATCAGCCCCGGCACCACCGTCGGCGCGAACTCGCAGATCTTCGTCGCCACCGCCTCCAGATCCGCCACCGCGTGGAAATAGGAGGCGTACGGCGACTTGTTGATGAGCTTGCGAACCGTGCGTTCGAAAATACCGCCGGTTTGTAGGATCTCGTCGATTCGCTGCGCCACGTCCAACTGCGGCTTTCGAATTCCCTGCTCGAACAGGCCGATGTACGCCCCCGAAACGAACACCCGTCCGCCCAGTTCTTCCTGGGTAAGGCCCGCAGCCTCCCTGCGCTCCTTGAGTACCTCCCCGAAGAACACCCACGCGTCCTGCTGCTTGCCTCTGGCCATGGATTAACTCCCCAACCCTACGCCGCAGTTGTACGACCTGCGCATCTGCCGATTCTACGGATCCACCCCCACCCTGGTGAGGCGAAGCAGGAAATGGATTCGGAAAGGCATACGTTGGTGAAGGAAGACATCATGAAGACGACCACGGGGGCCATCGACATCGCACAAGAGGCAGTGACGGAATTGCGCGAGGCGCTCGCGAGGGCCGGAATCCGGCTTCCCTCGCTCGGGCTCGACGTCGTCACCCTCGCCGCCGATCCCCCGAGGCCGCTCGTCGAATTGGGATGCTGCACGGTGGAAACGGCACGGCTCCTCGCCGCCGCCGTCCTGCCGGGGGAGGAGAACCGGTCATGACACTGCCCATCGGGTCGTACGTCGTCGAGATCCGCACCGGGCGGGTCGGGAGGGTCATGGGGCACGTGGGGCCCTATGTCCAGGTCCGGCCGCTCGGTGGCGGACGGGAATGGGACGTGGAGCCCGACGGGGTACGGGAGGCCACCTCGGCCGAGCGGCTGAGCGCGGCCACGGCGCACGTGAACGCGCGGAGCCGTGGCGAGGTGCCCTGACTCCGCGCGCGGGCCGGGGTGAAGACGGCGACGGCCCGCGCTCACCGTCGGGGTCAGTCGGCCCGCCGGCGGACCTGCTTCACCTCGCGCGTGATCGCCCAGGCGTCGGCGACCGGCCCCAGGTGGCCGAGCTTGTCGGGGTTGAGGACGGCGCGGATGGTCTGGATCTGTCCGTCGAGGACGTCGAGAACGATGGCCTGGAGGATCCTGCCGTCGCGGTCGCGGTAGATCGCGCCGGGCTGGCCGTTGACCTCCCGCGGCTCGCACGTGACATCGATCTCGTACAGCGTGGGGAAGGCGGAGCAGAGGAGCCGGGCCACGTTGTCCGCACCCACGATGGTCCTGGCGAAGTTGGGGGCCTTGCCGCCACCGTCGCCGACGAGTTGGACGTCCGCGGCCAGGAGGTTCTGCAGTCCGCCCAGGTCGCCGTCCTTGAGCGCGTCGAAGAAGCGGGTCGCCAGTTCCTGTCGTTCCTCGCGGTCGGCCGCGAACCGGGGTTGTCCGGCGTGCATGTGCCGCCGGGCCCGTACGAGCAGCTGCCGGCAGGCCGCCTCCGAGCGCCCCACGGCCTCGGCGACGTCCTGGAAGTCGAAGGCGAAGACCTCCCGCAGCAGGAAGACCGCGCGCTCCAGGGGGCTGAGCCGTTCGAGGAGCAGCAGCGCTGCCATGGAGACCGAGTCGGCCAGTTCCACCGAGCGCGCCGGGTCCTGGTACGGATCGCTGAGGAGGGGCTCGGGGAACCAGGGGCCGACGTACTCCTCCCGCCGGACCCGCGCGGAGCGCAGGACGTCGATGGAGAGGCGGGTGACGGTGGTCGACAGGAAGGCCTTGGCCGACGTGGGGAGGGTCGGCGAGCCGTCGTATCGCAGCCATGTCTCCTGGACCGCGTCCTCGGCCTCGCCGACGCTGCCCAGGATCCGGTAGGCGATCGAGAACAGCAGCGGGCGCAGCTCCTCGAACTCCTCGACCTTGCTCATGCCGACTTCCTCTCCCCGTTCCCCGTCCGCCCGTGCGGTGCACGGCTTCGTGATCATGCAGGGGGGTGGCGGGCCGGGACAACCGTCACCCCGGCCCGGGTCCCTGCCCCCGCCCTGCGCGCTCCGTCAGTGGAACCGGCCGGGGACGTAGTCGCCCGCCGGCTGCCGGGTGATGGCGTTCAGGCGGTTCGCCAGGTTCATGAACGCGATGTGGAGCACGAGAGCGGTGAGCTGTTCCTCGTCGTAGTGCAGGGCGGCGCGCTCCCAGACCTCGTCGCTGACCCCGCCGGCCGCGTCGGCGGTCCGGGTGCCCTCCTCGGCCAGTTCCAGCGCGGCGCGCTCGGCCTCGGTGTAGACCGTGGCCTCCCGCCACGCCGCCACCAGGTTGAGCCGCACCGGGGTCTCGCCGGCGTGCGCCGCCTCCTTGGTGTGCATGTCGATGCAGACGGCGCAGCCGTTGATCTGGCTCACGCGAAGCGCGACCAGCTCCTGGGTCGCCGCCGGGACCGTCGACTCCTTGACCGACTTGCCCGCCGCCATGAGGTGCTTGAAGGCCTTGCCGGCGGTCGGGCTGGTGAAGAGGTTCAGTCGCGCGTCCATGGGGTGCTCCTCGGTGGTCGTGATCGTCCGTCGCCGGCTACAACCCCTGAGACGAGGTAGCCCGGCCCCCTGTGACACGGGTGAATGTGACCTGCGTCTCTCCGGCGGACGGGCCGTGCGGGTCTGTCCGCCCCGGGGCCGGGCGCCCCCGCCGTACGCGAGAATGGGCCCATGAGTCTGTTCCGCGACGACGGCATCGTGCTGCGCACCCAGAAGCTGGGTGAAGCGGACCGCATCATCACGCTCCTCACCCGCGGTCACGGGCGCGTACGCGCCGTGGCGCGCGGGGTACGGCGGACGAAGTCCAAGTTCGGCGCGCGGCTCGAACCGTTCTCGCACGTGGACGTGCAGTTCTTCGCCCGGGGGAGCGAGCTGGTCGGGCGCGGCCTGCCGCTCTGCACGCAGAGCGAGACGATCGCCGCGTACGGCAGCGGCATCGTCACGGACTACGCCCGCTACACCGCCGGCACCGCCATGCTGGAGACGGCTGAACGGTTCACCGACCACGAGGGCGAGCCCGCCGTGCAGCAGTACCTGCTGCTGGTGGGCGGGCTGCGGACCCTCTCCCGGGGCGAGCACGCCCCCCATCTCATCCTCGACGCGTTCCTCCTCCGCTCGCTCGCCGTGAACGGCTACGCGCCGAGCTTCGAGGACTGCGCCAAATGCGGTATCCACGGCCCCAACCGGTTCTTCTCGGTCGCGGCGGGCGGTGTCATATGCGGCGACTGCCGGGTGCCCGGAAGCGTCGTACCCTCTCCGGAGGCCATCGGCCTGCTCAGCGCGCTGCTCACCGGCGACTGGGCGACGGCGGACGCGTGCGAGCCGCGTCACGTCAGGGAGGGCAGCGGACTCGTGTCCGCCTATCTGCACTGGCATCTGGAGCGCGGCCTGCGCTCCCTGCGGTACGTAGAGAAAAGCTAGGTAGGAGAGACCACGTCATGGCCATCGCACGACTGCTCGGTCGCCAGCGCCGGGAGTACAGCACCCCCGAGCCGCACCCGTCCGGCGCCCGTCCGCCGAAGCTCCAGTCCGAGCTGATCCCGGAGCACGTCGCGATCGTCATGGACGGCAACGGCCGCTGGGCCAAGGAGCGCGGCCTGCCCCGCACCGAGGGCCACAAGGTCGGCGCCGAGCAGGTCCTCGACGTGCTCCAGGGCGCGATCGAGATGGGCGTGGGGTCGATCTCGCTGTACGCCTTCTCCACCGAGAACTGGAAGCGCTCCCCCGAGGAGGTGCGCTTCCTGATGAACTTCAACCGCGACTTCATCCGCAAGTCCCGCGACCAGCTCGACTCGCTCGGCGTCCGCGTGCGGTGGGTCGGCCGGATGCCCAAGCTGTGGAAGTCGGTCGCCAAGGAGCTCCAGGTCGCGCAGGAGCAGACCAAGGACAACACCAGGCTCACGCTGTACTTCTGCATGAACTACGGCGGTCGCGCGGAGCTCACGGACGCGGCGCAGGCGCTGGCCGAGGACGTGAGGGCCGGCCGGCTCGACCCGGCGAAGATCACCGAGAAGACCATCCAGAAGTACCTCTACTACCCGGACATGCCGGACGTGGACCTGTTCCTGCGCCCCAGCGGCGAGCAGCGCACCTCCAACTACCTGATCTGGCAGAGCGCGTACGCCGAGATGGTCTTCCAGGACGTGCTGTGGCCCGACTTCGACCGCCGCGACCTGTGGCGGGCCTGCGTCGAGTACGCCCAGCGCGACCGCCGTTTCGGCGGCGTCGACCCGGCCGACATGGCCGTGCTCGACAAGGGCTGAGCCGCGTGTGACCGAAGCGGCTGTTCGTCGTGCGGGAGCCGGGCCCGTCCGCCCGGGTGCGACCTGACACGAGAAGGCCCGTACCTCCGGGGTACGGGCCTTCTCGTATGTCAGGTCACTGCTCGTGCGTCACTTCCCGGCGCAGTCCGCGCAGGTTCCGAAGATCTCCACCGTGTGCGCCACGTTCACGAAGCCGTGCTCCGAGGCGATCGTCTCGGCCCACTGCTCCACCATCGGGCCCTCCACCTCCACGGCCTTGCCGCAGACGCGGCACACCAGGTGGTGGTGGTGGTCGCCGGTCGAGCAGCGGCGGTACACCGTCTCGCCCTCGCTCGTGCGCAGCGCGTCGACCTCGCCCGCGTCCGCCAGGGACTGGAGGGTGCGGTAGACGGTGGTGAGGCCGACCGAGTCGCCGCGGTGCTTGAGCATGTCGTGCAGCTCCTGAGCGCTGCGGAACTCGTCCACCTCGTTCAGCGCCGCGGAGACGGCGGCACGCTGTCTGGTCGAGCGGCCTCGTACGGGGGGTCCTGCCGTCACCACGGGGGCCTCCTTGAATGCTTGTCTGCCCCCGCCATTCTGCCAGCCCCCCACGGCCCTGAGTCCGGGCCGGATCAGACCTTCACGTCGTCCGAGGGACGCCGGGTCGCCGGAACCGGTGCGTCACAGCTCTCCGCGCCCGCCTCGGCCGCCCGTGCCCGCCGTTTGGCGAGCGGCGTGGCGAGCAGGGTGAGCAGGACGAAGACGCCGATCGCGTACAGGACGATCGTCGCGCCGGGCGGCACGTCCTGGTAGTACGAGGTGACCGTGCCGGCCAGGGTGACCGTGATGCCCGTCACCACGGCGAGGACGAACGTCGCGCGGAAGGACTTCGACAGCTGCTGGGCCGCCGCGACCGGCACCACCATGAGCGCGCTGACCAGCAGCAGGCCGACGACCCGCATGGCGACCGTGACGGTCACCGCGGCCGTGACGGCGATCAGCAGGTTCAGGGCGCGCACCGGGAGGCCGGTGACCCGCGCGAACTCCTCGTCCTGGCTGACCGCGAAGAGCTGCCGGCGCAGACCGACCGTGACCAGGACGACGAAGGCGGCCAGGATGCCGATCGCGGTGATGTCCTCCTCGGAGACCGTGGAGAGCGAGCCGAAGAGGTAGGAGCTCAGGTTGGCGTTGGAGCCGGTCGGCGAGAGGTTGATCAGCAGGACTCCGCCGGCCATGCCGCCGTAGAAGAGCAGCGCGAGCGCGAGGTCGCCGCGGGTCTTGCCGTACGCCCGGATCAGTTCCATGCCGACCGAGCCGACGACGGCGACCAGGGTCGCCATCCAGACCGGGCTGGAGTTCAGGAGGAAGCCGAGGCCGACGCCGGTCATGGCGACATGGCCGATGCCGTCGCCCATCAGCGCCTGGCGGCGCTGGACCAGGTAGATGCCCACGGCGGGCGCGGTGATGCCGACGAGCACGGCCGCGAGGAGCGCGCGCTGCATGAAGGCGAGATCGAGCATTTCCATGATCAGGTCAGCTTCCTCAGGTCAGCAGACCCGTACGGAGCGGCTCCCCGGCCGCGTGCGGATGGACGTGGTCGTGGCCCGGCAGCGCGTGCTGGCCGAGGGCCTCCGGCGGCGGGCCGTCGTGGACGACACAGCCGTCGCGGAGCACGACCGCGCGGTCGATCAGCGGCTCCAGGGGGCCCAGCTCGTGCAGGACGAGGAGGACGGAGGTGCCGCCGGCGACCTGCTCGCGCAGGGTCGAGGCGAGGATCTCCTGGCTCGCGAGGTCGACGCCGGCCATCGGCTCGTCCATGATCAGGAGTTCGGGCTCTGAGGCGAGCGCGCGGGCGATCAGGACCCGCTGGTGCTGGCCGCCGGAGAGCGCGGAGACGGAGTCCTTGGCGCGGTCGGCGAGCCCGACGAGCTCGATGGCCCGCTCGACGGCGGCCTTGTCGGCCTTGGTCAGCCAGCCGAACCTGCGGCGGGAGAGCCGGCCGGAGGAGACGACCTCGCGGATGGTGGCGGGGACGCCGCTCGCGGCGGTGGTCCGCTGCGGTACGTAGCCGACGCGCGCCCAGTCGCGGAAGCGCTTCCGGTCCGTGCCGAACAGCTCGATCGTGCCGCCGGTCAGTGGCACCTGGCCGATGACGGAGCGGACCGCGGTGGACTTGCCGGAGCCGTTGGCGCCGAGCAGCGCGACGACCTCACCGCGGCGGACGGTGAGGTCGACACCGCGGAGGACGGGCCGGGCGCCGAGAGCCGCGGTGGCTCCGCGGACGGAGATGACGGGTTCCCGTTCCGGTGTCGGGGCGGCCATGGCTCGTACCTCCTGCTGTGCGGTGATCACTTCGCGCCGAGGGCCTTCTGCAGCGCGGCGAGGTTGGAGCGCATGACCTCGATGTAGTCATCGCCCTTGGACGTGTCCGTGATTCCCTCCAGCGGGTCGAGCACGTCGGTCTTCAGACCGGTGTCGCCGGCGAGGGTCTTGGCGGTCTTGTCGCTCGCGAGGGTCTCGAAGAAGACCGTGGTGACCTTGTCCTTCTTCGCGACGTCCTGGAGTTCCTTGATCCGGGCGGGGCTCGGCTCGGACTCGGGGTCGATGCCGGAGATGCCCTCCTGGTCCAGGCCGTAGCGCTCGGCGAGGTAGCCGAAGGCGGAGTGGGTGGTGATGAAGGTCTTCGTGGTGGTGTTCTTCAGGCCGTTCGCGAAGTCGGTGTTCAGGTCGCCGAGCTTCTTGACGAGAGCGTCGGTGTTCTTCCTGTAGTCGGCGGCGTTCGACGGGTCGGCCTTCTCCAGGGCGGCGCCGACACCCTTGGCGACCTCGGCGTACTTCACGGGGTCGAGCCAGATGTGCGGGTCGTTGCCGGCTTCGGAGCCGTGGTCGTGACCGGCTTCCTCCGCCGCGTGCTCGCCCTCGGCGTGCTCCCCTTCGGCGTGGTCGTGGCCTTCGTGGCCGACCCCGGTGCCGTGGGCCTCGAGCTTCGTGAGGGTGGCGGCGTCGACGGTGTTCTTCACGCCGGCCTGGGCGATCGCGTCGTCGACGGCGGGCTGGATGCCCTTGAGGTAGAGGACGACGTCGGCCTCGCCGAGCTGGCCGATCTGCTTCGGCTTGAGCTCCAGGTCGTGCGGCTCGACGCCGGGTTTGGTGAGCGTGTCGACGGCGACGTGGCCGCCGCCTATCTGCTCGGCCAGGTACTGCATGGGGTAGAACGACGCCACCACGTCGAGCTTGCCGTCGCCGCTCTTGCCGGCCGCGTCGGAGCTTCCGCCGCAGGCGGACAGGGTGACGATGCCGAGCGTGACGGCTGCGGCGGCGGCGGTGCTGGATATGAGGCGGCGACGTACGTTCATGACACTCATTTTCAACAAAACTGGAAACGATTGTCAATTGTCGTACGTGTGGCCCCGCCCACGCGACCCCTCGCGCGGTCCCCCCACCGAACCGATTTGATACGGGGGGTGCGGGCGCCGGTAACCTGTGGCATTCGCACTTCGTCGTCGTAATGAAGAGAGCACCGTGGCCGCCGACAGAATCGACACCATCGTCAGCCTGAGCAAGCGCCGTGGCTTCGTCTACCCGTGCAGCGAGATCTACGGTGGCCAGCGCGCCGCCTGGGACTACGGACCGCTGGGTGTCGAACTCAAGGAGAACATCAAGCGTCAGTGGTGGCGTTACATGGTCACCGCGCGCGAGGACGTCGTCGGTATCGACTCGTCGGTCATCCTGGCCACCGAGGTCTGGGAGGCCTCCGGTCACGTCGCCACCTTCACCGACCCGCTGACCGAGTGCACCTCCTGCCACAAGCGCTTCCGCGCCGACCACCTGGAGGAGGCGTACGAGGAGAAGCACGGCCGCCTCCCCGAGAACGGCCTCACCGATCTCAACTGCCCCAACTGCGGCAACAAGGGCACCTTCACCGAGCCCAAGAACTTCTCCGGCCTGCTCTCCACCCACCTCGGCCCGACCCAGGACTCCGGCTCCGTCGCCTACCTGCGTCCCGAGACCGCCCAGGGCATCTTCACCAACTTCGCCCAGGTGAAGACCACCGCGCGCAAGAAGCCCCCGTTCGGCATCGCGCAGATGGGCAAGTCCTTCCGGAACGAGATCACTCCGGGCAACTTCATCTTCCGGACCCGCGAGTTCGAGCAGATGGAGATGGAGTTCTTCGTCAAGCCGGGCGAGGACGAGCAGTGGCAGGAGTACTGGATGGAGCAGCGCTGGAACTGGTACACCGGTCTCGGCCTGCGCGAGGAGAACATGCGCTGGTTCGAGCACCCGCAGGAGAAGCTCTCCCACTACTCCAAGCGCACCGCCGACATCGAGTACCGCTTCTCCTTCGGTGGCAGCGAGTGGGGTGAGCTGGAGGGCGTCGCCAACCGCACGGACTACGACCTGACCGCGCACTCCAAGGCCTCCGGCGCCAACCTGTCCTACCTGGACCAGGAGTCCGGTGAGACGTACACGCCGTTCGTCATCGAGCCCGCCGCCGGTGTCGGCCGCACCATGCTCGCCTTCCTGCTCGACGCGTACAACGAGGACGAGGCCCCGAACGCCAAGGGCGTCATGGAGAAGCGCGTCGTGCTGCGCCTCGACCACCGCCTGGCCCCGGTCAAGGCCGCCGTCCTGCCGCTGTCCCGCAACCCGCAGCTCTCCCCGAAGGCCAAGGGCCTCGCGGCGGACCTGCGCCAGAACTGGAACATCGACTTCGACGACGCCGGCGCCATCGGCCGCCGCTACCGTCGCCAGGACGAGATCGGCACCCCGTTCTGTGTGACCGTCGACTTCGACACCCTCGACGACAACGCGGTGACCGTGCGCGAGCGCGACACCATGAAGCAGGAGCGCGTCTCCCTCGACCAGATCCAGAGCTACCTGGGCAGCCGCCTGCTCGGCTGCTGATCTCACGCTCCAGCGGGAAGCCCCCGGTTCCGTATCGGAACCGGGGGCTTCCCCGTGGTCGGGGTCAGGCCGCCTGGGCGGCCGCCGCCCCGGCCTCCGCCTGCCGTCTCGCTCCCTCGGCCGCGCGGCGCTTCCCGAACCAGGCCGTCCACACGCCCAGGACGCCGAGGACCCCGTAGATCATGACCGGGCTCAGTGTGACCATGGTCTTCGTCGGCAGCGCGTAGGCGAGGGCGACGCGGAGCAGCGCCTCGGCGACGTAGGCCACGCCCCACACCAGCGTCATGGTGCGCATGGTGGAGCGGAAGCCCTCGTACTGCCACATGCCGTTCCACCAGGCGGTGCTCGCCGGGGTGCCGTCGGTGGCGAACTTGCGCCCGAAGTAGAACATCAGCGGGCGGGGTGCGAGCAGGGTGGCCAGGCAGAGCAGCCCGAACAGGCCCGTGACGCCGGAGTCCTTGACCAGCAGCGCGCGGGCGGTGTGCGCGCCGATCAGCGAGACCAGGGCCGTGATCACCAGGAACACCAGGGTGACGACGGCGAACTCGTCGATCTTGCGGCGCCAGGCGACCATGATCGCGCTGTCCAGGACCGGCCAGGCGCTGCCGGCGAGCAGGGCGGCGAACTCGGACCAGCCGTGGTCCTCGGTCAGGATGTCGTACGTGAGGATCGGCGCGACGACGTTGAGCCCGATGGTCAGGACCCAGCCGATCGCGGAGGCGGCGCCCGAGCGGGCGGGCGGCTTTTCGGGTGCGGACATGGTTCCCCCTGGGAGCGTTGCGGTCGCGGTGCGGGGGAACGCTAGTCATGTACCGGACAGGGAAGGGGAAAGTCCAGGCCAAATGATCTTCAAAAGGGCGTGATGCTCAGACCCGCAGCGCCCGCTGCACCAGGGAGACGACCGCCGTGAACGCGTCCTCGACGCCCGGCGCGGACCAGTCGGCGGCGTGCGCGGGGTTGTGGAAGCGGTCCGTGGCGTCGAAGACCGCGCGGGCCGTCGTCCCGAAGTCCCGCTCCGGCGCGGTGAACAGCCCCTCGCCGTGACCGGCCTCCAGAATGCGGGCGATCTGCTCCACCAGGTGCTCCTCGTGCCGGTCGACCACCGCGCTGTTCTCGCCGATCAGGACCTGGAACGTGGCCATCAGCTCCGGATCGCCGCCGGCCTTGCGCCGCTTCAGGGCGAACAGGGCCGTGAGCCAGCCGGTCAGCCGCTCGTCCGCGGGCTCCTCGCCCTCGACGTGCGGCCGCAGCGCGACGATCGTCCGCTCCAGCCACCGCTCGGTCACCGCCTCGCGCAGCGCCGCCTTGGTGCGGAAGTGGCGGTAGACGCTGCCGTGGCTGACGCCGAGGACCCGGGCCACGTCCACGACGGTGGCCTTCGCCGGTCCGTAGCGCCGCAGCACCTCCTCGGTGGCTTCGAGGATGCGCTCGGCGGTCAGGGTCTCGGTCGCGGCCATGGAAGGACAGTACCTGTCAGTGCTCGCTGTCCAGATGCGCCATCTGCGCCGCCGGGTAGCGGTCGCCGGCCGCCGCGCCCGCCGGGACGGCCTCCTCGATCGCCGCCAGGTCGGCGGCGTCGAGCGTGACGTCCAGGGCGCCGAGCGCCTCCGCGAGCCGGTCCCGGCGCCGGGCGCCGACCAGCGGGACGATGTCCGCGCCCTGTCGCTCGGCCTGGGCGAGGACCCAGGCGATCGCGGTCTGCGCGACGGTCACGCCCTTGGCCTCGGCGAGCGCCCGCAGCCGGTCCACGAGGTCCAGGTTCCGCCGGAGGTTGTCGCCCTGGAAGCGCGGGCTCATGCCCCGGAAGTCGTTCGCCGCGAGCTCGCGGTCCCGGGTGAAGTGGCCGCTGATCAGTCCGCGCGACAGCACGCCGTACGCCGTGATGCCGATGCCCAGCTCGCGGGCGGTGGGCAGGATCTTCTCCTCGATCGACCGGGAGATCAGCGAGTACTCGATCTGGAGGTCCGCGATCGGGGCCACGGCCGCCGCCCGGCGCAGGGTGTCCGCGCCGACCTCGGAGAGCCCGATGTGCCGGACGTGCCCGGCCTCGACCAGCTCGGCGATGGCGCCGACGGTCTCCTCGATCGGCACGTCCGGGTCGACGCGGGCGATGCGGTAGACGTCGATGTGGTCGGTGCCGAGGCGCTGGAGCGAGTAGGCCGCGAAGTTCTTCACGGCGGCGGGCCGCCCGTCGTACCCGGTGAAGCCGCCCTCGACCGTGCGCAGGGCACCGAACTTCACGCTGGTCAGCGCCTGTTCGCGGGCGGCCGCGGGGGCCGTGCGCAGCGCCTCGTTGATCAGCAGCTCGTTGTGCCCCATCCCGTAGAAGTCGCCGGTGTCGAGCAGGGTCACCCCCGCGTCCAGGGCGGCGTGGATGGTCGCGATCGACTCGGTGCGGTCGCTCTCGCCGTACAGCGCGGACATGCCCATGCAGCCGAGGCCGAGAGCGGAGACCTCGGGCCCGGTGGTGCCGAGGGGGCGGGTGGGGACGGGGCGCCGGGTGGTGGTCATGGCTGTCTCCTCGGATTCGGAAGCCGGTGGATCGGTGTGACACAACAACCATGACATGACCGATGACAGATTTCAATATCTGTCATCCCTTCGGGCGGTGCGGGGAAATCCGGGTGCCTTCGCCCAGGGCCGGCGGTAGCGTCACCGGCATGTCCTCGTTCTTCCAGATCTACGAGTGAGCGCCGTCTCCGGCAGCCCGAGTCAGACCACCGACCACCTCACCGACGGGAGAACACCGTGGCGAAGAGCCGCAACAACCTCCTCGGCGTCGGGGGACAGCGCAAGAAGCTGTCCCGCGCCGACCGGCACGGCAACGGCCAGAGCCGCACGGCGGCCCAGCGCTCCGCCGACGACCGCAAGCAGGACCTCCTGAAGAAGATGCGCGAGCGCACCCTGGGAGCCGACGCCGCCGAGACCGCGACGGACGCCACCGGCGCCGACACGGCCGGCACCACTACCGGCACCGGTACCGGCCAGGAGTAGTCACACCGCATGACGAAGGGCCCGGGGCGGCTTCACGCCCCGGGCCCTTTCGCGGTCCCGGCCAGCTGGAGCACCCCGACCTCTGGCTCGGACCGGCCGCCGGACCGCGCCTCGGCACGTACGTACCCCTCGACGAGGAGTCCCGGGGCGCGGCACGAACGCCTCCTGGACTGGCCGTACGGGAGGAGGCGCGGGCGGCCGGGGAAGCGCGGGCAGCCCGGGCGGGCCGCGAGGCCCACGCCGCCGGTGACGCGCGGGCGGCCCGGAAGGCGCAGGCCCTCACCGCCGCCCGAGCGGCAGGTCCGTCCCGTCCGCCGGCTGCGCCCCGTCGTCCGTCTCCAGGCACCGTGCCGTCCGCTCCGCCGTGCGGCGGGCCCACTTCCCGCTGGTCAGGGCACCGACCACGAGGACGGCGAGGCCGCAGGCCGTCACCACCCAGTACCCCGGCCGCGCCGCCGTCACGAAGTCCTCCGGCGACATTCCCGCGCCCACTCCCGTCGCGAGCACCGTCCCGACGACCGCCACCCCGAGCGTCTGCCCCACCTGGCGGCTCGTCGAGGCCACCGCCGCCGCCACCCCGGCCTGCGCCCGGGGCATCCCGGAGACGGCCGTGTTGGTGATCGGCGCGTTCACCAGGCCGAAGCCGATGCCGAAGGCCACGTACCCGGTGAAGAGCAGCGGATCGCGGGTCTCCGCCTGGAAGGCCGCGAAGAGGAGGGCCCCCGCCGCCATCGCCGTGCCCGCGAGCAGCAGGGGGAGACGGGGTCCACGCGCGCCCGTGAGCCGGCCCGACAGCGGGGCGAAGACGAAGGTCATGCCCGCCATCGGCAGCACGTAGAGGCCGGCGTCCAGCGGGGAGAGTCCGCGCACCTCCTGGAGGTACAGGGTGTTCAGGAACAGGAAGCCGGCGAAGCCCGAGAAGGCGCAGATCGCGACGACGGTGGCGCCGCTGAACGGCGCGCTGCGGAAGAACCTCAGGTCGATCAGGGGTTCGCGACGCCTCGGCTCGTACAGGAGGACCCCGCCGAGCGCCACGGCCGCGATGCCGGCGAAGAGCGGGTCGGTCTCGATGATCGCGTACGTGAGGGAGCCGAGGAGCGTGGCCACCAGGAGCTGACCGACCGGGTCCGGGCGCCGGGGCCGGGGCGCGCGGGACTCGGGGACGTACCGCAGGGTGAGGAGCAGGGCGACGAGGGCCACCGGCAGGTTGACCCAGAAGATCGCCCGCCAGCCGACCGACTCGACGAGCACGCCGCCGACCAGCGGGCCCAGGGCCAGCGAGATGCCGACCACGGCGCCCCA
The DNA here is from genome assembly GCF_044752725.1 of Streptomyces sp. NPDC088707. Lineage (NCBI taxonomy): Bacteria > Bacillati > Actinomycetota > Actinomycetes > Kitasatosporales > Streptomycetaceae > Streptomyces > Streptomyces sp. NPDC088707. The sequence continues at coordinate 25,245 of NZ_JBIVLV010000006.1, read as the reverse complement.
GACGCCGATGGCACGCGCGCGTGCGGCGGGTTCGGTGAAGGTGTTGGTGATGATCGACATGGCGACCGGGTTGAGCATCGAGCCGCCCACCGCCTGCACCGCCCGGAAGGCGATCAGCGCCTCCAGGTTCGGGGCGAGGGAGCAGAGCAGCGAGCCGAGCGCGAAGACGACGAGGCCGGTCACGAAGACCTTGCGGCGGCCGATCCGGTCGGCGGTGGAGCCGGCCAGCATCAGCAGCGAGGCCAGGACCAGGGTGTACGCGTCGATGACCCACTGCAGGCCGGAGACGGAGGCGTCGAGGTCGTGCCGCAGGTCGGGCAGGGCGACGTTGAGCGCGGTGTTGTCCAGGCTGACGATCAGCAGGCTCATGCAGCAGATCGCCAGGACGACGAGCTGTCGGCGCTTGGGGAGCTGCGCGCGTGTGAGCTCTGGCATGTTCGGATAGTACGGCTAACTAATGACCGGCGCAGTGCGCGACAATGGGCCAATGACCGCGTTCTCCCCCCTTGCCATCGGGCCGCACATCGTGCAGCCGCCGGTGGTGCTCGCCCCGATGGCCGGCATCACCAACGCCCCCTTCCGCACCCTCTGTCGCGAGTTCAGCGGCGGCAAGGGGCTGTTCGTCAGCGAGATGATCACGACGCGCGCCCTGGTCGAGCGCAACGAGAAGACGATGCAGCTCATCCGCTTCGACGCGACCGAGCAGCCGCGCTCGATCCAGCTGTACGGGGTGGACCCGGTGACGGTCGGCAAGGCCGTCCGGATGATCGTCGACGAGGATCTCGCCGACCACATCGACCTGAACTTCGGCTGCCCCGTCCCCAAGGTGACCCGGAAGGGCGGCGGCTCGGCCCTGCCCTACAAGCGGCCGCTGCTGCGCGCCATCCTCAACGAGGCCGTGACCAACGCGGGCGACCTGCCGGTCACCATGAAGATGCGCAAGGGCATCGACGACGACCACATCACGTATCTGGACGCGGGCCGGATCGCGGTGGAGGAGGGCGTCACGGCGATCGCCCTGCACGGGCGGACGGCGGCGCAGCACTACGGCGGTACGGCGGACTGGGACGCGATCGCGCGGCTCAAGGAGCACGTGCCGGAGATCCCGGTCCTCGGCAACGGCGACATCTGGTCCGCCGACGACGCCCTGCGGATGATGCGGGAGACGGGCTGCGACGGCGTGGTCGTCGGCCGTGGCTGCCTGGGGCGGCCGTGGCTCTTCGCCGACCTGGTGGCCGGCTTCGAGGGCACGGGCGCCTACGCGGCGCCGGGGCTGCGGGTGGTCGCGGACGCGATGGTGCGGCACGCGCGGCTGCTCGGGGAGTGGCTCGGCGACGAGGCACGCGGTGTCATCGACTTCCGCAAGCACGTGGCCTGGTACCTGAAGGGCTTCTCGGTGGGCTCCGAGATGCGCAAGAAGCTGGCGATCACCTCGTCCCTCGACGAGCTGAGCGCTCAGTTGAGCGAGCTGGACCTTGATCAGTCGTGGCCGGTGGGTGCCGACGGTCCTCGGGGTCGTACGTCCGGAAACAACCGAGTTGTCCTGCCTGACGGCTGGTTGAAGGACCCGTACGACTGCTCCGGCGTGAGTGAGGATGCCGAGCTGGACACGTCCGGCGGCTGAGATTCGGCCTCGATTCGGCCTTTCCGGGGGAGTGATCCTCGCCACCCTTGAGGGGGGTGGTGCTCAGATGAGCAGGTTACGAACGGCTGCATCGCCTGAAGGGTGGCACGGGGTGCCACCCTTTTTGCGTTCAAGACTTGAACGCAAGTGCTCGGATGTGCGCTCACGTGAGCGGCTTCTCTCTGGTTTGGGTCATGACGCCTTCGGGGCCTGAAAGCGGAAGCTACTTCTCGGTTACTTTCGAAGTGCTGGCGGACGGGTGGTTAAGGCCACGTGACCGCTAGGCGTACCTCCCCAGAAGCCTTCGATCTGGGTATGTTCCTCGCCGTCAGGGCAGCCAACCGAGTCATCGAGGAGTCGGGACCCGTGTCGGAAAACAATGATCAGAAGTTCGTGTACGACTTCACCGAGGGCAACAGGGACCTGAAGGACCTGCTCGGTGGCAAGGGCGCGAACCTGGCCGAGATGACCAACCTCGGTCTGCCGGTCCCTCCCGGGTTCACGATCACCACCGAGGCGTGCAAGGTCTACCTCGAGAGTGGCTCGGAGCCGGTCGAGCTCCGCGACGAGGTGAGCGCCCACCTCGACGCCCTTGAGCAGCAGATGGGCAAGAAGCTCGGCCAGGCCGACGACCCGCTGCTGGTCTCCGTGCGCTCCGGGGCGAAGTTCTCCATGCCGGGCATGATGGACACCGTGCTCAACATCGGCCTCTCCGACGCGTCCGTCGTCGGGCTCGCCGACCAGGCCGACAACGAGCGCTTCGCATGGGACTCGTACCGCCGCCTGATCCAGATGTTCGGCAAGACCGTCCTCGGCGTCGAGGGCGAACTCTTCGAGGACGCGCTGGACGAGGCGAAGGCCGCGAAGAAGGTCGCCAGCGACACCGACCTCGACGCCGCCGACCTGAAGAAGGTCGTCGACCACTTCAAGAAGATCGTGAAGGCCGAGACCGGCCGCGACTTCCCCCAGGACCCGCGTGAGCAGATGGACCTCGCCATCGAGGCCGTCTTCAACTCCTGGAACACCGACCGCGCGAAGCTGTACCGCCGCCAGGAGCGCATCCCGGGCGACCTCGGCACCGCCGTCAACGTCTGCTCGATGGTCTTCGGCAACCTCGGCCCGGACTCCGGCACCGGTGTCGCCTTCACCCGCGACCCCGCCTCCGGCCACGAGGGCGTCTACGGCGACTACCTGCAGAACGCGCAGGGCGAGGACGTCGTCGCCGGTATCCGCAACACCGTGCCGCTGGCCGATCTCGAGTCGATCGACAAGACGTCGTACGACCAGCTCATGGACATCATGAACACGCTGGAGACCCACTACAAGGATCTCTGCGACATCGAGTTCACCATCGAGCGCGGCCAGCTCTGGATGCTCCAGACCCGTGTCGGCAAGCGCACCGCCGGTGCCGCCTTCCGCATCGCCACGCAGCTCGTGGACCAGGGCCTGATCGACGAGGCCGAGGCGCTCCAGCGCGTCACCGGTGCGCAGCTCGCCCAGCTGATGTTCCCCAAGTTCGACGAGGACGCGAAGGTCGACCAGATCGGGCGCGGCATCGCCGCCTCCCCGGGCGCTGCCGTCGGCAAGGCCGTCTTCGACTCGTACACCGCCGTCAAGTGGTCCCGCTCGGGCGAGAAGGTCATCCTGATCCGCCGCGAGACCAACCCGGACGACCTGGACGGCATGATCGCCGCCGAGGGCATCCTCACCTCCCGCGGCGGCAAGACCTCGCACGCCGCCGTCGTCGCCCGCGGCATGGGCAAGACCTGTGTCTGCGGCGCCGAGGAGCTCGAGGTCGACACCAAGCGCCGCCGGATGACCACGGCCGACGGCCAGGTCGTCGAGGAGGGCGACGTCGTCTCCATCGACGGCTCCACCGGCAAGGTCTACCTCGGTGAGGTACCCGTCGTACCGTCCCCGGTCGTCGAGTACTTCGAGGGCCGCATGCACGCCGGCGCCGACGACGCCGACGAGCTGGTCCAGGCCGTCCACCGGATCATGGCCTACGCCGACCGCGTCCGCCGGCTGCGCGTCCGCGCCAACGCCGACAACGCCGAGGACGCCAACCGCGCCCGCCGCTTCGGCGCCCAGGGCATCGGCCTCTGCCGCACCGAGCACATGTTCCTCGGCGAGCGCCGCCAGTTCGTCGAGCGGCTGATCCTGGCCGACACCGACACCGAGCGCGACGACGCCCTGGAAGCCCTCCTGCCGCTGCAGAAGACCGACTTCGTCGAGCTCTTCGAGGCCATGGACGGGCTGCCCGTCACGGTCCGGCTGCTCGACCCGCCGCTGCACGAGTTCCTTCCCGACATCACCGAGCTGTCGGTGCGCGTCGCCCTCGCCGAGTCCCGCAAGGAGCCGCACGAGAACGACCTGCGCCTCCTCCAGGCCGTCCACCGGCTGCACGAGCAGAACCCGATGCTGGGTCTGCGCGGTGTCCGCCTCGGCCTGGTCATCCCCGGCCTGTTCACCATGCAGGTCCGCGCGATCGCCGAGGCCGCGGCCCAGCGGATCGACGCCAAGGGCGACCCGCGCGTCGAGATCATGATCCCGCTCGTCGGCACCGTGCAGGAGCTGGAGATCGTCCGCGAGGAGGCCGAGCAGGTCATCGCCGAGGTCCAGGCCCGCACCGGCGTCGAGCTCAAGCTCGCGCTCGGCACCATGATCGAGCTGCCGCGCGCCGCCGTGACCGCCGGTCAGATCGCCGAGGCCGCGGAGTTCTTCTCCTTCGGCACCAACGACCTGACGCAGACCGTCTGGGGCTTCTCCCGCGACGACGTGGAGGCCTCGTTCTTCACCGCGTACCTGGAGAAGGGCATCTTCGGCGTCAGCCCCTTCGAGACCATCGACAAGGACGGTGTCGGCGCGCTCGTGCGCAGCGCCGTCGAGGCCGGCCGCGCCACCCGCCCCGACATCAAGCTCGGTGTCTGCGGCGAGCACGGCGGCGACCCGGAGTCGGTCCACTTCTTCCACGAGGTCGGCCTGGACTACGTCTCCTGCTCGCCCTTCCGGATCCCGGTGGCGCGTCTGGAGGCCGGCCGCGCGGCGGCCGAGTCGAAGGGCAGCGACAGCCGCTGAGTCCTGCTGAACGGGGGGTCAGGAGCGGCGGTCGGGCCCTCCTGAACCCCCGTTCAGCAGCGGGAATCACCGAACCACTCCGGTACGACCGGGGGCGCCGCCGGTCAGCTCACCACCCTCACCGGCGGGCGGCGGCCCCGGAATCACGGCGACGGGACGGACACCTTTGTGCGGAGGTGTCCGTCCCGTCGTTTGTTTGTTGAGCGGATGTGAGGAGGTGTTCAATTGCGCCTGATTGAATTATTGGCCATTGAACTTCCTCGTTCCTCCGCAAAGGATCCACCGCAAAGAATGGAGCGGGCGCGACCCCCGGATCCCCACCCGGAGGCCGCGCCCTTTACCGATGCCGGGCAGGTGAGCCGCAACCTCGCCGACCGCCGCCGGACGGGCAAAGCCCCCCACGGTCTTCACCACGCCACCTCGGTCCTGAAGGTTTCCTGCCCGACCCGTACAGCTTTTCGGTTCCGCCCCCATTGCCGCGATGCTTTTCAACTGTGGCTGAAACACCCTGGTAACGTGCAGTGATGCTGTGCATACTCGTCGTCGGGGGTGGTTGCGAGTGCACAGGTGGGGACGTCATGCTGCGGATTCATTTCACCGGAAACGACCTGGCGGGGGTGCGGACCGCCGCCCGGCCCGATGTTCTGTGGGAAACGATTCTCAGTTTTCACCGTTTAAGGGACCGGCGCGGCCCCGTCGTCTTCGGAGAATGGCGCTCCGAAACCCGGATGCGGCTCGGCGGTGAGACCCGGCTCCTCGCCGCGCTCGTTCCGAGCCGCGGCTATTTTCCCGACTTCCTGACGCCCGCCGAGGGCGTCCACGGGCTCGACGAGGGCCTGGAGGCGATCCGCGCGACCGACTCCGGCCGGCTGCGGAGCGAACTCTCGCTGCTCGCCGCGCACCGCTCCGGCGGGCGGACCGTGCCCCATTCGCTGCGGGCCCTCGCCGACGGCGGCGCGGAGCCCTTCGACCGGCTCGTGGGGGCGCTGCGGAGCTATCACCGGGCCGCCGTGGAGCCGTACTGGCCGCACATCAGGGCCCGCGTCGAGGCCGACCGGGCCCGGCGCGGCCGCGCGCTCCTGGACGGCGGCGCCGACGAACTCCTCGCCTCGCTGCCGCCGATGCTGCGCTGGCGCGCGCCCGTCCTGGAGGCCGACTACCCGGTCGACCGGGACGTGCACCTCGACGGGCGGGGGCTGCTGCTCCAGCCCTCGTACTTCTGCCGGGGGACCCCCGTGGTGCTGCGCGACCCCGCGCTGCCGCCGGTCCTCGTCTACCCCGTCACCCACGGCGAGGCGCCGACCGTGCGCGCGCCGGGCGGCTCCTCGCTCGCCAAGCTGGTCGGGCAGACCCGCTCGGCGGTGCTGCACGCCATCGGCGACGGCGGTACGACGAGCGAACTCGCCCGCCGGGCCGGGGTGTCGCTTGCCTCGGCCAGCCAGCACGCGGGCGTGCTGCGCGAGGCGGGGCTGATCGCGACCCTGCGGCACGGGAACGCGGTCCTGCACACCCTGACGCCGTTGGGCGCCGCCCTGCTCGGCGGCACCCAACGGACGGTGGATCTGCGGTGCTACGCGCGGAACGGGCCTCCCGTCACCTCGTAGGGATCGCTGGGCGGCAGGGGCCCGTCACCGCCCGGACGTCAGGCGTGGGAGGGGCTCGTCACCGCCCCGGCGTCAGGCGCGGAACGGCCCCGTCACCTCGTACGTGATGCCGGCGGAGGAGCTGCCGCTGGTGCCGCGCTGGCTGGAGAAGTACAGCCGCTTGCCGTCGGGGGAGAAGGCGGGGCCGGTGATCTCCGAGGACGACTGGCCGTTGATCCGCAGGAACGGGGCGACGACGTCGTCCGGGGTGATGACGCAGATCTCCATGGTGCCGCCGTCCTCGGCGATGAACAGGTCGCCGGAGGAGGAGCCGGTGACGTTGTCGACACCGGTGAGCGGGGCGGCGCCGCTCGGCACGAGCGAGTCGTCGTACGCCAGCTCGTAGGTGTTGCTGGTGAGGTTGAGCTGCCAGAGGCGGTTGTCGCCCTTGGTGGTGAACCAGACGGTGTCGTTGGCGTAGTGGCAGCCCTCGCCGCCGTTGAACTTCTTCGCGCCCGAGACCTGGCTGCGGGTCACGGTCGGGGAGCCGTCCGGGTCCGGCACGTTCTGCCAGGTGAAGGAGCCGGAGGCGGCGGAGCCCGCGACCATCACCTGGAGGGTGCCGGCGGACAGGTCGCCCCAGGTGGTGGGGATGAAGCGGTAGAAGCAGCCGCTCGTCTCGTCCTCGGTCAGGTAGACGACCTTGCGGACCGGGTCGGCGGCGGCGGCCTCGTGCTTGAACCGGCCCATGGCGGCGCGGCGGACGGCGGCGTTCACCCCGTACGGGTCGGTCTCGTAGACGTACCCGAGGCTGACCTCCTCACAGGACAGCCAGGTGTTCCACGGGGTCTTGCCGCCCGCGCAGTTCTGCCGGGTGCCGGACAGGATGCGGTACGCGCCGGTGATCGAGCCGCCGGAGTCGAACTTCACCGCGCTCGCGCCGCCGCTCGGGTTGATCTCCGAGTTGGACACGTAGATCCAGCCGGTGCCGTCGGCGAAGCAGGCGCCGCCGTCGGGGGCGCTGTGCCAGGTGTACGAGGTGCCGGGCACGGTCTGGCCCGACCTCGCGATGACCCGGCTGGTGAAACCGGCGGGCAGCAGGATGCCGTTGGCGTCCGCCGCGCCGAGGGCGCCGTAGGGGCCGGCGCCGGGCTGCGCGGGGGCCGCGTAGGCGGCGCCGTGCATCAGGGTGCCGCCGAAGGCCGCCGCCGACGTACCGATGACCGCTCCGCGCAGAAAACTGCGTCGCTCCACGTCTCACTCCTGAGAAGGGTGGTGAACCGCCCCGTCAGTCCGGTCGGCGACGGGGTCGCGCGCTTCCGGAAACTAGGAGTACGGAATTGACTGTGCATCAACAAGCGGTGAAGGGGAAGAGGCGGGAACAGGGCGGGCCCCCGCCGGGCGGGGCGGGCGGGGGACGGGACCTTCGGCTCTACGGGGGGTCCCGCGCAGGGGGGACACTGGGGGCATGCGCGCCACCCGGGACATCAGCGGCCGAGACGACCTCGACGTCGTGCTGCGGCGCTTCTACCGCGCCGCCTTCGCCGATCCGCTCATCGGGCCGTTCTTCACCGAGGTCGCCGGGACCGACCTCGAGGTGCACCTGCCGCGCATCACCGACTTCTGGGAGCGCGCCCTCCTCCGTACCGCCGGCTACGCGCGGGACGCCTTCGCGCCGCACGCCGCACTCCACTCCGCCCGGCCCCTCACCGCCGCCCACTTCGGACGCTGGGTGCAGCTCTGGCGCGCCACCGTCGACGGCCTCCACACCGGCCCGCTGGCCGAGCGGGCCAAGGCGCAGGGCGAGCGGATCGCCCTCGCGATGCTGCGGCGGCTCGCCGGGCCAGGGGCCGGTACGGAGGGCACGGGCGGCGGATTCGTCCCGCTGGCGGCCCTTGAGCTGCGCTCCGCCGCCTGAGCGAGAAAGTTCTCGGGAGAGCGATGAGTTACGGGCGGGACGCCCGTCCTACCTCTTGAAAGCGCCGGAGCGACCGAAGCGACCGGAGCGACCGCAAGGGAAGAGAGCGCATCATGGCCCCGCAGATGATCTTCGTGAACCTGCCCGTCAAGAGTGTCGACGCCGGCAGGGCCTTCTTCGAGAAGCTCGGCTTCTCCCACAACCCGCAGTTCAGCGACGAGACGACCGCCTGTGTGGTCTTCAGCGACACGATCTTCGCGATGCTCCTCGAAGAGGAGAAGTTCCGGTCCTTCATGGCCCCCGGCAAGGAGGTCTCCGACGCCACCAAGGCCACCGAGGTCCTGGTCACCCTGAGCGCCGAGAGCCGTGAGAAGTGCGACGAGCTCGCCGACGCCGCCCTCGCCGCCGGGGGCACCCCCGCGAAGGAGCCGATGGACATGGGCTTCATGTACGGCCGCTCCTTCACGGACCTGGACGGCCACCACTGGGAGGTCTTCTGGATGGACCCGGCGGCCGCCCAGGGCTGAGCCCCGCGCGTCAGGCGGAGACGCCGCCGTCGATCACCAGGTCCGTGCCGACGGCGGAGCCCGCCGCGTCCGACGCGAGGTACAGCACGGCCGCCGCCACCTCGGCGGCGGAGGAGATCCGGCCCAGCGGGGACTCCTGCTTCATCCGGACCTCCCGATCGGCCTCCGTCTCGCCGGGCCGCAGCGACATCGCGGACTCCGAGGCGCCGGGGCTCACCGCGTTGATCCGGACCCCGTCGGCGATGTGGTCCAGGGCCGCGGCCCTGGTCAGCGCCGACACGGCGGCCTTCGAGACCTGGTAGCCGAAGACTCCGGGGATCCGGACGTGCGGGCCCAGGTTCGACGCGATGTTCACGATCGCCCCGCCGCCGTGCGCCCGCATGTGCGCCACCTCGGCCTGCAGGGCGTGCAGGACTCCCGTGACGTTGATGTCGAGAAGCGTCCGCCAGTCGTCGAGGGGGAAGTCGGCGGCGCTGTGGCCGCCCCGAAAGACCCCCGCGTTGTTCACGGCCACGTCGAGACCGCCGTAGACCTCGACCGTGCGCCGGACCAGCTCCCGTACGGACCCGGCGTCGGCCACATCGGCCGTGACGGCGGCGGCGGTGCCGCCGGCGGCCTCGATCAGAGCGACCGTCCCCTCCAGGGACTCGACGGTACGGCCGGCGACGACGACCTTCGCGCCCTCGGCGGCGAAGGCGAGCGCGATGGCCCGGCCGAGACCGGAACCGGCCCCGGTGACGAGGGCGACGCGGTCGGTGAAGCGTGCGTTCATATGAGTCGGCTCCCGTGTGAGTACGTGCTACTTGACGCGGATCGTGAGGACGGCGAGTGCGGTGAAGAGGGCGGCGGCGGCCGCCAGGGACACCGCGTCGCCGCCGAGGGTGAGCAGGGCGGCGAAGACCACGGTCGGCCCGAGTTCCATCGCCGTGTTCAGGACGCCGCCCGCGAGGCCCGCCCGGTGCGCGGGGACGCCCTCGGTGGTCAGGACGGCGGCGGCGGAGAAGGACAGGGCGCCGCCGGCCGGCAGCAGGAGCAGGCCGGGGAGCAGCCCGTAGGCGTACGGCACCGAGGCGTCGAAGCCGGTCGCGGCGAGCAGTCCGAGTCCGGCCGCCGCCGTCCCGAGCCCGGTCGCGGTCACGCGCCCCGGGCCGTACCGCCCGATCAGCGGGCCCGCCAGCCGCCCCGAGCCCAGCAGGGCGACCGCGAAGGGCACGAAGGCGGCGGAGGCCCGCAGCTCGTCCCAGCCGCGCTGCTGCTGGAAGGAGAGGGAGAGCAGGATGAAGACGGTGGCCATGCCGGTCGCCGTGAGGCCGATCGCCGCCAGGCCCAGGACCCGGCGCCCGTCGCGCAGGAAGTCCGGGGGCAGCAGCGGGTCGGCGGTGCGCCGTTCGACGGCCCCGAAGGCGGTCAGCAGGACCAGCCCGGCCAGGAGGGGGACGAGGACCGGGGCGGAGCCCCACGCGTGGGCGTCGGTGAGGACGAGCCCGAGGCTGGCGAGGGTGATCCCGGCGGTGGCGAGCAGGGCGCCGGGCAGGTCGAGGGACCGGCTCCTCGGTGCGGGGCCGCCTCCGGGCGCGGTCCCCGGCAGGACGCGCGGCGCCAGGAGCAGGGCCACGACGGTCACCGTCACCGGGACCGCGAACGTGCCGCGCCAGGACGTGGCCGCCGAGATCACCCCCGAGAGCAGGTTCCCGGCGGTCGCGCCCAGCACGGACAGGCCGCCCCAGGTGGCCATCGCCCTGCCGTACGCGGCCGGTTCCGGGAACAGGGAGCGGAGCGCCGCCATCGCCGCCGGGGCGACGAGCGCGGCGCCGACGCCCTGCCCGAACCGGGCGGCGAGCAGCGCCTCGTACCCGGGGGCGAGCGGCGCGAGGGCGGAGGCGGCGCCGAAGACCAGCAGTCCCGCGGTGAGGATCCGGCGCCCGCCGAAGCGGTCGGCGAGCCGCCCGCCGAAGAGGAGCAGCCCTGCGAAGGTCAGGCCGTACGCGGCACTCAGCAGGATCAACTGGGCGCGTTCCAGCCGGAATTCGGTGCCGATGCGGGGGAGGGGGACGGCGAGGGAGGCGAGCGTGAAGATGAGGGTCATCTGCACGACGGCGAGGAGGGCGAAGCCTGCGCGGGTGCGGGGCCCGCGGGCGCGGCGGCCGGGTGGGTGGTCTTCGGGTGGGTGGTCTCCGGGGGTGAGGCCGCCAGGGGCGCGGGCTCCAGGAGTGCGGGCTCCGGCGGTGAGGGCTCCTGCGTCTGTACGGCCGCCGGGTGTGCGGCTCTCCGCTGTGCCGCTCCCCGCCGTGCGGCTCCCGCCGCCGGTGCCCCCGGCGGATTCCCGCGCCGTCGTCGATGACATACCCATCCCCCTTTACTTGACCGTACGTTCCAAAATGAGCCCCGAAGAAAGGGCGCCCCCCGTGGGCGCCCTTTCCTCGGTGCGGCTGCCTCAGTCCAGCAGCCCCAACGCCTGTTCCGCCGCGTCCCGGACCCTGGCCGGGTCGCTCGACGCCTTGCCGACCACCCGGATCCCCTGGAGCAGGACCAGGAGCATGCGCGCCAGGGCGCGCGGGTCCCGGCCGGCCGGCAGTTCGCCCCCGGCGCGGGCCCGGGTGAGCGCCGCGTGCAGGAGCGTCTCGATCTGCTCCCAGCTGAGCTCGACCCGGCGGGCCACCGCCGTGTCGTGCGGCCCCAGTTCCGCGGCCGAGTTGGTGACGAAACAGCCGTTCAGCCGCTCGTCCTCGGCCGATGCCTCGGCGGCGAAGCGGCGGACGAGCGCGCGGACGGCCGGCAGGGCTGGGCCCGGCGCGGACAACTCCTCGACGATCCGCGGGTCGCGGGTCTCCAGGTAGCGGTCCATCGCCTTCAGGTACAGCGCGTGCTTGTTCCCGAAGGTCGCGTAGATGCTGGCCCGGCCCACGCCGAGGTGCTCCACGAGGTCCGACATCGTCGTCGCCTCGTAGCCGCGCGCCCAGAACAGGCCGAGGGCGGCCTGGAGCGCGGCGTCGGGGTCGAATTCCTTTGTCCTGGCCACAAGGAGACCGTACGACTATCTGGAACGATCGGTCAAGTTACTTTGCTCGCACCGGATACACCGCCACCGCGACCTCCTCGTCGTCCAGACACCGCCCCGTCTCCAGGTCGAAGCGCTGCTTCAGGAGCGGCGAGGCCACGAACGGCCGCCCCTCCGCCGAACCGACGAGCCCGCGGGAGAGCACCTGCGCCCCCGTGAACGGGTCGCGGTTGTCGATCGCGTACGTCTGCCCCGAGCGGTCCCGGAAGACCGCGACCTGCCGGCCGTCCGGCAGCAGCGCGGCCACGCCCCGGCCCGGGGTCAGCCGGGTCTCCTCGCAGACCGTCACCCACGAGCCGGGGTCGGGGGAGATCTCGAGCGTCGTCGTGGTGGGAGTCGTGAGCGTCGTGAGGGTCGTCATCGGGAGGAAGCCCCTTCCAGCGTGCTGTTCGTCCTGCCGAGGGTCAGGATCGTGAGGTCCGGCTTGATCTGGTCGCGCTCCGGGACGAAGCGGACCGAGGGGTCCGGTGCCTCCGGGGCGTTCACGAAGGAGACGAAGCGCCGCAGCCGCTCCGGGTCGTCCAGGGTCTGCGCCCACTCGTCCCGGTAGTCGGCGACGTGCGCCGCCATCAGCGCCTCCAGCTCGCCGCAGAGCCCGAGCGAGTCGTGCACCACCACGTCCTTGAGGTGGTCGAGCCCGCCCTCCAGCCGCTCCAGCCAGGTCGACGTCCGCTCCAGGCGGTCCGCCGTCCGGATGTAGAACATCAGGAACCGGTCGATCAGCCGCACCAGTTCGGCGTCGGAGAGGTCCTGGGCGAGCAGGTCCGCGTGGCGCGGCGTCGCGCCGCCGTTCCCGCCGACGTACAGGTTCCAGCCGTTGGCCGTCGCGATGATCCCGAAGTCCTTCGACTGCGCCTCGGCGCACTCGCGGGCGCAGCCGGAGACCGCCGACTTGAGCTTGTGCGGGGCGCGCAGGCCCCGGTAGCGCAGCTCCAGCCGGATCGCCATCCGCACCGAGTCCTGGACGCCGTACCGGCACCAGGTCTGCCCCACGCAGGACTTGATCGTGCGCAGCGCCTTTCCGTACGCGTGCCCCGACTCGAAGCCCGCGTCCACCAGCCGGGTCCAGATCGACGGGAGCTGGTCCACCCGGGCGCCGAAGAGGTCGATCCGCTGGCCGCCGGTGATCTTCGTGTACAGGCCGAAGTCGCGGGCCACCTCGCCGATCACGATCAGCTTGTCCGGGGTGATCTCACCGCCGGGGATGCGCGGCACCACCGAATACGAGCCGTTGCGCTGCATGTTGGCGAGGAAGTGGTCGTTGGTGTCCTGGAGGGAGGCCTGCTCGCCGTCCAGGATGTAGCCGTTGTTGAGGGAGGCGAGGATCGAACCGACGGTCGGCTTGCAGACCTCGCAGCCCTCCCCGCCGCGGGCCTCCGCCCGCCCGTGCGAGTCGAGCAGTGCGGCGAAGGAGGTCACCCGCAGGGTGCGGGCGATCTCGTACAGCTCGCTCCGGGTGTACGAGAAGCAGCCGCACAGGCCCTTCTCGGCCGGCGCCGGCAGCAGCTTCTCGATGACCTTCACGCAACTGCCGCACCCCGTACCGGCCTTGGTGCACTTCTTCACCTCGGCGAGCGAGGAGCACGCGCCGATCGCGTGCTTCGTCACGTTGTGGCAGGAGCAGATCACCGCGTCGTCCGGCAGCGCCGAGGGCCCCAGGGCCACCGGTGCTCCCGCGCCCGCCGGAAGGACCAGCTGCTCGGGGGAGACCGGAGGCACGGTGCCCGTGAGCGGGCGGAGCAGGCCGTACTGCTCGGCGTCGCCGACCAGGACACCGCCCAGGAGGACGCCGTCACCGCTCACCACCAGCTTCTTGTAGACACCCGAGCGGGAGTCGGAGTACACGACGTCGAGGCAGCCCTCGGCCGTGCCGTGCGCGTCGCCGAAGGACGCGACGTCCACGCCGAGCAGCTTCAGCTTCGTCGACATGTCGGCGCCGGTGAAGCCGTCGCCCTCGCCCGCCTCCTCCGCCAGGGTCGCGGCCACCGTCTGCGCCATCTCGTAGCCCGGCGCCACCAGGCCGTACACCCGCCCGTCCGAGGCGAGCGCGCACTCGCCGATCGCGAAGACCGCCGGGTCGGAGGTACGGCACCGCTCGTCGACCGCGATGCCGCCGCGCTCCCCGACGGTCAGTCCGCAGTCACGGGCCAGCTGGTCCCGGGGCCGTACACCGGCCGAGAACACGACCATGTCCGTGGCCAGTTCGGAGCCGTCCGACAGCTTCATGCCCGTGACCGAGCCGTCCGCCGTCACGACCTCCTGCGTCCCCGTCCCCGTGTGGACGGTCAGACCCATCCGCTCGATCGTCCGCAGCAGCGCGGCGCCGCCGCCCTCGTCGACCTGCACCGGCATCAGCCGCGGCGCGAACTCCACGACGTGGGTGTCGAGTCCGAGGCCCTTGAGCGCGCCGGCCGCCTCCAGGCCGAGCAGACCGCCGCCGACGACCGCGCCGGTCGTCGCCGTCTTCGCGTACTCCTCGATGGCGAGGAGGTCCTCGATCGTCCGGTACACGAAACAGCCGCGGGCGTCCTTGCCGGGGACGGGGGGCACGAAGGGGTACGAGCCGGTGGCGAGGACGAGCGCGTCGTACCCGAAGACCCTGCCGGAGCGGGCGGTGACCGTACGGGCCTCCCGGTCCACCGACTCCGCCGCGTCGCCCACGTACAGCTCGATGCCGTGCCGCTCCATGAAGCCCGCCTCGACCATCGACAGGTCGTCCGGGGTCTTCCCGGAGAAGTACGAGGTCAGCTGGACGCGGTCGTAGGCGGGGCGGGGCTCCTCGCAGAGGACGACGACCCTGGCCCGCTCGGTGACACCGCGGTCGGCGAGCGACTCCAGGAACCGCTGGCCGACCATTCCGTGGCCGACCAGGACGATGGTGGGGGTGGTCATGAGGAGCCTCCGTCGTGGGTGAGCAGGTGCAGCAGGGGGGCCTCGTCGGGCAGGGCCTCGTCGCCCTCCCAGGTCCGGGCGAGCGTGCCGACGGCGGCCAGATCGCCGAGGAGGACGCCACCGACGAGGCGGTCTCCGCGGACGACGACCTTGCGGTAGGCGCGGCGGGTGGCGTCGGTGAGCTGGACGACGTCGTCGCCGGGTCGCGGGGTGGCGTCGCCGAACGCGGCGAGGTCGAAGGGCTGGGCGCCGGCGAGGGTGAGGCGGGTGAGGGCGCGGCTGCCGGTGTACCCGGCCGCGGGCGCGTCCGCAGCCGGGACGGCGACGGCGGGGGGCGACGTGTCGGGCGTGGTCGCGCGGCGGTGGGTGGGTGTCGCCGCGCGGGGCGGGTCCGTCAAGGCGGGGGTCTTCGTCCGGAGGATGGTCGTCAGGGCGTCCGCCTGGTCCAGGGCCGGGCCCGCCAGGCCGTACACCCGGCCCCCGTGCTCCGCGCAGTCGCCGATCGCGTGGATGTACGGGTCCGACGTCCGGAGTTCGTCGTCGACCACGATGCCCGTCGCCACCGCCAGCCCCGCCTCGCGTGCCAGGGCCACCCGAGGGCGGACCCCGCACGCCAGGACCACGACCTGCGCGTCGAGGACGAAGCCGTCGGCCAGTTCGACCGCCGTCACCTCGCCGTCCCGCTGTCGCAGACCGCTCACCCGGCACTCGGTGTGCACCTCGACCCCGAGGGACTCGACGTGCTCGCGCAGCAAGTCCGATGCGGTGGCGTCCAGCTGGCGCTCCATCAGGCGCTCGCCCTGCTGGGTGAGCACCACCTCCGCGCCCAGCGCGGCCAGCGCCCGCGCCGCCGAGACCCCGAGGAGCCCGCCGCCGATGACCACCGCCCGCGCCCCGGGCCGTACCCGGTCACGCAGCGCCAGGCAGTCGTCGAGGGTACGGAAGGCGTGGACGCCCTCCGGCGGTGCCGCCCCGCCCGGGCCGCGCAGTCCGCGCAGCGGAGGGAGCACCGGGTTGGAGCCGGTGGCCAGGACCAGGCGGTCGTAGCCGACGAGCGAACCGTCCGCGCACTCCACCGTCCGCGCCGCCCGGTCGATCCGCACCGCCCGCACCCCGAGCCGTGCCGGCTCGCGGGTTCCGGGCAGGGCGATCACCTCGGGGGCGTACCGCCCGGCGAGGACGTCGGCGAGCAGCACCCTGTTGTACGGGGCGTGCGGCTCCTCGCCGAGGAGGGTGACGGGCAGGCGCTGGGCGAGCCGGGCGCCCGCCGTTCCGCCCCCGACCACCACGATCCGTGTACTCATACCGGGAAGCGTGCGCGGCCGGTGTTACCCGACGGCATCCCGGCTGTTTCCCGTACGGAACGCTGATCTCCGTCCCCCGCCCCGTCCGCTGTGAGGCCGGGCGGGGCGGACCGTCAGGGTTAACCGGTGGTCAGGCTCGGCTCAAGCCAGGCTTAAGGATCGCGGGGAGGGAGCTGAGCTGCGGATTCCCGTATACGGGCGGACCTACTGTGCCGGTTGTGACCACCGAGGCCAGCCATCCTCTCTACGTACCCCTCCGACCCCCGAGCGCCGAACCGGCCCCCGCGCCGCCGGCACCTGCCCCGCCCCTCGCCGCCCTGCGGCTCGCCCCCGAGCGCCTGCGGACCGCGATCCTGGGCGGCGCCGGGGCCGTCGCCCTGCTCTGGGGTGTCCAGGCCCGGCCCTCCGCCCGCCTCGACGCCTTCTTCGCGTCCGGCGCGCACCTCACCGGTCTGCTCGCCGGGTACGGCGTCCTCGTCCTGCTGCTGCTCATGGCCCGCGTCCCGGCCGTCGAGCACGGCGTGGGCGCCGACCGCCTCGCCCGCTGGCACGCCCTCGGCGGCCGGTACGTCCTCGGCCTGATCGGCGCGCACGCGCTCCTCGCGCTCTGCGGCTACGCCGTGCACACCCGTACCGACCTCGTCACCGCCACCGGGGGCCTCCTGGGGTACGGGGCGATCGCCGCCGCCACCGCCGGCACCCTCCTCTTCGTCGCCGTCGGGGTCACCTCCGCCCGGGCCGTACGGCGCCGGGTCGGCCACGAGGTGTGGCGGGCCGTCCACCTCGGCGGGCTGCTCGCCGCCGCCCTCGGCTTCGTCCACCAGCTCGCCGGACCCGACATCGCCGACAGCCTCCTCGTCCGCTGGCTCTGGTCGATGGCCCACGGCACCGTCGCCGTCCTCCTCCTCTGGTACCGGCTCGTCGTCCCGGTCCGCGCCGCCCTCCGCCACGAGCTGCGGGTCGTCGAGGTCCGCGACGAGGGACCGGGCGTCGTCTCGGTGCTCGTCCGGGGCAGGGGAGTGGCCCGACTGTGCGCCGAGCCCGGCCAGTTCTTCCGCTGGCGCTTCCTGCGGCGCGGGCTCTGGGCGACCGCCCTGCCCTTCTCCCTCTCCGCACCCGTCCGTGACGACACCCTGCGGATCACCGTGAAGGCGCTCGGCGACCACACCCGCCGCATCCGCCGGCTCCGCCCCGGGGTCCGGGTCCTCGCCTCCGGCCCGTTCGGCGCCCTCACCGCCCACCGCCGCACCCGCCGCAAGGTGCTGCTGCTCGCCGGAGGCGTCGGCATCACCCCCCTGCGCGCCCTGTTCGAGACGCTGCCCGGCGGGCCCGGCGACGTGACCCTGCTCTACCGGGCCTCGGACGCCGACGGGCTCGTCCTGCGCGAGGAGCTGGAGGCCATCGCCCACGAACGGCAGGCCGCCCTCCACTTCCTCCTCGGCCGCTCCGACGACTCCTTCGACCCCCTCGCGCCGCGGGCCCTGCGCCATCTGGTGCCGGACCTCGCCGCCCACGACGTCTACCTCTGCGGGCCGCCCGCCATGGCCCGCGCCGCCACCGCCAACCTGATCCGGGCCGGAGTGCCGGCCTCCCGCATCCACAGCGAGGACTTCGACCATGCCTAGACACGGCGCTCCCCGCGGCCCCCGCGTCCCCCGCATCCCGCGCGTCCACTCCGTCGAGCAGGCCCGGCGCCTGCTCGCCGCCGCCCTCCTCGGCGCCGGCGCGCTCGCGGGGACCCTCCTCACGGCCTCCGTCTCCCCGGCCGCGCCGCCGGCTCCGGACCGCGGTCCGGGCGCCGCAAGCTCAGACGTAGCTCAACTCTCCAGAGATTGATGGACGGGGCAACGATCGCGTCCCTAGGCTCACGGGCATGCCCGAGATCTCGCTGACCACCCTCGTCCTGCTGTGCCTCGCCGCGCTCGTGGCGGGCTGGATCGACGCGGTGGTCGGCGGCGGCGGGCTGCTCCTGCTGCCCGCCCTGCTGCTCGGGCTGCCGAACGTCCAGGCCGCGCACATCCTCGGCACCAACAAGGCCGTCGCGATCGTCGGCACCACCGGGGCCGCGATCACCTACGTCCGCAAGGCGCCCGTGCGGGTCTGGACGGCGGTCCGCATCGGGCTCGCCGCCCTCGCGGGCTCCATGGCGGGCGCCTTCTTCGCGGCGGGCATCAGCAGCGACGTCCTGCGCCCGGTGATCATGGTCGTCCTGCTCGCGGTGGCGGCCTTCGTGATGCTGCGGCCGTCGTTCGGCGCGAAGGCCGAGGGGGAGGAGCGGGCGCCGCTGACCCGGGCCCGGATCGTCACCGCGATCGTGGTGGTCGGCGGCGGGATCGGCTTCTACGACGGCCTGTTCGGCCCCGGCACCGGCACCTTCCTGGTGCTCGCGCTGACCGCCGTCCTCCATCTCGACCTGGTGACCGCCTCGGCGACCGCGAAGATCGTCAACGTCTGCACCAACGCGGGCGCGCTCGCGATGTTCGCGTACCAGGGCAGCGTGTACTGGAAGCTCGCCGCCGTCATGGCGGTCTTCAACCTGATCGGCGGGACGGTCGGGGCGCGGATGGCGCTCAGCAAGGGCGCCGAGTTCGTGCGCGGGGTGCTGCTCGTGGTGGTGCTGTCGCTGGTCGCGAAGCTCGCCTTCGACCAGTGGGCCTGACGCCCACCGGGACGACGTGCCGGGACGGGACCGTCCATCCGAACGGCGACCCGACGGGCCCGGCGGGCCATCCGACGGACCCCGCGGGCCATCCGACGGACCCGGCCATCCGGCGGGCCATCCGGCCGGCCACCGGACCCGCCAGCGGCCCCGCTACCGCACCCCGATGAGATGGCCGAAGGCGACCACGTTCCCCTGGTAGCCGTTCTTCTTCGAGAAGCCGCCGCCGCAGGTGATCACCCGGATCTCCGCGCGGTTCGCCTCGTCGTACACCTTCCGGTCAGGGAAGTCCTTGTTCCCGTAGACCTCGACCGCGTCGACCGTGAACACCGCGGTCCGCCCGTCCTGCCGGTCCACCTCGATCCGGTGGCCCTTCTTCAGGGCGCCGAGCGTGTAGAAGACGGCGGGTCCCTCGGCGTTGTCGACATGGCCCGCGACGATCGCCGTGCCCTTGGCGCCGGGCGCGGTGCCGCCCTCGTACCAGCCGGCCATGTTCCGGTCCTCGGCGGGCGGTACGTCGAGCGAACCGTTCGCGGCCAGGCCGAGCCGCATCATCGGGGTGTCCACATCGGTCTCGGGGATGCGCAGCCGGACCGGCGCCGAGGGCGGCAGCGGGTCGGCGGCGGCGTCGGTGTGCACGCTCGGCCCGGCGGCGAAGGCCTGCGCGGCCGACGGCACGGGTGGGGTGATCTGCTCAGAGCCGTTCTGGACGAGCCAGAGCCCGACGCAGGCGGCGACGGCTATGCCCCAGCCCTTGCTCCTGTTGCCCACCTGGGCTCCCTGGGGTGTGGCCCTGCCCCCGCCGGGCTGTGATCGGGCGCTCGGCGGGGGCAGGACAGGCGGATGGTCTCAGTGGCCCTGCGCGCCGCTCGCCCGGCGGCGCAGGAGCCAGACCCCGCCCACGGCAGCTGCGGCCAGCACCGCCGCGCCTGCCGTGACCTGGGCGGTGTCGGGGCCGACGCTGCCCCCGACACCGGTCTGGACGTGGCCGCTGGGACGGCGGTGCTTGACGGTCAGGTCGCCCCGGGCCGTCTTGCCGTTGTCGCAGGCCACGCTGATGCCGTACGTGCCGGCCTTGGCGTGCTCCGGTACGTGGAACTGGCCGACCACGACCTCCTTGTGCGTGCTCGGGCTCAGCTGGAACTCGCCCGCGCCGAGCGAGTTCGCGTCCCCGACACCGCGTCCGTGCTTCCCGCAGGCGAGCGTGTTCACGGTGACGGTCGTGCCGGGTTCGGCATCGGAGGGGAAGATCTCGAGCCACTCGGAGTCACCGGCGAAAGCCGAGGGGACGGCGAGGGCTCCGATCGCGGCGACCGTCAGCGCGGTACCGGTGAACAGGCGGACAATGGTGCGCATGGGGGGCCTCCGGGGCGCGCGAGCGGTCGAGCGGGGCGGTCCTCCCGGGAGGGACTTCCCGGAACGGCCTTCTGAGACCGAGATAAGAGCCGCCGCGCGCGCCGCGCCTCCTGATGAGGCATCAGGATTGGGCCGTCCGATACGGTGTGTCGCCTGGATTTCATGCGTCTGCGCAGGTCAGGGCGGGTTTCTTTGTGTCAGCTGACGCCCCGTGCCGAACGGGTGACCAGCTGCCGCCCGGCGGGCGGGGCCGCATCGCCCTCCAGCACCCGCCGGACGGCCGTAAGACCCCCGCGGACGTCCGTAAGGCCCCCGCCGGAGTCCGTTAGACCGCCGCGGACGTCCGTAAGACCCCACCAGGCCCGGACAGACCCGCGCCAGCCCCCCCCGCCCAGCCCCCCCGTCAGACCCCCGACAGCCCGGTGATCGCCGCCAGGGCCCACTCCTGCGCGCCCACCGTCGCGCCGGCCGCGATGCCGGTGGCCACCGGGGCGAGCGCGCCCCGGAGCGTGGTGAGCGCCCGGCGCACCCTGCCCTCCTCGACCGGCTCCTCCTGGCTGATCACCGCCAGGACCTCCTCGGCCGCCTCCCGGGTGTCCCGCCGGTCCTGCTCCCCGAGGCCGGCCCCGGGGAGCTGCCGGAGGAGCTCGCCGATCCGGTCGGCGAGTGCCTCGTACCCCGGTGCGACCGGGCCGGGCGTGCCGTTGTTCTGCTGGTTCTGGGTGGCGGTCTCGTTGTCCCAGGCGAACTGGCCCTGCGAGACGGTGCCGTTGAACACCGGTCCGTTGTAGTGGTTCACCTGGGGTGCGGCGTTCTCCGGTGCCTCGTTCTCGTCCGGTCGGTCGTTCATGAGCGGGAACCGTCCTCTTCCGTCCTCTGCTGGTGCTGGCTGACGTTCTCGTTGCCCCAGGCCACCTGGATGTCCCGGACCGGCCCGTTGAAGACCGGCCCGTTGAAGATGTTGATGATCTGCTGCGGTGGCACGGCCGGCTTCTCCGCGTGCAGGGAGACCTTGAGCGAGGTCCGCAGCCGGACCGTCTCGATCCGGCCGTTGCCGATGACGGCCGCTCCGCGGGTGCCGTTCACCGCGCAGTCCACCAGCTGCCCGCCGGCCTCCGCGTCGAAACTCGCGCCGGCGGTCGCGCAGTCGGTGAACTCACTGCGTGCGATGTCGAGGTACGCGGAGCCCGTTCCGTAGACGCCGTGCGTCCCGGAGCCGTTCACGGTGAGGTTCCGTGCGATGAGCCGTCCGCTGCCGAGGGCTCCGGCCCCGGCGCCGCTCACCGCCGTGACGACGCTGTCGGTCACGCGCAGTTGGGCCTCGTCGGAGACGCCGAAGCCGAGGATGCCGTGCTCCGCCGTCACGTTCCTGAGGGTGACGCGGGACTGGCCGCCGATGGCGACGGCGGCCATCTCGCAGTCGCGGAACGCCGTGTCCGTGACCTCGGCGGTGGTGCCGCCGTTGCCCCGGGCCTCCAGGCCGGACTGGCAGCGGTCCACCCGTAGGTGCTCGAACGTGGCCCCGGAGTCGTCGAAGACCCGCAGCGCGGTGTTCGTCAGGTCCTCGACCGCGATGCCGGCGAAGCGGCCCCGGGCGCTCTCGGTGACCGCGATCCCGACGTTGCCGCCGGAGATGCGGCCCCCGTGCACCTCCGGCGCGCCGCCCTTGGTGGCGAACACCGCGATGTTGCCGGAGCCGAGCACCTGGCAGTCCTCGAACCGCCCCCTGGCGTCCGTCTGGACGTTGATGCCGGTGTCGTGGCAGTCGGCGAGGACGCAGCCCCGTACCAGCGGATCGGCGCCGCTCGCCGCGCCGATGCCGTGCCGGGCTCCGGCGACCCTCGTCCGGTCGACGGAGCCCCGGGACTGCTCGGTGAACATGATTCCCTCGCCGTGCACGGCGGTGATCACGCAGTCCGCCACGACGAGCCGGGCCCGGGCGTCCGCCGTGAGGGCCGCCTGCCCGGTGCCGGTCAGCTCGCAGCCGACGACCTCGGCGTGCGCGTCGCTGACCCGCAGCCCGTGGATCCTGCTGCCCTCGATCAGGCTGCCCAGGACCGAGACGTGCGCGCCCTCGATCACGGCGATCGCGTTGTCGGCGGCGTCGGTGAACCGGCAGCGCTCGACCAGCCCCGCGCCGCCGGTGAAGAGCGTCCGGCCGTGGGCGACCACGCTGTCCCGCAGGGTGACGGTGGTGTGCGGCCGGGCGTGCAGGGCGACGCCGCCGTGGGCGCGGATCTCCGTGTGGTCGAGTGTCAACGCGCCCGCGTGGCAGGCGACGACGTCCGTCTCGCGGCCGACCAGGGTGAGGCCGTGCACCCGGACCGATCCGGCGGCGTCGAGGACGGGGCTGCGGGGCCGGCCGACGACGACGGAGCCGGGGCCCTCGGCCGCGACCAGCTGCACGTCGCCCCGGACGGTGAGGGCCTCCTCGTACCGGCCGGGCGCGATCTCGATCAGGGCCGCCCGGCCCCGTGCGGCCGCCGCCCGGAGCGCTGACGTGATGTCGGGGTGGGCGCGCCGCCCGCCGCGCGGCGAGACGACGTATCTCGCGACCATTCCGATGACTCCCCCGATTCGATCCAGAGCCGTTCTACAACTCGTCCCACTCCACCGAGTCGTATGCCGAGTACACCCGCTCCATCAGCTCCTCGTCCACCGCGAACGTCACCTCGTCGATCGCCGTCACGGCCGCGATGGAACGGGAGTTGGTGACGAGCGCGGCCCGGTAGCCGGAGAGGTCGGCCAGGGTGACCGGGCGGCGCACCGACGGAACGCGGGGCTCCAGGAGGGCCATGGTGATGCCTTCGAGGCAGGGCGCCGACGGCCAGACCAGGGAACTTCCGTCCCAGAAGGCGATGTTGGTGACGGCTCCCTCGGCGATCTCGCCGTACGGGGAGATCAGCACGGCCTCGTCGTATCCGGCGCGCCGGGCCGCCTCGCGGTGGTAGCTCTGGCCGAAGCCGCCGAGGTGCTTGAGGTGCGGCGCGGGGCGCCAGTACTCGGCGGTCGTCAGGCGCTGCGGGGCGCCGAGGCCGTCCGGGGCGGGTGCGGCGACGGTCACCACGACGCGGACGTCCGGGTACACGTACACCCGTGCCGAGGCGTTCCGCCGCCCGGAGGCCTCCAGGGCGCCGGTGATCAGGGAGCGGACCCGCTTGCCGTCCAGCTCCCGGTCGAAGAGCTCGCGGGTCGCGCGGTCGAGGCGGGCGAGGTGCAGGTCGAGGCCCTTCACGCGCCCGTCCCGCACCTGCATCGCCGTGAAGTGGCCGAAGCCGGACATGAGGGCGGCGAGCAGCCCGGGGTCGGTGGCCGCGGGGACGCCGTCGATCTCGATGTACGGGGGCGGAGTCGTCATGCACTCACCGTACGTCCGGGGAAACGGCCTTGGGAAAGAGCCGGAGAACGTCGCTTGACCTCAACCAAACTTGAGGTACCACGATCATCCGCATGGACATCACGAACGCCTCCACGGCCACCGTTCCCCCCGCCCCCTCCGCGTCTCCCGCCCCCGCGGAGAGCGCCTCCGCCCCCGCCCCGCTCACCCTCGCCCTCGTCGTCGCCAGCGACCGCGAAGGCCGCTTCGCCCCCGTCGTCACCGACTGGTTCCGCTCCCGGCTCGCCGAGCGCGAGGACTTCACCGTCACCGTCGTCGACCTCGCCGAGACCGACCTCCCCACCTCCCTCTCGTACGACCCCTCCCCGGCCGTCCGCGCCGAACTCGCCAAGGTCACGCCGGTGCTGGAGGAGGCCGACGCGTACGTCGTCATCACCCCCGAGTACAACCACTCCTTCCCCGCCTCCCTCAAGAACCTGATCGACCGGCACTACACCGAATGGCAGGCCAAGCCCGTCGGCTTCGTCTCCTACGGCGGCATCTCCGGCGGCCTGCGGGCCGTCGAGCAGCTCCGGCAGGTCTACGCCGAGATGCACGCGGTCACCGTCCGCGACACCGTCTCCCTCCACCACGCCCACGCGCTGTTCGACGAGGACGGACGGCACAAGGACCCCGCCGCCGCGGAGGGCGCCGCCAAGACGCTCCTCGACCAGCTCGGCTGGTGGGGACGCGCCCTCAAGGACGCCAAGTCCGTCCGCCCGTACGGCATGTGAGGGATCGTCATGCTGCTGCGACTCCTCGCGCCCCGCCTCAGGCCGTACCGGACCCTCCTCGTCCTCCTCGTCGCCCTCCAGCTCGCCCAGTCCCTCGCCTCCCTCGCCCTGCCCGCCCTCAACGCCGGCGTCATCGACCAGGGCGTCCTGCGCGGCGACACCGACCGCGTCCTCAGCGGCGGCGCCGCGATGGTCGCCGTCACCCTCCTCCAGGCGGTGGCCGCCGCCGCAGCCACCTACACCGGCGCCCGGGTCGCCATGGGCGTCGCCCGCGACCTGCGCTCCGAAGTCTTCCGCCGCGTCCAGGAGTTCTCCGCCCGGGAGCGGGGCGGATTCGGCGCCGCCTCCCTGATCACCCGGACGACCAACGACGTCCAGCAGATCCAGACGTTCACCGTCCTCGTCCTGACCATGCTGGTCGCCGCGCCGCTCCTCTGCTTCGGCGGCATCGCCATGGCCCTGCGCCAGGACGTGCCGCTCGCCCTGGTGCTGCTGCTCTTCGTGCCGGTGATGACCGGCGCCGTCGGCGCCGTCGTCCTGCGGATGCGGCCGCTCTTCAAGGGCATGCAGGAGCGCATCGACCGCGCCAACCGGGTGCTGCGCGAGCAGATCACCGGCGTCCGGGTGGTCCGCGCCTTCGTCCGCGACCGGCACGAGAGGGAACGGTTCGCCGCCGCCAACGACGAACTCCTCTCCGTCGGCCTCCGAGCCGGCCGGCTCCAGGCCATGATGTTCCCGACGGTGCTGATCATCTGGCAGCTGACCACCGTCGCCCTCGTGTACGTCGGCGCCCACCGCATCGACTCCGGTGCCCTCCAGCCGGGCGGCCTCGTCGCCTTCCTCGGCTATCTGCTCCAGACCTCGATGTCCGTGATGATGGTCCTCTTCCTCCTCATGCACATGCCCCGGGCCGAGGCGGGCGCCGTCCGTGTCCGCGAGGTGCTCGACACCCGATCGTCCGTCGTCCCGCCGGCCTTCCCGGTCCGCACCTCGGAGGTCCGGGGGCATCTGGAGGTCCGCGGCGCGGACTTCCGCTACCCGGGTGCCGAGGAGTCGGTCCTCAAGGACGTCGGGATCGAAGCCCGGCCGGGCGAGACGACCGCGATCATCGGCTCCACCGGCAGCGGCAAGTCGAC
>NZ_JBIVLV010000005.1:0-563628 GCF_044752725.1 Streptomyces sp. NPDC088707 | reverse complement strand
ATCTGGCGTTGATTTTTGGCACGCTGTTGAGTTCTCAAGGAACGGACGCTTCCTTTGTACTCACCCTCTCGGGCTTTCCTCCGGGCTTCCCTTCGTGTTTCCAACCTTACCAGATCCTTTTCCGTTCCGTTTCCGGTTCGGAGTGTGTATCCGGTGGCCTGTTGGCTGCCTTTCGCCTTTCGGCGTGTTCACTACGTTAGCTGATTTCTTCGGCGACTCATAATCGAGCAATCGAATTCGAATTTCGGCATGCCGAAATAAGCCCCTGCTGGGGAGTCATCTTGAGTAGTGGGTGGCAGCTGCGGGGTGCTTGAACAAGCAGGTCCGTAACCAGCTGCTCGGGCTACGTTAGGCGGTCGGACGTCCTGCGTCAAGTGTGCGCCTCCGGGGCGTATGGGGACGATACGGACTCACGGTCGGGTCCTCGTCGATCCAGAAGCGCCAGGGGTGCGGGGCGCCGTCGCCGCCGACTCCCGTGCGGGGGCCGGTGCGGATGTGCTCGGGGGCCGGCGGGGTGCCGGTGAGGAGCCCGAGGGGGGCGTCCGGGCCGGCGCAGGTGTCGGTGCCGTTCAGGGAGAGGCCCACGTCCAGGGCCGTGGCCAGGCGGGCCGGGCCCTTGGCCAGTTCGTGGTCGTGGCGGGCCGAGCGGCGCCGGGGGCGGGCCCGGTCCGCGCCCTTCAGGATCTCCCCCGCGCGCAGCAGCACCCCGCTCGCCTCCCCCTCGGGCCCGCAGACCAGGTTGAGGCAGTGCCACATGCCGTAGGTGAAGTAGACGTACGCGTGTCCGGGCGGGCCGAACATGACGGCATTGCGTGCCGTGCGGCCCCGGAAGGCGTGCGAGCCGGGGTCGATCGCGCCGGCGTACGCCTCCACCTCCGTCAGGCGCAGTTCCATCAGGCCTTCGGATGAGCGGCGGACGAGTGTGCGGCCGAGGAGGTCGGGGGCGACCTCCAGGACCGGGCGGTCGAAGAAGGTCCGTGGGAGCGGCGTACGGTCGGGGCTCTCTCTCATGGCGCACGAGCGTAGTGGGGGTCCGGCGGGGAACCGACTACGGTCGTCGCGCGTATGTAGGGGTCAGGACTGAGAAGGAGTGAAGGTCATGGGATTCAAGAAGCTGCTCGCGAGCCTGGGCGCCGGTGGGGCCACCGTGGAGACGGTGCTCACCGAGGAGAACGTGGTTCCGGGCGGTGTCGTCCAGGGTGAGGTCCGGATCCAGGGCGGCAGTGTCGACCAGCAGATCGAGGGTCTCTCCGTCGGCCTGCAGGCGCGGGTCGAGGTCGAGGGCGGCGACCAGGAGCACAAGCAGGACATCGAGTTCGTCAAGGTCCGGCTGGGCGGTGCCTTCGAGGTGAAGGCCGGCGCGGTGCACGTGGTGCCGTTCGGTCTGGAGATCCCGTGGGAGACCCCGGTGACCTCGGTCTCGGGGCAGCAGCTGCGCGGGATGAACATCGGTGTGACCACGGAGCTGGAGATCGCCCGCGCGGTGGACTCCGGTGACCTGGACCCGGTCAACGTGCACCCGCTGCCGGCGCAGCAGGCGATCCTCGACGCGTTCCTCCAGCTGGGCTTCCGCTTCAAGAGCGCGGACATGGAGCGCGGGCAGATCCGGGGGACGCGGCAGAAGCTGCCCTTCTACCAGGAGATCGAGTTCTTCGCGCCGCAGCAGTACCGGGGTCTGAACCAGGTCGAGGTCAGCTTCGTCGCGGACGACCGCGAGATGGACGTCGTCCTGGAGATGGACAAGAAGCCGGGTCTGTTCGGTGAGGGCAGCGACTCGTTCCGTGCGTTCAAGGTGGGTCTGAACGACTTCCACGCCACCGACTGGGCGGCTTACCTGAACCAGTGGCTCGCCGAGGTCGGCGGCCGACGCAACTGGCTCTAGGCTCGGGCCGTAAAGGCTGCTGAGGCAGTACGGCGATACGGAGGTTTCGACGTGTCCGAGGGCAAGAGGGCGCCGCTCCCGCATGACTTCCATCCGCCGGTGGCGGCGTTCACGGTGGTGAGCGACGACATCGCGCCGGGCGGGGTCCTGAAGGACGCGCAGGTGTACGCGGCGGGGAACACCTCGCCGCAGCTGCGCTGGGAGGGGTTCCCGGCGGAGACGAAGAGCTTCGCCGTCACCTGCTTCGACCCGGACGCCCCGACGGGCAGCGGGTTCTGGCACTGGGTGCTGTTCGACATCCCGGTGTCGGTGACCGAGCTGCCCGCCGGTGCGGGGTCGGGGTCGTTCGAGGGGCTGCCGGCCGGGGCGGTGCACGTCCGGAACGACTACGGCTCGAAGGACTTCGGCGGGGCGGCTCCCCCGGCGGGGGAAGAGCACCGCTATGTGTTCACGGTGTACGCGGTGGACAGCGAGAAGCTCGGTCCGGACGGTGATGTGTCGCCGGCGGTGGTCGGGTTCAACCTGCGGTTCCACACGCTGGGACGTGCCCAGTTGATCGGTGCGTACACGGCTCCCGCGGCGGTCTGAGCGTTCGTTTGTTGTTTGCCCGCTTCTGGTCTTGGAGAGATCAGAAGCGGGCATCTTTTGTTGCGCGGGAAAATTGCGTTGTCCGACCCCGGCCGGCCCGGCCATCGTTGATCCAGGCCCCACCGCCCCGCTCCGGGGCCGGGCCTGCACACGGGAGGTGGGCACAATGCGGGACACGCTGGTACTCAACGCGAGCTTCGAGCCGCTGTCGACGGTCTCTCTCAACCGTGCGGTGGTGCTTGTCCTGACGGACAAGGCCGTCGTCGAGCACGCCCATCCCGATCTGCGGGTCCGAGGTGCGGCCGTCGATCTTCCGGTGCCGCGGGTGATCAGGCTCTGCCGCTACGTCCGGGTGCCGTTCCGAAGACAGGCGCCGTGGTCGAGGAGGGGGGTGCTGGTGCGGGACCAGCACCGGTGCGCGTACTGCGGGCGGCGGGCGACGACCGTCGACCACGTGGTGCCGCGTG
Organism: Streptomyces sp. NPDC088707; assembly: GCF_044752725.1. NCBI lineage: Bacteria > Bacillati > Actinomycetota > Actinomycetes > Kitasatosporales > Streptomycetaceae > Streptomyces > Streptomyces sp. NPDC088707. The sequence continues at coordinate 560,691 of NZ_JBIVLV010000005.1, read as the reverse complement.
CCCAGGGCGGTGGGGACAGCTGGCTGAACACGGTCGCCTCCTGTGCCGAGGACAACCACCGCAAGGCGGCCAGGACGCCGGAGGAGGCGGGGATGCCGCTGCTGTTCCAGCCGTTCGAGCCGACGCCGGCGGACGCGATGCTGCTGGCGATGCGGGCGAGCGAGCGGTCGGAGCTGCCGGAGTGGCTGGCGAAGGCCGCCGCGTAACCCTGTCTCGTACGGAAGGGCCCGCCTCCCCCGGTGTGGGGAGGCGGGCCCTTCCGCCGTTCCGGGCGACGGGCCTAACGGAGCGTCAGCTGCAGGATGGCGATGACGCCGACGGCGATGATCACCCCGCGCAGCACCGTGGGCGGCAGCCTGCGGCCGACCTTGGCTCCGATCTGCCCTCCGATGGTGGAGCCGACGGCGATGAGCAGGACGGCCGTCCAGTCGAACTCGGCGACGAAGAGGAAGAAGACGGCGGCGACGCCGTTGACGAGGGCGCCGAGGATGTTCTTGACGGCGTTGATCCGCTGCAGGGTGTCGTGGAGCAGCAGGCCCATCAGGGAGAGGTAGAGCACGCCCTGGGCGGCGCCGAAGTATCCGCCGTACATGCTGGCGACGAGGAGGCCGACGAGGAGGGCGGGGCCGCCGTCGGGGTGGGCCTCGGTGCCGGTCTGTTCGCGGCGGCGCTTGACGGCGGCGGCGATACGGGGCTGGAGGACGACCAGGACGAGGGCGAGGCCGATGAGGACCGGGACGATCGCGTCGAAGGCGTCGGACGGCAGCGCGAGGAGCAGGATCGCGCCGATCAGGCCGCCGACGAGGGCGGCGGCGCCGAGGCGGATGATGCGGCGCTTCTGGCCCTTGAGTTCGGCCCGGTAGCCGATGGCTCCGCTGATGGAGCCGGGGACGAGGCCGAGGGCGTTGGAGACGTTCGCGGTGATCGGGGGGAGTCCGGTCGCGAGAAGGACCGGGAACGTGATGAGCGTTCCCGATCCGACGATGGTGTTGATGGTGCCGGCGCCGATGCCGGCGGCGAAGACTGCCAGGGCTTCCCAGATGGACAACGCCATCTCCTTACATGGTCAGTGAGTCGCCTCCCCGCCCTGACGTCGCCGGGGTCGAGGGGCTCGCACCGATCATGCACGAGGATTACGTGTACGTGTCAGTCAACCGACGGTTCGTCTCGCCTTTCGGGCGGCGCGGGGATCTTGGTGTTGAAGCCGGGGACGCTGCCTTCCTTGTTGCCGAAGGCGCCCGAGAGGCCCTTGAGGGCGTCGCCGATCTCGCTGGGCACGATCCAGAGCTTGTTGGCGTCGCCCTCGGCGATCTTCGGGAGCATCTGGAGGTACTGGTAGGAGAGCAGCTTCTGGTCCGGGTCGCCGGCGTGGATGGCCTCGAAGACCGTGCGGACGGCCTGGGCCTCGCCCTCGGCGCGCAGGGCCGCGGCCTTGGACTCGCCCTCGGCGCGCAGGATCGCGGACTGCTTCTCGCCCTCCGCGGTGAGGATGGCGGACTGGCGGGTGCCCTCGGCGGTGAGGATCGCGGCGCGCTTGTCGCGCTCGGCGCGCATCTGCTTCTCCATCGAGTCCTGGATGGAGGTCGGCGGCTCGATCGCCTTGAGCTCGACGCGGTTGACGCGGATGCCCCACTTGCCGGTGGCCTCGTCGAGGACGCCGCGGAGGGCGGCGTTGATCTCCTCGCGGGAGGTCAGGGTCCGCTCCAGGTCCATGCCGCCGATGATGTTGCGCAGGGTGGTGACGGTGAGCTGCTCGATCGCCTGGATGTAGCTGGCGACCTCGTAGGTCGCGGCCCTCGCGTCGGTCACCTGGTAGTAGATGACCGTGTCGATGTTGACGACGAGGTTGTCCTGGGTGATCACCGGCTGCGGCGGGAAGGGGACGACCTGTTCGCGGAGGTCGATCCGGTTGCGGATCGAGTCGATGAACGGGACGACGATGTTCAGCCCGGCGTTGAGGGTGCGGGTGTAGCGGCCGAAGCGCTCCACGATCGCCGCACTCGCCTGCGGAATGACCTGGATCGTCTTGATCAGGGCGATGAAGACGAGCACCACCAGAATGATCAGGACGATGATGACTGCTGACATCGTGTTCCCCGTGCCCTTCGCTGCCGGTTGACTGCCGGGTGGCTTTCGATGATCGAGTTTCGCAGATGACGGAATGTCATGGGCGAGGTTCGGTCACATCACGACGGCGGTGGCCCCGTCGATGTCCACGACGTCGACCTGTACGCCCGGTTCGAAGCTCTGGTCGGAGTCGAGCGCCCGGGCGGACCAGATCTCGCCCGCGAGTTTGATGCGCCCTCCCCCGCTCGCGTCGACCCGCTCCAGGACCACCGCCTGACGCCCCTTCAGGGCGTCGATGCCGGAGGCGTGCGGGGGCCTGTCGTCACGGTGGCGGGCGGCGATGGGGCGTACCACCGCGATCAGCGCGACCGAGACGACGACGAAGACGAGTACCTGGGCGACGACGCCGAAGTCGAGGGCCGCGGTCACCGCCCCCGCGACCGCTCCGACGGAGAACATGCCGAATTCGGGCATCGCGGTCAGGACCAGCGGAATGCCGAGCCCCACCGCGCCGATCAGCCACCAGACCCATGCGTCGATGTCCACATGGTCATGGTAGGGCGGTGGGGTCCTCCGGGACAGGGCGCGGGCGGCTGTGCGGGACGCCGGCGCTTCGTCCGCTACTTGAGGGGCAGGCCGTGGGCGGTCCAGCGGTCGCCGACGCGCTCGACGACGAGCGGCAGGCCGAAGCAGTGGGAGAGGTTGCGGGAGGTCAGTTCCATCTCCACGGGTCCGGCCGCGAGCACCTTGCCCTGACGGATCATCAGGACGTGGGTGAAGCCGGGCGCGATCTCCTCGACATGGTGGGTGACCATGATCATGGAGGGGGCGTACGGGTCGCGGGCGAGGCGGCCGAGGCGGCGGACGAGGTCCTCGCGGCCGCCGAGGTCGAGGCCGGCGGCGGGCTCGTCGAGGAGGAGGAGCTCGGGGTCGGTCATCATCGCGCGGGCGATCAGGGTGCGCTTGCGCTCGCCCTCGGAGAGGGTGCCGAACTTCCGGTCCAGGTAGTCGTTCATGCCGAGGCGGTCGAGGAAGGCCTTGGCGCGCTGCTCGTCGACCGGGTCGTAGTCCTCGTGCCAGGTGGCGGTCATGCCGTACGCGGCGGTGAGGACGGTCTCCAGGACGGTCTGGCGCTTGGGGAGCTTCTCCGCCATGGCGATGCCGGCCATGCCGATGCGGGGACGGAGCTCGAACACGTCGGTGCCGACGCCGCCGAGCCGCTCGCCCAGGATGTCGGCGGTGCCCTTGGTGGGGAAGAGGTAGCTGGAGGCGATGTTCAGAAGGGTGGTCTTGCCGGCGCCGTTGGGTCCGAGGATCACCCAGCGCTCGCCCTCCTTGACCGACCAGGAGACCTCGTCCACCAGAGCCCGTCCGTCGCGGACCACGGATACGTCCACCAGCTCCAGTACATCGCTCATGAGCGCGTTGTCTCCCCTTGCGGTCGAGTCGTGTCGTCGCCTTGCGCCGGTGGGCGCGGCGTCCAGGGGAAAACCTACGTTATCGACGGAGCGGGCCGGTCCCTAGGGCTTCCTTTGAGTCCCCCGGTGCGCCCGGGGCTCCCCCTAGTCTTGGGGAATGCTTTCGGAACCACGCTCAGGACGCCTGGCCGCTTGGGGCAATGCCCTGCTGGCCGGGGCGGTGTCGCCGGACGAGGCGGCGCTGGCCATTGTCGGGGAGGACGCGGTGCACCGCGTGGAGGGGCTGCCGGGTGAGGCGCGGCCGGTGGGGCTGACCCTGGCGCTCGGCCGGCTGCGGCGGCTCGGGGTGACCGGGTGGCGGGTGGCGCTGCCGGCGCCGGGGCATCCGCTGGGGCTGAGCGGGCCGCCGGACTTCAACGCGCGCGCGTTGGAGGCGGAGGAGGCGGCGGTGGGCCACGGCGCGCCGTACGGCCTCGTGCCGGAGGTGTCGGAGGCGGGGCCGGTGGGTGACGTCCATGTGGAGGTGGTCTGGCGCTGCCTCGCGGTGCGGGAGGCCCCGCCGGCGGACGTGCCGTCGCTCGGCGAGGCCGAGCGGGAGCTGGCGGAGGCCCTGCGGGACGCGACGTCGGTCCTGACCCGGCTGGACGTGGCGGCCTCGGGCCCGGCGGCGGACGCGGCGCGCGAGGCGTACCGGGCGCGGGCGGAGGTGGGCCGGGAGGTCCTCGCCCCCGGCTACCCGCCACGGGCGGTGCGGGTCCTGGAGCTGGCGCAGCGGGTGGGCCTGCTGGTGGACCTGGCGTACGACCACGGGCACGGGGGCGCGGTGAGCGCTTCGGAGATGGCGGCGCGGGGAGAGGCGCTGCGGCCGGTGGAGCGGGTGGCAAGGCGGGCCCAGGTCGCCGCGTACAACGCGTACGTGGAGGAGAGGGAACGGGAACGGGGCCTCTGACCCCCAGCAATCCGCCAGCCACCCCGACCGGCGGACGGAGTCCGCCACAGCGGACCGAAGCCCGGAAGGCGCCCCGGCGCCGAGCGGCGCGAGGACCGCGGTGGAAGAGGGGAACGCAGAAACCGGCCCCCGGGGGATCGTCCCGGGGGCCGGTCGGTTTCGTGCGGCGGTCAGCCGTTGAGGGCGTGGTTGCCGAAGGCCGGGTTGAGCAGGCCGATCACGTTGACCGTGTTGCCGGAGACGTTCACGGGGACGTGGACCGGGACCTGCACCAGGTTGCCGGACGCGACGCCCGGGGACTCGACGGCCTTGCCCGTGGCCTCGGCGCCGTGGGCGGAGGCGACACCCGCACCGGCGGCGACGATGCCACCGGCGACCATGGTGAGGGCAGCGGCCTTCTTGAGGTTCTTCACTTGGTACATCCTCCTGGTCATCGCTGCGGCCGGTCAGCCGCAGCACGCCATGGAGAACGCGGCGCCCCCCGTCAGGTTGCGCCGAACGGGGGACATACACACGACGGTATGAAGGACAGAACGGTCGTGCGCCCGGCGCGCAGGGGCGCGCGGGGGGCGGGCGCGTCAGTTCGTGAGGCCGTGCCGGACGGCCCAGAGGGCCGCCTGGGTGCGGTCCGCCAGGTCGAGCTTCATCAGGATGTTCGAGACGTGCGTCTTGACCGTCTTCTCGGAGAGGACGAGCGCGCGGGCGATCTCGCGGTTGGACCGGCCGTCCGCGATCAAGCCGAGGACCTCGCGCTCCCGCTCCGTGAGGGTCGAGCCGCGTCCCGTACCCCCGTGGGAGTCGTCCTGGCTGAGGAGCGCGCCCGCGACCTCGGGCTGGAGCAGGACGTGCCCGGCGTGGACGGAGCGGATCGCGCCGGCCAGCGCGTCGGGGTCGATGTCCTTGTAGACGTATCCGGAGGCGCCGGCGCGGAGCGCGGGGACCACCGTCCGCTGCTCGGTGAAGCTGGTGACGACGAGGACCTTCGCCGGGTTGTCGAGCCCGCTGAGCCGCTTCAGCGCCTCGATGCCGTCCGTCCCCGGCATCTTCACGTCCATGAGGATCACGTCGGGGCGGAGCTCCTCGGCCCGCGCGACGCCCTCGGCGCCGTCGGAGGCCTCCCCCACCACCTCTATGTCGTCCTGCACCTCCAGAAAGGTGCGCAGGCCTCTGCGGACGACCTGGTGGTCGTCGACCAGCAGGACACGGATCTGCTTGTCAGCCACCGGGTACCTCCATCTCGATCGTGGTGCCCTCGCCGGGGGCCGAGGTCACGGTGAGCGATCCGCCGACGCCGCCCGCCCGGTCCCGCATGGAGACCAGACCGAGGTGGCGTCCCGCACTGCGGACCGTACGCGGGTCGAAGCCCTTGCCGTCGTCGGTGACGGTGAGGCGCGCGCCCGGGCCCGCGCGGGTGAGGGAGACGGCGACGAGGCCCGCGTCCGCGTGCCTCAGGGCGTTGTGCAGGGCCTCCTGGGCGACCCGCAGCACCGCTTCCTCCTGCGCGGCGGGCAGCGCGCGCGTGCCGGGGCTCTCGAAGGTGACCTGCGCGGTGTGGGCGCGGTCCAGGACCTGGATGTGGGTGCGGAGGGTGTGGACGAGGCCGTCCTCGTCCAGGGCGGCGGGGCGGAGCTCGACGACGGCGGCGCGCAGTTCGTCCGCGGCCTCGGCGGCGAGCAGGGCGACCTGCTGGAGCTCTCCCTTGGCGCGGGCGGGGTCGCGGTCGACGAGCGCGGCAGCGGCCTGGGCGGTCAGCCGGAGCGAGAAGAGCTTCTGGCTCACGGCGTCGTGCAGCTCGTGGGCGAGGCGGGAGCGCTCCTCGGCGATGGTGAGCTCGCGGCTGCGCTCGTACAGGCGGGCGTTGGTGAGGGCGATGGCCGCGTGCTGGGCCAGGATCGAGAGGAGTTCCTCGTCCTGTGCGGTGAAGCCGCAGCCGCCGCCCTCCTTCGGGCAGCGCTTGTTGGCGAGGAAGAGGGCGCCGAGGATCTCGTCGCCGTCCCTGACGGGGAGGCCGAGGAAGTCGGACATCTCGGGGTGGGCGGCGGGCCAGCCCTCGAAGCGGGGGTCCTCGCGGACGTCGGCGAGCCGCTCGGGCTCGGCCTTGTGGAGCATCGCGGCGAGGATGCCGTGCTGCCGGGGCAGCGGGCCGATCGCCTTCCACTGCTCTTCGCTGACGCCGTCGACCACGAACTGGGCGAAGCCGCCGTGGTCGTCGGGGACGCCCAGGGCCGCGTACTCGGCGTCGAGCAGCTCGCGGGCGGAGGCGACGATCGTCTTGAGGACGTCGCGGACCTCCAGATGGCGGCTCATCGCCAGGAGGGCGGTGCTCACGGCGGCCAGGCCGGAGCTCGGTCGATGGCTCATGTGTTCACCGTACCGGCGGGCCGTGACGGTCCGTATCCGTCCGGAGACCTCGGAGGAGGGGGACCGGGGACCTAGGTCGTAGTGCCCGCAGGCCGCTGTCCTCCTTCCGGAGGAGGGGACTTACTGTGCGCATTGCTCACGCAACGGCTGGTGAGTTCGTTACCTGGCCGATGTGAGCCCGCGCATAGGACCCAGGTCACTTACGAAGCCCCCTAGTGGACCCCGGAAGGGCGGGGCAGGGTGGTGTGAGACGGACATAAGGGCCCTTCTGTGGGGTGTGCACGGGCCCCTGATCCACTACCCGGGATCGTACGTCACACCTTTGCCACAGCATTTTGCGGCCGCTAAGAATTGCCCTCGTCGCCGCCGATGAAGGCGCAGCGCCGCCCCGGCCGTGCGACGACCCCCAGCGATTCGAAGAGGTAGTCCGTTATGTCTGCGAACACCCCTGGCCACATTCGTGGTCTGAAGAAGACCCACAAGGCCACGATCGCCGGCGTCGCCGCTATGGGCGCCGCGGCGCTCACCCTCTCCCTCGTCCCCGGCAACGGCTCGACCGAGACCGAGCCCCAGGCTCTCTCCGGTACGCAGCAGGTCGCCTGGTCGTACAACGCGAACAGCCCGCAGGCGAAGGCCCTGGCCGCCAGCGTCACCGAGCAGCAGTCCACCATCGGCCTCAAGGCCCAGCAGGAGGCCGCGGCGAAGGCGAAGGCCGACGCCAAGGCGAAGGCCGCCGCCGCTGCCAAGGCGAAGGCGGACGCGCAGGCCAAGGCCGCCGCCAAGGCCAAGGCCGACGCCAAGGCGAAGGCCGCGGCGAAGGCGAAGGCCGACGCGAAGAAGCGCGCCGCGGCGAAGACCGCCGCGAGCCGTTCCGTCGCCCGCACCCCGGTCTTCGCGAACAACCTCGACGGCTGGATCCGCGAGGCGCTGTTCATCATGGACAAGCACAACATCCCGGGCACGTACAACGGCCTGCACAAGAACATCATGCGTGAGTCCAGCGGCAACCCGCGGGCCATCAACAACTGGGACATCAACGCCATCAACGGCGTCCCGTCGAAGGGCCTGCTGCAGGTCATCTACCCGACCTTCAAGGCGTACCACATCCCGGGCACCAAGTTCGATCAGTACGACCCGGTCGCCAACCTCGTCGCCGCCGCCAACTACGCGGCCGACCGCTACGGCTCCATCGACAACGTCAACAGCGCGTACTGATCAGGCAGGCTCTGGTCCGCCGTCGCCGTACGCCGAAGGGCGGCACCCCCGCACTGGGGTGCCGCCCTTCGGCGTGCCTGCGGGTCAGCCGGTCACTTGCGCATGACCTCGGGCTCGTGGCGGCGCAGCAGCCGCGCCACGGCGACGCAGCAGACGGCGGCCATGAACAGCTGGATGCCGAGGTTGAGGCTCCACTGGCCGACCGTGTGCTCCCACAGCGGGTCGGTGTTCGTGGGGTCCTTGTGGTCCCACGGCGGCATCAGGTGCGCCAGGTCCAGGGTGGCGCCGGCGCCGGCGATGCCCCAGCGGGAGGGCATGAGCCAGGCGAACTGCTCCAGGCCGGGCGAGTCGTACACCTGGAAGAGGATGCCGGTGAACACGACCTGGATGATCGCGAACATGACCAGCAGCGGCATGGTCTTCTCGGCGGTCTTCACCAGCGCGGAGATGACCAGGCCGACCATCATCGAGGTCAGGCCGAGCCCGATGACCTGGATGCACAGCTCGACGGCCGGCGGCATGAGCAGGCCCTCTTCGGGCAGCGCGCGCGTGGAGAAGCCGATGGCGCAGATGATCACGCCCTGGAAGGCCGTGATCAGGCCGAGGACGATGACCTTGGACATCAGGTACGCGGAGCGGGACAGGCCGACGGCACGCTCCCGCTCGTAGATGACCCGTTCCTTGATCAGCTCTCGGACCGAGTTGGCCGCGCCGCTGAAGCACATGCCGACCGCGAGGATCAGCATGATCGTGCCGGCGTCGCCGTTGAAGCGGGACGGGGGCGTGGGCCTGCCGAGGCCGAAGTCGGCGGGGATGACGACGGACACCGCGCCGAGGACGGCCGGCAGGATCACCATCAGGGCCATGAAGCCCACGTCGGAGGCGATCACGGAGACGTAGCGCCGGATCAGGGTCCACAGCTGGGAGCCCCAGCCCTGCGGCTTCGGCGGCCTGGACATCGCCTGCTGGGGCATCTGCACGGGCTGCGCGGCGACGGCGTCGATGTCGGCGGCGTACAGCTGGTAGTGCTGCGAGCCCTTCCAGCGGCCCGCCCAGTCGTAGTCGCGGTAGTTCTCGAAGGCGGAGAAGACGTCGGCCCAGGTGGAGTAGCCGAAGAAGTTCAGCGCCTCGTTCGGCGGGCCGAAGTAGGCCACCGAGCCGCCGGGGGCCATCACGAGCAGCTTGTCGCAGAGGCCCAGCTCGGCCACCGAGTGGGTGACGACGAGGACCGTGCGGCCGTCGTCGGCGAGGCCGCGGAGCAGCTGCATGACGTCGCGGTCCATGCCCGGGTCGAGGCCGGAGGTCGGCTCGTCCAGGAAGATCAGCGACGGCTTGGTGAGGAGCTCCAGGGCGACCGAGACGCGCTTGCGCTGACCACCGGAGAGGGAGGTGACCTTCTTCTCCTTGTGGATGTCCAGCTTGAGCTCGCGGAGCACCTCGCCGATCCGGGCCTCGCGCTCGGCCGTGGCGGTGTCGCCGGGGAAGCGGAGCTTGGCCGCGTAGCGCAGCGCCTTCTGGACGGTCAGCTCCTTGTGCAGGATGTCGTCCTGCGGGACCAGTCCGATGCGCTGGCGCAGCTCGGCGAACTGCTTGTAGAGGCTCCGGTTGTCGTAGAGGACGTCGCCCTCGTTGGCCGGGCGGTAGCCGGTCAGCGCCTTGAGCAGCGTGGACTTTCCGGAGCCGGACGGGCCGATGACACCGATCAGCGACTTCTCCGGGACGCCGAAGGAGACGTCCTTGAGGATCTGCTTGCCGCCGTCGACCGTGACCGTGAGGTGGCGGGCCGAGAAGGAGACGGAGCCGGTGTCGACGAACTCCTCGAGCTGGCCGCCGACGAGCCGGAAGGTCGAGTGGCCGACGCCGACGATGTCCTGGGGGCCGAGGAGGGCGGAGCCGCCCTTGGTGATCGGCTGACCGTTGACGTACGTGCCGTTGTGCGAACCGAGGTCGCGGATCTCGAAGCGTCCGTCGGGCGTCGCGTGGAACTCGGCGTGGTGCCGCGAGACCTGGAGGTCGGAGACGACCAGTTCGTTCTCGAGGGCACGGCCGATGCGCATGACGTGGCCGAGGGCCAGCTGGTGGAACGTGGTGGGGCTGCGGTCGGCGTAGGCCGCCGACGCCCCGGCGGCTCCGCCTCCCGGGCCGGGCACCTTCTGCGCCAACTGTTCGACGGGGCCGCCGTGGCCCTGCTGGTGCGGGACCTGCTCCCGGGCGGCCTGCGGGTGCACGGGCGGCGGGCCCTGCTGCTGCCAGTTCTGCTGCGGGACCTGCTGACCCTGCTGTGGCGGCGCCTGGTGCGTGAGCCACTCCGCCTGGGCGGCCTGCTCGGCGGCCTGGTGGGCGGGGACCTGGTGGGCCGGCGCCTGGGCCGCCGCCGGCTGCTGGTAAGCCGCCGCCGGCTGCTGGTGGGCCGGTGCGCCGGCCGCGGCGAGATTCAGCCGCGGGCCGTCGGTGGCGTTGCCGAGGTGGACGGCCGAGCCGGGTCCGATCTCCACCTGGTGGATCCGCTGCCCCTGCAGGAACGTGCCGTTGGTCGAGCCGTGGTCCTCGATGACCCAACTCCGGCCGCCCCAGCTGATGGTGGCGTGGCGCCACGAGACCCTGGCGTCGTCGATGACCAGGTCGCCCTGCGGGTCGCGGCCCAGGGTGTACGACCTGGACGGATCGAGCGTCCAGGTCCTTCCGTTCAATTCCAGTACGAGTTCTGGCACTCCATGCCCCACTACTTGTCCCCCGATGTACCCCCGTCGCGGGGAGTCCAGGGATGCGAATCATCCTGGGGAACTATTTCAGGCCCGGTCCCCTCTCCGAAAGTCGGGCCGCGTGAAGACCCGGCGCAGGCTCTCCGACGACGCTCCCGGTACCAAGGGCGCGCCCACCCGGGTGTCCGCTGGGCGGGACGGGGGGTCGGGCGGCACCCGGTGCCCGTTACGGTGGAAGCACCATGAGCGCATCGCAGACCTCAGACGTTCCCACCCTTCTCGTCAAGATCTTCGGGAAGGACCGTCCCGGGATCACCGCGGGACTCTTCGACACCCTCGCCGCCTACTCCGTCGACGTCGTGGACATCGAGCAGGTCGTCTCCCGCGGCCGCCTCGTCCTGTGCGCGCTCGTCACCGAGCCGACCGTCGCCTCGCAGGGCGAGCTCCGCGCGACCGTGCACAGCTGGGCCGAGTCGCTGAAACTCCAGGCCGAGATCATCTCGGGTACGGGCGACAACCGCCCCCGGGGTGAGGGGCGCTCGCACGTCACCGTGCTGGGCAACCCGCTGACGGCGGAGCAGACGGCGGCCATAGCGGCCAGGATCGCGGAGGCCGGCGGCAACATCGACCGGGTCTTCCGGCTGGCGAAGTACCCGGTCACGGCCGTCGAGTTCGCCGTGTCCGGCTGTGAGACCGGGCCGCTGCGGACCACCCTCGCCACGCAGGCCCACAGCATCGGGGTCGACGTGGCCGTGGTCTCCGCCGGGCTGCACCGGCGGGCCCAGCGGCTCGTCGTCATGGACGTCGACTCGACGCTGATCCAGGACGAGGTGATCGAGCTCTTCGCGGCGCACGCCGGGTGCGAGGACAAGGTCGCCGAGGTGACGGCCGCGGCGATGCGCGGGGAGCTGGACTTCGAGCAGTCGCTCCACGCGCGCGTGGAGCTGCTCGCCGGGCTCGACGCCTCGGTGGTCGACAAGGTCCGTGCCGAGGTGCGGATGACGCCCGGGGCCCGGACCCTGATCCGTACGCTCAAGCGGCTCGGCTACCAGGTGGGTGTGGTCTCGGGCGGGTTCACGCAGGTCACGGACGATCTGAAGGAGCGGCTCGGGCTGGACTTCGCCTCGGCCAACACCCTGGAGATCGTGGACGGCAAGCTGACCGGGCGGGTGACCGGGGAGATCGTGGACCGGGCGGGCAAGGCGCGGCTGCTGCGCCGGTTCGCGGCGGAGGCGGGTGTGCCGCTGGCGCAGACCGTGGCGATCGGCGACGGGGCGAACGACCTGGACATGCTGAACGCGGCCGGTCTCGGCGTGGCGTTCAACGCGAAGCCGGTGGTGCGCGAGGCCGCGCACACGGCGGTGAACGTGCCGTTCCTGGACACCGTGCTGTATCTGCTGGGGATCACCCGCGAAGAGGTCGAGGCCGCGGACGGCGGCGAGGAGGACCTGCTGCACTGAGCCGCAGGTGAACCCGAACGTGGGAGGGCCCGGCCGTCGGATGACGGCCGGGCCCTTCTCCGTACGGCGACGGCATCGGCTACGGATTCGGCCACGGCGCGGGCATGGGGCCGGGGCGTACGGGATGCGGCCGGGGCCACGGAGTCCGCCGGGGCGTACGGATCCCGCCGGGGCGTACGGGGCTTACCGGGCCGGTCAGGCGTGCGGGGTCCAGAAGTCGACGAGGCGTCCGGCGCCGTGCTCCAGGGACTTCCACGAGCCGTTGAAGGTGAGGACGGCGAAGGCGGAGGTCGGGAATCCGCTGCGGTTCATCCGGGGCAGCACGTCGCCCTCGGACTCGCCCGCGAGGGCGTCGGCGAGGGCGTGCATCCCGGGGTTGTGGCCGATGACCAGGAGGTCGGACACGTCCTCCGAGGTCTCGTTGAGCAGGGCGATGAGCTCGCCGAGCGAGGCCTCGTACAGCCGGTCCTCGTAGACGGTCTTCGGGCGCTCGGGGAGGGCCTGCACGGCCAGCTTCCAGGTCTCGCGGGTCCTGGTGGCGGTGGAGCAGAGGGCCAGGTCGAAGGCGATGCCGGTCTCGGCGAGCCGGCGGCCGGCGACGGGGGCGTCCGCGCGGCCTCGCTCGGCGAGGGGGCGCTCGTGGTCGGACTCCTGGTTCCAGTCCGCCTTCGCGTGTCGGAGCAGCACGATCCTGCGGGGTGTGTCGACGCTCATGGTCCTCAGCTTCGCACGAATCGGCTCGCGCCGACTCAGAGAGAGAGCGTTTGCTGGATCCGCTCCAGGAACCCTCCGACCCCCGGGTCTCCGACCGCCGCGTGCGCTTCTCCGGGCCCGGTCATCAGCATCAGGAGGGCGACGAACGCGATCGCCGGGAGGGCGAGTGCCCACCAGGGCAGCCGGGTGTCGACACCGGTCGCCTCGGGCCGGACGCGGGTGGACGTGTGGGCCGACATGACCGCCTCCGTGGGTGAGAACTCCGCTTTCCCTGTCGTCTCCAACCTAGGGATCGCGGGCCCCTCGGCCCATCCGGTGATCCACCCACTTCACCCTGAGTCCCGCCCCCTAGGGGATGCGGGGGTTATCCCCAGCACGGGCGGGCCGAGCGGGCGTCACGGGGAGGCGAACGAGGCGATGAGGCCGATGACGACCGTGATGCCGATCATCGCGCCGAAGACGATGAGCAGCTTCTTCTGGCCGTTCGGGGGATGGGGTTCGAGAACTGGCATGACGACAGTCTCGCATCTCAGGATTCGTCCTCGACGGTGCGGTCCCTGCCCGCCAGGGTTCCCACGATCATCTGCGGCACCATGAGCCCGCCCATCAGGACGATCGGCAGTCCCCAGCCGCCGCTGTGCTGGTAGAGCACGCCGACGAGGAGCGGGCCGGGGATGGAGATGAGGTAGCCGACGCTCTGCGCGAAGGCGGAGAGCCGGACGACTCCGGCGCCGGTGCGCGAGCGCATGCCGATCATCGTGAGGGCGAGCGGGAAGGAGCAGTTGGAGACGCCGAGGAGCACCGCCCAGACCCAGGCGCCGGCGGCGGGGGCGAGGAAGAGGCCGGTGTAGCCGGCGAGGCCGCAGAGGCCGAGGGCGACGACGATCGGGCCCTGGTTCTTCATGCGGGTGGCGAGCCGGGGGATCACGAAGGCGAGGGGGACGCCCATGACCATCGTGACGGCGAGGAGCACGCCCGCGGTGGAGGCGGGGACTCCGGCGTCGCGGAAGATCTGCGGCATCCATCCCATGGTGATGTAGGCGCCGGTGGCCTGGAGGCCGAAGTAGCAGCCGAGGGCCCAGGCGGTGCGGCTGCGGGTGATGCGCGGGGCGGCGGTCCCGGCCGCGGTGGCGGTCCTGGTCTCCGCGGTGGCGCGGTCGCGGTCGCGGACGAGCGGGATCCAGGGCAGGACGGCCAGTGCGGCGATGGCCGCCCAGACGCCGAGGCCGATGCGCCAGTCGCCGCCCAGGGCGGCGGTCATGGGGACGGTCGCGGCCGCCGCCACGGAGGTGCCGAGGGCGAGGGCCATGGAGTAGAGGCCGGTCATGCTGCCGATGCGGTCCGGGAAGTACCGCTTGACGATGACCGGCATCAGGACGTTGCTGACGGCGATGCCCATGAGGGCGAGGGCGCTGGCGGCGAGGAAGCCGACGGTGCCGCCGGCGAAGGGGCGCAGGATCAGGCCGGTGAAGATCGCGGCCATGCCCGCGCAGACGACGGCGGCGGGACCGAACCGGCGGGCGAGGCGCGGGGCCGTGATGCCGAAGACCGCGAAGCAGAGCGGGGGGACGGAGGTGAGGACCCCGGCGACGGTGCCGCTCATGTGGAGGCCCGCGCTGACCTCTTCGAGGAGGGCGCCGAGGCTGGTGATGGCGGGGCGCAGGTTCAGCGCGGCCAGGACGAGTCCGACGGTGACGAGGCCGAGGGTCCAGCGCTGTGCCCGCGCCCGTGCGGGAGAATCGCCGGCGGCGGCTCCGGGCGGGGCCGTGGTGGTGGCCGCAGGAACGGTGGTCGTGGCCGGTCGTGCGGTGGGGTCGAGGGTCTTCGGCTCGTCAGGCATGAGGCCATCATAGAATCATGGGATGATTGGTTGTCCAATCCCGAACGACTTGGGCGACCCGAACGAATGGGAAGGTGCTCCATGGCCCTCGGCCACCCCCGGCGCGCAGGCCTCTCCGATCAGGTGATCGCCGAGCTGCGGAACCAGATCACCTCCGGCGAATGGCCGGTGGGTTCACGCATCCCGACCGAACCCGAGCTGGTCGAGCAGCTGGGCGTGGCCCGCAACACGGTGCGCGAGGCGGTGCGGGCGCTCGCGCACAACGGGCTCCTCGACATCCGGCAGGGCTCCGGGACGTACGTCATCGCCACCAGCGAGCTGGCCGGCGTCATGCACCGCCGGTTCGCCGGCTCCGACCCCCGGCACGTCGCCGAGCTGCGCTCGACCCTGGAGTCCGCCGCCGCACGGCTCGCGGCCGCGCGGCGCACCGAGCGGGACCTGAAGCAGCTCGACACCCTGCTCGTACGGCGGGAGGAGGCGTGGGAGTCCGGTGACGCCGAGCGGTTCGTGTCCGCCGACGCGACCTTCCACCACGCGGTCGTCGCCGCCTCGGGCAACGAGGTGCTCACCGAGCTCTACGCGGACCTGGGCGATCTGCTGCGGGAGTGGCTGCGCGACGACGTCGGGCAGGAGCTGCGGCCCGAGAACTGGATGGACCACGCGCGCCTGGTGGACGCGATCCGGGAGGGCGAGGCCGAGCGGGCCGGCGCGGAGGCGGCCGGCTACCCCTACATGTGCCTCAGGAGCCCCGTACCGGAGTCGGGTCGGGAGCCTGGTCCGCCGGCTGGTGGGTGATCCAGGCGGACCGGACCTCCTTCCAGCAGCGGCCGGTGAGTTCGCCGTAGTCGGCGGGACCGACCTCCACCGGGGCGCTGTCGGAGTCGATGTCCCACCAGCGCTCGCACTCGACGTGGAGCCGGACCCGGTCGGCGCGGGGATACGGGTTGTGGCAGTGGGCGGTGACCGTCGAGCCCCGGACGACGGTGCTGCAGGAGGCGCCGAAGTCCTCCGGCTCCTCGGCCACCGGGGCGGCGGCGGAAGGGTCCTCGGCCGGGGCGGGCGCGGCCCGCACCTCGGCGGCGACGGCGACCCCGGTGAGCAGTACGGCGACGGAGACGAAGGCGCCGAACCCGTGACGTATCGCGCGCATGCCCGTACCTCCTCCCCGTTCAGCAGCAGAAGCATCACGCTCTGCCCCAGTCTGGGGTGGTTCGCTCGACTTTTCGAGTCGTGCAGGGGTTGCGGAACGGCGAGGGCCGTGTGTCCGCCCCCTCCGGGGCGGGCACACGGCCCTGTGGCTGCGACGAGCAGCGGTTACGCGCCGATGGCGTGCAGGCCGCCGTCCACGTGGATGATCTCGCCCGTGGTCTTCGGGAACCAGTCCGAGAGCAGCGCGACGACGCCGCGGCCGGCCGGCTCCGGGTCCGAGAGCTCCCACTCCAGCGGGGAACGGCTGTCCCACACGGCCGCCAGCTCGCCGAAGCCGGGGATCGACTTCGCGGCCATCGAACCGATCGGGCCCGCCGAGATCAGGTTGCAGCGGATGTTCTGCTTGCCCAGGTCACGCGCCATGTAGCGGCTGGTGGCCTCCAGGGCGGCCTTGGCCGGGCCCATCCAGTCGTACTGCGGCCAGGCGAACTTCGCGTCGAAGGTGAGGCCGACGACCGAACCGCCCTCGCTCATCAGCGGCAGCAGCGCCATCGTCAGCGACTTCAGGGAGAAGGCCGAGACGTGCATGGCGGTGGCCACGGACTCGAACGGCGTGTTGAGGAAGTTGCCGCCGAGCGCGTCCTGCGGCGCGAAGCCGATGGAGTGCACGACGCCGTCGAGGCGGTCGCCCAGGTGCTCACGGACCTGGCCCTCCAGGCGGGCGAGGTGCTCGTCGTTCGAGACGTCGAGCTCCAGGACCTTCACCTTGTCGGGGTGGGGCAGCTTCTTGGCGATGCGCTCGGTCAGCGTCGGCCGCGGCCAGGCGGTGAGGATGATCTCCGCGCCCTGCTCCTGGGCCAGCTTCGCGGTGTGGAAGGCGATGGAGGACTCCATCAGCACACCGGTGATGAGGATGCGCTTGCCCTCGAGAATTCCGCTCATGGTCAGTGACCCATGCCCAATCCGCCGTCAACCGGGATGACGGCTCCAGTGATGTACGAGGCGTCGTCGGAGGCGAGGAACTTCACCGCGGCGGCGATCTCCTCCGGCTGGGCGTAGCGGCCCAGCGGCACCTGGGACACGATGCCCGCGCGCTGCTCGTCGGTGAGCACCGCGGTCATGTCGGTGTCGACGAAACCAGGGGCGACGACGTTGAAGGTGATGTTGCGGGAGCCCAGCTCACGCGCGAGGGAACGGGCGAAGCCCACCAGGCCGGCCTTGGACGCGGCGTAGTTGGCCTGGCCCGCGGAGCCGAGCAGGCCGACGACCGAGGAGATCAGGACGACGCGGCCCTTCTTGGCGCGCAGCATTCCGCGGTTGGCACGCTTGACGACCCGGAAGGTGCCGGTGAGGTTGGTGTCGACGACGGAGGTGAAGTCCTCCTCGGACATGCGCATGAGGAGCTGGTCCTTCGTCACGCCGGCGTTGGCCACGAGGACCTCCACCGGACCGTGCTTCTCCTCGATCTCCTTGTACGCCTGCTCCACCTGCTCGGCGTCGGTGATGTCGCACCTGACGGCCAGGCAACCGAGTTCGGTGAGAGCCGCCGGCGGCTCGCCGGAGCGGTACGTGATCGCGACCTTGTCGCCGGACTCGGCGAACGCGCGGGCGATGGCGAGGCCGATGCCCCGGTTTCCTCCGGTGACGAGAACCGAGCGGCTCAACGGATCACCCTTTCGATAGCGGTCTGGTAGCCGAAAACCTATCGGTATCGCCCCCGACATGAGGAATCGACCTCCGACAGTGGCGCCCGGGTGTCACTGTCGGGTCCCTACAGCTCAGGTCGCCGGGCGTCGGTAATGCGCCGACTCCGCGGGCCGTCCCGTGATTGACTTCCGTGGCAGATCAAGGACAGCTCCACCCCTGCTCGACCCCAGCCTTCCGATCACCGAGAGCGAGGCCGCTCGTGGTCCACCAGATCGACCCTTCGTTCGTCGCGCTGCCCCTGCGGGCGCTCGCCGACGCGGCGCTCGCCCGAGCGCGCGCGCTCGGTGCCGAGCACGCGGACTTCCGCCTGGAGCGGGTGCGCAGCGCCTCCTGGCGGCTGCGCGACGCCAAACCGTCCGGTTCCTCGGACACCACGGACCTCGGCTACGCGGTGCGGGTGGTGCACGGCGGGGCCTGGGGCTTCGCCTCCGGGGTCGACCTGACCATGGACGGGGCGGCGAAGGTCGCCTCGCAGGCGGTCGCCATGGCCAAGCTGTCCGCCAAGGTGATCGCGGCGGCCGGCTCCGACGAACGCGTCGAGCTCGCGGCGGAGCCGGTGCACGAGGAGCGCACCTGGGTCTCCTCGTACGAGATCGACCCCTTCGCCATCCCCGGCGAGGAGAAGAGCGCACTGCTCGCCGACTGGAGTTCCCGGCTGCTGCGGGCGGAGGGCGTGGCGCATGTGGACGCCTCGCTGCTCACCGTCCACGAGAACAAGTTCTATGCGGACACGGCCGGCACCGTGACCACCCAGCAGCGGGTGCGCCTGCACCCGCAGCTCACGGCGGTCGCCGTCGACGAGACGACCGGCGAGTTCGACTCGATGCGGACGATCGCGCCGCCGGTCGGGCGTGGCTGGGAGTACCTGACGGGCACCGGCTGGGACTGGGACAAGGAGCTGGACGAGATTCCGGCGCTGCTCGCCGAGAAGATGCGGGCGCCGAGCGTCGAGGCGGGCCGGTACGACCTGGTCGTCGACCCGTCGAACCTCTGGCTGACCATCCACGAGTCGATCGGGCACGCCACCGAGCTGGACCGGGCCCTCGGCTACGAGGCGGCCTACGCGGGCACCTCGTTCGCGACCTTCGACCAGCTGGGCAAGCTGGCGTACGGCTCCTCGATCATGAACGTGACGGGTGACAGGACCGCCGAGCACGGTCTCGCGACCGTCGGGTTCGACGACGAGGGCGTCGAGGCGCAGAGCTGGGACCTGGTGAAGGACGGCACGCTCGTCGGCTACCAGCTGGACCGGCGGATCGCGAAGCTCACCGGTCTCGGCCGGTCGAACGGCTGCGCCTTCGCCGACTCCCCCGCGCACGTGCCGGTGCAGCGGATGGCGAACGTCTCCCTCCAGCCGGACCCGGGCGGCCTGTCGACCGAGGACCTGATCGGGGGTGTGGAGCGCGGCATCTACGTGGTCGGCGACCGGTCCTGGTCGATCGACATGCAGCGCTACAACTTCCAGTTCACCGGGCAGCGCTTCTTCCGCATCGAGAACGGCCGGCTCGCCGGTCAGCTGCGGGACGTGGCCTACCAGGCGACGACCACCGACTTCTGGGGCTCGATGGAGCAGGTCGGAGGCCCGCAGACGTACGTCCTCGGCGGCGCCTTCAACTGCGGCAAGGCCCAGCCGGGCCAGGTCGCCGCGGTCTCCCACGGCTGCCCCTCCGCCCTCTTCCGGGGCGTCAACATTCTGAACACGACGCAGGAGGCCGGGCGATGAGCCGCGTCAGCAAGCCGTACGAGATCGTCGAGCGGGCCCTTGAGCTGTCCCGTGCCGACGGGTGTGTCGTCATCGCCGACGAGGAGTCCTCGGCCAATCTGCGCTGGGCGGGCAACGCGCTCACCACCAACGGTGTCACCCGCGGCCGTACGCTCACCGTCATCGCGACGGTCGACGGCGCGCAGGGCACCGCGTCCGGTGTCGTGTCCCGGTCCGCCGTGACCGTCGACGACCTGGAGCCCCTGGTGCGGGCGGCCGAGGCCGCCGCGCGGGCCGCCGGGCCCGCCGAGGACGCCCAGCCGCTGGTGACGGACGTGCCCGCGTTGCCCGACTTCACGGACGCGCCCGCGGAGACCTCCTCCGCCGTGTTCGCCGACTTCGCGCCGGCGCTCGGCGAGGCCTTCGCCCGCGCCCGGGCCGGCGGCCGTGAGCTCTACGGCTTCGCCAACCACGAGCTGACCTCCACCTACCTGGGGACGTCCACGGGCCTGCGGCTCCGCCACGACCAGCCCAACGGCACCCTGGAGCTGAACGCCAAGTCCCCCGACCGCTCGCGCTCCGCCTGGGCCGGCCGCTCGACGCGGGACTTCAAGGACGTCGACCCGGCCGCGCTCGACGCCGAGCTGGCGACCCGGCTCGGCTGGGCGGAGCGCCGGATCGAACTGCCCGCCGGGCGGTACGAGACGCTGCTGCCGCCGACGGCCGTGGCCGACCTGCTCATCTACCAGCTGTGGTCCTCCACGGCCCGGGACGCGGTCGAGGGCCGTACGGTCTTCTCCAAGCCCGGTGGCGGCACCCGGCTCGGCGAGACCCTGTCCCCGCTGCCGCTGACCCTGCGCAGCGACCCGAACGAACCGGGTCTGGAGTCCGCGCCGTTCGTCATCGCGCACTCCTCGGGCGACGACTCCTCCGTCTTCGACAACGGTCTGCCGATCGCGCCGACGGACTGGGTGCGCGACGGGAAGCTGGAGCGTCTGATCACCACCCGGCACACGGCGGAACTCACTCGCCTGCCGGTGGCTCCCGGAGCGGGGAACCTGATCCTGGACGGCGGGGGCGAGCGCTCCCTCGAGGAGATGGTCGCCTCCACGGAGCGCGGTCTGCTCCTCACCTGCCTCTGGTACATCCGCGAGGTCGACCCGGCGACGCTGCTGCTCACCGGACTGACCCGGGACGGCGTCTACCTCGTCGAGAACGGCGAGGTGGTCGGCGAGGTGAACAACTTCCGGTTCAACGAGTCGCCGGTGGACCTGCTGTCGCGGGCCTCCGAGGCGGGCCGGACGGAGAAGACGCTGCCGCGCGAGTGGAGCGACTGGTTCACCCGGGCCGCGATGCCCGCCCTGCGGATCCCCGACTTCAACATGAGCTCGGTCAGCAAGGGGGTCTGACCCACCTAGACTGAGACGACCATTCCCACCTGCATCACAAGGAGACGGACGACGTGACCGACATCGTCGATGAGCTGAAGTGGCGTGGGCTCTTCGCCCAGTCCACCGATGAGGACGCACTGCGCAAGGCTCTCGCGGACGGTCCCGTCACCTTCTATTGCGGTTTCGACCCGACCGCGGCCAGTCTCCACGTCGGCCACCTGGTCCAGGTCCTCACCGTCCGCCGGCTCCAGCAGGCCGGGCACCGGCCGCTGGCGCTGGTCGGTGGCGCCACCGGGCAGATCGGCGACCCCAGGCCGACCGCCGAGCGCACCCTGAACGACCCCGAGACGGTCGCGAACTGGGTGAACCGGCTGCGGACGCAGATCGAGCCGTTCCTCTCCTTCGAGGGGGAGAACGCCGCGGTCATGGTGAACAACCTGGACTGGACCGCCGGCCTGTCGGCGATCGAGTTCCTGCGGGACATCGGCAAGCACTTCCGGGTCAACAAGATGCTGACCAAGGACTCCGTCGCCCGGCGCCTGGAGTCCGAGCAGGGCATCAGCTACACCGAGTTCAGCTACCAGCTGCTGCAGGCCATGGACTTCCTGGAGCTGTACCGCCGCTACGGCTGCGTGCTCCAGCAGGGCGGTTCGGACCAGTGGGGCAACCTGGTGGCCGGCCTCGACCTGATCCACCGCCTGGAGCCGGGGGTCGAGGCGCACGCGCTCGCGACCCCGCTGATGGTCAAGGCGGATGGCACCAAGTTCGGCAAGACCGAGAGCGGCGCCGTCTGGCTCGACCCGGAGATGACCACGCCGTACGCGTTCTACCAGTTCTGGCTGAACGTGGACGACCGGGACATCTCGACGTACATGCGGATCCTGTCCTTCAGGTCCCGCGAGGAACTCGAGGAGCTGGAGCGGCAGACCGCCGAGCGTCCGCAGGCCCGTGCCGCGCAGCGCGCGCTGGCCGAGGAGCTGACCGCTCTGGTGCACGGCGCGGACCAGAGCGCGGCCGTCATCAACGCCTCCAAGGCGCTGTTCGGCCAGGGCGACCTGGCGGAGCTGGACGAGGCGACGCTGGCCGCCGCGCTGTCCGAGCTGCCGCACGCGCGGGTGACGGAGCTGGGTCAGGTCGTCGACCTGTTCACCGAGGTCGGTCTCGCCCCGAGCAAGTCGGGTGCGCGCCGCACGGTGAAGGAGGGCGGGGCCTACGTGAACAACGTGAAGGTCACCGCCGAGGACGCCGAGGTCTCCGCGGACGAGCTGCTGCACGGCCGCTGGCTGGTGCTGCGGCGCGGCAAGAAGAACCTGGCGGCGATCGAGTTCGCCGGCGCGTGATCCCGTAGCGGCATCGCGCGGACACGCCGGGAGGCCCGGTACGGCACGTGAGGTGCCGTACCGGGCCTCCCGTTTCCGGTGACCCTAGGCGCGTTGTCTGTTGCCCTTGATCGAGGCCCAGAGCATGTCGCCCACCCCCACCACGGCGACGGCGCCGATCAGCTGGAGCAGGTGGCGGGTCCAGTCGATGCCCTTGGTGTCGTTGACACCGATCCAGGTCGCGACGGCGTTGCCGAGCACGCTGCCGAGAATGCCGAACACGGTCGTCAGCCAGAGCGGGATCTGCTGCTTCCCGGGCAGGATCGCCTTCGCGATCAGGCCCAGGACGAATCCCACGATGATCGCCCACAACCAACTCATCGTCGCCTCCTTGTACGCATGTGCGCCCAGTCTCGGCCCATCGACCATGAGGCGCATGTCGGACAGCGCCATCCGTGCCCCGGCCTCGCCCGCGGGGGAGGCCGGGCGTACGGTGGAAGCGAGGTCCGGACCGGGGAGAGTCCGGCGCGACCGGTGGATGGTGGACGGCGATGTCGAAGCGTGGCGGGAGCGAGGTCTTCCGGATCACGGGGGCCCGGCAGGGGCTCGCGGACGACGTCCGGGGGCGGCAGCGGCGCTACGTCATCTCGATGACGGTCAGGACCCTGTCGGTGATCGCGGCCGCGGTGCTGTGGAACGTCGAGCGGCACGTGGCGATCGTGGCGCTCGCCCTGGGCATCCTGCTCCCCTACATCGCGGTGGTCATCGCGAACGCGGGACGCGAGTCGGCTCCGTCTCTTCCCTCCACCTTCGTACCGCCTCCGGTGCGGCCCGCGCTCGGTGCCACGGAGGCCTCCACGGACGGGGACACGGAGCGACCGTACGGCCGGAAATGATCACGGACAGTGGCCGGAAAGCTCAAGAAAAGCTCAGATCAATCGTGAAGTTCCTGTGCACGGCACCCCATGTGCCGTGACATACTGCCTACGCGCTCCGCATCCCCCGTCGGAGCGACGGACCGATGCCGGGCAGCTCCCCCCGTGGCTGCCCGGCATCGCCCTTGCTGGACAATGATCAGGTGAGCGAAGAGAAGCCGACCTGTTCCGCCAAGGGCTGCCGCGCCGACGCCGTCTGGGTGCTCGCGTGG
Source organism: Streptomyces sp. NPDC088707 (assembly GCF_044752725.1). Lineage (NCBI taxonomy): Bacteria > Bacillati > Actinomycetota > Actinomycetes > Kitasatosporales > Streptomycetaceae > Streptomyces > Streptomyces sp. NPDC088707. Next base: position 537,550 of record NZ_JBIVLV010000005.1, on the reverse strand, counting down.
AACAACCCCAAGCTGCACACGCCCGAGCGTCGCAAGACCTGGCTCGCGTGCGAGGAGCACCGGGAGCACCTGTCCCAGTTCCTGGGTGTACGGGGTTTCCTCAAGGACGTCGTGCCGCTGGCCGACTGGGAGTCGTCCGAGGCCTGATCCAAGGACGGGCCCGGGAGCCGAGGACACGTCCTGGGCCCGCGCGTCGGATCCAGGGCCCCGCGCGTCGGATCCAGGGCCCCGCGCGTCGGGTCCAGGGCCCGGCGCGTCAGACCCTGGGCCCACGCGTCACCCTGGGCCCGAGGCCTTCGCCGCTCAGCCGCCGATCGCCGACATCGGGCGGTCGGGCTGGAGGAACTCCGGGTCGTCGAGCCCGGACCCGGCCTTCTTGCCCCACATCGCCTTCCGCCAGAGCTCCGCGACCTCCGCGTCGGAGGCGTCCGAGCGGAGCGTGGCCCGCAGGTCGGTCTCCTCGGTGGCGAACAGACAGGTGCGCACCTGGCCGTCGGCGGTGAGCCGGGTCCGGTCGCAGGCCCGGCAGAACGGGCGGGTGACGGAGGCGATGACACCGACCGTGTGCGGTCCGCCGTCCACGACCCAGCGCTCGGCGGGGGCCGAGCCCCGCTCGTCGGCGCCTTCCGGAGTCAGGGTGAAGCGGGTGCGCAGGGACTCCAGGATGTCACCGGCGGTGATCATGCCGTCGCGCTTCCAGCCGTGCTGGGCGTCCAGCGGCATCTGCTCGATGAACCGGAGCTGGTAACCCTCCGCGACCGCCCAGGCGAGCAGGTCGGGGGCCTCGTCGGCGTTGAGCCCGGGCATCAGGACGGCGTTGACCTTGACCGGGGTGAGGCCGGCGTCGCGGGCGGCGGCCATGCCGTCGAGGACGTCCTGGTGACGGTCGCGCCGGGTGAGGGTCTTGAAGACCTCGGGGCGCAGGGTGTCGAGGGAGACGTTGACCCGGTCGAGACCGGCGGCCTTGAGGGCGGCGGCCGTGCGCTTCAGTCCGATGCCGTTGGTGGTGAGGGACATCCGGGGGCGCGGCTCCAGGGCCGCGCAGCGCTCGACGATGCCGACGAGACCGGGACGGAGCAGGGGCTCGCCGCCGGTGAAGCGGACCTCGGTGACGCCGAGGTCGGTGACGGCGATGCGGATCAGCCGGACGATCTCGTCGTCGGTGAGCAGATCCGGCTTCGCGAGCCACTGGAGGCCCTCTTCCGGCATGCAGTACGTGCAGCGGAGATTGCAGCGGTCGGTGAGCGAGACGCGCAGGTCGGTGGCCACCCGGCCATAGGTGTCGATGAGCACTGTGGGCCCCCTCCCCCGTCGTTGTGGTTGCGTGTGGTTCGAGCCTACGTGAGCGCACGGCCCACGAGCAGGGCAGATTGTCACGAGGACCGACGCGGCCGCGTCGTAGAACTCTACGACGCGGCCGTCCGGGAGTCGCGGACCGTATACGGTCGACTGCGCTCCGGTCAGTGCTTGACCGCGGCGGCCACCCCGACACCGGTGAGGGACTTGACCTCCAGCTCCGCGTACTTGCCGGCGTCCGGCTCCTCCTTGGAGAGGAGGGAGCCGAGCCAGCCGAGGAGGAAGCCCAGCGGGATCGAGACGAGCCCGGGGTTCTCCAGCGGGAACCAGTGGAAGTCCACGCCCTTGAACATCGAGGCCGGGCCGCCGGAGACGACCGGGGAGAAGAGGACGAGGACGACGGAGGAGATCAGTCCGCCGTAGATCGACCAGAGCGCGCCCTGGGTGGTGAACCTCTTCCAGAACAGCGAGTAGAGGATCGTCGGCAGGTTGGCCGAGGCGGCGACCGCGAAGGCGAGGGCGACGAGGCCGGCGACGTTGAGGTCGCGGGCGAGGGCGCCGAGCGCGATCGAGACGATGCCGATGAGGACGGTGGACCAGCGGGCGGCCCTCATCTCCTCCTTCTCGGTGGCCTTCCCGCGCTTGATCACGTTCGCGTAGATGTCGTGCGCGAAGGACGAGGACGAGGCCAGGGTCAGACCGGCGACCACGGCGAGGATGGTGGCGAAGGCGACGGCGGAGATGACGGCGAGGAGGATCGCGCCGCCGGTGGAGCCGGCGCCGCCGCCGACCTCGAGGGCGGTGAGCGGGGCCGCCGTGTTGCCGGCCTTGTTGGAGGCCTTGATGGTGTCGCCGCTGAGCAGGGCGGCGGCGCCGAAGCCGAGGACGATCGTCATCAGGTAGAACCCGCCGATGATGCCGATGGCCCAGTTGACCGACTTCCGGGCGGCCTTGGCGGTCGGCACCGTGTAGAAGCGGATCAGGATGTGCGGCAGGCCGGCGGTGCCGAGGACGAGGGCGATGCCGAGGGAGAGGAAGTCCAGCTTCGAGAGGGCGCTGACGCCGTACTTGAGGCCGGGCTCCAGGAAGGCGTCGCCCTTGCCGCTGTTGGTGGCGGCGGCGCCGAGCAGCTGCGAGAGGTTGAAGTCGAACTTCAGCAGGATGAGGAAGGTGATGAGGAGCGTGCCCGCGATGAGCAGGACGGCCTTCACCATCTGCACCCAGGTGGTGCCCTTCATGCCGCCGATGGTCACGTAGACGATCATCAGGACGCCGACGAGGGCGACGATCGCGATCTTGCCGCCGTCGCTGGTGATGCCGAGCAGCAGCGAGACGAGCACGCCCGCGCCCGCCATCTGCGCGAGCAGGTAGAAGATCGAGACGACGATGGTGGAGGTGCCGGCGGCGGTACGGACGGGCCGCTGGCGCATCCGGTAGGCGAGGACGTCGCCCATCGTGAACCGGCCGGAGTTGCGCAGCGGTTCGGCGACCAGGAGCAGGGCGACGAGCCAGGCGACCAGGAAGCCGATCGAGTACAGGAAGCCGTCGTAGCCGTAGAGGGCGATGGCGCCGCTGATGCCGAGGAAGGACGCGGCGGACATGTAGTCGCCGGAGATCGCGAGGCCGTTCTGGAAGCCGGTGAACTGGCCGCCGCCGGCGTAGAAGTCGGCGGCGCTGCGGGTCTGGCGGCCGGCCCAGACGGTGATGACCAGGGTCGCGATGACGAAGGCGCCGAAGAGGGCGATGATCAGCGGTCGGTGCTCGCTGGTGGCGTTGCCCGCCGCGAGCAGGACGGGGGTGCTCATGCGTCGCCCTCCATGCGCTTTCTGATGGCGTCGGACCGGGGGTCGAGCCGGTTCGCCGCGTGCCGGGAGTAGAGCCAGGCGATGAGGAAGGTGGTGGCGAACTGGCCGAGGCCGAGGACGAGGGCCATGTTGATGTTGCCGAAGACCTTGGTCCCCATGAAGCCGCCCGCGTAGTTGGAGAGCAGCACGTACAGCAGGTACCAGGCGATGAAGGCCAGGGTGAGCGGGAAGGCGAAGGAGCGGTACGTACGGCGGAGTTCGCCGAACTCGGCGCCCTGCTGCACCTCGACGAACTGTTCCGTCGTGGGCGTTACGGTATCGGATGCGGCCTCCGTCCCGTTTCTGGGCGGCGGCGGTGCTTCGGTAGCCACGGAATCTCCTCGTGACGCGGGGACGGACGGCATGGTCAAGGGGGCCTCACCGGGGGTGCGGGATCAGGGGCTCCGGGTGGAGCCCCTCCCCTGTCCAACGGCACGGAGCGGACCGGGAAGTGGTTCACACGAGAGATTTCTTCGGTCAGATCTTCATGAAGTCTTCTCAACTCATTGAAGGGCATGGAAGATCAGCGATAGCTTCACTCGTCATGCACCTGCCTGCGCGTAAACCCGCGCGCGGGCAGTACATACGGATGATGTGGAGAACCCATGGCTCATCTGGGATCGAGGCGCGGCCGAGCTCTCGCTCTGCCTGTTGGTCTCGCGCTCACGGCCTCGCTCGGCTTCCTTCCCTCCGGCGCTGCCTCCGCCGCGGAACTGAGCGACGCACCGGCGACTGCCACCGTGGCGACGAACGGGCCGAAGCTGTCGTACGTCGTCAACGTGGCGGGAGGTCACTGGACCGCCGCCAAGGTGAAGAAGGCGATCGTCGCCGCGGGCGGCGAGGTGGTCATCTCGTACGACCAGATAGGCGTCATAGTCGTCCACTCGCAGAACCCCGAGTTCGCGAAGACGATCCGCAAGGCCCGCGGTGTGGTGTCGGCCGGTTCGACCCGTACCGCCCCGCTCTCCGTGCAGACCGACAACTCCGTCGGCGGCGGCACGCAGGAGCTGTCCGAGGCCGAGGCCAAGGCCGCCGCCGCCCGTGCGACGGACGAGCAGGACGCCCTCGAGCCCCTGCAGTGGGACCTCCCGGCGATCAAGGCCGACAAGGCCCACCGCAAGACGCTCGGCAGCAAGCGCGTGACCGTCGGCGTCATCGACACCGGTGTCGACGACACCCACCCGGACCTGGCGCCGAACTTCGACGCCAAGGCCTCCGCGAACTGCGTCTCCGGCAAGCCGGACACCACCGCCGGTTCGTGGCGTCCGAACCCGGGCGAGAGCGACCACGGCACCCACGTCGCCGGTACGATCGCCGCCGCCAAGAACGGCATCGGCATCACCGGTGTCGCCCCGGGCGTCAAGGTCTCCGGCATCAAGGTGTCCACCCCGGACGGCTTCTTCTACACGGAGGCCGTGGTCTGCGGCTTCGTGTGGGCGGCCGAGCACGGCGTCGACATCACGAACAACAGCTACTACACCGACCCGTGGATGTTCGCCTGCAAGAACGACGAGGACCAGAAGGCCCTCATCGAGGCGGTCACCCGCGCGAGCCGCTACGCGGAGCGCAAGGGCACGGTCAACGTCGCGGCGGCCGGCAACTCCAAGTTCGACCTGGCGGCAGACTCGATCGTCGACAACAGCAGCCCGAACGACACCACCCCCGGCGACCGGGTCATCGACCCGAAGGAGTGCCTCGACTACCCGGCCATGCTGCCGGGTGTCGTCACGGTCTCCGCGACCGGCGCCAAGAACCTGAAGGCCTCGTACTCCAACTACGGTCTCGGTGTCATCGACATCGCCGCCCCCGGCGGCGACCGTACGGCGTACCAGACGCCGGAGGCCCCCGCGGTCAACGGCCTCATCCTGTCGACCACGGTCAACGGGGGCTACAACTACAAGGGCGGCACGTCGATGGCCTCGCCGCACGCGGCGGGTGTCCTGGCGCTCATCAAGTCGACGCACCCCCACGCGAGCCCGGCGGCCCTCAAGGCCCTGCTGTACGCGCAGGCGGACAAGCTCGCCTGCACCAACCCGTACGACATCGACAGCGACGGCAAGATCGACGCCGTCTGCGAGGGTCCCAAGAACAAGAACGGCTTCTACGGAGCCGGTCTGATCGACGCGCTGGACGCCGTCCGCCGCTAGTCGGTGAGTGACTGAGCGAGTGAGCGAGGGCCCTGGTGCGGTGTGCCGCACCAGGGCCCTCCGCATGCCCTGCGGCACTGAGTGCCATAGTGCGGTCCATGGACGACACAGTGCGCACCGGTACGGAGTTGTTGTGGTCGGCCCTCGGCGGTGACCCCGCCCTGGTGGACCGGGTGGAGTACGGCGGGCCGGCGGGGCTGCTGGCCGCGCGGCTGCCCGTGATGGAGCTGGCGCGGGCGGCGGTCGCCGTCGCCGGGCTCGCCGCCGTCGAACGGGCCGGGCTCCGGGGTCCGGTCCGCGTGGACGACGGGGCCGTCGCCACCGCGTTCGTGAGCGAGCGTCATCTGCGGGTCGACGGGCGGGCCCCGGTGAGTTTCGCGCCGCTCTCCCGGTTCTGGCGGTCGGCCGACGGCTGGGTCCGTACGCACGCCAACTATCCGCACCACCGGGCGGCCTTGCTGACCGCGCTCGGGGTACGGGACGAGTCCGTGGAGGACGTCGCCGCCGCCGTCGGCGCACGGAAGGCCCTCGATGTCGAGTCGGCGGTGTACGCGGCCGGGGGGCTGGCCGTCGCCCTGCGGACGCCCGCGGAGTGGGCGGCGCACGAGCAGGGCCGGGCGGTGGCGGCGCGTCCGCTGCTGACCCGGGAGCGGCTCGACGAGGCCCCGCCCCGGCGCCGCGGCGGCCCGCTGCGGGTCCTGGACCTGACCCGGGTGATCGCCGGGCCGGTCGCGACCCGGACGCTCGCGCTGCTCGGCGCGGACGTGCTGCGGATCGACCCGCCGGCCAACCCCGAACTGCCGGACCAGCACGCGGACACGGACGTCGGCAAGCGGACCGCCGCGCTCGATCTGGACCGCCCGTCGGACCGGCGTACCTTCGAGGAGCTCCTGGACACGGCCGATGTGCTGGTCACCGGCTACCGGCCGGGCGCGCTCGACCGCTTCGACCTGCACCGGCCGGGTCTGGTCACCGCGCGGCTCTCCGCCTGGGGCGACGACGGTCCCTGGGCCGGGCGGCGCGGCTTCGACAGCCTGGTCCAGGTGGCGACCGGGATCGCGGTCACCGAGGGTTCGGCGGAGCAGCCCGGCGCGCTCCCGGCGCAGGCCCTGGACCACGGGAGCGGCTATCTGCTGGCGGCGGCGGTCCTGCGGTCGCTGACCGAGCAGGACCGGGACGGCGGCACGCGGCTCGTGCGGCTCGCCCTCGCCCAGACGGGGCACTGGCTGACGCACGCGCTGCCGAGGTACGAGCCCGAGCGGTACCTCACCGAGTCGGAGGGCCCGCTCGGGCGGCTGCGGCACGCGCTGTCGCCCGTCGCGTACGAGGGCGGCCCGACGGGCTGGTCACGCCCGCCGGGCCTCCAGAGTGGGGACGAGCCCGTCTGGACTACGGCGTGACGAGGACCTTGAGCGCGGTGCGCTCGTCCATCGCCTTGTAACCGCCGGGGACGCCGTCGAGGCCGACGGTCAGGTCGAAGACCGGCGACGGGTCGATGGTGCCGTCGAGGACGTCCGGGAGCAGCTCGGGGATGTACGCGCGGACGGGGGCGACGCCGCCGCGCAGCGCGATGTTCCGGTCGAACATGACGGACAGGTCGAGGCCGGTGCCGCTGCCGTGCGGGACGCCGACGTAGCCGATCGAGCCGCCGTCGCGGGCGATGGCGACGGCGGTCCGCATGGACTGCTCGGTGCCGACGGCCTCGATGACGGCGTGGGCGCCCTGGCCGCCGGTGAGTTCGCGGACGGCGGCCTCGGCGGCCTCGCCGCGCTCGGCGACGACGTCGGTGGCACCGAAGAGGCGGGCGATGTCGGTACGGACGGTGTGCCGGCCGAGCGCGATGATCCGCTCGGCGCCGAGGCGCTTGGCGGCGAGGACGCCGCAGAGGCCGACGGCGCCGTCGCCGACGACGGCGACGGTGGAGCCCTTGCGGACCCCGGCGCCCAGGGCGGCGTGGTGGCCGGTGCCCAGGACGTCGGAGAGCGCGAGGAGCGCGGTCAGCAGGTGGTCGTCGGAGGCGGCGTCGGCGGGGAGCTTGACGAGGGTGCCGTCGGCGAAGGGGACGCGGACGGCCTCGCCCTGGCCGCCGTCGGAGCCGGCCGAGCCCCAGAATCCGCCGCTCGGGCAGGAGGTCTGGAGGCCCTCGGCGCAGTAGTCGCAGGTGCCGTCGGACCAGACGAAGGGGGCGACGACGAGGTCTCCCGCGGTGAAGCCGGTGACGTCGGAGCCCGCCGCCTCGACGATGCCGAGGAACTCGTGGCCGATGCGCTGGCCGGGCTGCCGGGCGGACTCGCCCCGGTAGGCCCACAGGTCGCTGCCGCAGATGCAGGCGCGCAGGACGCGGACGACGACGTCGGTGGGGTCCTGCACCACCGGGTCGGGCACGTCCTCCACGCGCATGTCGAACGGGGCGTGGATGGTGGTGGCGCGCATGAGGGGCGGTCCTTGCTGTCAGACGGTTGTACGACGTTCACCGTACATCGCGTGGAGCGCTCCCGCCGTCAGCAGGTACTGCGCCGCGATGTAGGTCAGCATGACCCAGAAGTCGGGCGCGGGCAGTGGGGGCCACTCGGCGACGCCGGTGGCGATCAGGGTGTCGGACAGCAGGAAGAGCGCGCCGCCGAGCCCGGCCAGGGGCCCGAGGGCGCTGGAGCGGTAGGCCATCGCGGTGAGCAGCAGGGAGTATCCGGCGACGGGGATCCGCAGCTCGGCGGGGAGGTCGGGCCAGAGGAGCAGGACGGTGCCGGCGAGGGCGGCCGCGTACAGGGCGCCGAGCGCCGGGGACGTACGCCGTCGTCCGAAGAGGACCAGGTAGCAGACGTGGCCGGCGGCGAAGAAGCCCATGCCGACCAGGAAGGCCCAGTCGGCGTCGGTGAGCAGGAACACGTCGCCGCCCCAGCCGAGGAGCAGCGCGGCGGTCAGCGGCTTGGGAGCGCCCCGGGTGACGGCGTACGCGGCGAGCAGGGGCATCAGGAGCGGCTTGGCGATCTGGTGGCCGAGCTCGGCACCGGCGAGCAGGGAGACCAGGTCGACGGCGGTCGCGAGCCCGAAGGCGGCGAGCAGCGCGTGCGGGAGCCGGTGGGGGGAGGCCTTCACGCGGCGGCCTTTGGGGCGGCCGGGCCGGGGCCCGGGGTGTCCGCGGGCGCGGGCGGGGGCGCGGACGGGGACGCGGACATGGGCGCGGGCGCGGGCTGCCAGCCCGGGCCGCGGAGGAGCCGGCCGGCCCGCTCGCGCCAGTCGTGCGCGGCCTTGAGGTCGCGGGCGATGGCGGCGTACTCGTGGGTGGCGACGCGCAGCGGGTTGTAGGTCTCGATGTTCTTCGTGAGGCCGTAGACGGGCCGCTCGGTCTCGCCGGTCCAGGAGCCGAACAACCGGTCCCAGACGATGAGGATCCCGCCGAAGTTCCGGTCCAGGTAGCCGCCTTGGGAGGCGTGGTGGACGCGGTGGTGCGAGGGGGTGTTGAGGACGTACTCGAAGGGCCGGGGCAGCTTGTCGATCCGCTCGGTGTGGATCCAGAACTGGTAGACGAGGCTGACCGAGGAGCAGAAGGCGACGGCGGCCGGGTGGACGCCGAGCGCGATCATCGGCAGGTAGAACGGCCACGCGGTGAAGCCGGTCCACGGCTGGCGCAGCGCGGTGGACAGGTTGAACCTGCGGCTGCTGTGGTGCACGACGTGGGACGCCCACAGGATCCGGACGACATGGTGGCCGCGGTGCTGCCAGTAGTAGAAGAAGTCCTGGGCGAGCAGCATCAGCGGGATCGTCCACCACAGGACGGGGACGCGGAGCGGGGTGAGTTCGTACACCGCCGTGTAGACCGCGACGATCGGGATCTTCCACCCGAGGTCGACGAAGAGGCTCCCGAGCCCCATGCCCATGCTCGTGGCCGTGTCCCTGGCCTCGTAGCCGACGGCGTCCTCGTCGGGATGGAGGCGGTAGCCGACCATCTCCAGGACGGCGAGCAGGACGAACGCCGGTATGGACCAGAGCACGACATCGGGCAGGTTCGGCATGCCGATGACGGTAGAGGCGGGGGTCGGGGCGCGGATAGACGTCGTTACCGACAAGTATGCGAGACGATTTGTCAGCAAGCTTTGGCGCCTTCTGACAAGGAGCGTCCGGGAGGCTAGATTCCCGTCGCTCCCAGCAACGAACCCGCGCCGTAGGTGACCGCCATCGCCAGGGCGCCGCCCGCCACGTTGCGGAGGATCGCGCGGCCCGCGGGTGCCTCGCCGAGGCGGGCGCTCCACCAGCCGGTGAGGGTCAGGGCCGCGAGGACGGAGACGACCGTGACCCAGAGGCGGGCCGGGGCCGGGGGGAGGACGATCGCGAGGAGCGGGAGCAGGGCGCCGACGGTGAAGGCGAGGAAGCTCGCGGCGGCGGCGTGCCAGGGGATCGTGAGCCGGTCGGGGTCGATGCCCAGCTCCACGCGCGCGTGGGCGCGCAGGGCGTCGCGGGCGGTGAGCTGCTCGGCGGCCTCGCGGGCCACGTCGGCGGAGAGGCCGCGGGCCGCCAGGAGCCCGGTGAGTTCGGCGAGCTCCGCCTCCGGGTCCTCGCGGAGTTCGCGCTTCTCCTGGGCGAGGGCGGCCTCCTCGGAGTCGCGCTGGGTGGAGACCGAGACGTACTCCCCCGCAGCCATCGACATCGATCCGGCGAGGAGCCCCGCGAGGCCGGCGGTGAGCAGGGCCGCCTGGGACTCGGTGGCGCCGGCGACGCCGACGACGAGGCCCGCGGTGGAGACGACTCCGTCGTTGGCTCCGAGCACGGCCGCCCGGAGCCAGTTGAGACGGGAGCCGAGGCCTCCGCCGTGGGCCTCGTGCGCGGGGGCGTCGGTGTCCTGGGGTGCGTCGGTCACGTCAGGAGCGTCGCACCCGGCGGGTCACCAGACGCGGACCGACCCGCCCGGGGCGAAGGCCGGGCTGGTGGCACCCGCGGGAACCTCCTTCAGGGGTTCGGCGATCTCCTCGACGCGCGGGCCGTGGACGGCGGCGAGCGGGTCGAGCAGGCGGAGGTCGAAGCCGTAGACGCGGGCCGCGTTGCCGCCGACCATCGCCGCGACCTCGTCCCTCGGCAGTCCCGCGTAGGCGATCCGGAGGCCTTCACGGGAGAACGGGGTGGTGCCCTCGTCGTGCGGGTAGTCGCTGCCCCACATGATCTTGTCGAGGCCGATGCGGTCGCGCAGCGGCACCTCGTGCGGGCGCATGAAGCTCGCGCCGACGAAGCAGTTGTCGCGCCAGACCGTGCTGGGTCCCTTGCCCATGGCCTCGGCGAGGCCCGCGCCGAACTTCGACTCCGCCGTGGAGGCCTTCGTCGCGGCCGACACCAGGCGGCCGTGGTAGTAGTCCAGCATGTCGAGCACGCCCGGGATCCATCCCGAGCCCTGCTCGGTCAGGACCAGCTTGAGCCCGGGGTGGCGCCGGAAGGCGCCGCCGAAGACCAGGTGCCACAGCGCCCGGTGGGAGAACCAGGTGGTCTCCACCATGAAGACGGCGCGGGCGGCCGGTTCGTCGCCCAGCGGCGGCGACGCCGAGCCGCCGTGGTGGTTGACGGGGACGTCGAGCTCGGCGCAGACCGCCCAGATCGGGTCGTACGCCTCCGAGTACAGCTCGGGCACCGGTGAGCCGGGCGGCACCCCCGGCAGCAGGATGCCCCCGGTGAGGCCCGCCTCGCGGGCGCGGCGGATCTCGGCGACCGCCGCGTCGACGTCGTTGAGGAGGATCTGCGCCACGCCGGCCCTGCGCCCCGGCGCGGCCGCGCAGAAGTCGGCCAGCCAGCGGTTGTGCGCCTGGAGTCCGGCCCAGCGCTGCTCGTACTCGGCCGCACCGGGCGGCTGGGCCATCAGGGAGGCCTTGGGGAAGAACGGCGGGACGGTGTTGGGGAAGACGACCTCGGCGACGATGCCGTCCGCCTCCAGCTCGCGCAGCCGGCGCTCGGAGTTCCAGTTGCGGTCGGCGGTGTCGGCGAGCAGGTCCTCGTACGGGTTGACGTAGCCGGCCGCCCAGGCGTCGAAGGCCTCGTGGTGCTTCCTCTCCAGGTACGGGCGGTAGTCGAGGAGGTCGGCGCCGGCGTGGCAGTCGGCCGAGATGACGGTGTAGCGGTCCATCAGCCCACCCCCAGGGCGGGGAAGTCGTGGTCCGTCAGCCAGTGCCGGCCGACCTCGCGCGAGCGGGCCCAGGAGGCCTCCACGGCGGCCTGGTCGGCGGGCTGGCCCAGGTCGGCGGGGGTGGGGCCGATGCGGCGGGCGATCGGATCCAGCTTCCGGACGTCGAATCCGAAGACCTCGGCCGCCGAGAGGCCCAGCATCCGGCGGGTCTCCGCCACCGGGATGTCGTGGAAGGTCTTCCGGAGCCACGCGCGCGTGTCCGGCCAGGTTCCCTCCGGGTGCGGGAAGTCCGAGCCCCACAGGATGTTGTCGACGCCGATCTCGTACCGCTGGGCGAGTTCGCGCCGCTTGGTGTTGGTGGCGCAGATGAAGACCTGCCGGTCCAGGTACTCGCTCGGCGGCCGCCTCAGCTCCGCGAACGGGGACAGCTTCTTGCCGCCGTGGGCGCCGAGGTAGAGCCGGTCCATGAACCAGAGGAGGTTCGGCAGCCACCAGCAGCCCGACTCGGCGACCCCGAACCGGAGCGCGGGGTGCCGCTCGAAGACGCCCGACCAGAGCAGGAACCACAGCGGCCTGGCCGGCCACCAGGTGACCTCGGAGACGTAGATGCCGAGGTGGTCGCCGTACTCCTCGCGGGGCGCCGCTCCCGAGTGGGTGACCAGGGGCATCCCGGTCTCGGCGGCGGCCGCCCAGACGGGGTCGTAGCGCCGGTCGTGGTACGGCTCCTTGTCCACCCACATGGAGGGGATCATCAGCGCCCCGAGCCCGGACTCCTTGGCCCGGTGGATCTCGGCGACGACCTTCGCGGGCTCGGCCGTGATCGGCAGCAGCGCGACCCCGCAGTGCCGTACCGCGCTTTGGGTGTTCCCGCCCACGAACTCGGCGAGCCAGCGGTTGTGCGCCTGCGCGCCCGCCATGCCGAGCTCGGGGTCCTGGTCGCCGGAGAGGCCGAGGCCGACGCCGAAGGGCGCGGCGGTCTGGCTGTCGACGGCGTCCGCGTCGGGGAAGACGACCTCGGCGGCCACCCCGTCGCCGTCGAGCTCCTTGAGCCGCTGCCCGGCGTCCCAGCCGCCGCGCAGCCCTTCCGCGTTGTCGCTGAACCACTTGTTCGCGAAGGCCTCGTTGCGGACCCCGAGCCGGGTCATGGCCTCGCGGCGCGCCTCGCGTCCGGCGAGGAACTCGTCGAACGCGCCGTGGAAGCGGGAGTCGAGGTAGGGCCGGTACTCCTCGGTGGGCAGTCCGGCGTGGCAGTCGGAGGAGATGATCAGATACGGGTCGTTCGGATCGGCCATCGGGGCCCCCTCAGTCGAGGATGAAGTTCTCCAGGTACGACGGGTTCGAGCGGTCGAGCATCGACCGCGAGCGCGCCGTGATCTGCCGGTCGCTGTGCTCGCTCGCCGGCAGCATCCAGAAGCGGTCGGCGCGGATGCCGTCGACGACGTGCTCGGCGACCTCCTCCACCGGGGTGAAGGCGACCTCGTGTCCGGCCTCCTTCATGGCGGCCTCCCACTGGTCGAGGCTGCGGTACGGGGTCCGGCGCGGGCGCTCCTTGGCGTACCGCTCGGGCCGGTTGCGGTGCGACTCCCAGAGGCCGGTGCGGAGCATGTGCGGTCCGGGGAAGAGCACGGAGGCGCTCACGCGCGCGTGCTCGGCCCTGAGGTGGGCGTAGAGCGACTCGGTCATGGTGACGACGGCCGCCTTGGTGACCGCGTACACGGAGGCGGTGGGCAGCGGGGCGATGCCGCCGTCGCCGGAGGAGGTGTTGACGACATGGCCGGGTTCGCCGCCCGCGAGCATGCGGGGGACGAAGGCCTGGATGCCGTGGAAGACTCCCCAGACGTTGACGGAGAAGGCCCACTTCCAGTCGTTGGGCTCGTGCTCCCACATGCGGCCCTCGGCGCCGGAGCCGACGCCGGCGTTGTTGCAGAGGACGTGGACGGCGCCGAAGGTGTCGTACGCGGACTCCGCGAACGCCCGCACCTCGTCGGGGTCCGATACGTCGACCGTCCGGGCGAGGACCTGCGCCCCGCCCTCCATCAGCTCGTCGGCGGCCTCGGCGAGCGCGCCCTCCTCGACGTCGCCGAGGACGACGGCGAGGCCCTCGGCGGCGAAGCGGCGGGCCATCGCGAGCCCGATGCCGCTCGCCGCGCCGGTGACGACGGCGACCTGTCCTTCGCGCAGCTCCATCAGACGCTCCCCTCGGGCGGGCCGTCGAGGATCTGCTGCGGGTCGTCGTACCGCTGGTGGATGTAGGGCAGGAGGGCCCGCGCGGAGACGCGCTCGGCGACCGTGCCCTTCTGGTCGGTGGTCTTCTCGCCGATGGTGATCTCGACGAGCCGGCGGACGGGGAGGTCGGCGACGGGGTCGTACATGGACTCGCGCAGCACCACGTCGCCGGTGACGCGCTCCAGCTTCCGCACCTTCTCGTTGCGGACGCAGTGGACGAGGACGGGGTCGGCGTCGAAGCCGGAGCCCTCCACGCCCGGGAGGAACTTGAAGTAGAAGTCGGTCTTCTCGACCGGTTCCGGCAGGGGCAGGGGTCCGGAGACCGCGCCGCGCACCTCGACGAAGTCGATGCCGTGCCGTCCGAGCGAGGCGCGGACGACGAGCCCGTCGCGCTCGACGACGACCTCGCCGAGCTTCTTCGGTTCGCCGAAGACCTCGCGGCCGCCGACGAGGGCGCGCTCGTGGGTCATCGGCATCACCAGCGGGTACCAGCCCTCGCGGTCGCCGTGGGCGGCGGCGACCGCCACCGATCCGGCGCCGAGGGGGTAGCCGGGCAGGTCGACCTGGGAGATGTTGGCCCGCACGAGGGGCCGCTCGGTGGGTTTCAGCGGGGGCGGCAGGACGGCCGCCACCACTTCCGGATCGGTCTCCCAGACGGCGACCACTCCGGTGGACCAGATGTCGGGGAGCTTCGCGCTCCGGGTGCGGGCCGCCGTGATCTCGGCGTCCGTGCGCGCCCCGTACCGTACTCGTGCCATGACGTACCACCCTTCAGGGGGTCGGGCCTGTAACAGAGTTACACCGGCGGCGATGAAGGGTAAAGACCCGTGCACGCGACAGAGTTGGGGGACCGGATGGCGCGCGCCGCGCTCACCCGCGAGGAAGTCCTGGAGACCGCGGCCGCCCTGGTGCGCCAGCACGGCCCCGACGCCCTCACCATGCGCAAGCTCGCGGCCGAGCTCGGCACCGCGGTCACCTCGATCTACTGGCACGTCGGCAACCGCGAGTCCCTGCTCGACGCACTGGTCGAGCGGACGGTCGCCGATCTCGACACGATCCGCCCGCGCGGCGCGACCCCCGCCGAGCGCCTGGTCTCGGTCGCCCGCGCGCTGCGCCGGGCCCTGCGCGAGCGCCCCCACCTGGTCGCGATGGTCCACGAACGGGGCCTGACGGAACGCATGTTCCTGCCCGCCCAGCGCGCCCTGGTCCACGAGGCGCACGCCGCGGGACTGCGCGGGGCGCACGCGGCGCGGGCCGTCCGCGCCGTGCAGTTCCAGGTCGTCGGCTATGTCCTGGTGGAGCGCAACCGGGAGCGCGCACCGGCGCAGTCGCCCGCAGAGGAGGAGCTGTGGAGCGGCGAGGACGCCGAGTCCGACGACCCCCTCGCCCGCGCGCTCGCCGCGCCGATCGACACCGAGCGCCTGTTCGTCGACTCGGTGCGGGCCCTGGTGGACGGACTCCTCGCCGGGGCCCCCGGGGACACCGGGGACGGAGTCGCCGGCCGCGGGCCGTATTCTCAGTGACCGTGCTTGACGACCGTACGACAGCAGCGACGTGGCCGGCCGCCTACCCGCAGGGGTACGCGGTCGTCGACGTGGAGACCACCGGACTCGCCCGCGACGACCGGATAGTGTCGGCTGCCGTCTACCGGCTGGACGCCCAGGGGAACGTCGAGGACCACTGGTACACGCTCGTCAACCCCGAGCGTGATCCGGGACCCGTCTGGATCCACGGGCTCACCACCGACGTCCTGGAGGGCGCTCCGCTCTTCCCGGAGATCGCGGCGGAGTTCGCGGCCCGGCTGGACGGGCGGGTGCTCGTCGCGCACAACGCGATGTTCGACTGGCAGATGATCGCGCGGGAGTACGCGCGCGCGGAGTCGGCCGCGCCGGTGCGGCAGCGGCTGTGCACGATCGCGCTCGCCAAGGAGCTGTCGCTGCCGCTGCCGAACCACAAGCTGGAGTCGCTCGCCGCGCACTTCGGTGTGGTGCAGCAGCGCGCGCACCACGCGCTGGACGACGCGCGGGTGCTCGCCGAGGCGTTCCGGCCGAGTCTGCACGCGGCGGCCGAGCGCAACGTACGGCTGCCGCTGCTCGAGTGCCGGCCGCTGACCGAGTGGGCCGCGTCGCCCGCGCAGCCGCGGATCGGCCATCAGGCCGGGTACGCCTCCTCGTACCGGGCGGGCAGCTGGCGTCCCTCGCGGAAGCGGCCGCCGTGCCCGTACCCCAACCCGGGCCGGTACGAGGCGGACAAACCACTCAAGCAGGGCATGCGGGTGGCGTTCTCCGGGGACACCTCCGTCGACCGCGAGCTCCTCGAGGACCGTACGGTCGAGGCCGGGCTCCATGTGGCGGGGAGCGTCTCCCGGCTCACCAGCCTCCTCGTCACCAACGACCCGGACTCCGCCACCTCCAAGACCGTCAAGGCCAAGTCCTTCGGCACGCCGATCGTCGACGAGGCGGCCTACACCCAGTTGCTGCGGGACGTGGCCCCGGCAGACGGGTGACACCCCCGGCCCGGCGGGCGTGCCGAGCTGCGCCCGCCCGCCCGGAGCCCCACCCTGTGGCGCATGGCACGTTGTGAGGTCTGCGGAAACGATTACGGCATGTCCTTCGAGGTACATGCGCAAGGCGCGATCCATGTCTTCGACTGCTTCGCCTGCGCCATCCACCGTATGGCGCCCATCTGCGAGCACTGCCGGGTCCAGATCATCGGGCAGGGCGTCGAGGTCGACGGCAGCTGGTACTGCGGCGGCCACTGCGCCCGCGCGGAGGGAAAGGTGGGCATCGTCGACAGGGTCTGAGACGGGCGGGGCCGGAACGACCGCGTGAGGCGGGCGGGCCGAGGACCACGGGGTCCGAGGCGGGCGGGGCCGCGGACCGCGGGGTCTGAGGCGGGCGGGGCCGCGGACCGCGGGGTCTGAGGAAACGATCCTGGGCTCGTCCCCGCGAGCCGCCCCCCGTGCGTACACCCCATCGACCGAGTTGTACGGTCATGGGGTGTACCGCTTCTTGTTGTCCCGGCAGTGGGTGATCCTCACCCTCATCGCCCTCGTCCTCGTCCCGACGATGATCGAGCTGGGCTTCTGGCAGTTCCACCGGCACGAGCGCCGGGTCGCCCAGAACGCCCTCATCGCGGACAGCATCGCGGCGAAGCCGGTCCCGGTCGAGGACCTCACCTCCCCCGGCCACACGGTCCCGCGCTCCGACTACTGGCGGCCCGTCACCGCCACCGGCACCTTCGACACCGCCCACGAGGTGGTCGTCCGCCGCCGCACCTCCTCCGACGAGCGGGTCGGCGTGCACATCCTGAGCCCGCTGGTCCTCCGGGACGGCCGGATCGTCCTGGTCAACCGCGGCTGGATCCCGGCCGCAGCCGACCAGCACTCCTACCCGCCGGTGCCGCCCGCCCCCAAGGGCGAGGTCACCATCAGCGGCCGGCTCAAGGCCGACGAGACGACCGGCGCCAGCGGCATCAAGG
The DNA here is from genome assembly GCF_044752725.1 of Streptomyces sp. NPDC088707. Lineage (NCBI taxonomy): Bacteria > Bacillati > Actinomycetota > Actinomycetes > Kitasatosporales > Streptomycetaceae > Streptomyces > Streptomyces sp. NPDC088707. Next base: position 520,454 of record NZ_JBIVLV010000005.1, on the reverse strand, counting down.
ACCTGAAGGGCCTGCCGGACCGCCAGGTCATGCTCATCAACAGCGGGCAGCAGGCGGAGCTCATCGGCCGCGAGGTGCTCGGCGGCTACCTGGAGCAGACCGGGCCCGAGCCCGCCGGGGACACCCCCGAGCTGATCCCCGAGCCCGACCACTCGTCGATCGGCGCCCACATGGCGTACGCCGTCCAGTGGTGGCTCTTCGCGGCCGGCGTACCCGTCGGCTGGGTGATCCTGGTCCGCCGCGAGAAGCACGACCGGCAGACCGCCGCCTCCTCCGGGACCACGGGAAACGACGCCCCGGGAACCCCGGAACGGGACCCTGAGGCGATCCAGGCCACCCCGTCCCTCTGATTGACCGTCGCCGCTTCCGGGAACAGCCCAAAGCGTGACGCAACGTATCGACGACTACGCCCTCATCGGCGATCTCCAGACCGCCGCGCTCGTCGGCCGCGACGGATCGGTCGACTGGCTGTGTCTGCCCCGCTTCGACTCGGCCGCCTGCTTCGCCGCGATCCTCGGCGACGAGGACAACGGCCACTGGCGGATCGCGCCCAAGGGTGCCACGACCTGCTCCACACGCCGGTACGCCGAGGACTCCCTCGTCCTGGAGACCTACTGGGAGACCCGTACGGGCACCGTCAAGGTCGTCGACTTCATGCCGCAGCGGGACGAGGCCCCGGAACTGATGCGGATCGTGGAGGGCGTCAGCGGCACCGTCGAGATGAGCGGCGTCCTGCGGCTCCGCTTCGACTACGGCTCGATCGTGCCCTGGATGCGCCGCGCCGACGGCCACCGGGTCGCGGTCGCCGGGCCGGACGCGGTCTGGCTGCGCAGCGAGCCGCCCGTGAAGACCTGGGGCCAGCAGTTCTCCACCTGCTCCTCGTTCACCGTCTCCGCCGGCGAGAAGGTCGCGTTCGTGCTGACCTGGCATCCCTCGCACGAGCCGCGCCCCGACCTCGTCGACCCCCACGAGGCACTGGAGCAGTCCCTCGCGGACTGGCGGGAGTGGTCGGACCGCTGCACCTACCGGGGCCCGTACCGGGAGACGGTGCTGCGCTCCCTGATCACCCTCAAGGCCCTCACCTACGCCCCGACCGGCGGCATCATGGCCGCGCCCACCACCTCCCTGCCGGAGGAGGTCGGCGGCGTACGGAACTGGGACTACCGCGCCTGCTGGCTGCGCGACTCCTCCCTCACCCTCGGCGCGCTGCTCGCCGCCGGGTACGTCGACGAGGCGAGCGCCTGGCGGGACTGGCTGCTCCGCTCGGTCGCCGGCGACCCGGCCGACCTGCAGATCATGTACGGGCCCGCCGGGGAGCGCCGGCTCCCCGAGACCACCCTGCCGTGGCTGCGTGGCTACGCCGACTCGGCGCCGGTACGGACCGGGAACGCGGCCGTGGACCAGTTCCAGCTCGATGTGTACGGCGAGGTCATGGACTCGTTCCACCGCGCGCGTGAGGCCGGGATCCCGGCGGAGCCGCACGCCTGGAACCTCCAGCTGAGCCTGCTCGGCTTCCTGGAGTCGACCTGGCGCGAGCCCGACGAGGGGCTGTGGGAGGTGCGCGGGCCGCGACGGCACTTCACCCACTCGAAGGTGATGGCCTGGGTGGCCGCCGACCGGGCGGTGCGCGCCCTGGAGGCGGACCCGTCGCTGCCGGGGGACGCGGCACGGTGGCGGACGATGCGGGACGAGATCCACGCCCAGGTGTGCGCCCGGTCCTACGACCCGGCCCGGAACACCTTCACCCAGTCGTACGGCTCCCAGGAACTGGACGCCGCGACCCTGCTCATCCCGCAGGTCGGCTTCCTGCCGCCGGACGACCCCCGGGTGCTGGGCACGGTGGAGGCGGTGCAGGCGGAGCTGATGCACGGCGGCTACCTGCGCCGCTACAGCACCGCGTCGGGGGCGGTGGACGGCCTCCCGGGGCAGGAGGGCACCTTCCTGGTCTGCTCCTTCTGGCTCGCGGACGCGCTCCGGCTGTGCGGCCGGCGCGAGGAGGCCCGCGCGCTCTTCGAACGCCTCGTGGCCCTCTGCAACGACGTGGGCCTCCTGGCGGAGGAGTACGACCCGGTGACCGACCGCCAGCTGGGCAACTTCCCGCAGGCCTTCAGCCACATCGGCCTGGTGGGCACGGCGCTCGCACTGGCAGCGGAGGATCAGGACCCGGCAGGATAGGTCCATGGATCTTGGGATGAAGGACCGTGTGTACGTGGTGACCGGGGCGACGCGGGGGCTCGGGCGGGCCTCCGCCGAGGCACTGCTCGCCGAGGGGGCCAAGGTGCTCGTCACCGGCCGCGAGGAGAAGACCGTCGCGGAGGCCGTGGCCGAACTGGGGCCGGGCGCGGCGGGCATCGCCGCGGACAACACCGACCCGGAGACGCCGGCGCGGCTCATCGCCGAGGCGCGTGCGCGGTTCGGAGGCTTCGACGGCATCCTCATCAGCGTCGGCGGGCCGGCGCCCGGCTTCGCGGCCGACAACACCGACGAGGAGTGGGCCGCCGCCTTCGACACCGTGTTCCTCGGGGCCGTACGGCTGGCCCGCGCGGCCGCCGAGACGCTCGGCGAGGGCGGTGTCATCGGCTTCGTGCTGTCCGGCTCGGTCCACGAGCCGATCCCCGGTCTGACCATCTCCAACGGTCTGCGTCCGGGTCTCGCGGGCTTCGCGAAGTCCCTCGCCAACGACCTGGGCCCGCGCGGGGTGCGCGTGATCGGCCTGCTGCCCAGCCGGATCGACACCGACCGGGTGCGGTTCCTGGACTCCCTCTCCGGCGACGCGGACGCGTCCCGCGCGGCCAACGAGTCCACCATCCCGCTGCGCCGCTACGGCACCCCGGAGGAGTTCGGGCGGACGGCGGCGTTCCTGCTGTCGCCGGCCGCCTCGTACCTCACGGGTCTGATGCTCCCGGTGGACGGCGGGGCGCGCGCCGAGTTCTGACCCCGGGGAACCTCAGGTGACCCTGCGGGCCCGGTGCTTGACGGCCCGCAGGCGTGCCTCGGTGGGCAGGGCGGGCAGGCCCGTGGACGTCCGCGCGTGGGCCAGGGCCTGGGTGCTGAGCGTGGTCAGCGCGGCCGCCGGGGAGGCGTACGGCTCCAGGAGGAGCCGTACGCGGGTGCGGGGGGTGGCCCGGCGGCCCGTGAGGGCGACCCGGGCCTTGGCCACGCCTTCCTGGGCGGTGGCGTCCGCCTCGAGGACGCCCTCCAGGGCCCGGCCGCGCAGGACGACCACCTCGCCGTCGCCGCTGTCGACGACGACCTCGGCGAGCCTGGCCCGGCGGAACTGGACGAGCAGCCACCACAGGGCGAGCAGCACGACGAGCCCGAGGACCGCGATGACCACCGGCCACCACCAGCCCTCGTCGCGCCAGCGCTGCCGGTCGGCGGCGGACAGCAGCACGTCCGAGGGGCCCGACCAGGGCCACCAGGACGGTACGGACAGATCGAGGGAGGCGGCGAGGACTCCCCCGCCGCCGAGGACGAGCAGCAGCCCGGCGAGACCGAGCAGGACGCGGTTGACGCGCCGGAGGACGACCGTCACCGGGGCACCTCTTCGTGGCTCATGGCTCACGCCTTCCTGGGCGGCCGGGCCACCCGTACCGTCAGCGCGGGCGGGTGGGCGAGGGCCAGTTCGTCGACGCCCGCGGCGAGGGCCGTCTCCACGTCGGCGCGGACCTCGTCGAGCGCCCGGAAGTGCGAGACGGCCTTGACCGCCACCTTGGCGCGGCCCACCCGGACCCGGACGGACTGCACGCCGGAGACCTCCATGGCACGGTCCCGCAGGGCCAGGGCCGCGGCCTCCCGGTCGAGTCCGGCCCGTACGTCGGCGTGTTCGCGGCGCATGGGGAGGACGGCGCGCAGACCGGGGGTCGCGGCGAGGGTCAGGAGCCAGAGGCCGAGGACCACCGCGACCGCCGCGCCGACGACGACCCAGGTGTCGTCGAGCGGCCGGGTCGCGAGGCCGTCGGCGAGTTCCCGCCGCCAGGCCATGGCGGTGCGGTCGGCCCGTACGGCGGCCACGTCGTAGAGCAGGAGCCCGGCCCCGCCGAGGACGAGCGCCGCGAGCACGGCGGCGGGGATGCGGCGGACCGACCAGAAGCGGCGGACGCGGGACGCGGGGTCGGGCCGGGGGCCGGAGCCGGGGTCGGCATCGGTGAGGACGGGGACGCCGCCGGAGCGGGACCCGGAAGGCGAGCGGGGGTGGGAGCCGCGAGGCGCGTCGGAGGCGCCGCCGCGGGCCCGGGTCGGCTCGTCGCCGGGGGCCGGGGCGGGCTCGTGGTCGGGGAACGGTTCGGGAGGCGTCGTCATGACAGGCGGCCCCTCGGGCCGGACTGCCGGGTGAGCGCGGAGTGGAGGTGCTCCACCTGCACGGTGACCTCGTGGACCTCCATGCCCACGAGCTCCTCCACGCGGGCGCGCACCCGGCTCCGGACGGCCCCGCACCGGGCCCCGACGTCGGTGGGGTAGTCGAGGTCGAGGCTCACCGCGACCCGGGCGACGTCCCGGTGGACGACGACCGAGGCGTGCGGCTTCGATCCGCCCCTGGGTGCGGGGCCCGCGGCCTCCCTGGCCGCCTGGGCGGCGATCTTCGCCACCACCCGGTCGGCGATCGAGGTGGCACCCCGGTCGCGTACCGGGTCCGGAGAGACCAGATCGGTTGCCACCCCCGGTCACCGCCGCCGGTCGCCGCGGTCGCGGCCCCGGAACAGATCGCCGGGTTCGATGTCGCCGTCGAGGAAGCGGCCGGCCACGAAGCCGATCGCCCCCAAGGCCGCGACCAGTACAAACGCTCCGAAACCGCCGAAGTATCCGGCGAAGCCGAGAGCCATGCCGGCCACCAGGCCGACCACCGCCATGCTCATTCCTGACCCCTTTCCGAGTCCTCCTGAGCCACCTGTGCGCCGTCGTCAGCGACTACTGGAGCCGTGACTCCGGCTCTTCGTCCTCTTCGTCCGGCAGCTTCACGTCACTGACCGCGATGTTGACCTCGACGACTTCGAGCCCGGTCATCCGCTCCACGGCCGCGATGACGTTCTCCCGGACGTCGCCGGCGACGTCCGCGATGGAGACGCCGTAGTCGACGACGATCTCCAGGTCGAGCGCGGTCTGCACCTCGCCGACCTCGGCCTTCACCCCGCGCGTGGCGTTCGACTTGGCGCCGCCCCCGCCGGGTACCCGGTCGCGTACGGCACCGAAGGTGCGGGAGAGACCGCTGCCCATCGCGTGCACGCCCACGACGTCGCGCGCGGCGAGACCGGCGATCTTCTCGACGACGCCGTCGGCGATCGTGGTCCGGCCCCGGGAGGCCGGGTCTCCGCCGCCCCGCTTGGTGACCGAGGTGCGGCGCGGCCCGTCGGCCGCAGGGTCGCTGGAATGAGTGGTGTCCGTCATCAGATTTCGCCCCTTCTGGGTTATTTCGGGGTTCTTTGCCCACACTAAGGGCGGTTCCCCGGTCCCGCCCCGGGGATACGGCAGGCTGGGGCGATGACGACTGCTGAGAATTGGACGGCGGCGGTGCGGGACCACCTCTCACCGGGCAGGCTTCTGCCGCTCGGAACGGCGGCGGAACGGGCCTGGATCACCGAGCGGGCGGTGCGCGAGGAACTCGGCCGGGCTGCCTCGGCCGTACGGGGGGTGGTGCCCGGCAGCCTGCGGATCGGACCGGCGGACGCACCCGAGGATCCGGAATCGGGCGCCCTGCTGGTCACGGCCTCGTTCGGCGCGGTCGCCGGGCGCCCCCTGCCGGAGCTCGTCGAGGAGCTGCGGGTGGCGCTGCTCGCCGCGGCCGAGAGCGGGCTCGGTCTGGTGGTCGACGCGGTGGACCTGCGGGTGGCGGAGCTGCTCGACACGGCGCCGCCGGAGCCGGACGCCGGCGCCGCTCCCCCGCCCGGCCCGACCTCGCCGGCGACGGACGACCCCGTGGCGCTCGCCGCGCTCGCGGTGGCGGGGGTCGCGGCGGTGACGGACACGGTGGGTCCGCCCGTGCGCCGGGGGCCCGACGGGGTGCGGGTGGAACTGGCCGTGACGGCCGGGGCCCGCCCCCGGGACGTGGCCCGCGCGGTGCGCACGGCGGTGACCGCGGTCGTCCCGGAGGACGCCGCGGTCACGGTCGTGGTGTCGGACCTGCGCTAGGACAGGCGCGCGCGGGCAGGCACGTGAGGGAAGGCGTCAGTCGCCGAGGCCCGCGAGGTCGCGCAGACGGCGGGCCTGGGCGGCGCGCTCGGCGACGCGCTGCTCCTCGTACGAGCGGCCGGAGACGCCCTGGAGGAGCGCCTTGGTCTCGGTGACCGCGTCGCGCGGCGCCGCGAGCAGGGCGGCGCCGAGGTCCCGTACCGCCGCGTCGAGCTCGTCGGCGGGCACGGACAGGTTGGCGAGTCCGATGCGCTCGGCCTCCTCCGCGTGGACGAAGCGGCCGGTGGCGCAGATCTCCAGCGCCCGGGCGGAGCCGACGAGCGAGACGAGCGGGTGCGTCCCGGTCAGGTCCGGGACGAGGCCCAGGCTGGTCTCGCGCATGGCGAACTGCACGTCCTCGGCGACGACCCGCAGGTCGCAGGCGAGAGCGAGCTGGAAGCCCGCGCCGATGGCGTGCCCCTGGACGGCCGCGATCGACACGAGGTCGCTGCGGCGCCACCAGGTGAACGCCTCCTGGTACTCGGCGATGACCGCGTCGAGGTCCGCGTCGGAACCGCGCGCGAGATCGAGGAAGGACGGCTCTCCGTCGAAGCCCTCGGGCGTGAACGCCTGCCGGTCGAGTCCGGCGGAGAAGGACTGTCCCTCGCCGCGCAGGACGACGACCCGCACGCTGCCGGGCAACGACCGGCCGGCTTCTGTCAACGCCCGCCACAGAGCGGGAGACTGAGCGTTGCGCTTCGCCGGATTGGTCAGGGTCACCGTGGCAACGGCGTCCTCGACGGTGAGCCGTACACCGTCCTTGTCGAATACGAGCTCAGAGTCGTCGAGCGTAGTCATGGGGCGCCTCCGGTTACGGTGCAGCACACTGCATGCGAAATGCTAAGTGACTGCACAGTAACCACCTGGCCGGCACGGTGGCCGACCGGGTGGCCACCGGGGATCCGGTGGCCCGGTCGAGGCGTCCTATGTCAGGCCGAGGCGGCTTTCTTGCCCCGGGTCGCTCCGCCGCGTCCACGCAGCGTGACTCCGGACTCGCTGAGCATCCGGTGGACGAATCCGTAGGAGCGGCCCGTTTCCTCGGCCAGCGCCCGGATACTCGCACCGGAGTCGTACTTCTTCTTCAGGTCTGCCGCGAGCTTGTCGCGCGCGGCGCCGGTCACCCGGCTGCCCTTCTTCAGAGTCTCGGCCACCCGTGCCTCCTCATGGGAAGTGCGCTCTGGACTTCTCATGATCACCCCTCCCGTGCGTCCTGGCCACCCATTCGACAAGGTCCATGCCGCCGGGTTTGTGGACGGGCGCGCGTTCGACACGAACGGAAGCCCATATTCCGCTGGGCCGGAAACCGGGCTCCGGGGCACCCTGCGCGGGAATCAGCAGGTCAGCGATACAGGGGGAACACACGTGCGGCGCGGGTCTGCCGGAAGGATTCGGCAGAGCACCGCGCCGGGGTGTACGAGACGCCCTCACTCAGATGAAGGATCACCCGTGGGCCGAATGATCCAGCCGGGCATGATCACCCGGTCCTCTCCGGGTCAGGCGAGCGCGACCAGGTCCGCGTAGTCCGGGCCCCACAGGTCCTCGACGCCGTCCGGGAGCAGGATGATCCGCTCCGGCTCCAGCGCGTCGACCGCGCCCTCGTCGTGGGTGACGAGGACGACGGCGCCCTTGTAGGTCCGCAGGGCCCCGAGGATCTCCTCGCGGCTGGCCGGGTCCAGGTTGTTGGTGGGCTCGTCGAGGAGCAGCACGTTCGCCGAGGAGACGACCAGGGTGGCCAGGGCCAGACGGGTCTTCTCACCGCCGGAGAGCACCCCGGCCGGCTTGTCGACGTCGTCACCGGAGAACAGGAAGGAGCCGAGCGTCTTGCGGACCTGGACGAGGTCGAGGTCCGGCGCGGCCGAGCGCATGTTCTCCAGGACGCTGCGCTCGGGGTCGAGCGTCTCGTGCTCCTGGGCGTAGTAGCCGAGCTTGAGACCGTGGCCCGGGGTCACCTCTCCGGTGTCGGGCTTCTCGGCGCCGGCGAGCAGCCGGAGCAGCGTGGTCTTGCCCGCGCCGTTGAGGCCGAGGATGACGACGCGTGAGCCCTTGTCGATCGCGAGATCCACATCGGTGAAGATTTCGAGCGAACCGTAGGACTTGGAGAGCCCCTCGGCCGTCAGCGGGGTCTTGCCGCAGGGCGCGGGGTCGGGGAAGCGGAGCTTGGCGACCTTGTCGGAGGCGCGCACCGCCTCCAGGCCGGAGAGCAGTCGCTCGGCGCGCTTGGCCATGTTCTGCGCGGCCACGGTCTTGGTGGCCTTGGCGCGCATCTTGTCGGCCTGCGAGTTGAGGGCGGCGGCCTTCTTCTCGGCGTTCTGGCGCTCGCGCTTGCGGCGCTTCTCGTCGGCCTCGCGCTGCTGCTGGTACAGCTTCCAGCCCATGTTGTAGACGTCGATCGTGGAGCGGTTGGCGTCCAGGTAGAAGACCTTGTTGACCACGGTCTCGACGAGGTCGACGTCGTGGGAGATCACGATGAAGCCGCCGCGATAGCTCTTCAGGTAGTCCCGGAGCCAGACGATGGAGTCGGCGTCGAGGTGGTTGGTCGGCTCGTCGAGGAGGAGCGTGTCGGCGTCCGAGAAGAGGATCCGGGCGAGCTCGACGCGGCGGCGCTGACCACCGGAGAGGGTGTGCAGCGGCTGGCCGAGGACCCGGTCGGGCAGGCCCAGGGCGGCGGCGATGGTGGAGGCCTCGGCCTCGGCCGCGTATCCGCCCTTGGTCAGGAACTCGGTCTCCTGGCGCTCGTACTGCCGCATGGCCTTGTCGCGGGTGGCGCCGGCGCCGGTGGCGATGCGCTCCTCGTTCATCCGCATCTTCTTGAGGAGGACGTCGAGGCCGCGGGCGGAGAGGATGCGGTCGCGGGCCAGGACGTCGAGGTCGCCGGTGCGGGGGTCCTGCGGGAGGTAGCCGACCTCGCCGGAGCGGGCGATCTGGCCGGCGGCCGGGACGCCCTCGCCCGCGAGGCACTTGGTGAGCGTGGTCTTGCCCGCTCCGTTGCGACCGACGAGGCCGATGCGGTCGCCCTTGGCGACACGGAAGGAAGCGGACTCGATGAGGACTCGGGCGCCGGCGCGCAGCTCGATGCCGGAAGCGGTGATCACGGACAGACTCCAGGGCGATGGGAAACGGCGGAAGGACGGCTGGTGAAGGGCTTCGACGCCGCTAATGCACGGGGAGAATGGCCATACGGCCAGTCTAACGGGCCCCTGCAACTGCTTTTCGGCCATGAGGGTGCCCCGGGGCGCGATCGGAGCTTTCTCACATAACCGCCATTGCTTGAACAAAAGGGGCGAGGGGTGATGGATCGACCGATACTCGGCGCAGGGCGGCGGCCACTGCCGCGGCAGTGACGCGGAGGGCGGTGGACCGTGCAGTTCGACGACGACGCCGATCTGGACACCTCGGAGGTCAAGGACGTCCGGGGCAGTCGGATCCCGGGCGGCAAGGCGACCGTCGGCGGCGGCATCATCGGCTTCATCGCCCTGATCCTGGGCCTGTTCCTCGGGGTCGGGCCGGACCAGCTCGGACTCTCCTCGGGCGGCGACGAGCCGGTGGCCAGCTCGTCGGGGGCCGCCCAGGTGGCACAGACCTGCAAGAAGGGTTCGGACGCCAACACCCGCGAGGACTGCCGGATCGTCGCCGTCGTCAACAGCGTCCAGGACTTCTGGCGGAGCGAGTACACGCGCCGCGGCGGCACGTACGGGAACGCCGCCACCGTGATGTTCAGCCAGCGGGTCCCGACCGCCTGCGGCTCGGCGACCTCCGCGGTGGGGCCCTTCTACTGCCCCGGCGACCGGCAGGTCTATCTGGACCTGGGCTTCTTCGACGAGCTGCGCACCACGTTCGGATCGAGCGGCGGGCCCTTCGCCCAGGCGTACGTGGTGGCGCACGAGTACGGCCACCACATCCAGAACCTGATGGGCACCCTGAGCCGGGCCCAGGACGGGCGGACCGGCGCGAACTCCAACGCCGTGCGGGTCGAGCTCCAGGCCGACTGCTACGCGGGCGTGTGGGCCCGGCACGCCACGACCACGCCCGACGACCGCACGGGCCGGCCGCTGCTCACCCAGCTGACGGACGAGGACATCAGGGACGGCCTGGACGCGGCGGCCGCCGTGGGCGACGACCGGATCCAGGAGAGGTTCCAGGGCCGGGTGACCCCGGAGAACTGGACCCACGGCTCCGCGGCCCAGCGCCAGCAGTGGTTCTACGAGGGCTACCGGACGGGTGACATGGCCCGGTGCAACACCTTCCGCTGATTGCCGACGGGGACTGCCAGACTGAGACCTGGGTCACATTCGACTGAATCGAGAGGAAGTGATCGGGATGGCTGAGGCTCCCCACATCTGTCCGACGCTGACGTACGAGGACGCGAAGGCGGCGATCAGCCTGCTCACGGAGGGCTTCGGCTTCCGGGCGGACGCCGTGTACGAGACCGAGGACGGGCGCGTGGCGCACGCCGAGCTGTCGTACGGGAACGGCGTGGTGATGCTGGGCAGCAAGGGCACCGGCAGCGAGTTCGACAAGCTGATGGCCGACGCCGGCCCGGTCGGTGTGTTCGTGCACGTGGACGACGTCGACGAGCACCACGCACGGGCGATGGCCCACGGCGTCGAGATCGTGATGCCGCCCAAGGACCAGGAGTACGGCTCGCGGGACTACATGGCGCGGGACGCCGAGGGCAACATCTGGAGCTTCGGGACGTACACCCCCGGCGCCGCGGAGTAGCCGGGCGCCGGGGGACGGAGGTTCTGCCCTTCGGGGTCCCCGGGCGGGGATCCCGTCACGCTCCCCCGGTGTGGACCTGGAAGGCCGCCCGGCGGACGGCCTTGGCCAGCGCCGGGTCCGGGTGGGCGGCGGCGAGGGCGACCAGGACCTGGACGGTACGGGGGTGGCCGACGGCCCTGATCTCGTCGAGGAGCGCCGGGACGGTGCCCTGCACGGCGGAGTCGAGGTGCCGGACGAGCAGCTCGCTCTCCCCGTGGTCGGCGACGGCGGCGGCCGTGTCCACCCAGAGCCAGGTGGACTCCTCGCGGGTGAGGACCTCCTGGGCGTCGTCGGGGTCGGCGCCCTCGTACTCGGCGAGCCAGAGCAGTGCGTACGGCCGCAGGGAGGGTTCCGCGACGGTGGCCCGGACCTCGGCCTCGGCGGGGGCGCCGACGACCCGGAGCGCCTCGAAGGCGAGCCCGCGCAGCAGCGCGTCCTCGCCGCGGGCGACGGTGAGGAGTTCGGTCACCGCGCTGGAGAGGGTGCGGGCCGCGAGCCAGGCGCGGTACTCGGCGCGGGCGGGGCCGGGGGTGAGCCGGGCGCAGCCGCGGAGCATGTCCTCCGCGGACTGCTCGATGTTCCCGGCGGGGCTCTGCGCGGCGACGCAGATCTGCTCCAGCTTGACCCAGACCGCCCAGTTGCCGAGCGGGGTCAGGGTGGCGTGACGCCCCTCCGCGCCGGGGTCCAGGGTGAGCGCGCCGACGGCCGCCAGGCCTTCGAGCGCCCAGTCGAGCAGGGCCGGGAGCCCGTCGGTGCCGTCGGCGTCGCCGTCGGTGCCGTCGGTGCCGTCGGTGCCGTTCGCGGCGGCGGGTGCGTCGGCGGCTTCGGGGGCCTGCCCGGCAGCGGGGGCCTGCTCGGCCCCCGGGACCTCGCAGCGCTCCTCGCGCAGTTCCTCGACGCGCTGGCCGAGGAGGTCGAGCAGGGCGGGGACGAGGACCGGGCCCTGGGAGAGCTGAAGCAGCGACAGGACCTGCGGAAGGGCCTCGACGACCTCGGCGACGGCGCTCGGCTCGACCCCCTCGGGGGCCGGGTGCACCAGGGACCAGGCGTCGAAGAGGGCGACCCAGCCGCGCAGTACGGCGGAGTCGTCACGGTCCCAGGCGTGCAGCCGCCAGCCGGGGCGGGCGGTGTCGCCGTGGAGCTCGACGAGGCCGGCGAGTCGGGCGCGGTCCCAGCCGGCCCTGATCTGGCCGGGCGTCAGGTCGAGTGCGGCGGCGGCCCGTTCCTGGGCGGGAACGGCTCCGGGGCCGCTGCCGGGTGTCGCTGTGGCGCCGCGCTCGACGGCCGCCCAGCGGGCGATCCGTACGGCGTCGGCGAGGACGTGCCGGGCCTGACGGGCCAGCTCCGCACGGGGCGGAGTGCCCTCGGGCGGCCGCGGCGCCGGCCTGGTGCGCCGGGTCGTCACGGCCCGTCGGGCAGTGGCCAGCGCCCGCGGGCGGACGAGTCGGAGTCTGGAGTTGCGCGCCAATGGTTCATCGGGCTTTCGAGACGTCACGGGGGCAGTCTTCCCGCTGACGGCCCGAAAGCCCAATCGGAATCGGCCGCGCCGTCCCCCGCGCCGTCCGCCGGGCCCTAGAGGAGCGGGGTGAGGAAGCGGCGCAGGGCCTCCTCGTAGCGGACCGGGTCGGCGTTCCACATCGCCGCGTGCGGGGCGTGCCGGACGGCCTGGAGGGTGACCAGATCGGGGCGGCGGGCCGCGAGTTCGACGGATCGCCCCCAGGGGGCGATGGTGTCGTCGGGGCCGTGGAAGAGGAGCACGGGAACGCGCAGCGCTCCCGGCGCGGAGGCCTCCTCGAGGAGGTCGCCGTGCTGTCCGGTCCTGCCCTGGGCGGCGCGGACGGCGAGCGGGAGCAGGGGCGCGGGGACGTGGTGGGCCGCCGCGAGGTTGCGGAGGGTGGCCTCCCAGTCCAGCACGGGCGAGTCGAGGACGACTCCGCTGATCCGGTCGCGCACCCCCGACTCGGCGGCGGCGCGCAGGGCCATCGAGGCCCCTGTCCCCCAGCCGTGCAGCACGACCTTCGAGGCGCCCCGGTGGACGGCGCAGCGGATGGCGGCGTCGACGTCGCGCCACTCGGAGTCGCCGAGGTGGGCGAGGCCGTCCGGAGAGGCGGGTGCTCCCTCGTCGCCCCGGTAGGCGGGGACGAGGACGGGGATCTTGCGGCGGTTGAAGAAGGGGACGACGTTCAGCGGGTGCTCGCGGGTGGTGCCGAGGCCGTGCAGGGCGATCACCCAGGTGGTGCGGGGCGCGGCCACCAGCCAGGCCGGCAGGGGCCCGAGCTCGCCGGGGATCTCGACGTCCTCGTGGGCGAGCCCGAGGGCGCTGATCGGCGTGCCGATGTGCAGCTGGGGGGTGAGGCGGACGCGGGAGCCGGGGCCGAGCACCCCGCGCTCGACGCGTTCCAGGCGCCGGACGACGGTGTCCGCGGTGTGCGGGACCCGGTCGAGGACCGGGCCGACGACGGCGTGCTGTCCGTGCCCCTCCACGCCGTAGGTACCGGGGCGCAGCGAGGCGAGGCTGCGGGTGAGCGTGATCCGTCCGGGGCCCGTGGCGTGCACGGTGAGTTTGGGATCCCCCGGCAGGGGGCGTCCGGACGGCGCCCTGAGGGCGACGTCGCTGGCGTACCGGCCGGCCGCGAACGCGGCCGCGCCGACACCGAGCAGAGTGGTGACGGCCGCTGCCGTCGCTGTAGCCGGGCGCACGCTCCCAGTCTCGGCAGGGTGGGGGCGGACTGCCACCGGTGGGACCCGGACGGCTCCGGGAAGGGGGCGGGAGGAGGGGTGCGGGACGGGGGCTCCGCGCACGGGCCCGTCGACCTCCGGGACCCTCCGGGGAGTGACATGGGTCTCGTCCGCGGGGTCCCCCGGTCGGATGGTTCCGTCCAGGGACCGGAACGGTGTGGTGGAGGAGGAACCGGGGCAGGTCGCATGTGCCCGGTGATGGGCCGGATTACCCGGGGTTGCGGGGTGACCGCATCGTGGACAGTTCGGGGGCCGGAACCGTAACCGGAATCCCTCGACGCCGATTTGGGACACCACAGCGCCCTACCTAGTTCACCTTCCGTTCACCCTGGTTGCTTACGTTCGTCCAGCCACTGACGTCAAACGATTGCCTGGGTAAATGGAACACATCACGCTGCTGCTCGCCATTGTGGTCGTGACAGCTCTCGTGTTCGATTTCACGAACGGTTTCCACGACACCGCGAACGCGATGGCCACGACCATCTCGACCGGTGCTCTCAAGCCGAAGACGGCGGTGGCCATGTCCGCCGTGCTGAACCTCGTCGGCGCGTTCCTGTCCGTGGAGGTCGCCAAGACGATCTCCGGCGGGATCATCAACGAAGAAGGCATTCGTACAGAGGTGATCTTCGCGGCGCTCGTCGGCGCCATCCTCTGGAATCTCCTGACCTGGCTGCTCGGACTTCCGTCCAGCTCCTCCCACGCCCTCTTCGGCGGCCTCATCGGCGCCGCGGTCATGTCGGCCGGCTGGTCGGCCGTGAACGGCCCGACCATCGTCACCAAGGTCCTCATCCCGGCCGTCGCCGCGCCGCTCGTCGCCGGCCTCGCCGCGATGGCCGCCACCAAGCTGACGTACAGGATCAAGGCCAACCCCGAGGCGAAGGCCACGGCCAAGGGCTACCGGGCCGGCCAGATCGCCTCCGCCGGTCTCGTCTCCCTCGCCCACGGCACCAACGACGCGCAGAAGACGATGGGCATCATCACCCTCGCCCTGGTCACCCAGGGTGTCGTCGCCCCCGGCTCGAACCCTCCGCTGTGGGTCATCGTCTCCGCCGGTGTCGCCATCGCGCTCGGCACGTACCTCGGCGGCTGGCGCATCATCCGCACCATGGGCAAGGGCCTCACCGACCTCCAGCCGCAGCAGGGCTTCGCCGCCCAGACCAGCGCCGCGACGGTCATCCTCGCCTCCTCGCACCTGGGCTTCTCGCTCTCCACCACCCAGTCCTGCTCGGGTGCCGTGATGGGCGCCGGTCTCGGCCGCAAGGGCGGCGTCGTCCGCTGGTCGACCGCCACCCGGATGTTCGTCGCCTGGGGTCTGACCCTGCCCGCCGCGGCCGTGGTCGGCGCCGGTGCCGAGTTCCTCACCAAGCAGGGCCCCTGGGGCATCGCCGCCGTCGCGGTCCTGCTGGTCGCCGGCTCGGGCGTCATCTGGTCCCTCTCCCGCCGCAAGCCGGTCGACCACAACAACGTCACCGCCGACGACCTGGACGCCGAGCCCGCGGGCATCGTGACCACCGCCATGGCGGCCGTCACCCCGCCGCCGGCCGCCGGTTCCGTCGCCGCCGTCGCGGACGAGGACCTCAAGACGACCATCCCCGCGCCGGCCCCCACCGACCCGACCGCTCCCCCGGCCCCCGCCGCCGCGGTCTAAGGAACTCACGACATGAAGATCGACTGGGCAGCTCTCGGCTCCGTCTTCGGAGTCAGCCTCGTGGCGACCGTCGCCCTCGTAGGCCTCTTCACCCTCGGCATCGTCGGGCTCACCAAGCAGGAGGAGGCCGCCGCCCGCGGAGGCTCCGCCGCTCCGGCCCGCGCCGCCGCGTACGCCTGCTTCGCCCTGTGCGCGGCAGCCGTCGCGTACGGCATCTACCTGATCGTCGTCTGACGGTCCGAGCGTGACCGGCGGGGCGGTCCGCACCTTCGGGTGCGGACCGCCCCGCCGTCGTGTCTGTGGCGCTTCGCACAGTGACTCGCTGCAGGTCAAGGGTGAGTTGACGGCTGTTCTCGGGCCGTGGTGGACTGCCGAGGCCATTACGGCGGCAGCAGAGGAAGTCCGGTGCGAATCCGGCGCGGTCCCGCCACTGTGACCGGATCCGAGGGGTCCGGGAGTCAGGAACTCTCGCCGCCGGTCACGTCGATCCAGGGCGCGGACCCTGAGTGAGGACATGCGCCATGCCCGGCCGCAGCAGAACCAGCCGCCTCGCCCCGGACGGATTCGCGTACGGAGCGGCCGCGGGTCTCGCCGTCGACCTGCTCATCGGCGATCCCCGCCGCGGACATCCCGTCGCCGCGTTCGGCCGGGCGGCCGCCGCGGTCGAGAACCGCCTCCACCACGACCACCGCGGCTGGGGCGCCCTGCACACCGTCGTCTGCGCCGGCTCCACCGTCGCCCTCGGAGCGCTCGCCGCCCGGGCCGTACGGAACCGTCCGGCCGCCGCCGTCGCCCTGACCGCCGCCTCCGTGTGGGCCGTCGTCGGCGGTACGACCCTGGGGCGGGAGGCCCGCGCGATCGGCGGCGCGCTCGCCGCCGGGGACCTGGACGTCGCCCGGGAGCGGCTGCCGCATCTGTGCGGGCGCGACCCGCAGTCCCTGGACGGACCCGCGATGGCCCGCGCGGTCGTCGAATCGGTCGCCGAGAACACCTCCGACGCCGTGGTCGGCGCCCTGTTCTGGGGCGCGGTCGCGGGCGTACCGGGCCTCGTCGGCTTCCGGGCCGTCAACACCCTGGACGCGATGGTCGGCCACAAGTCGCCGCGCCACCGCCGCTTCGGCTGGGCCTCGGCCCGGCTCGACGACGTGGCAGGCTGGCCCGGGGCGCGGCTGACGGCCGTCCTCGCGACCGTCGCCGGCGGCAACCCGCGCGGTGCGCTGAACGCCTGGCGGGCCGACGCGGCGAAGCACCCCAGCCCCAACGCGGGCCCCGTCGAGGCCTCCTTCGCGGGCGCCCTCGGCATACGTCTCGGGGGCACCCTGTCGTACGGCGGCCGGGTCGAGCACCGGCCGGTGCTCAACGGGGAGGGCCGGGCCGTCGAGGTGACCGACATCGACCGGGCCGTACGCCTGTCGCGCCGGGTCACCGGACTCACTCTGGCCGCCTGTGTGGGCGGCCGGCTGATCATCGGCGCCCTGGCCGCGTCGACCCGGAAGCGGAGGAACGCATGAGGGGTGGGGGACTGCTCGTCGCCGGAACCACGTCCGACGCCGGCAAGAGCGTCGTGACGGCCGGCATCTGCCGCTGGCTGGTCCGCAAGGGGCTGAAGGTGGCGCCGTTCAAGGGGCAGAACATGTCCCTCAACTCCTTCGTCACGAGGGAGGGGGCCGAGATCGGGCGCGCCCAGGCCATGCAGGCGCAGGCGGCGCGGGTGGAACCCACCGCGCTGATGAACCCCGTCCTGCTCAAGCCCGGCAGCGACCGGTCAAGCCAGGTCGTCCTGATGGGCAGGCCGGTCGGTGAACTGAGTGCTCGTGGCTACCACGGGGGGCGGCAGAAGGAGCTCTTCGAGCCGGTCCTCGCGTGCCTGGAGGAGCTGCGGAGCACGTACGACGCCGTGATCTGCGAGGGGGCCGGCAGCCCGGCCGAGATCAACCTGCGGCGGACCGACATCGTGAACATGGGCATCGCGCGGGCCGCGCGGCTGCCCGTGGTCGTGGTCGGCGACATCGACCGGGGCGGGGTCTTCGCCCAGTTCTTCGGCACGACGGCGCTGCTCGCGCCCGAGGACCAGGAGCTGATCGCGGGCTACCTCGTGAACAAGTTCCGCGGTGACGTGACCCTGCTCGAACCGGGCCTCGACATGCTGCACGGGCTCACCGGGCGGCGGACCTTCGGCGTCCTGCCGTACGCCCACGGGCTCGGCATCGACGAGGAGGACGGCCTCCGGGTCTCGCTGCGGGGCGCGGTGCGCGAGTCCGTCGTCGCGCCGCCGGTCGGTGAGGACGTGCTGCGGGTCGCCGTCTGCGCCGTGCCGCTGATGTCCAACTTCACGGACGTGGACGCGCTGGCCGCCGAGCCGGGCGTCGTCGTGCGGTTCGTGGACCGGGCGGAGGAGCTCGTCGACGCGGACCTGGTCGTGGTGCCGGGGACGCGCGGGACGGTCAGGGCGCTCGCCTGGCTGCGGGAGCGCGGGCTGGCCGACGCGCTCGCGCGACGGGCCGCCGAGGGCCGTCCGGTGCTCGGCGTCTGCGGCGGCTTCCAGGTCCTCGGCGAGCACATCGAGGACGAGGTGGAGTCCCGTGCGGGGGCCGTCGACGGGCTCGGGCTGCTGCCCGTCCGGGTGCGGTTCGCGCGCGAGAAGACGCTCGCCCGGCCGGTGGGCTCGGCGCTCGGGGAACGCGTCGAGGGGTACGAGATCCACCACGGCGTCGCGGACGTACGGGGCGGGGAACCGTTCCTCGACGGGTGTCGGGTGGGGTCCGTGTGGGGTACGCACTGGCACGGCTCCCTGGAGAGCGACGGGTTCCGGCGGGCGTTCCTGCGGGAGGTCGCGGCGGCGGCCGGGCGGCGGTTCGTACCGGCGCCCGACACGTCGTTCGGGGCGCTGCGGGAGGAACAGCTGGACCGGCTGGGGGATCTGATCGAGGAGCACGCGGACACGGACGCGCTGCTGCGGTTGATCGAACAGGGCCCGCCGGAGGGGCTGCCGTTCGTACCGCCGGGGGCGCCGTGAGCACCGGATCC
Source organism: Streptomyces sp. NPDC088707 (assembly GCF_044752725.1). Taxonomy (NCBI): domain Bacteria; kingdom Bacillati; phylum Actinomycetota; class Actinomycetes; order Kitasatosporales; family Streptomycetaceae; genus Streptomyces; species Streptomyces sp. NPDC088707. Next base: position 502,117 of record NZ_JBIVLV010000005.1, on the reverse strand, counting down.
CCGCGTCGGCGGGGAGCACACGAGAACTCCGCCCGCAGCCGGGCTGACGGCGGGGCCATCCCCACGCGCGTGGGGAACGCCGACAGTCTCGGCCAAGGGTCACGCGCCGACGGCCGAGCCGAACAGAAGTCACCCGAAGGAGCGAGCATTCGATGAACACCCGCTACCCGTTCACTGCCGTCGTCGGCATGGACGATCTCCGGCTCGCGCTGCTGCTGACGGCCGTCAGCCCGACGGTGGGCGGTGTGCTCGTGCGGGGCGAGAAGGGGACCGCCAAGTCCACCGCCGTGCGCGCGCTCGCCGAGCTGCTGCCCGCCGTGCCCGTCGTCGCCGGCTGCCGGTTCAGCTGCGACCCGGCCTCGCCCGACCTCGGCTGCCCCGACGGCCCGCACGGCACGGCGCCGGGCATCGAGCGCCCCGCGCGGATGGTCGAGCTGCCCGTCGGCGCCTCCGAGGACCGGCTCGTCGGCTCCCTCGACATCGAGAAGGCGCTCAGCGAGGGCGTGAAGGCCTTCGAGCCCGGCCTCCTCGCCTCCGCGCATCGCGGGATCCTCTACGTCGACGAGGTCAACCTCCTCAGCGACCACCTCATCGACCACCTCCTCGACGCCGCCGCCATGGGGTCCTCCTACGTCGAGCGCGAGGGCGTCTCCGTACGGCACGCCGCCCGCTTCCTGCTCGTCGGGACCATGAACCCCGAGGAGGGCGAGCTCAGGCCCCAGCTCCTCGACAGGTTCGGGCTGACCGTCGAGGTCGCCGCGTCGCGCGACCCGCGGCAGCGCGTGGAGGTCGTCCGGCGGCGGCTCGCCTTCGAGGACGACCCCGCCGCCTTCGCCGACCGCTGGGCCGCGGACGAGACGGCGCTGCGCGAACGGATCGTCACCGCACGGGCGTTGCTGCCCCAGGTGACGCTCGGCGACGACGTACTGCTCCAGATCGCCGCCACCTGCGCGGCGTTCGAGGTCGACGGCATGCGCGCCGACATCGTCATGGCCCGCACCGCGACCGCGCTCGCCGCCTGGGCCGGCCGCACCGAGGTCACCTCCGAGGACGTGCGGCAGGCCGCTCTGCTCGCCCTCCCGCACCGGCGGCGCCGCTCCCCCTTCGACGCTCCCGGCCTCGACGAGGACAAGCTCGACGAGACCCTGGAGGAGTTCAAGGGCCAGGACCAGGAGCCGGACGAGGACCCCGAGCCCGACGGGCCCGGCGACGGAGGGCCCGGGGACGGGGGTCCCGGTGGGGGTGTCCCGCCGCAGAGCGACGGGCCCGCCGCCGAGCACTCCCCCGCTCCCGAGGAGACCTCCCCGCCCGCGCCGCCCGCGCCCTCCCCCGAACCCGCCCCGCGGGGCGCCGCTTCCGGTGAGCGCGCCGCCGTCGCCGCCTCCGAACCCTTCCGTACGAAGGTGCTCAGCGTCCCCGGACTCGGCGAGGGCGCGGCCGGGCGCCGCTCCCGGGCCCGTACCGAGCACGGCCGCACCACCGGATCCGTACGCCCCCGGGGCGCGCTGACCAAGCTGCACCTGGCCGCCACCGTGCAGGCCGCCGCCCCGCACCAGAAGGCCCGTGGGCGGACCGGCGCCGGGCTCGTGGTCCGCCGGGACGACCTGCGGCAGGCGACCCGGGAGGGGCGCGAGGGGAACCTGGTGCTCTTCGCCGTCGACGCCTCCGGTTCGATGGCGGCTCGGCAGCGGATGAGCGCCGTCAAGGGCGCCGTCCTCTCCCTGCTGCTCGACGCCTACCAGCGGCGCGACAAGGTCGGCCTCATCACCTTCCGGGGCCGCGACGCGGAGGTCGCGCTGCCGCCGACCTCGTCCGTCGACGCGGCCGCCGCCCGTCTGGAGAAGCTCCCGACCGGGGGCCGTACCCCGCTGTCGGCCGGGCTCCTCAAGGCCCATGACGTGCTGCGCGTCGAGCGGCTGCGGGACCCCTCGCGCCGCCCGCTGCTCGTCGTCGTGACCGACGGGCGGGCGACCGGCGGCGGCGCCGACCCGGTGGCGCTCGCCGCCCGCGCGGCGCGGCTGCACGCCGCCGACGGCACGGCCTCCGTCGTCGTCGACTGCGAGACCGGACCGGTGCGGCTCGGGCTGGCCCGGGAGCTCGCCCGTGAACTCGGCGGCACCGCCGTCACCTTGGACGAGCTGCGCGCCGACTCGATCGCCGGCCTCGTCCGGGACGTACAGGGAAACCGGAAGACCACCGCCAGGAGGGCCGCTTAATGCCGCAGGGACAGCCGACCGTCGTTCCCGACGACGGTCTCACCACCCGTCAGCGCCGCAACCGGGCGCTGGTGATGGTGCACACCGGCGTCGGCAAGGGGAAGTCGACCGCCGCGTTCGGCATGGCGCTGCGCGCCTGGAACCAGGGCTGGCCGATCGGGGTGTTCCAGTTCGTGAAGTCGGCCAAGTGGAGGGTCGGCGAGGAGAACGCCCTCAAGGCGCTCGGCGAGACCGGCAAGGGCGGCACCGTCACCTGGAACAAGATGGGTGAGGGCTGGTCCTGGATCCAGCGCGAGGTCGCCGAGGGCGAGCAGTCGCACGAGGAGAAGGCCCGCGAGGGCTGGGAGCAGGTCAAGCGGGACCTCGCCGAGGAGAAGTACACCTTCTACGTCCTCGACGAGTTCGCCTACCTGCTGCACTGGGGCTGGATCGACACGGCCGAGGTCGTCCAGGTGCTGCGCGACCGTCCCGGGCACCAGCACGTCGTCATCACCGGCCGCAACGCGCCGCAGGAGCTCGTCGACTTCGCGGACCTCGTCACCGACATGTCCAAGGTCAAGCACCCGATGGACGCCGGTCAGAAGGGCCAGCGGGGCATCGAGTGGTAGCACGTCTCGTCATCGCCGCGCCCTCGTCGGGCGCGGGCAAGACCACGGTCGCGACCGGTCTGATGGCCGCGTTCGCCGGCCGTGGTCTGGCGGTCTCGCCGCACAAGGTCGGACCGGACTACATCGACCCGGGCTACCACGCGCTCGCCACGGGGCGGCCGGGCCGCAACCTCGACGCGTACATGTGCGGTACGGGGCTGATCGCGCCGCTCTTCGAGCACGGGGCGCGCGGGTGCGACCTGGCGGTCGTCGAGGGGGTCATGGGCCTGTACGACGGGGCCGCGGACCAGGGCGAACTCGCCTCCACCGCACAGGTGTCGAAGCTCCTCAAGGCACCGGTGGTACTGGTCGTCGACGCGTCCTCGCAGTCGCGGTCGGTGGCGGCGCTCGTGCACGGCTTCGCGTCCTGGGATCCGGAGGTGCGGATCGGGGGCGTGATCCTGAACAAGGTCGCGACGGATCGGCACGAGCATCTGCTGCGGGAGGCGCTCGGCGAGTCCGGGGTACCGGTGCTGGGTGTCCTTCGGCGGGCGCCGGCCGTGGCGACTCCGTCGCGGCATCTGGGGCTCGTACCGGTGGCCGAGCGGCAGGCCGCTGCGCTCGCCGCCGTCGCGGCACAGGCGGAGCAGGTGCGCCGGGGTTGCGACCTGGACGCGCTGATGGCGCTCGCACGGTCGGCACCGCCGCTGCACGCCGAGCCGTGGGTGGCCGAGGTCGGGGAGCGGCGATCCGCCGGTGGGGGGTCCGTGCCCGCCCTCCCCCGGACTCCCGCCGGGGGGACCCCCACCGCCCCGCGGAACGGCGGCCCGCGGACCCCCGTGGTCGCCGTCGCCGGAGGAGCCGCGTTCACGTTCTCGTACGCCGAGCACGCCGAACTGCTCACCGCCGCCGGGGCCGAGGTCGTCACGTTCGATCCGCTGCGGGACGAAGCCCTCCCCGAGGGGACGTCCGGGCTCGTCATAGGCGGCGGGTTCCCCGAGATGTACGGCGAGCAGCTGTCCGCCAACAAGCCGTTGCGGAAGGCCGTCGCCGCGCTCGCCGCGTCCGGCGCGCCCATCGCCGCCGAGTGCGCCGGGCTGCTGTATCTCGCGCGGTCGCTCGACGGCACCCCCATGTGCGGGGTGCTCGACGCGGACGCGCGGATGTCCGAGCGGCTCACCCTCGGGTACCGGGACGCCGTCGCGGTGAGCGACAGCGTGCTCGCGCCCGCCGGGGCGCGGATGCGGGGGCACGAGTTCCACCGGACCGTCATCGAGCCGGGCGCCGGGGCGGCGGCCGCGTGGGGGCTGCGGCAGCCCGAGAGGAGAGTCGAGGGCTTCGTGCAGGGCGGGGTGCACGCCAGCTACGTCCACACCCACTGGGCGGGATCCCCGGAGGCCGCCGCGCGTTTCGTGGAGCACTGCGGGTGAGGTCAGCCGCCGGAGACTCCCACCACGAGCCAGATGAAGCCGACGCCCCCCACCGTGCAGAGCAGCGTGGAGCGGGCGGGGTGGTCGTGGTGGGCCTCCGGCAGGATCTCGGCGGCGGCCAGGTAGAGCAGGGCGCCGCCGAAGAACCCCAGATAGCTGCCGAGGAGTTCCACCGGAAGGGTGAACAGCAGGGTGGAGGCGGCGCCGACCAGCGGGGCGAGGGCGTCGGCGACGAGCATGCCGACGGCCTTGCGGCGGGCGTTCCCGTAGAGGCTGGTGATCGTGTACGTGTTGAAGCCGTCGGCGAAGTCATGGGTGATGACGGCGAGCGCGACGGTGGCGCCCATGCCGCCGCCGACCTGGAAGGCGGCGCCGAGCGCGATGCCGTCCATGAGGCTGTGACCGACCATCGCGGCCGCCGCCGTCATGCCGACCTGCGGGACCCTCTCGTCGGCCGCGACGCCGTGTGCGGCCTGGCGTACGGCGAGGAGCCGCTCCACGACATGGGCGAGGAGGAAGCCGCCGACGAAGAGCAGCAGGGCCTCCGGGACTCCGAACACCTCGTCGCCCGCGGCCTCCAGGGCCTCGGGCAGCAGGTCGAGTCCGACGACGCCGAGCATGAGTCCGCCGGCGAGGCCGAGGACGAGGTGGCGCCGGTCGGTGACGCGTCCCGCGACCCAGCCTCCGAAGAGCGTCATGAGGAACGCGCCGAGCGCGACGACTACAGCCATGGGCCTTTGGTATCGGATGGGGTGGCGTCCGCGCACCTCGGTGTCGGCGCCCGGGCCGGGGTCCCGGTGGACGAGGTCCTCGCCCTGGTCGAGGCGGTGCTGGAGGAGGCGGGCCTGACGCGGGCGGAGGTCCGCTCGCTCGCCACGCTCGACGCGCGGGCGGCGGAGCCGGGGATCACGGGGGCGGCCGAGGAGCTCGGCGTCCCGGTGCGGGGGTTCACGGCCGAGGAGCTCGCGGTCGTGCCCGTACCGCATCCGTCGGCGCGACCGCTGGCCGCGACGGGCACGGCGTCGGTGGCGGAGGCGGCCGCGCTGCTCGCCGCGGGCGGCGGCCCGTCCGCCGGGCTGCTCGTACCGAAGCGGAAATCCCGGCGCGTAACGTGCGCTCTCGCCGCTTCTGTCCGGGTTCGCCCGAACGAAGACGCGCCAGGCGTACGGTTGTTGCCCCGAACTCACGGGTACATCGCTGGCGAGCCTGGCTCACCCCCCACCATCCCCACCCCCCACACGACGGCGGCCATGGACATGCATCTGCATACCGACGCCCACGACCTGCGCCACCACGGTGACGCCGAGGTACGGGACGAGAAACTCATCGATCTGGCGGTCAACGTCCGGACGAACACCCCACCGGACTGGCTGCGGGAGCGGATCGCCGACTCCCTGACCGGACTCGCCGCCTACCCCGACGGCCGGGCCGCACGCGCGGCCGTGGCCGAGCGGCACGACCTGCCCTCGAACCGGGTCCTGCTCACGGCCGGCGCGGCCGAGGCCTTCGTGCTGATCGCGCGGGCGCTGCCGGTGCGTCGGCCCGTCGTGGTGCATCCGCAGTTCACCGAGCCGGAGGCGGCGCTGCGCGACGTCGGTCACGAGGTGGGCCGGGTGCTGCTGCGCGAGGAGGACGGTTTCCGGCTGGACCCGGCGGCGGTCCCCGAGGACGCGGACCTGGTGGTGATCGGGAACCCCACGAACCCCACGTCCGTGCTGCACCCCGCCGCCTCGATCGCCGCGCTCGCGAGACCCTGGCGGACCCTGGTGGTCGACGAGGCGTTCCTGGACGCGGTGCCGGGCGAGCGCGAGGCGCTGGCGGGGCGGACCGACGTGCCGGGGCTCGTGGTGCTGCGCAGTCTCACCAAGACGTGGGGGCTCGCCGGCCTGCGGATCGGATACGTGCTGGCCGAGCCGGCGACGATCGCCGCCCTGGAGCGGACCCAGCCGCTCTGGCCGGTGTCGACGCCGGCCCTGGTCGCGGCGGAGGCGTGCATGTCGCGGGCGGCGCTCGCGGAGGCCGAGCACGCGGCGCACCGGATCGGGGTCGAGCGGGCCCATCTGCTCGCCGGGCTCGCGGAGTTCGACGAGGTGCGGACGGTGCCGGGGTCGGAGGGCCCCTTCGTGCTGCTGCGGATCGACGGGGCGGACGCGGTACGGGAGCGGCTGCGGTCGCTGGGCTTCGCGGCCCGCCGGGGCGACACCTTCCCGGGGCTCGACCGGAACTGGCTGCGGATCGCGGTCCGGGACCGGGCCACGACGAACCGCTTCCTGCAGGCCCTCGACCAGGCCCTGCTGATGGGCGGCTGAGCGGCCGCAGACGGGCGACCGGCGGGCGGCGCGGACAAGGGTCCGGGGAGGGCGGCGTCGTCACCGTCGCCCTCCCCGGACCCGTGCTGCTCCCGGAGGCTCCCCCCGGAGCCTCCGGCCACCACGCCGCCCGGCGCATGCCCCTGCGCGTCCCCCTCGGACCGTCAGCCGCGGGAGCGGGCGCGCGAGCGGGTCAGCGCGAGCGCGCCGCCGCCGGCCACGAGGAGGGCGAGCGCCCCGCCCGCGAGGTACGGGGTGGTGGAGCTGCCGCCGGTCTCGGCGAGGTTCTGGGTGGGCGTGGTGCCACCGTTGTCGGTCTTGATGCCGCCGGCGTCGCTCGGCTTGACCGAGGGCTGCTGGGTGGGCTGCTCCGAGGGCTGCTGGGTGGGCTGCTCGGTCGGCTTCCCGGTGGGCTTCTCGGTGGGCTTCTCCGTCGGGGCTGTGCCCTTGGGCGTCTCGCAGGTGGCCTCGGCGAGCGTCACGGTGCCGTTGACCTCGGCGACGCCGAGCTTCAGCGGGTCGACCTCCACCTTGAGTTCGAGGGCGGTCGCCGCCGCCGTGCGCGAGGTGGTGGACGTACGGGACAGGTCGAGGGTGACCTGTCCGACACCGGGCACGCTGACCTGGGTCCGGCCGCCGGTGGAGAGGGTGGTCTTCTTGCCGAAGACGGTGACGTGGCCGAGGACGTTGGACTCGGCGACCGGCTTCTTCCCCACCTCGCACAGTGCCTTGGAGGTCACCTTCTGGACCTCGATGAGCGAGAGCAGCGGGATTCCGGGGACGTGGACCTTGGCCTTGACGAGGTTCACGTACCCCTCGGCCTTCTTCTCGTCCACGGTGGCCGTCGAGGTGGCGACGTCGGCGGCGAGGATGTCGATCGGCTTGCCCTCCTCCGCCCCCTGCACCTTCACGGAGAGCGCGGTCTCGTTCTCGCTCTCCGGCGCCTTGACCTCGTTGAGGGAGACCCGCAGCGGCACGTCGACCGTCTTGTCGAGGAGGGAGACGTCGAGACTGGTCCGCAGGACGACGGCGGTGGCGCGCCCTTCGCCGCCCGTGGCCTGGGCCGCCGGGGCCGCGAGGAGCACGGGGCCGACGGCCAGGGCGGCGACGGTCGCGGCTGCGGCGGTACGGCGTGCGGGCGTGCGGAAGGTGTTGCTGTTCAAGATGGTGGAACCCCCACAAGAGACATGGCGTCGCCGGCCGCTCACCACGGGGACGGTGGGTCGGCGCGGCCTCGGCGACTTGAGACACCGGAATCTTTACGCACGGAGAGTGAACCGACAGTCGCCTGACGTGAGTTCACTCCAAAGGGGGGTTTCCGTGTTCATATTCGATTTTTTTCGACACAACCGTTCCCGGGTGTCCCGCGTCTTTCGCACGCGGGGACACACAGCGGGTCCCCTGGGAAGGGTGTGAACGAGCCACCGCGCGCCGGGGTAACGGATCGTCAACCCGGCGCATCAGGACAGGATGGTCAGCCCGCGCGCCAGTACCCCAGCGCGTGGACGCGCTCCTTGGGGAGCGCGAGCTCCTTGCGCGCGTATGTGGCGAGAGTCCGGGTGGTCGCGGTGTCGCAGGCGATCCAGACGTACGGGTCGGCCTCCGCGAGGGCGGGGAGCTCGGCCTTCACGCGGGCGACGAGGTCGGCCCCGCCGTTCCGGCGCGGCACCCGGCGCAGTTCGTGGTGCTCGGGGTCGAGCCGGACCGGCAGCTCCTCGTCGGAGGCGTGCTGGGTCTCGAACCAGACGGTGGCGGGGACGCCCGGGAGCGCGTCGAGCAGGGAGTTGACGGCGGGCAGCGACGCCGGGTCGCCGACCACGAGGAGCCGTCCGGGGCGCGGCTCCGGGGCGTCGAAGCCGGTCCCCTGGAGGGTCGCCTCGACGGTGTCGCCCGGGGCGCAGGCACGGGCCCACCGGCTGGCGACGCCGTCGTGGAGGGCGAACTCCAGACTGAAGGTGCCGGCCTTCTGGTCGGGGTCGACCAGGGTGTACGCGCGCTGGTGCGGCTTGCCCGCGTTCTCGAACCAGATCCGGACCCACATCGTGGGGTGGATTCCGGCGGCGGCGAGCAGACCGCCATCCGTGAAGTGCACCCTGCGGTAGTCCTCGGTGACCTGCTCGGCCCCCGTCACGGTGAACGTGAAGTCCTTGCCCCGCATCAACTTGAGAACGGCACCCTGCCAGCCGTGACCCACCGCAATCCCCTCCCCTGAACTCCTGTAGATTAATTTAGGTCAGCCTAACCTAAGAAATTGCAGAGGACATGGCCCGCAGCCATGTCGGGTACATGGACGGGATCGGGGTCTCCGTGAGCATCGAGGTCTACCGGGACGCGTGGGGCGTCCCCCATCTGCGCGCCGCTGACCAGGACGAACTCGCCTTCGCGCAGGGCCGGGTCACCGCCCGCGACCGGGCCTGGCAGCTGGAGGTCGAACGGCACCGGGCCCAGGGCACCACGGCCGCCTTCCTCGGCGCCGCCGAGCTCGGCTGGGACACCTTCGCCCGGCGCTCCCGGCTCGCCGACACCGCCCGCCGCTGCTTCGAGCGGCTCGAACGCGAGGACGCGCGGACCGCGGCATGGGTCCGCGCGTACGTGGACGGGGTCAACGACGGCCTGGCGGAAGGGGCGGGACGGGCGCCCGAGTTCGCCGAGACCGGCCTCGTGCCCGGCCGGTGGGAGCCGTGGACCCCGCTCGCCGTCTGGCTGACGACCCACATCCTGTTCGCCGGCTTCCCCACCAAGCTGTGGCGCGAGGAGGTCGCCCGGCGGCTCGGCGAGGAGTGGACGGAGCTCTTCGCGACCGACGGGCCGGGGACCTCGGGCTCCAACGGCTGGCTGGTCGCGGGCGGACGGACCGCGAGCGGGGCGGCCCTGGTGGCCGGCGACCCGCACCGCTTCATCGAGGCGCCCGGCGTCTACCAGCAGATCCGGCTCGCCTGCCCCGCGTACGACGTGGTGGGCATCGCCGTGCCCGGCGTCCCCGGACTCGCCCACTTCGGCCACACCGGACCGGTGGCCTGGGCCATCACCAACGCGATGTCGGACTACCAGGACCTCTACCGGGAGCGGCTGCGGAGGCTCCCGGACGGCGGGGTGGAGGCGTACGGCCCCGAGGGCTGGCGCCCGGCGACGACGCACACCGAGACGATCGAGGTCGCGGGCGGTGAGCCGGTCGCGGTCGAGGTCATCGAGACCGACCGGGGCCCGGTGATCATCGGGGTGGACGACGGGGCCGGGAGCACGGCGCCGGAAGGCGTGGCGCCGGAGGGTGCTGCGTCGCAGGGCGCTGCATCGGAGGGCACTGCATCGGGAGGCGCGGCATCGGGAGGCGCGGCGGAGGACCGGGACTCGTGGGGCGGGGCCTCGGCCTGGGAGGGCGTCGCGCTGCGGTACCCGCCGCGGGTCACCGGACAGCTCGGGTTCGAGGTGCTGCCCGCGCTGCTGCGCGCCCGGACCGTCGCCGACGTGGACACGGCCCTCGACGGCTGGGTCGAGCCGGTCAACGTCGTCCTGGCCGCCGACACCGAGGGCGGCCTGCTGCACCGGGTCGCCGGCCGGGTGCCCGTACGGCACCGGACCAACTCGCTGCGGATCGTGCCCGCCTGGGACCCGGCGCACGCGTGGCAGGACGCTCCGGCGCCGCTGCCCCGCGCCGATGTGGACGGGCACGCCGTGATGGCCAACGCCCGGGGCATCGCGGCGCCGCTGGGCATCGAGTTCGCCCCGCCGCACCGGGCCGACCGGATCGACGCGCTGCTCGGCGCCTCGGCGGACTGGACCCCGGAGAGCATCACCGCTCTCCACCGGGACACCGACAACCGCTCGGCGGCCCGCCTCCTGGCGGCCGTGGCCCGGGTGGGCGGCGGGAGCGGGCAGGCCGGCTCCGGCCCCTCACCGGCCGGCCCCTCACCGGCCGGCCCCTCACCCGCCGGCCCCTCACCCGCCGCCTCCGCCGTGCGCGACCGGCTGCTCGCCTGGGACCGGCGGATGGACGCGGAGAGCGCCGACGCCGGCCTCTACGCCGCCGTGCGCGGGGCCGTCGTCCGCCGGTTCGCCGCCCACGAGGCCTTCGCCGCGCTGCGCGAACCCGCCCCGTACCCCGAGGTGTTCCGGCCCTGGCTGGCCCTGGGTCCGCGCGTCGCCTACGCCCTGGAGACCCTGCTCGTGGCCGGGCCCGTGCCCGCCGCGGACGTCGACCGGATCGTGCGCGAGGCGCTCGACGAGGTCGCCTCCGGCGAGCCCCCGGCCGCCTGGGGCGTGACCCACCGGCTCGCGCCCTGGCAGGCGCTGCCCGACCCCGACGACGCGCAGTGGCCGGGACTCGGCGGGGACCACGACTGCGTGCTCTCCACGTCCAGCGTGCCCGGGTGGACCGACCGCAGCGCCCGGGCCTCCGCCGCCCGCTACGTCTGGGACCTCGCCGACCGCGAACGGAGCGGCTGGATCGTGCCGTTCGGCGCGTCCGGCGTGCCCGGCGACCCGCACCACCGCGACCAGCTTCCGCTGTGGCTGAGGGGCGAACTCGCCCCCGTCACCACCGACTGGCAGAACCTCACCAAGGAGCAGGGATGACCACCGCCACCGCCCCCTATGTCCGGAGCATCGACGGCTTCGGCACCGTCACGGTCCGGCCCGTCGAGCCGGAGCGCGACGCCGTGCTCCTGCACGCCTGGGTCAACGAGGAGCGGTCCCGCTTCTGGGGGATGGTCGGCACCACCGTCGAGCAGGTCCGGGACGTCTACGCGCACCTCGACTCGCTCACCACCCACCACGGCTTCCTGGTGATCCTGGACGACGAGCCCGTCGCCCTGCTCCAGACGTACGACCCCGAGGCCGACCGCGTCAGCGAGTGCTACGAGGTGCGGCCCGGGGACGTCGGCGCGCACTTCCTCATCGCGCCGAACCCGGCGCCGCAGCCGGGCTTCACCGGCCGGCTCCTGTCCGTGCTCATCGGCTTCACGCTGCGCGACCACACCCGTGTGGTCGTGGAGCCGGACGCCTCCAACGAGAAGGCGATCGCCCGCATGGTGCGCGCCGGGTTCGAGCTGGGCCCGGAGGTCGTACTGCCCGAGGTGGACCTGCCGGAGGTCTTCATCCCGGAGAAGAAGGCACGGCTGGCCTTCCTGACCCGCGGCTGAGCAGCCGACCGCGGGCGGGCGGGGGGCCTAGCCGACCACCCGTCCGTTGACGACGACCCGGCGCGGGGCCGCGAGGACGCGGACGTCCGCGCGCGGGTCCTCGCCGTAGACCACGAGGTCGGCCGGGGCGCCCTCCTCCAGGGACGGGCGCCCCAGCCACGCCCTGGCCCCCCAGGCGGTCGCCGCGAGCGCGTCGATCGGCGGGATGCCGGCCTTGGTCAGCTCCTCGACCTCCTCGGCGACCAGGCCGTGGGCGAGGGAGCCGCCCGCGTCGGTGCCGACGAAGACCGGGACGCCCGCGTCGAATGCGGCGCGCACGGTGTCGTACCGGCGCTCGTGCAGCCTGCGCATATGGGCCGACCAGCGGGGGAACTTCTCCTCGCCGCCCGCGGCGAGGTGCGGGAAGGTCGCGATGTTGACCAGGGTCGGGACGATCGCCACGCCCCGCTCGGCGAAGAGCGGGATGGTGTCCTCGGTGAGGCCGGTGGCGTGCTCGACGCAGTCGATGCCGGCCTCGACGAGGTCGCGGAGCGAGTCCTCGGCGAAGCAGTGCGCGGTGACGCGGGCGCCGAGCCGGTGGGCCTCGGCGATGGCCGCCTCGACCTCGGCGCGCGGCCAGCAGGCGGTGAGGTCGCCGGCCTCGCGGTCGATCCAGTCGCCGACCAGCTTGACCCAGCCGTCGCCGCGCCGGGCCTCTCGGCCGACGTAGGCCACGAGGTCGGCGGGCTCGATCTCGTGGGCGTAGTTGCGGATGTAGCGGCGGGTGCGGGCAATGTGCCGCCCCGCGCGGATGATCTTCGGCAGGTCCTCCCGCTCGTCGATCCAGCGGGTGTCGGAGGGCGAGCCCGCGTCCCGGATCAGCAGGGTGCCCGCGTCCCGGTCGGTGAGGGCCTGCTTCTCGCTGGTCGCCTCGTCGACGGGGCCATGCCGGTCGAGTCCGACGTGGCAGTGGGCGTCGACGAGTCCGGGCAGCACCCAGCCCTTGACGGTGACCGCCTCGGCGGCGGGCCTGTCGAAGGTGACCCGCCCGTCGACGCACCACAGTTCGTCGCGTACGTCCTCGGGGCCGACGAGCACCCGTCCCTTCACGTGCAGCACCGCGCGATCACTCATGTCTGCACTGTACGAGGACGGGACCCCGGCGGGGGAGGGCCCCTCGGTACCCTGATCCGGAGTTCCGCCCGCACGAATCCGAGTCGAAGAAGGCACCGTCGTGACCGTGACACATCCGCTCCTGGACCTGGCCCCGCTGACCGCCGCGCATTTCGCGTCGATCGAGCGGCGGGTGGCCGCGCTGCTCTCCACGGAGCAGGACGTGGTGATCACCCAGGGCGAGGCGCTGCTCCCGCTGGAGGGGTGCATCCGCAGCGGTGCGCGGGCCGGATCGACCGCGCTGAACGTGGTCACCGGGCCGTACGGGCAGACCTTCGGCAACTGGCTGCGGGACTGCGGCGCGACCGTGGTCGACCTGGAGGTGCCCTTCCACACGGCGGTGACGGCCGCGCAGGTGGAGCAGGCGCTCGCCGCGCACCCGGAGATCGACTTCGTGTCCCTGGTGCACGCGGAGGCGGCGACGGGCAACACGAACCCGGTGGCGGAGATCGGTGAGGTCGTGCGGGCGCACGGAGCGCTGTTCTACCTGGACGCGGTGGCGTCGATCGGCGCCGAGCCGGTGCTGCCGGACGCCTGGGGCGTGGACATGTGCATCATCGGCGCGCAGAAGGCGATGGGCGGGCCTGCGGGTGTGTCGGCGGTCTCGGTGAGCGCGCGGGCGTGGGAGCGGTTCGCCGCCAACCCGGCCGCGCCGCGCCGCTCGTACCTCTCCCTCCTCGACTGGAAGGAGCGCTGGATCGACGGCGGCCGCAAGACGCTGCTGCATGCTCCGGCGCAGCTGGAGATGCTGGCCCTGGAGGCCTGCGTGGAGCGGATCGAAGCGGAGGGTCTGGACGCCCTGATGGCGCGGCACGCCGCCGCGGCGGCGGCGACCCGGGCGGGCGCGCTGGCCCTGGGCGGCGGCCTGGAGCCGTATGTGTACGAGGCGAAGGACGCGGCGCCGGTCGCGACGACCCTGCGTGTGCCGGCCGGTACGGACGCCTCGGAGCTGGTGGCGAAGGCGCTGGCCGCCGATCCGTCGCTGCCGCTGATCGCGGGCGGCGGGGCACTGGCCCAGGAGATGATCCGGGTCAACCACTACGGGGTGGACGCGACTCCGGGCGCCGTGCAGTCCTCGCTGGCCGCCCTGGGCGCGGCGCTCGGCGAGGCGGGCCGCGCGGTGGACCTGGAGGGCGCGCGCCGGGCGGTCACGGAGGCCTGGGCGGTCTGACCGGTCCGCGTACGGGACGGGGAACGGGGAAGGGGCGGGGTCCGGTGTCGGACCCCGCCCCTTCCGCGTACCTCTGCTTCCGCGTACTGCCGCGTACTGCCGCGTACTTCCGTGTGCCCCGGTGCCCCGGTGCCCCGGTGCCGCGGTGCCGCGGTCGCCGCGGTTACAGCGCCGGGTAGTCGGTGTAGCCGCGGTGGTCGCCGCCGAAGAAGGTCGCCGGGTCCGGGGTGTTGTACGGGCCGCCGGACCGCAGCCGGGCGGGCAGGTCGGGGTTGGCGAGGAACAGCGCCCCGTACGCGACGAGGTCGGCGGTGCCGTCCTCGATCAGGGTCAGCGCGTCGGCGCCGGTCGGCCCCTCGGTGGAGGGGTTGAGGACGAACGTGCCGGAGAAGGCCTTGCGCAGGGCGAGGGTCAGCTCGCGGATCTCGGGCACGGGCTCCGTGACGTGCAGGTACGCGATGCCGACGGGGTCGATCGCGGCGACGAGGGCGGGGTAGAGCTCCTCCGTGTCGGTCTCGGCGATGTCGTTGTAGGTGTTGGCCGGGGAGATCCGCAGGCCGGTGCGCTCGGGGCCGATCTCGGCGGCGACGGCCTTGACGACCTCGACGGCGAGGCGGATGCGGTTCTCGACCGGGCCGCCCCACTCGTCGGTGCGGTGGTTGGAGCCGGAGGCGAGGAACTGCTGGATCAGGTAGCCGTTGGCGCCGTGGATCTCGACGCCGTCGAAGCCGGCCTCGACGGCGTTGCGGGCGGCATCGGCGAAGCCGGCGATCGTCTCCCGGATCTCTTCGGCGGTGAGCTCGCGCGGGGCGACGAAGTCGATGAGGCCGGTGCCGGCGAAGAGCTGGCCCTTGGGGGCGACGGCGGACGGGCCGACGGGGTGGAGGCCGTCGCCGAGGACGACGGGGTGGCTGATCCGGCCGGCGTGCATCAGCTGGACGAAGATCTTGCCGCCGCGCTCGTGGACGGCGTCGGTGACCTCGCGCCAGGCGGCGACCTGCTCGGCGCTGTGCAGGCCGGGGGTGTTGGGGTAGCCCTGGCCCACGGCGCTGGGCTGGGTGCCCTCGGTGATGATCAGGCCGGCCGAGGCGCGCTGGGCGTAGTACTCGGCGACGAGCGCGGTGGGGGTGCGGCTGTCCCCCTCCGCGCGGCTGCGGGTCATCGGGGCCATCGCGATGCGGTTGGCGAGCCGGGTCCCGGCGAGGTCTACGGGGTCGAAGGCGGTGGTCATGGCTGTCCCCTTCACAAACATTATGTGGTCGGCCAAGTATCTGGCCCGGATGCCACTGTAACCCATTGCTTGGCCAGCCAAGGTAATCTGTGGGGAGAGTCTTCACGAGGAGCCCGCGATGTCAGGAACCGACCCCGTCTGTACCGAGACGGCACCCTCGGCCGCCCACGGCGGTCCCGTCAGCGTCGCCCTGGCCGGGGTGGCCCGGATGCACCGGATCGCCGCCGGGCGGCGGCTGCGGGAGCTCGGCCTCTACCCGGGCCAGGAGATGATGATGATGCGGCTCTGGGACTGCGGACCGGTCCGGCAGTCCGAGCTGATCCAGTCCCTGGGGCTCGACGCCTCGACGGTGACCAAGATGCTCCAGCGCATGGAGCACTGCGGCCTCGTCCTGCGCCGCCCCGACCCAGCCGACCGGCGTGCGGTCCTGGTCGAGGCGACGGACGAGGGCCGGTCGCTGCGCACCGGCGTCGAGGGCGTCTGGTCCGACCTGGAGCAGGCCTCCCTGAGCGGGCTCGGCCCGGACGACCGGGCCGAGCTGGCACGGCTCCTCGGCCTCGTGGCGGACAACCTGCGCGAGGAGGCGGGCGATGCGGGCGACTGCCCGGCCCCGCCGCGCGGCTGCTGAGCGGGACACCCCGGGCCTGCGTCTCCCCGCGTGGACGCGCCATCCCGCGGGCGTACGGCGCACTCGCGCGGACGTGAGCCCCGCGAGGCCGGGGTCCGGGTGTCAGCCCGCGAGGACCTCCAGGGCGCGGTCCACGTCCGCCGCCGTGTTGTACAGGTGGAAGGACGCGCGCAGGTTGCCCGCGCGGTCGGAGAGCAGGACGCCGGCCTCGCGCAGCGCGTCCGCGCGGTCCCCGAGGCCGGGGACGGCGACGACCGCCGACTCGTCCATGACCGGCGCGTGGCCCAGGGCGACGAGCCCGGCGCGGAAGCGGGCCGCGAGCCCCTTGACGTGGGCCTCGATCCGCTCGACGCCGATCTCCTCCAGGAGCGCGAGCGAGCGGGCCGCGCCGTGGTACGAGAGGAAGGCCGCGGGCTCGTCGAAGCGCCGTGCGCTGGCGGCCAGTTCGCGGACCGGGCCGTAGCTGTTCACCCACAGCTCCTCGCCGGTGACCCAGTTGGCGTGGATCGCGAGGAGCGAGTCCTGCGCCTCCTCGGTGACGGTGAGGAAGGACGCCCCGCGCGGGCAGAGCAGGTACTTGTAGCCGCCGGCGACCGTGTAGTCCCACTCCCCCGCGCGCAGCGGCAGCCAGCCGGCCGACTGGGTGGCGTCCAGGAGGGTGCGGGCGCCGTGCGCGGCCGCCGCGGCCCGGATCGCCGCGAAGTCCGCGGTGCGGCCGTCCGCCGACTGCACGGCCGAGAAGGCGACGAGCGTGGTGTCGGGACCGACGGACTCGGCGAGCCGGTCGAGGGGCACGAACCGCGTCCTGAGGTCGCCGCGGATCGTGAAGGGGGTGATGACGGAGGAGAAGTCGCCCTCGGGGAAGAGGATCTCGGCCCCTGCGGGCATCGACTGGGCGATCATGCCGCAGTGCACGGCGACCGAGCTGCCCACCGCGACGCGCTCGGGCGCCACGCCCACGAGCCGGGCGTAGGTGGCGCGGGCCTCGTTCACGATCTCGAAGTCCCCGGCGCCGCCCGGGCGTCCGGCGGCGGTCTCCTCCGCGAGGAGCATGACGGCCTCGATCGCGCGTCGCGGCAGCAGCCCGCAGGCGGAGGTGTTGAGGTAGGTGTTCTTCGGCGCGAACTCGGCGCCCCCGAGGGGCTTTTCCAGGGAATCCATGCCCTCACCCTGGATTCCCCACGATCACCCGTCAATCGGGTTCGATCGTGGGGAATCCCCAAGCAGCGCTTATCGCCGCAGGTGGGAGGGGGTGCGGGCGATCATGCGCCGGGTCGGATGCGGGCGGTCACGCGCCCGGGACCTCGCAGCTGCCGTCGGTGTCGCAGACCGCCGCGTCGCCGCCGACGGGCTGGAGGGCCCGACCCTGCCAGGCCTGCTCCAGGGCCTGGGTGAAGACCTCGGCGGGCTGGCCCCCGGAGATGCCGTAGCGGCGGTCGAGCACGAAGAACGGCACGCCGTTCGCGCCGAGTTCGGCGGCCTCGCGCTCGTCCTCGCGGACGGCGTCGGCGTAGACCGAGTCGTCGGCGAGGACGGCCCGCACCTCGGCCTCGTCGAGACCGGCCTCGACGCCCAGCGTCACCAGGGTCTCGGCGTCGAAGACGGAGCGCTCCTCGGCGAAGTTGGCGCGGTAGGCCAGGTCCAGGAGCTCGTTCTGCAGCCCGCGGTCCTTGGCGAGGTGGAGCAGCCGGTGGATGTCGAAGGTGTTGCCGTGGTCGCGGCCCTCGGTGCGGTAGCCGAGGCCCTCGGAGTGCGCGTTGGACGCGACGTGCGCCTCCATGGCGCGGGCCTCGTCGAGGGTGCGGCCGTACTTCTTGGCGAGCATCTCCAGGACGGGGCCGGTGTCGCCCTTGGCGCGGTTCGGGTCGAGCTCGAAGGAGCGGTGCACGACCTCGACGTCCTCGCGGTGGGCGAAGGCCTCGAGTCCCTTCTCGAAGCGGGCCTTGCCGATGTAGCACCAGGGGCAGGCGATGTCGCTCCAGATCTCGACGCGCATGTGAGTTCTCTCCGGGGTTGGGCGGCGGGGTGTTCGGGGTGTTCCGTCGCGACAACGACCCCGCCGGCGGATTTCATTCCGTTTCCGGTCCCAGTGTGAGCCGGAGCACGAGATGGTCGCCGTCGCGCGGGGTCTCCGGGTCCGGGGTCCAGCCGTGGGCGGCGTAGAAGGCCTGAGCGCGTTCGTTCTTCTCGAAGACCTCCAGGCGTGCCTCGGTCACACCGGCGGCCCGCCAGCCGTCGACGCAGGCCGCGTGGAGCTCGGTGCCGACGCCACCACGCCAGCGGGCGGGGAGGACGTGGAGCTGGGTGAGGTGCATGTGGCCGTCGCGCTCCCCGTACGCGGCGATGCCCGCGAGTTCCCCGTCCCGTACGGCGCAGAGGACGGCCCCGCGCCCGACGGCGGCGGCCCAGCCGGACCGGGAGCGGGCGATCTCCTCCGGGCCGAGGAAGTCGGCGTCGGGGATGTGACCGCGGTAGTAGGTGGCGCGGGCCTCGGTGTGGAGGGCGACGACGGCGTCGAGATCGGCGGGGGTGGCGAGTCGGATCATGGTTCTTCAGGACGCACGGGACGGCGGGGCGGTTGCGGCGGCGGTGCGCGCGGTGGCCGACGGGGCGGTCGCGGCGGGGGTGCGCGCGGTGGCCTGCGGGGCGGTCGCGGCGCGCGGGAGTGCGGGGGTTCCGGCTGCCGACGGGTCGGCGCCGGCCGCGGCGGGCCCGCCCGCCGCCGTCAGGCGGCTGAAGGAGGACCGGTAGGCGCTCGGGGTGAGGCCCGTGCGGCCCAGGACATGCCGGCGCAGGGAGTCCCCGGTGCCGAGCCCGCTCGCGCGGGCCACCCCGTCCATGGCGAGCGAGGTGGTCTCCAGGAGCTCCTTCGCCCGCTCCACGCGCTGGTGCAGCAGCCACTGGAGCGGGCTGACGCCGGTCTCGGCGTGGAAGCGCCGGGAGAGGGTGCGGACGGAGACGCCGGCGTGCCGGGCGAGGTCGGTGAGGCCGAGCGGTTCGTCGAGGTGTTCCATCGCCCACGCGCGCGTGGCGGCGAAGGAGACCCCGCGCTCGGGCGGCAGCGGGGTCTGGGTGAACTGGGTCTGGCCACCGGGCCGTACGGGGGCGACGAGGGCGAGCCGGGCCACCGTGTTGGCGACGGCGGCGCCGTAGTCGGTGCGGATGACGTGCAGGCAGAGGTCGATGCCCGCCGCGTATCCGGAGGAGGTGAGCACGGGCCCGTCCTGGACGAACAGCACGTCGTCCTGGAGGTCGACGGACGGGTGGCGGGCGGCGAGCAGCGAGCTGTACGCCCAGTACGTCGTCGCGGCCCGGCCGTCGAGCAGCCCGGCCTCGGCGAGCGCGAAGGCGCCGGTGCAGATGGAGGCGATCCGGCTGCCGGCCGTGGCGGCGCCGCGCAGCGCGGTGAGGATGCGGGGGTCGGGGTCGGTGTACGAGCCGCTGCCCGCGAGGACCACCGTGTCGGCCCCGGCGACGGCGTCGAGGCCGTGGGGGACGACGAGGTCGAGGCCGCCGGTGGTGGTGACGGGCCCGGGGTCGGGGGCGCAGATGACCGTCTCGTACCCGGGTGCGCCGTCGATCTCGACCTTGCCGAACAGCATCTCGGGGATGGCCAGGTTGAACATCGAGACGGGCGGGGCGGCGATCACGGCGACGCGGCGGGCGCGGGGCGGGGGTGCGGACTCGGCTGTCATGTGGCCAGAACCTCCGGGCATATGGCATTCGGGCCACTACTGTACGGCCCGGCCGATCATGAAGCTGGGTCCATGCCATCGACAGACCTCGCCGAAGCCCCCGTCGCCGCCCCCTCCCCCGCCCGGACGCCCCCCGGCCCCGCCCTCGCCGCCGCGATGCTCGGGTTCGCGCTCATCACCCTGGACACCTCCGTCGTGAACGTCGCCCTGCCCGCGATCGGCGCCGATCTGCGGGCCGGGATGTCGGGGCTCCAGTGGGTGGTCGACGCGTACACCCTGGCCTTCGCGGCGCTGCTGCTCTCCAGCGGGGCGCTCGCCGACCGGGTCGGGGCGAGCCGGGCGTACGGGATCGGGGTCGTCGTCTTCGCCCTCGCCTCGGCGGCCTGCGGTCTGGCCCCGGGCCTTCCGGCGCTCCTGGCGGCGCGGGCGGTGCAGGGGGTGGCGGCGGCCGTGATGCTGCCGGCCTCGCTCGCGCTCGTCCGGGAGGCGTACGGCGATCCGGGGCGGCGGGCCCGGGCGGTGTCGCTGTGGGCGGCGGGCGGCACGGTCGCGGTGGCGCTCGGCCCGGTCGCGGGCGGGGCGCTGACCACGGCGTGGAGCTGGCGGGGCATCTTCTTCGTGAACCTGCCGCTGGGACTGCTCGCGCTGGCGCTGCTGAGCCGGGTGGCGCGTTCGGAGCGCCGGCCCGCCCCGCTGGACCTGCCGGGTCAGCTGACGGCGATGGCGGCGCTCGGGGCGCTGACCTTCGCCGCCATCGAGGGAGGTAGGGAGGCGTGGTGGGCGCTGGGGCTCGCGGGGGTCTCGTTCGCCGCCTTCCTGCTGATCGAGTCGCGGCGGCGGCACCCGGTGGTGCCGCTGGGCCTGTTCCGGAACACGGCGGTGGCGGTCGCGGTGGCGGCGGGTTCGGCGAACAGCGTTGCCTTCTACGGGATGCTGTTCGTCTTCAGCCTCTTCTTCCAGCAGGTGCTGGGTCTCTCGGCGCTGGCCGCCGGGCTGATGTTCCTGCCGATGTCGGGGCTGCTCGCCGGGGTGAACATCCTGTCGGCGAGGGTGGCGGCGCGGTACGGGGCGCGGCTGCCGATCGTCCTCGGCCAGGCGGTCGCGGTGGCGGGTCTGCTCGGCCTGCTCACGGTCGACGCGCACACCTCACGGGTGGCCCAGGCGCTCCTCCTGGTCCCCCTCGCCCTGGGCGCGGGCTTCTCGCTGCCGCCGCTGATCGCCTCGATGATGGAGGCGGTCCCGGCGGACCGCGCGGGCACGGCGGCGGGCCTCCTGAACGCGGTCCGGCAGACGGCCGGCGCCCTCGCGATCGCGGTCTTCGGCTCCCTGGCGGCCGCGTCCATGGAGTCGGCCCTCCGCACGAGCCTTCTGATCAGCGCGTCCTTCCTCGCCCTGACGACGCTGCTCTCCCTCCGCCTGCCGGGCCGCCGGGGCCGCTGAGCGGGCTCAGGCCCCCTTGCGGTACTGCCCCGGGGCCAGCCCGTACTCCCGTTTGAAGGCCTTGGCGAAGGCGAACTCCGAGGAGTAGCCGGAGCGTTCGGCCACCGCGCGGAGCGGGAGGTCGTCCGTGCGCAGGAGGCGGCCCGCCGTCGTCATGCGCCACCAGGTGAGGTAGGCGAGGGGGGACCGGCCGACGAGGGCGGTGAAGCGGCGGGCGAAGGCGGCGCGGGAGAGGCCGCCGAGGGCACCGAGTTCCTCGACGGTCCAGGCTCTGGCCGGGTCGTCGTGGAGGGCCCGGAGGGCTCCGGCGACCACCGGGTCGCTCAGGGCGGCCGACCAGCCCGTGGAGCGGTCGGCGCACACGCTGAGCCACCAGGTGCGCAGCAGGTACAGCAGGAGGGTGTCGAGCAGGGCGGGCACGATCGCGTCCGATCCCGGCTGGGGTTCGGCGAGTTCGGCGCCGAGCAGGTCGACGGCGGCCCGCAGCCGGGGGTGGGCGCCGACCCGGGCGGGGAGGTGGACGTACGGGGGCAGCTCGGTGAGGAGGGGGTGGGCGCGGTCCCGGCTGAGCTGGTAGGCGCCGCACAGGAGCAGGGTCTCCTCGGCGCCGACGGGCCCCCGGTCGGGCCCGGTCGGCCAGGAGCCGTCGGCGGCCGGCAGGGCGTCGACGAGCGGGGTGTCGGGGCGGTCCGCGAGGCCGTGGCCGGTGCCGTGGGCGAGCAGGACGACGTCGCCGGGGCCGAGCCGGACGGGGGCGGTGCCGTCCGGGGGCAGCAGCCAGGCGGTGCCCTGGAGGACGACATGGAATCCGGCGCCCTTGCTCGCCGGGAAGCGCGATCCCCAGGGTGCGAAGCGGACCGTGCGGGAGGAGTGGGGCCGGCCGGTGCGCATGGCGGCGATGGCATCGCTCAGTACGTCCATCCCGGCACCGTACTCCTCGTCGATGACGGCGAGACGATCGGACATGGGCGGGAGCCATGGGGATATGGATCGTCTTGTCACGCGCTTCTACGGTCGGGACATGACGACGACAACAGGCAGGACGACCAAGGCGGTTCTCTTCCACGAACCCGGCGGCCCCGAGGTGCTGACGGTGGAGGAGGTGGCGCTGCCCGCCCCCGGGCCGGGGGAGGTGCTCGTACGGGTCGAGGCGATCGGACTCAACCGCGCCGAGGCGCTGTTCCGCGAGGGCACGTACTACTACCCGGCGAAGCTGCCGGGTTCGCGGCTCGGCTACGAGGCGGCCGGTGTGGTGGAGGCGGTCGGCGCGGGCGTCACCGCGTACGCCCCGGGCGACCTGGTGATGGCGGCGGCCAACTTCGACTTCGGGACGCACGGGGTGTACGCGGAGCGGGTGGTGCTGTCGGAGGAGTACCTGGTGGCCCGGCCCGAGGGGGTGGACGCGGTGACGGCGGCGGCGGTGTGGCTGACGTACTCCACCGCGTACGGCGGCATGGTGCTGACCGGCGGTCTCGGCGCCGGCGACCACGTGGTGATCACGGGGGCGTCCAGCGGCGTGGGGACGGCCGCGATCCAGACGGCGCTGCGGGTCGGAGCCGTACCGGTGGCGACCACGCGCGGCGAGGACAAGCGGGAGCGGCTCCTGGAGCTCGGGGCGGCGCGGGTGATCACGACGGACACCGAGGACGTGGTCGGGGAGGTGCGGCGGATCACCGGCGGGGCGGGCGCGGACCTCGCCTTCGACGCGATCGGCGGGCCCGGGTTCGCCCGGCTCGGGGACGCGCTGCGGCCCGGCGGCACGGCGGTGCTGTACGGCTGGCTGGACCCTCGGCCGGTGGCGCTGTCGATGAACTGGCCGCAGACGGTCCACACGTACGCCAACGGGGCGCTCGTGCGGACCGGGGAAGGCCGCCGGCGGGTGGCCGGGTTCATCGGCGAGGGGCTGCGCGACGGCTCCCTCGCGCCGGTGATCGCCGAGACCTTCGACGGTCTGGAGCGGATCGCCGACGCCCATCGGCTGCTGGAGTCCAACGCGCACCTCGGGAAGATCGTGGTGCGCGTCGGGGGGTGACCGCCGGTGGCCGGGCTCAGTGGCGGGGCAGGCCCAGCGGGTTGCCGTCGCGGAGCTCCGGCGGAAGCAGGTGGTCGGGGGTCGACTGGTAGGTGACCGGGCGCAGCCAGCGCTCGATCGCGGTCGCGCCGACCGAGGTGGCGGTGGAGGTGGTGGCGGGGTAGGGGCCGCCGTGGTGCTGGGCGGCGGCGACGGCGACGCCGGTGGGCCAGCCGTTGACGAGGACGCGGCCCGCGAGCGGGGTGAGTTCGGCGAGGAGCGCGGCGGCGTCCTCGTCCTGGTCCTGCTCGGCGATGTGCAGGGTGGCGGTGAGGTTGCCGGGCACCCTCGCGAGGGCCTCGGTGATCTCCGTACGGGAGTCGTAGCGGGCGACGACCGTGACGGGGCCGAAGCACTCCTCCGTGAGGTCCCGGTGGTCGCCGTCGACGAGGGTCCGGACCGTGACCGTGATGAGGCCGGCCTTGACCGTGTGCGGGCCGGCGGGCGCGGGGTGGACCGGTGCGGTGACGCCGTCGCTCATCGTCATCTCGTAGGTGCGGGTGAGGAAGCTGCCCCGCATCCGGTGGTCGAGCATCACGGCCGGCTCGGTGTCGCGCAGGGCCTCCGCCAGCGCCTCCACGAACCGGTCGCCCGCCTCGCCCGAGGGGGCGAGGACGAAGCCGGGCTTGGTGCAGAACTGGCCCGCGCCCAGGGTCATGGAGCCGGCCAGCCCGGCGCCGATCGCCTCGGCCCGCTCCTCGACGGCGGCGGGGGTGAGCACGACCGGGTTGAGGGAGCCGAGTTCGCCGTGGAAGGGGATGGGGACGGGCCGGGCGGCGGCCGCGTCGAAGAGGGCCCGTCCGCCGCGCACCGAGCCGGTGAAGCCGGCGGCCGCGACGAGCGGGTGGCGGACGAGTGCGACGCCCGCGTCGAAGCCGTGGACGAGGACGACGACGTCCTCGGGGAGGCCGGCCTTGGCTGCGGCCCTGCGCAGCAGCGCGGCGCAGAGTTCGGAGGTGGCCGGGTGGTCGGGGTGGGCCTTGACCACCACCGGGCAGCCGGCCGCGAGGGCGCTCGCGGTGTCGCCGCCGGGGACGGAGAAGGCGAGCGGGAAGTTGCTGGCGGCGTAGACGGCGACGACGCCGAGCGGGATCTTCCAGCGGCGCAGGTCGGGCCGGGGCGGGATGGCTCCGGGGTCGGGCAGGTCGATCCGGATGTCGAGGAAGGAGCCCTCCTCGACGACCTCGGCGAAGGCCCTCAACTGGGCTGCGGTACGGGCGAGCTCGCCGTTGAGCCGGGCCGGTCCGAGGGCGGTCTCGGCGTCCGCGGTCTCCACGATCTGCTCCCCGGCCTCCTGGAGGAGGTCGGCGGCGGTCCGCAGGAAGGCGGCCCGTACGGGCCGGTCGGCGAGGGCCTCACGGACCGCGTACGCGGCCCGGACGGACCGGTCGACGTCCTCCGCCGTGGCCTCCACCGCGACCTGCTCGCGCGGCTTCCCCGTCCGGGGGTCCACACTCCACACTGGTTCTGCCGCCACTGCCACGCCCCTGTTCGCTATTCTGAACACAGTTCCCGTAGATGAACACATCCGTACGGGACTCTAGGGACGGCCCGGCCGTCTTCACAAGGGGCCCTGTCCGGTCGGCCGGCCAGGGGGCGACCGGACGACGGAAAAGGGGCGAGGGTCATGGCGACTGCCGACATGGGCGGAGCGCAGGTGAAGTCCGCTGTGCGGACCGTGGAGCTGCTCGAGTACTTCGCCGGACGCCCGGGGATGCACTCGCTCGCCGCCGTCCAGGAGGCCGTCGGCTACCCCAAGTCCAGCCTGTACATGCTGCTGCGCACCCTGGTCGAGCTCGGCTGGGTGGAGACGGACGCGACCGGCACGCGGTACGGCATCGGGGTGAGGGCGCTGCTCGTCGGCACCTCGTACATCGACGGCGACGAGGTGGTGGCCGCCTCCCGGCCCACCCTGGACCGGCTCTCCGACGACACCACCGAGACCATCCACCTGGCGCGGCTCGACGGCACCAACGTGGTGTACCTGGCGACCCGTCAGTCCCAGCACTACCTGCGGCCGTTCACCCGGGTCGGGCGCCGGCTGCCCGCCCACTCGACCTCCCTCGGCAAGGCGCTGCTCGCCACCCACACCGACGACCAGGTGCGCAAGCTGCTCCCGGAGACCCTCCCGGCGCTGACCGAGCACACCATCACCGACCGCGAGCAGCTCATCGAGGAGCTGCGGGTCATCCGCGAGCAGGGCATCTCGGTGGACCGCGAGGAGAACACGCTGGGGCTGCGCTGCTTCGGCGTCGCCATCCCGTACCGGACCCCGGCACGGGACGCGATCAGCTGCTCGGTGCCGGTGGCGCGGCTCACCCCGGCGCACGAGCAGATGATCAAGGACGCGCTCTTCGACGCGCGGGACCGGCTGACGCTGGCGACCCGCCGCCTCTGAGGCCGCCCACGAGGGGCGGCCGTCCGGGCGCCCCCCGCCGGCGGATCATCCGCGCTCGGCGAGCGCCTTCTGCCAGACCGGAC
The DNA here is from genome assembly GCF_044752725.1 of Streptomyces sp. NPDC088707. Lineage (NCBI taxonomy): Bacteria > Bacillati > Actinomycetota > Actinomycetes > Kitasatosporales > Streptomycetaceae > Streptomyces > Streptomyces sp. NPDC088707. Next base: position 476,568 of record NZ_JBIVLV010000005.1, on the reverse strand, counting down.
TGTCCACGTAGTGGTTGTCGTACTGCTCCGAGGAGGCCTTGATCTCCTCGAAGCCCGCCTCGCCCCGCATGACGCGGCCGAGGAGGCGCAGGTAGTCGAAGCGGGCCATGCCGGGCGTGAAGACGAAGAGGACGTCGGCCTCGGCGCCGGGCGCGGCCGCGAAGGCGTGCGCGGTGTGCGGCGGGACGAGCAGGAAGTCGCCCTTCTCCAGGACGGACAGCTCCTCGCCGACGAGGACCTGGAGCGAGCCGTCGATCACGTAGAACATCTCCGACGCCTTGGTGTGGAAGTGCGCAGGGGCGCCGACCGCTCCCTTCGCGAAGGTGGAGCGGTAGCTGGTGAGCCGACCGCCGGTGGTGCCGGAGTCGGCGAGCAGGGTCATGACGCTGCTGGGGTCCGCGGTGGTCTCGGCGGTGGCGGCGCGGGTCAGGAGCGGGGCGAAGGGCGCGTTCTCGTTCATGATCACTACCCTAGGGGTTCATTGACCCCCGAGTCGGGTGCAATCGATCTAGAAGAACGTGGGTCAATTCCGATGCCCCGCGCCCGCACCCCAGCCCTCCGCACCCACGCCCCGCGCCCGCACCCCAGCCCTCCGCGCCCACGCCCCGCGCCCCGCGGACGTGTTCGTCGTCGCCGCCGCGGCCCTCGTCCTGCGCCGGCCCGCCCGGCTGCAGGTGCGTACCGTCCTCGCGCTCGCGTGGACCGGTTCGGGCGCGGTGGGCTGCTGGGGCGCCTACATGTCCCTGGTCGCGCTGATGCCGGAGACGGATCCCGGCAAGCAGGTCACGGCCCTGGCCCAGCTGACCTACGCTGGCGAAATGATCACCGGGTTCCTCCTCGCCGCCTGCCTCGCCGCGGTCCTGCGGCGGCGGAGCGCCGAGGCGTGAGACGGTGCGCGGTCGCCCTCCTCGGCCGGCGGGCCAGGCGGCGCTGGCTCCATCTGATCGTGGGCGGCGCGCTGTTCATGCCGTTCTGGATGGTCGGCTCCGTGGTCGTGGGGGCGTTGCTCGGCGCGGGCGGCCTGTTCACCGGAAGCCTCTCGGTGCAGTTCGGGGCGTACGCGGTGGGGCTTCCGCTGGTCGCGGTCACCGCGCTGTTCCCGCTGGCCCGGCCGATGTCCGTGGCGGCGGCGCGGGCGCTGTGCGGGGTGCCGGCGGACCGGTACGCGGACGGCCCCGCCCAGGGCCGGGAGGCGAAGGCCAGGACGGCCGGCTGGTTCACGCTGCACCTGGGCGCCGGAGCGCTGGTCAGCGGGGCGACGCTCGCCCTGCCGCCCTTCGCGGTGTCGGTGATGGCGCTGCCGTTCTCCCCTGCGCTGCGGGAGTCGGAACTGGGCCGGCTCTGGGGCCTCGACCGGCCGTGGTGGAGCTGGGCGGCACTCCCGGCGGGTCTCCTGATGCTGCTCGCGCTCGCCGCCGTGGCCGCCGCGACCGGGGCCCTGCTCGCCCGGCAGGCGCCCCGGCTGCTCGGGCCGAGCCCGGCGGACCGGCTCGTGGCGGCCGAGCGGCGCGCGGCGGAGGCGGAGTCCCGCAACCGGCTGGCCCGGGAGCTGCACGACTCGGTCGGTCACGCGCTGAGCGCGGTCACCCTCCAGGCGGGCGCCGCCCGCCGGGTCCTGGACGGCGGTGACGGGGCGGACCTGGCGTTCGTCCGGGAGGCGCTGACCGCGATCGAGGAGACCACCCGGCGCACGGTCGGCGAGCTGGACTGGGTCCTCGGACTGCTGCGGCACGACGAGGACGCCGGGGAGCGCGGGGAGGGCGGACCCGGGCCGGGGCCGGGACTCGACGCCCTGGAGGCCCTCGTGCGGGGCGCGGGACCGAAGGTGTCGCTGACCGTGTCCGGCGACCTCGCCCCCGTACCGGAGGCGCTGTCCCGTGAGGCGTACCGGATCGTTCAGGAAGGGCTGACGAACGCTGCCCGGCACGCGGGCGGGGAGCCCGTCACCGTACGGCTCGACGCCCGTACCGAGGAGCTGGAGATCACCATGGAGAACCCCCTGCCCGCGCGACCGCCGGTCGCCCGCCCGAACGGCGGTCGCGGTCTGCGCGGGATCGGCGAACGGGCCCGGCTGCTCGGCGGCACCGCCGAGGCCGGCCCGTCGGACGGCGTCTGGCGCCTCGTGGTCGGGATCCCCCGATGAGCGCCCCCGTCAGGATCGTGCTCGCCGACGACGAGCGGATGGTGCGGACGGCCCTGCGGGTCATCCTCGACGCGGAGCCCGACCTGGAGGTCGTCGGCGAGGCGGCGACCGGCGCCGAGGCGGTGTCGGTGGTGCGCGCCGAGCAGCCGGACGTCGTCCTCATGGACGTGCGGATGCCTGAGATCGACGGCATCCGGGCCACCGAGCAGATCCTCGCGGGGATGGCGGAGCCGCCCCGGATCGTGGTGGTGACCACCTTCGAGAACGACGCGTACGTGTACGACGCGCTGCGCGTCGGCGCGGCCGGCTTCCTCCTCAAACGGGCGGCGGCGGAGGAGCTGGTGAGCGCGGTCCGGCTGGTCGCCCGGAGCGACTCGCTGCTCTACCCGGCCGCGGTCCGCGGCCTGGCCGCCGAGCACGCCCGCAACCGCCCGCCGGTGGCACCGCCGTGGGTGGCACGGCTCACCGAGCGGGAGGCGGAGGTGCTGCGCCTGGTGGCGACGGGCCTCACGAACGCGGAGATCGCGGCCCGGATGGGCGTCGGCGCGGCCACGGTCAAGACGCACGTGGCGTCGGTCCTGGCGAAGTCGGGCGCCCGCGACCGCACCCAGGCGGTGATCCTGGCGTACGAGTCGGGCTTCGTCAGGACGGGGTGACGGCGACCGCCGCCGGGGCCGAAGCGTCTCGTGCGGCGGGGTGACGGCGGCCACACCATTGTCGGTCCCGTATGAAGGTTCGCTGAGAAACCGGCCACATCCGGAACGTCCCCCACCGAGCCGTTCGTCCCCACAGGTGCGATGAACAAGACGATCAGGCGCACCTCGGTCTTCGTGCTGCTCCTGGTGCTCGCCCTGCTGGGCCGGGCCACCTGGGTGCAGGCGTACGAGGGGAAGGCGCTCGCGGACGACCAGAAGAACCGGCGGAAGACGATCGCGCAGTACGCGCAGCCGCTCGGGAACATCGTCGTGGCCGGTTCGCCGGTCACCGGCTCGAAGAAGACGGAGGGAACGGACCTCGAGTACCGGCGGACGTACACGGACGGCGAGCTGTACGCGGCGGTGACCGGTTACAGCTCGCAGGCGTACGGCTCCACCCAGCTGGAGGGCATCTACTCCGACGTCCTCGACGGCACCGACGACCGGCTGAAGAACCCCCTCGACGCCCTCACCCGCAAGCAGCAGCGGCCGGGCACGGTCGTCACCACGATCGACCCGGACGTGCAGAAGGCCGCCTACCGGGCGCTCGGGGACACGAAGGGCGCGGCCGTCGCCGTCGACCCGGCCACCGGCCGCATCCTCGCGATGGTCTCCACCCCGTCGTACGACCCGTCGAAAATCTCCGGGACCACGGACGGCGACGCCTGGAAGGCGCTGACCACCGACGAGGACAAGCCGCTGGTCAACCGGGCGCTGCGCCAGCCGCTGCCGCCCGGCTCCACGTTCAAGCTGGTGGTCGCCGCGGCGGCCCTGGAGGACGGCCTGTACGGCTCGGTGGACACGGCGACGCAGAGCCCGGACCCGTACACCCTGCCGAACACCCGGACCGTGCTGAAGAACGAGAACGCGTCCGCGCCCTGCGAGAACGCCACGATCCGCACCGCGCTCCGCTACTCCTGCAACAACGTCTTCGCCAAGATGGCGGCCGACCTGGGGCAGGACAAGGTGAAGGCGATGGCGGAGAAGTTCGGCTTCAACGACGCCGAGCTCGACGTCCCGGTCCGCGCCTACGCGAGCGTCTACCCGTCCGGCATGGACGAGGCACAGACGGCACTGACCGGCATCGGCCAGTTCGACGTGACCGCCACCCCGCTGCAGATGGCGATGGTGTCGGCGGCGATCGCCAACGACGGCCTGCTGGCCGCGCCGCACATGGTGTCCGAGGTCGTCGACTCCGACGGGGACCCGCTCACGACCTACAAGGACGGCGACAGCGAGCGGATCGTCTCCTCGTCGACGGCCGAGCAGCTGCGCAGCGCGATGCGGACCGTGGTCGAGGAGGGCACCGGCACCAACGCGGCCATCGGCGGGGCCGAGGTGGGCGGCAAGACGGGTACCGCGCAGCACGGTGAGAACAACAGCAAGACGCCGTACGCCTGGTTCACCTCGTACGCGAAGGACCCCTCGACCGGGAAGCAGGTCGCCGTCGCGGTGCTGATCGAGGACTCGGGCGCGGCCCGCTCCGAGGTCAGCGGCAACGGTCTGGCGGCGCCGGTGGCGCGGAAGATGATGGCGGCGGCGCTGAAGTGAGGCGGCCGGGAGCCGCGAGGTGACCGGAGCCAGGCCCGCGCGGCGACCTGAGCCGGGCCCGCGAGGCCGACCTGAGGACGCCGTGAAGTGACGTGAGCCGGGCCCCGATTGGCCGTCGGGGCCCGGCACACGATATGCAGGGTCACGCTTGCATCCGAGCACGCATTCGAACCGTGGATGCGAACCACCGATCCTGTTCCCCTCGCGGAGGACCGCCGTGCGCCTGCCCCGTTCCCTGTCCGGCTGGACCATGGCGGTGTTCGGCGTGCTCGCCGCCGCACTGGGCGTGGTGGGCCTGGTCGTACCGGACGCGCTGCTCACGGTGATGGGCTTCGAGCCGGTGCCCGACGGCGGGCGCGCGGACGGGGACCACACGCTCGTCTTCCTCACCGCCTCCTCGATGGCAGCGCTCAACATGGGCGTCTACTACGTGCTGGCCGCGCTCGCCGACTGGAAGCCGTTCTTCCGCTGGACGGTCCCTTTCCGGCTCCTGACCTGTGCGGTCTTCACCCTCGCGGTCGTCAGCGGCCGCGCCCCGGCCGGCTTCCTGGGCGTGGGCCTGTGGGAGGGCCTGGGCGCGGTGGTGACGGGGCTCGCCCTGCGGTACGAGAAGGCGCGCGCGAAGCAGAACGCGACCTCCCCGGCGTCCTAGGCCTCCTCGCCCTCTCGCCCTCCTCGTCGCCCTCTAGGGAAGATGCCCGATCCCCCGGGGCCGCCTCAGAGACCAGCCTGTGGCCATGCGCTGGTATCTGACAGGGATCGTCGTGTCCGGATTCGGTACGACGGCGATGTGGCTGGTCTCCGGGATCTGGGTCAAATCGCTGACGGGCTCCGACAGTCTCGCGGCCCTGGCCGCGTTCGCCCTCTGGGCGCCCGTCCTCCTCGGACCGCTGCTCGGCACGCTCGCGGACCGGGTGCGGCGGCGGCCTCTCCTGGTCGTCCTCGACCTGGCGACGGCCGCGCTCCTCCCGGTCCTCCTGTGGGTGGACTCGGCGGACCGGGTGTGGCTGCTCTTCGCCGTCCTGGTCGTGTACGGGGCGCAGGGCGCCGTCCACGAGGCGGCGGAGCAGGCCCTGGTCGCGGCCGTCACGGACGGGAAGCGGCTCGGCACCTTCAACGGGCTGCGGATGACCGCGAACGAGTCGACGAAGCTGATCGCCCCCCTCGCCGCGGCGGGCCTCTTCGCCGCCTACGGCGGCGGGGCCGTCGCGCTGCTCGACGCGGCGAGCTTCGCGCTCGCGGCCGGCCTCTTCGCGCTGATCCCCGTACGGGAGGAACGCCCGGCGCGGCCGGAGTCCCGGCACTGGTGGCGGGAGACCACCGAGGGCGCCCGGCTGCTCCTCGCCTCGCCGGTCCTGCGGCCGCTGGTCGCGACGGGCGCGTTCACGATGCTGCTCGCCGGGGTGAACGGGGCCGCGATCTACGCCGTCGTCGACCGGGGTCTCGGGCACGCTCCCGCCTACGCCGGTGTGCTCTACGCGGTGCAGGGCGTGGGCTCGGTCCTCGCGGGCCTGGTCACCGGCCCGCTGCTGCGCCGGATCCCCGAGGGGGCGCTCGCCGCCGCCGGTCTCGCCGTGTTCGCCGTGGCGGTCGGCGTACGGGCCCTGCCCTACGACGCGACGGCCCTGGCGGCGAGCGCGGCGATCGGCCTGGGGATGCCGTGGGTCCTGGTGGCGGTGGTGACGGCCGTGCAACGGGAGGCGGCCGCGGAGGCGCTGGGCCGGGTGGCGGCGACCGCGCACACCCTGGTCATGGCGCCGAACGCGCTGGCCCTCGCGCTCGGCGCGGGCCTGGTCGCCCTGGTCGACGTCCGCGTCCTGCTGCCGGTGCTCGCGCTCGCGGGGGCGGGATGGGCGGCGGTGTCCGCGGTACGGACACGGCGCGGGCGCGACCGGGGGCCGAGTGCCGGGAGCGCGTCCGTCCCGGCCGGCTGACGGCCCCGTCTCCGCCCCGCGTCCCCCGGGGGCGGCCCGCCGGTCGGGCCGGGCACCCCCGCGGCGCTCGCGGTGCGGGGCGACCGGTGGGCGGCGAGCATGGAAGAAAGCGCGGCGCGGCGGGAGGAGGGCAGTGTGACGGCCGGTTCCTTCCCGGGAACGACGGGGCGGGTCGGTGTGCCCCTGGACGGCAAGGGCCTCCTCGACGTCCTGGGGGTCGCCGCCGTCGTCATCGACGCCCACGGCCGGATCGTGCTCTGGAGCCCGCAGGCCGAGGACCTCTTCGGCTTCCGCGCCGACGAGGCCCTGGGCCAGTACATGGCGCGGCTGGTCGTCGGCACGGACCACCGGGACGAGGCGATGCGCCTCTTCGGCGAGGTGTTGCGCGAGGGGTCGACCTGGGCGGGCGTCTTCCCCGTGCGGCACAAGGACGGCAGCGTACGGAACGTTGAGTTCCGCAACATGCGGCTCACCGACGACCTGGGGGGTCTGTACGCGCTCGGGATCGCCGCCGACCGCTCCGCCGTCGAACGGGTCGAGGCCGAGCTCGCGCTCTCCGACCGGCTGGTGTCCCAGTCCCCGATCGGCCTCGCCGTCCTGGACACCGACCTGCGCTACGTCCTGGTGAACCCGGCCCTCGAACGCATCAACGGGATCCCGGCCGCGCTGCACATCGGACGGCGGATCGGCGACATGGTGCCCGACATGGACGCCCCGGCCCTCGAGGCCGCGCTGCGCGCCGTCCTCACGACCGGCACTCCGCTGCTCGACCACCCCATCGTCGGGCGGACCGCGGCCGACCCGGACCACGACCACGCCTGGTCGCTGTCCTTCTACCGCCTGGAGGGGCCGGAGGACCGGATCCTGGGGGTCGCCGCCTCCGTGATCGACGTGACCGAGCGGATGCGGGCGGACGCGGACGCCGACCGCTCCCGGCGGCGGCTCGCCCTCATCGCGGACGCCTCGGCCCGGGTGGGCACCACCCTGGAGGTGGAGAAGACGGCCGACGAGCTCGCCTCGGTGGTGGTGCCGGAACTCGCCGACATCGCCGCCGTCGACGTCCTCGACTCCGTCCTCGCCCTGCGCAGACCCGGCGCCCCGGAGGAGGGACCCGAACTGTTCCGGGCCCTCGCGGTGAAGGCCGCGGGCCGGACGGAGGCGCTGCCGGCGGCGGACCCGCCCGGGGCGATCACCATGTACGGGGCGGACCGGCTCGTCACCCGGTGTGTGCACACCGGGCTGCCCGTCCTGGTGGAACACGTCGGCCCCGGTGACCTGTCCCGGATCGCCCGGAGCCCCGAGGCGGCGGAGCTGCTCGCACGGGCCGGCGTGCACTCGTATCTGGCCGTGCCCCTGATCGCGCGCGGCGAGGTGCTCGGCGCGCTCGACCTCAAGCGGGACCGCAACCGGCTGCCCTTCGACGGGGACGACGTGCTGCTCGCGACGGAGCTCGCGGCCCGCGCGGCGGTGAGCATCGACAACGCGCGCTGGTACCAGAGCGTCCGGAACTCGGCGGTGACGCTCCAGCGCAGTCTGCTGCCGGGCGTGCCGCCGGACCGGGCGGGCCTGGAGGTCGCGGCCCGCTACCAGCCCGCGCAGGCGTCCAGCGAGGTCGGCGGCGACTGGTACGACGTGATCCCGCTGCCCGACGACAAGACGGCGCTGGTGGTCGGCGACGTGATGGGCAGCGGGATCGACGCGGCGGCGACGATGGGCCGGCTGCGGACCGCCACCTGCGCCTTCGCCGACCTCGATCTCCCGCCCGCCCAGGTCCTGCGGCATCTGGACCGGATCACGGCGGGCCTGGAGCACTACATCGCGACCTGTCTCTTCGCCGTGTACGACCCGGCCCTCGGCCGGTGCCGGATCTCGAACGCGGGACATCTGCCGCCGGTACGGGTCCCGGTGGACGGCCCGGCCGAGCTGGTGACCGTACCGCCGGGGGTGCCCCTCGGGGTGGGCGGAGGCACGTTCCGGACGACCCGGGTGCCCTTCCGGCCGGGGGACCGGCTCGTGCTCTACACGGACGGGCTGATCGAGACCCGCCACGAGGCGATCGACGAGCGGCTCGCCCTGCTCGTGGGCCTCCTCGACGACATGCGAGGGCCCCTGGAGGAGACCTGCGACGCACTCCTGCGGGCACTGCGCCGGCCCGGCGCGCCGGACGACGTGGCGCTGCTCATCGCCCGGAGCACGGGATGACGGGCCGGGACGGGGCAGGCGGGAGGGGTGCCGGGGCGCGGGGCAGGCGACCCGGTGGGCGCGGGACCGGGCTGCGGAGCGTGGCCGGGCAGGTGTTCGCCCTGGAGGCGCTGATCGCGCTCCTGGTGATCGCGGCGGCCGTGTTCGTGACGTTCTACCAGGCGCGCAGCGACACCCAGCGGGACGCCGAGGTCCGCTCGCTCGCGGTCGCGGAGGCCTTCGCGAAGGCGCCAGGCGTCGACGCGGCGCTCGCCTCGCCCGACCCGACGGCCGTGCTCCAGAAACGGGCGGAGGAGACGCGGCGGGCGACAGGGGTGGACTTCATCGCCGTCCTGAGCCGGGACGGCGTGCGCTACACCGACTCGGACCCGGAGCTGATCGGCCGCCCGGCGACCGGCGACCTCGACCGGGCGGTGGTGGACGGCGAGTCCTACACGGAGCTGTTCCGGGGCGCGCCCAACGACGCCGTACGGGCGGTGGTCCCCGTCGTGAACGACCAGGGCCGGATCGTCGGCATGGTCACCAGCGGCGTCGAGGTGGAGAACATCACCGACGCCGTGCGGGACCGGCTGCCGCTGCTCATCGGCGCCGCGGCCGGCGCGCTGGTGCTCGCCGTGGGCGGGGCCGCCCTGGTGAGCAGGCGGCTGCGGCGGCAGACCCACGGTCTCGGCCCGACCGAGATGACCCGGATGAAGGAGCACCACGAGGCGGTCCTGCACGCGGTGCGCGAGGGCGTCCTGATCGTGGGCCCGGACCGCCGGCTGCTGCTCGCCAACGACGAGGCGCGCCGCCTGCTCGGCCTCACGCCGGACATGGAGCGGCGGCACGTCTCGGAGCTCGGACTCGACGCCCGTACGGTCGAACTCCTGGAGTCGGGCCGGTCGGCGACGGACGAGGTGCACCGGGCGGGCGACCGGCTGCTCGCGGTGAGCGTGCGGCCCACGCTCCCGGCCGGACGGGAGTCCGGCTGCGTGATGACGATGCGGGACACCACCGAACTGGCCGCCCTCACCGGCCGGGCGGCGGTGGCCCGCGGCCGGCTCCAGCTGCTCTACGAGGCGGGGGTGCGGATCGGGACGACCCTGGAGGTCGTGCGGACGGCGGAGGAGCTGGCGGAGGTCGCGGTGCCGCGGTTCGCGGACTTCGCGACGGTGGAGCTGCTCGAACCGGTGCTGCGCGGCGAGGAGCCGCCGCCGTCCTCGCCGGCGACCACGGAGATGCGGCGGACGGCGCTGAGCGGACTGCGGCCCGACCAGCCGCTCCAGCCGGTCGGGGACACCATTCGGTTCGACGTCCCCAGCACCCCGATGGCGACGGCCCTGAGCGCCGGGCACGCGATGGCGCAGGCGGAGCTGGCCTCGGCGGAGGGCTGGCGCGAGCAGGACCCGGAGGGGGCGGCGCAGGCCCTCGCCTACGGCATGCACTCGCTGCTCACGGTGCCGTTGCTGGCCCGTGGGGTGGTCCTGGGAATGGCGAACTTCTGGCGCGCGGACACGCCCGAGCCGTTCGGCGACGAGGACCTGTCGTTCGCGGAGGAGCTGGCGGCGCGGGCGGCGGTCGCCATCGACAACGCGCGCCGGTTCACCCGGGAGCACGCGATGGCGGTGACGCTCCAGCGGAGTCTGCTGCCCCGGGTGCTGCCGGACCAGAGCGCGGTGGACGTGTCGTACCGCTATCTCCCGGCGAAGGCGGGGGTGGGCGGCGACTGGTTCGACGTGATCCCGCTGCCGGGCGCGCGGGTGGCGCTCGTCGTCGGGGACGTCGTCGGGCACGGGCTGCACGCGGCGGCCACCATGGGGCGGCTGCGGACGGCGGTGCACAACTTCTCGACCCTCGACGTGCCGCCGGACGAGCTGCTCGGGCACCTCGACGAGCTCACGGCGAGGATCGACGACCGGGAGTCGGAGGGGCCGGACGGCGAGGCGCGGCGGCGGGAGGAGGGCATCACGGGCGCGACCTGCCTGTACGCGATCTACGACCCGGCGTCGGGGGCGTGCACGGTGGCGAGCGCGGGTCATCCCGGCCCGGCCCTGGTGGCTCCCGACGGGCGGGTGGAGTTCCCCGAGCTGGCGCCGGGGCTGCCGCTGGGTCTCGGTCTCGGCGACGTGCCGTTCGAGGCGACGGAACTGCTGCTGCCGGAGGGCAGCAAGCTGGTGCTCTTCACCGACGGGCTCCTGGAGGACCGGGGGCGGGACCTCGACGCGGGTCTGGGGCTGCTGAGGTCCGCCCTCGCCCGCCCGGACCGGAGTCCGGAGCAGACCTGCGCGGATGTCCTCGCGACGCTCCTCTCGCCCACGCCGCGCGACGACATCGCGCTGCTCGTGGCCCGCACCCGGCTGCTCGACCGCGAGCGGATCGCCGAGTGGGAGGTGGCGCGCGATCCGTCGGCGGTCTCGCCGGTACGGAACGCGGCGGCGGCGAAGCTGTCGGAGTGGGGGCTCGACGGGCTCGCGTTCACGGCGGAACTCGTCCTCAGCGAACTGATCACGAACGCGGTGCGGTACGGGGCCGACCCGGTCCGGGTGCGGCTGCTCCACGACCGGACGCTGATCTGCGAGGTGTCGGACGGCAGCAGCACCTCGCCGCATCTGCGGCACGCGGCGGCGACGGACGAGGGCGGGCGCGGGCTGTATCTGGTGGCGCAGTACGCGGACCGCTGGGGCACCCGCTACGGCCGGCGCGGCAAGACGATCTGGGCGGAGCTGCGGGTGGGCGCGAACGACGCGGAACCGACCGTGGCGGCGGTCCCGGATCTGGACGCGCTGGAGGATCTGGCCTGGTGAGGGCCGGGGGCGCGGGTGGAGAGGGGGGCGGGGCACGGGTGGCGCGGGGGCGGGGGCCCGGGTGGCGAGGGGCGGGGCCGTCGGGTGCGGGGCCACGCGCGGCTCTACGAGGCCGTCCGCGACCGCGACGAGGACGGCGCGGGGGCGCGGCCCGTGCCCGTGTGGCGGACGCCCGCGCCTCCGCCGCCTGCCTGCCGGCCGCGTCGCCGCGGGAGCCGGAGAGGGCGCCCTGGAGAGGCTCGCTAGACCGGCTTCCGCAAGGCCGTCCTGACGGCGGCCAGGTCCTCGTCCGAGGCCAGCCCGGCGTGGTAGAGCCGCAGTTCGGTGGCGCCCGCCCCACGGGCCCGGCCGGCCTCGTCGGACAGCCGGCCGGGCGCGCCGCCCATGCCGGTGACGACGGACAGGTTCGCCGCCAGGACGGTGTCCGGGCGCGCGTGGGCCGCGAACTGCGCGACCCGGTGCGGCCGGGCGACGACCCCGTCCGCGAGGCCCAGGACGTGCGCCGGGTCGGTGCCGGTGTCGGCTCCGCAGCGGTACGGGTCGGGGTCGGCGTGCAGCAGGACCCGGAAGCCGGGCGGGGCGGCGGCCCGCACGGCGGCCACGGCGGCCTCCTGGAAGGTGCGGGCTGTCCCGGCGCGCCAGGCCCCGGCCGGGGCCTCCAGGCCGCCGAGACCGCCCGCCGGACCCGATCCGGCCCATACCGGCTCCAGCGCGCCCCGCACGGCGGCGGCCAGCTCGTCGGGATCGGCGCCCTCGGCCCCGTAGCCCTCCCGGCAGGAGGGGCAGAAGCAGAGCGACATCAGGTACTGCTCGCGCTCGCCGAGGGCGACGCCGCCGGTCTTGTCGTGGGCGTGGAGGTGCGCGAGGCCGTACCAGCCGCAGGACTCCAGTTCGGTGCCGGCGGCGCCCGGCCGCACGGCGGCCTCGGCGGCCAGGTCCACGAGCAGGGCGCGGACCTCGGGGCCGGCGACGCAGGGCGCCCAGGGGTAGCGGTCGCCGTAGGCGTTGACGACGGAGGTCTCCGGATGTTCGGCGCCGAGCCGGGAGTTGTGGGCGAGCACGACCCAGCTGTGCACCTCCAGGCCGGTGGGCGCGAGGGCCTCCGCGGCCCGCCCGAAGGCGTCGCCGGGTGCCCACTCCCCCGCCGGGTACGGGCGGAGCGGCCGGCCGGACCAGCGGTCCGGGTCCGGCGGGTAGAGCACGGCGGCGTGCTCGGCGGTGACGATCCGGTGGGCGGGGTGGCGGGGGGTCAGGGCCCGCGTGGAGTGGTAGGAGGCGGCGAGGGTGACCTGCGCGAGGCCGAGCTCGGCGAGCATCCCGGGCGCGGCGGGATCGCCGTCGACGTCCCAGGGGTAGACGAAGGCGCCGGCGCGCATGCCGTCGCCCGCGCCACCGGTCCCGGCGGTCCCACCGGTCCCGGCGACCGGCGCGTCCCCGCTCACGCGCCGAGCTCCTTCAGGGCGGCCCGTCCCTGCTCGACGAGCAGCATGAGGGCGTCGACGTGCTCGGGCGCGGGCTCGCTCAGCGGTGGCCGTACGTGTCCCACGTCCAGGCCTTCCCGCCGTACCGCGGCCTTGACGAGCGAGACGGCGTACCCCCTGCCCTGGGCGCGGAGTTCGACGAGCGGCCGGTAGAAGTCGTCGACGAGCCGGTTCACGGTGGTGTCGTCGCCGGTGGTGAGCGCGCGGTGGAAGGCGAGGGCGATGTCGGGGGCGAAGCAGAACACGGCGGAGGAGTAGAGGGTGACGCCGATGCCCCGGTAGGCGGGGCCGGTGAGTTCGGCGGTCGGCAGGCCGTTGAAGTAGAGCAGGTCGAGGCCCTCGGCGCGGACGGCGCTGACGATCCGCTGCATCAGGTCGAGGTCGCCGAGGCCGTCCTTGAGGCCGATGATCCCGTCCGTACGGGCGAGGGCGACGGCGGTGGCGGGGGTGAGGACCGCGTTGTCGCGCTGGTACACGATGACGTCGAGCGAGGTCGCGGCGGCGAGTTCGGTGTAGTGGCGGAGCAGTCCGGCCTGGTCGGCGACGACGAGGTACGGGGGCATGGCGAGGAGCCCGTCGGCGCCGGCCTCCTCGGCGAGCCGGGCGTACCGGACGGCGAGGGCGGTGCCGTAGCCGGCGCCCGCGACGACGGGGACGCGGCCGGCGGTCTCCTCGACGGCGGCGGCGACGCAGTCCCGGAACTCCTCGGGGGTGAGGGCGTGGAATTCGCCGGTGCCGCAGCAGGCGAACACGGCGGCGGCGCCCGCGTCGACGCCCGCGCGCACATGGGCGCGGAAGGTGTCGAGGTCGACGGAGCCGTCCGGCGCGAAGGCGGTGACGGGAAAGAACAGCAGGCCGTCGAGCCGGCCGGCGAGCGGGGCAGTGGTCACGGTCGCTCCCAGGGAAGTCCGTCGTGCAGGGCCATCGTGCACAGTTATGACTGTCATCCATATTCTTGAACGCTGACGCCTCGCACGCTAGAACAGCACGGAAGGGCCGGTCAAGGTGAGAACGCGCCCTGCCGCACCCTCTTGACGCTCCGTCGAACCGCTCCCTAGCGTGTCCACGGTTGTGAATGCCGCTCAGGTGAATGCCACGGGCACACGGAGGGACCCCACCGCGTGCCGCTCGACGGAGGAGATCCGCTCCATGGCCGTACCCCGCACCGTCCTGCTCACCGGCGCCGCCGGAGGCGTCGGCACGCTGATGCGGGAGCTGCTGCCCCCGTACGGCCACGAACTCCGCCTGCTGGACGTCGCCCCCGTGCCGGGTGCGCCGGACGCGATCGTCGCCGACCTCGCCGACCGCGCGGCGCTGCGCGAGGCGGTCCGGGGCGTCGACGCGATCGTGCACCTGGCGGGCATCTCCCTGGAGTCGACCTTCGACAAGATCATGGCCGCCAACATCGCCGGGACGTACAACCTCTACGAGGCCGCCCGCGAGGAGGGCGTCCCGCGCGTGGTGTTCGCCTCCAGCAACCACGCCGTCGGCTTCACCCGGCAGCCGCACGAGGGCGACCCGCTCGTGCCGGTCGACACCCCGCACCGACCCGACACCTTCTACGGCCTGTCCAAGTGCTTCGGCGAGGACCTGGCCCAGCTCTACTGGGACCTGCACGGGGTCGAGACCGTCTCGGTCCGCATCGGCTCCTGCTTCCCCGAGCCCACCTCCGTCCGCATGCTGTCGATGTGGCTCAGCCCGGCCGACGGCGCCCGCCTCCTGCACGCCGCGCTCACCGCCGAGGACGTGGCCCACACGGTCGTCTACGGCTCGTCCGCCAACACGCGCGCGTGGTGGGACCTCTCCTCCGCCCGGGCGCTCGGCTTCGCCCCGCAGGACGACTCGGAGGTCTACGCGGAGAAGCTCATCGCCGACAAGGGCTTCCCCCCGGAGGACAGCGCCGACGCCCTCTACCTGGGCGGCCACTTCTGCGTGAACCCGCCCCGGTGGCCGCACTGAACGACGTCAGGAGCATTCCCATGGAGCACCGTCCGCTCGCCCTGGTGACCGGCGTCGGCCGTACGGTCGGCATCGGCGCGGGCATCGCCGACCGCCTCGCGGAGTCCGGCTGGGACATCGCTTTCACGTACTGGACCCCGTACGACCGGCGCATGGAGTGGGGCGAGGAGCCGGGCGCGGCCGCGGCCGTCGCCGGGCGGCTCACCGCGCGGGGCGCCGCCTGCACGGCAGTCGAGGCCGACCTGGCCGACCCCGAGGCGCCCGGGCGCGTCTTCGACACGGCCGAGGAGCGGCTCGGGCGCCCGGTCACGGCCCTCGTCATGTGCCACTGCGAGTCGGTCGACTCCGGGCTCCTCGACACCACCGTCGAGAGCTTCGACCGGCATTTCGCGGTCAACGCGCGCGCGTCCTGGCTGCTGATCCGGGAGTACGGCCGCCGGTTCACCGGCACCCCGGGGACCGGCCGCGTCGTCGCCCTGACGAGCGACCACACCGTGGGGAACCTTCCGTACGGGGCGAGCAAGGGCGCTCTCGACCGCATCACCCTGGCCGCCGCGCGCGAGCTCGCCCACCTCGGGGTCACCGCCAACGTCGTCAATCCGGGTCCGGTGGACACCGGATGGATGACGGAGCCGCTCCGGGAGGAGATGGTGCGGCAGACGCCGCTCGGCCGCCTCGGCACCCCCCGGGACACCGCGCACCTGGTCGACTTCCTGTGCTCGCCCGAGGGGCAGTGGATCAACGGGCAGCTGCTGAGGAGCAACGGAGGACTCGCGTGAGACTCCCGGGGTGAGCGGCGGGAGCAGCTCAGCGGCGGGCGCGCCGGAGCAGCCGGAGCGGCGGAGGCGGCAGGGGATACGCAGGACCCGGCCGGACTGATACGGGGGAGCCGGCCGGGGCCCGGGTCACGGCGCGCGCACTGGCGGCCGGACCTGCTCACCGTAGGCCCGGACGAAGATCATCGCGAGCCGCGGAACGCGACCCCTGTCCGGAATGCGCGGCGGGTTGGTGCATGGAACCCAGCCGGTCAGCGAATTACGCGCCCCCTTACGCGCCCCGGCGCACGCCAGCCCTTCCGCGACCGTCGCTCGGCACACCCGGCGCAGGCGGACGGCCCGCTCAGCGGCAGCCGCGCAAGGTCTCCGACGGCGACTCGCCGAACTTCTCCCGGTAGCGCGCCGCGAAGCGGCCCTGGTGGGCGAAGCCCCAGCGCCAGGCCACCTCGCTCACGCCCACCTCGTCCGGCGCGGCCACCCGCAGCTCCTCGCGGACCCGGTCGAGGCGGACCTCCCGTACGTACGCCATCGGCGACATCCCCACGTACTCGCGGAACGACTCCTGGAGGCGGCGCACGCTCACCCGGGCGAGGGCGGCCAGCTCGGTGGTCGTGAACGGGTGCTCGGGCCGCTCCCGCACCGCGTCCATCACCCGCTTGACCGGGGCCGGCCGCCGCGGCTCCCCCGGGTGCGCGAGGGCCTCGCGCCAGGGGTGTTCGGCGGCCAGGAGCAGCCCGTTGAGCAGCGCCTCCTGCAAGGGGCGCGCCACCAGCTCGTGCCGGGCGAGGCCCTCGCCGGCGAGCGCCTCGGCGGCGACCTGGCGGGCGAAGCGCACCCAGCTCAGACCGGGACCGCCGGTGATGTCCAGGCCGGGCGCGAAGACCAGCGGGCCCCGGGGCGGGCGGCCGATCAGCGCCTCCAGGCGGTCGCGCAGCTCGGCCGCCCCGACCTTCACCGACAGGGTCCGGCAGTCCCCGGTCCAGCGGTCGAGGAAGGTGTCGCCCGCCGGGTCGAGGAGCAGCGCCTGGGCCTCCGTCGCGACGATCGAGGCCCCGCCCTGGCGCATCTCCATCCGCCCGCTGAGCGGTGCGTTCAGGTGGTACGCGCCCAGCTCTCCGAAGCTCATCCGCACATCGGCGCCGCAGCTCAGGTCGCCGATGACCAGCGGGCCGAGCACGACCGTGTCGAAACGCGCCGCGAAGGGGCGCCGCTCGCGGTCGACGAGGTCCATCCGGTTCGCGTAGTAGCGGGCGTCGAGCTCGACGCGCGCCTCGTCCACGTCCTGTGTCCGAAAACAGTTCCCGCCGACCCCGCTCACAGCGCCCCCCACCCCCGCCGGTACCACCGGCCCCTCCGCCCCCACTGCACCCATGGGTCGAAAGAATATTCATATGACGGATCTGACCGGGAACGGCAGGATGCCCGGCATGCCACGACCCCATGGATTCACGTACGAACAGCGCGGGGACGGCTCGGTGGTCCTCACCCACCTGGGCCGCGCCGCGGGCGTGCTGCGCGGCGCCCGCGCGGAGAAGTTCCTCGCCGAGGTCGAGTCGGGCGACGCCCAGCTCGTCATGGCCCGGTGGACGGGCGCGTACCGCTTCGGCAACGAGCGGCAGGCCAGGAACCACCCCCGTAATCAAGGTGGCCGAACCGGCCGAGGGTAAGGGAACGGCAAAGGCGCCCGGATCGTTAGCCCTGGCATGACCGCTATGACCCCCGGCTCGAACATCCCCCTCACCGTCGCTCGCGTGGCGGTGGACGTCGCCGCCCCGGTGCGGCTCGACGTCTCGGGCCTGCTGCTCGGCGCCAACGGCAAGGTGCGCTCGGACGACGACTTCATCTTCTACAACCAGCCGTCCGGCCCCGGCGTCACCTACCGCTCCGGCGGCGGTGCCGCCCCCGACGCGATCCTGGTGGACACCGGCGCCGTGCCGGCCGGCATCGAGAGGATCGTCGTCACCGCGAGCCCCGACGCCGCGGGCCAGACCTTCCAGGGCATCGAGCCCACCGCCACCCTTCGCAACGCGGACGACGGCACCGTCCTCGCCACCTTCACCCCGCCCCAGCTGGCCACCGAGACGGCGCTCGTCGTCGTCGAGATCTATCTGCGCAACGGCGCGTGGAAGGCCCGCGCCGTCGGCCAGGGCTATGCGAACGGTCTCGCGGGCATCGCCACCGACTTCGGCGTCTCGGTGGACGACGAGCCCGCCGCCGCCCCCGCCGCGGCAGCCCCGGCCCCCGTCGCCCCGCCCGCGCCCGTCGCCCCGCCGGTGGCACCCCCGGCTCCGCCGGCGCCACCCGTCGCCGCGGTGGACCCCCGGATCGCGGCCGCCACGCCGCCCGCTCCCGCGGCCCCCGCCGCCTCGGGCAAGATCAACCTCGACAAGGGCCGGGTCAGCCTCCAGAAGAACCAGACGGTGTCCCTGGTCAAGGGCGGCCGCCCGCTGCTCTCCCAGGTCAAGATGGGCCTCGGCTGGGAGCCCGCGTACCGGGGCAAGGACATCGACCTGGACGCCTCCGTCATCGCGTACGGCCCGCAGCGCAACCACCTGGACAGCTGCTACTTCGGCAAGCTGTCCATCCTCAACGGCTCGGTGAAGCACTCCGGCGACAACCTCACCGGTGAGGGCGCGGGCGACGACGAGGTGATCGTCGTCGACCTCGGCCGGCTGCCCGCCGACACGACCGGTCTGGTCTTCACGGTGAACTCGTTCTCCGGCCAGAAGTTCACCGAGGTCGCCAAGGCCTACTGCCGGCTGATCGACGCGGCGACGGGCGAGGAGCTGGTCCGCTTCGACCTGACCACCGCCGAGCCGCAGACCGGCGTGATGATGGCCAAGCTGATCAAGCAGTTCACCGGCGAGTGGGAGATGACGGCGATGGGCGAGTTCGTGAAGTCGCGAACCGTCCGGGGCATGGTGAAGCCGGCCGCCCAGGCACTCTGAGCGGCCGGGTCCCCGGTTCAGAACAGGGCGCTGTACGCGTTGAGGGCGGGCTGGCCGCCGAGGTGGGCGTAGAGCACGGTCGAGTCCCGGCCGACCTCTCCCCGGTCCACCAGATCGATCAGTCCCGCCATCGACTTCCCCTCGTACACGGGGTCGGTGATCATGCCCTCGGTGCGGGCCGCGAGCCTCATCGCGTCGAGGGTCGCCTCGTCCGGGATGCCGTACACCCCGGCGTGGTAGCGCTCGTCCAGCTCGACGTCGGCCTCCGTCACCGGGCGCTCGACGCCGATGAGGGCGGCGGTGTCCCGGGCGATCCGGGTGATCTGCTCGTGCGTCGGGACGGGCTTCGCGGAGGCGTCGACCCCGATGATCCGGCGGGCCGGTCCGCCTTCCTCCTCGGCGAGCGCGGCGAAGCCCGCGACCATGCCGGCCTGGGTGGAGCCGGTCACCGAGCAGACGACCACCGTGTCGAAGAAGACGCCGAGTTCGCGCTCCTGCTCCGCCACCTCGTACGCCCAGTTCGCGAAGCCGAGCCCGCCGAGCCGGTGGTCCGAGGCGCCCGCGGGGATCGCGTAGGGCGTGCCGCCGCTCTCCTCGACCTCCCGCAGGGCCAGCTCCCAGCTCTCCTTGAAGCCGATCCCGAAGCCCGCCTTCACCAGGCGTACGTCGGCGCCCGCGAGGCGGCTGATCAGGATGTTGCCGACCTTGTCGTAGACGGAGTCCGGCCAGTCGACCCAGCTCTCCTGCACGAGGACGCAGCGCAGCCCGGCGCGGGCGGCGACGGCGGCGACCTGGCGGGTGTGGTTGGACTGGACGCCGCCGATGGAGACGAGGGTGTCGCAGCCCTGGGCGAGGGCGTCGGCGACCAGGTACTCCAGCTTGCGGGTCTTGTTCCCGCCGTACGCCACGCCGGAGTTGCAGTCCTCGCGCTTGGCCCAGAGGGTGGCGCCGCCGAGGTGGTGGGTGAGGCGTTCGAGGGGGTGGACCGGCGAGGGCCCGAAGAGGAGCGGGTAGCGGTCGAAGTCGGTGATCGGCAATGCGGCTCCCGGTGAGTGACGGCTGCTGGTCGACGTTCCTGGACGCGGGGACGGGCGCGCGGCCGGTCGCGAGGACGGGCCCGCGGGGACGGGCGCGGCCGGTCGCGAGGACGGGCTCGCGGGGACGGGCGCGCGGACCGGACGTGAGGACGGGCTCGCGGGGACGGGCGGGCTACGGAGCCGCGGACCCGGGGGTCGTGGGGGACGTGGGGGCCTCGGGCGCCGGAATGCCCGTCACCTCCGCCACCTCGATGGCGTCGTCCGCGAGCTGCTCCAGGGCCGCCCAGATCTCCGTGGTGACCCGTACCGCCTCCGCCGCGTCCCCCGCCGCGCACGCCTCGATGAGCCGCGCGTGCAGCTCGGCCGAGCCGCAGCTCCCGGCGTCGCCGAAGAGGCGCCGCTCGACACGGCGGATCAGGGGGGTGTACCGCGCGATCGTGGCGGCGGCGGCGTGGTTGCCGCTGGCGACGACGAGGACCTGGTGCAGCTCGTCGTCGGCCTGGAGGGCGGCCTCGACGTCGGAGGCGCGGACGGCCGCGGCGAAGCGCTCGTTGGCCTCGCGCATGGCCCGGATGCCTTCGGGCCCGAGCAGCGGTACGCCGGTCCTGGCGGCGAGTTCGTGCATCACCCGGACCACCGAGGCGGCGTCCCGGACGACCCGGCTGACCGGCCGGGTGACCCGGGTGTAGCTCTGCGGCTTGGACTCGACGAGCCCCTCGGCGCCGAGCCGGGCCAGCGCCTCGCGCACGGGTGCGCGCGAGAGCCCGAGGCGGTCGGCGAGGTCGGCGTCCTTGAGCGGGGCGCCGGGGGCGAGGTCGCCGCGCACGATGGCCTCGCGCAGCGCCTCGTAGGCCCGGTCACGCAGCAGGGTCCGGCCCACGGGCCGTAATGCGTCCATGGACTGACATGTTAGATGTCAGTCCATGGAGCTGACCAGAGGTCAGAAGTGAGGGCCGGGCGCGGGTCAGCGGCGCGGCTGGCGGCGCCACGGTCCGGTGATCGCCACCATGATGCCCGGGTCCTGGATGTTGGCGAACAGCGTGTCACCGTCGGGCGAGAAGGTCACGCCGGTGAACTCGCTGCCGTTGAGGTCGTTGCGGGCGATCGGGTAGGTGCGGCCCGCGTCGGTGGCGCCGAAGAGGTGCTGGACGCCCTCGCCGTCCTCGGCGATGACGAGCCCGCCGTACGGGGAGACGGTGATGTTGTCGGGGCCGTCGTAGGCGCCGTCCACGTCCGGGGCGGCGTTCACGCCGAGCAGCACCTTGAGGGTGAGGGTGCGGCGCTTGGGGTCGTAGAACCAGACCTGGCCGTCGTGCGCGGCGCCGGGGCTCTCCTCGCGCGCGTACGAGGAGACGACGTACGTGCCGCCGTCGGCCCACCACATGCCCTCCAGCTTGCGGGCGCGGGTGATCCGGCCGTCCGCGAACTGCTTGCGGACGGAGACGGTGCGGCCGTCGCGGTCCGGGACGTCGACCCAGTCCACGCCGTAGACGGTGCCGATCCGGCTCGCCCGGGAGAGGTCGTCCACGAGGCGGCCCGCGGAGTCGACGCACTTGGCGGCCTGGAGCACACCGGCGTCGTCGGCGAGGGTACGGAGCCTGCCCCGGCCGTGCTCGAAGCCCTTCGGCGGCACCCAGCGGAAGAGCAGCCCGTTGGGGTTGGAGGCGTCCTCGGTGAGGTAGGCGTGGCCGCGCTTGGGGTCGATGACGACGGCCTCGTGGTCGTACCGGCCGAAGGCCTTGATCGGCTTCGGGGCGCGGTTGGCGCGGCGGTCGCGGGGGTCGACCTCGAAGATGTACCCGTGGTCCTTGGTCATGCCGTTCACGCCGGCGCGGTCCGAGTTCTCCTCGCCCGTCAGCCAGGTGCCCCAGGCGGTGCTGCCGCCCGCGCAGTTGGTGGAGGTGCCGGCGAGGCCGACCCACTCGGCGACGGTGCCGTCACGGTGCACCTCGACGACCGTGCAGCCGCCGGCCGCCGCCGGGTCGTACACGAGCCCCTCGGTGAGCGGGACCGGGTGGTCCCACTTGTCGCGGGTGCCCTTGAGCTCGTGGTTGTTGACCAGGTACGTGGTGCCGCGCGGTCCGGCGAAGGCGGCGGTGCCGTCGTGGTTGGAGGGAGTGAACTCGCCGGACTCCAGCCGGGTCACACCGCTGTGGGTGATGACGCGGTACGAGAACCCGGCGGGCAGGGCGAGCATCCCCTCGGGGTCGGCGACGAGCTCTCCGTACCCGAGCCGGTGGCCGCGGCCGTGGCCGTTCCCATGACCGTGGCCGTGGTCGTGGTCGTGGCCGGCTCCGTACGCCTCCGGGTCGTCGGAGGCGAGGGCCTCGGGCGCGGTGGCGAGAGCCCCGACGACACCGGTGAGCGCGAGGCCCGCACCGGCGACGGCGGACTGCTTCGTGAACTCTCTGCGGTTGAGGGGCATGTGTGGCGTTCTCCCTGTGCTGGCCCGGTTGTCGCGGGCCACCCTCCCGCGCCGCCACGAACACCGTCTGAACGCCACGGGAACACCGCCGGGCGCGCCCGTCGCGGCGACCTCGGCCACGCCCACCCGGCAAGCTCGGCGGCGCCCAGCGGGCCTGGCGACCCGGCCCGACCGGCCACGCCCGGTCCGGGGGTCGCCCGGCCCCCAGGCCGGGTCCCCTCAGCCGCCTCCCCGACCTTTCCCCGCCGCTACGACTCCGACCCCGACCCAGCCCGCGACCGGGCCTTGAAGGCCGCCTTGCGGGCCTCCTTCGCGGCGCTCTTGTCGCGGTGCAGACGTCCCATCGTCTCCAGGACCTCCGCGGTCGCCGGGTGCTCCACCCGCCAGGCCGCCTCGAAGAAGCCGCTGTGCCGCCCCGTGAGCCCCTCGATCAGCTCCTGGAGCTCCTCCAGGTCGCCGTCCGCGTCGAGTTGGGCCGCGATCGTGTCGACCGCCAGCCAGAAGATCATCGACTCCGGCGGCGCGGGCACGTCCGCCGCGCCCCGCTCGGCGAGCCAGACCCGCGCGAGACCGCCGAGTTCCGCGTCGTCCAGGACCTCCCGCACCGCGGGCTCCGCCTCGGCGCCCACCAGGGAGAGCGTCTGCTGGCAGTGGAGGCGGCGCAGCGGCGAGCCGGCGTCCGAGCCGCGTGCGGCGTGCAGCAGCTCGCGGGCGGCGGTGAGCGCGTCGCGGCCGGTCAGCCAGGCGGCGGTCTCCTCACGGGCGGCGGCCTCCGGGTAGCCGGAGATGCCGTCGAGCAGCGCGTCGGCGCCCTTGTCGGCGAGGTCGCCGACGGCGGGGGCGTCCACGCCGGCCTCCAGCATCCGGGCCCGGATGCCGTAGAGACCGAGCTCGGTGAGCCGGACCATGCCGTACCGGGTGACGTCCTCGTCGTCGATGGGCGGCGTGGGCTCCTCGCCCTCCTCGGCCATCAGCGCCTCGTCGACGGGCTGGTACTCGACGAGCCCGATCGGTTCGAGCAGCCGGAACTGCTCGTCGAGCCGCATCATCGCGTCCGAGACCTGCTCCAGGACGTCGTCGGTGGGTTCGCCCATGTCGTCGGGGACGACCATCGACGCGGCGAGCGCGGGCAGCGGCACCGGGCCCTCGCCGGGCCCGCCCTCGCTGACGGTGAGCAGGTAGAGGTTTCCGAGGACGCCCTCCAGGAACTCGGCCTCGATCTCGGGGTCCCAGTCGAGCGACTCGATGTCGATCTCGCCGTCCTCGCCGACGATCTCGTCCAGGTCGTCGATGACCGGGGCGACGGCGTCGGCGAAGACCACGTCGAAGCCGTCCAGCCAGAGCGCGAGGACGTCCTGGGGCGAACCGCCCGTGACGACCGCGAGGTTGTCGCCGGCCGAGGCCCGCCCGGCGGCGTCGCCCGCCTCGTCCTCCTCGCCGTCCTCGACGTTCACCAGACCGGTGTCGACGGCGAGGCGCCAGGCGTCGCCCGCCGAGATCTCGCCGTCCTCGTCGTCGGTGAGGCCCAGGACCTCGACGGCCTCGGGCAGTTGCTCGTCGACGAGCTCGCCGCCCGCGTCGACCCGGGTGTCGGGTCCGGCCCAGCGGGCGAGCCGTACCGCGTTCGCGAGGAGGGGGGCCGCCAGCGCGTCCCGCGCCAGCTCCGCGTCCGCACGCAGCCGAACGGGGGGAAGGGTGGGGTGCTCCGCTGACATCTGGGGGGTCTCCTCGACGCGTCCGTGGGTGAAGGGTGACTGGCGGGTGAAGGGGCTCGGAGACGGGCTCGGAGCGCGGCTCTCAGCGTAGACGCATCCAGGGGGCGGTCCGTCGGTTCATGTGTCCGTCAGCCTTCGTACACCCGTCGACTCTTGACAAGTTGGGCGCCCTGCACAGAGATTGACGCGCGTAGATTCATCTGCCGTTCCTCCAAGCACCCTCGGAGTCCCCTGATGCCTTCCTCCATACCGAGATCTGCCGGCCGCACCGTCGCGCGCTCCGCCGCGGTCTCCGCCGTCGTCGCCGCCGCCCTCGCCGCGGGTCTGCTGGCCGGTTCGACGAACGCCGCCGCCGAGGACGCGGCCGGTGTCCGCATCCACGACATCCAGGGCACCACGCGCGTCTCGCCGCTCGTCGGCAAGCAGGTCTCCGGCGTGACGGGCGTCGTCACCGGCGTCCGCACCTACGGCTCGCGCGGCTTCTGGATCCAGGACCCCGAGGGGGATGGCGACCCCGCCACCAGCGAGGGCCTCTTCGTCTTCACCAGCTCCGTCCCGACGGTCGCCGTCGGCGACGCGGTCAGCCTGAGCGGCACGGTCACCGAGTACGTCCCCGGCGGGCTGACCTCCGGCAACCAGTCGCTGACCCAGATCTCCAAGCCGGTCGTCACCGTGGTCTCGCAGGGCAACCCGGTCCCCGCTCCGGTGACCATCTCGTCCTGGTCCGTCCCCGACGAGTACACCCCCGAGGGCGACCCGGCCGCGGCGGGCTCGATCAACGGACTGACCCTGAAGCCCCGCACGTACGCCCTGGACTACTACGAGTCCCTGGAGGGCACCAACGTCCGGATCGGCTCCTCGCGCGTGGTCGGCGCCACCGACCCGTACTCCGAGCTGTGGGTCACGGTGAAGCCCTGGGAGAACCGCAACCGGCGCGGCGGCACGGTCTACGGCTCGTACGAGTCGCAGAACACCGGCCGGCTGCAGATCCAGTCGCTGACCCCGATCGCCCAGCAGCCCTTCCCCAAGGCGAACGTCGGCGACCGGCTGACCGGCACCACCGAGGGTCCGCTCGACTTCAACCAGTTCGGCGGCTACACGCTCACCGCCCGCACCCTCGGCACGGTCGTCGACCGCGGCCTCGAGCGCGAGTCCACGGACCGGCAGCACAGGAACGAGCTGGCCGTGGCCACGTACAACGTGGAGAACCTCGACCCGAGTGACCCGCAGGAGAAGTTCGACGCGCTCGCGAAGGCGGTCGTCGCCAACCTCGCCTCGCCCGACATCCTCGCCCTGGAGGAGATCCAGGACAACAACGGCGCCAAGAACGACGGCACGGTCGCCGCCGACCAGACGGTGAAGAAGTTCACGGACGCGATCGTGGCGGCCGGCGGCCCGGCGTACGAGTGGCGCTCGGTCGACCCGGAGAACAACAAGGACGGCGGCGAGCCCGGCGGCAATATCCGTCAGGTCTTCCTCTTCAACCCCGAGCGGGTCTCCTTCACGGACCGCGCGGCCACCGACGCGGCCTCCGCCACCGGCGTGACGGGCCGCAAGGGCCACGCCGCCCTGACGGTCTCCCCCGGCCGGATCGACCCGGCGAACACCGCCTGGGAGAGCAGCCGCAAGCCGCTCGCGGGCGAGTTCGTCTTCCGCGGCCGTACGGTCTTCGTGATCGCCAACCACTTCGGTTCGAAGGGCGGCGACGAGTCGATCGTCTCGCACCACCAGCCGCCGGTCCGCTCCTCCGAGGCGAAGCGACTGCTCCAGGCCCAGTCCGTCAACGGCTTCGTGAAGCAGCTCCTCGCGGTCGAGAAGCAGGCCGACGTCCTCGTCGTCGGCGACATCAACGACTTCGAGTTCTCCGGGACGACGGAGGCGCTGACCGACGGCGGCGCGCTGTACCCCGCCGTGAAGTCGCTGCCCCGCAGCGAGCGCTACTCGTACGTCTACCAGGGCAACAGCCAGGTGCTCGACCAGATCCTGACGAGCCCCGGCGTGCGCCACTTCGAGTACGACAGCGTCCACATCAACGCGGAGTTCGCCGACCAGGACAGCGACCACGACCCCCAGGTCGTGCGCTTCCGCCCGTAGTCACCGGGGGCGGCCCGGCGCGGCGGTGAACCGCTCCGGGCCGTCCGGCCGTCTCACACGCCCGCGCTCAGGCTGAGCGCGGGCGTGTACCGCTTCACCCGGCTGCCCACGAGCCCCGGGTGGTGGTGCACCCGCGTCCAGGCCTCGCTCAGCCTGGCGTCGTCCGCGAGCCACTCCGCGTGGGCCCGCTCGCTCTCCCACTCGGCGTAGTTCAGGACCCGGCCGCCGTCGGTGGACAGATGGAAGTGGGCGCCGGACCCGCCGGACCCCGGCCGCAGCGCCGCGTCCTCGTCCAGGGCGGCGAACACGGTGTCCACCCAGTCCTGCCGGCTCCCCGCGTCCGGCCCGCCGAAGTCGGCCTCGACGACCACGACGACCCCGGGCAGCTCCCCCGTGCCCGACCCGTCGCGGACGGCGGAGCGGTGGATCGGCGCGTAGCGTCGGAGCTCCACCCGCTCGATGCCGGGCACGGCGGCGTCGATCTCGGCGTTCCGGTCGTCGCGGTAGGTGCGGAGGAAGTCCTCGTAGGCCTGCTCGGCGGTCCACTGCGAGTAGTGCAGCAGCGTGTCCCCGTCGGTCCCGACGTAGACGCTGTACGAGAGAAGCCCGAGGTCGGGCCATTCCCGGCTCTCCCAGGTCTCGCGGATGGCGTCGACGGCCGCGCGCTGGCGCTCCGGGGTGCCGACCCGCCAGGTGCTGACGAGGACGGCGCCGACTCCGGGGCGGTGGAGGTCGGGGCGGGCATCGGGGTGGGCGACGGCGTTCATGAGGTCTCCTGTTCCTCGGGGGTTCCTCGGATGGCTCCACCGTCGTCCCTCAACCTTGGTTGAGGTCAACCCCCGTTCCCGTGCGAGACTTCGCGCCATGATCCTTCGTGACCTGACCCTGCGCCCCGCGACCCGCGCCGAACTTCCCGCCGTCCTCGCGCTCCTGGCCGACGAGGACACGGTCGTGGACCCGGCCTCGGTCACCGTCGCCGAGGCGTACGAGCGGGCCTTCGCGGACATCGAGGCCGATCCGCGCAACGAGATGCTGGTCCTGACGGACGGCGAGCTGGTCCTCGGCTGCCTCCAGATCACGTACATCCCGGGGCTCGGCAGGGGCGGCGCCGAGCGGGCCCTCGTCGAGGCGGTCCGGATCCGGGCCGACCGGCGCGGCGGCGGCCTCGGCCGGGAGCTGATGGAGCGGGCCGCGGCACGCGCGCGGGAACGCGGCTGCGCGCTGGTCCAGCTGACCAGCGGCAAGCCGCGCACGGACGCCCACCGCTTCTACGCCTCCCTGGGGTACGCGCGCAGCCACGAGGGCTTCAAGCTCACGCTCTGACGGGTGCGGGCCCCAGCTCGCGCGCTGAGCGGTCCGGCCCGCCCCGGTCGGAGCGCGGACCGGCCCGCTCGGCGGGACCCGCCGTCAGCCGAGCAGGTGGCCGCCGCCGTCCACGAGAAGCACCTCGCCGGTGATGTACGCGGAGTGGGCCAGGTCGTGGACGGCGCCGGCGATGTCCTCGGCCCGGCCGACCCGGCGCAGCGGGACGACGTCGGCCACATGCGCCTTGGCCGCGTCGGCGCCGTCGACCCCGTCGAACCAGGGGGTGTCGATGAGGCCGGGCGCGACCGCGTTGACCCGGACGTCGGGGCCGAGGGCCTTGGCGAGGAGCTTCGTCATGTGGTTGACGGCCGCCTTGGAGACGGCGTACGGGATGGAGCTGCCGCCCGGCCGGACGCCGGCCTGGGAGGAGACGTTGACGATGGCGCCGCGGCTCTTCCGCAGGTGCGGGACGGCGGCGGTGATGGTCTGCCAGACGCCGATGACGTTGACGTCGTAGAGGTGGCGCCAGACCTCGGGCGAGGCGGCTTCGAGGTCGTCGTGCGGGATGAACCGGGTGGTGCCCGCGCAGTTGACGAGGAGGTCGAGGCGGCCGAGGGTCTCCACGGCCCGCTCGACGAGGGCCTGGGCCTGGGTCTCGTCGGAGACGTCCGCCTGGAGGTAGACGGCGCCGGGCAGGTCGGCGGCGAGGCGTTCGCCCGCCTCGACGGAGCGGGCGGAGTTGACCACGACCCGGTATCCGGCCTCGGCGAGGCGGCGGGCGACGGCGGCGCCGATGCCCGAGGACGAGCCGGTGACGAGGGCGACGCGGTCGCCGTCGGTGCTGTGTGCGCTCATGCTGTGCTGTCTCCATGTCCCCCTGTCGCGCCCGTCGATCATGCCAGAGCCCGCACGCTTAAGTGATCGTGATCTTTCCGCCGAAGCAGATCTAAGTGGACCTTCACCGTGCAAACCGCTCAGACTTCGGTGATGAGCACTTCCCCTTCCCGCCCGGCACGCCCCTTCGGCCGCGCGCTCTGCGCGATGATCACCCCGTTCACCGCCGACGGCGGGCTCGACCTCGACGAGGCGGGCAAGCTGGCCGCCCGGCTCGTCGGCGACGGCTGCGACGGTCTGGTCCTGAACGGCACCACCGGTGAGTCACCGACCACCACCGACGCCGAGAAGGCCGCGCTCGTCCGCGCCGTCCGGGAGGCCGTGGGCCCCGGCCCCTCGGTCGTCGCCGGCGTCGGCACCGCCGACACCCGGCACACGGCCGAACTGGCCCGCCGGGCCGAGGCGGCGGGCGCGGACGGCCTGCTCGTCGTCACCCCGTACTACAGCCGCCCTCCGCAGCCGGCCGTCGAGGCCCACTTCCTGAAGGTCGCGGAGGCGACCGGCCTCCCGGTGATGGTCTACGACATCCCCGGCCGCACCGGCACGCGCGTCGAGCCCGAGACGCT
This sequence comes from Streptomyces sp. NPDC088707, assembly GCF_044752725.1. Taxonomy (NCBI): domain Bacteria; kingdom Bacillati; phylum Actinomycetota; class Actinomycetes; order Kitasatosporales; family Streptomycetaceae; genus Streptomyces; species Streptomyces sp. NPDC088707. The sequence continues at coordinate 448,060 of NZ_JBIVLV010000005.1, read as the reverse complement.
GCGGCGGCTCGCCGAGCACCCGCGGATCGTGGCCGTCAAGGACTGCGCGTACGACCTGCTGGGCTCGGCCCGGCTGATCGCGGAGACCCCGCTCGCGTACTACTCGGGCTGCGAGGAGCTGAACCTGCCGCTGTACGCGGTCGGCGGCGCCGGCTATGTCAGCACGGTGGCGAACGTGGCGCCCCGTCAGCTGCGCGCGGTCCTCGACGCCTTCGACGCGGGCGACACGGCGGAGGCGGCCCGGCTCAACGCCCGGCTGCTGCCGCTCGCCGAACGGATGATGGCCGCGGGTCTGCCCGGCACGGTGACCGTCAAGGCGCTGCTGGGCGGCCCGGTGCGCGAACCGCTGCAGCCCGCCGACCGGGAGTCGGTCGACGGGCTGCGTGGTCTGTACGAGGCGCTGCTTCAGGCGGAGTCGGTGGTGTAGGTCCTGCCGAGGACGGCGGCGTGCTCCAGGACGTCCTCCAGCGGGTCGTCGATCTGACCCGTGTGGAGCGAGAGGCTGGGCCCGTTGGAGACGGTGGGCCCGTTGTGGGTGTGCGTCTCGTCCGCCACGGCCGTCCCGGCCGGTAGCAGGACCGCCACCGTCGTGAGCACTCCTGCGACCATGCGCTTCGCCCTCATGTCGACTCCTCGCCTCGTCTGCGTGCAGTGACTCTGCGTTCTGTTAACGCAGAGTCACCGGATCAGTTGTGGCTGTGGAGGATGTCGTTCAGCCCGCCCCAGACCGCGTTGTTCGGGCGGGCCTCGACGGCGCCGGTGACCGAGTTGCGGCGGAACAGGATGTTCGAGGCGCCGGAGAGGTCGCGGGCCTTCACGATCTCGCCGTCGGGCATCGTGACCCGGGTGCCGGCGGTGACGTACAGACCGGCCTCGACGACGCACTCGTCACCGAGCGCGATGCCGACGCCCGCCTCGGCACCGATCAGGCAGCGCTCGCCGATCGAGATGACGACGTTGCCGCCGCCCGACAGGGTCCCCATGGTGGAGGCGCCGCCGCCGATGTCGGAGCCGTTGCCGACGACGACGCCGGCGGAGATCCGGCCCTCGACCATCGAGGTGCCGAGGGTGCCGGCGTTGAAGTTGACGAAGCCCTCGTGCATGACGGTGGTGCCGGCCGCGAGGTGGGCGCCGAGCCGCACCCGGTCGGCGTCGGCGATCCGGACCCCGGCGGGCGCGACGTAGTCCGTCATCCGCGGGAACTTGTCGATGCTGGTGACGGCGAGGTGCAGGCCCTCGGCGCGCGCGTTGAGGCGGACCTTCTCGATGTCGTCGACGGCGACCGGACCGAGCGAGGTCCAGGCGACGTTGGCGAGGAGGCCGAAGACGCCGTCCAGGCTCTGGCCGTGCGGCTTGACCAGGCGGTGGCTGAGCAGGTGCAGACGCAGGTAGGCGTCGTGCGCGTCGAGCGGCTTCTCGTCCAGCGAGGAGATGACGGTGCGGACGGCGACCACCTCGACGCCGCGGCGGGCGTCCACGCCGAGGGCCTTGGCGGCGCCTTCGCCGAGGGCGTTCACGGCCTCGTCGGGGGTGAGCCGCTCGGTGCCGGCGGGGCCTGCGGCCTCGGTCAGCTCGGGGGCGGGGAACCAGGTGTCGAGAACGGTGCCGTCGCCGGCGATGGTGGCGAGGCCGGCGGCGACGGCGCCGGTGGTGCGAGGAGCAGTGGTCATGACGGAAAACCTAACCGGCGGGGCCCCGCGCGGGCCAACCGGTCTCAGGTGTCGGTCGAGCGTGTAGGCGGTTCCGACGAGCGCGGGAGGGGCCGTCTCGGTCCTTCCTTCAGGTCGGGCAGGGCCGTCGTCCGGCTCTCGCCCGGCCCTCGCCCCGCTCCTGCTCATGCCGGGCGCAGCACCCGGGTCAGCATCACGCGCGCGTACTCCTCGTCGTACGGCTCGCCGGTGAGCAGGGACTGGAGGCTGATGCCGTCCACGAGGGCGACCAGGGCGCGCGCGGTGGCCGGGTCGGTGCGGTGGGAGAGGACGGAGACCACGGTCTCGGCCCACTCGGCGGCCACGGGGCGGAGCGCGGGGCGGCGCAGGGCGGCGAGGTAGAGCTCGTACTCCAGCTCCACCTGGGCGCGTTCGCCGCCGATCCACTCCCCCAGGAAGCGGGCGAGCGCGGCGGCGAGGTCGGTGTCCGGCGCGTTGAGGACGGGGTGCTCGCGGAGCAGCCGCGCGAAGTCCTCGTTGGCCTTGCGGAGGGCGGCGACGAGGAGTTCGTCGAGGGAGGCGAAGTGGTACGTGGTCGAGCCGAGGGGCACGTCCGCCTCGGCGGCCACGGTGCGGTGGCTGAGCCCGGCGATCCCGGAGCGTCCGGCGACCCGGAGGGCCGCCTCGACGATGCGGTCCCGCCGTTCGGGGTCGTGGCGGCGGGCGCGGGCCATCAGTGGGCACCGCCCAGGTTGAGGACGACGACCCCCGCGACGATGAGGACGATCCCCGCGATCTTGGCGAGGCTGAGGGTCTCGCCGAGGAAGAGGATGCCGATGGCGGCGACGGCGGCGGTGCCGACGCCGGCCCAGATGGCGTACGCGGTGCCGACCTGGAGCGTCTTGAGCGCCTGCGCCAGGAGCGCGAAGGCGACCACGTAGCCCACGCCGGTGACGATCGAGGGCCAGAGTCGGCTGAACCCCTCGCTGTACTTCATGGAGGTGGTGGCGAGTATCTCGGCCGCGATGGCGCCCGCGAGCAGTCCGTAACCCATGCGTACAAGCGTACACAACGATGCGTACGCGCGTACACAAAGCTGCCCGATACGGTGTCCCGCATGACGATTCCCCCAGGGCCGCCGCCCTACGGTCCCTCCGGGCCGCTGCCGCCCTACGGCTACGGCTATCCGCCGCCGCCCCCGCCGCCGAAGCCCGGCGTGATACCCCTGGCGCCGCTCACCTTCAGCACGATCCTGACCGGCGCCTTCGCGGCCTTCGGCCGTTACTGGAAGCAGCTCCTCGGGGTCGCCGCGGTGATCTACCTCGGCGCCCTGCTGGTCGTCGCGGCGGCGATCGGCATCGCGTACGCGGTCGTCGGCGACGACCTCCCCGCCGTGTTCGACCTGCCCTCGGGCCAGGAGCCGCGGTGGGACGACATCCGGCCGCTGCTCATCGCCTTCGTCTGCGTCTGGCTGGCCGCCATGATCGCGATGGTCTGCGCGAACGCCCTGGTGGCGGCGGCCTGTCCGGCCGTGGTCCAGGAGGCGGTACTCGGCCGCCCCACGACCTTCGGCGCGATCTGGCGCCGGGCATGGGACCGGATGCCGGCCGTGCTCGGCACCGTGTTCCTGACGAGCGCGGCGCTGCTGATCCCGATGCTGCTGTTCCTGGGCGGCTTCGCGGCGATGATGGCGACCCTGTTCGCCGAGCTCGCCGACGCGTCCTCCGGAGCGGACTACGGCTCCGACGACTCGGGAATCTCGTTCGTCCTCCCCCTGGTCCTGTTCCTGGTGGCGCTGGCGACCCTTCCTTTCGCCCTCTGGATCTGGGTGAAGTTCAGCATGGCCCCGGCGGCGGCCGTGATGGAGGGCCAGGGACCGGTCGCCTCGATGCGCCGCTCCTCGCAGCTGGTCCGCGGTGACTGGTGGCGCGTCTTCGGCTGTCTCCTCGCCGCCGGGATCATGGCCTCCGTCGTCGGCATGCTGATCCAGCAGGCCCTCTCCACCCTCGCGTCGGCCCCGCTGACGCTCACCGACTTCTCCGGCGAGGACTCCGCCGCCGTGATCGCGTCCCTGAGCGTGATCTTCACGTTCTTGATCCTCGGCCAGCTGATCAGCCAGGCGGTCGTCTCCGTCTTCCCACCGCTGGTCACCGCGCTGCTCTACGTCGACCAGCGGATCCGCAAGGAGAACCTGGCACGCGCGGCCGGACTCGCCTAGGAGGTCTCGTCGATCAGGCCGAGCCCGGCCTGATCGACAAGACCCTCCCTGGCCCCGGAGGCACGCGAAACGGCCGTGCCCCGGAGGGCACGGCCGTTCACCCGCGTACGGGAAGGGTCGATCAGACGTTGAAGCCGAGCGCGCGCAGCTGCTCGCGACCGTCGTCCGTGATCTTGTCCGGGCCCCACGGGGGCATCCAGACCCAGTTGATCTTCAGTTCGCTGACGATGCCGTCCGTCGCGGACTTCGCCTGGTCCTCGATCACATCGGTCAGCGGACAGGCCGCCGACGTCAGGGTCATGTCCAGCGTCGCGATGTTCGACTCGTCGATGTGGATGCCGTAGATCAGGCCCAGGTTGACGACGTCGATGCCCAGCTCGGGGTCGACGACGTCGTACAGCGCCTCGCGGACTTCTTCCTCGGAGGCCGGCTTCATCGTGGCCTCGGCGTTCTCGGTCATGCCGACTTCCTCTCCGCCGCGTCGCCCAGGGCCTGGGCGGTCGCGTCCTTCCACGCCATCCAGCTGAGCAGCGCGCACTTCACACGGGCCGGGTACTTGGAGACTCCGGCGAACGCGACCGCGTCCTCCAGGATCTCCTCCATCGCGTCGTCGGGCTCGATCTGGCCCTTGGACTGCATCAGCTCCAGGAAGGTGCCCTGGATCTTCTGCGCGTCCGCCAGCTCCTTGCCGACGAGCAGCTCGTTGAGGACGGACGCCGAGGCCTGGCTGATGGAGCAGCCCTGGCCCTCGTACGACACGTCCTCGATCCGCGAGCCCTCGTACTTCACGCGGAGCGTGATCTCGTCGCCGCACGTCGGGTTGACGTGGTGCACCTCGGCGTCGCCGTCCCGAAGACCGCGCCCGTGCGGGTGCTTGTAGTGGTCCAGGATGACGTCCTGGTACATCGAATCCAGCTTCACGAGCCGTCCCCTAGCCGAAGAAGTTCCGTACGTGCTCCAGACCCGCGACGAGGGCGTCGACCTCGGCCGGGGTGGAGTACAGATAGAACGACGCCCGCGTGGTCGCAGGAATTCCGTACCGCAGGCAGACCGGCCGCGCGCAGTGGTGGCCGACCCGGACCGCGATGCCCTCTTCGTCGAGGACCTGGCCCACGTCGTGCGGGTGGATGTCGCCGAGCGTGAAGGAGATCGCCGCGCCGCGGTCCTCGGCCGTGGTGGGGCCGATGATCCGCAGGTCCGGAACCTCCTGGAGGCGCCGCACGGCGTACTCGGTGATCGCGTGCTCATGGCGCGCGATGTTCTCCATGCCGATCGCCGAGAGGTAGTCCACGGCCGCGCCGAGGCCGACGGCCTGGGCGATCGGGGGCGTACCCGCCTCGAACTTGTGCGGGGCCGGCGCGTACGTCGAGGAGTGCATCGAGACGGTCTCGATCATCTCGCCGCCGCCCAGGAAGGGCGGCAGGTCCTCGAGCAGCTCCTGGCGGCCCCAGAGGACGCCGATGCCCGTCGGGCCGCACATCTTGTGGCCGGTGAAGGCCACGAAGTCGGCCTGGAGCGCCTGCACGTCCAGGACCATGTGCGGGGCGGCCTGGGAGGCGTCGATGCAGACGAGCGCACCGACCTCCTGGGCGCGACGGATGATCGTCTCGACCGGGTTGACCGTGCCCAGCAGGTTCGAGACCAGCGTGAACGAGACGATCTTGGTCTTCTCGGTGATGACCTCTTCGATGTTCGAGAGGTCGAGACGGCCGTCGTCGGTGAGGCCGAACCACTTCAGCTTCGCGCCCGTGCGCTGCGAGAGCAGCTGCCACGGCACGATGTTGGAGTGGTGCTCCATCTCCGTGATGGCGATCTCGGTCTCGTGGTCCACGCGGTAGGGCTCGTCGGCCCAGCCCAGCATGTTGGCCACCAGGTTGAGCGACTCCGAGGCGTTCTTGGTGAAGATCACCTCGTCGCGGCTCGGGGCGTTGATGAAGGCCGCGACCTTGTCACGGGCGCCTTCGTACAGCGCCGTCGCCTCCTCGGCGACCGTGTAGACGCCGCGGTGGACGTTGGCGTTGTGACGCTCGTAGTACGTGTTGAGCGCGTCGAGGACCTGCCGCGGCTTCTGCGAGGTCGCAGCGGAGTCGAGGTACACGATCTTCTTGCCGTCGTGGACCACGCGATCCAGGAGCGGGAAGTCCTTGCGGATCGCCTCGGTGTCGAGGAGGCCGGAGAGCCCCTGATGGGCAGATGTCACGCGGATGCGCCACCCTTCGTGCTGTAGGCCTCGTAGCCCTCGTTCTCCAGCTTGTCGGCGAGCTCGGCGCCGCCGGACTCGACGATGCGCCCGCCGGAGAAGACGTGCACGAAGTCGGGCTTGATGTAGCGGAGGATCCGCGTGTAGTGCGTGATCAGCAGGGTGCCGACCTCACCGGTCTCGCGGACGCGGTTGACGCCCTCGGAGACCTGGCGCAGCGCGTCGACGTCCAGGCCGGAGTCGGTCTCGTCGAGAATCGCGATCTTCGGCTTGAGGAGCTCCAGCTGGAGGATCTCGTGGCGCTTCTTCTCACCGCCGGAGAAGCCCTCGTTGACGTTGCGCTCGGCGAAGGCCGGGTCCATCTGGAGCTGCTCCATCGCGGACTTGACCTCCTTCACCCAGGTGCGCAGCTTGGGGGCCTCGCCGCGGATCGCGGTGGCGGAGGTGCGCAGGAAGTTGGAGACCGAGACACCGGGGACCTCGACCGGGTACTGCATGGCCAGGAAGACGCCGGCGCGGGCGCGCTCGTCGACCGACATCTCCAGGACGTCCTCGCCGTCGAGGGTGACGGTGCCGCCGGTGACCGTGTACTTCGGGTGGCCGGCGAGCGAGTACGCCAGGGTCGACTTGCCGGAGCCGTTGGGGCCCATGACGGCGTGGGTCTCGCCCTGCTTGATGGTCAGGTCGACACCCTTGAGGATCTCGCGGGGGCCGTTCTCGGCCTCGACGGAGACGTGCAGGTTGCGGATTTCAAGCGTTGCCATGGGTGACTCAGGACTCCTGGGTGACGGAGACGAGCACATCGTCCCCTTCGATCTTTACGGGGTATACGGGGACGGGGCGCGTCGCGGGAAGGCCGGAGGGCTTGCCGGTGCGGAGGTCGAAGCTGGAGCCGTGCAGCCAGCACTCGATGGCGCAGTCCTCGACCTCGCCCTCCGAGAGGGAGACGTTCGCGTGCGAGCAGATGTCGTTGATCGCGAACACCTCGCCCTCGGTGTGCACGACCGACACCGGCGTGCCGTCGACCTCGACCCGCTTCGGGGTGTCGGCCTCCAGCTCGCTCAGCGCGCAGACTCGGACGAAGGCCATCAGACGGAGGCCTCCAGCTCGGCCTCGATCTTGGCGATGAGGCGCTCCTCCACGTCCGGCAGACCGATCTGCTGGACGAGCTCCGCGAAGAAACCGCGGACGACGAGGCGACGGGCCTCGGCCTGCGGGATACCGCGGGACATCAGGTAGAAGAGCTGCTCGTCGTCGAAACGACCGGTGGCCGAGGCGTGACCGGCGCCGGCGATCTCGCCGGTCTCGATCTCCAGGTTCGGTACGGAGTCGACCCGGGCGCCGTCCGTGAGGACCAGGTTCCGGTTGAGCTCGTACGTGTCCGTGCCCTCGGCAGCGGCCTGGATGAGCACGTCGCCGATCCAGACGGCGTGCGCGTCCTGGCCCTGCAGCGCGCCCTTGTAGGCCACGTTGGACTTGCAGTGCGGGGTGTTGTGGTCGACCAGGAGGCGGTGCTCCTGGTGCTGGCCGGCGTCGGTGAAGTACAGACCGAACAGCTCGGCCTCGCCGCCGGGCGCCGCGTACGCCACCCGCGGGTGGATGCGGACGACGTCGCCGCCGAAGGTGACGATGACGGACTTGAAGGAGGCGTCACGGCCGACCAGGGCGTTGTGCTGGGCGACGTGGACGGCCTTCTCGTCCCAGTCCTGGACGGAGACGACGGTCAGCTTGGCGCCGTCACCCAGGACGTAGTCGACGTTGGCGGCGAGCACCGCGTCGCCGGAGTGGTCGAGGACCACGACGGCCTCGGCGAAGGCGCCGAGCTCGATGACCTGGTGGCCGAAGGCGACGCCGCCCTCACCGTGCACGGTGATGCGGATCGGCTCGGTGAGCACGGCCTCCTTGGCGACGGTGACGACCGAGGCCTTCTCGAAGGAGGAGTACGCCTGCGCGGCGACGCGGTCGACGGGCGTGCCGGCCTTGCCGAGGCGCTCGTCGTCGCGGCCGACGGTCTCCACGGTGACGCCCTCGGGGGCCTCGATCTCGACCTTGACGCCCTCGCCGGTCGCGACGGCGGTGCCGTCGTGCAGGCCGCGGAGGCGCTCGAGCGGGGTGAACCGCCACTCCTCCTCGCGGCCGTGCGGCACGGGGAAGTCCGCCACGTCGAAGGACGGGGGCGCGCTCATGCGGGTGGCGACGGTGGACTCGGCGGCCACCGCGATCGAGCCCGCGGTGGTGGAGCCCGCGGGAGGGGGTCCCCCCGCTCGAGCGGATCCGAGAGTGGGGGAGTTCTGAGCCTCAGCCATGGCTGTCGTGTTGCTCTCTTCCTGCGTACGTAAAGAAAATCGGGCGCTGCGGGGCGGGGCGGGCGTCAGCCCACCGAGCCCTCCATCTGCAGCTCGATCAGCCGGTTGAGCTCCAGGGCGTACTCCATCGGGAGTTCCTTGGCGATGGGCTCGACGAAACCGCGGACGATCATCGCCATGGCCTCGAACTCGGTGAGGCCGCGGCTCATCAGGTAGAAGAGCTGGTCCTCGGAGACCTTGGAGACGGTGGCCTCGTGGCCCATGGAGACGTCGTCCTCGCGCACGTCCACGTAGGGGTACGTGTCCGAGCGGGAGATCGTGTCGACGAGCAGCGCGTCGCAGAGCACGTTGGACTTGGCGCCCGGGGCACCCTCGCCGATCTCGATGAGACCGCGGTAGGAGGTGCGGCCGCCGCCTCGCGCCACCGACTTGGAGACGATGTTGGAGGAGGTGTTCGGGGCCATGTGGACCATCTTGGCGCCGGCGTCCTGGTGCTGGCCCTCGCCCGCGAAGGCGATGGAGAGGGTCTCGCCCTTGGCGTGCTCGCCCATCAGGTAGACGGCCGGGTACTTCATGGTGACCTTGGAGCCGATGTTGCCGTCGACCCACTCCATGGTGGCGCCCTCGTAGGCGACGGCGCGCTTGGTCACCAGGTTGTAGACGTTGTTCGACCAGTTCTGGATGGTCGTGTAGCGGCAGCGGCCGCCCTTCTTCACGATGATCTCGACGACAGCGCTGTGCAGCGAGTCCGACGAGTAGATCGGCGCGGTGCAGCCCTCGACGTAGTGGACGTAGGCGTCCTCGTCGACGATGATCAGCGTCCGCTCGAACTGGCCCATGTTCTCCGTGTTGATACGGAAGTAGGCCTGGAGCGGGATCTCGACGTGCACGCCCTTCGGCACGTAGATGAACGATCCGCCGGACCAGACGGCGGTGTTCAGGGAGGCGAACTTGTTGTCGCCGACCGGGATGATCGTGCCGAAGTACTCGCGGAAGAGTTCCTCGTGCTCCTTCAGCGCGGTGTCGGTGTCGACGAAGATGACGCCCTGCTCCTCCAGGTCCTCACGGATCTGGTGGTAGACGACCTCGGACTCGTACTGGGCGGCGACACCGGCGACGAGGCGCTGCTTCTCCGCCTCGGGGATGCCGAGCTTGTCGTACGTGTTCTTGATGTCCTCCGGCAGGTCCTCCCAGGACTCGGCCTGCTTCTCGGTGGACCGCACGAAGTACTTGATGTTGTCGAAGTCGATGCCGGAGAGGTCGGAGCCCCAGGTCGGCATGGGCTTCTTGTCGAAGAGCCGCAGACCCTTGAGACGCAGCTTCAGCATCCACTCGGGCTCGTTCTTCTTCGAGGAGATGTCGCGGACGACGTCCTCGTTCAGACCGCGCTTGGCGGTGGCACCGGCGGTGTCGGAGTCGGCCCAGCCGTACTCGTACCGACCCAGGCCCTCGAGCTCGGGGTGGCTGATCTCGGTGGTCATGCGGGGTTCCTCCCGGCCGTGCTTGCGGATGCTGATTCGGTGGTCTGTGGGGCGCTGTGCGGGATGAACGTGGTGCAGACGCCGTCACCATGCGCGATGGTGGCCAGACGCTGGACGTGCGTTCCCAGGAGGCGGGAGAAGAATTCCGTCTCCGCCTCGCACAGCTGTGGATACTGCTCGGCGACGTGGGCCACCGGGCAGTGGTGCTGGCAGAGCTGCTCGCCGACCGGCGCGTTCCGCGCAGTGGCAGCGTACCCGTCGGCGGTCAGGGCCTTGGCAAGCGCCTCGGTCCGCCGCTCCGGTTCGACGGCCTCGACGGCTTCTCGGTAGGCGTCCGCCTGGGCCTCGATCCGGTCGCGGGCGAAGGCGGCCACCGCCGCTTCCCCGCCGGCGTTGCGCTCGATCCACCGGAGCGCCTCGACGGCGAGCGAGTCGTACGACTGGTCGAAGGCGTCCCGGCCGCAGTCGGTGAGCGCGAAGACCTTCGCGGGGCGGCCGCGGGCGCGCGCCCCGTAGACGCGCTGCTCGCGTGCTTCCACGACGTTGTCGGCGACCAGCGAGTCGAGATGACGGCGGACGGCCGCCTGGGTGAGGCGGAGTCGCCCGGCGAGATCGGCGACGGTCGACGGCCCGTGGTCCAGGATCGACCGCGCAACACGGTTGCGGGTCGAACGCTCACGGGTCGCGAGTTCCTCCACCGGAGCCGCGCCAACGTTTTTCACAACGCCATTGTTGCGTAATTAATCTCGGACTGACAAGCCGCGCCGGACGCGGCCACGGTGCGGTGCGTCACTCAGGTAAGGCTTACCTGACCTGCGGAAACGATCATTCGTAGGACGAATCAGCCCCTTCGCCCCGCGCTCCCCGCGCGCCGGACCCGGCCGCCTCGGGAGGCAGTACCCGCAGGCCACAGGGGCTCCGCCGGCCTCTTAGGCGCCCGGCGCGACGAAAGGGAGATCGCACCGCGGACCACCTGAATCGGACGTTCCGGGGACCCGGGCCCCGCGCCGGGAGGCCCCCCGGCCCCTCTCTAGACTTCCCGACATGCGAAACGAGTCCGTCGGGTCCGTCGTCCAGGTCCGTGGCCTGGTCAAGCGGTACGGCCACAAGACCGCCGTCGACGGCCTCGACCTCGATGTGCGGGCCGGCACCGTGACCGCCGTCCTCGGCCCCAACGGGGCCGGCAAGACCACCACCATCGAGACCTGCGAGGGCTACCGGAGGCCGGACGCCGGCACCGTGCGCGTCCTCGGCCTCGACCCGGTCGCCGACGCGGCCGCCCTGCGGCCCCGGATCGGCGTCATGCTCCAGTCCGGCGGCGTCTACTCCGGCGCCCGCGCCGACGAGATGCTCCGCCACATGGCGAAACTGCACGCCCACCCGCTGGACGTGGACGCGCTCGTCGAACGCCTCGGCCTCGGCTCCTGCGGCCGCACCACCTACCGGCGCCTCTCCGGCGGCCAGCAGCAGCGCCTCGCGCTCGCCATGGCCGTCGTCGGCCGCCCCGAGCTCGTCTTCCTCGACGAGCCGACCGCCGGACTCGACCCGCAGGCCCGCCGCGCCACCTGGGACCTCGTGCGCGAGCTGCGCGCCGACGGGGTGACCGTGGTCCTCACCACCCACTTCATGCAGGAGGCGGAGGAACTCGCCGACGACGTCGCCATCGTCGACGCCGGCCGGATCGCCGCCCAGGGCAGCCCCGAGCAGCTGTGCCGCGGCGGCGCCGAGAACACCCTCCGCTTCACCGGCCGCCCCGGACTCGACCTGGGCTCACTGCTCAAGGCGCTGCCCGACGGCACCGCCGCGGCGGAGCCGCTCCCGGGCACCTACCGGATCACCGGCGCCATCGACCCCCAGCTGCTGGCCACGGTCACCAGCTGGTGCGCCCAGCACGGCGTCATGCCCGACGGCATCTCCGTCGAGCGCCACACTCTCGAGGACGTCTTCCTCGAACTGACGGGCAAGGAACTGCGGTCGTGAGCAAGGGTTCGGTCGTGAGCACCGGTACGTACGCCCCCCGCCCGGGAGCCGCCCCCGTCGGCCGGATGATCGCGGCGCAGACGGCGCTGGAGACCCGGATGCTGCTGCGCAACGGCGAGCAGCTGCTGCTCACCGTGATCATCCCGTCGCTGCTCCTGGTGCTCTTCTCCACCGTCGACATCATCGATACGGGCGCGGACGAGGCCGTCGACTTCCTCGCCCCGGGCGTCCTCGCGCTCGCCGTCCTGTCGACCGCGTTCACCGGCCAGGCCATCGCGACCGGCTTCGAGCGGCGGTACGGGGTGCTCAAGCGCCTCGGCGCCTCACCGCTCCCCCGCTGGGCGCTGATGACCGCCAAGACGCTCGCCGTCCTGGTGACCGAGGTCCTCCAGATCGCCCTCCTGACGGCGATCGCCCTGGGCCTCGGCTGGTCCCCGCGGGGCAACCCGCTGGCGGTCCTCGTACTCCTGGTCCTCGGCACGGCCGCCTTCTCCGGCCTCGGCCTGCTGATGGCGGGCACCCTGAAGGCGGAGGCCACCCTGGCCGCCGCCAACCTGGTCTTCCTGCTGCTCCTGGTGGGCGGCGGCGTCATCGTCCCGCTGGAGAAGTTCCCGGACGCGGCCCGCTCGGTCCTGGAGCTGCTCCCGATCTCGGCCCTCTCCGACGGTCTGCGCGCGGTCCTCCAGGACGGCGCGGCCCTGCCCTGGGGCGACGCGCTGGCCCTCGCGGTCTGGGCGGTCCTCGGCCTCGGCGCGGCGGCGAAGTTCTTCCGCTGGGAGTAGCGGAGGGGTCCCAGAGGGTGACGTTTCCCGACAAGGCACCCCTCGTGAAAGCGTGCACAAGCCCCGGCCTACGATAGGGCCCGTGCTGACCCCCCTCGCCTCCATCGCCAGGCGCTGGACTCCGTCCCCCAGGACGCTCCGGCGCGCCGCGCTCTCCGCCGTCGTGATGAGCGTGCTCATCATCGTCACCGGTGGCGCGGTCCGGCTGACCGGTTCCGGTCTCGGCTGCGACACCTGGCCGAAGTGCACCGACGACAGCCTGATCGTGACGCCCGAGCAGGGATACCGCGGCGCGATCGAGTTCGGCAACCGGATGCTGACCTACGTCCTGTCGGCCGCGGTCGGCTGGGCGATCATCGCCGCCCGGTCCACCAAGCCGTGGCGGCGCGGGCTGACCCGGCTCGCCTGGGCCCAGTTCTGGATCGTGATGAGCAACGCCGTCATCGGCGGCATCACGGTGTGGATGGGCCTCAACCCGTGGACGGTCGCCGGCCACTTCCTCGCCGCGAACGCGCTGCTCACCGTCGCCGTCATCACCTGGCACCGGACCGGCGAGGGCGACACCGCCGCCCGGCCGCGCGTGCCGCGCCCGGTCCGCAGGCTGTCCTGGGCGATCACGATCACGTCGGGCCTGCTGATCGCGCTCGGTACGACGGTGACCGGCGCCGGCAAGCACGCCGGTGACAGCAGCGACGTGCCGCGCATGCCGTGGGACTGGACGGACGCCGCGCACCTCCACGCCATCGCCGCCTGGGTCGTCTGCGCCCTGGCGCTCGCGATGTGGCTGGTCCTTCGCGTGGTGGACGCCCCGCTCGACACCCGGGCGCGCGCCCGCGACCTGCTGATCGTGCTGCTCGCGCAGGGCGTCGTCGGCTACGTGCAGTACTTCACCGGGGTCCCCGAGCTCCTGGTCGCCGCCCACATGCTCGGCTCGTCCCTGATGTGGATCGCGGTCCTGCGCCTGGCCCTGAGCCTGCGCGAGCGCCCGCTCCCCACCGCCGACATCCCGGCCCAGGCCGACCCCGCGCTCGCCACCGCCTGAGACTCCCCGGACGCCCGGGGCACCGGGCGTCCGGGCGCGCACCTGGGTCGACGCCTTCGCCCTGTGCCTGATGTCCCCGTCGCCTGCGGGGAAGCACCCGACGTGGTCCGGGGAACGCTACCGGTGGGGGCCGGCAGCGGGTCCGGCGAGCCGGTAGACCCGGCGTGCGTTCGCCGAAGCGATCATCGTGGCGACGCGCTGGGCGTCCGTACGGGACCAGGCGCCGTCCATGACCCACTCGCCGAGCACCCGGGTGAGGGCGGTGCGGAAGACGTTCGCGGCGACCACATGGAGCTCGGGCAGTCCCTGGGCGCCGCTGGAGAACAGCAGCTTCCCGAACGGCGCGCGCTCCAGGACCTCGGCGAGGACGGCCGCCGCCCGTGCCCCGGTGTGCGCGAGGACGGGGCCCAGGTCGGCGTGGACGTGCGGGTGCACGGCGGTCAGGTGCGCGGCGGCGCGGTGGTACGGGTAGGAGTGGAGCAGCACCAGGTCGGTGCCGAGCCCCGCGGTGGCGGCGGCGAATCCGGCGAGCGAGGCGGGGTCCCGGTCCCCGGTGTGCAGCTGCAGGGGGCGTCCTGCGGTGACCGCGATCCAGAGCAGATGGCGCAGCAGGACGGGGTCGGTGAGCGGGCCGCCGGCCGGGCGTGCGGCGAGCCAGCGTCCCGCGGCGCCGCGTACCTCTCCGGGTCCCGGGGGTGCGGGCGTGTGGGTGAGTCCCTGGCGTACTCCCGCCACGGAGGCGAAGGCCACGGCGTGGACGGCGGCCCCGTGGACGGCCTCGGCGAGGTTGGCGAGGAAGGCCTCGACGGTCCCCGAGGTGTCGGCGACCTGCTCGGCGAGGGGTTCGAGGCGGACGATCTCATGGGCCTCGGCGGCCCCGGTGGCGCCGAGTTCGGCCGGTCCCGTGAGGTCGTCGGGGAGCCCGGTGTCGACGAGGTACGTGGCGATCCCGGAGGCCCTCAGCAGTCGCCGGCCCGACTCGGCGACGCCCAGTTCGCGGCGGCGCGCGAGGTACCGGGCCGGTGGGCAGTGCGCTTCGAGACCGAGCAGCGGCGGGCACCACCGGCGCACGGCGAAGCCGGTCTGGGTGTCGAAGAAGGTGGTGCCCGCTGCGGGCAGCGCGCCGCTCCCGCCCAGCTGGGCGCCGAGGCGGGCCTCGAAGGTGCCGAGGCCGAGCTCCGTACGGAGCACCCCGTGGCAGTACTGGTCCACCAGGCTCGGCGTGTCGATCATCTCGGGGGGCTCCCTGCGTGGCCGTGTCGCTTCTCCACACGTCCTAACGGGTGAGCCCCGCGCGAGGTTGTTGCCTCAGCCGTTGGAGGGGCCGCCGATCTGGATACCGGCCATCCGGGTCCACTCGTACGGACCGGTCTCGACCTTGGCGGCGAACTCGCCGTCGAACTCCTCGTGGAGGGTGAGGCCGGCCTTCTCGGCGGCCTGGCGCGCGATCTCGTACGTCGGCGCGACGAGGTCGCCCCAGCCGCCGTCGGTGCCGACGAGGACGATCCGGGTGCCCGCCTGACCGATGTGCGCGAGGTGCCCCTCGGAGCCGCCGTGCTCCTTGGCGAAGGCCTTGATCTCCTTGGCGAGCCTGGCCGCCTTGCGCTCTTCCTGCTTCGTTTCTGCCATGAAAGGGATGCTACCGAGGGGTAGATCTACTGGCGACGGCCGGGTCACGTGGCCTATCCCACGTGACCCGGCCGCCGGCCGAGCAGATCATCTGAGCGGAGACATCGGTCGAGACGTCCCGGAAAGTCCCTCCGGAGGGCGTTCCTAACGGAGGAACGGGTCCACCGCGACCGCCACGAAGAGCAGCGAGACATAGGTGATGGACCAGTGGAAGAGGCGCATCTCCTTGAGCTTCGCGCCGGTGGCGCCCGCCTTGGCCCGGTTGAGCAGGCCGTGCGCCTCCCAGAGCCACCAGCCGCCGGTGAGCAGGGCGACCGACAGGTAGAACCAGCCGGTGTAGCCGAGCGGCGTCAGCAGCAGCGAGACGGCGACCATCACCCAGCTGTACGCGACGATCTGCTTGGCGACGACCTTGTTGGAGGCGAGGACCGGGAGCATCGGCACGCCGGCGCGGGCGTAGTCGTCCTTCACCTTCATCGACAGCGGCCAGTAGTGCGGCGGCGTCCAGAAGAAGATGACGGCGAAGAGGATGATCGCCGCCCAGGACATCGAGTTCGTGACGGCCGACCAGCCGATGAGGACCGGGAGGCAGCCGGCGATCCCGCCCCAGACGATGTTCTGCGCGGTGCGGCGCTTCAGGATCATCGTGTAGACGACGACGTAGAAGAGGAGCGCGCCGAGCGAGAGTGCGGCGGAGAGCCAGTTGACGAGCAGGCCGAACCAGAGCGTGGAGACCACGGCGAGGGTGAGGCCGAAGACCAGGCCCTCGCGCGGCGTCAGGACGCCGGTGACCAGCGGACGCTGGGAGGTCCGGTCCATCAGCGCGTCGATGTCGCGGTCGATGCACATGTTCAGCGCGTTGGCGCCGCCCGCGGAGAGGTAGCCGCCGAAGCAGGTGGCGAGCACCAGCCACAGGTCGGGCACGCCCTGCTCGGCGAGGAACATCACCGGAACGGTGGTGATGAGCAGCAGTTCGATGATCCGCGGCTTGGTCAGCGCCACGTATGCCTTGACGCGGGCCCCGAACGGCCGATGGCCCCCCGGGCTGGGAGTCAAGACGACCCCTGCGGGTCGGGACTCGACGGCCGTCACGCACACCCCTGACAGAGAAATTCCCAGCAAGCTCCCCGGATGAAGGTGGGGTGAAGCTTGCGCGTACCACGCCACTGTAGACGTTGCCCAGACGCCGATCTTCGCGGGGGTGGGGTCGTGTTGAGGCGGTGTGTCCCAAGGCGTGGACACGCCTCGGGAGGCGAACTCACACGGGCGGCGGCAGTCTTGCTGTGTCCGCTCATTTGAGGGGCATGCACACGAAAAGAGGGACGTTCCGGCGGGGGTAGGCTCGACAACGCCGGTACACCCTCAGTCACCGGCTTCAGACATGTGGAGAGGAGCCCTGACCCAGGGTGAGCACTAAGCCGACCACCACAGACCTCGAGTGGACCGAGTTGGACCAGCGGGCCGTCGACACCGCCCGCATCCTGGCGGCGGACGCCGTACAGAAGGTCGGCAACGGCCATCCCGGTACGGCCATGAGCCTGGCGCCCGCCGCGTACACCCTCTTCCAGAAGGTGATGCGGCACGACCCGGCCGACCCCCAGTGGGTCGGGCGCGACCGGTTCGTCCTCTCCGCCGGACACTCGTCCCTGACCCTCTACACCCAGCTGTACCTGGGTGGCTTCGGGCTCGAACTGGACGACCTGAAGGCCTTCCGCACCTGGGGCTCGAAGACCCCCGGCCACCCGGAGTACGGCCACACCCCCGCGGTCGAGACCACCACGGGCCCGCTGGGCCAGGGTGTCGCCAACGCCGTGGGCATGGCGATGGCCTCCCGCTTCGAGCGCGGCCTGTTCGACCCGGAGGCCGCCGCCGGCACCTCCCCGTTCGACCACCGCATCTACGCGATCGCCGGTGACGGCTGCCTGCAGGAGGGCATCTCCGCGGAGGCGTCCTCGCTCGCCGGCCACCAGAAGCTCGGCAACCTGATCCTGCTGTGGGACGACAACCACATCTCGATCGAGGGCGACACCGAGACCGCCGTGTCCGAGGACACGATGAAGCGGTACGAGGCGTACGGCTGGCACGTCCAGCGCGTCGAGCCCCAGGCCAACGGCGACCTGGACCCGGCCGGTCTCTACGCGGCGATCAAGGCCGCCGAGGCCGAGACCGAGCGTCCGTCGTTCATCGCGATGCGCTCGATCATCGCCTGGCCCGCCCCGAACGCGCAGAACACCGAGGCCGCCCACGGCTCGGCGCTCGGCGACGAGGAGATCGCGGCCACCAAGCGCGTCCTCGGCTTCGACCCGGAGAAGACCTTCGAGGTCACCGACGAGGTCATCGCACACACCCGTTCGCTGGGCGACCGCGGCCGCGAGGCACGCGCCGCGTGGGAGAAGTCCCTCGCCGAGTGGCGTACGGCCAACCCGGAGCGCGCCGCCGAGTTCGACCGCATCCAGGCGAACGAGCTGCCGGCCGGCTGGGCCGAGAAGCTCCCGGTCTTCGAGCCGGGCAAGGGTGTCGCCACCCGTGCCGCCTCGGGCCAGGTCCTCAAGGCGCTCGGCGCGGTCATCCCGGAGCTGTGGGGCGGCTCGGCCGACCTCGCCGGCTCCAACAACACGACGATCGACAAGAACTCGTCGTTCCTGCCCGAGGGCAACCCGCTGCCGGAGGCCGACAAGTACGGCCGCACGATCCACTTCGGCATCCGCGAGCACTCCATGGCCGCGGAGATGAACGGCATCGCGCTGCACGGCAACACGCGCATCTACGGCGGCACCTTCCTGGTGTTCTCCGACTACATGCGCAACGCCGTCCGTCTGTCGGCCCTGATGCACCTCCCGGTGACGTACGTCTGGACCCACGACTCGATCGGTCTGGGCGAGGACGGCCCGACGCACCAGCCCGTGGAGCACCTGGCCTCGCTGCGCGCGATCCCGGGTCTCAACGTGGTCCGTCCGGCCGACGCCAACGAGACGGCCATCGCCTGGCGCGAGATCATGCAGCGCCACACGAAGGTCTTCGGCAAGGGCGCCCCGCACGGTCTGGCGCTCACCCGCCAGGGTGTGCCGACGTACGCGCCGAACGAGGACACGGTCAAGGGCGGCTACGTGCTGTTCGAGGCCGAGGGCGGCGACGCGGAGGTCGTGCTGATCGGCACGGGCTCCGAGGTGCACCTGGCCGTCGAGGCCCGCGAGCAGCTCCAGGCCGCCGGCGTCCCGACCCGTGTGGTCTCGATGCCGTCCGTGGAGTGGTTCGAGGAGCAGGACCAGGCGTACAAGGACTCCGTCCTGCCGCCGTCGGTCAAGGCCCGTGTGGCGGTCGAGGCCGGTATCGGCCTCACCTGGCACCGCTACGTCGGCGACGCCGGCCGGATCGTCTCCCTGGAGCACTTCGGTGCCTCGGCGGACGCGAAGGTCCTGTTCCGCGAGTTCGGTTTCACGCCGGAGGCCATCGTCGCCGCCGCCCGGGAATCGATCGACGCCGCCGCGCGCTGATCCGCATACGTACGACTTAATGGAGATGGAATTCTCATGACAGACGCTCTCAAGCGCCTCTCCGACGAAGGCGTCGCGATCTGGCTGGACGACCTCTCGCGCAAGCGGATCACGTCCGGCAACCTGGCCGAGCTCATCGACCAGAGCCACGTGGTCGGTGTGACCACGAACCCGTCGATCTTCCAGAAGGCCATCTCGCACGGTGACGGTTACGAGCAGCAGCTCGCCGACCTCGCCGCCCGCAAGGTGACCGTCGACGAAGCCGTCCGGATGATCACGACGGCGGACGTCCGCGACGCCGCCGACATCCTGCGTCCCGTCTTCGACGCGACCCAGGGCCAGGACGGCCGGGTCTCCATCGAGGTCGACCCCCGTCTCGCCCACGAGACGACCGCCACCATCGCCGAGGCCAAGCAGCTGGCCTGGCTGGTGGACCGCCCCAACACGCTCATCAAGATCCCGGCCACCAAGGCGGGTCTGCCGGCGATCACCGAGGTCATCGGCCTCGGCATCAGCGTCAACGTGACGCTGATCTTCTCGCTCGAGCGCTACCGCGCGGTCATGGACGCCTACCTGGCGGGTCTGGAGAAGGCCCGCGAGCGCGGCCTCGACCTCTCCAAGATCCACTCGGTGGCCTCCTTCTTCGTGTCCCGGGTGGACTCGGAGATCGACAAGCGCCTGGACGCCATCGGCACCGACGAGGCCAAGGCCCTCAAGGGCAAGGCCGCGCTGGCCAACGCGCGTCTGGCGTACGAGGCGTTCGAGGAGGTCTTCTCCTCGGAGCGCTGGGCCGCCCTCGACAAGGCGCAGGCCAACAAGCAGCGTCCGCTGTGGGCCTCGACCGGCGTCAAGGACCCGGCGTACAAGGACACCCTGTACGTCGTGGACCTGGTCGCCCCGGGCACGGTCAACACCATGCCGGAGGCCACCCTGGAGGCCACCGCCGACCACGGCGTGGTCGAAGGTGACACCGTGCACGGCACCTACGACCAGTCGCGTGCCGAGCTCGCGGCCGTCGAGAAGCTGGGCATCGCCTACGACGATGTCGTCCAGCTCCTCGAGGACGAGGGCGTCGAGAAGTTCGAGGCGTCCTGGAACGACCTTCTCAAGTCCACCGAGGCGGAGCTCTCGCGCCTCGCACCTTCGGAGGCGTAAGCACTTTGAGCGCAGTCCACGGAGCCAACCCGCTCCGTGACGCCGCAGACCGACGGCTCCCGCGTATCGCGGGGCCGTCGGGTCTGGTGATCTTCGGCGTCACGGGCGATTTGTCCCGTAAGAAGCTGATGCCTGCCGTCTACGACCTGGCCAACCGCGGCCTGCTGCCGCCGGGCTTCTCGCTCATCGGCTTCGCCCGCCGGGAGTGGCAGGACGAGGACTTCGCGCAGGAGGTCCACGACGCCGTCGAGCAGCACGCGCGCACCCCGTTCCGCGAGGAGGTGTGGCAGCAGCTGATCCAGGGGATGCGTTTCGTCCAGGGCGACTTCGACGACGACGACGCGTTCGAGCAGCTGAAGGACACCATCGAGGAGCTGGACAAGGCGCAGGGCACGGGCGGCAACTTCGCCTTCTACCTGTCGGTCCCGCCGAAGTTCTTCCCCAAGGTCGTCCAGCAGCTCAAGAAGCACGGGCTCGCCGACCAGAAGGACGGCTCCTGGCGCCGCGCGGTCATCGAGAAGCCCTTCGGCCACGACCTGGTCTCCGCCAAGGAGCTCAACGAGGTCGTGCACGAGGTCTTCCCGCCGAACGAGGTCTTCAGGATCGACCACTACCTCGGCAAGGAGACCGTCCAGAACATCCTGGCGCTCCGCTTCGCCAACACCCTCTTCGAGCCGATCTGGAACCGGTCGTACGTCGACCACGTGCAGATCACCATGGCCGAGGACATCGGCATCGGCGGCCGCGCCGGCTACTACGACGGCATCGGCGCCGCCCGTGACGTCATCCAGAACCACCTGCTCCAGCTGCTCGCGCTGACCGCGATGGAGGAGCCCGCCTCCTTCGACGCCGACGCGCTGGCCGCCGAGAAGACCAAGGTCCTCGGCGCGGTGAAGCTGCCCAAGGACCTGGGCAAGTCCACGGTCCGCGGCCAGTACGCCGCCGGGTGGCAGGGCGGCGCGAAGGCCGTCGGCTACCTGGAGGAGGACGGCATCGACCCCCAGTCGAAGACCGACACCTTCGCGGCCATCAAGCTGGAGATCGACAACCGCCGCTGGGCGGGCGTCCCCTTCTACCTGCGCACCGGCAAGCGGCTCGGCCGCCGCGTCACCGAGATCGCGGTCGTCTTCCAGCGCGCCCCGCACTCCCCCTTCGACTCCACCGCGACCGAGGAACTCGGCCGCAACGCCATCGTCATCCGGGTCCAGCCGGACGAGGGCGTGACGGTGCGGTTCGGCTCCAAGGTGCCCGGCACCCAGATGGAGATCCGGGACGTGTCGATGGACTTCGCCTACGGCGAGTCCTTCACGGAGTCCAGCCCCGAGGCGTACGAGCGGCTCATCCTCGACGTCCTGCTCGGCGACTCCAACCTCTTCCCGCGCGTCGAGGAGGTCGAGCTGTCCTGGAAGATCCTCGACCCGATCGAGCAGTTCTGGGACAAGCACGGCAAGCCCGCGCAGTACCAGTCCGGGACCTGGGGTCCCGTCGAGGCGGACGAGATGCTCGCACGAGACGGACGGAGCTGGCGCCGGCCATGAAGACCGACCTGACGGACACCACGTCCTCCAAGATCAACAAGGCGCTGGTGCTCGGGCGGCGGGCGATCGGCACGCCGGCCGTCGGCATGGTGCTCACTCTCGTCATCGTCACCGACGAGGAGAACGCCTACGACGCGCTGAAGGCCGCGAACGAGGCGTCCCGCGAGCACCCCTCGCGGACCCTCGTCGTCATCAAGCGGGTCTCGCGCTCCCCGCGGGACCGCTCCAAGGCACGGCTCGACGCCGAGGTCCGCCTCGGCGCCGACGCGAGCACTGGCGAGACGGTGGTCCTCCGGCTGTACGGCGAGGTCGGCGACCACGCCCAGTCGGTGGTCCTGCCGCTGCTCCTCCCGGACGCCCCGGTCGTCGTCTGGTGGCCGGTGAACGCGCCGACCGACCCGGCGAAGGACCCGCTGGGGGCCCTCGCCCAGCGCCGGGTGACCGACACGTACGCCGCCGAGCAGCCCATCCACGAGCTGTCCGCGCGCGCGGACGCGTACACCCCGGGCGACACGGACCTCGCCTGGACCCGGATCACCCCGTGGCGTTCGATGCTCGCCGCCGCGCTCGACCAGGTCGTGTGCGAGGTGACCTCCGCCGAGGTCGAGGGCGAGGAGTTCAACCCGAGCGTCGAGCTGCTCGCCATGTGGCTTGCGGAGCGGCTGAAGATCCCGGTGCGCCGCTCGAAGTCGACGGGTCCCGGTCTCACCTCCGTACGGATGGAGACCAGCTCAGGACCGATCGTGCTCGACCGGCCGGACGGCTCGCTCGCCACGCTCTCCATCCAGGGGCAGCCCGACCGCGCGGTGGCGCTCAAGCGCCGCGACACGGCCGAGCTGATCGCGGAGGAGCTGCGCCGGCTGGACCCGGACGACACCTACGCGACGGCGCTCAGGTTCGGCGTCGAACGGCTCGACGAGGAGGCGGCCGTCACCGCTCCCGAGGTCGTCGAGGAGACGGTCGTGGAGACCGTTGTGGAGACCGTCGTGGAGTCGGCCGTGGAGTCGGCCGCCCCGGCCGCCAAGCCCGCCGCGAAGAAGGCCCCGGCCAAGAAGGCGGCGGCCAAGTGAGCACGCCCCAGCTGGTCGTCCACCGCGACAAGGAGCTGATGGCCGAGGCCGCGGCGGCCCGGCTGATCACGAAGATCGTGGACGCCCAGGCCGCCCGCGGCTCCGCCTCCGTGGTGCTCACCGGCGGACGCAACGGCAACGGCCTGCTGGCGGCGCTCGGTTCGGCGCCCGCGCGGGACGCGATCGACTGGTCGCGGCTCGACCTGTGGTGGGGCGACGAGCGCTTCCTGCCTTCAGGAGACCCCGAGCGGAACGTCACCCAGGCCCGGGAGGCGCTGCTCGACCGGGTGCCGCTCGACCCGGCGCGGGTGCACGCCATGCCGGCCTCGGACGGCCCGTACGGCTCCGACGTCGACGCGGCCGCGGCCGCGTACGCGCGGGAGCTGGCCGCCGCCGCGGGCCCCGGTGACCACGGCGGGGTGCCGACCTTCGACGTCCTGATGCTGGGCGTCGGCCCGGACACCCATGTGGCCTCGCTCTTCCCGGAGTTGCCCGCGGTCCGCGAGACCGAGCGGACGGTGGTCGGTGTGCACGGCGCGCCCAAGCCGCCGCCGGTCCGGGTCTCGCTGACCCTTCCGGCGATCCGGGCGGCGAAGGAGGTCTGGCTGCTCGCGGCCGGTGCGGACAAGGCGAAGGCGGCGGCGATCGCGCTGTCGGGCGCGGGCGAGGTGCAGGCCCCGGCGGCGGGCGCCTACGGCCGCTCGCGCACGCTGTGGCTGCTGGACGCCGCGGCGGCCTCGGAGCTGCCGCGGAGTCTGTACCCGCCGGCGTCCGCCTGACACGACGCCTCGGAGGCCCGGTTCACCCCTCGGTGGACCGGGCCTCCTGCGTCGGTACGGGTTCGAGGAAGGGCGTGAGCAGGTCCGGTACGGCCCCGGCGGCGAAGGTCAGGCCCTGGCTCCGGCCCGCGTCGAGGATGTCGTACGCGCCGGCTCCGGCCGCCGTCGTGGCGGTGAGGGTCAGCAGGCCGGCCCGCCGCTGGAAGTACGACTGCTTGACGGTCCAGCCGATGACGCCGGAGCGCTGGAGGGCGACCGTGGCCCGCCGGACCGTACCCGAACGGGTCACCAGATAGGCGCCGCTGACGCCGTGTCCGAGCGCGCGGTACGCGTCGAGGGCGAACAGCACGGCGACCGGGCCGAGGACGGCCGCGCAGCCGGCCGCCACGTACAGCAGGACCGGGGTGAGGAGCAGCCCGAGGAGGACGAGGACCGCCACGGGCACCAGGACGCTCCCCAGCGCCCAGCGCACCCTGCGGGTGCGGGCGGCCCGGGGGTGGGCGGCGAGGGGCGCCCCCGTGGGCGGCTCCGGCTCGCGCAGGACCAGGGCGGCGACCCGGTCGGCCACCGGTCGCTCCGCGGCCGGCAGCAGGCTCTTCAGGTCGGCGTGCTTGTCGGCGTCGTCCTTGACGAGCCCGGTGGCGACGGCGTCGACGCGGGCCGCCCCGAAGGCGCGGGCGCCGAGCGGCTCGACCAGCTCGATGCCGCGCAGCCTGCGCTCCTCTATGGAGACCGAGCGGGCGGTGAAGAGCCCGCGGGAGACCCGCAGGGTGCCGCCGGGCTCGCGCTCCAGCCGGTAGTTCCACCACATCTCGACCCAGAGGCCGAGGGCGCCGACCGCGCCGGCGGCGGTGGCGAGGAGGACCAGGACGACGATCATCCAGGGGAGGGAGACGTCCTGGAACCGGTCCCCTATCCAGTCGATGACCTCCCCCTGGGCGCCGAACCACTCGCTGACCTGCATGACCGCTCCGGCCGCCGCGCCGCCGAGGGCGGGAGCGAGGAAGGAGACGGGGGCGTAGCGGATCCAGCGCGGGTCGAGCGTCGCGAGAGAGGGGTCGTGGTCCGGGGCCGCGGGGGTGGCGGCGGGCCGGGCGAGCAGCTCGTGGCGCAGCCGCTCCCCCTCGGCCCGGGTGACCAGGTCGAGTTCGAGGGTGGAGTCGCTGCCGCCGGTGTGCTCGCCGGTGCCGATACGGACCTTGACGAGGCCGAGGGCGCGCTGGAGCGGGTTGGCGGTGAGGTCGGCGCTGCGGATGCGCTCACGGGCGAGCGAGCGGCGCTGGACGACGAGGAGCCCGGTGTGGAGCTCCACCCTCTCGGAGCCGATCCGGTAGCGGGTGCGGCGGAGCCGGACGGTCTCGGCGACGATGTCGGCAAGCAGGGCGAGGGTGACGCCCGCGGCGACCCAGGCGCCGGCCTGCCACAGCGGGCGCGGTCCGGCCAGGGCGAAGGTGACGGGCAGCGCGGCGCCGGCGAGGACGCCGCTGAAGAGGACGACCCGGACGAGGACGGTGCGGGGGTCGAGGCGCAGCCAGTCCGTCTCCCGGCTCCCGTCGGCGGCGGCTCCGGTCATGGTGTCCGCCGTCTCCCCGGTCGCCTCGTCCGCCGCCTCTCTCATGTGGCGTCCCCGGGCGTGGCCCGGGTGATGAGGGTCAGCCGCTCGGCCAGGTCGGCGGCCCGTTCGTGGTCGAGGCCCTCGATCCTGATCGCGCCCTTGGAGGAGGCCGTGGTCACCGTGACGGTGGCGAGCCTGAAGCCCTGCTCCAGCGGGCCGCGCGAGGTGTCGACGGTCTGGATCCGGGACATCGGCGCGATCCGCCACTCCTGCCAGAGGGCCCCCGTGCGGACGTAGACGGCGTCCTCGGTGACCTCCCAGCGGTGCACCCGGAACCACCAGGCGGGGAGGAACGCGGTGCAGGTGAGGCCCAGGGCCGCCGCGGCCCCGGCCGGGACCAGCAGCCAGAACCGGGCGGGCCCGATGAGGGCGCCGAGGACGCCGAGGACCACCACCGGTACGGCGGTGGTCGCCAGGAGCCGGCTCCGCCACCAGGCGACGGCCCGCTCGTCCACGGCGTTCCTGGGCGGCCGCAGCCGCACCGCGTTCTCCCCCGTCATGGCTCTACCGTCCGCGCAGCGCGCGGTAGGCGGACACGAGTCCCGCGGTGGAGCTGTCGAGGTGCTCGCCGCCCTGGGCCCCGTCGGCGGCCGTCAGGACCGGCTCGATCCGCTTGGCGAGGACCTTGCCGAGTTCGACGCCCCACTGGTCGAAGGAGTCGATGTTCCAGATGGCGCCCTGGACGAAGACCTTGTGCTCGTACAGCGCGACGAGCTGGCCGAGGACGGAGGGGGTGAGCGCGTCGGCGAGGATCGTGGTGGTGGGGTGGTTCCCCTGGAAGGTCTTGTGCGGGACGAGCTTCTCGGGGACGCCCTCCGCCCGTACCTCGTCGGGGGTCTTGCCGAAGGCCAGCGCCTGGGTCTGGGCGAAGAAGTTGGCCATGAGCAGGTCGTGCTGGGCGACGAGGCCCGGCAGCAGGTCGTCGACGGGCCGCGCGAAGCCGATGAAGTCGGCCGGGATGACCTTGGTGCCCTGGTGGATCAACTGGTAGTAGGCGTGCTGCCCGTTGGTGCCGGGGGTGCCCCAGACGACCGGGCCGGTCTGCCAGTCGACCGGGTTGCCCTCGCGGTCCACCGACTTGCCGTTGGACTCCATGTCGAGCTGCTGGAGGTAGGCGGTGAACTTGGAGAGGTAGTGCGAGTACGGCAGGACGGCGTGCGACTGGGCGTCGAAGAAGGCGCCGTACCAGACCCCGAGGAGGCCGAGGAGCAGCGGTGCGTTCTCCTCGGGCGGAGCCGTGCGGAAGTGCTCGTCGACGAGGTGGAAGCCGTCGAGCATCTCGCGGAAGCGCTCCGGGCCGATGGCGATCATCAGGGAGAGGCCGATGGCGGAGTCGTACGAGTAGCGGCCGCCGACCCAGTCCCAGAACTCGAACATGTTCGCGGTGTCGATGCCGAACTCCTCGACCTTCTCGGCGTTGGTCGAGAGGGCCACGAAGTGCTTGGCGACGGCGTCCTGGCCGGCCCGCAGTCCGGTGAGGAGCCAGTCCCGCGCGGAGGTGGCGTTGGTGATCGTCTCGATGGTGGTGAAGGTCTTCGAGGCGACGATGAACAGCGTCTCCGCCGGGTCGAGGTCGCGGACGGCCTCGTGGAGGTCGGCGCCGTCGACGTTGGAGACGAAACGGAGCGTCAGGTCGCGCTGGGTGTAGGAGCGCAGGACCTCGTAGGCCATGGCGGGTCCGAGGTCGGAGCCGCCGATGCCGATGTTGACGATGTTCTTGATCGGCTTGCCGGTGTGGCCGGTCCACTCGCCGGCGCGGACCTTGTCGGAGAAGGCGCCCATCTTGTCGAGGACGGCGTGGACGCCGGGGACGACGTTCTCCCCGTCGACCTCGATCACGGCTCCGCGGGGGGCGCGGAGCGCGGTGTGGAGGACCGCGCGGTCCTCGGTGGTGTTGATCTTCTCGCCGCGGAACATGGCGTCGCGGAGCTCGGCGACGCCGGTGACGGCCGCCAGTTCGCGCAGCAGGGTCAGCGTCTCGTCGGTGACGAGGTGCTTGGAGTAGTCCAGGTAGAGGTCGCCGACACGCAGGGCGTAGCCGGTGCCACGCTCCGCGTCGGCGGCGAACAGGTCGCGCAGCCGGGTCTCGCCCAGCTGCTCACGGTGCTTGCCGAGGGCCGCCCACTCGGGCAGCCGGTTGAGCCTGGTGCGGCCTTCGTTGTTCATCTCGGACATCGCCCACTTCTTCTCGTACTGCTTGTCTGCCCCGCTGCCTCTCCAACCTAATTGATCAGGGGGGCGAGTGACGTGACGGCGAGCGCGAACAGGGCCGCCGCGAGCAGAGCCGGGGTGAGCGGTCCCCAGCCGGCGGCCGCCGCGCCGCCCAGCACGGCCCCGAGCGGGGCGCCCGCGACGGCGAGGGTGCGGAAGGCGGCGGCGATACGGCCGAGCATGCCCTGGGGGGCGCGCTCCTGCATGAGGGTGGTCTGCTGGACGTTCCACACCGTCCCCATGAAGCCGAAGACCGCCATGGCCCCGATCGACACCGCGAGGACGGGCACCGTCCCCAACAGGACCAGGCAGCCGGTCTGGACGGTCCCGGCGAGGAGCACCGCGCGTACCCGTCCGGTCCGTTCGGCGATCCGGCGGGCCAGGAGACCGCCGGCGACACCGCCGGCCGCGAAGGCGGTGAGGGTGGCCGCGTATCCCGTGTTCCCGGCGTGGAGGCCGTCGGTGACCAGGACGACGAGGGTGGCGACGAGGGCGCCCATGCCGATGTTGCAGAGGGTGGTGGCCGTGCAGAGCCACCGCAGGGAGCGGTCCGCGCGCAGGACGGCGAGTCCCTCGGCCATCTCGGTCCGGAGGGTGGATCCGGCGGGTCGGGGCGGTCGTTCGGGCGTCCCGGTCCGCAGGGAGGCGATGAGCAGCGCGGCCAGGACGTAGGTGGCGGCGTCCGCGGCGTACGGCACGGCGGGCCCGGCCAGGAGCAGGGCGGGCACCAGGGGCGCGGCGAGGAGCCCGCCCGCGAGCTGCTGACCGGTCATCAGGCGGGCATTGGCCCCGGCCAGGGTCTCGGCGGGTACGAGGGAGGGCAGCAGCGCGGTGGCGGCGTTGTCGAAGAGGGTCTGCAGGGTGGTGAGCGCGAAGGCGAGGACGAGGAGCAGGGCGATGCCGGCGTGTCCGAGTGCGACGGCGACGGCGAACCCGGCCATGAGCGCACCGCGTACGAGGTCGACGGCCCACATGGCCCTGCGCTGGTCGACGCGGTCGGCGACGGCCCCGCCGAGCAGCCCGAAGAGCAGCCAGGGCAGATGGCCGCAGGCGGTGACGGAGGCGATGAGGAGGGGGTCGTCGGTGAGCGAGGCGGCGAGCAGCGGCATCGCGGCGGCGCGCAGGGAGTCGCCGAAGCGGGAGACGACCGCGGCCGTCCACAGTCTCCCGAAGCCGCCCCGCCAGGCGGGCACGGCCTTGCCGCCCGCCGTCGCCGTCATCGCCATGGTGTGCGCCCCCGTCCCTCCGCCGGATCCGAGGATCCCTTCGCGGCCGACCTTAGGGGGCACCACTGACAACGGGCCTTGCCCGCGAACCGAGTTCGCGGGCAAGGCCCGTTCGTCACATCGTCACACCGCGCTCAGATCTCGCCCCGCAGCTTGGCGAGCGCCTCGGCGAGGATCGCCTCCCCGTCCGCGTCGCTGCGCCGCTCACGCACATAGGCGAGGTGGGTCTTGTACGGCTCCGTGCGCGGCGGGTCCGGCGGGTTGTCCCGGTCCTGACCGGCCGGGAAGCCGCACCGTGGGCAGTCCCAGGTCTCGGGGATCGCCGCGTCGCTGGCGAAGCTCGGCTGCGTCTCGTGCCCGTTCGAGCACCAGAAGGAGATGCGGGCGCGCGGCGCCGATTCGCCCCGCTCGGCCTCGCCCATCGGCCCCGCCCCGACCCGGCTTCCCCGGATCGCGTTGCCACTTGCCACGGTCGTAACTCCCTGCGTGATGGTGCTCGAAGATGCCCCAGTCTACGTAAGGCCCAACGCGCGTCCAGTGTTCGGAGTTACCCGTCCAACTTCATCAGCAGACCAAGTACCACAATGCAGGCGAACCAGAGCAGACCGACCACGACGGTGATGCGGTCCAGGTTGCGCTCGGCGACCGAGGAGCCACCGACGGAGGACTGCATTCCGCCTCCGAACATGTCGGAGAGGCCGCCACCCTTGCCCTTGTGCATCAGCACGAGCAGCATCAGCAGCCCGCTGAAGACGATGAGGGCGATCGAGAACCCCATAACCACGGCTGGACCAACTTCCTCGGACTTATACGGACGGGGGCCGGGCACCTGCCCGACCCCCGCAAGGGTACGACGTAACTCCGCTACCGCATACTCACTGGTCGCGGAAGCGGACGATCTTGACGAACTCGTCGGCGTCCAGGGCGGCGCCGCCCACCAGGGCGCCGTCGACGTCCGGCTGCGCCATGATCGCGCCGACGTTGCCGGACTTGACCGAGCCGCCGTACTGGATGCGGACCTTGTCGGCCAGCTCCTGCGAGTACAGCTCCGCGAGGCGGCCGCGGATCGCCCCGCAGACCTCCTGCGCGTCCTCCGGCGTGGCGACCTCGCCGGTACCGATGGCCCACACCGGCTCGTACGCGATCACGATGGTCTCGGCCTGCTCGGCCGGGACGTCCTTCAGACCGCCGTCGAGCTGGGCGAGCGTGTACTCGACCTGGTTGCCGGCCTTGCGGATGTCCAGGCCCTCGCCGACACAGAGGATCGGGGTCACGCCGTGCCTGAAGGCGGCCTTCACCTTGGCGTTGCAGACCTCGTCGTTCTCGGCGTGGTACTGCCGGCGCTCGGAGTGGCCGACGGCCACGTAGGAGCACTTCAGCTTGGCCAGCATCAGGCCCGAGATCTCGCCGGTGTACGCACCGGAGTCGTGGGCCGAGATGTCCTGGGCGCCGTACTTGATCTTGAGCTTGTCGCCGTCGACCAGGGTCTGCACGGACCGCAGGTCGGTGAAGGGGACCAGGACCGCGACCTCACAGGCGTCGTAGTCCTTGTCGGTCAGGGCGAAGGCGAGCTTCTGGACGTGGGCGATGGCCTCGAGGTGGTTGAGGTTCATCTTCCAGTTCCCCGCCATCAGCGGGGTGCGGGTGCTGCTCATGAAAGGGTCAGTCCTCCAGTGCGGCGAGGCCGGGAAGCGTCTTGCCCTCGAGGTACTCGAGGGAGGCGCCGCCGCCGGTCGAAATGTGGCCGAATGCCTTCTCGTCGAAGCCCAGGATGCGGACGGCGGCGGCGGAATCGCCACCACCGACGACCGTGAAGGCCGGGGAGTCGACGAGCGCCTGGGCGACGGCCTTGGTGCCCTCGGCGTAGTCGGGGTGCTCGAAGACGCCCATCGGACCGTTCCAGAAAACGGTGCCGGCGTCGGCGAGCTTCGAGGCGTAGAGCTTACGGGTCTCCGGACCGATGTCCAGGCCCTCCTCGTCCGCCGGGATGGCGTCCGCGGCGACCGTGGTCGGGTTGGCCGGAGCCTTGGTCTTCAGGTCCGGGAACTCGGAGGAGACCAGGACGTCGACGGGGAGGACGAACTCCACCCCGCGCTCCTTGGCGCGCTTCAGGTAGTCCAGGACCGCCGGGATCTGGTCCGCCTGGAGCAGCGAGATGCCGACCTCGTGGCCCTGGGCCTTGAGGAAGGTGTACGCCATGCCGCCGCCGATGAGGATGCGGTCGGCCTTCTCCAGGAGGTGGTCGATCACGCCGAGCTTGTCGGAGACCTTGGCGCCGCCGAGCGCGACCACGTACGGCCGCTGGACGTCGTCCGTGAGCTTCTTCAGGACGCCGACCTCGGTGGCGATGAGGTAGCCCGCGGCGTGCGGCAGGCGCGCCGGGAGGTCGAAGACCGAGGCGTGCTTGCGGTGCACGGCGCCGAAGCCGTCGCCGACGTAGACGTCGGCGAGGGCGGCGAGCCGGTCCGCGAACGCGCCGCGCTCGGCGTCGTCCTTGGAGGTCTCGCCGGCGTTGAAGCGGAGGTTCTCGATCACGGCGACCTCGCCGTCGGAGAGGCCCGCGACGGTGGCGGTGGCGGACTCGCCGACCGTGTCCGTCGCGAAGGCCACCTCGGCGCCGAGGAGCTCGCCGAGCCGCGCGGCGGCCGGGGCGAGCGAGAACGCCGGGTCCGGGGCGCCCTTCGGGCGGCCCAGGTGCGAGGCGACCACGACGCGGGCACCCGCGTCGGCGAGCGCCTTGACCGTGGGCACGACGGCGCGGATGCGGCCGTCGTCGGTGATGGTGGTGCCGTCGAGCGGCACGTTGAGATCGGCGCGGACGAACACCCGCTTGCCGGAGACGCCTTCGGCGAGAAGCTCGTCGATCGTCTTCATCTGTCACAGACTCCTTGGTACGCGGTGGAGCACACAAACAGGGCTCGCGCAGCGCGGCGTTGCGCTGCCCGAGCCCTGCTCACATCGAAAGCCTGCCCTGAAGTCTAGAGCTGGCCGCCGACGAAGACGGTGAGGTCGACGAGACGGTTGGAGTAGCCCCACTCGTTGTCGTACCAGCCCAGGATCTTGACCGTGCTGCCTTCCTGGACCATGGTCAGGGAGGCGTCGAAGGTGCAGGACGCCGGGTCGCCCACGATGTCCGAGGACACGATCTGGTCCTCGGTGTAGTACAGGATGCCCTTGAGGTCGCCGTCGTCGGCGGCCTTCTTGAACGCGGCGTTGACCTCGTCCTTGGTGACCTCGCGGTCGAGGGTCACGACCAGGTCGGTCGCGGAACCCGTCGGGACCGGGACGCGCATGGCGATGCCGTCCAGCTTGCCCTTGAGCTGCGGGAGGACCAGGGCGGTGGCCTTGGCGGCGCCCGTCGTGGTCGGGATGATGTTCTCCGCGGCGGCGCGGGCGCGGCGCAGGTCCTTGTGCGGGAAGTCCAGGATGCGCTGGTCGTTCGTGTACGCGTGGACCGTGGTCATCAGGCCCTTGACGATGCCGAAGTTCTCGTCGAGAACCTTCGCCATCGGCGCGACACAGTTGGTGGTGCAGGACGCGTTCGAGATGACGTGATGCTGCGCCGGGTCGTACTTGTCCTGGTTGACGCCCATCACGATGGTGATGTCCTCGTCGCTGGCCGGAGCCGAGATGAGGACCTTCTTGGCGCCACCGGCGATGTGCTTCTCGGCGTCGGCCTTCTTGGTGAAGATGCCGGTCGACTCGATGACGATGTCGACGCCCAGCTCGCCCCAGGGGATGTCGGCCGGGTTGCGCTCGGAGAGCACCTTGATGGTGCGGCCGTCCACCGTGATGGTGTCGGCGGTGTGGGTCACCTCGGCCTTGAGGCGGCCCAGGATGGTGTCGTACTTCAGCAGGTGTGCCGTGGTCGCGGTGTCACCCAGGTCGTTGACAGCCACGATCTCGATGTCAGCACCCTGCTCAAGGAGCGCGCGGAAGTAGTTCCGGCCGATGCGGCCAAAGCCGTTGATGCCTACGCGGATCGTCACGAACCGATCTCCTCGTTAGGAACGCCGGTGTGCTCGACGCCGGCGAGATTTTTGTTTCTTGGGATGTCCCCGACCGCTTACGACCCTACCCCCACAGGACCCCCGTAGTGACATCGACCGCATCCGTACGAGCCCGGAAAGTGAGGGAGAACGGCCGACGGCCCGTACCTACCAACGGGTACGGGCCACCGTGGGACCTTTGTCCCCACTACTCTCCGTCAGCGGCGGAGCGCCCCGAGGGCGCGGCCGACGAGGCGTGCCCGCTCGCTCGCGCCGGGCACCTGCTCCAGGCCGTAGCCGAGGAGGACGGTGTCACGGGTGGTGACCGCGGCCTGCGAGTGGAAGAGCGCGGCGGAACGCGCCCAGTCGGACCCGTTGCCGGGGCTGCCGGCCGGCGCGCCCGGCACGGTCCACGCGCCGAGGGTGGTCTCGAAGCCCTCCGCCTCGGTGCTGGTCCCGGTGACGAGGCGGGTGTCGTCCACGAAGGCGCCCATCTCTCCCGTACCGGGGTCGGAGATGTAGGAGATCGAGAGCTCGACCTTCTTGCCGGCCCAGGCGCTCAGGTCGACGGAGGCCTGCCGCCAGCCGTTGGAGGGACCGGTGAAGGCGTTCCAGGAGCCGGTGGTGCCGGTGGTGGCGCAGCCGTCCTCGCCGACGGTGAGGTAGTGGGCGAGGAAGGGGTGGCCCTGGACGTAGTAGCCCTCGCCGCAGTCGGCGGGGGCCTCGGTGGAGGTGCCGCCGCCCAGGTCGGGCAGGGTCGTCCAGTCGTCCTGGCCGACGGTGTGGGCCTCGACGACGAGGTTGTCGTAGCCGGGCTCGGTGTCGTAGCTGACCTGGAAGTCCAGGCGCGGTGCCACCGCGGCGGGGACGCCGGTGAGGTCGACGGTCCTGCTGAGCCGGGCCCAGGTGTCGTCGGCGTGCTTGACGGCCGCGAAGGTCGCGCCCTCTGCGGGCTCGAAGGGCATCCGGATGCCCGGGTAGGAGCCGGCGGAGGCGCTGCTCGCGAACTGCGGGAACTCCTTCGGCTTCAGGGTGTCCGAGGTGACGGTGTACGCGCCCGCGTTGTCGAGCGGGTTGTCGGCGGAGCCGCCGAGGCCCGCGCCGATGCCCTTGAAGGCCCCGCTGCCGGCGAAGGCGGGCGGGTTCTTGAGGCCGGCCCGGTGGTAGGCGCCGAGGTAGTACTGGGCGAAGTCGTTGGTCTCGGCCAGGCCGACCTGGGTGAGTCCGCCGGACTTCTCGCCGGTGTTGATCAGCTTGCCGCCCTCGTTGAGGTAGGCGCGGACGGCGAGCTGGGCGGCTCCGGAGGGCCGCTCGGCGCCGGTGTACCAGACGACGGTACGGAAGTGGGAGAGCACGCCGAGTGCGTCCGGGGTGCCCTGGGTGGCGACGTCCCAGACGGCGGCCTTCCGGCCGTTGTCGGCGAGCGCCTTCACATAGGCGGCGGTGTGCCGGGCGGCGGTGGTGCCGCCCTCGTCGGCGAGGACGAGGACGTCGCCGCGGGGCCGCTCGGCCACCTTGTAGGTGAAGGGGGCGGAGGCGGTGGCCCGGCCCTCCCGGGTGCGGGCGGTGAACCAGACCTCGACGGAGTCGCCGGGCCGGGCGTCCTCGACCTCGGCGCGGTACTCGTCGAAGTAGAGGTTGTCCTCGCCTCCGTAGGTCTCGCCGCCCTTCCAGGCGTCGAGCTCCTCGCTGTGGGTGCGGCCGCCGTTGATCCGGTACTTCAGGGTCTTGCCGCGCAGCGACTTGCGCGCGGTGACCGCGACCTCCTGCTCCCCGCCGCGGGCGTAGGAGGTGGCGAAGGTCTTCGGCGTGAAGTCGGGGGCCTCGATGCCGACCGGGGAGACGGGCCGGTCCGGGTGGGCGGCGGTCTCGGCGACGGCGAGCGCGAAGGGGATGTTCTTGGCGAACTCGGCCTGGATCAGCTTCTCGTCGTCCGGGAAGGTGAAGACGGAGGCGCAGTCGGCCGGGTTCCACGGGTCGTTCGGGTCGACCCGGGAGGCGGTCGCACAGGTCGACATCTCGGGGGTGAACATCTGCATGCCGTTGACGTTGGCGGCGTGTCCGTCCGCCTCGCCGTTGGTGATGTACAGCTCCGAGGAGACCTGCGGCCGGTAGCCGGGCACGGCGGAGTTCTGCGGGGTGCCGGCGAGGGCCTTGAGGGCCACGTCGTCGGGGGTGTCGGTGGCGACCTGCCAGCCCACGCCGTACAGCAGGAGCTGGGCGGCCGAGTGGTAGTTGATGCCGTACGTGAAGCCGATGCGCTTCTGGAAGGCGTCGAGGGCCTTGGTCTCGGGCTCCGACATGGGGCCCTTGCCGCGGAACGTCTCGTCGCCCGGGTCGGGCGAGGAACCCTCGTTGTCGTAGCCCCACTTGTAGGCGAAGTTGCGGTTCAGGTCGACGCCGTCACCGGAGGTGATCCGGCCGTCGCCGTCGTTGTCGCGGAGGTTCTTGCGCCACTGCCGGTTGGCGGGGTCGGCATGCGTGTGGTCGTAGCCGTCCGGGTTGGCGGAGAGCACGAACCACAGCTCGGTCGAGTCGACGATCCGGGTGATCCGCTGGTCCTTGCCGTACCCGTCGAGATAGTGGTGCATCAGCCGCCGGGTCATCTCCGGGGTGATCCACTCGCGCGCGTGCTGGTTGGACATGTACAGCATGGCGGGCTTGGAGCCGTCCTTGACCCGCGGGGCGCCCTTGCTGACCTTGAGGGCGAGGATGTCCTGGCCCTTGAGGGTCTTGCCGATGGAGACGACCTTGGTGATCCCGGGGTTCGCCCGGGCGGTGTCCAGGATCTCCTGCTTGAGGCCGTTCGGGCCTCCGTACGGGCGGAAGACTCCGTCCCCCGCGGCGGCCACCCGCTTCTCGGCGGAGGCCGTCAGGCTGTGCTCGGCGAGTTCGACGCCCTGGCCGCGCAGCTGCCCGGCCTGCCGGCCGGTGAGGAAGAGCTCGACCGTCGCGGAGCCCTTCGCGGGCACCCGCTCGGTCAGTTCATGGGCGTCGGCGCCGGCCTCAAGGAGCAGCGGAACCTGCTCCTTGGTGACCTCGGCCCGCCATACGGAGAGGCCGTCACCGCCGTCCCGGTCGTTCGGCTGCGCTCCGGCGACGGGTGCCGCCGCCACGCCCGCGATCAGCAGTGAAGCCGCGGCGAGGATCGATCTCGCTCTGCGTCTCATGAGCCCCCCTTGCTGTTGTCTGTCACGAAGGTGAACAGACGCCAGGCTCATGGGCGCCCATGGGCCTGTCAAGGGTGCCTCGCGGGAGTACGAGAAAGCTGCCGGCGCCTCAGAAAGGCACCGGCAGCCCGGAGTTCGCAATTCCGTACGACGGGGGATCCGGTCAGCCGACCAGGCTGTCGTCCAGCTCCTCGGTCAGGTTGGACTCGGTCCCGGGAATGCCCAGGTCCTGCGCCCTCTTGTCGGCCATCGCGAGCAGTCGGCGGATCCGGCCGGCCACCGCGTCCTTCGTCAGCGGCGGGTCGGCGAGCGCACCCAGCTCCTCCAGGGAGGCCTGCTTGTGCTCCATGCGGAGCCGGCCCGCCGCCGCGAGGTGCTCGGGCACCTCCTCGCCGAGGATCTCCAGCGCGCGCTGCACCCGGGCCCCCGCGGCGACCGCGGCACGGGCCGAGCGGCGCAGGTTGGCGTCGTCGAAGTTGGCCAGACGATTGGCGGTGGCGCGCACCTCGCGCCGCATCCGCCGCTCCTCCCAGGCGAGCACCGACTCGTGCGCGCCGAGCCGGGTCAGCAGGGCGCCGATCGCGTCGCCGTCGCGGACGACGACCCGGTCCACTCCCCGTACCTCACGGGCCTTCGCCGCGATGGAGAGCCGGCGCGCCGCGCCGACCAGGGCGAGCGCCGCCTCCGGACCCGGGCAGGTCACCTCGAGGGAGGAGGACCGGCCGGGCTCGGTCAGCGAACCGTGCGCGAGGAACGCGCCCCGCCAGGCCGCCTCCGCGTCGCAGGTCGCCCCGGAGACGACCTGCGGGGGAAGTCCCCGGATGGGACGGCCGCGGCCGTCCACGAGACCAGTCTGCCGGGCCAGCTGGTCGCCTCCGGCCACCACCCGCACCACGAAGCGCGAGCCGCGCCGCAGCCCGCCGGGGGCCATCACGATCAGTTCCGAGCTGTGCCCGAAGATCTCCAGGATGTCCCGCTTGAGCCGGCGCGCCGCCATCGCAGTGTCCAGCTCCGCCTCGATCACGATGCGGCCGCTCACCAGGTGCAGCCCGCCCGCGAACCGCAGGATCGACGAGACCTCTGCCTTCCTGCAGCAGGTCCGGGTGACGGGAAGCCGGGAGATCTCGTCCTTCACCGCTGCCGTCATCGCCATGGGCCGATCCTTCCATGCATCCGAAAAATACGGTCGTACGCGGCGGCCAACAGCTCCGGGTCATGCTTCGCGGAGCCGTCGGGCCCGGCCACCGGCGCCAGCTCGACCGCGGCACCGAGCCGCTTGGCGGCGTCGGCGAGGGACTCGCGGTCGGGCACGGCGGCCTCGTCGGCCAGCACCACGTCCAGGGCGAGTTTAGGGGCGTGTCGTCCCAAAACCTCCAAATGACGCTGCGGGGAGAAGCCCTCTGTTTCTCCGGGCTGCGGCGCGAGGTTCAACGAGAGCACCTTCCGGGCCTTCGTATCGGCCAGCGCGTCGAGCAGCTCGGGCACGAGCAGGTGCGGGATCACCGAGGAGAACCAGGAGCCGGGACCGAGCACCACCCAGTCCGCGTCCAGGACCGCCTCGACCGCCTCCGGCACCGCCGGCGGGTCGTTCGGCACCAGGTGCACGGACTGCACCTCGCCCGGCGTGAGCGCCACCGTCGCCTGACCGCACACGGTGTCCACGTCGTCCGGACGCTCCGGATCATGACCCTTGACCAGGGCCTGGAGCTCCAGGGGCACGGCGGACATGGGCAGCACCCGGCCCTGGGCGCCGAGCAGCCGGCCCACCAGGTCGAGGGCCTGCACGGGGTCGCCGAGCTGCTCCCAGAGGGCGACGATCAGCAGGTTGCCGACGGCGTGGCCGTTGATCTCGCCCTTGGACTGGAAGCGGTGCTGGATGACCCGCGCCCAGGTCTGGCCCCAGTCGTCGTCGCCGCAGAGCGCGGCGAGCGCCTTGCGGAGGTCGCCCGGGGGCAGCACGCCCAGCTCCTCCCGGAGCCGGCCGCTGGAACCCCCGTCGTCGGCGACGGTGACGACGGCGGTGAGGTCGCCGGTGATCCGGCGGAGCGCGGCGAGGGACGCGGAGAGGCCCATCCCGCCGCCCAGCGCGACCACCTTCGGCTGGGCGCCGCGCCTGCGGAGCGTACGCCGCACCGAGAGGGTGGAGGCACGTCGACGGTACGGCTTCACTCGCGCCCCATGTCCCGGTGCACGACGACGGTCTCGACCCCTTCGGCGGCGATACGTGCGGCGAGCCGCTCCGCCGTGGCCACGGAGCGGTGCTTGCCGCCCGTGCAGCCCACGGCGATGGTCACGTACCGCTTGCCCTCGCGCCGGTAGCCCGCGGCGATCAGCTGGAGCAGCTCGGTGTAGCGGTCGAGGAACTCCTTGGCGCCGGGCTGGTTGTAGACGTAGTTCGACACCTCCTCGTTGAGGCCGGTGAAGGGGCGCAGCTCGGGGACCCAGTGCGGGTTCGGCAGGAAGCGCATGTCGACGACCAGGTCGGCGTCGACCGGCAGGCCGTACTTGAACCCGAAGGACATGACGGTGGCCCGCAGCTCGGGCTCCTCGTCGCCGGCGAACTGGGCGTCCATCTTGGCGCGCAGCTCGTGCACGTTCAGGCTGGAGGTGTCGATCACCAGGTCGGCGTCGCCGCGCAGCTCGCGCAGCAGGTCGCGCTCGGCGGCGATGCCGTCGGTGATCCGGCCGTCGCCCTGGAGCGGGTGCGGCCTGCGGACCGACTCGAAGCGCCGGACCAGGGCGTCGTCGGACGACTCCAGGAAGACGATCCGGCGGGTGACCTGCTTGGCGTCCAGGTCGGCGAGGGACTCCCTGAGGTTGTCGAAGAACTGCCGGCCGCGGACGTCCACGACCACAGCGATCCGGGCGACGTTGCCCTGGGAGCGGGCGCCGAGCTCCACCATGGTGGGGATCAGCGCGGGCGGCAGATTGTCCACGACGAACCAGCCGAGGTCCTCCAGACACTTCGCCGCGGTGGACCGGCCGGCTCCGGACATGCCGGAGATGATCACCAGCTCGGGAATGGCCGCCTCGGCGCCGTTGTCGCCGGGGGTCTCCTTCGTGCCCGTACTCACGTGTCCTGCTCCGTCTTCTCGGTCGTGCTGGTCGTGCGGTTCGTTCCGGTCCTGCTCGTGCGCGGTCATGCCGTGCCGCCCCCGTCGTCTTCCATGATCTCTCCTGTCGCCGTGTTCACGGCAGGTGCGGCCGGGGCCGCCTGCGCGAGGGCCACGACGACCGCCTCCGCGGTCTTCCGGCCCATGCCGGGAACCTCGCAGATCTGCTCGATTGTCGCCTGCCGGAGCCGCTTCACCGAGCCGAAATGCTTGATCAACGCCTGTTTCCGGGTGTCGCCGAGGCCGGGCACCGCGTCGAGAGGGCTGGTCCGGATGCGTTTCGTGCGCTTCGAGCGCTGGTAGCGGATGGCGAAGTCGTGAGCCGTGTCACGTACCCGCTGGAGGAGGTACAGCCCCTCGCTGGAGCGGGGCAGCACCACGGGGTCGTCGTCGCCGGGCAGCCACACCTCCTCCAGACGCTTGGCGAGCCCGCACACCGCGATGTCGGAGATCCCGAGCTCGTCGAGGGCGCGGCGGGCCGCCGCGACCTGCGGCTGCCCGCCGTCGACCACGACGAGCTGCGGCGGGTAGGCGAACCGCTTGGGCCGCCCGGCCTCGTCCGGATCCTCGACGACGCCCTCGGGATCCCACTCCCCCGTCTTCTCCTTCTCCAGGAGATAGCGGCGGAAGCGGCGGCTGATCACCTCGTGCATGGACCGGACGTCGTCCTGCCCCTCGCCGTGCCAGACCTGCGTGTCGCCGACACGGCCCTTGATCTGGAAGCGGCGGTACTCGCTCTTGCGGGGCAGCCCGTCCTCGAACACCACCATCGAGGCCACCACGTCCTCGCCCTGGAGGTGCGAGATGTCGAAGCACTCGATCCGCAGCGGCGCCGAGTCCAGGTCCAGCGCCTCGGCGATCTCCTCCAGGGCCCGGGAGCGGGTGGTCAGGTCGCTGGCCCGCTTCGTCTTGTGCAGGACGAGCGCCTGCTGGGCGTTGCGCGCGACGGTCTCCATCAGGTCCTTCTTGTCGCCGCGCTGCGGGATCCGCAGCGAGACGTTGGACCCGCGGCGGCCGGAGAGCCAGGCGGTGACGGCCCCGGTGTCGTCGGGCAGCGCCGGGACCAGGACCTCCTTGGGCACCGCGTCCCCGCTCTCCTCGCCGTACAGCTGCTGGATCGCGTGCTCGACGAGCCCGGCCGTGTCGACGGCCTCGACCTTGTCGGTGACCCAGCCGCGCTGGCCGCGGACACGTCCGCCGCGCACGTGGAAGATCTGCACGGCGGCCTCCAGCTCGTCCTCCGCGAGTGCGATCAGGTCGGCGTCGGTGGCGTCGGCGAGCACGACCGCGCTCTTCTCCATGGCCCGGCGCAGCGCCTCTATGTCGTCGCGGAGCCGCGCGGCCTTCTCGTACTCCATGTCCTCGGCCGCGATCATCATCTGCTTCTCCAGCCGGCGGATGTACGTACCCGTACGGCCGGCCATGAAGTCGCTGAACTCCTCGGCCAGTTCACGGTGCTCCTCCGGGGTGACCCGGCCGACGCAGGGCGCCGAGCACTTGCCGATGTACCCCAGGAGGCAGGGGCGCCCGGCGGAGGCCGCGTTGCGGAAGACACCCGCGGAGCACGTGCGCACCGGGAAGACCCGCAGCATCAGGTCCACGGTCTCGCGGATCGCCCACGCGTGCGCGTACGGCCCGAAGTAGCGCACGCCCTTCTTCTTGTGGCCGCGCAGCACCTGGACGCGCGGGAACTCCTCGTTCATCGTCACGGCGAGGTACGGGTAGCTCTTGTCGTCCCGGTACTTGACGTTGAACCTCGGGTCGTACTCCTTGATCCAGGAGTACTCCAGCTGCAGCGCCTCGACCTCGGTCGACACGACGGTCCACTCCACGGACGCCGCGGTGGTCACCATGGTGGCCGTCCGCGGGTGCAGGCTCGTGAGCGGCTGGAAGTAGTTGGCCAGCCGCTGCCGGAGGGACTTCGCCTTCCCCACGTAGATCACCCGGCGGTGCTCGTCGCGGAACTTGTAGACCCCCGGGGAGTCGGGGATCTGACCCGGCTTGGGGCGGTAGCTGGAGGGGTCTGCCATGCTCCCCACCCTACTGGCGGGCACCGACACTCCGGCCTCGCGCACTCGTTGGCGATGCATGGCAAATCAGGCGGCGGGACGGCTGGCGGACCGGGTGTGCGTGATCACGGGCGCGGCGAGCGGAATCGGACGGGCGACGGCGGAGCGGTTCCTCCGGGAGGGCGCGCGGGTGGTCGCCGCCGACCTCGACGGGGACCGGCTGGCGACGCTGGAGGGGGTGGTCCCGGTGACCGGGGACGTGTCCCGGGAGGAGGACGCCCGGCGCATGATCACCACGGCGGTGGAGCGCTTCGGACGGCTGGACGTCCTGGTGGCGAACGCCGGGGTCATCCCGCTGCTCTCCGTCACCGAGGCGGAGGGCTCGGACTTCGACCGGGTGATGGCGGTGGACGGCCGGGGCATGTTCCTGACCTGCAAGTACGCGATCGAGGCGATGCTCGTCACGGGCGGCGGGGCCATCGTCTGCACGTCGTCGATCTCGGGCGTGGCAGGACAGGCCCGGCAGGCGGTCTACGGCCCGGCGAAGTTCGTCGCCACCGGCCTGACCAAGCACCTGGCGGTGGAGTGGGCGGAACACGGGATCCGGGTGAACGCGGTGGCCCCGGGCACGATCGAGACGGAACGGGTGGCGGCGGCGCGGGTGGAACCGGGCGGGCCGGAGTACCTGGCGGAGGTGGCGCGCGGCCATCCGATGGGCCGCTTCGGGACGCCGGAGGAGGTGGCGTCGGCGGTCGTCTTCCTGGCGTCGGAGGAGGCGTCCTTCGTCACGGGCGCGATCCTCCCGGTGGACGGCGGCTACCTGGCCCGCTGACGCCGCACCCGACTGCGGCCCTTGTGGGCAATCGTCCCGCTGGGGCGTGCGGGTCCCCCCGGACGGAGTCCGGGGGGAGGGTGGGCACACGGGACGGCGCCCTCTGGCGGCGCCTCCGCCCCTCGCGCCTGGACCCGCACCCCAGGCACGGTGCACAGGGGGTGCGGGTCAAGGCCCGGAAGCCCGGGCCCGGCAAAGCGCGCCGTCCGTGGTGTCACGGTCGGAGTGGCGGCCCGGCGGAGGGGCGGCCGCGCTCAGGACCCGGGGGTCAGGGCTCCCGGGTGGTGGCCCGGCGGCGCCGGACCGCCGCCGCCGACATCAGCAGCAGGGCCAGCCCGGCACCGGCCCCTGCCGTGGCCGACGCCACCGTCACCGCCGGCCCCTCGGAGTCCTGCGCGACCGGCGTGGCCTGCGCGACCGGCGCGGCCTGAGCGGCCTGAGCGGCCTGAGCGGCCTGCGGAGCCGGCGCAGCCGCCCGCGGCCCGTCATAACCCCCGGCCGTGCCCTTCTTCGCGTAGGCCGAGCCCGGGAGCTTGTCCCCGTACGCCCGGACCACCCGCTCCCGGTAGCCGGCCAGGCTCGTCCCGTTCCGGCCGACCGCCCGCACCGCGTCCTCGTCCAGCGGCAGCACCTTCGCCCCCTTCTGGACGTACCACGCGTCGATCTGCGGCTCGCGGAACACGAGACCGCCGCCGCCCAGCTCCGCGTACCGGATCTCGTCGTCGCCGGTGGCGATGTTGACGACCTGCCAGCCGCCCGCCCGCTCGACCGTCCACAGCGAGGCCTTCTGGCCGTCCGAGGACACGGCACGGCTGGCGCGGAACTCGACCCGGGCGACGGGCGCCCCCGGCTTCCCGGCGACGAAGTCCGAGGAGAGGATCCGCACCGGTACCGATGCGCCCTCGACGCGCGGCGCGGCCGCCGAGCGGGCGACGGCGCCGTCCCGGGCGAAGAACCGGGACAGGGTGTCCAGGGTCCCCGGCGCGGAGGCGGCCTGTTCGGGGGTGGGCGCGGGCGGCAGGGTCTCGGCGGCGTCCGCCGGGAGCGCGCCGAGCAGGACGAGCGCGGCGGTGAGGAGCCCCGCACCCGTGGCACGTGCGTTCATCGTCGTCACGCCCCTATCCGGTAGAGGGAGTGGGTCCA
This sequence comes from Streptomyces sp. NPDC088707, assembly GCF_044752725.1. Lineage (NCBI taxonomy): Bacteria > Bacillati > Actinomycetota > Actinomycetes > Kitasatosporales > Streptomycetaceae > Streptomyces > Streptomyces sp. NPDC088707. The sequence goes on along the minus strand of NZ_JBIVLV010000005.1, from coordinate 405,429 downwards.
GGAGAAGGAGTTGTTGTCGACGTACCAGGCGTGCGAGGCCCAGTTGTAGCGGTCGCTGGAGGGCCAGGGGTCGCCCCAGTAGACCCAGCTGTTGGCGTCGTCGTAGCCGTAGATCACGTGCATGTGGCCGCCGCCGCTGGACCACTGGATGCGGGTCTCGACGGGCCGGTCGGCGTTGATCTCGGTCTGGACGGTGGCGTAGCGCAGCCAGCCGGTCACGTAGGAGCCGGGGTTGACGCCGGCCCAGCTGAGGCCGGTCTGGACGTTGCCGAGGGTGGCCTGGTTGTTGGGGCAGTCGTAGCCCTGCTGGCGGTTGAAGGCGGCGTTGCAGAACTGGTTCTGGCTGTAGTTCCGGCCGAACCAGGTGGCGATGGTGTTGCCTCCGGCCGCCCAGCACCAGTTGGTCTTCTGCTGGGCCTGCATGGTGATGTTCAGCCGCTTGGAGCCGAGGGCGACGACGTCCTCGCCGGCGGGTGCGGCGGACGCGGAGGTGGTGGGGACGAGAAAGAGGGCGGCTGCGGCGAGTGCCGCGAGGTTCAGCTTTCTTCTGCGCATCGCGTTCCTCCCTGGAGCGGGGGGGTGGGGGTGTGGGGGTGTGGGGGGTGGAGGAGCGCGTCCGGACGCTGGTCAGGAGCATCTGCCGTTGTCCGGATCCGGTCAACACGCTTCAATGCGGGGTGACATCGGACTGTGAACGGTGTGACCCGGGTGTGAACGGACGCCCCCGGTCCACCTGCCCGCCCACCCCACGCGGCGCCACGGTCCGCTCCCCCACCGTGAACGTTCACCGAGGAGCCCTCGTGAGCCACACCGAGGCCGATCTGGTGCAGCTCCTGCACACCGGCCCCTTCCATCTGGCGCTGCGCACCGCGCTGGCCGTGCGGGGGCTGCCGCTCCAGCGGGTCCAGCACCACCTCGCGCACCGGGGCGTCAAGGTCGGGGTGACGAGTCTGAGCTACTGGCAGCAGGGCGCCCGCCGCCCCCAGCGGCCGGAGTCGCTGAAGGCGGTCCGCGCGCTGGAGGAGGTGCTGCAGCTGCCGGTGAACTCGCTGCTGCGGCTGCTCACGGAGGACAGGTCCACGCGGTCCGAGGTGGAGCGCCCGGCGGCCCGCTCGTACCGCTCGCTCGTGGAGGCGTCGGGCTCCGTCGAGGAGCTCCTCGCCGACCTGGAGGCGCCGACGGACGGCGGGCTGCACACCGTGGGGCACCACGAGCGGGTCCGGATCGGGGCCGGGCGGGAGCTGGTCGGGCGCGAGTCGCAGCAGGTCGTGCGGGCGCACCGGGACGGCGTGGACCGCTACCTGGCCATCCACCACGGGGATCCGGGCTGCGACCCGTCGCGGGTCCGGGTGCGGGCGGCGGAGAACTGCCGGACGGGGCGGGTGCGGTGGCACGCGGGGACGGGGGTGCTGGTGGCGGAGCTGCTGTTCGACACGCGGCTGCGCGCCGGGGACACGTACCTCTTCTCGTACGGCTTCGAGGACGGTACGGCGGGACCGAGCGGGGAGTACGTGCGCGGGTTCAGCTTCGCGGGCGGGCAGTACGTGCTGCAGGTGCGCTTCGACGAGGAGGCGCTGCCGGTGCGGTGCCGGCGGTTCGCGCAGGCGTCGACGGGTGCGCCGCGCGGTGGCCGTGCGGAGCTGACCGTGAGCGGCCGGCACCGCACGGTGCACGTCGTGGAGCAGGGGGTGCGCCCGGGGATCCTGGGGATCGACTGGGACTGGAGCTGAGCCGACGGGCGGCCCGGCGGGGGCGGTGTCGCGCCTGGTCGTGGCGGGCGGGCGCGGCGGCCGGGCGCGGCGGCTGCGTGTGGCGGCCGGGCGCGGCGGCTGCGCGTGGCGGCCGGTTCAGGCCTTCGGCGTGGACTCCGGGCCCGCGACCAGCTTGCCGTTCTCGACGCGGACCGGGACCGCGGGGAGCGGGACGGTGGCCGGGCCCTTGAGCGCCTTGCCGGTCGTCACGTCGAAGCGGCTGCCGTGGCAGGGGCAGTTGCCCTCGCTGTTCTCGATCTTGTCGAGGACGCAGCCGGCGTGGGTGCACTGGGCGCTGAAGGCCCGGTACTCGCCCTTGGCCGGGCAGCTCACCACGACCTTCTGCTCGCGGTAGAGCTTGGCGCCGCCGACGGGGATCTCGTCCGGGGCGCCGAGGGCGACCGGGGCGGTCGGGGTCGGGACTCCGGCGTGGCCGAGCTTGGACTCGGTGGAGCAGGCGGCGACTCCCAGCCCGGCGGCACCGGCGAGAGCGGCGCCCTTCAGTACGGTGCGGCGGCTGGACTGGCCGGACATGGGCGCTCCACGGTGGATCGGGGCAAGGCGTGACCGAACCGACGATACCGGCGGGGTTCCCGGTGTCGACGGCCGGGCCCGAGGTCCGTCCGGAGACGGGGCAGGGCCCCCGTGGAGGGGGCCCTGCCGGGAACGTCAGGCCTTGCGGGCCCGCGTCGTCGCCTTCTTCGCGGCGGCCTTGGTGGCGGTCGCCTTCGTGGCCGTCTTCTTGGCGGCCGTCTTGGTCGCGGCCGCCGTCTTGGTGGCGGGCGTCCTGGTGGCGGACGTCTTGGTCGCGGCCGCCGTCTTCGTCGCCGCCGTCTTCTTGGCGGGTGCCTTGGCCGGAGCCTTCTTCGCCGCCGTCCTCCGGGTCCCGCGGGCCGCCGGGACGGTCACCCCGGCGTCGCTGACCCGGTCCGCGCCGAGGATCTCGCGGAGGAACTTGCCGGTGTGGCTCGCCGGGACCGAGGCGACCTCCTCGGGCGTGCCCTCGGCGACGACGAGGCCGCCGCCGCTTCCGCCCTCGGGGCCCATGTCGATGAGCCAGTCGGCGGTCTTGATGACATCGAGGTTGTGCTCGATGACGATCACCGAGTTGCCCTTGTCGACCAGACCGGACAGGACCTTGATCAGCTTCGAGATGTCCTCGAAGTGCAGACCGGTGGTCGGCTCGTCCAGCACGTAGACCGTGCGGCCCGTGGAGCGCTTCTGGAGCTCGGAGGCGAGCTTCACGCGCTGCGCCTCGCCGCCCGAGAGCGTCGGCGCGGACTGGCCGAGCCGGACGTACCCGAGGCCGACCTCGTTGAGCGTGCGCAGGTGGCGCGCGATGGTCGGGACGGCCTCGAAGAAGTCCAGGGCCTCCTCGATCGGCATGTTCAGGACTTCGGCGATGGACTTGCCCTTGTAGTGGACCTCCAGGGTCTCCCGGTTGTACCGGTCGCCGTGGCAGACCTCGCACGGGACGTAGACGTCCGGGAGGAAGTTCATCTCGATCTTGATCGTGCCGTCGCCGGAGCAGTTCTCGCAGCGGCCGCCCTTGACGTTGAAGGAGAACCGGCCGGGCAGGTAGCCCCGGACCTTGGCCTCCATCGTCTCGGCGAAGAGCTTGCGGACGTGGTCGAAGACGCCGGTGTACGTCGCCGGGTTCGACCGCGGGGTGCGGCCGATCGGGGACTGGTCGACGTGCACGACCTTGTCGACGAGGTCGTCGCCGTCCACGCGCGTGTGCCGGCCGGGCACCGACTTGGCGCCGTTCAGCTCGCGCGCGAGGTGGGTGTAGAGGATGTCGTTGACCAGGGTCGACTTGCCGGAGCCGGAGACACCGGTGACGGCGGTGAGAACGCCCAGCGGGAAGGAGACGTCGATGTCCTGCAGGTTGTTCTCGCGGGCCCCGTGCACGGTGAGCCGGCGGCCGGGGTCGACCGGGCGGCGGATGTCCGGGGTGGGGATCTCCCGGCGGCCGGACAGGTACTGCCCGGTCATCGACTCCTCGTTGCCGAGGAGCTCCTTCAAGGTGCCGGAGTGGACGACCTTGCCGCCGTGCTCACCGGCGCCGGGGCCGATGTCCACGATCCAGTCGGCGACCTTGATGGTGTCCTCGTCGTGCTCGACGACGATGAGCGTGTTGCCCATGTCCCGGAGCCGTACGAGGGTCTCGATGAGCCGGTGGTTGTCGCGCTGGTGGAGGCCGATGGACGGCTCGTCGAGCACGTACAGCACGCCGACCAGGCCGGAGCCGATCTGGGTGGCGAGCCGGATGCGCTGGGCCTCGCCGCCGGAGAGGGTGCCCGCGGCGCGGTTGAGCGAGAGGTAGTCGAGGCCGACGTCGACGAGGAAGCGCAGCCGCTCGTTGACCTCCTTGAGGACCCGCTCGGCGATCTTCTTGTCCCGGGCGTTCAGCGTGAGGCGGGAGAGGAACTCGGCGCAGTCGCTGATCGACATCGCGGCGACCTCGGCGATGGACTTCTCCATGACCGTGACCGCGAGGACGATCGGCTTGAGGCGGGTGCCCTCGCAGGTGGGGCACGGCACCTCGCGCATGTAGCCCTCGAAGCGCTCGCGGCTGGAGTCGCTCTCGGCCTCGGTGTGGCGCCGCTTGACGAAGGAGACGGCGCCTTCGAAGGCCGGGGTCGTGTACGCCCGCTCCCTGCCGTACCGGTTGCGGTAGCGCACCTCGACCTGGGTCTTGTGGCCGTACATCAGGGCCTTCTTGGCGCGCTGCGGCAGTCCCGCGTACGGGATGTCCGTGCGGAAGCCGAGGGCCTGCGACAGACCGCCGATGAGCCGGCCGAAGTACTCCTTGGTGTGGCCGTGCGACCAGGGGTGGATCGCGCCCTCGTCGAGGGACTTGTCCTCGTCGGGGACGATCAGCTCCGGGTCGACCTCCATGCGGGTGCCGATGCCGGTGCAGTCGGGGCAGGCGCCGAACGGCGAGTTGAAGGAGAAGGAGCGCGGCTCCAGCTCCTCGAAGGACAGGTCGTCGTACGGGCAGTAGAGGTGCTCCGAGTACATCCGCTCGCGCTCGGGGTCGTCCTCGGCGAGGTCGACGAAGTCGAGCACGACCATGCCGCCGGAGAGTCCGAGCGCGGTCTCGACGGAGTCGGTGAGACGGCGCTTGGCGCTGTCCTTCACGGTGAGGCGGTCGACGACCACCTCGATCGTGTGCTTCTCCTGCTTCTTCAGCGTCGGCGGTTCGCTCAGCTGTACGGTCACGCCGTCGACGCGGGCGCGGCTGTAGCCCTTGGTCTGGAGGTCGGCGAAGAGGTCGACGAACTCGCCCTTGCGCTCGCGCACGAGCGGGGAGAGCACCTGGAACCGGCTGCCCTCGGGGAGCTCGAGGACCTTGTCGACGATGGCCTGCGGCGACTGGCGGGAGATCGGCCGGTGGCACTCGGGACAGTGCGGCTTGCCGATGCGGGCGAAGAGCAGGCGGAGGTAGTCGTAGACCTCGGTGATGGTGCCGACCGTCGAGCGCGGGTTGCGCGAGGTCGACTTCTGGTCGATGGAGACCGCGGGCGACAGACCTTCGATGAAGTCGACGTCCGGCTTGTCCATCTGGCCGAGGAACTGCCGGGCGTACGAGGAGAGCGACTCGACGTAGCGGCGCTGCCCCTCGGCGAAGATCGTGTCGAACGCGAGGGAGGACTTGCCCGATCCCGAGAGCCCGGTGAAGACGATCAGGGAGTCACGCGGGAGGTCGAGCGAGACGTTCTTGAGGTTGTGCTCACGAGCGCCACGGACGATGAGACGGTCGGTCACGCCGGTCCGCACCTTTCTTCAGAGAGCGGATGCTGCGGAGGAATGCCACGGAGAGATGCCGCAGAGGTCTGATGTGCCTGAAACACCCAACGCTTCAAGGATGCCGGATGCTTCCCTCGAGCCTATAGCACGCACATTCGATTTACGGACTCCCGGAGACCTCTTCACCCGAACGAGTGGTGACACCCCGGCTGGCACTAGGGTCGGCGCCATGATCGACCACGAAAGCGACCTCGCTCACGTCCGCGAAGCGACCGAAAGACTGCTGACGGCCGCCGCCTCCCTGGACAACGCGGCGGCCGCCGAGCCGTCACGGCTGCCCGGCTGGACCCGTGGCCACGTGCTCGCCCACGTCGCCCGCAACGCCGACGCTCTGGTGAACGTCCTCCAGGGCCTCCCCATGTACCCCGACGCCGCGACCCGCGACGCCGACATCGAGCGCGACTCCGGCCGCCCGCTCGACGTCCAGCTCGCCGACGTGCGCCGGACCGCCGACCGCTTCCAGGCCGTGGGCGCCGAGCCCGCCGACTGGAGCCGGACCGTCGAGCTCCGCAACGGCGTCCTGGACAGCGCGTCCCGGATCCCCTTCCGCCGCTGGGCGGAGGTCGACCTGCACCACGTCGACCTGGGCATCGGCTACGAGCTGGAGGACCTGCCCGAGGAGTTCGTGAGCCGCGAGATCGAGTTCCTCGCCGACCGCTTCGCCGGCCTGGAGACCGTGCCGGCGACGACCCTCCGGGCCGACGGCGGCCAGGCGTGGAAGACCGGCGGCACGACGGGCGGCGTCGCCGTCACGGGCGGCGCCGCCGAGATCCTCGGCTGGCTGACCGGGCGCCGCGACGGAGCGGCCCTGCGGACCGAGGGCGGGCCGCTGCCGAAGCTCCCCCCGTTGTAGCGCCCGCAGCCCCTTCCGTCGGTGCGCGGGACTAGTCTGAGCGCATGACGTACAGCGGAGTGGTGAAGGTCGGCGGGGCGGCGGACGTGCACGAGCTGACGGACCTGATGATCTCGAAGGTCGCGGTCGGCCCGATGGACAACAACGCGTATCTGCTGCGCTGCCGGGCCACCGGCGAGCAGCTGCTGATCGACGCGGCCAACGACGCGGACACCCTCCTCACGCTGATCGGTGACGACGGCGTCAAGTCCGTCGTCACCACCCACCGGCACGGGGACCACTGGCAGGCGCTCGCCGACGTGGTCGCCGCGACCGGCGCCGTGACGTACGCGGGCGCGTACGACGCGGAGGGCATCCCGGTGGCGACCGACGTGCCCGTCGAGGACGGCGACACGATCCGGGTGGGGCGCGTCGAGCTGACCGCGCGCCGCCTGGTCGGGCACACCCCGGGCTCGATCGCCCTCGTCTACGACGACCCGCACGGCCACCCGCACGTCTTCACCGGCGACTGCCTCTTCCCCGGCGGCGTGGGCAACACCTGGAAGGACCCGGAGGCCTTCGCGAGCCTGATCCACGACGTGGAGACCAAGCTGTTCGCGGTCCTGCCTGACGAGTCGTGGATCTACCCGGGCCACGGCAAGGACACCACGCTCGGTGACGAGCGGCCCTCGCTCACCGTGTGGCGCGAGCGCGGCTGGTAGCCCCTCGGGGAAGCCCGCGGAGGCGGAGAGCGCGCGGCTGAGCAGCCACGCGCTTCCGCACGCCCCCGTAGCCCGGATGGCGGCGGGGTAGTTGGCGCGACATGAGCCTCAGTAACGCTCCGTCGCCGACCGCTCCCCCGGTTCCCCCCGTCCCGCCCGCCGCCCCCTCGATGGCCAGGCTCGCCGGCGCCTCGCTCGTCGGCACCGCCATCGAGTTCTTCGACTTCTTCGTCTACGGGACCGCCGCCGCCCTCGTCCTGGGGCCGCTCTTCTTCCCGACCTTCTCCCCGCTCGCCGGGACCCTGGCCGCCTTCGGCACCTTCGCCATCGGCTTCGTGTCCCGGCCGCTCGGCTCGGTCCTCTTCGGCCACGTCGGCGACCGGTACGGACGGCGCCCCGTCCTCTTCGCCTCGCTGCTCCTGACCGGCTGCGCCACGGTCGCGGTCGGCTGCGTCCCCACGTACGGGACGATCGGCATCGCGGCACCCGTGCTGCTGCTCGTGCTCCGCTTCCTGCAGGGTCTGGGCCTCGGCGGCGAGTGGGGCGGGGCCGTCCTGCTCACCGCCGAGCACGCGCCCGCGAACCGGCGGGCGCTCTGGTCGAGCTTCCCGCAGATCGGCCCGTCGATCGGCTTCCTCCTGGCGAACGGGGTGATGCTGGCGCTCTCGGCCGGCCTGAGCGACGCGGAGTTCCGCTCCTGGGGCTGGCGGGTGCCGTTCTGGGCCGCGGGCGTGCTCGCGGCGGTCGGCCTGCTGCTGCGCTCCTCGCTCGCGGAGACCCCTCAGTTCGAGAAGCTGTCCGCGGCCGGGCGGACCGCGGGCGCCCCGCTGGCCGAGGTCGCCCGTGACCACTGGCGGCTCGTACTGCTGACCGCCGGGGCGCTCGCGGTCGGGTACGCCACCTTCTACGCGGTCTCCACCTGGGCGCTGGCCTACGGCACCGAGCGGCTCGGGGTGAGCAGCACGGTGATGCTGACCTGTGTCATGGCGGCGGTCGCGATCAAGGGTGCGACCACGCCGTTCGTCGCGATGCTCGCCGACCGCTGGGGCCGCCGACCACTGTGTCTGGCGGGGTGCGCGGCCTCCGCGCTGTGGATGTTCCCCATGGTGGCCCTGCTGCACACGGCGCGCCCGTTCCTGATGTTCCTGGGCTTTCTGGGTGCGCTGCTCGCCTTCATCACGATGTTCGCGGTGGTGGCCGCGTACCTCCCGGAGCTGTACGAGCCCCGCGTCCGCTGCACGGGTGCCGCCGTCGGCTACAACCTCGCGGGGGTCCTGGGCGGCGCGCTGACCCCGATCGTCGCCACCGCTCTCTCCGACGGGGGCTCGGGTCCGCCCTGGGGCGTCGCGGCCTATCTGACCGTGGTCGCCCTGGTCAGCCTCGGCTGCTTCGCGCTCCTTCCGGAGACGCTGCCGTCCAAGGCCGGGGCCGAGCGGCGGGCGGAGCCCGAGCCGGCCTCGGCCTGAGGACGGGGACCCGGCTGACGGGCGAAGGAGAGACGGCGACGAGAGACGGCGACGGCCGGCCAGGGAGTCCCCGGCCGGCCGTCGCCGTCTGCGTGCCGCGTGTCGTGCGGGTCAGGCGCCGATGCTGTCCTTCTTGGCATCGTCGACGCCGTCGGCGTCGGTCACGCCCTCGGCCGCGGCTCGCTCCGCCTGCCTCTTCGAGGCGATCAGGCTGGTGATCGTGGTGATGACCAGCACACCGCCGATGAAGGCGAGCGAGAACGGGATGCTGATCTCCGGGACGTGCACCCCGGACTCGTGCAGGGCGTGCAGCACGAGCTTGACGCCGATGAAGCCGAGGATCACCGACAGGCCGTAGCTGAGGTGGACCAGCTTCTTGAGCAGGCCGCCGATCAGGAAGTACAGCTGCCGCAGACCCATGAGGGCGAAGGCGTTCGCCGTGAAGACGATGTACGGGTCCTGGGTGAGGCCGAAGATCGCCGGGATGGAGTCGAGGGCGAAGAGGATGTCGGTGGTGCCGATGGCCAGCATGACGACCATCAGCGGAGTCATGATCCGCTTGCCGTTGTTCCGGATGAAGAGCTTGGTGCCGTGGTAGCGGTCGGCGACGCCGAACCTCTTCTCGGCCATCTTGAGAAGGCGGTTCTCCTCCCAGTCCTCCTCGTCCTCGTCCGCGCGCGCCTCCTGGATGAGCTTCCAGGCGGTGTAGATCAGGAACGCGCCGAAGATGTAGAAGACCCAGGAGAAGCTCGCGATGATCGCGGCGCCCGCGGCGATGAAGATCGTGCGGAGCACCAGGGCGATCACCACACCCACGAGCAGCACGCGCTGCTGGAGGTGCGAGGGAACCGCGAACTTCGCCATGATCAGGACGAAGACGAACAGGTTGTCGACACTGAGCGACTTCTCGGTGATGTAGCCGGCGAAGAACTCTCCGGACGCCTGGCTGTTGCCGAAGAACAGCAGGCCGAGACCGAAGAGTGCGGCCAGCACGACCCAGACGACCGTCCAGATTCCGGCTTCCTTGACCGACACGTCATGGGGCTTGCGCCCGATGAAGAAGTCGGCAGCGATCAGGGCGGCGAGACCGAGAATGGTCACTACCCACAGGGTGGTTGAAACGTCCACTGCGCCTCCGGCGTCGTACGGCTACTGATCAGCGTCGTCGCTGCCGGAGGTCTCTTCCACCCGGGCGACGGAGTCGCCACCGGGCCGACGCCCCGGGATCGGATCATGGATGATCCGTCCGTATTGACGGGTACGCCGCGCATGGGGAGTACTCCCCTCCGCACGAAGAAGACTACCCGAAAACCCAAGAGAAGGTAAAGGGAAGGGTAAAGGGCCGCCAAGAGGCCAGGTCAGAGCTGTCGGTCCGTCAGGGCTCTCAGGGCCGCTTCCCGTGGCGCGCCGCCGCCACCTGGCCGAGGACCTGGCGGAGCACCGCGCTGCCCGGCGGGAGCATCGGAGGCTCGTACGACCAGGCGTGGCCGACCCACGGGTCGGCGAGGTGGTCGTCCGGGACGGGGGTGAGCCGGAGCAGCGAGCGCCACAGCGGGTCGAGCAGCGGCCCGTACGCGGACGCGTCCTCCCGGTCCGCCACCATCAGCAGATGGACGCCGACCGACGGTCCCTCGTCGGCGAGGTACCGGAGGCGGGTGACCGCCCGGTCGTCGAAGCCGTGCGGGAAGTCGTGCACGAGCAGCAGCTGCCGGGCCGCGTCCAGACCGGGCGGCAGGGCGTCGGAGGCTCCCGCCCGCACCGCCATCTGCAGCAGGTCGACCCGCTCGGTCAACTGCTCCAGGACCGCCGAGACCCCTGCCGCGCCCCTGGCCGGCGGGGCCGCGAGGACACCCGACTCCACGAGGGGCGCGAGCGCGGCGGTGCCCGCGCCGGCCGGGTCGACGACATGGACGGTGAACGCGCCTGCCGGGTGCGCCGCGAGCAGCCGCGCCGCGTGCGCGACCGCGCAGTCCAGGGCGAGCCGCCGCAGTTCGACCTCGTCGAGGAGGCCGGCGGCCTCGGAGTGCCCTCGGCCGCTGTCCACCCAGAGCCCCCGCTCCAGCGGCAGCCGGACGAGCATGGGGATCCGCAGATCCGTCCGCTCGGGGAGGTGGAGGTCGCCGAGGCGGACGGCCATCGGCTCCTCGGCCGGGGCGCGGTAGGCCTGCCAGACGGGGTTCTCCCAGCGGGCGAAGGCGACGGGCAGGGCGGGCTCGACGACCTCGGACTCGGCCGCGAGCTGGGCGAGGTCCCGGTCCAGGACCTCCTGTGCCCGCGCCACCAGCTCGTCGTGCCGGGCACGGGCGGCGGCCCGCGCGGCGTCGTTGGCGCCGTCGGCTCGGGCACGGTAGTCGGAGAGCGTCTGGTCGAGCTCCCGGTCGAGCCGGTTCTCGGCGAACTCGCAGGCGCTGCGATAGGCGGCGGCGGTCCGCGCCAGGTCCTCGAACATGCCCCACACCTGGTTGTACAGGCGCTCGTCCATGGACCAGCCCGCCGCGTCCCCGGCGACCGGCGCGGGTGGCCCCTGCCGGGGCTCGGACTCGGGTACGGGCGCGGGGCCGGGGGCCGGGGCGGCCTGGCGACGGGGGTGGGCGTAGTTCACCGGACCGCCGCTCGGCGCCGGGGCGGGCGTGCCGGTGCCCGACGGCGGGGTCGGCGGCGGGCTCGCCGGGCCGGCCGGAGCGGCCGGAGCGGTCGGAGCGGGCGGGGCCGGGTCCGTCACCGGTGCCGGTGCCGGTGCCGTGTGGCGTACGCGGTCCGCCTCGGCGGCGTGCTGGGCCGGAGCGGCGACCGGGGCGGGCCCCGGCGCGACGGTCTCCAGGATCGCCGCGGCCAGGTCGGCGGGGCGCTCCAGGCCCTGGTCGCCCAGGAGGGCGGCGAGCCCGCCCTCGTACCCCTGACCCATGGCGCGGACCTTCCAGGCGCCCTGGCGGCGGTACAGCTCCAGGGCGACGACGGCGGACTCGCTGTCGAGCCCGGTGATCGTGAAGGTGGCGATCTCGGCGCCGTCGGGGCCGGCGACGGCCACGAACGGGGCGGCGACCGTGCCGAAGCGGGCGGCTCCGCCCGCGCGCGGGCCGGGCAGCGCGAGGAGCACCGTGACCCGGTGGACGGCGCCGGGGACGGCCTCCAGGTCCACCGCGAGGCGGTGGTCGGCGGCGGCCTGCCCGGGGACGGCGATGCCGGGCAGGGAGGGCGCTCCGGGGTGGGCGATCCACTCCACGCCGGGGACCCTGCCCTGCTCGTCGCCGAGGGTGGCGCCGGCGAGGACAGGGTGACCGGCCGACACCCGGATCTCCAGTCGGGTGTCGGGCAGGGGGTGGTTCTGCCCCCGGACCAGCTCGGCCGTCATCGACTCTGTCCCCTCGGCTTTTCGGCGTGTGCGACTGTTCGGCGTTCTCGGCTGTTCGGCGTTCTCCGCGTTTCACCGGTGCGGTTCATGCGGGACAGCTCCCGGTGGCCTGCCGCCGCCGGGAGCTGTGGGTGGGTGCGGTGCGCTCCTGCCTACAGGTGCGGCAGGATCGCGGGCATCAGGTCCTGGAAGGTGCGGCCGTTGGCCGGGTTGCCCAGGGCGGTCATCTGCCAGCCGGAGCCGACCCGGTGCACCTTCGCCATGATCTGCGCGGTGTAGTTGCCGCCACCGTCGAGGGTGTAGCGCGCGAGCTCCTGGCCGTTCGTCTCGTCGACGATGCGGCAGAACGCGTTCTGCACCTCCTGGAACGTCTGGCCGGTGAAGGAGTTCACCGTGAAGACGATCTGGTCGATGTGGACCGGGACCCGCTGGAGGTCGACGAGGATCGCCTCGTCGTCCCCGCCCTGGCCCGCGCCGCCGACCAGGTTGTCGCCGGTGTGCTTGACCGAGCCGTCGTCGCTGACCAGGTGGCGGAAGAAGACCACGTCGACCGGCTGCTTGTCCGCGAAGAGGACGGCCGAGGCGTCCAGGTCGATCTCCTGGGTGCGCTTGCCGAAGAGGCCGCGGCGCGGCGCGGCCTGCCAGCCGAGGCCCATCCGCACCTGGCTGAGGCTGCCCCCACCCTGCTTCTCCAGGCTGATGGCCTGACCCTTGGTCATGTTGACCGACACGCGTTGCCCCTCTCGTTAGCGTTCCCCGCGACCGCCGTTCCGGTGCGTGCGGTTGCCGAGCACATTACGCAGCACCACTGACAGCGCGGAGGTGCGGTCCGGTTTTGTGTCGGTCTTGCAACACACCGGACCGCGTGCCGGACCCCACCCCCGATCCCCCGCCGGACCGCGTCCGGTCAGGCGAGTCCCGCCTCCTTCATCTGGCGCAACTCCTTCTTCAGCTCTCCCACTTCGTCACGGAGCCGGGCGGCCACCTCGAACTGCAGCTCGGCGGCCGCGGCGCGCATCCGGTCGGTCATCTCCTCGATGATCGCGGCCAGTTCGGTGGCGGGCCGGTCCCCGAGTTCGACCGTCGAGCCGGCCTTGCCCTTGCCCTTGACGCCGTGCGCGGCGAGCGAGGGGACGGGGGCCTTGGCGCCCTTGCCCTCCTTGCCCTGGCGGTAGCCGGTGCCGAGGAGTTCCTCGGTGTCGATCTCCTCGCGCGCGATGGTCGCGACGATGTCGTTGATCTTCTTCCGGAGCGGCTGCGGGTCGATGCCGTGCTCCGTGTTGTACGCGATCTGCTTCTCACGGCGCCGGTTGGTCTCGTCGATGGCCTGCTCCATCGCCGGGGTGATCCGGTCCGCGTACATGTGGACCTGGCCCGAGACGTTTCGCGCGGCACGGCCGATCGTCTGGATGAGGGAGGTCCCGGAGCGCAGGAAGCCCTGCTTGTCGGCGTCGAGGATGGCGACGAGGGACACCTCGGGGAGGTCGAGGCCCTCGCGGAGCAGGTTGATGCCGACGAGGACGTCGTACTCGCCGGCGCGCAGCTCGCGCAGCAGCTCGATCCGGCGCAGGGTGTCGACGTCGCTGTGCAGGTAGCGCACCTGGATGCCGAGTTCCAGGAAGTAGTCGGTGAGGTCCTCGGCCATCTTCTTGGTGAGGGTGGTGACGAGGACGCGCTCGTCGCGCTCGGTGCGCAGTCTGATCTCGTGGACCAGGTCGTCGATCTGCCCCTCGGTGGGCTTGACGACGACCTCGGGGTCGACGAGTCCGGTGGGGCGGATGATCTGCTCGACGAAGCCGTCGCCGCGGGAGAGTTCGTACGTTCCGGGTGTCGCGGAGAGGTAGACCGTCTGGCCGATGCGCTGCTGGAACTCCTCCCACTTCAGCGGGCGGTTGTCGAGGGCGGAGGGAAGACGGAAGCCGTGGTCGACCAGGGTCCGCTTGCGGGAGGCGTCGCCCTCGTACATGGCGCCGATCTGCGGCACGGTGACGTGCGACTCGTCGATGACGAGCAGGAAGTCCTCGGGGAAGTAGTCGAGGAGGGTGTTGGGCGCGGAGCCGGGCTCGCGGCCGTCGAAGTGCATCGAGTAGTTCTCGATGCCGGAGCAGGAGCCGATCTGGCGCATCATCTCCAGGTCGTACGTGGTCCGCATGCGCAGGCGCTGGGACTCCAGGTGCTTGCCCTGCTTGTCGAGCTCGGCGAGGCGGCCCTCCAGCTCGCGCTCGATGTCGTTGACCGCGCGCTCCATGCGCTCGGGGCCGGCGACGTAGTGGCTGGCGGGGAACACGTAGAGCTCGCGGTCCTCGCTGATGACCTCGCCGGTGAGCGGATGGAGGGTGGAGAGGGCCTCGATCTCGTCGCCGAACATCTCGATGCGGACGGCGAGCTCCTCGTAGACCGGGAAGATCTCGATGGTGTCGCCGCGGACGCGGAAGGTGCCGCGGGTGAACGCCAGGTCGTTCCGGGTGTACTGGATGTCGACGAAGCGGCGGAGCAGCTGGTCGCGGTCGAGCTCCTCGCCGACCTTGAGCGGGACCATCCGGTCCACGTACTCCTGGGGCGTGCCGAGGCCGTAGATGCAGGAGACGGAGGCGACCACGATGACGTCCCTGCGGGTGAGCAGGGAGTTCGTCGCGGAGTGGCGGAGCCGCTCCACCTCCTCGTTGATGGAGGAGTCCTTCTCGATGTACGTGTCCGACTGCGGGACGTACGCCTCGGGCTGGTAGTAGTCGTAGTACGAGACGAAGTACTCGACCGCGTTGTTCGGCAGGAGCTCCCGGAACTCGTTCGCCAGCTGGGCGGCCAGGGTCTTGTTCGGCGCCATCACCAGGGTGGGGCGCTGGAGCTTCTCGATCATCCACGCGGTCGTGGCGGACTTTCCGGTGCCGGTGGCACCGAGGAGCACGACGTCCTTCTCGCCCGCGCGGATACGCCGCTCCAGGTCGGCGATGGCCGCGGGCTGGTCGCCGCTGGGCTGGTACTCACTGACGACCTCGAAGGGCGCCACCGAACGTTCGATCTTGGAAACGGGCCGCATGCAACCACCGTACGACCCGGCACTGACACTCGGGTGGTGATCGGCCCGGCAGCCGGCCCTCCGTCACCAGTCCTGGGAGCGGTGGCCGCCCCTCGGGACGCTCCTGCGGGCCCCGCGCCCGGCGGGCCGGGCCGTCCAGTTCGCGGGCTCGCCGTAGGACGGCACGTGGCGCGGGGCGGGCACGCCGGGGCGGTGCGGGCGGCGGGCGGCGGGGCCCTGCCAGTCAGGGTCGCCCATCACGAGCAGCGGGTCGAACATGACGACGACGGCGGCGAGGATGAGGAAGACCGCCGGGCCGATCAGCATAGGCAACAGCAGCGAGGTGGCGGTGTCGCCGGTGCCCTTGACGGGTTCCGCGCCGTGCAGGTGGACGCTGACCGCCGACATGGCGGTGTAGTGCATACCACTGACGGCGACGCCCATCACCAGGCTCGCACCGAGGCTGGCCAGAAATCCATGTACGGAGACGGCCGCCCAGAGGGCCGTCGTGGCCGCCACGACGGCGATGACCACGGACGTCGCGACGGTGAGCGTGTCGTACTCGATGCGCCCCTGGAGACGCATCCCGGCCATGCCCAGATAGTGCATGGTGGCCACGCCGAGGCCGGTGATGGTGCCGCCGGTGACCAGGGTGAGGGCGGTCGCCCCCCGGTAGCCGACGATGAAGATCCCGATGCCGACCATCAGGACGGCCACGCCCAGGCTGGCGAAGGTGATGGGCAGGTCGTAGTGGATGGGGGCCTGCTGGACCGAGAAGCCCATCATGGCGATGAAGTGCATGGTCCAGATGCCGGTGCCGATCGACGTGGCGCCGAGGGCGAGCCAGCCCGCCTTGAAGCTGTCACGGTGGCGGAGCGATCTCGTGGTGCAGCGCAGGCCGAGGGCGCCGCCCAGGCACGCCATGAGAAAGGCCGCCACCGGAGTGACGATCCCGTAGCTGAATCCGTCGACCGTGCCCTGCATGAGCGTGTGTCCTCCACCCCTGGTGCCACGTCGTCCGAAAACAGTCGGCACCGCTGGGTAGTACTACCGGGGCGAGATTATGGCGCGCCGCGAGCCACGCGACCACGTGACCGGGGAATTTCCGCTCGTGAGACCTGAGCGAGACCGGTTCGTGACCTTGCGCCGGTCTTCCGGGCCCCGTTGTCGGTGGCGGGTCGTACCGTGGGCGGCATGGACATCGAAGCGGGGCCGGAGTGCGCCGGGCGGGCCGTCCCGGTGGAGTGGACGGTCATGGAGTGCCCCATCGGGCCGCTCTTCCTCGCCGCGACCGAGCGCGGGCTCGTGCGGGTCGAGTTCCACGCGGACGCGGCGCGGCGGGACCGCATGCTCGACCGGCTGGCGGCGCAGCTCGGCGCGGAGCCGGTGGAGCGCGCCTCCGGGCTGCTCGCGGGCGCGATACGCCGGCTCGACCGGTACTTCGCGGGCGAGCCGGGCGAGCTCGACCTGCCCCTGGACTGGAGCCTGACCGCCGGCTTCAACCGGCAGGTGCTGCGCGAGCTGGCGAGCGGTGTGCCGTACGGCACGGTCGTCGGGTACGGGGACCTGGCCCGACGCGTGGGGCAGCCGGGGGCGGCACAGGCGGTCGGCGCGGCGATGGGCTCCAATCCGCTGCCGGTCGTGGTGCCGTGCCACCGTGTGGTGGAGAGCGACGGCGGTCTGGGCGGCTTCGGGGGCGGTTTGGAGACCAAGCGGCAGCTCCTCGCGCTGGAGGGCGTGCTGCCGACGCCACTGTTCTGACGGCCTCTCCCGAACGGCGGGGCCGGGGGGGCCGGGGGCGCCGACCTCGGGGCCGGGGGCCCCGACCTCGGGGCCGGGGCGCCGACCCCGGGCCGGGGCTCGGCGGCCTCGCCCGGGAGGCGTTCCCATCAGGTGGGACGGCTGGCACACTCACGTAAGTGACCCACACCCCCGGTGCCCCTGACGCCACCCTGCCCGGACACATACCCGGCCCCACCCCCGTCACCGACGCCGAGCTCCCCGCGCTGCGCCGGCGCGTCCAGGCCGTGCTCCTCGCCACCCAGATCCTCGGGGGCCTCGGCATCGCCACCGGCGTCGCGCTCGCCGCCGTGCTCGCCAGGGACGTCAGCGGTTCCGAGGCGCTGTCCGGTCTCGCGTCCACGGCGACCGTGGCAGGGCCCGCGCTGCTCGCCATGCCGCTCGCCGCCCTGATGGCCTCGCGGGGCCGCCGGGCCGGTCTCGTCCTGGCGTACCTCATCGGCGCGGTCGGCGCCGGCGTCGCCGTGCTGGGGGCGGTCGCCGAGAGCTTCCCACTGCTGCTCCTCGGCCTCGTCGGCTTCGGTGCCGGCTCCTCGGCCAATCTGGCGGCCCGCTTCGCCGCCGCCGACCTCGCCGAACCGGACCGCAGGGCGCGGGCCATCTCCACCGTGGTGTGGGCGACGACGATCGGGGCGGTCCTCGGCCCGAACATCGCCGCGCCGGCCGGGAGGAGCGTGGCCGGTCTGGGCATACCCGCCACCGCGGGCCCCTTCGTCTGGGCCGCCGGAGTCTTCGTGATCGCGGCGGCCGTGGTGGCCGTGCTGCTGCGCCCCGACCCCCTCCTCACCGCCCGCGCGCTCGACGGGACGGGCGCGGGCGAGGCACCGGAGGAACGCTCCCTGCGGGCCGGGATGAAGGCCGTGCGGGAGTCCCCGAAGGCCCGGCTCGCGGTGGTCACCGTCGCCGGCTCGCACACCGCGATGGTGTCGATCATGTCGATGACCCCGGTGGCCCTCACCCACCACGGGGCGGACATCCAGCTGATCGGGCTCGTCATCAGTGGGCACATCGCGGGCATGTACGCCTTCTCGCCCCTGATGGGCTGGCTCTCCGACCGGCTGGGGCGGCTGTCGGTGATCGGGCTCGCGGTCGGCCTCATCGGCGTGGCGGCGCTCGTCGCGGGCACCGCGGGGCCCAGCCACGGCCGTACCGCCCTCGGCCTGTTCATTCTCGGCCTGGGCTGGTCGGCGGGTCTGGTGTCCGGCTCGGCACTGCTCACGGACTCGGTGCCGCAGGCCGCGCGGGCGGCGGTCCAGGGGCTCTCCGACTTCATCATGAACACCGCCGCCGGCGTCGGCGGTCTCGCGGCGGGCCTGATCGTGGCGCAGGCGGGCTACGGGCCGCTGAACGCGATCGCCGCCTGCCTGCTGCTGCCGATGGCGGCGCTCGCGATCCGGGGCTCGCTCCGGAAGGCGTGAGGCTCCGCCCGGGCGGCCGGTGCGTCACCGCGCCGGTGCGTGCGGAACCGCCGTCGGCCGGTGCGGCACCTCCGTACGTCCGTCGGCCGGTGCGTCACCTCCGTACGGCCGGCGGTCCGTGCGGCACCGCCGTCGGTCAGTGCGGCGCCGCCGGGGAGGACGCCCCGCTCGCCAGTCGGCGCGGGGCGCCCGTGCCGTCGGCCGGGACCGACCAGACCGCTCCCCCGTAGCCGTACGCGAGGGTGCTCCGGTCCGTCCAGAGCGCCTGGTCGTCGATGCCCCGCCGCTCGGCGACCGCGTGCTCGCGTCCGGTGCCCAGCTCGTACACGTACAGCCGCCACGGCTCGCTCGGGCCGTCGGAGACCCGCTTCTTGAAGGCGAGCCGGGTGCCGTCCGGGGAGAGCGACGGGCATTCGACGTTCTCCCGCAGGGCCTTGGCGGACCAGTTCCGCATGTCGCCCTCGACGAGATGGGTGCGGCCGTCCGTCGAGACGGTCGCGTAGAAGCGGTTGTCGTCGGCGGCGAAGCTGACGCCCCAGTAGTTGACGTCGGGGGCGTGGTACCGGCGGCCGCCGAGGGTGAGCGGGATCTGCTCGATGTTCTTCACCAGGTAGCCGGTGCGCAGGTCGAGGATCGAGGTCCGGGTGGAGAAGGACGAGCGGGCGTACGAGTCGCCGGTCGCGAACATGGTCCAGGCGAGCATGTTCCCGGAGGCCGAGACCCGGGCCCGGCTGGGGATGCCCGGCAGACCGATCCGGCGGACCTCGCGCAGCCGCCTGTCGAGCACGAGGACGTACGAGCGGGCCGGAACGCCCGGCCTGCGCTGGAGGCAGAGGGCGGTGGGCCCGGCCGCGTGGAAGCGGTCGCAGGTGGGGCCGCCCACCTCCCGGCCGCCGGGCGCGGACGGGTCCACGCGCGCGACGCGGCCGCTGGCGGTGTCCCGCGCGTAGAGCGCGCCGGTGGCGCGTTCGAGGGTGAAGCCGGGGTCGGCGGTCCCGGCGACCGCGGCCTCGCGGCCCGAGGCCGCGCGCAGCGTGTAGGCGGTGGCGCCGCCGCCGAGCAGCAGAAGGGCGAGTACGAGGATCCACACGCGCGTACGGGTGGACGGGCGGGCACCGGTCGGTTCGGACATGGGTCAGTCGCTCCTCTCGGAGGGCTCGGAAGGAGTCGTGGGCAGCAGCCGCGCGGCGCAGCACAGCGCCGCCGTGAGGGCGAGCAGCGCGGCGACGAGCGCGGTCTCCGGCCCGCTCGCGGTCCAGGCGGCGCCGAACGCGACGGCGGCACCGAGCCGGGCCAGCGCCTGCGCCGTCTGGACCACGGCGAGGCCGCTCGCCTGCCGGCCCTCGGTCAGGAAGGGGCCCGCCAGGGCCATCAGGACGCCGTCGGTGGCGGCGTAGAAGACCCCGAGCAGGAGGAGGACGCCGAGGAGCACCACGGGGTCGGGCAGCGGGGCGAGGAGCAGTCCGTAGGCGAGGAGCAGGGCTCCGTGCCCGTACAGGAGCGGTGCTCGCCGACCGATCCGGTCGGCGAGGCGTCCGGCGGGGACGGCGAGCAGCAGGTAGACGGCGGCCGCGCCGAGCGGCAGGAACGGGAACCAGGTCGCGTCGAACGCGAGCCGTCGCTGGAGCAGCAGGTAGAGGAAGGCGTCGCCGATGGTGGCCGCGCCGAGGATTCCGGCGCAGATCACGATCCGTCGGTAGCCGGGCGAGCGCAGCCCGCCGAGCAGCCCGTCGAGCAGCCCGCTGAACCTCCCGCCGCGGAACCCGCCCCGCGCGCGTGGTTCCGAGACCTCCCCACGCGCGCGTGGCTCCGCCGGGACGGCGGGTGCCTTCCGGTCGCCGCGTGTCCGCCCGGGAACGAGCAGCATCCACAGCAGGACGCCGAACGCGCCGACGCTGAAGCTGACGGCGAAGACGGCGTCGTACGCGTCGGCCGTCGCCCACAGCAGGGCGAAGGCGGCCAGGGGGCCGAGGAGGGCGCCGGTGGTGTCCATGGCCCTGTGCGTACCGAAGGCGCGGCCCAGCTCCTCGGGCGGGCTGTGCAGGGTGATGAGGGCGTCGCGCGGGGCGGTCCGGACACCCTTGCCGAGCCGGTCGGCGGCGATCGCGGTCGCGATCCAGCCGGTCGCGCCGCCGGCGAGGAGGAGGCCGAGCCGGGAGCAGGCGGACAGGGCGTAGCCGAGCCCGCCGACCTGCTTGTGGCGTCCGCCGCGGTCGGCGGTGGCGCCGCCGAGGAGCCGTACGAGCGCGGTGGCGCCGGTCGAGAGGCCGTCGAGCAGCCCGAACTGGAGCGGGGAGAGACCGAGTCCGAGGACCAGGTAGAGCGGCAGGACGGCGGTCACCATCTCCGAGGAGACGTCGGTGACCAGGCTGACCGCGCCGAGCGCGAGGACGGTGCCGGGGACGCGCCGCCGGACCCCCGAAGGGGCGGGCGGCGCGTCGGGGCGACCGGTGGTCGCGAGGTACATCAGTGGCAGGTGTAGGTCGGGCCGGAGTCCTTCACCTGGTTGTCGGTGCCGACGTACTGCCAGGTGTAGGTGGTGTCGGTGAGGTCCAGCTTCAGGACGCCGTACGGACCGCTGATCCGCTTCTGGCTGTTGGGCTGGACGGTCTCGATGTCGTAGGGCTCGGCGCCGCCCATGCCGCCGACGATCTCGACGATGCCGTCGGCGGTGGCCCGCCCGTTGGGGTCCTGCGGGGCGAAGCGCTCGTAGTGGTGGTCGTGCCCGTTGAGCACCAGGTCGGCCTTGGCGTTGTAGAGGATCTGCCAGACGGGTTTGGAGACGGGGTCGTTGCCGTGGCCGCCGGAGGAGTACAGCGGGTGGTGGAAGTAGGCGGCGACGCAGCCCTTGGTGTTCCGTGCGAGGTCGTCCTTGAGCCACTGGATCTGGGTGGCGTCGTCGAAGGAGTTGGAGTCGAGGGCGACGAAGTGCCAGTTGCCCTGGTCGTAGCTGTAGTACGGCTTGCCCTGCGGGTAGGCGATCGCGCCGAAGTACGACTTGTAGCCGGCGAGCGGGCCGGCGGGGTCGTAGGTCTCGTGGTTGCCGGGCACGGGGCGGGTCTTCGCCTTGAAGGCGCCCCAGGACTTGTCGTAGTAGTTGCGGAAGTCGGAGAGCAGGGCGTCGTCGTACTGGTTGTCGCCCATCGTCAGGTAGAAGGACGGCGCGATCCGCTGCGCCAGGGCCGCGGTCTTGGGGTGGGCGCAGGAGCTGCTGGAGGCCGTGCACTGGGCGGCGATGTCGCCGGCCGCGACGACGGTGAAGGCGCCGGTGGGCGGCTCCGTGGTGCCGGTGGTGCCGTAGACCTCCGCCGAGAAGAGCGAGTAGCCGTACGAGGTGCCGCGCGCGGTCCCGTACACGCGGAGGTAGCGGCCCTGGCCGGTGAGTCCGGTCCAGTCGTCCGTGCCGCCGTTCCCCGCGGTCTCGTTGGCGAGGCGGGTCCAGGTGGTGCCGTCGGTGGAGATCTCGACGCGGTAGGCCTTGGCGTACGCGGCCTCCCAGACGAGCTTGACGCGGGAGACGGTGGCCGAGGGGCCGAGGTCGACCCGGATCCACTGGGGGTCGACGCCTTCGGCGCTGGCCCAGCGGGTGGTGGAGACGCCGTCGAAGGCCTTCTCCGGGCCGAAGGTGCTGTCCTCGACGGAGGATGAGGTGGCCGGTCGGCCCTGGGATATCAGGACGTCGGCGGCGGCTCCTGCCCGGTCCGGGAGGGCGAGCAGGAGCCCGCCGACGAGCAGCAGCACGGCGGCGAGGACGAAGGGGAGTGGGGTGGTGGTGCGGCGTGGTGGGGCGGAGGCGTTCAGGCGCATACCTGGGCTCCCTGGCCTGGAGGGTCGGCGAGAGCTGGACACCGGTGCGGCGCACCACGGACCTGCCGGGCGGCGGCGGGCCGGGGCGCCCGTGCCGTGGGGTACGGACACGGGCGACCGGCCGGGTGGCGATTCGGGCGCCACACGGCGGGGTGGTGCTCGGCGGCCGGGTCAGAGCTCTCGCTGAGCGCGTCACGCCCCTTGGGGTGGGGCGCCGCGCCAAGCCGCTGCCGGGATGCTAGCGGATAGGAAGGTTTCCTACCAGACCTCGACTCGGGCCCGCACGACGCGACTTCGCAGGCGCCAGAGCCGTCAGAGGCTGATGTGGTACGCCTTGCGCAGGGTCTCGTGGACGGTCCAGGTCGTCCGGTCCCCCTCGCGCAGCACACAGGCGTCGCCGGGCCCGATCTGCAGGGTGTCCCCGCCCTCGACGGCGACGGTCGCCCGGCCGGAGACCACCACGAAGAGCTCGTTGGCCTCGGTGTCGGTCACGACGCCGGGCGTGATCTGCCAGATGCCGCGCAGCTGCTTTCCGTCGGCGGACTCCCACAGCACCTTGCCCGTCACCTCGGGCGTACCGGAGATGATCTGGGCGGGGTCGAGCGGCTCCGCTTCCAGCTCCGCGTCGGGGATGTGCACGGCGAAGGAGGGCTGGTCATGTGTCGTCATGGGCGGTGACTGTAGCGGGGGTGCAGGGCCGCTCCGAGGCCGGGACCGGATGGACGGAGCCCCTCCGCTTCGCCTCCCACCAGGCGCGATGCCCGGAACCCGACGCGTCGACGAAATCCGCACGACCCCTTCGGCGCAGCGCCGGACGGGTGGCGCGGCCGCCCCGGACGCCCCTCCGGGCAGCCCGTGACGGAATCCGAAGGCGCTCCCGCGGTGTGGCCGGAGCTCGCCAACGAGGTTTGCGGGGCCTGTGGTCGCGCCAGGAATGGGACATGTCCACACAGGTGTCCGAAGAGGTACGCGAGGCGCTCCACGAGGGGCGTCCCGTGGTCGCGCTGGAGTCGACGATCATCGCCCACGGCCTGCCGCGCCCGCGGAACCTGGCGGTGGCCCTGGAACTGGAGGAGCTGGTGCGGGCCGGGGGCGCCGTCCCCGCCACCATCGCCGTGGTCGACGGCACGGCCAGGATCGGCCTGGACCGGGCGGCCCTGAAGCGGATCGCCGAGGACCCGGCGGTACGGAAGCTGGGGCACCGCGACCTCGCCCCGGCCCTGGCGACCGGCGTGACCGGGGCGACGACGGTGTCGGCGACGGCCTGGCTCGCGGACTCCGCCGGCATACGGGTGTTCGCGACCGGAGGCCTGGGCGGCGTCCACCGCGCGTGGACCGACACCCAGGACGAGTCCGCCGACCTGCGGCTGCTCGCTCGTGTCGGCACCACCGTGGTGTGCGCCGGGGTCAAGTCGATCCTGGACGTGCCCGCGACGCTCCAGCGCCTCGAGACGCTCGGTGTGACGGTCGTCGGGTACGGAACGGACCACTTCCCCGGCTTCTACCTCGCCTCGTCGGGCGAGCCGGTCGACTGGACCCTGCGGAGCCCGGAGGCGGTGGCCGGGGTGATACGGGCCCAGGACCGGCTCGGCGGGCCCCGGGCGGCGCTGATCGTGGCCAATCCGGTTCCGGTGACGGAGCAGTTGGATCCCGCGCTGCACGACCGGGTGCTCGCGGGCGGACTGGCGGCGGCGAAGGAGAAGGGGATCACCGGGCAGGCGGTGACGCCGTTCCTGCTCGAATACCTGACGGTGCACACGGAAGGGGCGTCCCTGGAGGCCAACCTTGCCGCGGTACGGGGCAATGTGCGGCTCGCGGCGAGGATCGCGGCGGCGTACGGCGCGGGGACGGACGGCGCGGACGAGACGGGGACGGGCGGCGCGGGGACGGCGCCCGGGCCCGAGCCCTCGCGCGGCTCCGGATCCGCGCCCGGCCTGGGCGGCCGGTGAGCCGGGCGGCGGGTGCGCTGCTCGTCGTCGGGGACGTGGTCACGGACGTCGTCGCCCGGCACCGGACCCCGCTGGCGCCCGCGACCGACACGGCGGCGGAGATACGGACCCTCCCGGGTGGCGCAGGGGCCAACGCGGCCTGCTGGGCGGCACGTTCCGGGTGCGCCGACGTGCGCATCCTCGGGCGGGTGGGGACGGACGCGGCCGACTGGCACGAGCGGGCACTGCGACGCGCGGGCGTGCGTCCCCTGCTCGTACCGGACGCGGAGGCGGCGACGGCCAGCGTGATCGCCCTCGTGGACTCCTCGGCCGAGCGCACCTTCCTCACCGACAGCGGCGCCGCCCTGCGACTCTCCCCCGGCGACTGGTCGGCAGGCCTGCTCGACGGCGTGGCCCGGCTGCATCTCTCCGGCTACCTGTTCTTCGCCGCGCCCAGCCGCGAGACGGCCCGGCTGGCGCTGAGGGACGCCGGGGAGTCGGGGGTGCCGGTGAGCGTGGACCCGGCGTCGGCGGGGTTCCTGGCGGAGCTCGGGGTGGACCGGTTCCTGGCGGCGGCCGACGGCGCGGAGGTCCTGCTGCCCAACGCCGACGAGGCCAGGTCGCTCACCGGGCACGACGAACCGGAACGGGCGGCGGCCCAGTTGAGCCGCCGGTTCCCGCTGGTCGTGGTCACGCTCGGGGCGGCGGGCGCGCTGGTCGCCGAGGACGGCTCGGTGACCGCGCGGGTGACGGCTCCCGCGGTCCGGCCGGTGGACTCGACGGGCGCGGGCGACGCGTTCACCGGGGCCTTCCTGGCGGCCCGGCTCGCGGGCGCGGACCCGGCGAAGGCCGCCGAGGCGGGCTGCCGCGCGGGCGCGGAGGCGGTCACGGTGGTGGGCGGGAGACCGCCGGCCGCCCCACTGGGCGACTGACACGAGGAGAGCGGCGAAGCCCCCTCGCCCGTCCGACCCTGATCAGGGGGTGTCGCCGAACCCCGTCCAGGCCGGGTGGCGCGGGTCGTCCGCGCGGACGACCACGTCCGCCGCGTCGCCGGGGCCGACCTCCGTCTCGTACCGGGCGAAGGCCGGCAGCGTCCAGGCCTCCTCGGTGCGCCGGGCGAGGGCGGCGGCCGAGAGCCGCAGGTGCACGGTGAGGTCAAAGGGGAACCAGTGGCCGAGCAGGAACGGGCCGTGCAGCACGAGCACCCCGCCGGGCGGCAGCGTCACGTACGGGCTGCGGGTCGCACGGTCCTTCACCGGGTCCCAGAGGTCGGGCAGCACTCGCCCGGTGCCGCCCGGCTCCAGCGGCCCGAAGACCTCCCGCCACAGCGCCCCGTTGTCGGTCCACCCGTCGTAGTACGCGTCCGGGTCCTGCTTCCCGTACTCGTACCGCAGCGACGCGGGCCGCAGGAAGCCGCCGGTCCCCGCGACGAGGACGGAGCGCCCGCGTGTCCGCAACGCCCCGGCGAGCTGTTCGGCGAACTCGCCGCCGGGCGCGGCGGGCGGCCCGTCGACGGCGACCTTGAGCCGGCTGCTCCCGTCGGCCGGTGTGGTGCCGTCGAGCCGGCGGGCGAGCGCCTCCGCCAGCCGTTCCCAGGTGATCGCCTCGTATCGCATCCCGCTCATCCCGCTCGACCCGCGTCTCCCGACCATCCTGCCCGCATGTCCGGCGGCCCGTCGTCGCCTGGGCCGCGGAGGGGTACTCCGAACCGGTCGGCCAGGGCCCGTGCGGTGGCGAGGGGCTCCGCCCAGTCGACCTGCTGCCACTGGGCCAGTGGGTGCGGCCGTTCCGCAGGGCCGGGGAGGACGGCGCCGAGCAGCAGGATCCAGCCCCAGGTGTCCCCGTCCCACTCCAGTTCGAGGGCGACGGGCGGACGGGGCAGCTCCGAGGCCCGCCCGGCGAGCGCGTCCACGTCCTGGCGCGGGAGCGGTACGAGCCGGTCGGCGAGGATCTCCTCGCGTACGGCCCCGAGGACGACGCAGTCGTTCAGGTCGGGCCGGGGGAGAACGCCCGCCTCCCGGATCTCGCGGACCGCCATGATCCGTCTCCGCCGGATCACCAGGGCGTCCACCCGTTCGCGGGTCTCCCACGGCAGGGCCAGCCACAGTTCGTGCGCCTTCTCGTACACCACGGCTTGACCTTGTCACTGGCGTCACTGTTTGACCATCGGATTCATGAACACCACCACAGCCACCAGGGTCGTCGTCGTCACCGGTGCGGGCAGCGGCATCGGCCGGGCCGCCGCCCGCGCCTTCGCCCGGCAGGGGGCGACGGTCCTCGCCGTCGGCCGCAGGGCCGAGCCGCTGCGGGAGACCGCCGAGGGGCATCCCGGCATCCACCCGTACGTCGCCGACGTCACAGCGGAGGGCGCGGCCGAGGACATCGCCCGCGCCGCCGTGACCGGCCACGGCCGTCTCGACGTGCTCGTCAACAACGCCGGGATCTCCCTCGGCGGCCCGCTCGGCACCCTCGACCGCTCCGTGATCACGCCGCTCCTGGAGACCAACCTCGTCGCCCCCGTCCTGCTGACGCAGGCCGCCCTCCCTTCGCTCAGGAGGTCGCGGGGCGTCGTGGTGAACGTGACGACGACGATCGGCCAGCGCGGCTGGCCGGCCAACTCCGTCTATCCGGCGACCAAGAGCGCCCTGGAGACGCTGACCCGCTGCTGGGCGGTGGAGCTCGCGCCCGCCGGCGTCCGGGTGGTGGCGGTCGCCCCCGGTCCGATCGAGACCCCGATCGCGGACCACATGGGCCTCTCCCCCGAACAGTCGAAGGCCTTGCGGGCCTGGCAGCTCGCGCACGTTCCGCTGGGCCGGATCGGCCGTCCCGAGGAGGTCGCCTGGGCGATCACCTCGCTCGCGGCGCCGGACGCCTCCTTCCTGACCGGCACCGTCCTGCCCGTCGACGGGGGTGCGCTGGTCGCGTGATAGGAGTGGTCGGGGAGGTGGCGTCCTTGCGCATCGGTGAACTGGCCCGGCGGACCGGGGTGTCGCCGCGCGCCCTGCGCCACTACGAGGCGGCGGGCCTGATCGCGTCGACCCGCGCGGCCAACGGATACCGGGTGTACGGCGAGGACGCCGTGACGCGCGTGTCGAACATCCGGTACCTCCTGGACGCCGGCCTCACCCTGGACGACGTGTCCGCGTTCCGTCCCTGCCTGGACGGTGACATGCCATCGGCCCCGCCGTCCGCCCGCGGCCTGGAGATCGCCCGCGATCGGCTGGCCGTGCTCGACGCCCGGATCGCGGCACAGACCGAGGCCAGGAACCGGCTGGCCCGACGCCTGGGCATGGGGTGGGACCGGGCCTGACGCCCGCGAAAGACCGATGCCCGGGGGGCCGATGCCCGGTCACGGCGGATACCCGGGCACGGCGGAACCCCGGTCACGGCGGATACCCCGGTCACGGCGGGACCCCGGGACGGACCGACGCCCGGGGAAGGACCGACGCTCGGGGACTGGCTCATCCCTGGTCCGGCTACGACCGGCCCGCCCGCACAGGCCGTTCCAGCACCGCGCGCCCCGACTCGATCGCCTCGGCGAGCGTCGACTCCCCGCCCGCGAGGGCCCGGCACGTCGCCCCATCGGTCCGCAGCCGGGCGTCGGCCACCTCGGCCGTACCGGCGCCGTACACCCCGTCCCCGTACGACACCGTCCCGTCGCCCCCGACCCGTACGAAGAACTCGCCCTCGTCCAGGGTCACCTGGACGACGCCGGCGCCCAGCCCGGCGAGCGCGCCGAGGAGCGGGATCGCGTACCAGTGGGCGCGGACGGCGTCGGTGGGCCGAGGTTCGCCCAGGTCGGGCGCCCCCCAGGCGGCGAGGGTGCGCAGCACGGGCAGCAGGTCGCGGCCGCGCGGGGTGAGCTCGTACACGAACGCCGAGGCCGGCGGCGGCAGTCGGCGGCGGGTGACCAGCTCGGCGCCCTCCATGTCCTTGAGACGGCCGGCGAGCATGTCGGTGCTGACGCCCGGGAGATCGGCGTGGAGGTCGGTGTAGCGGCGCGGCCCGGCGAGGAGTTCGCGGACGACGAGCAGGGTCCAGCGGTCGCCGACGAGGTCGAGGGCGCGCGCGGCGGCGCAGTGCTGGTCGTAGCTGCGGCGGCGTGGCTGACGTGGCATGCGACGCAGTCTAGACATGTTGTTGGACTTTCCAAGCTCGAACTTGGTAAAACCAAGCAACACTGATTCCGGGGACTTGGGGAGGTCGGACATGGAGTTCCGGCAGTCGAGCAAGCTGAGCGAGGTCTGCTACGAGATCCGGGGCCCGGTGATCGAGCACGCCAACGCGCTGGAGGAGGCGGGCCACAGCGTCCTGCGCCTCAACACCGGCAACCCGGCGCTCTTCGGCTTCGAGGCGCCCGAGGAGATCGTCCAGGACATGATCCGGATGCTCCCCAAGGCCCACGGGTACACCGACTCGCGCGGCATCCTCTCCGCCCGCCGCGCCGTCGCCCAGCGCTACCAGTCCATGGGCCTGCAGGACGTGGACGTCGACGACATCTTCCTCGGCAACGGCGTGTCCGAGCTGATCTCGATGGCCGTCCAGGCCCTCCTCGAGGACGGCGACGAGGTCCTCGTACCGGCCCCGGACTACCCGCTGTGGACGGCGGTGGTCACGCTCGCGGGCGGCAGGCCCGTGCACTACCTGTGCGACGAGTCCGCCGACTGGTACCCGGACCTCGACGACATGGCGTCGAAGATCACCGACCGCACCAAGGCCATCGTGGTCATCAACCCCAACAACCCCACGGGCGCCGTCTACCCGAAGGAGATCCTGGAGGGCATCTTCGCGCTCGCCAGGCGCCACGGCCTGATGGTCCTCGCCGACGAGATCTACGACCAGATCGTCTACGACGAGGCCGTCCACCACCCGGCCGCCTCCCTCGCCCCCGACCTGGTCGTCCTCACCTTCGGCGGGCTCTCCAAGACGTACCGGGTGGCGGGCTTCCGCTCCGGCTGGCTGGTCGTCACCGGGCCGAAGGAGCACGCCAGGAACTATCTGGAGGGTCTCACCATGCTGGCCTCCATGCGGCTCTGCCCCAACGCCCCCGCGCAGTACGCCATCCAGGCCGCGCTCGGCGGCCGGCAGTCGATCCACGAGCTGACCGCACCGGGCGGCAGGCTGCGCGAACAGCGCGACCGGGCCTGGGAGAAGCTCAACGAGATCCCCGGCGTCTCCTGCGTGAAGCCCAAGGGAGCGCTGTACGCCTTCCCGCGCCTCGACCCCGCCGTGCACAAGATCCACGACGACGAGAAGTTCGTCCTCGACCTGCTGCTGCGCGAGAAGATCCAGGTCGTCCAGGGCACCGGCTTCAACTGGCCCCGCCCGGACCACTTCCGCATCCTGACCCTGCCGTACGCCGACGACCTCGACGCCGCGATCAGCCGCATCGGCCGCTTTCTGAGCGGCTACCGGCAGTGACGTGACAGCCCCTCGACTGTCATGATCTGAAGGCCTGAAGATCCTTCGGGCCGATGACAGGACGGCAGGACGGGAGGGGGCGCCCGGTCATGGATGTGGCGCTGATAGCGGTGGCGGGAACCCTCTTGGGCGTCATCGCCACGCACTGGTTCCAGGGGCGGGCCACCGAGCGCACCGCCTCGCTGGCCCGGACCGAGCAGCTCCGCCAGGAGCGGATCACGACCTACAGCGCCTACGCGGGCGCGGTCGTCGACTACCGGCACAGCCAGAACGACCGCTGGTTCCGGGCGGCCGAGGAACCGGGCTCCGAGGAGGCGGAGGAGTCCCGGCACGCCTCCTACCGCCGGCGCACCGCCGCCCGGCAGGCCCTCTTCCGCGTGCAGTTGGTGTGCGACGACCCGCACGTCCGACAGCTGGCCGAGGCCGCCTTCGAGCAGACCCACTCCATGCACGAGGCGCGGGGCGAGTCCGAGCGCGCCCGCCGCTCGGCGGAGGCGAAGGAAGCGCTCGCCGAGTTCATCGCCGCGGCCGCGCCCGGCGTGCGCTGAACGGGACCCGGATGGACCTCGTCGCACCCGTGGTCGTCGAGCCGCTCAAGCGCCGCCGCTGCTCGGAATGCCGGCAGGGGCCCCTGGAGCGGATGATCGTCGAGTTCAACGCCCCCGTCTGCCTCGACTGCGCCGACCTCGGACATCTCGTCTTCCTGCGGCGGGGCGACACCGCGCTCACCCGCCGGGCCCGTGAGGGCAGCACGCTCTGGGCCGTGGTCGTACGCCACAACCGCCGCCGCACCCGGTACGAGCGCCAGGGCCTGCTCGTCGAGGAGGCGGCCCTCGCCGCGGCGGAACTGTCCTGCCTCGCGGACGCGGAGGCCCGGGCCAGGCGCCGGGCGCGGGACGCCGTACGGCGCGCGGCGCTCGACGTGGAGATCACCGAGGTCCTCCGGGCGGAGATCCTGCGGCTCTTCCCGTCCATCCCGGCGGACCGGGCCACGGAGGTCGCCGTCCACGCCTCGGCGAAGGGCAGCGGGCGGGTGGGGCGCACGGCCGCGGGCCGCTCCCTCGACCGCGGCGCCGTCACGGCCGCGGTGCGCGCCTCCGTACGCCATCTCGACACGCCGTACGACACCTTGCTCATGCAGGGTGTTCCCCGGCACCAGGCCCGGACGAGGGTGGCGCCCGCCATCGAGGCGGTGCTCCGGGCCTGGCGTCGCGGCGGCGGGGACGCCGACGGCCGGGGGCGGCGCGGCTGACAGCTCGGATGTCAGCCCGTGTCGGCCCGGCCGTGGGAGCGGAACCGTCAGGCCTGGTCCCCGGCGCGGCGGGCGCGACGGTACAGCAGGGCTCCGCCGAGCAGCAGCGCGGCGCTCGCGGCGCCGGTGTACCCGATGCTCTCGGAGCCGGTGGAGGCCAGCGCGACGGTGCTCGTCTCGCCCTGCGGAGCGGGGAGCGGGACGGGCTTCGCCGTCTCGGTCTCGGTCTCCGGCTGCGGAACCGGCACGTTCCGGACGGGGGTCTGCGGGCGCGGCGTCGGCGTCTCGACCGGCGGCGTGGGCTTCGAGGGGCCGTTGACCGACGTGTTGCCGAAGACCGGGTTGAGGATGCCCACCACGTTGACCGAGTTGCCGCTGATGTTCACGGGGAGGTCGACGGGCAGCTGGATGCCGTTCCCGGAGAGCACGCCGGGAGAGCCCGCGACGTGGGTCTCGGCCGTGGACCCGCCGCCGTCGGCGGAACCGCCGTCGGAGGACCCGCCGCCGTGCGAACCGCCCGCCTGCTCTCCACCGCGCGGGGTGCCGGGCTCGTCCTTGTGGGTGCGGCCGCCGTCCTCCGAGCCGTAGCCGTCGGGCTCCTTCTCGGCGGAGCGGTTGGCACAGCCGTTGCCGAAGGCCGGATTGAGCAGGCCGACGACGCTCACCGTGTTGCCGCAGACGTTGACCGGCACGTGCACCGGCAGCTGAACCGTGTTGCCGGAGCCGACGCCCGGCGAACCGACCGCGGCGCCCTGCGCGCCGGAGTCGGCGTGCGCGGCGCCGGCCGAGAGGGCGATCGCCCCACCCGTGACCAACAGTGTGGCCAGACCACTTCGGCGAATCTGCCTCATGGCTTCCTGCCTTCCGGAGGTGTGCGGGCAAGTGCCCGTACCGGAATCAACGCGACAAACGCACGTGCCGGATCCGGCCGTTGACGGGTTTCACTCCATCGAGTGGGACCCGTTCGAGTGTGGGTCAGCGCCCCAGAAGATCGGTGAGGGCGCCGACCGGGTCGTGATCGGGGGCACCGTGCGGCCACCAGTCCTCGCGGCCGGCGTCCGACTCGTAGCCGTACCAGAGGCCGTCCCGGCCGAGGCGGAGCTGGAGGGAGTCGGTGGAGAGCCGGTTGCGCCAGGGACGGAAGGCGGGGAAGTCGGCGGCGATCAGGGCGGGTCTGGCACGGTCGAACGGACCCGCCGGGGGATCCCACGGCTCCTCGAGTACGGCGAGACCGGCGGCACCGCCCTGCCGCCAGGCGGCGACGGCCCGGGCGAGGTCGGTGGGAGTGCGGTCCAGCGCGTACGCCAGGTCCCGGTAGAGGGCGCGGGTCGAGGCGGTGAGACCGGAACCGGGATGCGCGGCGGCCAGCCGTACGGCGTCCTGCCACGGCGTGAGCGCGGCGACCGGATCGTGCCCGGTGGTGAGGAACACGTGGGCCCGGACGGCGGCTTCGGAGGCGAGGAGGTCGAGAGCGAGCGGGTCGGGGGCATCGGGGTCGGGCGGGAACACGGCCGGGCGGCCGGGCCGGTCCGGAGCCGGCAGCGGAGGGGGCAGCGGCAGCCCGGCCCGCTCCGCCGCGTCGAACACCGCGCGGGCGGGGACGGTGGGCATCGGGGGTGCGGCGGCGGTCGTCTCGGCGGCGGACAGGGCGGCGTTGCGCCGGGTCAGCTCGGCGAGCAGTTCCTGCTCCCCGCGGCCGCGCATCAGGAAGAGGACGAACGGGTCCTCGTCGAGGAGGCGGGCGGCCTGGTAGCAGAGGGCGGCGGCGTGCTTGCAGGGGTAACCGTCGTCCGGGCAGGAGCAGTCGGGGACGAGGTCGCCCGGTGCGGGCAGCAGTCCGGTGACCGCCTCGAGGGCGTGCGGCACGTCCTTGTCGAGCAGGGCGGCGATGTGGTCGGGGCGGGCGGTCGCCTCGTCGAGGACCCGCTCCCAGCCGTCGTCGCCGAGGGTCCGCATCCTGATCTCGGTGCGGTACGGGCGGGGCCGGCTGCCGTGGACGTAGGCGACGACCCGGCCCGGGGTGACGGTGATCGCGTCGACGTGGCCGCGCCTCGCGTACGCCTTGCCGCGGGCGAGGCGGGCCGGGTCGAGGGCGGTGCCCTCCAGAGCCTCCACCCAGGCGTTGCCCCACCAGGTGGCGGCGAACCGCCCGTCGGGGGCCTCCCTGGGCGCGACCTGCGGGAAGCTGCGGCGGCGGTCGTCGTGGCGGGGCGCTGCTCCGCGCGCGCCCCGTGGGGTGGTCACGAGGGCCTCCTCAGGGACACCAGGTCGGCGAGCTCCCGGTCGGTCAGTTCGGTGAGGGCCGCCTCGCCGGAGCCGAGGACGGCGTCGGCCAGCGCCCGCTTGGCGCGGAGCATCTCGCCGATCCGGTCCTCGACGGTGCCCTCGGCGACGAGCCGGTGGACCTGCACCGGCTGGGTCTGCCCGATGCGGTAGGCCCGGTCGGTGGCCTGCTCCTCGACGGCCGGGTTCCACCAGCGGTCGTAGTGGACGACATGGCCGGCCCGGGTGAGGTTGAGGCCGGTGCCCGCGGCCTTGAGGGAGAGCAGGAAGACGGGGACCTCGCCGGCCTGGAAGCGGTCGACCATCCGCTCCCGCTCGGCCACCGGGGTGCCGCCGTGGAGGAGTTGGGCCTGGATGCCGCGCGCGGCCAGATGGTCGGCCAGGAGCCGCGCCATCGTCACGTACTGGGTGAAGACGAGCACCGAGCCGTCCTCGGCGAGGATCGTGTCCAGGAGCTCGTCGAGCAGGGCGAGCTTCCCCGAACGGCCGGCGAGGCGCGCGGTGCCGCTGCCGCGTGGCGCCTCCTCCTTCAGGAACTGCGCGGGGTGGTTGCAGATCTGCTTGAGGGAGGTCAGCAGCTTCATGACGAGACCGCGGCGGGCGATGCCCTCGGCCTCCTCGATCCGCGCCATGGTCTCGCGGACGACCGCCTCGTACAGCGAGGCCTGTTCCCGGGTGAGGGAGACGGGGTGGTCGGACTCCGTCTTCGGCGGCAGCTCGGGGACGATGCCGGGGTCGGATTTGCGGCGGCGCAGCAGGAAGGGCCGGACGAGCCGGGCGAGCCGCTCGACGGCCTGCTCGTGCTCGATCTCCTCGTGGTTCTCCACGGCGCGGGCGTGCCGGGAGCGGAAGGCCTTGAGCGGGCCGAGGAGACCGGGTGTGGTCCAGTCGAGGAGCGCCCAGAGTTCGGAGAGGTTGTTCTCCACGGGGGTGCCGGTGAGGGCGACCCGGGCGGGCGCGGGGATCTCGCGCAGCGCCCTCGCGGTCGCGGAGAACGGGTTCTTGACGTGCTGGGCCTCGTCGGCGACGACCATCCCCCATTCCCGTCCGGCCAGTTCGGCGGCGCTCGTCCGCAGGGTGCCGTAGGTGGTGAGGACGAATCCGCCCTCGGCGCCGTCGAGGTCGCGCTCGGCGCCGTGGAAACGCCGGACGGGCACGTCGGGAGCGAACTTCCCCACCTCCCGCTGCCAGTTGCCGAGCAGCGACGCCGGGCAGACGACGAGGGTGGGGGCTCGCCGGGCGCGGCGCAGGTGGAGGGCGATGAGGGTGACGGTCTTCCCGAGGCCCATGTCGTCGGCGAGGCAGCCGCCGAGGCCGAGCGAGGTCATCAGGTCCAGCCAGGCGAGTCCGCGCAGCTGGTAGTCGCGGAGGGTAGCGGTGAGGCCGGGCGGGGCCTGCACGTCCTCGGGGCCGGCGAGGAGCCGGTCGCGGAGCGCGGCGAGCGCCCCGACGGGGACGGCGGGCACGATC
The DNA here is from genome assembly GCF_044752725.1 of Streptomyces sp. NPDC088707. NCBI lineage: Bacteria > Bacillati > Actinomycetota > Actinomycetes > Kitasatosporales > Streptomycetaceae > Streptomyces > Streptomyces sp. NPDC088707. The sequence goes on along the minus strand of NZ_JBIVLV010000005.1, from coordinate 371,098 downwards.
TCGCCGTCCACCTCCGCGGTGCCGGTGAGGGCGACCGCGAGGGCGTCGACCGGTTCGAGCAGGCCGAGTTCCCGCTTGCGGGCCTTGCGGACGAGGTCGGGGTCGACGACGACCCACTGGTCACGGAGACGCACGATCGGCCGGTGGGCCTCGGCGAGGTGGTCCATCTCCCGCTCGGTGAGCGGGTCGCCGTCGAGGGCCAGCTGCCAGTTGAACCGCAGGAGTTCCTCGCTGTCGAAGAACGCGGTGCCGTCGGTCGCCGAGCCCGGCGCGGCGTGGCCGGCGCTGACGACGGCGGAGGCACTGAGGGAGCGGGCGAGCTCGCGCGGCCAGTGGACGGCGACCCCGGCGTCGGCGAGCCGGGCCGCGGCCGGGCCGAGCAGCTCGTACAGCTCGTCCTCGGTGACCGCGAGGACGTCGGGCACGTCCCGCTCCAGGAGCCGGGCGAGCGGCGGCCAGACGCGGGCGGCCCGGCGCAGGGCGAGGACCGCGTCGATCCGGGCGCGGGGCCCGAAGTGCTCGCCGTCGCCCGCCCAGAGGGCCGTGGCGTCGATGACGAGGGTGGGGTCGGCGAGGCTGTGGACCTGGAGGAGCGCGGCGGCCGCGTGACGCTCACCGCGCGGGGTCCGGCCGGCGCCGTCGGCATCGTCCGCTTCGTCGCCGGAGGCGACGTCGAACAGTTCGTAGGGGGAGAAGTCCAGGCGGAGCGAGACCCGCACACCCGCGTCCATCCCGGCCGCCGCCTCGGCGGCCCAGGCACGCGCGCGGGGCAGATGCTGCGGGGCACGGGCGGCGAACGGCGCGCCCACCGCGTGGGCGGCGGCCGGGGTCCTCGGCAGGGTGTCGGCGACCGCGTCGAGGAAGGCGCGGACGAGGGCCTCGGGGTCGGGCAGCCGCAGCGGCCCCCGCCCGGGGACGGGCACGGCGTGCGCCTCGTACGGCAGGGCGGCGGCCACGGCCCGCAGATGGGCGATGTCGTCGGCGTCCAGGGGGCCGGCCCGCCAGGCGTCCAGGTCGTCGGCGGTCAGACCCGGCAGCATGCGGCCGCGGGCCACCAGATGCAGGGCGTGCAGGGCGGCGGCGCCCCAGCCGGCGGTCGCGGGGTGGGCGGCCGGGTGGCGTCGGGCCGCGACGAGAAGGGGCAGCGCGGCGTCGACCGGGAGGACCAGGGCGGGGACGGACCGGCTCCGGGCGCCGCTGCCGTGCCGTCGGGCGACGGTCAGCTCGACGCGCTCCGCGCCGCTGTCCGCCGGGTCCGGCAGCGCACCGCCGTCGGGGGCCCAGAAGGCCACCCGGCCCTCACGGGGCAGGGCGGCCGGCAGGAAGACGGCGGCGCTGGTCGTCCAGGTGTGTGCCACGGCTCCGCGCTCCTTCCTACTGGGTGACGAGTGTCGACTGGATCTCCGACCTTACGGCGGGGGTCTGACAACGGCCGCCAGTCGGGTTCGCCCGAGCGGCCCAGCAGCGGATGACAGGGGGCGTCGGGCGCGCGAGGGTGGCGTGAACCGGGTGCACCGGAGCTGCCGCCGGAACACCGACCCGGACTCCGACAGAAGAGGAACCGCCATGTCCGTTCGCCGGCGTCTCACGACCGCCACCGGGGCCGTGCTGCTCACCTTCGCCGTCGCCGGCTGTTCGAGCCTGGGCCGCACCATGGTCGGTACGCTCTCCTACGAGACGGAGCGTGATGTCGTGGTAACCGTGACGAGCCCCTCGGTGAACGGCTGCCACCGCCTCCTCGCCCCGAGCGGGGTGCACCGGGTCGAGAACAACACCCTGGTCGACATCAGGCTGTTCCCGACGCCCGACTGCCAGGGGAAGCACAACATCTACCTCCCCATGAACACCAGCTACCGGGTCGCTCCGGGCGCCCTGCCGTGGCGCAGCTACAGCGTCATCCACTAGCCGGTTCCCTCCGGCCCGTCGCAGGGTCCATCCTGGAAGAGCCCTTCGGGGCTCGGACGGAGGTGGACCGCCATGCGTTCCGGGAACGAACCGGCGACCGCGCGCAGTCCCCTGCGCATGCGCTTCTGGCTGGGCCTGTGGGGACTGCTCTGGGCCGCCTTCGGCACGACCGTCTTCTCGCTGCTCGGCCAGCCGGGATGGGCCGCGGCCTGCGGCGTGCTGTTCCTCGTCGTCCTGATCGACCTGGCGATGGTCGTGCGCCACATCCGCCAGGGCCCCCACTGGCAGCCGGGCCGGAACATCCCGCCGTACGAGCCGGATCACGGCGGTAGGAAGCGCTGAGCGGCCGCGTCGAGCCGACTCCCCGTCGAGCCGACGCCAGGCTTCCGACTCCCGGCGTCCGCTCTCCGCTCTTCCCGCTCCGCGCCTACTTCTCCGTGTCGAACCCGGCGGCCTGGAGGTATTCAGGCTTCGGGTCCAGCGCGGCCGCGAGGCGGAAGTGCCGGGTCGCCTGGGCGGTCAGGCCCGAGCGCTCGAAAGTGCGGGCGAGGGCGAAGTGCGCGAACGCGTTGTCCGGCTCGCGCTCCAGGACCAGCTCGAACTCCAGCTGCGCGGGTCGCAGCTGCGCGGCGGCGAAGAAGGCGCGGGCCCGCAGCAGGCGCGCCGCCGTGTTCTCGGGATGGGCGGCGATCACCGAGTCCAGGAGCTTGACGGCGCCACGCGGGTCCTTCGCGGCCAGCAGGTGCTCGGCTGCGCGGAAGTCGATGACGTGCGTTTCCGGGTTTCTGTCGGCCACCATGGCATCCTTCCCCTCGATCCGGTGGTTGAACACCGGACCGGGCACCCTCATTCCACCGACGCGCGGCGCTCCAGCTCGTCCCAGACCTTCCGTACCTGCGGTTCGAGCGCGTCGAGCGGCCCGTCGTTGTCGATGACGAGATCCGCGACAGCCAGCCGCTGCGGACGCGTGGCCTGCGCCGACATCCGGGCCCGCGCCTCGGACTCGGCCATGCCCCGGAGCCGTACGAGCCGGTCGAGCTGGGTCTCCGGGGAGGCGTCCACCACCACGACCAGGTCGTACAGCGGCGCGAGCCCGTTCTCGGTGAGCAGGGGCACGTCGTGGACGACGACGTCCCCCGTGTCCGCCCGGCTCTCCAGCTCCGCCGACCGGGCCCCGACCAGCGGGTGCACGATGGCGTTGAGGGCGGCGAGCCGGTCCGCGTCGGCGAAGACGACGGAGCCGAGCTTCGGCCGGTCGAGCGTCCCCTCCGCGGTGAGGACGTCCTCCCCGAAGGCCTCCACGACGGCCGCGAGCCCCGGCGTACCGGGCTCGACGACCTCGCGGGCGATCCGGTCCGCGTCGATCAGCACGGCCCCGTAGGAGACGAGCAGCCGTGACACTTCGCTCTTGCCGGCGCCGATCCCGCCGGTCAGGCCCACCTTCAGCATGAGCGGCAGCTTAGGGCCTGCCCCGGGCGGGTCAGGAGTCGCCCTCCCGCTCGGCGAGGAAGCGCTCGAACTCGCGGCCCAGCTCGTCCGCCGACGGCAGGTCGACGGGCTCGGCGACCAGGCTGCCGCGGGTCTCCGCACCGGCCGCCGCGTCGTACTGGTGCTCAAGGCCCTGCACGAGCGCGACCAGTTCCTCGTCGCCCTCGCCGATCTGGCGGTCGATCTCGGTCTGGGTGCGACGAGCCTCGGTCCGCAGCGCGTGCGCGACCGCGGGGAGGACGAGCCCGGTGGCGGCCGTCACGGCCTCGAGCGCGGTCAGCGCCGCGTCCGGGTACGGGGAGCGGGCGACGTAGTGCGGGACGTGCGCCGCGACACCGAGGGTGTCATGGCCGGACTCGGTGAGCCGGTACTCGACGAGGGCCTCGGCGCTGCCGGGGACCTGTGCCTCGTCGAAGGGGCTGCGGTGGCCCGGCATGAGGTCGGTGCGGCTGCCGTGCGGGGTGAGGCCGACGGGCCGGGTGTGCGGCACTCCCATGGGGATGCCGTGGAAGTTCACGGAGAGGCGCACGCCGAGGCGCTCGATGATCTGCCGGACGGCGGCGGCGAAGCGCTCCCACTCGACGTCCGGCTCCGGGCCGGAGAGGACGAGGAAGGGGGCGCCGGTGGCGTCCTGGACGAGGCGGACCTCGATGGACGGCGTCTCGTACGCGGTCCAGCGGTCACGCCGGAAGGTCAGCAGCGGGCGGCGGGCGCGGTAGTCCACGAGTCGGTCGTGGTCGAAGCGGGCCACGAGCTGGTGAGGCAGGGTGTCGAGCAGGCCCTCGATGATCTGCTCACCGGTCTCCCCCGCGTCGATGTAGCCGTCGAAGTGGTACAGCATGACCAGCCCGGCCGACTCCTGCGCCAGTGCCAGGTCGACGACAGCCAGGCCTTTGGCGTCCCATTCGTACAAATCCTGGGGATCAAGCACGATTACCGCTCCTCCTCGTGTTCTCTCTGGAAACGTCTCGCGCGGCGGCGCCATTCCCGGACGGCGCGATCTTCCCGCACGGGCGCGGCCTTCTGGGCGAGGAACAGGGCCTTCGGGACAAGGCCTTCGGGACGGGCCATGTGGGGCGAGCCCTGGCGGACGAGGCCCGTAGGGCGAGGCCCGTGGAGGAGGAGGAGGAGGGGCGTCGAACGCCCCGGACCATGACCGAGGCCCGCTCCCCCGAAGGGAAGCGGGCCTCGATTCGCTAGCGGCTAGCGCTCAGCGGAGAGCCTGTTCAGCTCTGGCCGCCGGCGAGCTTCTCGCGGAGGGCGGCGAGCGCCTCGTCCGACGCCAGGGCGCCGGAGTTGTCGTCCGACTCCGAGGAGTACGAACCACCCGAGATGCCCGCACCGGCGTTGCCACCGGCGGCCGGGGCGGCAGCGCCCTCGGCAGCGGCGGCCTCGTCGGCCTCGCGGGACTTGATGACCTGAGCCTGGTGCTGCTCGAAACGAGACTGCGCCTCGGCGTACTGGGTCTCCCAGGCCTCGCGCTGGGTCTCGAAGCCCTCGAGCCAGTCGTTGGTCTCGGGGTCGAAGCCCTCGGGGTAGATGTAGTTGCCCTGGTCGTCGTAGGACGCGGCCATGCCGTACAGGGTCGGGTCGAACTCGACCGAGGCCGGGTCGGCACCGAAGGACTCGTTGGCCTGCTTCAGCGAGAGGCTGATGCGACGACGCTCGAGGTCGATGTCGATGACCTTGACGAAGATCTCGTCGTTGACCTGGACGACCTGCTCCGGGATCTCCACGTGGCGCTCGGCCAGCTCGGAGATGTGGACCAGACCCTCGATGCCCTCGTCCACGCGGACGAACGCACCGAACGGAACCAGCTTGGTGACCTTACCCGGGACGACCTGACCGATCTGGTGGGTCCGGGCGAACTGCTGCCACGGGTCCTCCTGCGTCGCCTTCAGCGACAGGGAGACACGCTCGCGGTCCATGTCGACGTCGAGAACCTCGACGGTGACCTCCTGGCCGACCTCGACAACCTCGGAGGGGTGGTCGATGTGCTTCCAGGACAGCTCGGAGACGTGCACGAGGCCGTCGACGCCACCCAGGTCCACGAAGGCACCGAAGTTGACGATCGAGGACACGACGCCGGAGCGGACCTGACCCTTCTGGAGGGTCGTGAGGAAGGTCTGGCGAACCTCGGACTGGGTCTGCTCCAGCCAGGCACGGCGGGACAGGACCACGTTGTTGCGGTTCTTGTCCAGCTCGATGATCTTCGCCTCGAGCTCCTTGCCCACGTAGGGCTGGAGGTCGCGGACGCGACGCATCTCGACGAGGGAGGCCGGCAGGAAGCCACGGAGGCCGATGTCGAGGATGAGACCACCCTTGACGACCTCGATGACGGTACCGGTGACGATGCCGTCCTCTTCCTTGATCTTCTCGATGGTGCCCCAGGCGCGCTCGTACTGGGCGCGCTTCTTCGAGAGGATCAGGCGGCCTTCCTTGTCCTCCTTCTGGAGAACCAGGGCCTCGATCTCGTCGCCGACCTTGACGACCTCGTTCGGGTCGACGTCGTGCTTGATCGAGAGCTCGCGGCTCGGGATGACACCTTCGGTCTTGTAACCGATGTCGAGCAGGACCTCGTCCCGGTCGACCTTCACGATGACGCCGTCGACGATGTCGCCGTCGTTGAAGTACTTGATCGTCTCGTCGATCGCGGCGAGGAAGGCTTCCTCGTTACCGATGTCGTTGACCGCAACCTGCGGGGTGGTGCTGGTGGCGGTGGTCTCGGTGCTGCTCGTCATGTGGGAAAGGGCTCCGGTTACGGACAGAAAGTCGTAGGTACTGCTACGCCGAGAGCCCGTATCGCACCAAGAAGCCGGACAGCCAATGAGGCCCCCATCCCGCGAAGGGGAGGAGCCTCGAAAACCGAGGGGACATACAACAGGTACGAGCGCGGCCTGCTCCGTCTGAGGCGCGCAGGCCCGCAGCGCAACCTTTAGCATACGGGGGCGGCCGGACAGGGTCAATGCGCGAAGCGCGCACCCGGGGCAGATCCACTCAACTCCGGCACCAACTTGTGTCCTTCCACGCCTCATCGGCGGGATCCGCGCACTGCGGCACTGAGCGCAAACTACATCGGCGGGCGAGATGAACCAAGAGTACGAACACGAAGTCCCCTCCGACTCGGCCGAGGAGGAGGCGGAGGCGACCCGGCGTGACGCCGGGGACGCGGAGAGCAGTCGGGCGAGCCGCGGCTGGTGGGACAGGAACGCCGACGAGTACCAGAGCGATCACGGATCGTTCCTGGGCGACGACCGGTTCGTCTGGGGTCCGGAGGGGCTCGACGAGGCCGAGGCCGGACTCCTCGGGCCGGCCGCCTCGCTGAAGGGCCTCGACGTCCTGGAGATCGGGGCGGGCGCGGCGCAGTGCTCGCGCTGGCTGGCGGCTCAGGGGGCGCGGCCGGTGGCCCTCGACCTCTCGCACCGACAGCTCCAGCACGCGCTGCGGATCGGCGGGGACGTGCCGCTGGTGGAGGCCGACGCCGGTGATCTGCCCTTCAGGGACGGCTCCTTCGACCTGGCGTGCTCGGCGTACGGCGCGGTGCCGTTCGTCGCGGACCCGGTGAAGGTGTTCCGGGAGGTGCGGCGGGTGCTGCGGCCGGGCGGCCGGTGGGTCTTCTCGGTGACGCATCCGATCCGCTGGGCGTTCCCGGACGAGCCCGGTCCCGAGGGCCTCTCGGTCGCGGCCTCCTATTTCGACCGCACCCCTTATGTGGAGCAGGACGAACAGGGGAACGCGGTGTACGTGGAGCACCACCGGACGATCGGCGACCGGGTGCGGGACGTGGTGGCCGGCGGGTTCCGTCTGCTCGACCTGGTGGAGCCGGAGTGGCCGGCGTGGAACAGCCAGGAGTGGGGTGGCTGGTCCCCGCTACGGGGGAATCTGATCCCTGGCACGGCGATCTTCGTCTGCGAGCGCGCGGAGTAGGGGCACGGAGTGAAGGCACGGACTAGGGACTCGGAGTAGAGGCACGGAGTAAGGGCAAGGGGGCAAGCGGCACCACCACGCTTGTCCTATTAATAGGTGGGTCCTGTGGATGACGGGACCCACCTTTCTCGCGCCTCGTACGAGACTGAGTGCGTGATCCGAAACGACGCTCTCGACCGTCTCCCCGTCCGCCATGCCGTCCCCGAGCTGCTGGCCGCGCTCGACCGGCGCGGTACGGCCGTGCTGTCCGCGCCTCCCGGCACGGGCAAGACGACGCTGGTGCCGCTCGCGCTCGCGGGTCTCATAGGGGAGGGACCGCGGCGTCGGGTCCTGGTGGCCGAGCCACGGCGGATGGCGGTGCGGGCGGCGGCCCGGCGGATGGCGTGGCTGCTCGGTGAGGAGGCCGGCGGCACGGTCGGCTTCTCGGTGCGCGGCGAGCGGCGGACCGGCCCCTCGACCCGGGTCGAGGTGGTGACCACGGGCATTCTGCTCCAGCGGCTCCAGCGCGACCCGGAGCTCGCGGGTGTCGACGTGGTGCTGCTCGACGAGTGCCACGAGCGGCATCTGGACGCCGACACGGCGATGGCCTTCCTGGTGGACGTGCGGGCCGCCCTTCGGCCGGAGCTGAAGCTGATCGCGGCGTCGGCGACGAGCGACGCGGCGGCCTGGGCTGATCTCCTCACGGTCCTGGACGGCGGCGGGCCCGCGCCGGTGGTGTGGAGCAGGGGCGAGGGGCACGGCTGCCGGGTCTTCTTCGAGGCGCCGCCGTCGCGCATCCGGCCCGCCCACGGCACCTGGGTGGATCCGGCGCTGCTCCGGCATGTCGCCGCGACGGTCCGGCTCGCGCTGGAGCGGCACGAGGGGGACGTCCTCTGCTTCCTTCCGGGGACGGGGGAGATCGCGCGGACGGCCGGGATGCTGGCCGGCGTCGACGCGGAGGTGCTCCAGTTGCACGGGCGGGCTCCGGCGGCGGTGCAGGACGCGGTGCTGCGCGGTACGGAGCCGGGCGGGCTGCGGCGGGTGGTGCTCGCGACCTCGGTGGCGGAGTCCAGCCTGACGGTGCCGGGGGTGCGGATCGTCGTGGACTCGGGTCTGGCCCGAGAGCCCCGGATGGATCACGCCCGCGGTCTCGGCTCGCTGGCGACGGTGACCGTCTCGGAGGCGACGGCGACCCAGCGCATGGGCCGGGCGGGCCGTGAGGCCTTCGGTTTCGTCTACCGCTGCTGGGCGGAGGCGAGCGACGGGGGGAGGCCGCGCTTCCCCTCGCCGGAGATCAAGGTCGCCGACCTGGCGGACTTCGCCCTGCGGGCGGCCTGCTGGGGCGACCCGACGGCGGAGGGGCTCGCGCTGCTCGACGCGCCGCCCGCCGGCGCGATGACGGCCGCACGATCGGTCCTCGGCTCGATCGGAGCCGTGGACGAGGCCGGGCGGGCCACCGATCGAGGGGTACGGATGTCCCGGCTCGGTCTCCATCCCCGGCTCGGCCGTGCCCTCCTGGACGGTGCGCCGGAGGTCGGGGTGCGGCGGGCGGCGGAGGTGGTGGCCCTGCTCAGCGAAGAGCCGCCGCGCGACTACGGGGACGACCTGGCGGCGGCCTGGCGCGCCGCCCGCCGGGGCGCGGACGGGTACGGCGCCCGGTGGAAGGCGGAGGCCCGCCGACTGGAGCGGTCGGCGGCGGAGGCGGTGAGCGGCGGCGCCTCGGGGGCTTCGGGTGAGGCTGCGGGGGCGGCGGGCCCCTCTGGGGGTTCGGGTGAGGCTGCGGGGGCTGCGGGCCCCTCTGGGGGTTCGGGGGCTGCAAAGGCAGCAGGGGGTTCGCGGGCTTCAGGGGCCTCGGGTGCTTCTGCGGCTTCGGCGCGCCACGGCGCCGCCGGTGTTCCGGCGGGGCCGGCGACCGGGGACGACGCGGTGGCCGGGCTGGTGACGGCGCTCGCCTTTCCCGAGCGGGTGGCGAGGGCGCGGGAGCAGGGCGGCTATCTGATGGTGTCGGGGAGCGGGGCCCGGCTCGGTGAGGGTTCCGCGCTGCGGGCCACCCCGTGGCTGGCCGTGGCGGTGGCGGACCGCACGGCGCGGGACGCGACGGCGCGGGTGCGGCTGGCGGCCGTGGTGGACGAGGACATGGCGCGGCGGGCGGCCGGGCATCTGCGGGCCACCGGCGAGGAGGTCCACTGGGAGGACGGGGACGTGGTCGCGCGGTCGGTGGACCGGCTCGGCGCGGTCGAGCTGACGGTCCGGCCGCTGGGTGCGAAGGCGGATCCCGCGCTCGTGCGGGAGGCGCTGCTCGAAGGGCTGCGGCGCGAGGGGCCCGGGCTGCTGCGGTGGAGCCGGGAGGCCGGGGAGCTGCGCGCCCGGCTCGCCTTCCTGCACCGGGAGGTGGGGGAACCCTGGCCGGACGTGGCGGACGAGGCGCTGGTCGAGCGGGCCGGGGAGTGGCTGGAGCCGGAGCTGTCCCGGGCCGCGCGGCGCGCCGATCTGGGGCGGGTCGACGCCGGTGAGGCCCTGCGGCGGCTGTTGCCCTGGGCTTCGGGCGAGGCGGGCCGGCTGGGGGAGCTGGCGCCCGAGCGGATCGAGGTGCCGAGTGGCTCGCGGATCCGGGTCGAGTACGGCGGCGAGCGGCCGGTGCTCGCGGTGAAGCTGCAGGAGATGTTCGGGCTCGCGGAGACGCCCCGGGTGGCGGGGGTCCCCGTGCTCGTCCACCTCCTCTCCCCCGCGGGCCGGCCGGCGGCGGTCACCGCCGACCTGGCGTCGTTCTGGCGGGACGGCTACCGGTCCGTGCGGGCGGAGCTGAGGGGGCGGTATCCGAAGCACCCGTGGCCCGAGGACCCCTCCGCGGCGGAGGCGACCCGGTTCACGAGCGCGCGGCTCAGACGGGAGGGGTGAGCGGGGCGGTGGCGGGTTCCGCGGCCGGGCGGCGGGAGCGGGCCTCCAGCCAGAGCGCGAGGGCGAGGAGGAGCAGCGCGAGGAAGGTGAGGCTCCAGGGGACGTAGGAGACGAGCAGAAGGACCGTGAGGCGGTTGGAGGCGACCATCTCGCCGACGCTCTTGATGTAGTCCTCGCGCATCTTCACATGGCCCTCGAAGACGGTGAGGGTGTCGACGCCCATCAGCGCCTTGGCGTTGCGGAGCTCCTCCTTGTGGATCTCCTCGCCGTTGACGGGGGCGCCGGTGACGGGCTCGATCCAGAACATCCGCTTGGTGGTGTACCAGCGGGTGAGTCCGGATTCGGCGATGACCTCCGGGGGGATCTTGACCGGCATGGACTTGGGCATGGGGACCTTGGTCCAGGGGATGGTCTGCTCGAAGTAGTAGACCTCCATGCCGCGGAAGGTGCGGGTGCCCTTGTAGTGGATGGGGGACGAGGTGCGGGTCTGGGCGTCGAAGTACTGGTAGTCCCGCTTCTCGGTGAGGAAGGGCCATTTGAACTCGATGCCCTCGCGCCGGACCGGGTCGCCGTCGACGGACTCGCCGGTGGCGTTGACCGGGTCCTGGGTGTGGGCGTCGAAGATGTACCGCTCGGGGACCTTGGAGACCATCTTGCCGTCGGGGCCCGTGATGTAGGCGAGGGCGTCCCAGACGACGACGTCGCGCCCGGCGTCGCGTTCGATGCGCCGCGACTCCTCCACGTTGCCCTTGAGGGTCTGGATGATCGTGATCTTGTCGACCTTCTCCGCCTTGAGCGTGGAGTAGTCGAGCAGGGTCGCGGGCTGCGCCTCCAGGACGGTCTCCTGGTACTGGTTCGGCGGGATCTTCGCCAGCCGGGGGAAGGCGTACCAGCGCAGGGTCGGGGCCATCGCGACGCAGAAGACGGCGAGGGCGAGGAGGACGAGGCTGGCTCGGCGGCGCACGGTCGCCCCCTACTTCTTGGGGCCGGGATCGGCGGTCAGCAGGGGTTTGGGCGAGGTGGGCCCGTCGGGCGGCAGATCGACCACGGAGACGAGGAGGATGAAGAGGAGGACTGGGGCGAGTCCGATGGCGGCGGCGACGAGGGCACGCATGGTCGGCCTCCCGGGGTGCGATCTGATAGGTCGTCAGGGCGGGGGCACCGTAGCAACGCGACCGCGAGATGAGAACACGTTGCACCGCCCTGCCCGGGGATCCCGGTGGCGCTCCCCGGCCCCGGCATCCCGAAGGCCCGCTCGCCCTCCCGGGGAACGCGAAGCGCCGCTCCGCCGCCCGGTGGGGGCGGAGGAGCGGCGCGTGGGGAGGAGGGGGATGCGCGGGCGGGTCAGGCCGAGGGCGAGGGGGAGGCCTCGGGCGAGCCGGTGCCGGAGGAGGTCGGCTCCGGCGTCGGGCTCGGGCTCGGGGTCGGGGTCGCGGTGGGCGCGGTGACCGTCAGCTTGATCTCCGTGGTGCCGCCGCCGGGCGCGGTGAGGCGGAGCACGTACTCGCCGGCCTTGTCGCCCGCGAGGATCGCTGGCAGCGCGATGAGGCCGTTCTCATCCGTCTTCAGGACGAGCGTACGGACCCCGTCCTTGAAGGACGGGCCGTCGGCGCTCTCCTTGGTGCCCGCGGCGTCGGCGATCACGGCCGTGACGAGCACACCGGGGGCGAGTACGCCCTTGTCGGTGGCCTTCACCTGGACGGACTGGGCGAACGTGGTGCCGGTGGTGGCCGCCAGCGGGTCGCCGCCGACCCGGGCGAGGGCGTCCGCCTGTCGTTCGGTGACGGTCGCGGTGAACGTGGCCGCGTCCACGCCGCGGCCCACGACGGTGGCTTTGACCGTGAACGACCCGGTCTTCTCGCCCGCCCGCAGGGCGGGGGCGGCGGCGAGGCCGGCCGAGCCCGTGGTGACGGTCGCGGTCGTCGCGCCGCCGGAGAAGCGGGTGCCGGTGGTGCCGGTGATCTCGAAGCGGATGCTCACACCGGTGATCGGCGCGCCCGCGGCGTCGAGCGCCGCGACGGTCGGGGTCTTGGTGAAGGCGTTGCCGGTGGTCGCGGTGAGGGGACCGGAGGAGACGGCCGCGAGACGCGCGACCTTGACGGCCGGCGGAACGGTCGGCGGAACGGTCGGCTTCGTCGGCGGCGTGACCGGGGGCTTCACCGGCGGGGTCGGCTTCGTCGGCGGCTTGGTGACCTCCGAAGGCCCGCCGGGCTTCGTGGGGTCGGGCTTCGGCTCGGACGGCTTCGGGGCGGGGGTCGTCGGGGCCGGCGAGAGGGGCGACGTGGGGAGGGGGCGGTTGTCCTGGCCCCGGTCGTCGCTGCGGTCGACCGGCAGCACTCCCGTGCCGTCCGGGACCTGGTGGGTGCCGCGCCGGTAGTACTCGAACCACGACGTGACCGTGTTCAGGTACTCCGTCGAGCGGTTGTAGCTGAGGATCGCGCGGTCGAGGTCGGCCTTGAGCGCGAGGTTGCGGTCGTTGGCGCAGAGGTAGAGACCGGCGGCCTGCGCGGCGTCGTAGATGTTGTTGGGGTCCTTCTTCCCGTCGCTGTTCGCGTCCTGGCCCCAGGTGGCCCAGGTGGACGGGATGAACTGCATCGGGCCGACGGCGCGGTCGTGGGTGCGGTCGCCGTCGAAGGCGCCGCCGTCGGTGTCGGAGATGTTGGCGAATCCGACGCCGTTGAGGATGGGGCCGAGGATCGGCGAGAGGGTGGTGCCGTTCGCGTCGACCCGGCCGCCGCGCGCCTGTCCGGACTCGACCTTGCCGATGCCGGCGAGCAACTGCCAGGGCAGGTTGCAGCCGGGGGCGGTGGAGCGGATCGACTGCTCGGCGCGCTGGTAGGCGGCGAGCACGGACGCGGGTATGCCGGCCTGGGCGGGCCCGGTGATCACCGGCAGCTTGACGGGGGGCAGTCCGGGCTTGTTCGGCGTGTTCAGCGGCGGCAGCTCGGTGTAGTACGGCGAGTTGCCGGTGGCGGAGCCGTCACCGGCCGGCGGCGCGGTGTCCCCGACGCCGATGGCGCGGTCACCGCCGGCGTTGTCGGTGGGCGGCGGGGTCATCTCCGGCGCCTGTGAGGCGGCGAGCGCGGCGACCGCCGCGGCCACCACCGCACCACTGGTTGCCCCCTTGCGCAGCCTGCGGCTCAAGTGCGCTGACATGTCCGTGGTCCCTTCCCCCTCGACTGGGGTCCCGTGCTCCCCGCGCGAGACCTCTGGCGACCCTATGCCAACTCCGGCCCGCCGGGCACCGGCGCCTGACCGCCTTTCACGCTTTCGTCACCTCTCGGCCGCCTGACGACTTCCCAGGTCGGACACGGAGAGCGACGGGGCGGGGGGCCGGCGCCGCCGGGCGGGAACCGGGCGGAGGGTCGAACACCTCTTGCACTGCGGCCGGTGATGTACTGCGGCCGTCGCCACCGGAACCTGGGGGAACACCCGTTGCCGTTCACGCTGAGCCATGCCGCTGCCGTGCTGCCCGGACTGCGGCGGGACGGGACGGCGCGCGGACCGCTGGTCGCGTCCGCTCTCGTCGCGGGCTCCTTCGCGCCCGACATGACCTACTTCGCGGCGACGGCCGTCCCCGGGGCGATGGTCTTCGGGGACGTCACCCACTCCCCCGTCGGGATCGTCACGGCCGACGTCCTGATCACCGCCGTGCTGGTGGCCCTGTGGCTGACCGTCCGTGAGCCGCTCGTCGCGCTGCTGCCCGCCCGGTGGCGCGGGCGGGTGTACGGGTTCGTCCGGGGCGCCGTCTGGCGCGACCGGCACCCGGCCGTGCTCGCCGGGTGGTTCGGCCTCTCGGCGGTCGTCGGCTCGACCACCCATGTCGTGTGGGACTCCTTCACCCACCTTGACCGCTGGGGGACCCGGATGATCCCGTTCCTCGGTGATGTCGTGGCCGGGTTCCCCGTCTATCTCTATGCGCAGTACGGGGGTTCGGCGCTGGCGCTCGGACTCCTGGTCCGGTTCACGGCGCGGGCGCTCCGCTCCGCCGCGGGCGTGGAGCTGCCGGCCGGGGTACGGGTCCCGGGCCGACGCGGGCGGCTGCTCGCGGCCGGGCTCATCGGCGGCTGCGTCCTCGCCGGGACGGCCCACCGGGTGCTGCGCTGGGCCGCGTACTGGGGCTGGGGCCGGATCGAGACGCCCCTGGACGTCATTCCGACGGCCTGCTTCGGGGCCGGTGCGGGGCTCGCCGTCGGGCTCGTGCTGTACGGGACGGGGGCCCGGCTCCTGGGTTCGCCGCCCCCTGCGCGGCCGGAGGCTCCGGCGCCCCCTCCCCTCGTGTCGGGAGAATCGGGAGAATCGGGAGAATCGAGAGAAGGGGACCGCAGCACGTGTGACGTGCGGTCAGGCGCCGAGGGCCAGAGCTAGGCCCGGCAGGGGGCGCCGGGCGCCCCCTGCCGGGGTGGGTCAGTGGGCCGCCGAGTCCCAGTCGTGGCCCACGCCCACCGAGACGTCCAGAGGGGCGCGCAGGTCGGCCGCGGCCGACATCTGTTCGCGGACCAGGGTCTCGACCTGCTCGCGCTCGCCGGGGGCGAGTTCGAGCACGATTTCGTCGTGGACCTGGAGGAGCATCCGGGAGGCGAGGCCCGCCTCGGTCAGCGCCCGGTCGACGCCCAGCATGGCGACCTTCACGATGTCGGCGGCCGTGCCCTGGATCGGGGCGTTGAGCGCCATCCGCTCGGCGGCCTCGCGGCGCTGGCGGTTGTCGCTGTTCAGGTCGGGCAGGTAGCGGCGGCGGCCGAGCATGGTCTCGGTGTAGCCGGTGGCGCGGGCCTCGTCGACGACCCGGCGCAGGTAGTCCCGTACCCCGCCGAAGCGCTCGAAGTAGGTGTCCATCAGGCCGCGGGCCTCGCCCGGGTCGATGTTCAGCTGCTGCGAGAGACCGAAGGCGGAGAGGCCGTAGGCGAGGCCGTACGACATGGCCTTGATCTTGCGGCGCATCTCGGCGTCGACGGCGGACCGCTCGACGCCGAAGACCTGGGAGGCGACGGTGGTGTGGAGGTCCTCGCCGGAGGTGAAGGCCTGGATGAGGCCCTCGTCCTCGGAGAGGTGGGCCATGACGCGCAGCTCGATCTGGCTGTAGTCGGCGGTCATGAGGGCCTCGAAGCCCTCGCCGACGACGAAGCCGTGCCGGATGGCGCGGCCCTCGTCCGTCCGCACCGGCACGTTCTGCAGGTTGGGGTCGGTGGAGGAGAGGCGCCCGGTGGCGGCCACCGTCTGGCTGAAGGTGGTGTGGATGCGCCCGTCGGCGGCGATCGTCTTGATCAGGCCCTCGACGGTGGAACGCAGCCGGGCCTGCTCGCGGTGCCGGAGCATGATCACGGGCAGGTCGTGCTCGGTCTGGCCGGCCAGCCAGGCGAGCGCGTCCGCGTCCGTGGTGTACCCGGTCTTGGTCTTCTTGGTCTTCGGCAGGTTCAGCTCGCCGAAGAAGACCTCCTGGAGCTGCTTGGGCGAGCCGAGGTTGAACTCGTGGCCGACGGAGGCGTGCGCCTCCTTCACGGCCTGCTGCACGGCGCCGGCGAACTGCTGCTCCATGGCCTCCAGGTGGTCGCGGTCGGCGGCGATGCCGTGCCGCTCCAGACGGGCGAGGAGGGCGGAGGTGGGCAGCTCGACGTCGTGGAGGAGCTCGCGGGCGCCGACCTCGCCGAGCTTCTCCTCGAAGGCCGCGGCGAGGTCGAGGACGGCCCGCGCCTGGGTCATGAGCGCCTCGGCCTCGGCGGTGTCGTCGGCGCCGAAGGCGAGCTGGCCGTCGGCGGCGGACGCGGGGGCGAGCTCGCGGTGGAGGTACTCGACGGACAGCGCGTCGAGCGCGAAGGAGCGCCGGCCGGGCTTCACGAGGTAGGCGGCGAGGGCGGTGTCCATGGTGACGCCCGCGATGCTCCAGCCGTGCTCGGGGAAGACCCGCATGGCGGCCTTGGCGTTGTGCATGGCCTTCGGCCGGTCGGGGTCGGCGATCCAGGCGGCCCAGGCCTGCTCGTCGGCCTCGTCGAGCGCGCTCGGCTCGAACCACGCGGCGGCGCCTCCGGCGGCGGCGAGGGCGATCTCCCCGACGTTCCCCGTGCCGAGGGCCCAGCTGTCGACGGTGGCGATGCCGAGGGTCTCGGTGCCGTGCTCGGCGAGCCAGGGGGCGAGCTCGCCGGCGCCGAGGACGGTGCCGTCGATCTCGACGCCCGCCTCGGGGGCGGGGGCGGTGTCCTCGGCGGCGCCCGGGTCGACGGCGAGGAGCCGCTCGCGCAGCGAGGGGTTGCGGATCTCCAGGGTGTCGAGGACGAGGGCGACGGCCCCGCGGTCGTACGGCTCGCGGGCGAGGTCCGTGACGCCCTTCGGCAGCTCGACGTCCGTGACCATCGCGGTCAGGCGGCGGTTGAGCTTGACCGACTCCAGATGGTCGCGGAAGTTCTGGCCGGCCTTGCCCTTGACCTCCTCGGCGCGCGCGACGAGCTCGTCGAAGGAGCCGAACTGGTTGATCCACTTGGCGGCGGTCTTCTCGCCGACGCCGGGGATGCCGGGCAGGTTGTCCGACGGGTCGCCGCGCAGGGCCGCGAAGTCGGGGTACTGCGAGGGCGTGAGGCCGTACTTCTCCTGGACCTTCTCCGGGGTGAAGTGGGTGACCTCGGAGACGCCCTTGGTGGGGTAGATCACGGTGGTGCGCTCGGAGACCAGCTGGAAGGAGTCCCGGTCGCCGGTGAAGATCCGGACGTCGAAGCCCTCGGCCTCGGCCTGAGTGGTGAGGGTCGCGATGACGTCGTCCGCCTCGAAGCCGTCGACGGCGAACCGCGGCACGTTCATGGCGTCGAGGAGCTCGCCGATCAGCTCGACCTGCCCCTTGAACTCGTCGGGGGTCTTGGAGCGGTTCGCCTTGTACTCCGGGAACTCCTCGGACCGCCAGGTCTTGCGGGACACGTCGAAGGCGACCGCGAAGTGCGTGGGCGCCTCGTCGCGCAGCGTGTTCGCCAGCATCGAGGCGAACCCGTAGATCGCGTTCGTCGGCTGCCCGGTCGCGGTGGTGAAGTTCTCCGCGGGCAGCGCGAAGAACGCCCGGTACGCGAGCGAGTGCCCGTCCATGAGGAGCAGGCGGGGGCGGGTGTCTGCGGGGTTCTTCGATGCTGTCTCGGCCACATGACGATCCTGCCACGGACGACTGACAATCCCGCCCACTCCTCCCGTCCGCACCGGCGGGGTGCCGGGCTGTCACCGCCGCGTGACAGGATCGGAGACGTACGCCGCAGGATTACCGCTCAAGGGAGAGCGCGATGGTCAGCAAGCCGCCGGTCGGCGACCCGGTCCAGGACGCACCGCAGGTCACGCCGCCGCAGCACGCCGCCGCCGGGCTGCCCGCCATCGGGCACACCCTGCGGATCGCCCAGGAGCAGATGGGGCTGCGGCGCACCGCGCGGACCCTGCTCAAGGTCAACCAGAAGGACGGCTTCGACTGTCCCGGCTGCGCCTGGCCCGAAGAGGACAAGCGGCATGTGGCCGAGTTCTGCGAGAACGGCGCGAAGGCGGTCGCCGAGGAGGCGACGCTGCGCCGGGTCACTCCGGAGTTCTTCGCCGCGCACCCGCTGGCCGACCTGGCGACCCGCAGCGGGTACTGGCTGGGGCAGCAGGGCCGGATCACCGAGCCGATGCTGCTGCCGGAGGGCGGCGACCGGTACGAGCCGGTGAGCTGGGAGCGGGCCTTCGCGATCCTGGCGGAGGAGCTCCGGGCGCTCGCCTCCCCCGACGAGGCGCTCTTCTACACCTCGGGGCGGACGAGCAACGAGGCGGCGTTCCTGCTCCAGCTCTTCGCCCGCGAGTTCGGCACGAACAACCTGCCGGACTGCTCCAACATGTGCCACGAGTCCTCGGGGTCGGCGCTGACGGAGACCATCGGCATCGGCAAGGGCAGCGTCTCCCTGGAGGACCTGCACCGGGCGGACCTGATCATCGTGGCCGGGCAGAACCCGGGGACGAACCATCCGCGCATGCTGTCGGCCCTGGAGAAGGCGAAGGCGGGCGGCGCGCGGATCATCTCGGTCAATCCGCTGCCCGAGGCGGGCCTGGAGCGGTTCAAGAACCCGCAGACCCCGCGGGGCATGCTCAGGGGCGCCGCGCTCAACGACCTCTTCCTCCAGATCCGGATCGGCGGCGACCAGGCCCTCTTCCGGCTCCTGAACAGGCTGGTCCTGGAGACGGCCGGGGCGGTCGACGAGGAGTTCGTCCGCGAACACACCCACGGGTACGAGGAGTTCGCGGCGGCGGCCAAGGAGGCCGACTGGGACGAGACGCTCGCCGCGACCGGTCTTGACCGTGCCGAGATCGAGCGGGCCCTGGAGATGGTGCTCGCCTCGGAGCGGACCGTGGTGTGCTGGGCGATGGGCCTCACCCAGCACAAGCACTCGGTGCCGACCATCCGCGAGGTGGTCAACCTCCTTCTCCTGCGCGGCGCCATCGGCCGGCCGGGCGCCGGGGTGTGCCCGGTGCGCGGCCATTCGAACGTGCAGGGCGACCGCACGATGGGGATCTTCGAGCGGCCCGCGCCCGCCTTCCTCGACGCCCTGGACAAGGAGTTCGGGATCGTCTCGCCGCGCCACCACGGCTTCGACGTGGTCCGGTCGATCCAGGCGCTGCGGGACGGCGAGGCGAAGGTGTTCTTCGCGATGGGCGGCAACTTCGTGGGGGCCACGCCCGACACGGAGGTGACGGAGGCGGCGATGCGCCGGGCCCGGCTGACCGTCCACGTCTCGACGAAGCTGAACCGCTCGCACGCGGTGACGGGCACCCGCGCGCTGATCCTGCCCACCCTGGGCCGTACCGACAAGGACGTGCAGGCGGGCGGCAAGCACTTCGTGACGGTCGAGGACTCGATGAGCCAGGTGCACGCCTCCCGGGGCAACCTGCCGCCCGCGAGCCCGCACCTGCTGTCCGAGCCGGCGATCGTGGCGCGGATGGCCCGCGCCGTCCTCGGCGGCGGATCGGCCACGCCCTGGGAGGAGTTCGAGGCCGACTACGCCACGATCCGGGACCGCATCGCGCGTGTGGTGCCCGGCTTCGAGGACTTCAACGCCCGTCTCGCGGCGAACCCGGGCGGCTTCCGCCTGCCGCACGGCCCGCGCGACGAGCGCCGCTTCCCGACGAAGACCGGCAAGGCGAACTTCACGGCGGCGCCCGTGGAGTACCCGAGGGTGCCGGAGGGGCGGCTGCTCCTGCAGACGCTGCGCTCGCACGACCAGTACAACACCACGATCTACGGCCTCGACGACCGCTACCGGGGCATCAAGGGGGGCCGTCGGGTCGTCCTGGTCCATCCAGAGGACGCGGCGGCGCTGGGCTTCGCGGACGGGTCGTACGCGGATCTGGTGAGCGAGTGGACGGACGGCAGCGAGCGGCGGGCGCCCGGCTTCCGGGTGGTGCACTACCCGACGTCCCGGGGGTGCGCGGCGGCCTACTACCCGGAGACGAACGTGCTCGTGCCGCTGGAGTCGACGGCGGACGTCAGCAACACCCCCGCGAGCAAGTCCGTGATCGTCCGTCTGGAAGAATCCGCATCCGCCTAAGCGTTTGCTCAGGCAGCTCAGGAAGACCAGCCGTACGAAGACGTACGCAACGAACGGAGCCGGGCATGGGTGAGCAGCAGCACGTGAAGTTCCCGCAGGAGGTCCTCGACGAGTACGCGGCGCTGGGTGTCGACCTCCCGGCGCTCTTCTCGGCCGGGCACCTCGGCAACCGGATGGGCGTCCAGATCCTGGAGGCCTCCGCCGAGCGGGTCGTCGGCACCATGCCCGTGGAGGGCAACACCCAGCCGTACGGTCTGCTGCACGGCGGCGCCTCTGCCGTGCTCGCCGAGACGCTGGGTTCCATCGGCTCGATGCTGCACGGCGGGGTGTCGAAGATCGCGGTGGGCGTCGACCTGAACTGCACCCACCACCGCGGGGTGCGCAGCGGTCTGGTGACCGGTGTGGCGACGCCGGTGCACCGCGGGCGGTCGACGGCCACGTACGAGATCGTGATCACCGACGAGCACGACAAGCGGGTGTGCACGGCACGGCTGACGTGTCTGCTGCGTGAGGTCACCGCGAAGGACGCGTCCAACATTCCGGACACCTCGAACGCCTGAGCGGTGACATACGGGGCCTGACCAGCCACGCACGACCAGGGGGCGGCACCCGCGGGTGCCGCCCCTTCGGCGTTTCCACCCTCACCCCGCCCCGCGTTTCGTCACGCTGTGTCACATACACAAGGGGCCCCGCCGACCGAACCGGAGGGGCCGGTTCGTCCGCTCAGGTTTCTGCCGTTGTCCGATATCCGGAGAGTCCGCTGAGCGGACCGTCAGTACCAAGAATCGCTCAAGCCCCTTAGCGGAACTGCGCGTTCTCACTATGTGAACACCGCATTACAGCCCCCTATGCCCCGGTTTTCCCACCCGACGCGCACACTCTTTCCCCGTCGGCATAACAAGACAGTCACATCCTGACCTCGGCGCTCCCCGACCCTCCCCACCTGCGCTTAGAGTCACCGCCAGTCACCGCGCCGCCGGGCGCGTTCTACTGCACGGCCCTGTACCAACCCCAGTACGGCCCGGCGTTCCAAAACGGCACCCCTCGCTCCGCAGCTTCACGGCACCGCCTCATCCGAGGGGGCCGCGCCAGGGAAAGGACCCTTCGTGCGAAACCGTTCGATGCTCATACTCACCACCGCGGTCACCGCGGGAGCACTCACCCTCACCGCCTGTGGTTCGCGCGACGACAAGGGCGCCGAAAAGGGCGGCGGCGACAGCGGCAACGTCACCGTGACCATCGGTCTCGACGCGCCCCTCACGGGCGAGCTGTCCGCCCTCGGCCTCGGCATCAAGAACTCCGCCGACCTCGCGGTCAAGACCGCCAACGAGAAGGCCTACGTCAAGGGCGTGACCTTCAAGCTGGAGTCCCTCGACGACCAGGCGCAGCCCTCCGCCGGCCAGCAGAACGCCACCAAGTTCGTCGCCGACAAGAGCGTCCTCGGCGTCGTCGGCCCGCTGAACTCCTCCGTCGCCGAGTCGATGCAGAAGGTCTTCGACGACGCGAAGCTGGTGCAGGTCTCCCCGGCCAACACCAACCCCGCGCTGAGCCAGGGCATCAACTGGAGCACCGGCGACAAGAAGCGGACCTACAAGTCCTACTTCCGCACCGCGACCACGGACGCCATCCAGGGCCCGTTCGCCGCCCAGTACGTCTACAACGAGGCCAAGAAGACCAAGGCCTTCATCATCGACGACAAGAAGACCTACGGCGCCGGCCTCGCGGGCACCTTCAAGGGCGAGTTCGAGAAGCTCGGCGGCAAGGTCCTCGGCACCGAGCACATCAACCCCGACACCAAGGACTTCTCCGCGGTCGCGACCAAGGTGAAGAGCTCCGGCGCCGACGTCGTCTACTACGGTGGCGAGTACCCGGCCGCCGGCCCGCTGGCCAAGCAGATCAAGGAAGCCGGCGCGAAGGTCGTCGTCGTCGGCGGCGACGCGATCTACAGCCCCGAGTACGTCAAGCTCGGTGGCGCCGCCGCGACCAACGGCGACATCGCCACCTCCGTCGGCGCGCCGATCGAGTCCCTCGCCTCCGCCAAGGACTTCCTGGCCAACTACAAGGCCAAGGGCTACAAGGAGGCCTACGAGGCCTACGGCGGCTACGCGTACGACTCCACCTGGGCGATCATCGAGGCCGTCAAGAAGGCCACCGAGGACAACGGCGGCAAGGCCCCCGAGCGCGCCAAGGTCGTCGAGGCCATGCAGGGTGTCTCCTTCGAAGGCGTGACCGGCAAGGTCTCCTTCGACGAGTTCGGTGACACCACCAACAAGCAGCTGACCGTCTACAAGGTCGAGGGCGGCGCGTTCAAGCCGGTCAAGTCCGACACCTTCGGCGGCTGATCAACCTCTCCACTCCGCACCACCAGCACCACTCAGCACCACTTTCACCGCGCGGGGGGCCGCACCTGGCTCCCCGCGCGGTGTCACATCCGTCGAAAGTCTCGGAGGACAATGCGGTGAACGAACTGCCGCAGCAGCTGGTCAACGGCCTGCTACTGGGATCCATGTACGGGCTCGTCGCCGTCGGCTACACGATGGTCTACGGCATCGTCCAGCTCATCAACTTCGCCCATGGCGAGATCTTCATGACCGGCGGCTTCGGGGCGCTCACGGTCTGGCTCATCCTGCCCGGCGGCACCAGCATGTGGGTCGCGCTGCCCGTCATGATCATCGGTGCCGTGATCGTCGCGACCACCATAGCCGTCGGAGCGGAACGGTTCGCCTACCGCCCGCTCCGCGGCGGCCCACGCCTGGCCCCCCTCATCACGGCCATCGGTCTCTCGCTCGCCCTGCAGTACGCGGTGTGGGTGTGGTACCCCGAGGCGAAGTCCGCCCGGACCTTCCCGCAGATCCCCGGCGGTCCGATCGAGCTCGGCCCGGTCACCATCCAGACCGGCGACGTCTTCCTCCTCATCGCCGCCCCGATCTGCATGGCCGTCCTCGCCTTCTTCGTCATGCGCACCCGCGTCGGCCGCGGCATGCAGGCCACCGCGCAGGACCCGGACACCGCCAAGCTCATGGGCGTCAACACCGACCGCATCATCGTGATCGCGTTCGCCCTCGGCGCCGCGATGGCCGCCGTCGGCGCCGTCGCCTACGGCCTCAAGTACGGCGTCGTCGACTACAAGATGGGCTTCCTCCTCGGCCTCAAGGCCTTCACAGCCGCCGTCCTCGGCGGCATCGGCAACATCTACGGAGCCATGATCGGCGGAGTCGTCCTCGGTATCGCCGAGACCATGGCGACGGCGTACATCAGCCACATCCCCGGTATGGAGCAGCTCGGCGGCCAGTCCTGGGCCGACGTCTGGGCCTTCGTACTCCTCATCGTCGTACTCCTCGCCCGGCCCCAAGGCCTCCTGGGCGAGCGCGTCGCGGACAGGGCGTGAGCACCATGACCACCATCTCCGAGAACCCCCAGGCAGCACCGGTCTCCAAGCAGGACGAGGCCACCGGCCTCATCGGCTTCGTGCCGGCCAAGGCCGCCCGCGCCCTCACCCTGGGCGGCGCCGTCCTCACCGTCGCCAGCTGTTTCCTCTCGTGGACCTGGACGCCCACGTTCCCCGGCGACCTCACGTACTACGGCTCCCCCGCCGGCCTCCAGCTCCAGGTCCTGGTCCTGGGCCTGCTCACCACCCTCTTCGCCCTCTCCTCCTACGGCGTCAAGGGCACCCGCTGGCTGACCCCGGCCGGCGCCGACGCGGCCCTCAAGTTCGCCGCGCTCGCCGCCTTCGGCACCACCTGGTACACCGTCGCCGCCATCAGCATCTCGCTCGGCGGCCCCGTCAACCTGGAGCCGGGCGGCGCCATCGTCGCGCTCGCCACCCTCCTCACCCTCCTCGGCGCCCTCGCCCTCCCCTTCGAGCGGCCCAAGGTCCACCCCGTGGACCCCGAGGACACCGCCTGGGACCAGTTCAAGCACCGCGCCGGCAACGGCTGGACAGTCTTCAAGGGCGCCTTCGCCACCACCGGCACCGCCCGCAAGCTGCCCCCGATGCACTCCTCCGTCGAGATCCTGATCATCACGGGCATCCTCGCCGTGGCACTCGGCGTCTTCACCTACGGCGTCGGCACCGAATACGACGAGCTGTTCCTCGGCTTCCTGATCACCGCCGGACTCGGCTTCGCCGCGGTCAACAAGTCCGGCCTCACACAGCAGGCCACCCAGCTCACCAAGAAGCACCAGAACCTCACCATCGCGGGCGCGTTCACCGCGGCGGCGCTCTTCCCCTTCACCCAGACCGACGACCAGTACGCGACGCTCGGCGTCTACATCCTGATCTTCGCCACGGTCGCCCTGGGCCTCAACATCGTCGTCGGCCTCGCCGGTCTCCTCGACCTCGGCTACGTCGCCTTCCTCGGCGTCGGCGCCTACGCGGCCGCCCTCGTCTCCGGCGCCCCGACCTCGCCGTTCGGCGTCCACTTCCCCTTCTGGGCCGCCATCCTGGTCGGCGCCGGAGCCTCCCTGGTCTTCGGCGTCCTCATCGGCGCCCCGACCCTGCGCCTGCGCGGCGACTACCTCGCCATCGTGACGCTCGGTTTCGGTGAGATCTTCCGCATCGCCGTCATGAACACCGACGGCACCTCCGGCCCGGACATCACCAACGGCTCCAACGGCATCGCGTCCATCCCGAACCTCAACATCTTCGGGTTCGACTTCGGCGCCGAGCACTCCATCGCCGGATTCACCATCGGCCGCTTCGCGAACTACTTCTTCCTGATGCTGCTGATCATGGCAGTCGTCGTGCTGGTCTTCCGGCGCTCCGGCGACTCCCGCATCGGCCGCGCCTGGGTCGCCATCCGCGAGGACGAGACCGCCGCCCTCGCCATGGGCATCAACGGCTTCCGCGTCAAGCTCATCGCCTTCGCCCTCGGCGCCTCACTCGCCGGCCTCGCCGGCACCGTGCAGGCCCACGTGACCTACACCGTGACCCCGGAGCAGTACCTCTTCGCCGGTCCGATCCCGCCCAACTCCGCCTTCCTGCTCGCGGCCGTCGTCCTCGGCGGCATGGGCACGATGAGCGGTCCGCTGGTCGGCGCCTCGCTCCTCTTCCTCATCCCCAACAAGCTCCAGTTCATGGGCGAGTACCAGCTCTTCGCCTTCGGCGTCGCGCTGATCCTGCTCATGCGCTTCCGCCCGGAAGGCATGATCGCCAACCGGCGCAACCAGCTGGAGTTCCACGAGAACGACGAGACGCCCGCCACGCTCGCCAAGGCAGGTGCCTGAACCATGACGACCACCACGAAGACCGCCGACGCCACCGCCGCGCCGACCGCCGGCGAGGCCGTGCTCGACGCACGCGGGGTCACCATGCGATTCGGCGGCCTCACCGCCGTACGCGACGTGAACCTGACCGTCAACAGCGGCGAGATCGTCGGTCTCATCGGCCCCAACGGCGCCGGCAAGACCACCTTCTTCAACTGCCTCACCGGCCTCTACGTCCCCACCGAGGGCGAGGTCCGCTACAAGGGCCAGGTCCTGCCGCCCACGTCGTACAAGGTCACCGACGCCGGCATCGCCCGCACCTTCCAGAACATCCGCCTGTTCCACAACATGACGGTCCTGGAGAACGTCCTCGTCGGACGCCACACCCGCATGAAGCAGGGCCTCTGGTCGGCACTGCTCCGCCTCCCCGGCTTCAAGAAGGCCGAAGCCGAGGCGACGGACCGGGCCATGGAGCTCCTGGAGTTCATCGGCCTCCAGGACAAGGCGCAGCACCTCGCCAAGAACCTCCCCTACGGAGAGCAGCGCAAGCTCGAGATCGCCCGCGCCCTCGCGAGCGACCCCGGTCTCATCCTGCTCGACGAGCCCACCGCCGGCATGAACCCGCAGGAGACGCGGGCCGCGGAGGAACTCATCTTCGCCATCCGGGACATGGGCATCGCCGTGCTCGTCATCGAGCACGACATGCGGTTCATCTTCAACCTCTGCGACCGGGTCGCCGTGCTCGTCCAGGGCCAGAAGCTGATCGAGGGCGACAGCCAGACCGTCCAGAGCGACGAGCGGGTCATCGCCGCGTACCTCGGCGAGCCCGTCGCGGACACGCCGGCGGAGGAGGCCCCCGCGAAGGAGGCTCCCGCGAAGGCCGCGCCCGCCGAGGACACGCCGTCGGAGGACGACGCCCCCGAGGCCCCCGAGGCGACCGAGACCCCCGAGGCCACCGCCGACAAGGCACCGGCCACCGAGGAGACCTCCTCGCAGGACACCACGCAAGACCCTGCTTCGGGCAAGGAGAACGACGCATGACCGCACTGCTCGAAGTCGAGGACCTGCGCGTCGCCTACGGAAAGATCGAGGCCGTCAAGGGCATCTCCTTCTCCGTCGAAGCCGGTGAGGTCGTCACCCTCATCGGCACCAACGGCGCCGGGAAGACCACCACCCTGCGGACCCTCTCCGGGCTCCTCAAGCCGGTCGGCGGCCAGATCAAGTTCGAGGGCAAGTCCCTCCGCAAGATCCCCGCACACAAGATCGTCTCGCTCGGCCTGGCCCACTCCCCCGAAGGCCGCCACATCTTCCCCCGCATGACGATCGAGGAGAACCTCCTCCTCGGCGCCTTCCTCCGGAAGGACACCGCGGGCATCGCCAAGGACGTCCAGCGCGCCTACGACCTCTTCCCCATCCTGGGCGAACGTCGCAAGCAGGCCGCCGGCACGCTCTCCGGCGGCGAGCAGCAGATGCTCGCCATGGGCCGGGCCCTGATGTCCCAGCCCAAACTGCTCATGCTCGACGAGCCCTCCATGGGCCTCTCCCCGATCATGATGCAGAAGATCATGGCGACCATCGCCGAGCTCAAGGCCCAGGGCACCACCATCCTGCTCGTCGAGCAGAACGCCCAGGCCGCGCTCGCCCTCGCGGACCACGGCCACGTGATGGAGATCGGCAAGGTCGTGCTCTCCGGCACCGGCCAGAACCTGCTCCACGACGAGTCCGTCCGCAAGGCGTACCTCGGCGAGGACTGACCCACCCGGCCGGTCCGCACCGAGAACAGAAGGCCCGCCCCACAGTGACGTGGGGCGGGCCTTCTTCGTACGTGTACGGGGGCGGGCGGGGCTACTGCCCCTTGGCCGCCTTCTTCTCCTCGGCGTCCTCGATCACGGCCTCGGCAACCTGCTGCATGGACATCCGCCGGTCCATGGAGGTCTTCTGGATCCAGCGGAACGCGGCCGGCTCCGTCAGCCCGTACTGGGTCTGCAGGATCGACTTGGCGCGGTCGACCAACTTGCGGGTCTCCAGCCGCTGCGAGAGGTCGGCGACCTCCTGCTCCAGAGCGCGCAGTTCGGAGAAACGGGAGACGGCCATCTCGATGGCCGGCACCACGTCGCTCTTGCTGAACGGCTTCACGAGGTACGCCATGGCGCCGGCGTCCCTGGCCCGCTCGACGAGCTCGCGCTGCGAGAAGGCGGTGAGCATGAGGACCGGGGCGATGGACTCGCCGGCGATCTTCTCGGCCGCCGAGATGCCGTCGAGGACGGGCATCTTCACGTCGAGGATGACGAGGTCGGGGCGGTGCTCGCGGGCCAGCTCGACGGCCTTGGCGCCGTCTCCGGCCTCGCCGACGACCGTGTAGCCCTCTTCCTCCAGCATCTCTTTGAGGTCGAGGCGGATGAGGGCCTCGTCCTCGGCGATGACGACGCGGGTCGTCAGCGGCGGGACGTGCGACGCGTCGGCGTCGTCGGCGGGCTGGGGCGACTCGGGGGCGGTCACGGGGGCTCCTCGTTCAAGGCCTCTTCCAGGCGGATACAGCTCACCAAGAGCCTACCTAGCTGCGGTATGGTGGACGCGCAGAGGGTCAGGGGAAACCTTTGATTCCGCGGGCCCCGGTAGCCCAATTGGCAGCAGGCAGTGGATTCAAAACCCACACAGTGTCGGTTCGAGTCCGACCCGGGGCACTTTTCCTTCGATTCGAAGGTCGACGAGCAGTCAGTGATCGTCACCCACACGCGTGAACCCTGTCGATCCCCACGCAACCACACACGCGAATCAGCAACCCTCGACCGTGTGTACGACATCGGAACGCACCAACGGGCACTCACTCTTCTGCGAAGCGGCGCAGCGAACGCGGCTGTCGCCCGGACACTGAACATCCCACCCGGCACGATCAGCTCCTGGAAGCACGCGGACCGCGCGAAGCGCGGCGAGTGCCCGGGCAGGGTTTACCGACCCCTCTGCCCACGGTGCGACGGACGCCGGCTCGATGAAGCCGCGTACGCGTATCTTCTCGGGCTGTACCTCGGTGACGGGTACATCAGTCACCCCCGGCAGCACCGGGTGCCGAGCCTGCGGATCACACTCGACGACGCCTGGCCCGGAGTGCAGCAGGAAGCCATGACGGCCGTACGTACGGTGTTCCCCGACAACACGGCCTCCTGGGCACGGAAGACCGGGTGCAGCGACGTCAAGGTGCACTCCAAGCACCTGACCTGCCTCTTCCCGCAGCACGGCCCCGGCCGGAAGCACGAACGGGCCATCGTCCTCGAACAGTGGCAGCAGGAGATCGTCGACGCTCACCCATGGTCGTTCATCCGAGGACTGATCCATTCCGACGGGTCGCGCATCGTGAACTGGACGGAGAAGACCATCGGCGGGCGGATGAAGCGGTACGAGTACCCCCGCTACTTCTTCACCAACACCTCGGACGACATCGTTCAGCTCTACACCGACACGCTGGAACGTGTCGGTGTGGCCTGGCGGAGCAGACGCCGAGCAACCGGGGCACACGATGTCTCCGTCGCCCGCAAAGCCTCCGTCGCCCTCATGGACGCGCACGTCGGCCCCAAGCACTGACCCCTACGTCAGCGGGTCCCCGATGTGGTGGACCCGTACCAGGTTCGTCGAGCCCGCGACTCCCGGCGGGGAGCCGGCCGTGATCACCACGATGTCGCCCGGCCGGCAGCGGCCGATGCGGAGGAGCTCCTCGTCCACCTGGGCCACCATCGCGTCCGTCGAGTCGACGTGCGGGCCGAGGAAGGTCTCGACGCCCCAGGTGAGGTTGAGCTGGGAGCGTGTCGCCGGGTCCGGGGTGAAGGCGAGCAGGGGGATGGGTGAGCGGTAGCGGGAGAGGCGCTTGACCGTGTCGCCGGACTGGGTGAAGGCGACGAGGAACTTGGCGCCGAGGAAGTCGCCCATCTCGGCGGCCGCGCGGGCCACGGCGCCGCCTTGGGTGCGGGGCTTGTTGCGGTCGGTGAGGGGCGGGAGGCCCTTGGCGAGGACGTCTTCCTCGGCGGCTTCGACGATGCGGCTCATGGTGCGGACGGTCTCGATGGGGTAGCGGCCGACGCTGGTCTCGCCGGAGAGCATGACGGCGTCGGTGCCGTCGATGACGGCGTTGGCGACGTCCGAGGCCTCGGCGCGGGTGGGGCGGGAGTTGTCGATCATGGAGTCGAGCATCTGGGTGGCGACGATGACCGGTTTGGCGTTGCGCTTGGCGAGTTTGACGGCGCGCTTCTGGACGATCGGGACCTGTTCCAGGGGCATTTCGACGCCGAGGTCGCCGCGGGCGACCATGATGCCGTCGAAGGCGGCGACGATCTCCTCGATGTTCTCGACGGCCTGCGGCTTCTCGATCTTGGCGATGACGGGGAGCCGGCGGCCCTCTTCGTCCATGATCCGGTGGACGTCGTCGATGTCGCGTGCGCTACGGACGAAGGAGAGTGCGATGACGTCGGCGCCGGTGCGCAGGGCCCAGCGGAGGTCTTCGATGTCCTTCTCGGAGAGGGCGGGGACGGAGACGGCGACGCCGGGGAGGTTGAGGCCCTTGTTGTCGGAGACCATGCCGCCTTCGATGACGACGGTGTTCACTCGGGGTCCGTCGACGGAGGTGACTTCGAGGGTGACGCGGCCGTCGTCGACGAGGATGCGTTCGCCGGTGGTGACGTCGTCGGCGAGGCCGGAGTAGGTCGTTCCGCAGGTGTGGCGGTCGCCTTCCATGGGCTCGACGGTGATGGTGAACTCGTCGCCGCGTTCAAGGAGTACGGGGCCTTCGCGGAAGCGGCCGAGGCGGATCTTCGGGCCTTGAAGGTCGGCGAGGACGCCGACGCTGCGGCCGGTCTCGTCGGAGGCTTTGCGTACGCGCTGGTAGCGCTCCTCGTGCTCGGTGTAGGAGCCGTGGCTGAGGTTGAGGCGGGCCACGTCCATTCCGGCCTCGATCAACGACTTGATCTGGTCGTATGTTTCGGTGGCGGGCCCAAGGGTACAAACGATTTTCGCTCGGCGCATGGGTCGAGCCTAGGCCTTACCCACCAGTAGCGAGTTGGCGGGACATGACTACTCAACAACCTTTCCGTGAAAGGCTGTTGACAAGTCTTGAATCTGTGCGCCGGGGTGCTCCGATGAGCGATTTCGGCGCCCCGGCGCCCCCTGTCTCAGAGTGCGGGCGGCCTCATCGTGAAGCGCGCCACGACCTCGGCGGTCACTGTCTGGCGCTGCGGTTCGAGGTCGAGCGGCGGGGCTTCTCCGACCCCCTCCGCCGCGTACGCGACCGCGGCCGAGCCGAAGGCGGCCCGTCGCGGCATGAGCGGCTCGGCGACGCCCGCGTCCGACAGTTCGAGGAGTGAGGAGAGCGAGGTGCCGAGCGCCTCCGCGTAGGCCCGTGCCCGCTGGACCGCCTCCGTCACCGCGAGCCTGCGGGCCTCCGCGTAGGCCGGGGAGGCCGGGCGGAGGAACCACCACGGGCCGTCGACGCTGGTCAGTTCCAGGTCGGCGAGCCGGGTCACCAGCTCCCCGAGCACGGTGAAGTCGGTCAGTTCGGCGGTGACCCGCACCCGCCCGTGGAAGGCGTGGACCCGCTCCCCCCGTCCCTTGCGGGTGAGCTCGGGGGAGATCGAGAAGCTGCCCGTCTCCAGTTTCTCGACCGCGGAGCCCTGTGCCTTGATGAGGTCGAGCACCAGGGCGTTGCGGCGGGTGAGGTCGGTGAGCGTCGCGGACCGGTCGGGTCCTCGGGCGGAGACGGCCACCCAGATGCGGGCGAGCTCCGGGTCGACCTCGAGCCGTCCTTCTCCGCGAACCGTCACCTGGGGTGCTTCCGGGGTCGCGTGTTCCTGCGTCACGTCCTGACTCCTCCGTGTTCGGCAGCGATCGTCCACCGAACACTTTCCCACTCCGTAACCCGAAAGCTCTGTCGCCGACGTGGCTGTCCGGGTCAGAATCTACGCGCGTTGTGCGCCACGGTCGGCGCCGACGGCACAGAACCACAAGGGGAGAGAACACATGCCGCTGAACCGCAGGACGTTCCTGGAGCGCTCGGCCGCCGCCGGGGCCGGAGTGGCCGTCGCCGGAGCCGTCGCCGTTCCCGCCGAGGCCCACGGGGGCCACGGCCGGCCGCGTCCGCGGAAGCGGTACTCGTTCACCGTGATGGGCACCACCGACCTGCACGGCAACGTCTTCAACTGGGACTACTTCACGGACAAGGAGTTCGACGACAAGGCGCACAACGACGTCGGCCTCGCCAAGATCTCCACCCTGGTCGACCAGGTCCGCAGGGAGAAGGGCCGCCGCAACACCCTCCTCATCGACGCGGGTGACACCATCCAGGGCACGCAGCTGTCGTACTACTACGCCAAGGTCGACCCGATCACCGCCCGCCGCGGTCCGGTCCACCCGATGGCCCAGGCCATGAACGCCATCGGCTACGACGCCGCCGCGCTGGGCAACCACGAGTTCAACTACGGCATCCCGGTGCTCCGCAAGTTCGAGGAGCAGTGCGACTTCCCGCTGCTCGGCGCCAACGCGCTGGACGCCAAGACGCTGCGCCCTGCTTTCGCCCCGTACAGCATGCACCGGCTGCGCACCCCGCACGGCAAGGACGTCAAGGTCGCGATACTGGGTCTGACCAATCCCGGCATCGCCATCTGGGACAAGGCGAACGTCAGCGGCAAGATGGTCTTCCCCGGACTTGAGGAGCAGGCCGCGAAGTGGGTGCCGAAGCTGCGCTCGATGGGTGCGGACGTGGTCGTCGTCTCGGCGCACTCCGGGTCCAGCGGCACCTCCTCGTACGGTGACCAGCTCCCTCACATCGAGAACGCGGCCGGGCTGGTCGCCGAGCAGGTGCCGGGCATCGACGCGATCCTCGTGGGTCACGCGCACACCGAGATCCCCGAGTACCGGGTGAGGAACAAGGAGACCGGCAAGGACGTCGTCCTGTCGGAGCCGCTGAAGTGGGGCCAGCGCCTCACTCTGTTCGACTTCGACCTGGTGTGGGAGAAGGGCCGCTGGACGGTCGAGAAGGTGGCCGCGCAGGTCCTCAACTCCAACACGGTGGCGGAGGACCCGGAGATCACCGGGCTGCTGGGGGACGAGCACAAGAAGGTCGTGGCGTACGTCAACCAGATCATCGGCACTTCCACGGCGGCCATGACCACGGCCGACGCGCCGTGGAAGGACGAGCCGATCATCGATCTGATCAACGTCGTCCAGGCCGAGACCGTGAAGGCGGCTCTCGCGGGCGGTGCGCACGCGGCCCTGCCGGTCCTCTCGCAGGCCTCCTGCTTCTCCCGCACGGCCCGTATCCCGGCCGGCCAGGTCTCCATCAAGGACGCCGCCGGTCTGTACCCCTTCGAGAACACCCTGGAGGCCCGTCTGATGACGGGCGCCCAGCTGAAGGACTACCTGGAGTTCTCGGCGCGGTACTACGTCCAGACCCCGGCGGGTGCTCCGGTCGACACCGCGAAGCTGACCAACGCGGACAGCATCCCGGACTACAACTACGACGCCGTCTCCGGGCTCACGTACGACATCGACATCGCGAGGCCGACCGGTTCCCGGATCGTGAACCTGTCCTTCGAGGGCAGGCCTCTCGACCCGGCGGCGAAGTTCGTCCTCGCGGTCAACAACTACCGGGCGAGCGGCGGCGGCGCGTTCCCGCACGTCGCCGGCGCCCAGCAGCTGTGGGCCAATTCTGACGAGATCCGCAACACCATCATCCAGTGGGTGAAGGCGAAGGGGACAGTCGATCCGTCCCTGTTCGCGTCGGTGGGCTGGAAGCTGACGCGGGACGGCGTCCCCGTCTTCTAGGGTCGACCGGTTCTCACTGCTGTACGAGAGGCGTCAGCTTCTGGCCCTGGGCCGGGATGCTCGGCGCCTCTCGTGTCTCCAGGCCGAAGCTGGTGAAGGCCGTGCGGCGCGGCAGCGGGTAGGGCTCCTTGCCGGTGATCGAGTTGAGGATGGTCGCGCTCCGCCAGGCCGCGAGGCCGAGGTCGGGGGCGCCGACGCCGTGGGTGTGCCGTTCGGCGTTCTGCACGTGGACGGCGCCGGTCACCGACGGGTCGAGGACGAGCCGGTACCGCTCGTCGATCCGGGGGCGCCCGGCGGAGTCGTGGCGGAGGTACGGGTCGAGCCCGGCGAGCATCCGGTCGACCGGGCGTTCCCGGTAGCCGGTGGCGAGGACGACGGCGTCGGTGGTGAGCCGGGAGCGGGTGCCCTGTTGGAGGTGTTCCAGGTGCAGTTCGACCTGGGTGGTGGCGACCCGGCCGGCCGTGCGGACCCGGACGCCCGGGGTGAGGACGGCTTCCGGCCAGCCGCCGTGCAGGGTGCGGCGGTACAGCTCGTCGTGGATGGCGGCGATCGTGTCGGCGTCGATGCCCTTGTGCAACTGCCATTGCCGGGGCAGGAGTTCGCCGCGTACCGGCTCGGGCAGGGCGTGGAAGTAGCGGGTGTAGTCCGGGGTGAAGTGTTCGAGGCCCAGCTTCGAGTACTCCATCGGCGCGAAGGCCTCGGTGCGGGCCAGCCAGTGGATGCGCTCGGCCCCGGCGGGGCGGGCCCGGAGCAGGTCGAGGAAGACCTCGGCGCCCGACTGGCCGGAGCCGATGACGGTGACGTGCCCGGCGGCGAGGAGTGTCTCGCGGTGCGCGAGGTAGTCGGCCGAGTGGAAGACGGGGACGCCGGGGGCGTCGGCGAGCGGCTTGAGGGGTTCGGGGACGTACGGTTCGGTGCCGACGCCGAGGACGACGTTGCGGGTGTACGCGCGTCCCAGGGCCTCGGCCTCGCCGGCCGGGTCGATCTGGGTGAAGTCGACTTCGAACAGGCGGCGTTCGGGGTTCCAGCGGACCGAGTCGACCTGGTGGCCGAAGTGCAGGCCGGGGAGCCGCTCGCTGGCCCAGCGGCAGTAGGCGTCGTACTCGGCGCGCTGGATGTGGAACTTCTCGGCGAAGTAGAAGGGGAAGAGGCGCTCGCGGCTCTTCAGGTAGTTGAGGAAGGTCCACGGGCTGGCCGGGTCGGCGAGGGTCACCAGGTCGGCGAGGAAGGGGACCTGGAGGGTGGCGCCTTCGATGAGGAGGCCCGGGTGCCAGTGGAAGGCCGGCTTCTGCTCGAAGAAGGCGGTGGCGAGCCCGCCGGGGACACCGTGCGCGAGGGCGGCGAGCGAGAGGTTGAAGGGGCCGATGCCGACGCCCACGAGATCGTGGGGGCGGTCGAGGTCGTCCTGGGGGGTGCTGCCGGTGCTGCCGGTCATCGGTGCGCGCTGCCTTCCACGAGGGTGATGAGCTGAGCCAGGTCGCCGGGGGTGGCGTGGGGGTTGAGCAGGGTGGCCTTGAGCCAGAGGCGGCCGTCCGCCTCGGCGCGGCCGAGGACGGCGCGGCCCTCGGCGAGGAGGGTGCGGCGGATCGCGGCGACGGTCTCGTCGGTGTCGCCGGGGCCGTTCGGCCGGAACAGGACGGTGGTGAGGGTGGGGCGGGCGCGCAGGTCGAGCCCGGGCGCCTTCTCGACGAGGTCGGCCAGCTCCTGTGCCCGGTCCATGCAGGCGTCGACGAGGTCGCCGAGGCCGGTACGGCCGAGGGCGCGGAGGGTGACGGCGGTCTTGAGGACGTCGGGTCGGCGGGTGGTGCGCAGGGAGCGGCCGAGGAGGTCGGGGAGGCCGGCCTCGGTGTCGTCGTCGGCGTTGAGGTAGGCGGCGGTGTGTCCGAGCACGGCGAGGTCGGCCGCGTCCCGTACGGCGAGGAGTCCGGCGGCGGCCGGCTGCCAGCCCAGTTTGTGCAGGTCGACGGTGACGGTGCGGGCGCGGGCCAGGCCGTCGAGGAGGGGGCGGTGGGTGCGGCTGAAGAGGACGGGGCCGCCGTAGGCGGCGTCGACGTGGAGGTCGGCGTGCCGCTCGTCGCAGAGGTCGGCGAGGGCGGGGAGGGGGTCGATGAGGCCCTCGTCGGTGGTTCCCGCGGTGGCCGCGACGAGGACCGGGCCGGTGAGGGCGGTCAGTGCCTCGTGGACGGCGGCGGGGTCCAGGGTGCCGTGCGGGGTGGGCACCATGACCGGCTCGGGGAGGCCGAGGAGCCAGGCGGCGCGCTGGAAGGAGTGGTGGGCGTTCGCGCCGACGACGGTGCGGAGGGTGGGGCCGAGGCGTTCTCGCGCGAGCAGGAGGGCGAGTTGGTTGGACTCGGTGCCGCCGGTCGTGACGAGTGCGTCGGGGTGTGTGGCGTCGGGGAAGACCTCGGCGGCGAGGGCGGCCGTGACCCGGTCCTCGATCGCGGAGGCGGCGGGGGCCTGGTCCCAGGAGTCCATGGACGGGTTGAGGGCGGAGGCCGCGAGGTCGGCGGCGGCGGCGAGGGCGAGGGGCGGGGTGTGGAGGTGGGCGGCGCAGAGGGGGTGGGCGGGGTCGGCGGCGCCTTCGGCGAGGACCCGTACGAGGGTGTGGAGGGCCTCATGCGGGTCCTGGCCCGTCTCGGGCAGGGGCTCCCCCAGGGCCTCCCGCACCCGTCGTGCCACGGCCTGGGGACCGCCGGCCGGGAGCGGGCCGCCGCGGGTCCGCGCGCCTTCGCGCAGGGCGTCGAGGGTGGTGCCGAGGAGGCGGCTCAGGGCGGTGGGATCGGCGGCGAGGGGCGGGGGTTCGGCACGCATGGACGACAGAGTGCCGGGGGTTGTGGGGGTATGTCCGAGGAGTGGCCGGTTGTAACCCGATCGGGTGACCCGCATTGTGCGGGCTGCGCCCGCCGGCCCCGCCCACCGCCTGTGTGGGCAGTCGTCCCGCGGGGGCACCGCACCGGCGGCGCGGTGCCCACTGCGCGGGGTGTCAGGTGCGGGTCTTCAGGGCGCGGGTCACGTCGTCCAGCTGGTCCACCAGTTTGCGGTGGAGGGCCGGGATCATCTCGTCCGTCAGGTGGTGCTCGCCCAGGGTGAGGGACTCCTGGTCGATCGCGTACGCCGGGAAGGCGTAGCGGCCCGCCGCCTCGGCCATGGCCGCTCCCCGTCGGGCGCCGAGGGCGATGGCCGCCGGGTAGAAGCGGGGGACGTACTCCCGTACGAGCTCCGCCTGCTCCGGCTGCCAGAAGCCCTGGGCCGTGGCCGTGAAGAGGTAGTTGGAGAGGTCGTCCGTGTCGAAGAGGGCCGACCAGGCCGCCGCCTTCGCCTCCGCCGTGGGGAGTGCGGCCCGGCAGCGGGCCGCGCCCTCCTGGCCGGTGGCGCTCGGGTCCCGCGCCAGTTCGGCCGCGATCGTCGGCTCGTCGGTGGCGCCGAGGACGGCGAGGCGGGCCAGGATGCGCCAGCGGAGCTCCGGGTCGAGTTCGGGGCCGCCGTGGACGGTGCCCTCGTCGAGCCAGGAGGCGATCTGGTCGGGGGTGGTGGCGCTGTCGATGAGGGCGCGGACGGCGGTGAGGCGCAGGCCGGGCGCCTCGCCGTCCTCGGTGCGGCGCAGCAGGGCGCGGGCGATCTGCCGGATGGTGGAGAGGGCGGCGGGGCGCTCCTCGTCGGTGACGTACCGGTCGGCGATCTGGGTGCGGGCGAAGCCGAGGACGCCCTGGACGAGGGCGAGTTCGGTCTCCTCGGTGAGGTGCGCGAGGGCGACCTCCAGGTAGTCGGCGGGGCGGAGGTCGCCGTCGCGGACCATGTCGCGCAGCGCGTTCCAGATCACCGCGCGGGTCAGCGCGTCGGGGATGCGGGAGATGCCGCGCAGGGCGGATTCGGCGGACGTCTCGTCGAAGCGGAGCTTGGCGTAGGTGAGGTCCTGGTCGTTGAGGACGACGAGGGCGGGGCGCGGGCCGGTGAGTGCGGCGGGTTCGGTCTGGGGTACGTCGAGTTCGCGGCGCTCGCGGAGGACGAGTTCGCCGGAGGGGTCGCGGTCGTAGAGGCCGACGGCGACCCGGTGCGGTCGGCTGCCGTCGCGGTCGACGGCGAGGTTCCAGCGGAGGCCTTCGCCGGTGAGGGCGGGGGTGAGGGTGTCGACGCCGGTGGTGCGGAGCCATTGGTCGGCCCAGGCGTGGACGTCGCGGTCGGTGGCGGCGGCGAGGTTGTCGATGAAGTCGGCGAGGGTGGCGTTGCCGAACTTGTGGCGCTTGAAGTGGATGTTGATGCCGGCGAGGAAGTCCTTCTCGCCGAGCCAGGCGACGAGCTGGCGGAGGGCGGAGGCGCCCTTGGCGTACGAGATGCCGTCGAAGTTGAGGAGGGCGGAGGCGGTGTCGGGGACGGCTTCCGGGTCGGGGGCGACGGGGTGGGTGGAGGGTCGCTGGTCGGCCTCGTATCCCCAGGCCTTCCTGGTGACGCCGAAGTCGACCCAGGTGTCGGGGAAGAGGTCGGAGCAGGCTTCGTTGACGGTCTGGTAGCCCATGTACTCGGCGAAGGACTCGTTCAGCCAGATGTCGTCCCACCAGCGCAGGGTGACGAGGTCGCCGAACCACATGTGGGCCATCTCGTGGGCGATGACCATGGCGCGGGTCTGCCGCTCGGTGACGGTGACGGCGGAGCGGAAGACGAACTCGTCGCGGAAGGTGACGAGGCCGGGGTTCTCCATGGCGCCCGCGTTGAACTCGGGGACGAAGGCCTGGTCGTAGGAGTCGAAGGGGTACGGCTCGTCGAACTTCTCGTGGAAGCGGTCGTAGCAGGCCTTGGTGACGGCGAGGATCTCGTCGGCGTCGGCGTCGAGGTGGGCGGCGAGGGAGCGGCGGCAGTGGATGCCGAAGGGCAGCCCGGCGTGCTCGGTGCGGACGGAGTGCCAGGGGCCGGCGGCGACGCACACGAAGTAGGTGGAGAGCGGCGGGGTGGCGGCGGAGCGCCATGTGCCGTCGGGGTGCTGCTCGGTGATGCCGTTGGCGAGGACGGTCCAGCCCTCGGGGGCCGTGACGGCCAGCTCGAAGACGGCTTTGAGGTCGGGCTGGTCGAAGGCGGCGAAGACGCGCTGGACGTCCTCCATGAAGAGCTGGGTGTAGACGTAGGACTCGCCGTCGCTGGGGTCGGCGAACCGGTGCATGCCCTCGCCGGTACGGGAGTACCGCATGGTCGTACTGATCCGCAGGACGTGCTCGCCCTCGCTCAGGCGCAGTGGGAGGCGGTTGCCGTCCAGGGCGGTGACGTCGAGGGGCTCGTCGTCGAGGTGGGCGGAGTGCAGGGTTTCGGGCTTCAGCTCGACGAAGGTGTCCCCGGCGGTGCGGGCGGTGAACCGGATGAGGCTGGTCGATTCGAAGGTCTCGTCGCCGGTGGTGAGGTCGAGGTCCACGGTGTAGTGCTGGACGTCGAGGAGCTGGGCACGGGTCTGCGCTTCGTCGCGCGTCAGTACGGACATGGCCCTATGCTGCCCGATGCCTTCGGCGTCGGGCAGGGGTGGTGGGGTCCGGGCCTGGTCCGGGTTCGTCCTCCGGGGTGTTTGCCGCCGTTCTCGGGCGAGTCCTGAGCCGTTCAGGTGGGCGAAGGACCCGTCGTTGTCAGGCGAGTCCCGAGCCGTTCAGGTGGGCGAAGGCGGCGGTGATCCGGGGGCGGTCGTAGCCGGCGGGGCCGGCCGCTCCGCTGGAGAGCAGGGTGTGGAGCAGGATCCGGGCCTTGGCGGGGTCGAGGGGGCCGGCCGGGATGAGTCCGTGGTGCAGCAGGTCGTACTCGGATCCGGGGCCGCGGTAGGTGTCCGAGAGGGTGGGGCCGCTGCCCGTGCGGGAGGCGAGGACGACCGGGATGCGGCGGGCGATCTCGGCGAGCGGTTCGACGAGCCGGGCGGGGGCGTGGCCGGCGCCGAAGGCGGCGACGACGAGGCCCTGGAAGCGGTGGTCGACGGCGTCGAGGAGTTCGCCTCGGTCGCCGAGGGAGAGGGTGACGAGGGCGACCCGTACGTCGGGGTCGAGCTTCAGCGGGCAGAACGCGGCCTGGGCGGCGGGGCGGAGCAGGATGCGGGGTTCGCCCTCGACGACGGTGCCGAGCGGCCCGGCGCCGGGTGAGGTGAAGGTGGCGACGGAGGTGGTGTGGGTCTTGCGGGCGAGGCGGGCGGCGTGGATCTCGTCGGCGAGGACGACGAGGACGCCGAGGTTCCGGCAGGCGGGGTGGCCGGCGACCGCGAGCGCGGCGGCCAGGTTGGCGGGGCCGTCGGCGCCCGGCAGGTCGGGTCGGCGCATGGCGCCGGTGACGACGATGGGCTGCTCGGTGGTGCAGAGCAGGTCGAGGAGGAAGGCGGTCTCCTCCAGGGTGTCGGTGCCCTGGACGACGACGACGCCGGAGCCCGCGGCGACGGTGGTGCGGACCTCGGCGGCGAGCGCGGCGAGGTCGGCGTGGGTGAGGGTGGAGCTGGGGACGCGGCGGAAGTCGTTCAGGACGACGTCGTGGTCGCCGCCGAGTTCGGCGAGGACCTCCTGGCCGCTCATGCGGGTCGCGTCGCCGCCTCGTGCGGAGATGGTCCCTCCGAGGGTGAACACCGTGACGCGGGCCATCAGCGTGCTCCGTCCGCAATCGTCTCGTGGTGGCGGATGACCTCGGCGATGATGAAGTTCAGCAGTTTCTCCGCGAAGGCCGGGTCCAGTTTCGCGCTCCCGGCGAGTTCCCGCAGCCGGGCGATCTGCCGGGCCTCGCGGGCCGGGTCGGCGGGCGGCAGCTGGTGCTCGGCCTTGAGGACGCCGACCTGCTGGGTGCACTTGA
The DNA here is from genome assembly GCF_044752725.1 of Streptomyces sp. NPDC088707. Lineage (NCBI taxonomy): Bacteria > Bacillati > Actinomycetota > Actinomycetes > Kitasatosporales > Streptomycetaceae > Streptomyces > Streptomyces sp. NPDC088707. The sequence continues at coordinate 331,562 of NZ_JBIVLV010000005.1, read as the reverse complement.
AGCGCTCGGCGAGCATGTGCACGACCGCCGCGTCGATGTTGTCGATGCTCTCGCGCAGCCGGGTCAGCTCGGCCCGTACGGCCTCGTCGGGCTGGGAGGGGGCGGGGGCCTGCGACGGGGTGGGCTGGTGGGGGCGCGGGGACTCACTCATGATCTGCGAGCTTAGACGGATCTCGGGGGGATCGTGGGCGGGTGTTCGGGATCCGGAACGGTGTTGCTCCAGCCGCCGTGCACCGACCGTCCCTGTTGCTCGCGGAAGCGGATGGGGGCGGTGCCGACGCGGCGGGTGAAGAGGCGGGAGAAGTAGGCGGGGTCGTCGTAGCCGACGCGGCGGGCGACGGCGGCGACGGGGAGCTCGGTGGCGGCGAGGAGTTCCTTGGCGCGGCCGAGGCGCACGGTGAGCAGGTAGTCCTTGGGGCTGCATCCGGCGGCCCGTCGGACGGCCGTCCGCAGTTCGGCGGCGGTCATGCCGTGCCGGGCGGCGTGTTCGGCGACGGAGAGCGGCTGGAAGGCGTCGCGGGAGAGGGCGGCGAGGACGGGGTCGCCGTCGGCGTTGGTGTCGGCGCGGGCCCGGCGGAGCGCGACGAGGAGTTCGTGGACGGCGGCGCCGGTCTCGACCTCCAGGAGGGGGTTGCCGGCGCGGGCGGCGCGGGCGATCCGGCTGATGGCGGCGCGGGCGGGTGCGGCGTCGGCGAGGGGGACGACGGGCCGGTCGGGTTCGATGTAGCCGAGTTCGGTGTAGGTGGTGGTGGCGGGGCCTGAGAAGTCGACGAAGGCCTCGTCCCAGCCGGTGCCGGGGTCGGCGCCGTAGTGGTGGGGGGTGCCGGGTGTCAGCCAGAGGAGGGCGGGTGCGGTGACGGTGGTGCGGCGGCCGTCGGGGCCGCGGTACCAGCCGCTGCCGGCGGAGACGACGACGGCCACGTGGTGGTCGAGGGTGCGGGGTCCGACGGTGGGCAGGGTGCCGTGCTGGAGTCCGACGCCGAGGCAGACGAGGCCGAGGCGGTGGTGGACGGGGCTGGGCGTGAAGTAGCGCATCCAGGTGTGGTACATGCGGTGGTGCCCCTCCCCAGGCCCCTCCGGCGGGTCGGGGCCGGGCGGGCTCTAACGTCCAAACTGCGACGATCTTTGTCCATGGACCGCTTCGCCGCCAGAGGGTGAGGGTGAGGCCATGAGCACGTTCGCTGTGGGTGACGAGGACTTTCTGCTCGACGGGCGGCCGGTGCGCCTCCTGTCGGGGGCGCTGCACTACTTCCGGGTGCACGAGGGGCAGTGGGAGCACCGGCTCGGGATGCTGCGTGCGATGGGCCTCAACTGCGTCGAGACGTACGTCCCCTGGAATCTGCACGAGCCGGAGCCGGGGCGGTACGCGGACGCGGACGCCCTGGGGCGGTTCCTTGACGCGGTGGAGCGGGCCGGGATGTGGGCGATCGTGCGCCCGGGGCCGTACATCTGCGCCGAGTGGGAGAACGGTGGTCTGCCGCACTGGCTGACCGGCCCGCTGGGGCGGCGGGTGCGGACGCTCGACCCGGGGTTCCTGGCGCCGGTGGAGGACTGGTTCCGGCGGTTGCTTCCGCAGGTGGTGGAGCGGCAGATCGACCGGGGCGGGCCGGTGGTCCTGGTGCAGGTGGAGAACGAGTACGGCAGTTACGGCAGTGACCTGGGCTATCTGGAACGGGTGGCGGAGCTGTTGCGCGGCTGCGGGGTGAGTGTTCCGCTGTTCACCTCGGACGGTCCCGAGGACCACATGCTGACGGGCGGCTCGGTGCCGGGGGTGCTGGCGACGGCGAACTTCGGTTCGGGCGCGCGGGAGGGCTTCGCGACGTTGCGGCGCCACCGGCCGTCGGGGCCGCTGATGTGCATGGAGTTCTGGTGCGGCTGGTTCGACCACTGGGGCACGCAGCACGCGGTGCGGGACGCGGGGGACGCGGCGGAGGCGCTGCGGGAGATCCTGGAGTGCGGGGCGTCGGTGAACGTCTACATGGCGCACGGGGGCACGAACTTCGGCGGTTGGGCCGGTGCGAACCGGGCCGGTGACCTGCACGACGGCCCACTGCGGGCGACGGTTACCTCGTACGACTACGACGCGCCGGTGGACGAGGCGGGGCGGCCGACGGAGAAGTTCTGGCGTTTCCGCGAGGTGCTCGCGGCGTACGCGGAGGGGCCGCTGCCGCAGGTCCCGGAGCCCCCGGCCGGGCTGGCGGGCCCGGTGTCCGGCGCGTTCGACGGGTGGGCTCCGCTGGACGCGGTTCTGGAGGTGCTCGGCGACGAGGAGGCGGTGACGCCAGTGCCGCCGACCTTCGAGCAGCTGGGCGTGGACCGGGGCCTGGTCCGTTACCGGGTGGCGGTGCCGGGTCCGCGGCAGCCGTATCCGCTGGGGGTGACGGGGCTGCGGGACCGGGCGGTGGTGTACGTGGACGGGGCCGCGGCGGGGGTGCTCGACACGACGGACGGGGAGGACGTGTCCCTGGCCGACCCGGTGGCGGGTCCGGCGGTCGTCGACCTGTGGGTGGAGTCGCTCGGCCGGGTCAACTACGGGCCGCGGCTCGCGGAGCCGAAGGGGATCACCGGGGGCGTGCGGCACGAGCGGCAGTATCTGCACGGGTTCCGGTCCCGGGCGCTGCGTCTCGACGCGTTCGAGGCGGCGGCCGTGGACAAGGTGCGCTTCGAGCCGGTGGCGGACCGGAGCGGTCCGGGCCTGTGCCGGGGGACGGTCGAAGTGGCCGGGGCGGGGGACGCGTGGCTGCGGGTGCCGGGCGGGGCCCGGGGCTTCGTGTGGGTGAACGGCTTCTGCCTCGGCCGGTACTGGTCGGCCGGGCCGCAGGACGCGCTGTTCGTGCCGGGTCCGGTGCTGCGGGAGGGCGCGAACGAGGTGTGGGTGCTGGAGCTGGAGGGGGACGGGGAGCCGGGCGTCGAGCTCGGCGTTTGTTGAGGACGCACCGCACGGGAGGGCGTCGAGCTCGGCGTCCGCTGAGGACACACCGGGCCGGCGGGCGTCGAGCTCGGCGTCCTGGGGAGCACGCAGCGCACAGGAGGGCGTCGAGCTCGGCGTGTGTTGAGCCCGGCCGCATGACGGCGTCGAGCACGCGACGGTGCCCCGGAGCCGAGGCCGCTCCGGGGCACCTGGTCGTACGATCCGCTACAGCGTGGCCGCGGCCGACTTGATCGCGGCGGCGAAGGTCGAGACCTCCGTGTAGACGCCCGGGTAGCCGGCGCGGGCGCAGCCCTCGCCCCAGCTCACGATGCCGACCTGGACCCACGCTCCGGCGTTGTCCTTGCGGAACATGGGGCCGCCGGAGTCACCCTGGCAGGTGTCGACGCCGCCCTGGCTGTAGCCGGCGCAGATCTCCTCGGCGGGGACGAGGTCGCTGCCGTACGAGCTCTGGCAGGAGGCGTCAGAGACGAACGGCACGTTCGCCTTGAGCATGTAGCGCTGCTGCCCGCCGCCCTCTCGGGCGGCGCCCCAGCCGGCCACCGTGAACGTGCCGCTGTTGTACGCGGTGGTCTCGGCGATCTTCAGGTTGGGCAGCGAGGTGATCGGGCTGGCGAGCTTGATCAGCGCCCAGTCCTTGCCCTTGCCGTTGTAGCCGGGGGCCTGGAGGACCTTGGTGGACCTGACCTTGATCGCGCTGCTGCTCTGCAGGTCCACGACTCCGGCGGTGGCGGTGATGCTGGTGTTGTTGCCGGAGCCGCTCACACAGTGGGCCGCGGTGAGGACGACCTGCGGGGTGATCAGCGAGCCGCCACAGCCCATGGAGAGCCGGACCATCCAGGGGAACTCGCCCTGGGCGGCGCGGGTGCCTCCGACGACGGGGGCGGGGGCGGCGGAGGCGGTGGTGGGCTGGAGGCTGACGGCCGCCAGGACGACGGCGCCGGCCGCGGCGAGCTTCTGGAGCGCACGGACCATTCGGTTCTGATTCACGTGTCTGCCTTCTCTCATGGGGGGTTGGCCCGACAGGTGATGACGTGCACCCGTCAAGTCATGTCCGGATTATGGACAACTCTCAACTGCCCCCACAAGGAAGCCTTTTCAGCCACACCGCAGGAGACCGTAAAATACGCCGGAGGGGGGGCCTTTATGCCGAACCGTCAGGAGGGCGACCGCGTCGCCCACGGCTTTCCGCACCGCGCCGCCGTCGGGGCCTCGCTCACCGCGCTCTACCGGCGCCTCTCCCCCGACGGCGTCCACCGCCACCCGACGAGCGTGCCGCCCGCCGACGTGGCCCTCGGGGACGACGAGGACCTGCATCTGGGCACCCAGCGGGTGGCCCGCGCCCTGGTCCGGCACCTGCGGCTGCCCGAGGCGCGCCTGGTGGTGAGTTTCCGGCCGATGGAGCACGCGGCGACCGTCGAGCTCGCCGCGGGGCCCGAGTACTTCGTGGAGCTGAACGACCGCTTCCGGACCCGCCGCCGGGACATCGGCGCGGCCCTCGCCCACGAGATCACCCACGTCCTGCTGCACCGGCTCGGCCTCGGCTTCCCCGGGACCGCGGAGAACGAGATCCTCACCGACGTCGTCACCACGTACCTGGGCGCCGGGTGGCTGCTGCTCGACGCGTACCGGCAGGACGGCGTGGAGAGCCAGAAGCTCGGCTATCTGACACCGGAGGAGTTCGGCTACGTCCTCGCCAAGCGGGCCGAGGTGTTCGGCGAGGACCCGTCACCGTGGTTCACCAGCGCCGTGGCGTACGAGGCCTGGATACGGGGCCGGGCCGAGGCCGACCGGGAGCGGGCGGCGCCGCCGCTCGCCGGGGCGGGGTGGGCCGAGCGACGCCGGTACGGCTGGGAGCGGCGCCGGGGCCGGGCCGGCGAGGGCGCCCCGTACGCCTTCACGGGCGGGGCGCCGGCGACCGGTGTCTCGTTCCTCTGCCCGGTCTGCCGGCAGCGCCTGCGGATCCCGGCGGGCCGGGCGCTGAAGGCCCGGTGCGGGGTGTGCCGGTCGGTGCTGGAGTGCGCGGGTTAGCCCTGGTGCCCCGGCGGGGCCTGGATCAGGCTCTTGTGGAAGTGGACATCCTCGGCGCCGCCGGGGATGCCGAGCACCCGGCCGGTCTCGACGTAGCCGTGCCGCCGGTAGAAGTCCGGGGCCTGGAAGGTGAACGACGAGACGGTGGCGCGGTCGCAGCCGCGCCGCCGCGCCTCGCCCTCGGCCGCGCGCAGGAGGCGGCTCCCCCAGCCGTCCTGCCGGCTGCCCTCGCGGACCCACAGCATGTCGATGCCGAAGAGGCCGCTCCAGGTCCAGCCGGTGAGCCCGCCGATCAGCTCGCCGTTCTCGTCGACCGCCTTCACGGACAGCTCGCCCTGGTCCTCGGGGGTGGTGTGCGTGGCCGCGAAGTTGAAGGCGTCGAGCCCCTGCTCCAGGGCTTTCGCGAGTGCGGTGTCCCCGTGGCCGACGCTGAGCGTCGCGCCGTCCCGACCGTGATCGTGATCGTGATCGTGCGTCATGCGACCCGATTCTGGCACAGGCGTACGAGCGGGCCCACGGCACCGGAAGCGGGACGGGAGCCGGGTGGGGAAACGGGACAGGCGCCGGGGCGGGGAGTGAGGCCGGCCCGGGAGTCGGACGGGGGAGTGAGGCACAGGAGGCGGGCGGGGAGCGGGGCGGCGCGCGGGAGGGGAGGGTGGGAATCGATTTGCGCCAGGACCGGACGGCGGGTCAGGGTCGGCGCATGAGCACGCTGTTCGACGCCATCCGTGACGGGGACGAGGACGGGGCCGTACAGGCCCTGCGGGACGGGGCCGACCCCGAGGGCCGGGAGGACGGGGAGACCGCGCTGTACCGGGCGGCCGTCGGCAACGAGGCCGGAATCGTACGGGTGCTGCTGGCCGCCGGGGCGGATCCCGGCCGGGGCAGCGGCGCGGACGGCGACGATCTGCCCCTGTGCGGGGCGGCCGTCGGCGGGCACACCGAGGTGGTACGGGCGCTGCTCGCGGCGGGCGCCGCGCCCGACCAGGAGGAGGCGTACGGCTTCACGGCCCTCGCCTGGGCCCTACGGCTCGGGCACACCGACACGGCCCGGCTGCTCCTCGAGTACGGGGCCGACCCCGACCGGCGCGGGCCCGACGGCATCCTGCCGCTGGTGGCCGCCGCCCGGCGCGGCTCCACCGGCTGCGTACGGGCGCTGCTCGACCACGGGGCGAACTCCCGGGAGGCCGCGCTGCGGGAGGCCCGGCGCTGGATCGGCGTCGACATGGCGGCCGAGCTGCGGCGCGGACTCGTCGCGGGGAACGAGGGCGGCCAGACGTACGAGGCGGTGGTCCGCCGGGTCCGTGAGGACGGCGGGGTGACGGTGGTCGTCGAACTGCTCCGGGAGGACGGCGCGCCCGGCCGGGGCGACGACCGCCAGACCGGGCACGCGGCGATCGCCACGCTCGTCGAGGCGGCGCTCGGGCTGCACACCTCGCACGAGGAGCTGGCGGCGCGGGCCCTGCGCTGCGGCGATCCGGAGCTCGACGACTGGACGACGGCGGTGGCCGAACTCGCCGGCCGGGCCGACGAGGAGACGTTCGTGGCGGCGGCCGCGTGGTGCGCGTACCGCGACCCGCTGCGCCGGGCGCTGGGCGCGCGGGTGCTCGGCGCGCTGCCGGGCTTCGCGCCGAGTGCGGTCCCGGTGCTGCGCCGGCTCGCGGCGGAGGTGACGGTGGCGGGACCGCCGCGGGAGGCGGGACCCGCGGGGCGCGGGCGGATCCCCTCCGCGCGGGAGCCGGGGCCTTCGCCGGCGCCGGCGCGGGAGCCGGTCCTTTCGGTGGTGACGGCGCTCGGGGAGTGCGGGGACCCGGCGGCCGTACCCGAACTCCTCGCCGCGGCCGGGCATCCCGACGCGGCCGTCCGGCGGGCGGTCGCGGGGGCCCTCGCCGGGATCGTGCCGGCCGGGCACCTGGAGGCGCTCGGAGTGCTGCTCGCGCTCAGCCGGGACGGGGACGCGCGGGTGCGGGACTGGGCGACCCTGGCGCTCGCCGAGCTGCCCGACGACACCCCTCTGGTACGGGAGGGGCTCGCCGAGCGGCTCGGCGACACCGATCCGGAGACGGCGGCGGAGGCCGCGCGCGGGCTCGCGATCCGTCAGGACCCGCGCGCCGTCGACGCGCTGGCCTCGGCCCTGGCGGACGGCGACCCGGAGGGCGCGGCGCGGGAGACGGCGCTCGCCGCCCTGGAGTACGTCCACGATCCCCGGGTCAGGACCCGGCTGGAATGGACGTCCCCGCGCCGCGCCTGACCTGCTCGGGCGGACTCAGCAGCCGTAGTCGACCAGGTCGAAGGACGCGTAGTGGTCGGACGTGTAGTAGTCCTCCTGCGCCGAGTCGCCGGTCACGATCCGACGGGCGCCGCGGGTGGAGGACCCGGGGGTCTCGACCGTGTACTCGTGGTAGTAGCCGAGCGAGTGGGCCGGCAGGATCCGCTCCCGGTTCTGGAAGACGGAGCCGTCCTGGCTGTACGGGAAGGGGCCGCCCGCGTCGATCAGGCGCAGGGTCGTGTACGCCTGGCTGGGAAGGTCGGAGTAGCAGATGTCCCCGACGGCCGCGGGGGCCGCGGGGGCCGCGACCGAGGTCACGACGGTGGGCGCGGGGGGCGGGGCGGCGGCTGTGGCGGGGGCACCGAGGAGGAGGGAGGAGACGAGGGCGGCGGCGACACCGCCGGCGAGGGTGAATCGAGGGGGGATTCGCATGGCTGAGATCTTGACGCGCGTAGATCCGGCCGGGAAGGCCAACTCCCTTCAATTCGCCGGACGTTGACCTGTTGGCCGCGAACGTGTGGATCTGGTGTACGCGGGAGTGGCGGGGGGCCCGCGGGGAAGGCGGGCCGGCGGCCGGCGGCCGGGGTACGCGTCGCCGACGATCCGGGGAACGCCGGACGGCCGCCGAAGCCTCGCGGACTCCGACGGCCGGTGCGGGCGCTCGGGACCGTACACCGGGTGCGGCGGCTCAGGCTCCGCACACCGGATCCGGCGGCTCAGGCCCCGTACACCGGGTGCGGCGGCTCCGCCTGTGCCAGGAGTCGCCGGGCCGTCTCCCCCGCCTCCGCCGGGGTCCGGCGCGCGTCCTTGTCGGCCGTCGGACCCGGCCGCCAGCCCTCCATGACGGTGAGGCGGCCGCCCTCCGCCTCGAAGACCCTGCCGGTCACGCCGTCCGAGGCGGCCGAGCCCAGCCACACCACGAGCGGCGACACGTCCTGGGGCAGCGCGTCGAGACCGTCGAAGACCCGCTCGGTCATCCGAGTCCTGGCCGCCGGGGCGATCGCGTTGACCTGGACCCCGTACCGGGCGAGCTCGGCCGCCGCGACGAGGGTGAGGCCGACGATCGCGGCCTTGGCCGCCGCGTAGTTGCCCTGCCCGACACTGCCGAGGAGTCCGGCGCCCGAGGTGGTGTGGACGACCCGCGCCACCGGCGCCCGCCCGGCCTTCGCCTCGGCCCGCCAGTACGCGCCCGCGTGCCGCAGCGGCAGGAAGTGGCCCTTGCCGTGGACCCGCATGACCGCGTCCCAGTCGTCCTCGTCGAGGTTCACGAGCATCCGGTCGCGCAGGAAGCCCGCGTTGCTGACGAGGGTGTCGAGCCGGCCGTACGCGTCGAGGGCCGTCGCGACCAGCGAGGCGGCGCCCTCGGTGGTCGCGATGTCGCCGCCGTGGGCGACGGCCTCACCGCCGGCCGCCCGGATCTCCGCCACGACCGCGGCCGCCGGACTGTCCGGCCCGGGGCGGCCGTCCAGGCCGACCCCGAGGTCGTTGACGACGACCCGGGCGCCCTCGGCGGCGAAGGCGAGCGCGTGCGCCCGGCCGAGCCCCCGGCCCGCGCCGGTCACGATCACCACTCGCTCGTCACACAGACCCATCTCGACTCTCCTTGTCGGCGGTTGTGACACCGGTGGCGTCGGCCGCCGCGGAGTCGGCGGTCCCTGCGGCGGCGGTCGCTGCGTCGGCGGTCGCTGCGTCCAGGAAGGCGGGGCGCTCGCCGCCGCCGTGCACGAGCAGCGAGGCGCCCGACACATAGGCCGCCCGGTCGGAGGCGAGGAAGACGGCGGCCTCCCCGATCTCGTCCGGTACGGCGAGCCGGCCCAGGGGCACGGTCCGGCCGACGGCGGCGATCCCGGCCTCGTCGCCGTAGTGGAGGTGGGACAGTTCGGTCTCCACCATGCCCAGGACCAGGGTGTTGACCCGTACCTCGGGGGCCCATTCGACGGCCATCGAGCGGGCGAGGTTCTCCAGGCCCGCCTTGGCCGCGCCGTAGGCGGCCGTGCCCGGGGAGGGCCGGGTGCCGCTGACGCTGCCGATCATGACGACGGCGCCGCGCGAGGCCTTGAGGAGCGGGTGGGCGGCGAGGCTGACGGTGAGCGGGGCGGTGAGGTTCAGCTCGACCACGCGCGCGTGGCGTTCCGCGGCGCTCTCCCCCAGGAGGCGGTACGGGGTGCCGCCGGCGTTGTTGACGAGGGCGTCGAGCCGCCCGTACCGCTCGGCGAAGGCGGTGAGGAACTCCCGTACGGCGGTGGGTTCGCGCAGGTCGACGGGGTGGAACTCGGCGGGGCGGCCCGCCGCTTCGACCGGGGCGTCCGGGGGTCTGCGGGCGCAGACGGTGACCCGGGCGCCGGCCCGCAGAAAGGCGCGGGCGATACCCGCGCCGACGCCGCGGGTTCCGCCGGTGACGAGCACGACCCTCCCGTCCAGCTCCATCGGCTGCTACCTTCCTCCCGAGAGGGAATCTAACAAACGTTTGGTGGAAAGGTAGCTGATCCGCTCATGGGTGTCTGCACCTCGCGCCCCACTCCGGGCGTGGCCCTGGTCACCGTCGACTTCCCACCCGTCAACGCCCTGCCCGTGAAGGGCTGGTACGCGCTCGCCGACGCCGTCCGCGCGGCGGGCCGCGACCCCGAGGTCCGCTGTGTCGTGCTCACCGCCGAGGGCCGCGGCTTCAACGCGGGCGTCGACATCAAGGAGTTGCAGCGCGACCACGGGCACACCTCCCTGATCGGCGCCAACAGCGGGTGCGCCGAGGCCTTCGCCGCCGTGTACGAGTGCGAGGTGCCGGTCGTCGCCGCGGTCGCCGGGCACTGCCTGGGCGGCGGCATCGGGCTCGTCGGCAACGCCGACGCGATCGTCGCCGCAGAGGACGCCGTCTTCGGACTGCCCGAGCTGGACCGGGGCGCGCTCGGCGCCGCCACCCATCTGGCGCGGCTCGTGCCCCAGCACCTGATGCGGGCGCTCTACTACACCTCGCGGACCGCGACCGCCGCGGAGCTGCACACCCACGGCTCGGTGTGGCAGGTGGTGCCGCGCGCCGGACTGCTCGACGCGGCCCTCGGCCTGGCCGGGGAGATCGCCGCGAAGGACGGCAGCCTCCTGCGGCTCGCCAAGGCCGCGCTCAACGGCATCGACCCCGTGGACGTCCGGCGCAGCTACCGCTTCGAACAGGGCTTCACCTTCGAGGCCAATCTCAGCGGGGTCGCCGACCGGGTCCGCGACACCTTCGGGAAGGAGGGCTCCCCGTGAACCGGAGCAGGGAGAGGACGAGCGCGGAGCAGACGAGCGCGGAGCAGACGGGGGTGGAGACGACTGACAAGGTGCTGAGCCTCGATGACGTCGTGGGCCGGCTTCGCTCCGGCATGACGATCGGGATCGGCGGCTGGGGCTCGCGGCGCAAGCCGATGGCCCTGGTCAGAGCGCTGCTCCGGTCCGAGATCAGTGATCTCACGGTGATCTCGTACGGCGGCCCCGACATCGGCCTGCTCGCGGCCGCGGGGAGGATCCGGCGGCTCGTCGCGCCCTTCGTGACCCTGGACTCCGTCCCCCTCGAACCGCACTACCGGGCCGCCCGCGAGCGCGGTGCCTTCGAGCTCACCGAGCTCGACGAGGCGATGTTCATGTGGGGGCTGCACGCGGCCGCCAACCGGCTGCCGTTCCTGCCCGTGCGCGCCGGCCTCGGCTCCGACGTGATGCGGGTCAACCCGGGCCTGCGGACCGTCACCTCCCCGTACGAGGACGGCGAGGAGTTCGTCGCCGTACCCGCGCTGCGCATGGACGCCGCCCTGGTCCACCTCAACCGCGCCGACCGGCTCGGCAACGGCCAGTACCTCGGCCCCGACCCGTACTTCGACGACCTGTTCTGCGAGGCCGCCGACACGGCGTACGTCTCCTGCGAGCAGGTGGTGGACTCCTTCGGGCCGGACACCGTGCCCCAGACCCTGCTCGTCAGCCGCCACAGCGTCACCGGCGTCGTCGAGACCCCCAAGGGGTCCCACTTCACCTCCTGCGTCCCCGACCACGACCGCGACGAGCCGTTCCAGAAGCTCTACGCGACCACCCCCTGGACCGAGTTCGCCGAACGCTTCCTCTCGGGCAAGAGCGAGGACGACTACCAGGCGGCCGTCCAGGCCTGGCACAAGGAGCAGCGGAAGTGACGACGGACGCGACGACGACAGCGGCCAGCCGGGCCGACTACTGCGTGATCGCCTGCGCGGAGGCCTGGCGCGACAACGGCGAGGTGCTCGCCAGCCCCATGGGCCTGATCCCCTCCTTCGGCGCCCGCCTGGCCAAACGCACCTTCTCCCCCGACCTCCTCCTCACCGACGGCGAGGCCCTGCTCGTCGGCCTCGACGGGCGGCCCGAGGGCTGGCTGCCGTACCGCAGGCACCTCACCATGGTCACCGGCGGCCGGCGGCACGTGATGATGGGCGCCAGCCAGATCGACCGGTACGGCAACCAGAACATCTCCTGCATCGGCGACTGGGAGCAGCCCACCCGGCAGCTCCTCGGCGTCCGCGGCGCGCCCGCCAACACCCTGAACAATCCGGTGAGTTACTGGATCCCCAAGCACTCGGCCCGGGTCTTCGTCGAGCGGGTCGACATGATCTGCGGCGTCGGTTACGACCATGCCGTCGGGCCGTACCACCGCCTGCCCCGGGTGGTGACGGACCTCGCCGTGCTCGACTTCGAGACGCCCGACCACGCGATGCGTCTGGTGTCCGTGCATCCGGGAGCCACCGTCGACGAGGTGCGGGCGGCCACCGGCTTCGAGCTGGTGACCGGCGCGGACGTGCCGGTCACCCGCGAGCCCACCGCCGAGGAACTCCGGCTGATCCGCGAGGTCATCGACCCGGGCGGGCTGCGCAACCGCGAGGTCATCGACCCGGGCGGGCCGCGGAACCGCGAGGTCAGGTCCTGATGGAGACCGCCCTGACCAAGCTGGTCGGCGTCCGCCACCCCCTCGTGCAGACCGGGATGGGCTGGGTCGCCGGGCCGCGGCTCGTCTCCGCCACCGCGAACGCGGGCGCGCTCGGTGTCCTCGCCTCCGCCACGATGACCGTGGACGAACTGCGCGCCGCCGTCCGCGAGGTGAAGTCCCGCACCGACCGGCCCTTCGGGGTGAACCTGCGCGCCGACGCCGGGGACGCCCGCGAACGGGTCCGGATCATCGTCGACGAGGGCGTACGGGTCGCCTCCTTCGCCCTCGCGCCGTCCCGGGACCTGATCGCCGAGCTCAAGGACGCCGGGGTCGTCGTGATCCCCTCCGTCGGCGCCCGGCGGCACGCCGAGAAGGTCGCCGGCTGGGGCGCGGACGCGGTGCTCGTCCAGGGCGGCGAGGGCGGCGGCCACACCGGCGAGGTCGCGACGACCGTGCTGCTGCCGCAGGTGGTGGACGCCGTCGACATCCCGGTGATCGCCGCGGGCGGCTTCCGCGACGGGCGGGGCCTGGTCGCCGCCCTCGCCCACGGGGCGGCGGGCATCGCCATGGGCACCCGCTTCCTGCTGACCTCCGACTCGACCGTGCCGGAGGCCGTGAAGGCCCGCTATCTGGCGGCCACGGTCAAGGACGTCACCGTGACGACGGCCGTCGACGGGCTGCCGCACCGCATGCTCAGGACGGATCTCGTCGCGTCTCTGGAGAACGCGGGGCGGGTACGGTCCCTGGCCCGGGCGCTGCGGCGGGCGGCCGGCTTCCGCCGGATCTCCGGGCTCTCCTGGCCCGCGATGATCCGCGACGGCCTGGCCATGCGCCACGGCAGGGACCTCTCGTGGAGCCAGGTCCTGCTCGCCGCGAACACCCCGATGCTGCTGCGGGCGTCCATGGTCGAGGGCCGCACCGACCTCGGCGTCATGGCCGCGGGCCAGGTCGCGGGAGTCATCGACGACCTGCCCAGCTGCGAGGAACTGGTCGCCCGGATCATGACGGAGGCCGCGCGGGTCCTGCGGACGCTGCCGCACCCCGACGAGTGATCCCGCCGAGCGACCCGGAGGAGTGACCCGCCCAGCGACCCGGAGGAGTGACCCCGCCGGGTGGCGGTGCCGGCCACCGCCCCGGAGGGAGTACCCCACACGCCGCACCGCCCACCCTCGACCCTCGACCCTCAACCCTCAATCCCTTGAGCCGCAAAGGAGTCCGGCCGTGCACCTGTCTCGACGCGCGCTGCTCACCGCCACCGGCGCCACCGCCCTGCTCGGCGCCCTGCCCACGGAGGCGATCGCCCGCCCCCGGTCCCCGCAGGCGCCCCCGATCCGGCAGATCCCGCTCCAGGGCGCCGTCAACGTCCGCGACCTCGGCGGCTACCCCACGTACGACGGGAGCCGGGTCCGGTACGGCCTCGCCTACCGGGGCGACCACCTCGCCAAGCTGACCGACGCGGACCTGACCACGCTGGCCGGCATCGGCCTCGGCACCGTGGTCGACCTGCGGATCCCCCTGGAGGTCGGCTACGACGGCGCCGACCGGCTCCCGGCCGGTGCCGTCCCGGTCCCCCGGCCCGTCACCGACAACGGTCTGTTCGGGCAGCTGCTCACCGCGATCGGCTCCCGCGACCCGGTGCGGCAGGAGGAGATGCTGGGCGGTGGTCGGGCCGCCGCGTTCATGCGCGAGGTGTACCGGACGTTCGTCACCGACCCCGCGAACCGGGCCGCCTTCGCGGCGACCCTGCGGGACCTGGCCGATCGCCGCCGCGGGCCGCTGCTCCTGCACTGCACCTCGGGCAAGGACCGCACCGGCTGGACGAGCTGGCTGCTGCTCACGCTCCTGGGAGTGCCCGACTCCCTCGCCCGCGCGGACTACCTGGCCTCCAACACCTTCCGCGCCACGTACGACGCACGGGTGCGGGAGGGACTGAAACAGGCCGGGCTCATGCAGAACCCGGCCCTGATCATTCCGCTCCAGGAGGTGCGGGCGGAGTACCTCGACACCGCCCTGGAGCAGCTGCGCTCCTCGTACGGGAGCGTGTTCCGCTACGTGTCGGACGGCCTCGGCCTGGAGTTCCGCGAGCTGCTCGCACTGCGCGAACGGCTGGTGCCCGGGGCCTGACGCCCGGAGCGGGCGGCACCGGCTCCGGCGCCCGCGGCGGCACCGCGTCCGCCGCCCGTGCCGGAGCCCGCGCCCCGGCCACCGCCGGACGCGCGGCCCGAGCCACCGGAACCGGCGGTGCGGGCCGCGGAGCCCGCCGTACGGCCCGAGGAGCCGGCGGCGCGGCCCGAGGCCGTGCCCGCGGCTCCGGAACGGCCCGAGCCCGTGCCCGTGCCCGTGCCGGCCGTGCCTGCGGCCGAGGCGGGACGGCGGCGCCGGCCTGCGGAGCGGCCACCACCGGCACCGGACCCGGCACCCGAGCCGGCCGGCTTGCGCGGCGGGGTCGGCTGCGGGGTCTCGACGACGACCGGGACGCCCGAGGGCTCCCGCGCGCCGGTCAGCTCGGCGAGCTGCTCGTCGCTGGACTTGATCTGCGCCATGCGGGGGCTGATGCCCGCGTTCGACATCAGACGGCCCATGTCGCGCTTCTGCTCGGGCAGGACCAGCGTGAAGACGCTGCCGGACTCACCGGCGCGGGCGGTGCGGCCGCCGCGGTGCAGGTAGTCCTTGTGGTCCATCGGCGGGTCGACGTTGACGACCATGTCGAGGTCGTCGACGTGGATGCCGCGCGCGGCCACGTTCGTGGCGACGAGCGTGGTGACCTGACCGCTCTTGAACTGGTCGAGGGTCCGGTTGCGCTGCGGCTGCGAGCGGCCGCCGTGCAGGCCGGAGGCCCGTACTCCGTTGGCGAGGAGCCGCTTGACCAGCCGGTCCACGGACCGCTTGGTGTCCAGGAAGAGGATCGTCCGGCCGTCGCGGGCCGCGATGCGCAGCGTGACGGCCTTCTTGTCGGTCTCGTCCGCCACGTACAGGACGTGGTGCTCCATGGTGGTGACCGCGCCGGCCGACGGGTCGACCGAGTGCACGACCGGGTCGTCGAGGAACATCTTGACCAGGCGGTCGATGTTCCGGTCGAGGGTGGCCGAGAACAGCAGGCGCTGCCCGCCCGGCTCGACCTGCTTCAGCAGCTTCGTGACCTGGGGCAGGAAGCCCATGTCGGCCATCTGGTCGGCCTCGTCGAGGACGGTGACGGCGACCTGGTCGAGACGGCAGTCGCCGCGGTCGATGAGGTCGTGGAGCCGGCCGGGCGTGGCGATGAGGATCTCGGCGCCGCGCCGCAGCGCGGACGACTGCCGGCTGATCGACATGCCGCCGACGACGGTGGTGATGCGGAGCCGCAGCGCGGAGGCGTACGGGGTGAGCGCGTCGGTCACCTGCTGGGCGAGCTCGCGGGTGGGCACCAGGACGAGCGCGAGCGGCGCGCCGGGCTCGGCGCGGCGGCCGGCCGAGCGGGCCAGGATCGCGAGTCCGAACGCGAGGGTCTTGCCGGAGCCGGTACGCCCCCGGCCGAGCACGTCACGGCCGGCCAGCGAGTTCGGGAGGGTCGCGGCCTGGATCGGGAACGGCTCCGTGACGCCCTGCTCGCCCAGGGTCCGCAGCAGGCCCTCGGGCATGTCGAGGTCGGCGAAGGCGGCCACCGCGGGCAGGGCGGGCGTCACCGTCTCCGGCGGCGTGAACTCGCTCGGCGGCGGGGGCGCGGAGGGACGGCGCCCTCCACGGGAGGCCTTCGGCTGTGACGTGGACTTCGCCTGGGCGATGCGGGGGCTGCGCTTGTGGGGGCGCTCGGAGCGGGTCATGCGTGCCTTTCTGGCCGGTGCTCGCGGCACAGCCAGGGCCCGCACCTGCACGGTGCGGGCCCCGGCTGCTCTACCCGGAACACGCGATACGGGCCCCGGCTGTTTTCCCGGAACGCGCGGTGCGAGCCCCGGATGTCTCTACCGGAACAATAGTGCGCCCCGGAACCTTCCCGCCCCTCCCGACCGATGCCCGGACGGATCAGACCTGACCAGGAGGGTGTGACGTGGGCGACCTCACAGCCGTCCGGTGACCGTCACAGCCTTTCGACGATCGTGACGTTCGCCTGGCCGCCGCCCTCGCACATGGTCTGGAGGCCGTAGCGGCCTCCGGTCCGTTCCAGTTCGTGGAGGAGTGTCGTCATCAGTTTCGCGCCGGTCGCGCCGAGCGGGTGACCGAGGGCGATCGCGCCGCCGTTGACGTTGACCCGGGCCGGGTCGGCGCCGGTCTCCTTCAGCCAGGCGAGGACGACCGGCGCGAAGGCCTCGTTGATCTCGACGAGGTCGATGTCGTCGATGGTCAGGCCGGTCTTCTTGAGCGCGTGGGCGGTCGCGGGTATCGGCGCGGACAGCATCCGGATCGGGTCCTCGCCGCGGGCCGAGAGGTGGTGGATCCGGGCCCGGGGGGTGAGTCCGTGCTCCCGTACGGCCCGCTCGCTCGCCAGGAGCAGGGCCGCCGCCCCGTCGGAGACCTGGGAGGAGCAGGCGGCGGTGATGGTGCCGCCCTCGACGACCGGCCGGAGCCCGGCCATCTTCTCGGCGCTGGTGTCGCGGCGCGGCCCCTCGTCGACGGTGACGTCGCCGTACGCCACGGTCTCCCGGGCGAAGCGGCCGCCGTCGATCGCGCGGAGCGCCCGCTCGTGTGAGCGGAGGGCGAACTCCTCCTGGTCCCGGCGGGTGATCCGCCACTTCTCCGCGATCAGCTCGGCGCCGTGGAACTGGTTGACGGGCGCGTCGCCGTACCGGGCGCGCCAGCCCTCGCTGCCGTGGAAGGGTCCGCCGGTGAGGCCGAGGGGTTCGGCGGCCTGCCGGGAGGCGAAGGCGATGGGGATCATCGACATGTTCTGTACGCCGCCGGCGACGACGAGGTCCTGGGTGCCGGACATCACCGCCTGGGCGGCGAAGTGCACGGCCTGCTGGGACGAGCCGCACTGGCGGTCGACGGTCACCCCGGGGACCTCCTCGGGGAGGCCCGCGGCCAGCCAGGCCGTACGGGCGATGTCGCCGGCCTGCGGTCCGACGGTGTCGAGGCAGCCGAGGACGACGTCGTCGACGGCTGCCGGGTCGATCCCCGCCCGGATGACGAGGGCCTTCAGGGCGTGGGCGCCGAGGTCCGCGGGGTGGACGGCGGAGAGTCCGCCCCCTCGGCGCCCCACGGGTGTGCGGACCGCTTCGACGATGTAGGCCTCGGGCATGGCGACTCCTCCGGTGGGTCGGGTGGGGCGCACGGGCCGGTGCCGGGACCGTGCGCGGTTACGTACGTACGGCGATTCCGTCCAGGACCATGGACAGGTACTGGCGGGCGATCTCCTCGGGGCTGTGCAGGCCGCCCGGCCGGTACCAGGACGCGGCGACCCAGACGGTGTCGCGGACGAAGCGGTAGGTCAGGCGGACGTCCAGGTCGGCGCGGAAGGCCCCGGCGGCGACTCCGCGCTCCAGGGTGCCGAGCCAGGCCTTCTCGAACCTGCGCTGCGATGCGGTGAGGTAGTGGAAGCGGGGCTGGTCGGTGAGGTGCCGGGACTCCTTCTGGTAGATGGCGACGGCGGCGCGGTGCCGGTCGATCTCGCGGAAGGACTCGGTGACGAGGGCCTCGATGGTCTCGCGGGGCCCGAGTCCGGCGTCGAGGACGGCGTCGTACCCCTCCCACAGCTCGTCGAGGAAGGTGGAGAGGATCTCGTCGAGCATCGACTCCTTGGAGTCGAAGTGGTAGTAGAGGCTGCCGGCGAGCATGCCGGCGGCGTCCGCGATCTTGCGGACGGTGGTGGCGTTGTACCCCTGGGCGGCGAACACCTCGGCCGCCGTGTCGAGGAGTTCACGGCGCCGCTCGGGCCCGCCGCTCACCGGGGTCTTCTTCTTGCTTGCGCTCTGCGGAGTGTTCGGCACACGTCCATTCTGGTCCTACGGATGCTGGCTGCTGACGGAGACCGTCTCGCCGGTCATGTAGGAGGAGTAGTCGCCGGCGAGGAAGACGATGACGTTGGCGATCTCCCAGGGTTCGGCGTGGCGGCCGAAGGCCTCCCGTGCGGTCAGCTCGTCGAGGAGTTCGGTGGTGGTGACCTTGGCCAGGTGGGGGTGCAGGGCGAGGGACGGCGAGACGGCGTTGACGCGGACGCCGTACGCGGCGGCCTCGACGGCCGCGCAGCGGGTGAGGGCCATGACGCCGGCCTTGGCGGCGGCGTAGTGGGCCTGGCCGGCCTGGGCGCGCCAGCCGACGACGGAGGCGTTGTTGACGACGACGCCTCCGGTGCCGGAGCCGTCGCCGTCGCCGGTGGCCGCTGCGCGGAAGTGGCGGAGGGCGGCGCGGGTGCAGCGGAAGGTGCCGCCGAGGGTGACGTCGAGGACCCGGTTCCACTGCTCGTCGGTCATGTCGGCGAGCTCCGCGGTGCCGCCGAGGCCGGCGTTGTTGACAGTGATGTCCAGGCGTCCGTGGAGGCGTACGGCGGTGTCGTACAGGGCCTGGACCTGGGCCTCGTCGGTGACGTCGCAGGGCTGGGAGGCGACCGCGTCCGCGCCGAACTCGGCGGCGAGCGCGGTCTCGGTCTCCTTGAGGCGCCGGGTGTGGGCGTCGCTGACGAGGACGCGGGCGCCCTCCTCCAGGAAGCGGCGGGCGGTGGCGCCGCCGATACCGGCTCCGGCGGCGGCGGTGATGACGGCGGTCCGCCCGGCGAGGAGGCCGTGGCCCTTCACGTAGGGCGGCGCGGGGGTACGGGTCATGGGCGCGGCTCCTTCGGGAGGCCGAGCACCCGCTCGGCGATGATGTTCCGCTGGATCTCGCTGGATCCGGCGTAGACGGTGTCGGCGCGGGAGAAGAGGAACAGCCGCTGCCAGTCGTCGAGTTCGTACGGGGCTCCGGCGGCCAGCGTGGCGGCGGGTCCGCCCACCTCCAGGGCGAGTTCGCCGAGGTCGCGGTGCCAGTGGGACCAGTACAGCTTGGCGGCGGAGGGGTCGGTGCCGCGCAGGGCGCCGGCGCGGAGCGCCTGGAGGCCGGCCCAGGCGCGGGTGAGGCGGTCGCGGATGTCGGGGTCCGCGGCGGCGCCGTTGCGGCGGGCGAGGGCGACGAGGGCGTCGAGTTCGCGGCGGAAGCCGACCTGCTGGCCGAGGGTGGAGACGCCGCGTTCGTAGCCGAGGGTGGCCATGGCGATCCGCCAGCCGTCGCCGGGCGCGCCGACGACGTTCGCGGCGTCGGTGACGGCCCCGTCGAAGAACACCTCGTTGAACTCGCTGGTGCCGGTGAGCTGGACGATGGGCCGGATCTCGACGCCGGGCCGGTCGAGGGGGACGAGGAGGTACGAGAGCCCCGCGTGGCGCCGCGAACCCGGCTCCGTCCGGGCCAGGACGAAGCACCACTGGGACTCGTGGGCGAGGGAGGTCCAGATCTTCTGTCCGTTCACCACCCACCGGCCGTCCTCCAGGGAGGCGCGGGTGCGGACGGCGGCGAGGTCGGAGCCGGCGCCGGGTTCGCTGTAGCCCTGGCACCAGAGTTCCTCGACGGCGCGGATCGGGGGCAGGAAGCGGGCCTTCTGCTCCTCGGTGCCGTGGTCGATGAGTGTGGGGCCGAGGAGTTGTTCGCCGATGTGGTTGACGCGGGCGGGGGCGTCGGCGAGGGCGTACTCCTCGTGGAAGGCGATCTGCTCCTCGATGCTCGCGCCGCGCCCGCCGTACTCCTCGGGCCAGCCGACACAGGTCCAGCCGTGGGCGGCCAGGTGCCGTTCCCAGGCGAGGCGTTCGGCGAAGGCCTCGTGCTCGCGGCCGGGTCCCCCGCGTCCCTTGAGGGCGGCGAAGGAGCCGCTGAGGTGGGTCTTCAGCCAGCCCCGTATCTCCGCCCGGAACTCCTCGACGCTGCTCATGGCCGTACGTTAACCTACCAAACACTTGTTAGGGAACGGGTGAGGGGCGGGGTGACCGATGGATCTCTCGTACGCGCGGAGCGAGGAGGCCTTCCGGGCGGAGGCCCGGGAGTGGCTGCGGGACCACGTCCCCGCCGAGCCGCTGCCCTCCCTGGAGACGGCCGAGGGCTTCGCCGCCCACCGCGCCTGGGAGGCCGAACTGGCCGCCGCCCGCTGGTCGGTGGTCTCATGGCCCGAGGAGTACGGGGGCCGGGGCGCCGACCTCGACCGGTGGCTGGTCTTCGAGGAGGAGTACTGGGCGGCGGGGGCACCCGGCCGGGTCTCGCAGAACGGCGTCCAGCTCCTCGCGCCCACCCTCTTCGACCACGGCACGGCGGAACAACGCGCCCGCGTGCTGCCGTCGATGGCTACCGGCACGACGATCTGGGCACAGGCCTGGTCCGAGCCCGAGGCCGGTTCCGACCTCGCGTCCCTCACCTCGCGCGCGGTCCGCACGGACGGCGGCTGGCTGCTCTGCGGGCAGAAGACCTGGTCCTCCCGGGCCGCCTTCGCCGACCGGGCCTTCGGCATCTTCCGCAGCGACCCCGACGCGGACCGGCCCCACCGGGGCCTGACCTACCTGATGTTCGACCTGCGGGCACCGGGGGTGACCGTCCGGCCCATCGGCCGGCTCGACGGCAGACCCGCCTTCGCCGAGCTGTTCCTCGACGACGTGTTCGTCCCGGACGAGGACGTGATCGGGGAGCCGGGCCAGGGCTGGCGGATCGCGATGTCCACGACGGGCAACGAGCGCGGACTGATGCTCCGCTCCCCCGGCCGCTTCCTCGCCGCCGCCGACCGGCTCGTACGGCTCTGGCGGACGGAGGGCGATCCGGCGGACTCGGCGCTGCGGGACCGGGTGGCGGACGCGGTGATCGGGGCACGGGCGTACCAGCTCTTCACGGCGGGCGCGGCGGCCCGGCTGGCGACGGGGGCGCCGTCGGGGGCCGAGTCCAGCCTCAACAAGGTCTTCTGGTCGGAGTACGACCTGGCCCTGCACGAGACGGCGCTGGACCTGCTGGGCCCGGAAGGCGAGCTCGCGGACGGCGCGTGGGCGGAGGGGTACGTCTTCTCCCTCGCGGGCCCCCTCTACGCGGGCACCAACGAGATCCAGCGCGACATCATCGCCGAGCGGCTGCTCGGCCTCCCGAAGGGGCGCCGCTGATGACCTTCCTGCCGACCGACGAACAGCGCGCCTTCGCCCGCTCCCTGGACGCGCTGCTCACCGCCTCGGACACCCCGGCGGCCGCTCGGGCCTGGGCGGGCGACGACCCCGGCCCGGGACGGGCGCTGTGGGGACGGCTCGCGCAGGCCGGTGTGTGGGCGCTCGCGGTCCCGGAGGAGTACGACGGAGTGGGCCCGCTCCCGGTCGAACTCGCCCACGCCTTCGTCGAAGTGGGCCGCCACGCGGTGCCGGGCCCGGCGGTGGAGACGGTGGCGACGGCTGCGCTCCTCGGGGAACTGGCGCGCCTGGGCGACCCGGACCCGGCGAAGCGCCTCCTGCCGGCCCTGGCGGCGGGCGAACGGACGGCGACGCTGGCGCTCACCGGGACGGAGGCCGTACGGCACGCCGCCCCCTACGCCCTGGACGCCGACCGGGCGGACACGGTGCTCGTCGTACGCGGGGAGCAGCTGTGGCGGGCGCCCGGGCACGGGCCGGTCCGGGTCTCCGCCGACCCCGCGCGCCGGCTCGCCCGCCCGGCATCCGGCGGGGAGTTGCTCGCCGAGGGCCCCGCGGTGGCCGCCGCGGCCGGGCGGGCCCGGCACTGGGCGATGCTGGCGACGGCCGCGCAGTCACTGGGCGTGGGTCTTGCGCTGCTCGACCGCACGGTGGCGTACGCCCGGCAGCGCTCCCAGTTCGGCACCCCGATCGGCGCGTTCCAGGCGGTCAAGCACCGGCTGGCGGACACCCTCCTCGCCCTGGAGTTCGCGCGGCCGCTGCTGTTCGGGGCGGCGGTGACGATGACGGCCGGGGACCTGGCCGCGGCCAAGGTGGCCACGGGCGAGGCCGGGTACACGGCGGCGCGCACCGCCCTCCAGATCCACGGCGCGATCGGCTACACGGAGGAACTGCCGCTGTCCGTGTGGCTCCGCAAGGCCCGCCCCCTGAGGGACGCCTGGGGCGACCCGGCCACCTGCCGGGCGGCGGTCCTCGGCGCGTACTCCTGACGGGGTCGGGACGCCCGACAGCTCGGGCTCACGGCACCCGGCGGGGCGGGCTGTCGTCGTTGCCGCGGCGCAGGGTGCGCGCCGGGCGCCCGGGGACCAGGTGCGGACGACGAGTTCGTCGCCGTCCACCCAGGTCCGCACGACCTCGGTCGGGTCCACCCGGAAGAGGTGGAACGGCTGGGGCTCGCCCGCGTCGGCGACGTACCGGGCGACGGTCTCCGGGTCGGTGACCTCGACCGCCCGCCCCGCGACGCGGACGTCCCCGCCGCCCATGCCGGTGCCCTCGCCCAGGTTGGCGAGGAGGCTGAGCCGGGGGTCGCGGCGCAGGTCGCGGGCCTTGCGGGAGCCGGGCATCATGCCGAGCCAGAGCTCACCGAAGCGGAAGCCCACCTCGATGCCGCTGAGCCGGGGCGAGCCGTCCTCGCGCACGGTGGCGAGGGCGTGGTGGGTGTACTGCCCGAAGCGCTCGCGCACGGTCTCGGCGAACGCGGGTTCGGCGGCCTCGAAGGCCGACCAGGTGGTTCCGGTTCCGGTGTCTCCCATGCGTCCAGGAAACACCGGATACCCGACACCTACGGTCCGGATTACTCCGTACGTCCCAGGACCGGGCCGGGACCAGGGCCAGGGCCAGGGCCAGGGCCAGGACCGGGGCCCGGACCGGGACCGGGACCAGACCGGGGCCGGGGTCAGGCCCGGGGCCAGGCCCCAGGTCAGGCCCCAGGTCAAGCCCGGGTCAGGAGGTGGCGGCGCGTTCGGCGACGCTGCGCTCGACGCAGAACTCGTTGCCCTCCGGGTCGCCCAGGGTCGCCCAGCCGGTTCCGTCCGGGTTCCGGCGGTCGTCGAGGAGGGTCGCGCCGAGGCCGAGCAGCCGCTCGACCTCCTCGTCACGGGTGCGGTCCTGCGGCTGGAGGTCGAGGTGGACGCGGTTCTTGACCGCCTTCGCCTCGGGGACCTGGATGAAGAGCAGGCCGGCCCCGGGCGTCTCGACGAGCGCCTCCTCGTCGCCCGGCTTGTCCTCGTCGGAGACCTTGGAGTCCAGGACGTTCGCCCAGAAGGTGGCGAGGGCGTAGGCGTCGGCGCAGTCAATGGTCACGTGTCGTACCAGAGAAGTCATGGGCGTCATGATCGCCCACGGCCACGTCCGCGGCCACCGGATTCACGCTCGCTCAGTCAGCGGTGGCCGGTTCCCGGCCCTCGGTCGCCGCCACGAGCGCGGCGAGCGAGGAACGGGCGCCCTGGAGGTCGTGGATCTGCTCGTCGATCGCGTCGAGCCGGGCGACCAGCATCGGGCTGAGGCAGGGCTCGATCTCCGCCTCGCTGCCGCAGACGCAGTCGAGGACCTCGGCGATGACCCGGGTCGGCAGTCCGGCACCGAGCAGGGCCCTGATCCGGCGCACGACGGCGGGGGCGCCGGGGCCGTACACCCGCTGCCCGCCGGGGGTGCGCTCCGAGGCGAGAAGGCCCTGCTCCTCGTAGTAGCGGAGCAGCCGGACGCTCACCGCGGTCTCGCGCGCCAACTCACCGATCTTCATATGACCCCCCTCACATCCGCCCGTGCGTGCTTGAACCTCACATCCGTGTGAGCTCCTACGGTCCGAGCATGACGAACGACACGAACTCCTCGGACACGACGATATTCCAGCTCGGCGGCGACCTCCCGGTCCGCCGGGTCGGATACGGCACGATGCGACTCGCCGACGGCCCCGGCGACCCGGCGGGACCGGAGGCCCGCATCTGGACGGCCCCGGCCGACCGGGCGGCGGCGGTCGCGCTGCTGCGGACGGCCGCCGAGGCGGGCGTCACCCTCTTCGACACGGCCGACGCGTACGCCCTCGGGGCCGGGGAGGAGCTGCTCGCCGAGGCCCTGCATCCCTACGGCGACGGAGTCGCGGTGGCCACCAAGGTCGGCGTGGTCCGGCCCTCCCCCACCGAGTGGGTGCCGCTCGGCCACCCCGCCTATCTGCGCCAGCAGGCCGAGCTGAGCCTGCGCCGGCTGCGCACCGAGCGGATCGACCTGCTCCATCTGCACCGTCTCGACGAGAACGTCCCGGTCGCCGAGCAGATCGGCGCCCTGCGGCAGCTCCAGGAGGAGGGCAAGGTCCGGCACATCGGCCTGTCGGAGGTGACGGTCGCCCAGCTGACGGAGGCCGAGGCGGTCGCGCCGATCGCGGCCGTGCAGAACCTCTACAACCTGGCGAACCGCGACCACGAGGCCGTCGTCGAGCACACCGCCGGGCGCGGGATCGCGTTCGTCCCCTTCTTCCCCGTCGCCATGGGCGGACACGCGGGCCCTGAGGGACCGGTCGCCCGGGTCGCCCGGGAGATCGGCGCCACCCCTGCGCAGACGGCCCTGGCCTGGCTGCTGCACCGGGCTCCGCACATCCTCCCGATCCCGGGTACGACCTCGGCCGCGCATCTCGTGGAGAACCTGGGCGCGCTCGACGTCACCCTCACCGAGGAGCAGTTCGCGCGGCTCGACGAGGAGGTGGGGGAAGCCGCCTCATGACCGGACGATGCCCTGGCGTCGCGCCGCCTCCAGCCAGACCGGGAACTCGGAGACGAGCCTGTCGTACAGCTCCGCGTCCGGAACCCTGCTCGGGTCCTGACCCGCGTGGAAGAACCCGGAGTTGTCGACGGGCCGCCTCGCCGGCACGGCCGGCTCGTCGAGCCGGCGCAGGAACTCGAACTGCCGGCTGTCCGGGTCGCCGAACCCGACGAACTGACGGCGCCGCTGGAGTAGTACGGCTTCATCGACCCGGAGTAGTCGACGACGAGGTGGACGGCGACGCGCTGCCCGTCGAGTCCGTGCCGTCGCAGCGACTCGCCCGCCTGCCGGTAGAGACCGACCAGCGCGGGCGCGGTCTCCTCGACCTTCCGCAGACTCAGTGCCATGGGTTCCCTCCCTCGGGGAGCTCCGTCCGCTCCACCTGCCCGATGTCCGCGAGCATGGCGTCGGCCAGGTCCCGCTCGGCGGTGTAGTACCGCTCGGCCCAGGTGAGGGTCAGCCGGGGGTACGCCCAGGCCTCGTCGGCCGCCGCGTCCGCCACGTCGGCCTCGGCGCGCAGCCGCATGGTCTCGGAGTGGTCCCGGTGCGCGGTGAGGACCTCCCGCATCCGCTCGGGTTCGAGGAGGTGGCCGAGCCAGAGCCGCAGCATCGGCCCGTGCTTGAGGACCGGCGGGTCGAGCGGCGCGGTGCGGGCCCAGGCCCTGACGGCGGCGAGGCCCTCGTCGGTGATCCGGTAGACGCGCTTGTCGCGCGGGCCGGCCTCCGGGGCGACCAGGCGCGAGGCGGCGTATCCGGCCTTCTCCAGGCGCTTGAGCTCGCTGTAGATCTGGCTGAAGGACGGGCTCCAGTAGAAGAGCCCCAGGGACCGGTCGGACCACTTCTTGAGGTCGTAGCCGGACAACTCCCGCCCGAAGGAGAGCAGTCCGAGCACGGCCCAGCTGGTCGCCGGCAGCGCCGGCACGGTCTCTTCGTCCGCCACGGGCCGCAGTCTACGGCCCTTCCCTCCTTCACCTATGCCTGCTAGAAGTATTTCGATTAG
This sequence comes from Streptomyces sp. NPDC088707, assembly GCF_044752725.1. Classification (NCBI taxonomy): domain Bacteria; kingdom Bacillati; phylum Actinomycetota; class Actinomycetes; order Kitasatosporales; family Streptomycetaceae; genus Streptomyces; species Streptomyces sp. NPDC088707. The sequence goes on along the minus strand of NZ_JBIVLV010000005.1, from coordinate 305,801 downwards.
GCATATACGCCGTATCCTCTCCGGGAGGAGCGCCCCGTGAAGTTCTCCATGATCTTCGAAGCACAGCTCGTCGACCCGACCCCCGCCCGCGAACACCGCGTCATCCACGACTGCGTCGAACAGGCCGTCCTCGCCGAGGAGATGGGCTTCGACCGGATCTGGGCGGTCGAACACCACTCCCTCACCCGGTACGCCCACATGAGCGCGTCCGAGATCTTCCTGACCTGGGTCGCCGCCCGCACCCGCACCATCCGCGTCGGCCACGGCGTGGTCACCATGCCCTTCGGCTACCAGCACCCCGTCCGGGTCGCCGAACGCGCCGCCATGCTCGACGTGCTCTCCGGCGGCCGGGTCGACATCGGCGCCGGACGGGGCGCGACCCGCCAGGAGATGCGGATGTTCGGGGTGCGCCCCGAGGACACCGCACCGCAGACGGAGGAGGCCCTGCGGATCCTCGCCGCCGCGTGGCGCGAACCGGAGTTCGAGTGGCACGGCACGCTGGACATCGGCCCCGGCGCGATCCTGCCCCGCCCGGTCCAGCATCCGCACCCACCGCTCTTCATGGCCTGCTCGCAGCACGCGTCGCTCCGGCAGGCGGCCGAACTCGGCATCGGGGCACTGGTGATGGGGTTCGCGGGCGCCGAGGACGTCCGCGCGATGCGCGCGGTGTACGACGGGGCGCTCGCCGACCGGGACGGGTCGCGGTTCGTCTCCACCGAGGTCAACGACCACTTCTCCGCCCTGTGCCCGACCGTCGTCCTGGACGACGCCGACCGCGCGCTCCGGCTCGGCACCCGGGGCCAGCGCTTCTTCGCCGAATCGATCGCCCACTGGTACGGCGGCGCGCCCGCGCCCACCGGCTACGCGGAGGACGAGGACCACGCCGGCGCCCTCGCCCGCGAACGGGACGAGCTGATCGCCCGGCTGCACGAGGCGAACGTCCCCGCCCGGCCGGTCGACACCGGCACCTACAACACCGACCACGCCTACGGGGACGCCGCCACGGCGATCGCGTACGTCGAACGGCTCCGGGAGATCGGCGTCGACGAGGTCATGTGCCTGATCCAGATGGGAACCGTGCCGCAGGAGGCCTGCCTGGAGACCATCCGCCAGTGGGGCACGAAGGTCATCCCGCACGTCCGGGCCCTGGACGCCGCCGCGTGAGCGCCCTGGACGGCAAGGTCGTGGTCGTGACGGGCGCGGCCCGGGGCCAGGGCGCCGCCGAGGCCCGGCTCCTGGTGGCGGCCGGGGCGCGGGTGGTCCTCACCGACGTACGGGAGGAGGAGGGCCGGTCGGTGGCGGCGGACCTCGGCGGGGCGGCGGTCTTCGTCCGCCACGACGTGACGTCGGCGGACGACTGGCGGACGGTGACGGACGCGGCGGTCGCCGCGTTCGGCGGGATCGACGGTCTCGTCAACAACGCGGCCCTCTGGCGGACGGCCCCGGTCGGGTCGGAGACGTACGAGAACTTCGAACTCCTCCTCCGGGTCAACCTGTTGGGTCCGTTCCTCGGCATCCAGGCCGTGCTGCCCGCGCTCCGCGGGGCGGGCGGCGGCTCGATCGTGAACGTGTCGTCCACGGCCGGCCGCGTGGGCGTGCCGGGCCATGCGGCGTACGGGGCGGGCAAGTTCGGCCTGCGCGGCCTCAGCCGCTCGGCGGCCCGCGACCTCGCGCCGTACGGCGTCCGGGTCAACTCGGTCCACCCCGGCGCCGTCGACACCCCCATGACGACGGCGGTCGCGGACAGGGACTGGTCGCACGTCCCGCTCGGCCGGATGGGCCGTCCGGAGGAGGTCGGGGAGCTGGTCGCGTTCCTGCTCTCGGAGGCGTCGTCGTACGTGACGGGCGCCGAGTTCACGATCGACGGAGGCCTCACCGCATGACGACGACCGACGCACGGCCCGCCGACCCCCTCACCCCGGCCGCCCGCGCGCTCTGCGACGCGATGTCGGCGGCCTTCCCGCACCCCGAGGCGGGCGTGGCGGCGCTGCGGGCGGCGGCAAGGGCACACCTCGGCGACGTCCCGCCGACCCCGACCGTCTCGGCGAACGGCGTTCCCGTACGGCTCTACGAGGGGCGGGAGGAGCTCGTCGTCGTCTTCGCCCACGGCGGTGGCTGGGTCCTGTGCGACCTGGACACCCATGACCGCACGTGCCGCGCGCTCGCCGCCCGTACCGGCGCCACCGTCGTCTCCGTCGACTACCGGCGGGCGCCGGAGCACCGCTTCCCGGCGGCCGAGGACGACGTGTGCACGGCCCTGGGGTGGGCGGCCGGCCGGTACCCGGGTCGCGCGCTGGTCCTGGCGGGCGACAGCAGCGGCGGGAACCTGGCAGCGGCGGCGGCCCTCCGCGCCCGCGACGGTGGCGGCCCTCCGCTGGTGGGCCAACTCCTCGTCCACCCGGCCCTGGACCACCGCCTGGAGGGCCGGTCGGCCCACGACTTCGCGGAGGGCCACTTCCACACGACGGCGCACATGCGCTGGTACTGGCAGCAGTACACGGGCCCCGGGGGCGACCCGGCCGCCGCCTCCCCGGGCCTGACGCCCGACGTCTCGCGCCTCCCCCCGACCCTGCTCGTCCTCGCCGACTGCGACCCCCTCCGCGACGAGGGCCTCGCCTACGCACGCCGCCTCTCCGCCGCGGGCGTCCGGGCCGAAGTCCACCTGCACACGGGGATGTTCCACGGCTTCCTCGGCGGAGCGGGGGTGCTGCCCGAGGCGGACGCGGCGCTGGACGGGGCGGCGTCCTGGCTAAGGGCCCTCCGCCCGTGAGAGCCCTCCTGCGATGCGAGGGCAGTCCACCGGGGCGGGCCGCGTCGGGGCCGTCTCGGCCGGCCGTCCCCGCAGGTGTCCGGACGCGCGACAGCGCCCGCCCAGTCGTCCGGTCGGGGACATTCGGGGGGCGCCGCGCTCAGTTCCGTACGTCGTTGTACGGGACGTTCTCGGGGGTGATCCGGTCGGATCAGACCATCAGCGAGCGGTCCGTCGGGCGGATCGGGGCCGGCAGGGAGCTGGCGCCGGTCAGGTAGCGGTCCACGCCCCGGGCTGCCGAGCGGCCCTCGGCGATGGCCCAGACGATGAGCGACTGACCGCGACCGGCGTCGCCGGCGACGTACACGCCATCGACGTTGGTGGCGAAGTCCGCGTCTCGGGCGACATTACCCCGCTCGTCGAGGTCCAGACCGAACTGGGCGACCAGGCCGTTCTCCACGTCCGTGCCGGTGAAGCCCATCGCGAGCGTGACCAGCTGGGCGGGGATCTTCCGCTCCGTGCCCGGCTTCTGGGTCAGCCTGCCCTCGACGAACTCGACCTCGACGAGGTGGAGGAACTGGACGTTGCCGTCCTCGTCGCCCTCGAAGTGGGTGGTGGAGACGGAGTAGACCCGCTCGCCGCCCTCCTCGTGCGCGGAGGTGACCTTGTACAGCATGGGGAAGGTCGGCCAGGGCTGGCCCGGGTTCCGCTCCTCGCCCGGTCGGGGCATGATCTCCAGCTGCGTGACCGAGGCCGCGCCCTGGCGGTGGGCCGTACCGACGCAGTCGGCGCCGGTGTCGCCGCCGCCGATGACGACGACGTGCTTGCCCTCGGCGGTGATCGGCGGGGCGACGAAGTCACCCTCGACGACCTTGTTCGCCAGCGGCAGGTACTCCATCGCCTGGTGGATGCCGTTCAGCTCACGGCCCGGGACGGGCAGGTCGCGGGCGGTGGTGGCGCCGGCGGCGATGACCACGGCGTCGAACCGCTTGCGCAGGTCCGTCGCCGTCATGTCGCGGCCGATCTCGATGCCGGTGCGGAACTTGGTGCCCTCCGCGCGCATCTGCTCGATGCGGCGGTTGATGTGCCGCTTCTCCATCTTGAACTCGGGGATGCCGTAGCGCAGCAGGCCGCCGATGCGGTCGGCACGCTCGTACACGACCACGGTGTGGCCGGCCCGGGTCAGCTGCTGGGCGGCGGCGAGACCCGCCGGGCCCGAGCCGATGACGGCGGCGGTCTTGCCGGACAGGCGCTCGGGCACCTGCGGCTTGACGTCGTTCGCGTCCCAGGCCTTGTCGATGATGGAGACTTCGACGTTCTTGATGGTGACGGCCGGCTGATTGATGCCGAGCACACACGCGGACTCGCACGGCGCCGGGCAGAGGCGGCCGGTGAACTCCGGGAAGTTGTTGGTGGCGTGCAGGCGCTCCTGCGCCGCCGACCAGTCCTCGCGGTAGGCGTAGTCGTTCCACTCGGGGATCAGGTTCCCGAGCGGGCAGCCGTTGTGGCAGAACGGGATGCCGCAGTCCATGCAGCGGCCGGCCTGCTTGCTGATGATCGGCAGCAGGGAGCCGGGGACGTAGACCTCGTTCCAGTCCCGGACGCGCTCGGCCACGGGGCGGGTCTCGGCGACCTCGCGACCGGTGGTCAGGAAGCCCTTGGGGTCAGCCATGGGTCGCCGCCTCCATCATCTTCTCGGTGGTCTCGGCCTCGGAGAGACCGGCGAGCTCAGCGGCGTCCTTGGCGGCGAGCACTGCCTTGTACGTGGTGGGGATGATCTTGCTGAACCGGTTCGCGTGCGCGTCCCAGTCGGCGAGGAGCTTCTCGGCGACCGTGGAGCCGGTCTCCTCGTGGTGGCGGCGCACGACATCGTGCAGCCACGCCTTGTCGGCGTCCGACGGGGCCTCGATCGCGCCCAGGTTGCCGGAGTTGACGTTGTCCCGGTCGAGGTCGACGACGTAGGCGACACCGCCCGACATGCCGGCCGCGAAGTTGCGTCCGGTCTCGCCGAGGACGACCGCCGTACCACCGGTCATGTACTCGCAGCCGTGGTCGCCCACGCCCTCCGAGACGACCAGGGCGCCGGAGTTGCGGACGCAGAAGCGCTCGCCGGTGCGGCCGCGGAGGAACAGTTCGCCGCCGGTCGCGCCGTACCCGATCGTGTTGCCCGCGATCGTGGAGTACTCGGCGAGGTGGTCGGCGCCCCGGTCGGGGCGGACGATCACGCGGCCGCCGGAGAGGCCCTTGCCGACGTAGTCGTTGGCGTCGCCCTCCAGGCGGAGGGTGACACCGCTCGGCAGGAAGGCGCCGAACGACTGGCCCGCGGAGCCGGTGAAGGTGATGTCGATGGTGTCGGCCGGGAGGCCGGCGCCACCGAACCGCTTCGTCACCTGGTGGCCGAGCATGGTGCCGACCGTGCGGTTGATGTTGCGGATGGCGACCTGGGCGCGGACCGGCTGGGCCTCCTCGGCGGAGGCGGCGTTCAGCGCCTCGGCGGCGAGCTGGATCAGCTCGTTGTCGAGGGCCTTCTCCAGACCGTGGTCCTGCTCGATCAGGGCGTGGCGGACCGCGCCCTCGGGCAGCTCCGGCACGTAGAAGAGCGGCTCCAGGTCGAGACCCTGCGCCTTCCAGTGGGTCACGGCGCGGCTGGTGTCGAGCAGCTCGGCGTGGCCGACGGCCTCTTCGATGGTGCGGAAGCCCAGCTCGGCGAGGAGCTCGCGGACCTCCTCGGCGATGAACTCGAAGAAGTTGACGACGAACTCGGGCTTGCCGGAGAAGCGGTCGCGGAGGACCGGGTTCTGGGTGGCGATGCCGACCGGGCAGGTGTCCAGGTGGCAGACGCGCATCATGACGCAGCCGGAGACGACGAGCGGCGCGGTCGCGAAACCGAACTCCTCGGCGCCGAGCAGCGCGGCGATGACGACGTCGCGGCCGGTCTTGAGCTGCCCGTCGGTCTGGACGACGATCCGGTCGCGCAGGCCGTTGAGCAGCAGCGTCTGCTGGGTCTCGGCGAGGCCGAGCTCCCAGGGGCCGCCCGCGTGCTTGAGCGAGGTGAGCGGCGAGGCGCCCGTACCGCCGTCGTGGCCGGAGATGAGGACGACGTCCGCGTGGGCCTTGGAGACACCGGCGGCGACCGTGCCGACGCCGACCTCGGAGACCAGCTTCACGTGGATGCGGGCGACCGGGTTGGCGTTCTTGAGGTCGTGGATCAGCTGAGCCAGGTCCTCGATGGAGTAGATGTCGTGGTGCGGCGGCGGCGAGATGAGGCCGACGCCGGGCGTCGAGTGACGCGTCTTGGCGACCCACGGGTAGACCTTGTGGCCGGGCAGCTGGCCGCCCTCGCCGGGCTTGGCGCCCTGGGCCATCTTGATCTGGATGTCGTCGGCGTTGACCAGGTACTCGCTGGTGACGCCGAAGCGGCCGGAGGCGACCTGCTTGATCGCGGAGCGGCGGGCCGGGTCGTAGAGGCGGTCCGGGTCCTCGCCGCCCTCACCGGTGTTGGACTTGGCGCCCAGCTGGTTCATGGCGACGGCGAGGGTCTCGTGCGCCTCGCGGGAGATGGAGCCGTACGACATGGCGCCGGTGGAGAAGCGCTTGACGATCTCGGCGACCGGCTCGACCTCGTCGATCGGGATCGCGGGGCGGTCGGAGGTGAAGCCGAAGAGGCCGCGGAGCGTCATGAGGCGCTCGGACTGCTCGTTCACCCGGTCCGTGTACTGCTTGAAGATGTCGTACCGCTTGGTGCGCGTGGCGTGCTGCAGGCGGAAGACGGTCTCCGGGTCGAACAGGTGCGGCTCGCCCTCGCGGCGCCACTGGTACTCGCCGCCGATGTCCAGGAGGCGGTGCGCCGAGGGGACGCCGGAGACGGGGTACGCCTTGGCGTGGCGGGCGGCGACCTCCTTGGCGACGACGTCGAGGCCGGCGCCGCCGATCTTGGTGGCCGTGCCGTTGAAGTACGTGGCGACGAAGGTCTCGTCGAGGCCGACGGCCTCGAAGACCTGGGCACCGCGGTAGGAGGCGACGGTGGAGATGCCCATCTTGGACATCACCTTGAGGACGCCCTTGCCGAGCGCGTAGATCAGGTTCCGGATGGCCTGCTCGGGCTCGATGCCCTCGATGAAGGTGCCGGCGCGGACCAGGTCCTCTACGGACTCCATGGCGAGGTACGGGTTGACCGCCGCGGCGCCGTAGCCGATCAGCAGGGCGACGTGGTGGACCTCGCGGACGTCACCGGCCTCGACGAGCAGACCCACCTTGGTGCGCTGCTTGGTGCGGATGAGGTGGTGGTGGACGGCCGCGGTGAGCAGCAGCGAGGGGATCGGCGCGTGCTCGGCGTCGGAGTGCCGGTCGGAGAGCACGATGAGGCGGGCGCCGCCCTCGATGGCGGTGTCGGCCTCGGCGCAGATGGCGTCGAGGCGGGCGGCGAGGGCGTCGCCGCCGCCGGAGACCCGGTAGAGGCCGGAGAGGGTCGCGGCCTTCATGCCGGGCATGTCGCCGTCGGCGTTGATGTGGATGAGCTTGGCCAGCTCGTCGTTGTCGATCACCGGGAACGGCAGGGTGACGCTGCGACACGTCGAGGAGGTGGGCTCGAGCAGGTTGCTGCCGGGGCCGAGCGAGGACCGCAGCGAGGTCACGAGCTCTTCGCGGATGGCGTCGAGCGGCGGGTTGGTGACCTGCGCGAACAGCTGGGTGAAGTAGTCGAAGAGGAGCCGCGGGCGGGCGGACAGGGCCGCGATCGGCGAGTCCGTGCCCATGGAGCCGAGGGGCTCGCCCGCGGTGCGGGCCATCGGCGCGAGGATGACGCGGAGCTCTTCCTCGGTGTAGCCGAAGGTCTGCTGGCGGCGGGTGACCGAGGCGTGGGTGTGCACGATGTGCTCGCGCTCGGGGAGGTCGGAGAGCTCGATCTCGCCGGTCTCCAGCCACTCCTCGTAGGGGTGCTCGGCGGCGAGGGCGGCCTTGATCTCGTCGTCCTCGACGATGCGGTGCTCGGCGGTGTCGACCAGGAACATCCTGCCGGGCTGGAGGCGGCCCTTGCGGACGACCTTGGCGGGGTCGATGTCGAGGACGCCGACCTCGGACGAGAGGACGACGAGGCCCTCGTCGGTGACCCAGTAGCGGCCGGGGCGCAGTCCGTTGCGGTCGAGGACCGCGCCGACCTGGACGCCGTCGGTGAAGGTGACACAGGCCGGGCCGTCCCAGGGCTCCATCATCGTGGAGTGGTACTGGTAGAAGGCGCGGCGGGCCGGGTCCATCGTCTCGTGGTTCTCCCACGCCTCCGGGACCATCATCAGGACCGCGTGGGGCAGGGATCGGCCGCCGAGGTGGAGCAGCTCGAGGACCTCGTCGAAGGAGGCCGAGTCGGAGGCGTCCGGGGTGCAGATCGGGAAGATCCGGTCCAGCGAGCCCTCGCCGAAGACGGTGGAGTCGAGCTGGGCCTCGCGGGCGGTCATCCAGTTCCGGTTGCCCTTGACGGTGTTGATCTCACCGTTGTGGGCGACGAAGCGGTACGGGTGGGCCAGGGGCCAGCTCGGGAAGGTGTTGGTGGAGAACCGGGAGTGGACCAGGGCCACGGCGGTGGCGCAGCGGCGGTCCGACAGGTCCGGGAAGAAGGGCTCCAGCTGGCCGGTGGTCAGCATGCCCTTGTAGACGATGGTGCGGGCGGAGAGCGACGGGAAGTACGTCGCGGCCTCGCGCTCGGCGCGCTTGCGCAGGACGAAGGCCTTGCGGTCGAGCGCGATGCCGGTGTTCTCGCCGTCGGCGACGAAGAGCTGGCGGAAGACCGGCATGGTGGAGCGGGCGGAGGCGCCGAGCAGCTCGGGGGCGACGGGGACCTCACGCCAGCCGAGGACGTTCAGGCCTTCTTCGGCGGCGATCGCCTCGATCTTCGCGGCGGTCTCGTCGGTGCCCTCCTCGGGGAGGAAGGCGATGCCGACGGCGTACGCGCCGGTCTCGGGGAGCTCGAATCCGGCGACCTCGCGGAGGAAGGCGTCCGGGACCTGGAGCAGGATGCCGGCGCCGTCACCGGAGTCGGGCTCGGAGCCGGTGGCGCCGCGGTGCTCGAGGTTGCGCAGTACGGTCAGCGCCTGCTCGACCAGCGCGTGGCTGGCTACACCGGTGAGGGTGGCCACGAACCCGACACCGCAGGCGTCGTGTTCGTTACGGGGGTCGTACATCCCCTGCGGAGCAGGGCGACCGTCCATGGGCGACCAGGCGTCGGAACGCATCGGCTCTCCCGTCGTCGTCGTGGCTGGGGGCACCTCCCAGACCACGTCTGGGGGAGCTCTGCTGCCGAGGGACGACGTTGGCCCTCCGCGAAATTTCGTGCAGGTTACATGATGGCTGGTTTCTCGCTAAGTGGATAGCGCATTCCAACATGCGGACACCACCGATACGGAGCGGTGGTGTGGGTTCACCTGTGGTTTGCGGGGTCAGAGGCCTGCCTCGCGGGGACGGATCGGGGTGATCCGGAGGATCTCCGGGTCGTCGGCGACCCGTCACTGTGTGGGCTTCGTTGCCCAGCGACGCTCAGGCCTCATTCCCGTTGGTCACGGGTTCGAAACCGCCGAGTAACCGGCTACATATGTGGCGTCATGCATAGTGTCTCATCGCTGCGGCGGATCGGGCCAGGGATATACGTCACAGCCGACATGAGGCTTACGTCCCGAAAAGGCGCCCCGAAAAGACCGAGAGGCCCCTTTGGGGAGCCTCTCGGTCTTCTGTGGGGGTACGGATTCCGTACCCGGTCTTCGGCCCTCGCGGGCGGGCTACAGGGCGGCCCCGAAGAGCATGCCGAGCCCGTACGTGACGGCCGCGGCGGCGCCGCCCAGGACGAGCTGGCGCATACCGCTGAAGAGCCAGCCGCGCGCGGTCACCCGGGCCACGAGCGCGCCGCAGGCGAAGAGCCCGACGAGCGCGAGCAGCACGGCCGGCCAGAGCGCGGTCGCCCCGAGCAGGAACGGCAGTACGGGGAGGAGCGCGCCGAGCGCGAAGGAGCCGAAGGACGAGACCGCGGCGACCATCGGCGACGGGAGGTCGTCGGGGTCGATGCCGAGCTCCTCGCGGGCGTGGATCTCCAGCGCCTGCTCGGGGTCCTTCGACAGCTGCATCGCGACCTCGCGGGCCAGCGCGGGCTCGACGCCCCGGGAGACGTAGAGCGCGGCGAGCTCCTCCATCTCGTCGACGGGGTGCTTGCGCAACTGGCGGCGCTCGACGTCCAGTTCCGCCTGGACGAGTTCGCGCTGCGAGGCGACGGAGGTGTACTCGCCGGCCGCCATGGAGAAGGCGCCGGCCGCGAGCCCGGCGAGACCGGTGATGACGACGGTCTGGGTGGAGACCGCACCGCCGGCGACACCGGTCATCAGGGCGAGGTTGGAGACGAGTCCGTCCATCGCGCCGAACACCGCCGGGCGCAGCCAACCGCCGTTCACGTCACGGTGCGTGTGGTTGTCGCGGTGGGCCTCGTGCAGTGGCGCCTGAGCTTCGATGATGGACATGGCTCTCCCCTCGTTCCGGCGGGCCGGGTTGCTCCCGCCGCTCCCAACACCCTCGAAAATACGCGCGATGTAAGGGGCGCGCCAGCAAGGCAGGCCGTACTTACTAAGGCGTACCTTGCTGCGGAGCCGGGGTTCTGGCGAGGTGTCAGGCGGGTGACAGAGACGTTTCTTCGGCGAGTTCGCGGCCCGCCGTGGCACAGATCCAGGCATCGGGGCGCCGTCGATGCGCCCCCACCGAGGAAGGGGCCACGGACATGGCGACCACCACGGCATGCGATACGCGCGAACGGGCGAGAGGGGCGCTCCTCGGCCTCGCCGTCGGCGACGCGCTCGGCGCGCCCGCCGAGAACATGCGCCCCTCCGAGATCCGCCGCCGCTGGGGCCGGATCGAGGGTTTCGTGACGGACAGCCCTGCGGGCACGGACGACACCGAGTACGCCATCTTCTCGGCGCTCCTCCTGGCCCGGCACGGCTCGGCCCTCACCGTCCACCACGTCGAACGGGCCTGGCACCACTGGATCGCCGATCTCGACGAAGGCCCGTTCCGCGGAGCGGGCTTCTCGGAGCGCGGCACCCTGGAGAACCTCCGCCGAGGCCTCGCCGCACCGATCTCCGCGCAGCACCGGCACGCCTGGAGCGACGGTCTCGCCATGCGGGCGGCGCCGTTCGGGGTGTTCGCGGCGGGCCGCCCGGCGGAGGCGGCCCGGCTGGTCGCGATCGACGGCAGCGTCAGCCACGACGGCGAGGGCATCTACGGCGGCCAGGCGGTCGCGGCGGGCGTCGCGGCGGCGATGGCGGGAGCGGGGGTGACCTCGGTGATCGCGGCGGCCCTCTCGGCCGTCCCGATGGACTCCTGGACGGCCCGCTCGCTGCGCCGCGCGGTCGTCGCCGCCCAGCGCGTCCAGCCGGACCCGCTGACCCGCGAGCGCCAGGTCCGCTCGGCGGTCGTCATCGGCGGCTACCCGTGGACGGACCTGGCCCCGGAGGCGGTGGGCCTGGCCTTCGGCGCCTTCGCGGCGGCGCGGGGCGACTTCCGTACGGCGGTCCTGACGGCCGTCAACATGGGCCGCGACGCCGACACCACGGCGGCGGTGGCGGGCGCGCTGGCAGGCGCGGCCGGCGGAGTGCGGTCGATCCCCGAGGAATGGGCCTCGGCCATCACCCCGGTCACGGGCAGCTGCCTCCCCTCGATGCGCGGCTACCACGTCCTGGACGTGGCGGACCTCCTGACCCCGGAGGGGGAATCCTGATGAGCGGCGACACGACCACTCCTCCCGCTGCCGTGGGCGACGCCCCCGCCGCTGTGGGCGATCGTCCCGCTGGGCCGTGGGGGCACCCCCAGAAGGAGTCCGGGGGAGGGTGGGCACAGCGCCCATGGCCGGGTTCCGGCCCCCTGCTCGACGCGCACCAGGGCCTGGCGCCGCCCCCGCTGCCGGGCACCGACGCGCTGGACCTCGTTCCCCTGGACCCCGCTCCTCCCCACGGCACGGGTTCATGGGGCGGCGCCCACGAGGCCCCGCGACAGGACGTCCCCCGCAGGGCCACGCGCGACGCGGTCGAAGGCCTCCTCCTCGGCCTCGCCGCAGGCGACGCCGCAGGATGGCCCGCCGCACGGCACCGCGCCGCCCGCATGCCCGAGTGGACCCGCCGTCTCACCCGTGAGCTCGACACCTTCGCCGAGCAGAACGCCACGACCACCCTCCCCGTCCCCATCGCCCTCAACCAGCCCCCCGAGCCCCTCCGCCTCGGCCCCTCCGACGACGCCGAATGGGCGGTCTTCACCGCCGAGGCGATCCTCACCGCCTCGGGCCCGCTCTTCACCGGCATCCCCGAGGAACGCCGGCTCCGCGCCGCCGTCGACCTCGCCTGGAACGCCCTCGCCGGACAGGTCGCCGCCGCGGCCGCACGCGCTCCCGAGGTCGAGTCCGCCGTGCTCCCGCTCCGCGCCCGTATCTCCGTCCGCGCGGGCCTCGGCAATCTCGCCACCGGCCTGCGTCCGCCCGCGACCGGCCACGACAACCCGCACTTCTTCGACGACGCGGCCTGCGTCCGGGCCGCCGTCCTGGCCGTCGTCCACCCCGGCGACCCCCGCGCCGCGGCCGAACTCGCCGAGTTCGACGCCCGGTACACCCAGGACGGCGACGGCGTCCACGGCGCCCGCGCGACGGCGGCTGCCGTCGCCGCGGCCCTCGGCGGGGCGACGGTCGACGAGGCCGTCGAGGCGGCGCTCGCCGAGCTGCCGCCCGTCACCGAGATCGGCCGCAACGCCCGGTACGCGGTGAAGCTGGCCCAGACCGCCGCCTCGGCCTTCGAACTGGTCCCGCTCCTCGAGCACCAGATCGTGGACCACGTCTACAGCTACGGCATCGCCGCCGCCGAGACCGTGCCGGTGGCGCTCGCCCTCGCCACCGCCGCCCGGGGCGAGATGACGGCCGCGGTCCCGGCCGCCGTCTGCCTCTCCCGGGTCGCCGACTCCGCACCCGCGCTGGCCGGAGCGCTCACCGGTGCGCTGGGCGGGGGCCGTTCGGTGCCGGCGACCTGGCGCGAGGCGTGCCGGACCCTCGCGGGCTGCGCGCTGCCCCGCCTCGCGGGAACGGATCTGGTCGAACTCGCCGGGCTGCTCGCAGCCACGGAACCACCCTCCCCGGGTAGACAATCCCGACATGACACCCACAACACCCCCGGCAGTGACGCCCGCGCTGGATGACCGGATCACCGGCAGTCTCCTCGGGGCCGCCGTCGGCGACGCGCTCGGCGGCCCCGTCGAGGGCTACACCCCCCAGCAGATCCTGGAGCGCCACGGCGGCCGCGTCACCGGGATCGTCGGCCCGTGGAACGGCGACGCATGGCGCACCGCCCGCCCCATCGCCCCGTACCACAAGGGCGACGGGCACGTCACCGACGACACCTTGATGACCCATGCGCTGATCCGGGTGTACGAGAGGGTCCGCGGCCACCTCGACGCGTACGCGGTCGCGGACCACCTCGTCCCGGACCTCATGGGCAGCCCCGTCTGGATCCCGGAGCTGGAGGCGGAGGCACTCCCGCTCCAGCGGATCTTCCTCGCCGAGAAGTGGCTGGTGGCACGCCTCCACTACGGCCATGTGGACCCGCGCGAGGCCGGCAGCGGCAACATCGTCAACTGCGGCGCCGCGATGTACATGGCGCCGGTCGGGCTCGTCAACGCGGCCCACCCGGAGGCCGCGTACGCCGAGGCCCTCGACGTCGCGGGCGCCCACCAGTCCTCGTACGGCCGCGAGGCGGCGGGAGTGTTCGCGGCGGCGGTGGCGGCGGCGTGCGCGCCCGGCGCCACGCCGGCATCCGTGGTCGACACGGCCCTGTCGCTCGCGAAGGACGGGACGCTGGCGGCGATCGAGGCGGTGGCGGAAGTGGCGTCCAGGCACCGGGACTTCGAGTCGGCGCTGACGCCGCTCCGCGCGGCGGTCGCCCCGTTCGACTCGGTGGGCCCCGACTACCGCTCCCCCTCCCTCGGCGCCCGCCGCCCGTCCCGTCTCCACGCGATCGAGGAACTCCCGATCGCCCTCGGCATGCTGCTCGTCGGAGAGGGCGACTACCGGCGTACGGTGCTGGGCTCCGTCAACTACGGCCGCGACTGCGACTCGGTCGCCACGATGGCGGGCGCGATCGTGGGCGCGCTGCACGGGGAGCAGGCGGTGCCGGCCGACTGGGCGAAGCGGGTGGCGGAGGCGAGCCGGCTGGACCTGCACGCCCCGGCGAGGGCCCTGACGGAGGTGACCCACGAGATCTTCGCCCAGGACAGGAGACGCCGGCGGGCCCACGAGCAGGCGTTCGCGGCTCTGACGGGCACGGCCGCCCGATGAACCTCCGCCTGACCTGGGTCCAGCCCGAGGACCTGGTGGGCCACGAACTCCGCCAGGCGGCGGAGGACGGCCGCGACGCCCGCGCCCTCGCGGCCCGCTGGGCGGCGGCGGGCGGCCCGCCGGCCCCGGAGACGGCCGGTGCCTCCGTCACCCCCCGCCCGGACCTCCGCCCCCTGGCGGAGGAACTCCTGGACGCCCTGACGACCCTCCCCACCCCCCTGTCGGACGACGAACCGACCCCCCTGCCCGAGATCAGAGCTCTGACGCCGCCCCGCGCCGCCCCTCCCCCAGACCCTGACGGGGCCGCCGGCTCCGCCGCCGCTGTGGGCAGTCGTCCCGCGGGACGGTGGGGGCGCCCCCGGCCCGGCTCCGGGACAGCGTGTGCACAGCCCCCGTTGCCGGGCGCCGCATCCCTGCGCGGCGCCATCCAGGAGCAGCCCGCGCCCCCGCCGCCAGGCACCCCGCGCGAAGCGCCCGTGCTCCAGGGGTTCGGTGGCGAAGCCCACGGTGCTCTCCTGCACCGCCTGCACGCCGCCTGGCTCGGCCGAGCCGCCGGCTGTCTCCTCGGCAAGCCCGTCGAGAAGCTCGGACTCCACGCCATCCGCGCCCTCGCCCGTGCCACCGGCGACTGGCCGCTCTCGACCTGGTTCACCGCCCGCGGCGTCCCGCCCGAGCTGCTCGCCGCCCACCCCTGGAACCGCCGCTCCGCCGCCACCTCCCTCGCCGAGAACATCGACGGGATGCCCGAGGACGACGACCTCAACTACCCCCTCCTCAACCTGCTGCTCCTCCAGCGCCACGGCCGCGGCTTCACCACCGCCGACGTCGCCCGCCTCTGGCTCGACGAGCTTCCCGCCGGCCGCACCTTCACGGCCGAACGCGTGGCCTACCGCAATCTCCTCGACGGGATCGAACCCCCGCTGACCGCCGCCCACCGCAATCCGTTCCGCGAGTGGATCGGCGCCCAGATCCGCGCCGACGTCCACGGCTGGACCCACCCCGGCGACCCGGTCGCCGCCGCCGAGCAGGCGTACCGGGACGCCACCCTCACCCACACGGCGAACGGCGTCTACGGCGCCATGTTCGTCGCCGCCACCCTCGCCACCGCCGCGACCGGCACCGCCGACGTCCACCGGTCGCTCGCCGAAGGCCTCGCCGTGATCCCACCGCGCTCCCGCCTCGCGCGGGCGGTCCGCCGAGGGATCGGACTCGCCCGCGACACCCCCGACTTCGACACCGTCGTCGACCGTCTGCACGCCGAACTCGGCGGGTACCACTGGGTGCATGCCGTCCCCAACGCCGCCCTGCTCGCCGCCGCCCTCACCCACGCCGACGGCGAC
Source organism: Streptomyces sp. NPDC088707 (assembly GCF_044752725.1). Taxonomy (NCBI): domain Bacteria; kingdom Bacillati; phylum Actinomycetota; class Actinomycetes; order Kitasatosporales; family Streptomycetaceae; genus Streptomyces; species Streptomyces sp. NPDC088707. The sequence continues at coordinate 290,377 of NZ_JBIVLV010000005.1, read as the reverse complement.
TTCACCCGCTCCCTCTGCGCGGCGGTCTCCGGCGGCTGGGACACCGACTCCAACGGCGCCACCGCGGGTTCGGTCGCCGGTCTGCTGGCCGGGCACCCCGACCGGCTGCCGGAGCGCTGGACCTCCCCCCTCAAGAACCGTCTCGCGACCTCCGTCCCGTCCTTCGACGGCATCGGCTTCGACACCCTGGCCGAACTGACCCACCTGGAGGCAGTACGCCCATGACCAGCATCGTCGTACTCGGCAGCACCAACATGGACCTCGTCGCCTACGTCCCGAGGGCCCCGTCCCTCGGCGAGACCGTCACCGGCCGCGCCTTCCGCACGATCCCCGGCGGCAAGGGCGCCAACCAGGCCGTCGCCGCCGCGCGCGCCGGCGGCGAGGTGTCGATGATCGGCGCGGTCGGCGCCGACGACTTCGGCACCCGGCTCCGGGCCGGCCTCGAACACTGCTCGGTGGACACCGATCTCCTGCGCACCGCCGAGGGCCCCTCCGGCACCGCGCACATCGTCGTCGACGACGAGGGCGGCAACGCGATCGTCGTCATCCCCGGCGCGAACGGCACCGTCACCTCCCTCGACCACGGCGACGAGGCCCTCATCGGCACCGCCGACGTTCTGCTCCTCCAGCTCGAACTCCCCCTCTCCGTCGTCGTGGAGGGCGCCGCGACCGCCCGCCGCCTCGGTGTCCGTACCGTCCTCACCCCCGCGCCCGCCCAGCCGCTTCCTCCCGAACTGCTCGCCAGCATCGACCTGTTGGTGCCCAACGAGCACGAGGCCACCGCGCTCACCGGCCTGTCGGACCCGCGCGAGGCCGCCCTCGCCCTGCTCCGGGACGTCCCCGAGGTCGTCGTCACCCTGGGGGCGGCCGGCAGCCTGTACGCGGTCCGGGGCGCCGATCCGGTGACGGTGCCCGCGCCCCGCGTCCGGGCCGTGGACACCACCGCCGCCGGTGACACCTTCGTCGGCGCGCTGGTGGTCGCCCTCGGCGAGGGCCGTCCCGCACCCGAGGCACTCGCCTGGGCGGGAACCGCCGCCGCGCTCTCCGTCCAGCGCGAGGGCGCGTCCACGTCGATGCCCTACCGCACCGAGATCGAGGCCGCCTTCGGCTCCCACGGCGAGACCGAGGACCAGGGCGAGAAGGAGACCGACCCCGTATGACCCCCACACCCCGAGCGCCCCTCCACGGCCTGCGCGTCCTGGATCTGGCGACCCTCTTCGCCGGCCCGCTCGCCGCCACGATGCTCGGCGACTTCGGCGCCGACGTCGTCAAGATCGAGCACCCCCGCAAGCCCGACCCGTCCCGCGGCCACGGCCCCGCCAAGGACGGCATCGGTCTCTGGTGGAAGGTCCTCGGCCGCAACAAGCGGGCGATCACCCTCGACCTGTCGTCACCGGGCGGCCGTGACACCCTGCTCGCGCTGGCCGCCGACGCCGACGTGATCGTGGAGAACTTCCGCCCCGGCACCCTGGAACGCTGGGGTCTCGGCTGGGAGGAGCTCTCCACCGCCAACCCGCGCCTGGTCCTCGCCCGGGTCACCGGCTTCGGCCAGTTCGGCCCGTACGCCCACCGCCCCGGTTTCGGCACCCTCGCCGAGGCGATGAGCGGGTTCGCCGCCCTCACCGGCGAGCCCGAGGGCCCGCCCACCCTGCCCCCCTTCGGCCTGGCCGACTCGATCGCCGCCCTGGCCACGGCGTACGCGGTGATGACCGCGCTCACCGCGAGGACCACGACCGGGCGCGGCCAGGTCGTCGACATGGCGATCATCGAACCGATGCTCGCGGTCATCGGGCCCCACCCCCTCTGGTACGACCAGCTCGGCTATGTCCAGCCCCGCACGGGCAACCGCTCCCGCAACAACGCCCCCCGCAACACGTACCGCACCTCCGACGGCTCCTGGGTCGCCGTCTCCACCTCCGCCCAGTCCATCGCCGAACGCGTCATGGTCCTGGTCGGCCGCCCCGATCTGATCGACGAGCCGTGGTTCGCCGACGGCACGGGACGGGCCGAGCACGCGGACGTCCTGGACGAGGCGGTCGGCTCGTGGATCGCCCGCCGCACCCGGGACGAGGCGATGGCGGCGTTCGAGAAGGCCGAGGCGGCGATCGCCCCGGTCTACGACATCCGGGACGTCGTCGACGATCCCCAGTACCAGGCGCTCGGCACCGTCACCGAGGTGGAGGACCCCGAACTCGGCACGATCAAGATGCAGAACGTCCTCTTCCGCCTCTCCGAGACGCCCGGAGCCATCCGCTGGGCCGGGCGCCCCCACGGCGCCGACACCACCGCCGTCCTCTCCGAACTCGGCCTCACGCCCGCCGAGATCGGCAGCCTCCGCGAGCAGGGAGCGGTATGAGCGACATCAGCGAGACCCCGACCCGCGCCGGCGGCACGACGCGCCGCCGGCCGTCCACGCCCGCCCTCACCTGGCTGTACGCCCCGGGCGACCGCCCCGAGGTGGTCCGCAAGGCCCTGGTCTCCGGCGCCGACGTCGTCATCGTCGATCTGGAGGACGCGGTCGCCCCGCACCGCAAGGCGTACGCCCTCGAGGCCACGGCCGATCTGCTCACGGACCCGCACCCCGTCCCGGTGCACGTCCGCGTCCACACCCCGCGCGACATCCCCACCCTGGCCCTCCTCCCCGGCCTCCACGGTCTTCGTGTTCCCAAGGTGACACACGCCACTGACATCCACCGGCTCGTCGAGCTCGCCCCGGGGCTCCCGCTCTACCCGCTCCTGGAGAACGCCCTGGCCGTGGAGCACGCGTACGCCATCGCCACCGCCCACCCCGCCGTCCGCGGCATCGCGCTCGGCGAGGCCGATCTCCGCGCGGACCTGGGGGTGCGGGAGGACTCCGCTCTGGACTGGTCGCGCGGCCGGGTGGTGGTCGCGGCCCGCGCGGCCGCCCTCCCGCCCCCGGCCCAGTCCGTCCATCCCGACATCAGCGACCTGGACGCGCTGGCCGCGGGCTGCGCCCGGGGCAGGGCCATGGGCTTCTTCGGCCGGGCGGCCATCCACCCCCGCCAGCTCCCGGTCATCGAGCGCGCCTACCTCCCCACCCCGGAGGAGGTCGACGCGGCGCGGGAGGTGGTCGAGGCCGCCGGTCCCGAGCCGGGGGCCCTGGCCCTCCCGGACGGGCGCTTCGTGGACGCGGCGGTGGTGGCGGGCGCCCACCGGACCCTCGCCCTCGCGGCCCGCACGTCCTGACTCCGGCACCGGGGCATGAGCGCCCTCCCCGTACCCGGGCATGCGAAAGGGCCGCCGGGACCTCTCGGTCCCGGCGGCCCTTTCGACCGGCTGGAGGGGGATCAGCTCTTGGCGGCGGACCCGGCGCCGTTGCCGGCGCCGTGCTCCACGTCCCCGTCGGAGCCGTCCCGGTCGGCGGCGTCCTTCCCGGTGTCCGTGAGCGGGTCCGTCAGCGGGTCCGTGACGGAGTCCGCGGCAGCGTCCTCCGCCGACGCGTCCTCGTCGTCCGCCGTGACGGCCGCCTTGTCGGCGGCCTCCTTCGCGGCCTTCGGCTCGACGATCTCCTCGCGGCCCGGGCGGACCCGCGCCGAGACCACCATGTAGACGACGGCGAGCACGAAGACGCCGATCGCGGTCCACACGTTCAGGCGCAGGCCGAGAATGTGGTGGGCCTCGTCGACGCGCATGTACTCGATCCAGGCCCGGCCCACGCAGTACGCGGCGACGTACAGCGCGAAGGCGCGTCCGTGGCCGAGCTTGAAGCGGCGGTCGGCCCAGATGACGAGGAAGGCGACACCGACGCACCAGAGCGACTCGTACAGGAAGGTCGGGTGGTAGAGCCCGGCCTCGCGGTTCGCGCTCTCGGTGATCTTCAGGCCCCAGGGCAGATCGGTCGGCTTGCCGTACAGCTCCTGGTTGAACCAGTTGCCCCAGCGGCCGATGGCCTGGGCGAACGCGATTCCGGGAGCGATGGCGTCGGCGTACGCCGGGAGCGGGATGCCCCTCCGGCGGCAGCCGATCCAGGCACCCACCGCGCCGAGCGCGATGGCGCCCCAGATACCGAGGCCGCCCTCCCAGATCTTGAAGGCGTCGACCCAGTTCTCACCCTCGCTGAAGTACAGCTGGTAGTCGGTGATCACGTGGTAGAGGCGTCCGCCGACGAGGCCGAAGGGCACCGCCCAGACGGCGATGTCGGCCACGGTGCCGGCGGTGCCGCCCCGGGCGATCCAGCGCTTGTTGCCGTACCAGACGGCGACGAAGACACCGATGATGATGCAGAAGGCATAGCCGCGCAGCGGGATCGGTCCGAGGTTGATCACGCCGGTCGACGGGCTGGGAATGTAGGCAAGGTCCATGGCAGGACCGACGCTACCCTGCCGGGCGGGCGGGACGGCAGCCCACCCGGCAACGTATGGGTAACTAACCCGGGCCGGAGGCCGCGGCTCAGCCCGCCGAGGGAGAGCCCGGGGAGGCGGCCGGGGCGGTCGTCGGAGCCGCCGTGCCGGGCTTCTTGCCCTTGTTGGCCTCGGCGACCCACTTCTTCAGGTTGTCCGGGGAGATCTGCTCGTTCCCCTTCTGCGGGAAGATCGATTCTCCGTTGAGCAGGACGGACGGCGTGCCGCGGAAGCCGCCGTTCTGGAAGGCCTCGTTGGACTTGGCCACCCAGGTGTCGTGCGTGCCGTCGTTCACACAGCTGCGGAAGGCGGGCGTGTCGAGCCCGGGCACCTTCGCCGCCAGCTCGATCAGCTTGGCGTTGTCGCCGAAGGTGTCGTCCGTCTCCGGCGGCTGGTTGATGTAGAGCGTGTCGTGGTACGCGGTGAACTTTCCCGCGTCCTGGGCGCACGCGGCGGCGTTCGCCGCGCGCAGGGAGCCGCTGCCGCCCATGTTCCCGTCGATGAGGGTGGCGAGGTGGTACTCGGTCCTGATCGCGCCCGCGGCCTCCAGCTCGTGGATGGTGTCCCGGAACGCGTTCTCGAACTGGGCGCACGCCGGGCAGCGGAAGTCCTCCCAGATCGCCAGGGTCGACGGGGCGTCCGCCTTCCCGGTGGGAATGGCGGGCTTGCCGTCCTCCTCGGTCGCTCCCGTGGGCGCGACGACCGGGCCCGCCTTGTCGGAACCGCTGTCCTTGTCGCCGCCCGCGGCGATCACCCCGACGACCGCGGCCAGTCCGAGGACGCCGACCACCGCCGCCGACACGATCAGGATCCGCCGCTGCCTCTCGCGGGCCTTCTCGCGCTCGCGCTGCTGCTGGAGACGCTCCCGCGCACTCCGATTACCGTCACCACTGTTCTTCTGGCTCACGCCTCGGAAACGAACCGGGGAGGCACGTGCGTGCCTCCCCGGTCGCAGATCCACCCAAATGGGTTACGAAACGCGCCGGACACCCTCGGCGAGTTCGGCCGCCAGTTCCCTTACGGCGGCGAGTCCCGCGGCCTCGTCGCCGTCGGCGTCGAGGATCCGCTTCACGAAGGCGGAGCCGACGATGACGCCGTCCGCGAAGGCGGCGACCTCCTTGGCCTGGGTGGCGTCGGAGACGCCGAGGCCGACGCAGACCGGGAGGGCGGGGGCGGTGGCGCGGGTACGGCGGACCAGGTCGGCCGCCTGCTCGCCGACCGACTCGCGGGTGCCGGTGACACCCATGAGGGAGGCCGCGTAGACGAAGCCGGAGCCGGCCGCGGTGATGGTGGCGAGGCGCTCGTCCTTGCTGCTGGGCGCGACGACGAAGACGGTCGCGAGACCGTGCTTGTCGGCGTTCGCGCGCCAGACCTCGGACTCCTGGACCGGCAGGTCGGGCAGGATGCAGCCCGCGCCGCCTGCCGCGGCGAGCTCCTCGGTGAAGCGCTCGACGCCGTACCGGTCGATCGGATTCCAGTACGTCATGACGAGGACCGGCTTGCCGGTGGCCTCGTGGGCCTCGCGGACCGTCCGCATGACGTCGGCGATCTTCACGCCGCCGCGCAGGGCGATGTCGTCGGCGGTCTGGATGACCGGCCCGTCGAGGACCGGGTCACTGTGCGGGAGGCCGACCTCGACCACGTCCGCGCCGCCCTCGAAGACGGCCTTGATCGCCGCGATGCCGCCGTCGACGGTCGGGAAGCCGGCCGGGAGGTACGCGATGAGCGCGGCCCGGTTCTCCGCCTTCGCCTCGGCGAGGGTGTCGGTCAGCAGCTGGATGTTCCCACTCACTTCGCGTCCCCCTCGATCTCCGCGGTGTCGTCGGCCCCGGCGTCCGCGGCGACCTCGGCGTCGGTCTCGTACAGGCCGAAGTAGCGGGCGGCCGTGTCCATGTCCTTGTCGCCGCGCCCGGAGAGGTTCACGAGGAGCAGGGCGTCCCTGCCGAGCTCCTTGCCGACCTCGATCGCCCCGGCGAGGGCGTGCGCCGACTCGATCGCGGGGATGATCCCCTCGGTACGGGAGAGCAGCCGCAGCGCCTGCATGGCGGCGTCGTCGGTGACGGCGCGGTACTCCCCGCGCCCGCTGTCCTTCAGGTACGCGTGCTCCGGGCCGATGCCCGGGTAGTCGAGGCCCGCCGAGATCGAGTAGGGCTCGGTGATCTGGCCCTCCTCGTCCTGGAGGACGTACGACCGCGAGCCGTGCAGGATGCCCGGCTCGCCGGCGGTGAGGGTGGCCGCGTGCTCGCCGGTCTCGACGCCGTGGCCGGCCGGCTCGCAGCCGATCAGGCGGACGTCCGCGTCGGGGACGAAGGCGTGGAAGAGGCCGATGGCGTTGGAGCCGCCGCCGACGCAGGCGATCGCCGCGTCGGGGAGGCGGCCGGCGCGCTCCAGGATCTGGCGGCGCGCCTCCACCCCGATGACCCGGTGGAAGTCGCGGACCATGGCGGGGAAGGGGTGCGGGCCCGCCACGGTGCCGAACAGGTAGTGCGTCCGGTCCACGTTGGCGACCCAGTCGCGGAACGCCTCGTTGATGGCGTCCTTGAGGGTGCGGCTGCCGGACTTCACGGCCACGACCTCGGCGCCCAGCATCCGCATCCGGGCCACGTTGAGGGCCTGGCGCTGGGTGTCGACCTCGCCCATGTAGATGGTGCAGTCGAGGCCGAAGAGGGCACAGGCGGTGGCGGTGGCCACGCCGTGCTGACCGGCGCCGGTCTCGGCGATGACGCGGGTCTTGCCCATGCGCTTGGTGAGCAGGGCCTGCCCGAGCACGTTGTTGATCTTGTGCGAGCCGGTGTGGTTCAGGTCCTCGCGCTTGAGGAAGATCCGGGCGCCGCCGGCGTGCTCGGCGAACCGGGGCACCTCGGTGAGGGCGCTCGGGCGGCCCGTGTAGTCGACCATCAGGTCGTTGAGCTCGCGGGCGAACTCGGGGTCGGACTTGGCCTTCTCGTACTCGACGGCGACCTCGTCGACGGCGGCGACGAGGGCCTCGGGGATGAACTTGCCGCCGTAGGCACCGAAGTAGCCCTCGGGGGTGGGGACCTGACCTTCCAGGTCGGGGATGAAGAACTCGCTGGACATGCGGATGCTCCTCGCGGGGCGGGTGCCCCGTGTTCTCACGTGTGGTCGATGGTCACGTTATGCGCACACCCCACTCCCCTCCGCCGACGCCGGGCTCACGCCCGTGCCGGGCCGCCCGCCTGGGCTGAGCCCGCCTCGGGCCGCCGGCCGCTCGCCCCGCCCCGTTGGGGGCAGTCGTCCCGCTGGGGTCCCCCCTGGACGAGGTCCTTGGGGGAGGGACGGGTGGGCACGACGGACGGTGCCCCTTGCCGGGCCCGGGCTACCGCGCCCTGGCCCCACCCCTCGCGCGATGCGCTCGCGGTGCGGGCTCAGGCACAGGGGGCGGAGGCGCCGCCGAGGGCGCCGTCCCGTGCACCCCCACCACGGGGTGGGGGTGGGGAACGGAACGACTGCCCGCAGCGGGTGCGGTGCCGGGGGGCGGGGCCACGGACCGGAGGGCTCGGTGGCTGAGTGGCGTCAGTTCGTGGAGGTGCGCGCAGGGCGCCGACGCCATCGCATGCCGTTGACCTGGCCGGGCTCGTCCCCGATGACGTACCGCACCCGGCGGCCGTGGACACGGCGGGCGGGCGCGCGGCAGCCACGCGGTCGGCAGCCCCGGGCCAGCGGGGCGTGCGGCGCGGGTACGGACGCGGCTGCGACGCGCAGCCTGCCGCCGGGCACGCCGACGGTCCCCCGGGCGGTGCCCGGAGGGGTCGGCGTGGCGTGGCGGCGGGTCATGACTCGGTCAGCTCCGGCCGTGCCGGAGTGCCGGGTGGGCGCCGGCGGCGACCAGGTCGGCGACGGCGGCCTTCGGGTCGCGGCCGGTGACGAGCGACTCGCCGACCAGGACCGCGTCGGCGCCGGCGTTGGCGTAGGCGATGAGGTCGTGCGGGCCGCGGACGCCGGACTCGGCGATCTTGACGATGTGCGCGGGGATCTCGGGGGCGACGCGCTCGAAGGTGGAGCGGTCGACCTTGAGGGTCTTCAGGTTGCGCGCGTTGACGCCGATGATGCGGGCGCCCGCGTCGACGGCGCGCTCGACCTCGTCCTCGTCGTGGACCTCGACGAGCGGGGTGAGCCCGATGGACTCGGCGCGCTCGATGAGGGAGACGAGGGCCTCCTGCTCCAGGGCGGCGACGATGAGGAGCGCGAGATCCGCCCCGTACGCGCGTGCTTCCCAGAGCTGGTACGCGGTGACGATGAAGTCCTTGCGCAGGACCGGGATGTCGACCTTGGCCCGGACCGCCTCCAGGTCCGCGAGCGAGCCGCCGAAGCGGCGCTGCTCGGTGAGGACGGAGATGACGGCCGCGCCGCCCGCCTCGTAGTCCGCGGCGAGTCCGGCGGGGTCGGCGATCGCGGCGAGCGCGCCCTTGGACGGGCTGGAGCGCTTGACCTCGCAGATCACCTTGACGCCGTCGCCGCGCAGTGCGGCGACGCCGTCCTTGGCCTGCGGCGCCTTGGCGGCGCGCTCCTTGAGCTCGTCGAGGGTGACCCGCGCCTGCCGCTCTGCGAGGTCGGCGCGTACGCCTTCGATGATCTCGTCGAGCACACTCACGCGAGGGGCCCCCTTCCGGGACGGTGATGGTGATGATGAACCAGGTTCAGCCACATCGATCCTATCCGCAGGACGGCCCCGGACTCGCATCGGCCGGAGTCGCGTCCCATCTGCTGGGACTCCCGTAGGGGTCCTCGCGGCGCCGTAGGCGGCCCTCAGGGGGCCAGCGCGGAGCCGAAGGGGAGGTTCCGGACCAGGGTGAAGAGGGCGAGGACGGCCCCGATCCCCCACCACAGGACCGGGGACACCGCGAGGCGCATGGGCACCCCGCGGATGGCACGATTCAGCCAGATGACCATGAGGACGCCGAAGAGTCCGTAGCCGATGACGGCGAGGGCGTTGGCGCCGAGGGCGGCCGGGAGGTCGCCGTGGACGAAGGCGTGGGCACTGCGGAGCCCGCCGCAGCCGGGGCAGTAGATGCCGGTGAAGCGCAGCAGGGGGCAGACGGGGTAGTGCCCGGGTTCGTTGGGGTCGACGGTCCCGACGTACGCGAAGGCGGCCGCCACCCCGGCGAGCGTGGCGGCGGGGGCGAGCAGCCGCCGCGCGAGCGACCGGGCCGGCGGCGGTGCCGGTGCTGTCACGGGCCCGCCGGTCCAGCCGGGTCCCCAGGACCCGTGTGCGTGCGGTGCGGTGACGGGCCGCTCCCCCGCCGCCCCGGGAGCCTTCGGTGCCGCCTCGGGAGCCTCAGGCGCGGGAGCCTCCTGGGGGGCCGGTTCGGCCGGTGGGACAGGTTCACCCGGTCGGGTGCTGGATGCGTCGGTCACGGCTCCGGCCGTCGGCTGGGGGTCCACCCGGTGATTCTCGCCCCGGACGCGCGAGAGCGCAGCCCGGCACGGCCGGGCTGCGCTCTCGAATGTGTCGTGGCGCGTCAGGAACGGGCCTGCGCGGTCGCGGCCTCGCGGGCGGCGGCGACGGCCGCCGACTCCTTCGGCATGCCGAGGCCCGCGGCCTTCATCGCGCCGCCGACGATGCCACCGAGCACGATGACACCCATGCCGGCCCAGAATCCGGCGATGTTGGCGGCCACCATGAAGACTCCGGCGATGCAGAAGCCGATGAAGGAGATGATGACACCGGTCCAGGCGGCCGGGGTGTGTCCGTGGGCGCTGCCCGCCATGAGTTGCTCCTCGTTGCAGTTGCTCGATGGTGAGGTCTCGCGTGCGCGGACTCTCGGCGCTCATTGTCCCGCACGCGGGCGCGCGAGGGTGAATCGGGGGTACCGGGACGATCACGCGTCGCGGTCGGCGGCGCCGTCGGGCGCCGCCGGCCGGGCCGTCACACCCCGTGCGTGGGGTCCTCGCCGCGGTCCAGGGCCTTCCACAGGTCCTCGGGCCGGTCCGGGTCGGTCGTGGGGGCCTTGCGGGCGGCCCGCGGGGTGCCGGAGCGCTCGTAGCGGCCGCCCATGGCGGGCCAGCTCTTGCCGAAGCGCAGCGCGAAGAGGCCGGCGAGCAGGATGAGGACGGCGCCCGCGGCGGTCACGTACGGCCAGACGGTGTGGCTCAGACCGGCCACGGCGGCGGCGGTGTCGCCGCTGATGCGGGCGGCCTCGGCGTCCAGCGCGGCGCGGTCGGAGGCGCCGAGGACCGCGGCGAGCGCGGCGCCCGCGCCGCTGAGGGTGAGGAGCGCGGCGACGAGGGTGCGGCCGGTGCGGCGGACGGCGAAGACGGCGAAGAGCGCGGCGAGGCCGACGATCGCGAGGGCGGTCGGCACACCGGTGACGGTGCCTCCGTCGGCCTCGACGGGGACGCTGCCGCCGCCGACGGACGCCGTGCCCTCCGCCCAGATCTGGCCCGCGGAGAGCAGGACGACGGTGGCGCCGAGGGCACCGAGGAAGAGGGCCGCGGCCAGGCTGCGGCGGCCGCCGCCGGGGACGGCCGCGCGGGCGGCGCGGGGCTGGGGTACGGGTACGGCACTCACGTACCCCACTATCCCCTACGTGGTCAGGCGCCGTTCATCCGGTTGGCGGTGTGGACGGCGCGGAGGACGGCCGCGGCCTTGTTCCGGCACTCGTTGTCCTCGGCCACGGGGTCGGAGTCGGCGACGACACCCGCTCCGGCCTGCACATACGCGGTTCCGTCGCGGAGCAGGGCGGTGCGGATGGCGATGGCCGTGTCCGCGTCGCCGGCGAAATCGAGATAACCGACACATCCGCCGTACAGGCCACGCCGGGAGGGTTCGAGCTCCTCGATGATCTGCATCGCACGGGGCTTGGGCGCGCCGGAGAGCGTGCCGGCCGGGAAGCAGGCGGTGAGGACGTCGAAGGCGGTCCTGCCCTCGGCGACCTCGCCGGTCACGGTGGAGACGATGTGCATGACGTGCGAGTAGCGCTCGACGGACATGAAGTCGACGACCTCGACGGAGCCGGGCGCGCAGACGCGGCCGAGGTCGTTGCGGCCGAGGTCGACGAGCATGAGGTGCTCGGCGCGCTCCTTGGGGTCGGCGAGCAGCTCCTCGGCGAGGTCGTGGTCCTCCTGCGGGGTGGCGCCGCGGTGCCGGGTGCCCGCGATGGGGTGGAGCAGCGCGTGGCCGTCCTCGACCTTGACGAGGGCCTCGGGGCTGGATCCGACGACGTCGAAGCCGTTCTCGAAGCGGAAGAGGTACATGTACGGGGACGGGTTGGTGGCCCGCAGGACCCGGTAGACGTCGAGCGCGGAGGCGGTGCAGCGGATCTCGAAGCGCTGCGAGGGCACGACCTGGAAGGCCTCGCCGGCCCGGATGCGCTCCTTGATGTCCTCGACGGCGTCCTGGTAGGCCGGTCCGCCCCAGAGCGCGGAGACTGTGCCGTCGTCGAAACCGGGGAGTTCGGAGGCGGGCAGGGCGGTGGGGGCGGTGGCGACCGGGCGGGCCAGGTCGGCCTCCATGGCGTCGAGGCGGGCGACGGCGTGCGCGTACGCCTCCTCGATGCCGGTCTCCAGGTCGTTGTGGTTGATCGCGTTGGCGATCAGCAGGACCGAGCCGTCCCAGTGGTCCAGGACCGCGAGGTCGCTGGTGAGGAGCATGGTCAGCTCGGGGAGTTCGAGGTCGTCCCGGGTGGAGTCCCCGATCTTCTCCAGGCGGCGGACGATGTCGTAGCCGAGGTAGCCGACCATGCCACCGGTGAACGGCGGCATCCCGGAGGCGAGGTCGCCGCCAGGCGTAGGGGGGGTGTGGAGGGTCTCGACGGTGGCGCGCAGGGCCTGGAGCGGGTCGCCGCCGGTGGGGACGCCGACGGGCGGAGTGCCCAGCCAGTGGGCCTCGCCGTCCTTCACCGTCAGGGTGGCGTCGCTGCGGACGCCGATGAAGGAGTACCGGGACCAGGAGCGGCCGTTCTCCGCGGATTCGAGGAGAAAGGTGCCGGGCCGTTCGGCGGCGAGCTTGCGGTAGAGCCCGACCGGGGTGTCGCCGTCCGCGAGCAGCCTGCGGCTGACGGGGATGACGCGGCGGTCGGCCGCCAGCTTGCGGAAGGTGTCGAGATCCATGGCGCCAGACCCTACTCGGATACGGGGTCCGGGTCGGACCCGGATGCGGGGAGCACGTCGGCGTCGAAGCAGGTCCGGTCGCCGGTGTGGCAGGCGGCTCCGACCTGGTCGACCTTGACGAGGACGGTGTCGGCGTCGCAGTCGAGGGCGACGGACCTGACGTGCTGGACGTGGCCGGAGGTGTCGCCCTTGACCCAGTACTCCTGGCGGCTGCGGGACCAGTAGGTGCAGCGCCCGGTGGTGAGGGTGCGGTGGAGGGCCTCGTCGTCCATCCAGCCGAGCATCAGCACCTCGCCGGTGTCGTACTGCTGGGCGATGGCGGGGACGAGCCCGTCGGGGCCGCGCTTGAGGCGGGCGGCGATGGCCGGGTCGAGGTCGCTGGGGGTCCGGGGCGTGCTGCTCATGGCGCCATTGTGCCGCGCCCGGGGTGGTGTCCCGCGGGGCGTCCACTGGGCGGACCGGCGGCACCCGCCGTACGCTGGCGGTCATGTCGACCCATGCCAAACGTGAACGGCTTCTGCTCGCCGACCTGTTGGAGGCGGCGGGTCCCGATGCGCCGACGCTCTGCGAGGGCTGGCGGACCCGGGACCTCGCCGCCCATGTGGTGGTGCGGGAGCGGCGCCCGGACGCGGCGGCCGGTTCGCTCGTACCGGCCCTGAAGGACCGGCAGGAGCGGGTGCAGGCGGAGTTCGCCGACAGGCCGTACGAGGAGCTGATCCAGCTCATCCGAACGGGGCCGCCGCGGTTCTCGCCGTTCACCGTCAAGCAGGTGGACGAGGGGGCGAACGTCGTCGAGTTCTACGTCCACGCCGAGGACGTACGCCGTGCCCAGCCCGACTGGTCGGCGCGGGAGCTCGACCCGGTCTTCGCCGACGCCCTCTGGTCCCGCCTGGAGCGCGGCGCCCGCCTGCTGGGCCGCAAGGTCCCGGTGGGCCTGGTGCTGCGCCGTCCGAACGGCCAGACGGTGGTGGCGCGCCGGGGCACGCCGGTGGTGACGGTCTCCGGGGAGCCGGGCGAGCTGACGATGTACCTGTTCGGCCGCCAGGCCTCGGCCAAGGTGGAGCTGGACGGGGAGCCGGAGGCCATCGAGCGGCTGAAGCAGACGAAGCAGCTGGGGCTCTGAGCGAGGCGGCGGGGGCGCGAGCCGGGGCCGCCGGACCGGTAAGCGCCCGGGTCGCGGTGCCGGACCGGTAGGGCCCGGGTCGCGGTGCCGGACCGGTAGGGCCCGGGTCGCGGTGCCGGACCGGTGGCGGCCGACCGGTGCTAGCCGGGGAGTCCGGTGCTAGCCGGGCAGTTCCGCCCGGCGTACGGCCCTGACCGAGAGGCCGTAGACACCCGCGAGCGCGCAGACCGCCGCGCTGACGGTGAAGACCGGGCCGACGCCCCACAGGCCGATCGCGGCGCCCGTGAGCGGGAAGCTGAGCGGGGCGAGGCCCAGGCTCACCAGGCTGGAGACGGCCGAGACGCGGCCGAGGTAGGCGGGGTCGCACTCGGTCTGGACGAGGGCCCCGCAGAGCGCTCCGGAGAGGCCGGCGAACAGGCCGATGGCGAGGGCGACGGCCACGGCCGCGGGCAGCTGCGGGACGAAGGCGAGCGCGCCGATCGAGACGGCGCCGACAGCCATGGTCCAGCCGAGGACGGCTCCGGCGCGCGGCACCCGTCCCCTGACGCTGAGCAGCAGCGAGGCGCCGCCTGCACCGACGCCGAATCCGGCGAGGACCCAGCCGATGCCGGAGGCTCCCCAGCCGCGCTGGTCGGAGAGGAGCGCGAGGCCGACGTTGAGGGGGCCGACGAAGCCGAGGTCGCTGAGGGCGATGACGATCATGAGCGGCCCGAGGACCCGGTGGCCGCGCAGATAGCGCAGTCCGTCCACGAGGTCGCCGAACGCGGTGCCGTTCTGCTTCCGCGCCTCGCCGGTGAGCGGGCGGATCCGGAGGGCGAGCAGCAGCGGCAGGGAGAGCGCGAAGAGCCCTCCGGCCACGGCGAAGGCGGCGCCCGGCCCGCCGAGGGCGACGGCCAGGCCGCCGAGCGGGGCGCCGAGGACGGCTCCCGAGCGGTAGGCGAGGCCGCGCATGCCCTGGACGCGGGCGAGCTGGTCGTGCGGGGCGATCCGGGGTGGCAGGGCGCCGACGGCGGGCATGAAGAGCGCGTCGACGATGCCGAAGACGAGGGCGACAGCGGCCAGCGTCCAGAGGGTGGGCGAGGTGACGAGGACGAGCGCGGCGACGCCGAGGACGACGAGGCAGCGGACGGAGTCGGAGGCGATGACGACCCGGCGCGGGCCGAAGCGGTCGGCGACCACTCCCCCGCCGAGCATGAGCAGCGCGCGCGGTACGGCGCTGACCGCCATGACGAGTCCCGCCTCGGCCGGAGTGCCGCCGCGGACGGCGGCCCAGGAGAGTGCGAGGTGGTAGACGCTGTCGCCGAGGGTGGAGGCCGTGTAGGCGCCGAGCCAGCGCAGGACCTGGGGGTCGCGGTGGGCGGGCCGCTCGACGGCGGCGGGCGCCGGGGCGGGGACGGTGGCGGTCATGACCGGTAGGGGAAGCCGTGGAGGTGGATGGCGACGTTCTCGCGGCCCTCGTTGTCGCCGGCGGCCTCGGCGGCGCGGGCCTGCTGGTCGTACTTGCGCAGGACGGCGTCGAGTTCGGCGCCGAGTGCGGTGAGCTCCTCGGCGGTGAGGCGGGGCAGCCACTCGGCGCTGAGGGAGGCGGAGCGCCAGGTGTCGGACCAGGTGTGCCGCTCGTCGAGGAACCGGGCGTACATCCGGGTGCGCTGTTCGTCGACCGTACGGCCGAAGGCGGCGCTCGCGGCGGCGAGCTCGGGGGCGTCGCGGAGGTCCTCGTCGTGGATGCTGAAGCCGTACGAGCTCGGCTGCCACCAGCGCTCCCGGGCGTCCGTCGACCGGCTCTCGGCCTCTTCGATGAGGCCGTGCTCGGCGAGCTTGCGCAGGTGGTAGCTGACCAGCGAGACCGCCTCGTCGACCTGGTCGGCGAGCTGGGACGCGGTGGCGGTGCGGGCCACGAAGAGGGCGCGGTAGAGGCGCATGCGCAGGGGGTGCGAGATGGCTTTCAGGGTGCCGAGATCGGTGATCCGGCGGTGCTCCGGCGAGGTCATGACAACGACCCTAGATACGAAGGAAAACTTGCGCAACGAAAAATTGCGCAATGAATCCTGTGTATCTGGGGAAGAGGAAGGGCCCCCGAAGGAGCCCTTCCCCGGACGGAACGCCGGATCAGCGGACCGGGTGGCCCGCCGCCCGCAGCTCGTCCTTGACCTGGGAGATCCGAAGATCACCGAAGTGGAAGACGGAGGCCGCGAGCACCGCGTCCGCGCCCGCCGCCACCGCCGGCGGGAAGTCGGCGAGCTTGCCCGCTCCCCCGCTCGCGATCACCGGCACGGTCACGTGCTTGCGCACGGCCGCGATCATCTCCGTGTCGTAGCCGTCCTTGGTGCCGTCCGCGTCCATCGAGTTGAGCAGGATCTCGCCCGCGCCCAGCTCGGCGGCCCGGTGCGCCCACTCGACGGCGTCGATGCCGGTTCCCTTGCGGCCGCCGTGCGTCGTCACCTCGAAGGAGCCGGAGGCCGTCCGCCGGGCGTCGACCGACAGGACGAGCACCTGGCGGCCGAAGCGCTCCGCGATCTCCTGGATCAGCTCGGGGCGCGCGAGGGCGGCGGTGTTGACGCCCACCTTGTCGGCGCCGGCCCGCAGCAGCTTGTCGACGTCCTCGGCCGCGCGGACCCCGCCGCCGACCGTGAGCGGGATGAAGACCTGCTCGGCGGTGCGGCGCACCACGTCGTAGGTGGTCTCCCGGTTGCCCGACGAGGCGGTGATGTCGAGGAAGGTCAGCTCGTCGGCGCCCTCGGCGTCGTACAGCTTGGCCATCTCGACGGGGTCGCCGGCGTCCCGCAGGTTCTGGAAGTTGACGCCCTTGACGACCCGGCCGTTGTCCACGTCCAGGCAGGGGATCACCCGTACGGCGAGGCTCATGCGGCACCGCCCCTCTGGCCCTCTGGGCGGAAGGCCTCGACCTCGACCTCGACGACCAGGCTGGGGTCGACGAAGCCGGAGACGATGATCATCGAAGCGGCCGGGCGGACGGCGTCGAACAGCTCCTTGTGGGCGCGGCCGACCTCCTCCACGTCCCGGGCGTGGGTGATGTACATCCGGGTGCGGACGACGTCCTCCGGGCCCAGACCGAGCTTCTCGAGCGCGCCGAAGGCCACGTTGAAGGAGTTGACCGCCTGCTCGTACGGGCCTCCGCCGGCGATCTGGCCGCCGACCACCGAGGTGCAGCCGGCGACGAGGACCAGGCCGTTCGGCAGCTCCACGGCGCGGGAGTAGCCGAACTGCTCCTCCCAGGGGGCGCCGGTGACGACCTTCTTCACGCCGTCGGTCATACGGAAGCCACCGCCTCCAGCGCCTCTTCGAGGGTGAACGCCTTGGCGTACAGCGCCTTGCCGACGATCGCGCCCTCGACGCCGAGCGGCACCAGGCCGGACAGGGCCCGCAGGTCGTCCAGGGACGACACGCCGCCGGAGGCGACGACGGGCTTGTCGGTGGCCGCGCAGACGTTCTTCAGGAGCTCCAGGTTGGGGCCCTGGAGGGTGCCGTCCTTGGCGATGTCGGTGACGACGTAGCGGGAGCATCCCTCGGAGTCGAGGCGGGCGAGCGTCTCGTAGAGGTCGCCGCCGTCGCGGGTCCAGCCGCGGCCGCGCAGGGTGGTGCCGCGGACGTCGAGGCCGACGGCGATCTTGTCACCGTGCTCGGCGATGACCTTGGCGACCCACTCGGGGGTCTCCAGGGCCGCGGTGCCCAGGTTGACGCGGGTGCAGCCGGTGGCGAGGGCGGCGGCGAGCGAGGCGTCGTCGCGGATGCCGCCGGAGAGCTCGACCTTGATGTCCATGGCCTGGGCGACCTCGGCGATCAGCCGCCGGTTGTCACCGGTGCCGAAGGCGGCGTCGAGGTCGACGAGGTGCAGCCACTCGGCGCCGGAGTTCTGCCAGGCGAGGGCCGCTTCGAGCGGGGAGCCGTAGGAGGTCTCGGTGCCGGACTCGCCGTGCACGAGGCGGACGGCCTGGCCGTCGCGGACGTCGACGGCGGGGAGGAGTTCAAGCTTCTGAGCCATGATCAGAGGGTCTCGATCCAATTGGTGAGGAGCTGGGCTCCGGCGTCGCCGGACTTCTCGGGGTGGAACTGGGTGGCCCACAGGGCGCCGTTCTCGACGGCCGCGACGAAGGGCTCGCCGTGGGTGGCCCAGGTGACCTTGGGGGCGCGGATGTTCTTGTTGCCGACCTCCAGGGTCCACTCGCGCACCGCGTAGGAGTGCACGAAGTAGAACCGGGCGTCGGCGTCGAGGTCCGCGAACATCTCGGTGTCCTGCGGCGCGTCGACCGTGTTCCAGCCCATGTGGGGGACGACGGGGGCGTTCAACGCCTCGACCGTACCGGGCCACTCGTCGAGGCCCTCGCTCTCCACGCCGTGCTCGAAGCCGTGCGCGAAGAGGATCTGCATGCCGACGCAGATGCCCATGACGGGGCGGCCGCCGGCGAGCCGGCGGCCGATGATCCAGTCGCCGCGCGCGTCCTTCAGCCCCTGCATGCAGGCGGAGAAGGCGCCGACGCCGGGGACCAGGAGTCCGTCGGCGTTCATCGCCGTGTCGTAGTCGCGGGTGATCTCGACGTCGGCGCCGACCCGGGCGAGGGCGCGCTCGGCCGAGCGCACGTTGCCGAAGCCGTAGTCGAAGACGACGACCTTCCTGGGGGTGCTCGCGGTCATGCCCACACGTCCAGCCGCAGCACACCGGCGGCGAGGCACATCACGGCGCCGAAGGCGACGAGCGCGATGAGGCCCTTGGGCATCTGCTGCTTGACGAAGGAGTAGATGCCGCCGAGCAGGAAGAGACCAACGACGATGAGGATGGTGGAGAGGCCGTTCACGGTCAGAGCGCGCCCTTCGTGGAGGGGAGGATTCCGGCGGCGCGCGGGTCGCGCTCGGAGGCGTAGCGGAGGGCGCGGGCGAAGGCCTTGAACTGGCACTCCACGATGTGGTGGGCGTTGCGCCCGTACGGCACGTGGATGTGCAGCGCGATCTGGGCCTGGGCGACGAAGGACTCGAAGATGTGCCGGGTCATCGTCGTGTCGTACGAGCCGATCATCGGCGCCATGTTCTCGGGCTCGGTGTGCACGAGGTACGGGCGGCCGGAGAGGTCGACGGTCACCTGGGCGAGCGACTCGTCCAGCGGGACGGTGCAGTTGCCGAAGCGGTAGATGCCGACCTTGTCGCCGAGGGCCTGCCGGAAGGCGGCGCCGAGGGCGAGGGCGGTGTCCTCGATGGTGTGGTGCGAGTCGATGTGCAGGTCGCCGTCGGTCTTGACGGTGAGATCGAACAGACCGTGCCGGCCGAGCTGGTCGAGCATGTGGTCGTAGAACCCGACCCCGGTCGACACGTCGACCTTTCCGGTGCCGTCGAGGTCGATCTCGACGACGACGGAGGTCTCCTTGGTGGTGCGCTCTACGCGGCCTACGCGGCTCATCGTTCCTGCTCCTTCATCAATTCACGGACCGCGTCGAGGAACGCGTCGTTCTCTTCGGGGGTGCCGGCGGTGACCCGCAGCCACCCCGGTACGCCGTTGTCCCGGACCAGGACGCCCCGGTCGAGGATCCGCCGCCAGGTCGCGTGCGTGTCGGGGAACTTCCCGAACTGCACGAAGTTGGCGTCCGAATCGGTGACCTCGTAGCCGATCCCGCGCAGCTCGGTGACGAGCCGGTCGCGCTCGGCCTTGAGCTGCTCGACGTACCCGAGGAGGGTGTCGGTGTGCTCCAGGGCGGCGAGCGCGGTCGCCTGGGTGACGGCGGACAGGTGGTACGGCAGCCGGACCAGCTGGACGGCGTCGACCACGGCCGGGTGGGCCGCGAGGTAGCCGAGCCGCAGTCCGGCGGCGCCGAAGGCCTTGGACATGGTCCGGGAGACCACCAGGTTCGGGCGGCCCTCGATGAGGGGCAGCAGCGAGTCCCGGTGGCTGAACTCCACGTACGCCTCGTCGACGATCACCATGGAGGGCTTGGCCGCCTGGGCCGCCTCGTACAGGGCGAGGACGGTCTCGGCCTCGACGGCGGTGCCGGTGGGGTTGTTGGGCGAGGTGATGAACACGACGTCCGGCGCGTTCTCCGTGATCGCCGCGACGGCCGCCGCCACGTCGATGGTGAAGTCCTCACCGCGCGGCCCGGAGATCCAGCCGGTGCCGGTGCCGCGGGCGATCAGGGCGTGCATCGAGTACGAGGGCTCGAAGCCGATCGCGGTACGGCCCGGGCCGCCGAAGGTCTGCAGCAGCTGCTGGAGGACCTCGTTGGACCCGTTGGCCGCCCAGACGTTCTCGACGGCGACCGGGTGCCCGCCGGTCCGGGTGAGGTAGCGGGCGAGCTCGGTGCGGAGCTCGACCGCGTCCCGGTCGGGGTAGCGGTTGAGGGTACGGGCGGCCTCGGCGACGCGCTCCGCGATGCGGGCGACGAGCGGCTCGGGCAGCGGGTACGGGTTCTCGTTGGTGTTCAGCTGGACGGGGACGTCGAGCTGGGGCGCTCCGTAGGGGGACTTGCCCTTCAGTTCGTCCCGGACGGGGAGCTCGTCCCAGGGGGATCGATCGCTGATTCCGGTCACTTGGTCTCCGGTACCTTCCATCCGAACCTTGCCTTGATCGCCGCGCCGTGGGCGGGGAGGTCCTCCGCCTCGGCGAGGGTCACCACGTGGTGGGCGACGTCGGCGAGCGCGTCGCGCGTGTAGTCCACGATGTGCACCCCGCGCAGGAAGGACTGCACGGAGAGGCCCGAGGAGTGGCAGGCGCAGCCGCCGGTGGGCAGGACGTGGTTGGAGCCCGCGCAGTAGTCGCCGAGGGAGACGGGCGCCCAGGGGCCGACGAAGATCGCGCCGGCGTTGCGGACGCGGTCGGCGACGGCCGCCGCGTCGCGGGTCTGGATCTCCAGGTGCTCCGCGCCGTACGCGTCGACGACCGTGAGGCCGTCGGCCAGGTCGCGGACGAGGACGATCGCGGACTGGCGTCCCGCCAGGGCCGGGACGATCCGGTCGTCGACGTGCTTGGAGGCGGCGACCTGGGTCTTCAGCTCGGCCTCGGTGGCGGCGGCCAGCTCGTCCGAGTCGGTGACGAGGACGGAGGCGGCCATCGGGTCGTGCTCGGCCTGGCTGATGAGGTCGGCGGCGACGTGCACGGGGTCGGCGGTGGAGTCCGCGAGGATCGCGATCTCGGTCGGGCCGGCCTCGGCGTCGATGCCGATCCGGCCCTTGAGGAGGCGCTTGGCGGCGGCCACGTAGATGTTGCCGGGGCCGGTGACCAGGTTGACCGGGGCGCAGCCCGGCTCGCCGGCCGTCCCCTCCGTGCCGTACGCGAACATCGCGATGGCCTGGGCGCCGCCGGCGGCGTACACCTCGTCGACGCCGAGCAGGGCGCAGGCGGCGAGGATCGTCGGGTGCGGAAGCCCCCCGAACGCCTTCTGCGGGGGCGAGGCGATGGCCACGCCCTCGACGCCGGCCTCCTGGGCCGGGACGACGTTCATCACGACGGAGGACGGGTAGACCGAGCGGCCGCCCGGCACGTACAGACCGACGCGCTCGACCGGGATCCACTTCTCGGTGACCGTGCCGCCCGGGACGACCTGGGTGGTGTGGGTGGTGCGGCGCTGCTCGCGGTGGACGAGGCGGGCGCGCCGGATGGACTCGTCGAGGGCGGCGCGGACGGCCGGGTCGAGCTCGTCGAGGGCGCGGGCGATCGCCTCGGCGGGGACGCGCAGGCCCGGGACGCGGACGCCGTCGAACTTCTCCCCGTAGTCGATCACCGCGGCCGCGCCATGATGCCTGACGTCCTCGCAGATCGGCCGCACCGTCTCCAGGGCGGCTTCCACGTCGAACTCGGCACGGGGCAGCAGGTCGCGCAGGGCGGAACCCTCGGGGAGGGCCTCGCCGCGCAGATCGATTCGAGAGATCACGGGTCAATTCTCGCAGACGGCCCACAGCGCCGGTCGCCCGTATCAATGGCTGATACGGGCCACACTGGCGTCTTGTCGCCACTCCTGACCGTTAGCGTTCAGCCCGTCACTCAGCGGGAAGAACGGCTGTACGAATCCACGGGACACCGGAAACCGATCGAAACCGGAATCGCGGAATCGTGCGAGCGGATCGTGGACAGCGAGGGGGGCGGCAGTGACCGAGCCGCACGAGGACGGGATGCCGGAGGGTCTCACGGGCCCGGAGCGGGCCGTGTGGCGGGCGTTCGTCGTCGGCAGGACGTGCGATCTGACGGAGGGGATCGCGGAGCGGGACGACCCCTTCGGGGGACGGGACTGGGGGGAGGAGCGCAGCGTCCGCGCCGACGTGGTGGCGCTGCTGCTGCTGGCCGGGCCGCCGGCCCGGTCCGGGCGGGTGGCCGCGCTCAAGCTGCGCGGCGTGCGGATCACCGGTGTGCTGAACCTGGCGGGCGGGACGATAGGTCCGTACGTGGAGCTGCACGGCTGCCGGTTCGACGGCGAGGTGGTGCTGCCGGAGGCCAGGTTCGGCACGCTGCGGATGGTCGAGTGCGCGCTGCCGCGCCTGGAGGCGGCCCGGCTGCACACCGAGGGGGACCTGCATCTGCCGCGCTGCCGGGTGCGGTGGGGCATCCGGCTCACCGACGCGCAGATCGGCACGGACCTGCTCGTCAACCAGATCCAGGTGTGGCCGGACCGGCGCGGCCGGGCCATCACCGCGGACGGCCTGGTGGTCGCCCAGGACCTCCAGGCCGAGCTGATCGAGACGCACGGGGAGCTGAGCCTGCGCGGGGCGAAGATCGGCGTGTCGCTCAGTCTCCGGGGCAGCGTGCTGCGCGGCGCGCAGGGCCGCCGCGCGCTCAACGCGCCGCAGCTGACGGTGGAGCGCTCGCTCTATCTGAACGCGGCCTGGGTGTACGAGGAGTCGGGCACCGCGGGACAGGCGGGGCAGAGCACGGCCACCCCGCCGTACGGGGTGACGCCCGCCCAGGGCGCCCACCGCAAGCCGGTCGAGTTCCACGGCGGGGTGCGGCTCGACGACGGCCGCTTCGGTGACGCGGTGGACCTGCACCACGCCCGGTTCCTGCTGAGCGGGGCGCGCCGGGAGGAGGTCTCGCTGCGCCGGATCGTCACCCCGGAGCTCCGGTTCAACGGCGAGCGGCCGGAGGAGGGCCGCGTCGTGCTCAACGGCGCGAAGGTCGTCACCCTGATCGACCTGTCGACCAGCTGGCCGGGGCCCGGCGGGCTCGCGATGGGCGGCTTCGGCTACGAGAACCTCGTGCCGTACGGGCACTTCCCGCTGGCCCGGCGCCTGGAGTGGGTGGCGGCGGCGACCCCGGAGTACGCCCCCGAGCCGTACGAACGCCTGGCGACCGTCCTGCGCAACAGCGGGGAGGACGCCGACGCCCGCGTGGTGCTGCTGGCCAAGCAGCGGCGCAGACGCGAGACCCTCCCGATGGCGGGGAAGCTCTGGGGGTACCTCCAGGACTGGACCGTGGCCTACGGCTACCGGCCGGGCCGGGCGGCGCTGTGGATGGCGGTCCTGTGGGCGGCGGGCACGGTGGCCTTCTCCCACTACCGGCCGATACCGCTGAAGGCGGAGGAGGCCCCCGCGTGGAACGGTCCGCTGTACGCGCTCGACCTGCTGCTCCCGGTGATCAATCTCGGCCAGGACGGCTACTGGCGCCTTGAGGGGATCTGGCAGTGGGCGGCGGCGGTGCTGATCCTGCTGGGCTGGATCCTGGCGACGACGGTGGCGGCGGGGGCGACCCGGCTGCTGAGCAGGGGGTGAGGCGGCACGGCGGAGGATTCGTGTACGCGGCGGGCTGCGGCGAAGGTTTGGTGAGCGGGCCGTGGGACCGGCTGCCGCGGAGGCGGGGGTCGGGAGACAATACGTCGCACCATGTCCTTGCTCCGTGCCCTGAGGGGCGTCGTTCGTTCGGCCCGGCACGCCCCGCGGCTCGCCGCCGGGTTCGTGCCGGACGACGACGTGCTGCTCGACGCCCCGGACGAGCGGCTCGCCCCCGCCCTGGTCGCCGCCGCCCTGGCCGACCCGGAGCCCGCGGCGAAGCTGCTCGCCACCACCCGGGGCGCCGGCGAGTGGGAGGACCGCGACCGGTACGTCATCCGGCTCGCCACCTTCGCGTACAGCAGGGACGACTGGCTGACCCACTGGCTCTCCGCCACGCCCCGCGATCCCGACGCCCTGCTCGTCACCGCGCAGCTCGCGGTCCGCCGGGCCTGGGAGTCGCCCGCGCGGGCCGAGCGGCTGCGCGAGCTCACGCCGCTGGTCCAGACGATGGCCGAGGCGGCGCCGCACGACCCGGTGCCGTGGCGGCTCGCCCTGGACCACGCGCGCGGGGCGCACGCCGGGCCCGCCGTCTTCGAGTCGCTCTGGGAGCAGGCGGTCCGCCGCTCCCCGCACCACTACGGCTGCCATGTCGCGGCGCTCAAGTACCTGTCGGCGCAGTGGTACGGCTCGCACCGGGCCGCCGTCGACTTCGCCGAGCAGGCGGCCGACGACGCCGCTCCGGACTCGCTCGTACGGGCGCTGCCGGTCCGCGCCGCCTACGACCTGCTCCGGGTGGCACCGGACCGGGACCCGTCCGTGCCGGAGGCGTGGACCGACCGGGCGGCGGACCGGGCCCTGACCCTGTCGGCGGTCTTCCCGACCGGCGACCCGTGGCCCGCCGAGGTCCGCAACCTGCTGGCGTACGTGCTGGTGGAGCGGGCTCGGTGGGAGGAGGCGCGGGCGGAGTTCGGCCGGATCGGGGTCCACGCGACCTCCTTCCCGTGGGGAGCCGGGCGGGGAGCCGTACGGGAGGATCCGCTGCGCCGGTTCCTCGCCGCGCGGGACACGGTCAGGACCGAGCTGGCCCGCCGTACCCCGCTCTGGGACACCGGAGGGGGACGGGCCGGACGGGGCGGGCCCGGCGGCCATTAGGCTGACCGCTGTGACCACCGCTCGCCTGCCTCTCTTCCCGCTCAACGCGGTGCTGTTCCCGGGCCTCGTGCTGCCGCTGAACGTCTTCGAGGAGCGTTATCGCGCCATGATGCGCGAGCTGCTCACGATCGACGACTCGGAGCCGCGCCGCTTCGCCGTCGTCGCCATCCGCGACGGCCGCGAGGTGGCCCCGACGGCCCCCGGCATGCCGGACCAGACGGCGCTGCCGGAGAAGGGCCCGGCCGCGGGCTTCGGCTCCGACCCCATCCAGTCCTTCCACCGGGTCGGCTGTATCGCCGACGCGGTGCAGATCCGGGAGCGCGCCGACGGCAGCTTCGAGGTGACGGCCACCGGCACGACCCGGGTGAAGCTGCTGTCCGTCGACGCGAGCGGGCCGTTCCTGGTCGCCGAGGTCGAGGAGATCCCGGAGGAGCAGGGCGAGGAGGCCGGCAGCCTCGCCGAGGGGGTGCTGCGGGCCTTCCGCAGTTACCAGAAGCGGCTGGCCGGGGCGCGCGAGCGTTCGCTGACCACGAGCGAGCTGCCGGACGATCCCTCCGTGGTGTCGTACCTGGTCGCGGCGGCGGCGGTGCTCGACACGCCGTCGAAGCAGCGGCTGCTCCAGGCCCCCGACACGGCGACCCGGCTGCGCGAGGAGCTGACGCTGCTGCGCGCGGAGACGGCGGTCATCCGGCATCTGCCCTCGCTGCCGGTGGTGGACCTGACGCAGGCCCCGACGTACCCGAACTGAGGAGGAGCGCGCGTGGCGAAGAAGCAGAAGAAGAACGGCGGGGGCACTCCGGCGACGGTGGCCCTGACGGCGGCCGGCACCTCGTTCACCCTGCACGCGTACGAGCACGACCCGGCCTCCCCCTCGTACGGCGAGGAGGCGGCCGAGGCCCTCGGGGTCTCCCCCGACCGGGTCTTCAAGACCCTGGTGGCGGACGTCGACGGCGAGCTGACGGTCGCGGTGGTCCCGGTCGCCGGCCAGCTCGACCTGAAGGCCCTGGCCTCGGCGGTCGGCGGCAAGCGCGCGGCGATGGCGGACCCGGCGGCGGCCGAGCGCACCACGGGCTACGTGCGGGGCGGCATCTCCCCGCTGGGCCAGCGCAAGCGGCTCCGTACCGTCCTCGACGCCTCGGCCTCGGACCACGCGTCCATCTGCATCTCGGCGGGTCGGCGCGGCCTTGAGGTGGAGCTCTCCCCCGCGGACCTGGCCGCCCTCACGTCGGCGGTCGTGGCCCCGATCGGCCGCGCCTGACGATCGGCCGCGCCCGACGATGGGCCGCGGCCGCCGTCGAAGCCGCAGCGGCCGGGGTCGTCAGCTCCGGCCCGGTCCCCGGGTGTACGCCTTCGGCTGGTCCCACGCTTCGGGTTCCGGGTCGCGCGGGCCGAAGAGGGCCGTGAGCGCCAGGTGCACGATCATCGCGGCGAGCGGCCAGGCCAGCATCGCGGCGGCCCCCAGGTTCAGTTCGAGCGGTGCCTCGAAGGCGACGTTGGGGCCGACGGCCTTCGCGTGGGCGACGACGTCGCTCGTCGGGCCGAAGTACGTCCCGAGGCCCCAGGCGAGCAGCGAGCCCAGGACGCCGCCGAGCGCGAGGCCGATCACCAGTGGGACACCGCCCTTGCGGCGCGCGAGGAAGACGACGAGCGCGGCGACCGCGCCGAAGGCGAGTGCGAGCAGGACAAACGTTCCGTCCGAGCCGATCGCCGCCTCCCCCTCCGAGTTGCGGAGGTAGACGCCCTTGCCGTCCGAGATGAGCAGGACCCGCGGGGCCAGGTTCAGCCACAGCACTCCGAGCACCGCCCCGGCGACCGCCGAGACGAGGGTCACCAGGACACCCTGAAGGACCTCGGCCGCCGTGATCGGGTCCCCGGCCGGGCCGAGCATCGGCGGGGGCGGCGGGGGCCAGTCGGGGTCGTGCGGCGGTGGCTGGTGAGGCGGAGTCAGGGGTGCGGTCACCCCGCCATCGTGCCAGGTGTGTCCGTGGCCCGCCTCAGCGGACGGCGGCCCGCCGGTACGCCCAGGTGGCGAGGGCCAGCGAGACCACGCCGACCACCCCGCACACGGCGAGGTCCAGGGCGACGGCCGCCCAGTCGGGATTCCGGTCGAAGGTGCGGGCCAGGGCCTCCACGCCGTACGTCGAAGGCAGCAGGTCCCGTGCCCAGCCGATGGGCTGCGGCAGCCGCTCCGCCGGCAGCACGCCGAGGAGCAGCGCCGCGGACATGCCGAGCTGGCCGAGGAGGGTGGCGAGCTCCTGCCGGGGCGCGAGGAGCCCGAGGGCCGCGCCGAGGCCGGCGAGCGCGGCACCCGCGAGCGGGACGACGGCGGCGAGGATCCAGAGGTTGCTGAGCGGCAGCCCGAAGAGCACGGAGCCGGCCACGGCGGTGAACGCGGTCCCCGGCACGGTGAAGGAGGCGTACGCACCCGCGGCGCCGAGCACGACGGCGGCGGGCGGCACGGGCAGGGTGGCGTAGTGGTCGAGGCCGCCGGTGGCCCGCAGCTGCCCGAAGTACTGGGCGAGCAGGTTGAGCGCGACGAAGGCGACGACGAGGACGGTGGAGCCGGCCACGACGGCGCGGGCCTCGGAGCCCCCGTCGACGACCCCGCGCATCAGGACCATGATCCCGATGGACTGGAAGGTGGCCACGAAGAGCAGCGGGATGCGGGCGACCCGGGCGCGGGAGAGCTGCGCGCGGTAGACGGCTGCCAGGGCCGGCAGCAGCCGGGCGCGCGGGGCGAGGGGGGCGGCCTCGTCGTCGGCGGTGGCGCCGGTCCGGACGGCAGGCACGCCGGTCGGCAGGGCCTCTGCGGGCACGGTGCTCACTGCGTACAGCTCCTGGGGGTGACGTGCGGTACGGGCAGCACGTGCGGGACACGGCTTCGGCGAGGTGCACGGTGTGCGTGCGGTACGGGTCGGATGGTCATGCCTTCACCAGTCCCTCGGTCGCGCCGCCCAGCGCCAGGTACACGTCCTCCAGGCTGGGCGTGGCGAGGGTGAAGTCGTCGAGCGCGGCGAACGCGGCCCCGCCGGTGACGGTGGCGACGGCGGTGCGGGCGGCGTCGGGGGCGAGCCGGAGGATCCAGCGCCGGCCCGTCTCCTGGGCGTGGTCGCGCAGCGCGGCGACCTCGGGCAGGTGGAGCGGGGCGGACTCGCGCCAGACCAGCTCGACGCGGACCTCGCCCGCGACGCGCTCCTTGAGTCCGGCGGGCGTGTCGCAGGCGATGACCCGTCCGTGTTCGAGGACGGCGACACGGTCGAGGACGGTCTCGGCCTCGATGACGTTGTGGGTGACGAGCAGCACGGTGGCGCCGTGTTCGGCGCGCCGGCGGTCGACGGCCGCCCAGACGGCGCGGCGGGCGACGGGGTCCATGCCCGTGGTGGGCTCGTCCAGGACGAGGACGGGGCGCTCGCCGACGAGGGCGGCGGCGACGCAGGCGAGCCTGCGCTGGCCGCCGGAGAGCTTCTTGAGGGGCCGGGAGGCCAGCGCGCCCAGGCCGAGCTCGTCCAGGACGGCGTCCCGCTCGGCGCGCGCGTCGCGGGCGGTGAGGCCGCGCAGCCGCCCGGTGGTCTCGGCGGCGAGGGCGACGGTCAGCTCGTCGAGGGCGGTGGACTCCTGGCCGAGGTACGCGAGGAGGCGGGACGCCCGCTCGGGGTGGCGCACCAGGTCGTGGCCGAGGAGCCGGACGCTGCCGGAGTCGGGGCGCATGAGCCCGGTGAGCTGGCGGACGAGGGTCGACTTGCCCGCGCCGTTGGGGCCGAGCAGCCCGAAGATCTCGCCGCCGCGCACGTCGAGGCTGATCCCGTCGGTGGCCCGCACCTCGGGTGTCGCCGGCGCACCGCGCCCGCCGCGCGTGGCGGGGTACGTCTTGACCAGATCCCGCACCACGCACACCGTACTCACGGGGGAAGAGCCTACGGGGTCGCCGGGCCCGCTCCGGGCGCGGGGGCGTGTTCGGCGGCGGCCCTGACGTCGATCTCGCGCCAGAATCCCGCCCGGATCGCATACCGGTCGTGCTCGTCGATCTGGTCGTCCTTGTGGGCGAGCAGCCCGAACCGTGCCGCGTACCGGAGGAGTTCGCCGTCGATGCGGTGCGGGATGCGGGGGTAGAGGGTGGACAGCTTCTGGACGTGGCTCTGCTCGGGGAGCCGTTCCATCCACCGCCGGGCGAACACCTGCCCCACCTCGAACGGGTCTCCGCCGACGGTGGTGATGTCCTCCTCGCGGTCCGCCCAGCGCTGCTCGGCGCTGGTGAGGGCGGCGAGGGTGGGCAGGGAGGCGGTCTCGGCCGGTTCGCCGAGGGGGGCGGCGGGCCGCTCGACCCAGCCCCGGTCGGAGGACCAGCGAAGTGCGCTGGCGCCCTGGGGCACGGGGGCGCCCGGGGAGGCGGCGGCGGTGCCGGGGGCGCGCAGTCCCGCCAGGTCCTTGGGGGTGGGGACGCCCTTGCCGGGGGCCGGGGCGGGGACGGCGGTCCCGCGGTCGTGGTCGTCCTCGCGGAGGTGGCCGTTGGCGCCCGCGTGCCCGTTGCCGTGGTGGGCGTGACCGTTGGCGCCCGCGTGCCCGTCGGCGCCGTCGCCGTTGGCGTGGGAGACCTCGCCGGAGGCCCTGGCGGCGGCCGCCTCGGCGGCCCGTTCGGCGGAGGCGGCGAGGGCCGCCTCGGGCAGCGGCGCGGAGAGGATGGCGGCGATCTCGGGGCGTGGGGCGGGCGGGGGCGCGCAGATCCCGGTGAGGTCCTTGGCGCGGACGGCCCGGGTGATCCAGGTCCGGTCGAGGACCCGCCGTTCGTCGGCCTCGGCGACCAGGTCCTCGGACTGGTTGTAGTCGCCGTCGGCGGCCTGGACCGCCCAGAGGTGGACGGCGACGCCGTGCTCCTTGGCGGACATCAGTCCGGGCAGCAGGTCGCCGTCGCCGGTGACGAGCACGATGTCGGAGCAGGCCCGGTTCCTGGCGAGCTCGGTCAGCTCGGTGTGCATCGCCGCGTCGACGCCCTTCTGGGCCCACCGTCCGTCGCTCCGCGTCAGCGCGCCCAGCCGGACGGTGACCCGGGGCATCACGCGCAGTCTCCGGTGCTCGGGCTGGGGCACCCGGTCGGGCGCTCCGTCGAACCAGTAGATCCGCAGGAGGGGCAGCGCGGTCTCGGCCTCGGCGCGCTGGCGCAGCTGCTGGATGAGCCCGGCGTGATCGACGGTGATCCTGGAGCGGGCCGGTTCCCCGGCCAGAAGACTGGCGGCAGCTCCCAGCAGGTAGCCGGCATCCACCAGGACGACGCAGCGGTCCACGTGTTCCACCCTCTTTCGGGAACCTCGGGATCGGAAGTTGCTTCGGATTTCCTTCGAGTCTGCCCGAAGGGCGGGGGCTCGACGGTCGGAACTGGATCATCGGCGTGGCGGATGTCACGCTCCCCCGGGCCTTACGCTCCGTAATGATCCAACATGCGGCGGTTCGTGCCGTATGTGAGTCTGACAGCGGCCCTGGCCCCTAGGTCCCTTTGAGGAGGCATCCCCATGGCCAAGAACCGCAACCAGAACCGCGGTCAGAAGCAGCAGTCGCCGGCCGAGCGCGGCGCCCAGCAGGCGCAGCAGTCGGCGATGGAGTCCGAGGCGTCGCAGCGCGCGTCTCAGGTGCTGCCGAGCGATGTCGCCCGCAAGGGCCGTCAGAAGCGCTTCGGCCACAACTGACGGCCTTCGCGTACGGCAAAGGGGCGCGCCCGTGACGACGGGCGCGCCCCTTGCGCGTGTGCGGGAAGCCGGCCCCTTCGCGTGCGGGGATCCCGCCCCTCGCGCGTGTGCGGGAGGTCCCGCCCGGCCGGGCCGGGCGGGACGGAGGGTCAGCCGGCCAGGCAGGACGGGCCGAGCAGCACCTTCAGGTCGCCGAAGAGCGCCGGATCGGCCTGCACCCGGTGCCGGTCGAGGCGCAGCACGGTCGTGGTCCGGGGTCCCTGGAGCTTGATCCGTACCTCGGTGTTGCCCTTGTGGTGGCCCAGGATCTCGCCGAGGCGGGTGACCATCGGCGGGGTCACCTTGACCGTGGGGATGGTGAGGATCACCGGTGCGTTGGTCCCGGCGTTCGACAGGTCGGGGACCATCAGCTCCATGGCGACGAGCCGGGGCACGTCCTCGCGCTTGTCGAGCCGGCCCTTGACGAAGACGACCGTGTCCTCGACGAGCTGGGTGGAGACCAGCTGGTAGGTGGCCGGGAAGAACATGCACTCGATGGAGCCGGCGAGGTCCTCGACGGTGGCGATGGCCCAGGCGTTGCCCTGCTTGGTCATCTTCCGCTGGAGGCCGGAGATGATGCCGCCGATGGTGACGACCGCGCCGTCGGAGTGCTCGCCGCCGGTGAGCTGGGAGATCGCCGCGTCGGTCTTGTCGGACAGGACGTGCTCGATGCCGAAGAGCGGGTGGTCGGAGACGTACAGGCCGAGCATCTCGCGCTCCTGGGCGAGCAGGTAGGACTTCTCCCACTCGACGTCGGAGAACTCGACGTCCAGGCCGAAGCCGGGCTCGTCGGCGGACTCGTCGCCCATGCCGCCGAACAGGTCGAACTGTCCCTCGGCCTCCTTGCGCTTGACCGCCACCACGTTGTCGATCATCGGTTCGTGGTGGGCGACCAGGCCCTTGCGGGTGTGTCCCATCTCGTCGAACGCGCCGGCCTTGATCAGCGACTCGACGGTCCGCTTGTTGCAGACGACGGCCTCGACCTTGTCGAGGAAGTCGGGGAAGGAGGAGTACTTCCCCTTCGCCTTGCGCGACTTGATGATCGACTCGACGACGTTGGTGCCGACGTTGCGGACGGCGGAGAGGCCGAAGAGGATCACGTCGTCGCCCTGGGCGGCGAAGTTCGACTCGGACTCGTTCACGTTCGGCGGGAGCACCTTGATGCCCATGCGGCGGCACTCGTTGAGGTAGATCGCGGACTTGTCCTTGTCGTCCTTGACCGAGGTGAGCAGTCCCGCCATGTACTCGGCGGGGAAGTTGGCCTTGAGGTAGGCGGTCCAGTAGGAGACCAGGCCGTACGCGGCCGAGTGCGCCTTGTTGAACGCGTAGCCGGCGAAGGGGACCAGGACGTCCCAGAGCGCCTTGATGGCCTCGTCGCTGAAGCCCTTGCTCTTGGCTCCGGCCTCGAAGATGACGAAGTTCTTCGCCAGCTCGTCGGGCTTCTTCTTGCCCATCACGCGGCGCAGGATGTCGGCCTCGCCGAGGGAGTAGCCGGCGATGATCTGGGCGGCCTTCTGCACCTGCTCCTGGTAGACGATGAGGCCGTAGGTGACCGCGAGCACCTCTTCGAGCGGCTTCTCCAGCTCGGGGTGGATCGGGGTGATCTCCTGCTGCTTGTTCTTGCGCAGGGCGTAGTTCGTGTGCGAGTTCATGCCCATCGGGCCCGGCCGGTACAGGGCGGACACGGCGGAGATGTCTTCGAAGTTGTCGGGCTTCATCAGCCGCAGCAGCGAGCGCATGGGGCCGCCGTCGAACTGGAAGACACCGAGGGTGTCACCGCGCTGGAGCAGTTCGAAGGTCTTCGGGTCGTCGAGCGGCAGGGCCAGGAGGTCGAGGTCGATCCCCTTGTTGGCCTTCACCATCTTGACGGCGTCGTCCATGATCGTGAGGTTGCGCAGGCCCAGGAAGTCCATCTTGAGCAGGCCGAGCGACTCGCACTGCGGGTAGTCCCACTGCGTGATGGTGACGCCGTCGGTGTGCCGCACCCAGATCGGCGCGTGGTCGACGATCGGCTCGCTGGACATGATCACGCCGGCCGCGTGCACACCCATCTGGCGGACCAGGCCCTCGACGCCGCGGGCGGTGTCGATGACCTTCTTGACGTCCGGCTCGTTCTCGTACATCGCGCGGATCTCGCCGGCCTCGCTGTAGCGCGGGTGCGAGGGGTCGGTGATGCCGTTGAGGTCGATGCCCTTGCCGAGGACGTCGGCGGGCATGGCCTTGGTGAGCCGGTCGCCCATGGCGTACGGGTAGCCGAGGACGCGCGCGGAGTCCTTGATGGCGTTCTTGGCCTTGATCTTGCCGTAGGTGCCGATCATGGCGACCTTGTCGGAGCCGTACTTCTCCGTCACGTACCGGATCACCTCGACGCGCCGACGCTCGTCGAAGTCGATGTCGACATCGGGCATCGAGATGCGCTCGGGGTTGAGGAAGCGCTCGAAGATCAGTCCGTGCGGGATCGGGTCGAGGTCGGTGATGCCCATGGCGTACGCGACGATCGAGCCGGCCGCGGAGCCTCGGCCGGGGCCCACGGCGATGCCCTGCTTCTTCGCCCACATGATGAAGTCGGCGACGACGAGGAAGTAGCCGGGGAAGCCCATCGAGATGATCGTGTCCATCTCGTACTCGACCTGCTTCATGCGGTCGTCGGGGATGCCGTCGGGGAAGCGGCGGTGCATGCCCCGCATGGTCTCCTCGCGGAACCAGGTGACCTCGGTGTAGCCCTCCGGGATGTCGAACTTCGGCATGAGGTTCTTCTCGACG
Organism: Streptomyces sp. NPDC088707; assembly: GCF_044752725.1. Taxonomy (NCBI): domain Bacteria; kingdom Bacillati; phylum Actinomycetota; class Actinomycetes; order Kitasatosporales; family Streptomycetaceae; genus Streptomyces; species Streptomyces sp. NPDC088707. The sequence continues at coordinate 257,492 of NZ_JBIVLV010000005.1, read as the reverse complement.
AACATGCCGTCGGTGGAGACCTGCTCCGCGACCAGGAGGGTGTTGCGGCAGCCCTCCTGCCAGGCGTCCGAGGAGTCGATCGCGTACATCTCGTCCGTGGACTTGAGGTAGTAGCCGGTGCCGTCGAAGCGGAAGCGGTCCGGGTCGGAGAGGTTCTTGCCGGTCTGGATGCAGAGCAGCGCGTCGTGCGCGGCCGACTCGTGCGCGTACGTGTAGTGGGAGTCGTTGGTGACCAGCGGCGGGATGCCGAGCTTCTTGCCGATCTCCAGGAGCCCGTCGCGGACCCGGCGCTCGATCTCGATGCCGTGGTCCATCAGCTCCAGGAAGTACCGCTCCTTGCCGAAGATGTCCTGGTACTCGGAGGCCGACTTGAGGGCCTCGTCGAACTGGCCGAGCCGGAGGCGGGTCTGCAGCTCGCCGGAGGGGCAGCCGGTGGAGGCGATGAGCCCCTCCGACCACTGGGAGATGGTCTCCTTGTCCATCCGGGGCCACTTCTGCAGCCAGCCCTCGGCGTAGGCGTCGGAGGAGAGCCGGAAGAGGTTGTGGAGTCCGGTGGCGTCGGCCGCCCAGATCGTCTTGTGGGTGTAACCGCCGGAACCGGAGACGTCGTCCCGCTTCTGGTGCGGCTGCCCCCACTGGATCTTCCGCTTGTTCCGCCGGGACTCGGGGGCGACGTACGCCTCGATGCCGATGATCGGCGTCACCCCGGCCTTCTTCGCCGAGTGGAAGAAGTCGTACGCACCGTGCAGGTTGCCGTGGTCCGACATCGCGATATGGGTCATGCCCATCTCGTTGCACGCGTTGAACATGTCCTTCAGCCGCGCGGCACCGTCCAGCAGCGAGTACTGGGTGTGGACGTGGAGGTGCGTGAAGGGCGGCTTGGTCACGGCGGGAGGCCTCCGGAAAACAGGAGTCGACAGGCTGCGGACAGTCTGGGGGGACAGCGTGGAAGTCTACGTCTCCGGACTGACAGGCGTCGGGCACTCGCGGCTAGGGTCGCGCGTTGAGAGACACGGAACACGTGTCCAAATTGTCATGAACAGTCTTGCAGTACGTCCGGTACCAGGAGGCACCTCGATGTCGGTCCCCCAGCCCACCGCCACGGAGCGCGGTGAGCACATCCTCGCCGTCTTCGACACCGCCTTCGGCGAGCTCCTCGCCGCCGACCCCGCGGCCTTCCGCGTCAAGTTCCGGAAGATGGCCGGCTCGGCCTTCGCCTTCTACCGGGGCACGGCCTGCCTGTTCTACGCCGACCTGGAGCAGGAGGCCCACGGCGGCCCCTATCTGGACGAGCGCACCGGCCGGGTCTGGATACACGGCGATCTGCACGCCGAGAACTTCGGCACGTACATGGACGCCACCGGGCGGCTGATCTTCAACGTCAACGACTTCGACGAGGCGTACGTCGGCCCCTTCACCTGGGACCTCAAGCGGCTCGCCGCCTCGCTCGCCCTCGTCGGCTACGCGAAGGCGCTCAGCGACGAGCAGATCAGCCACCTCGTCCGGATCTACGCCGCCTCCTACCGGGAGCGCATCCACGCCCTCGCGACCGGCGCGAAGAACGACGAGCTGCCCCCGTTCACGCTGGACACGGCCGAGGGCGCGCTGCTCGACGCGCTGCGCGACGCCCGTTCCATGACCCGCTTCGGGCTCCTCGATTCGATGACGGAGATCCGGGACTACGAGCGCCGCTTCTCCCCGGGCGGCGGCGCGATCGAGCTGGACGCGGCCGCGCGGTACAAGGTCCTGGCGGCCTTCGACGGCTACCTGGAGACCCTGCCGGAGTCCAGCCTGGCCCGCCCCGACTCGTACCGGGTCAAGGACGTGGTCGGGCGGCGCGGGATCGGCATCGGATCGGCCGGCCTCCCCTCGTACAACATCCTCCTGGAGGGGAACAGCGACGCCCTGGAGAACGACGTCGTGATCTACCTCAAGCAGGCGCAGACCCCGGCGGTCTCCCGCCATGTGAAGGACGCGGCGGTGCGGGAGTACTTCCAGCACGAGGGCCACCGCACCGTGATCTCGCAGCGGGCGCTCCAGGCGCACGCCGACCCGTGGCTCGGCTGGACCGAGCTGGACGGCGCCGGGCAGCTCGTCGCCGAGGTCTCGCCGTACGCGGTGGACCTCGACTGGTCGGACATCGACGACCCCCAGGACATCGCCGCCACGGTCGCCGACCTGGGCCGGGCGACGGCGACCATGCACGCGGCGGCGGACGACTCCAGCGGGCACTCGCTGGTGCCGTTCTCGACGGAGCGGGCCATCGACGCGGCGATCGCCGCCGACGAGGACGGTTTCGCGGAGCTCCTGGTGGACTTCGCCCACAGCTACGGGGCACGGGCGCGGGCCGACCACCAGACCTTCGTGGACCTCTTCCGCAACGGCCGGATCCCGGGGCTGTAGCGGACTCCGCTGTGCAGCAGGGGACTCTGGGGGCCGGCGGGCCTCCCGGGGTCTCCGGGATCGTTCACAGACTCCCTTTAAGGGCGTTTTACGGACCGGCATGGCACACTCCACGACGATGGACATGGCAGGGACGCAGCTGAGAGCGCTGCGGGCGGCGTTCTTCACGGCACTGGTCGTGACGCTGTCCGTGGCGTCCCACGTGCTGCTCTCCCGCGTGCCGCTGCCGCTCGGGACGGTCGTCCCGGTCGCCGTCGGCGTCTTCGCCGTGGCGTACGCCCTCGCGGGCCGCGAGCGGGGTCTCGGCCCGATCACCGGGCTCCTCGTGCCGCTGGAACTGGCGGCCGACACGCTCTTCACCAGCGGCCAGGCGGTCTGCTACGGCGCCGCGGGCGGCCCGGTCGCCGGGTCGCTGCGCGCGGTCGGCGTGGAGGTGTTCTGCGGCGGCGCCGTCGGCACCCCGCTGCCGGGCGTGGCCGCCCCCGAGAGCGGCACGGCCGCCGCGCTCCTCGACTCCCCCGACCCGGCGCTGCCCTGGCTGCTGCTTCTGGCCCATGTGGGCGTCGGGCTCTTCGCGGCGGTCTGGCTGCGCGGCGGGGAGCGGGCGCTCGCCCGGCTGCTCGGCGCGGTGTCGGCCTTCGCGTTCCGGCCGCTGCTCCTGGTGGCGGCCCTCTTCCGTACCGGTGGTCCGGCGCCGCGGCGCGCCGGGCGCCCCGCGGGGCGGCCGCAGCCCTCCCGCACCCGGCTCCTCACCCACTCCGTGGGACGGCGGGGACCGCCGTGCCCGCGCCTCGCTCTCGTCTGAGCGACGCGCCCCCAGGCACGCGGTACCCCTTCCTTCCTCACCGTCACGGAGATCACGATCATGAGTGCACGCAACAACCAGGCCAACAAGGCTGCCGCCCGCGAGCGTCTGCGCGTCGAGCGCGAGCGTCAGGCGAAGAAGGACCGGGCCCGCCGGCAGCTCGTCGTCGGCGTCTCGGCCGTGGCCGTCCTCGCCGCCGCCGGCGGCATCGGCTACGCGGTGGTCCAGTCGAACCAGCCCTCCGCGTGGGAGTCGGCCGCGAAGGCGACCACCGTGACGGCCCCGAAGAACACCTCGGGCACGAACGGCACCACCGTCGTCGTCGGCAAGCCGACCGCGAAGAAGACCCTGGAGCTGTACGAGGACTCGCGCTGCCCGGTCTGCGCGACCTTCGAGCAGTCCGTGGGCTCCACGGTCGAGAAGGACGTCGAGGCCGGCAAGTACAAGATCAAGTACGTCGGTGCCACGTTCATCGACGACGCCGCCACGGGCGAGGGCTCGAAGAACGCCCTCTCGGCGCTCGGCGCGGCCCTAGACGTGAGCCCCGAGGCCTTCCTGACGTACAAGTCGGCGCTCTACTCGGCGAAGTTCCACCCGGAGGAGAACGACGACAAGTTCGCCAAGGACTCCTACCTCCTGGAGGTGGCGGACTCGGTGCCGGCCCTGAAGGGCAACGCCGCGTTCAAGAAGAACGTCGAGGACGGCACGTTCGACGCCTGGGCGATGAAGATGTCGAAGGCCTTCGACGACAGCGGCGTGACGGGCACCCCGACGCTGAAGATGGACGGCAAGCCGGTCACGGTGGCGGGCTCCGACAACCCGCCGATGACCGTGCCGGAGTTCGACACGGCGATCGCCACGGCCCTCAAGGGCTGACCCGGACCGTACGGAACGTCGCCTTCGCCCCCTGACCCGCCCCGGCGGGCCGGGGGGCGCAGCCGTATGCGGGGGTGGGTCCCTCCCAGTGGCGAGCGGTCTCCCCCGGAACCGCCCCGCGGAGAGCGGTTCTGATCCCGGGTCAGGTCACGACCGCCGGAAAGGCGCCACCGCCGCGGGGGCGGATGCGGCCGGGGGGCGACGATCCGGCGAACTTTCCCGCAAGCCCCTCCCCACCCACCGTACCCACCAGTAATCTGACTGCCCGTGACCAGTCGTTTCATATCCTCCGCCCCCACGCGGCGTACGGTCGTCAAGGCCGCCGCCGTCACCGCCGTCACCGCGCCCGCCCTCCTCGGCGCGGTCGGCACGGCCCACGCGGCCCCCGGGGCGCCCGCGTTCCTCCACGGCGTCGCCTCCGGCGACCCGCTGCCCGACGGCGTCCTGCTCTGGACGCGCGTCACCCCCACCCCCGAAGCCGTGCCCGGCTCCGGCCTCGGCCCCGACGTCCAGGTCGGCTGGGAGCTCGCCGAGGACCGCGGCTTCGCGCGGATCGTGGCCTCCGGCACGAGCACCGCGAGCGCCGGCTCCGACCACACGGTGAAGGCGGACGTCCGGGGCCTGCGCCCGGCCACCTCCTACTGGTTCCGCTTCACCGCGGGATCCACCGTCTCCCCCGCCGCCCGCACCCGCACCACACCGGCTCTCGACGCCGCGGCGCCCGGCGTCCGCTTCGGTGTGGTCTCCTGCGCCAACTGGGAGGCCGGCCACTTCTCCGCGTACCGCCACCTCGCCGCCCGCGCCGACCTGGACGCGATCCTGCACCTCGGCGACTACGTGTACGAGTACGGCAGTGGCACCTACCCGGAGGCGAAGTACACCGTCCGGCAGCACGAGCCGCGCCACGAGATCGTCTCGCTGGCCGATTACCGCACCCGGCACGGGCACTACAAGACGGACGCCGACCTCCAGGCGCTGCACGCGGCCCACCCGGTCATCGCCATCTGGGACGACCACGAGTTCGCCAACGACGCCTGGGAGGGCGGGGCCGAGAACCACACCCCCGGCGCCGAGGGCGACTGGGCGGCCCGGGTCGCCGCGGCCAAGCAGGCCTACTTCGAGTGGATGCCGGTCCGTACGTCCACCGAGGGCACGGTCTTCCGGCGGCTGCGCTTCGGCAAGCTGGCCGATCTGCACCTCCTCGACCTGCGTTCGTTCCGCTCCGCGCCGGCGAAGACCGGCAGCGGTTCGGTCGACGACCCGGCGCGCAGCATCACCGGACGCGCACAGCTGGACTGGCTGAAGTCCGGGCTCGCGGGCTCGGACGCGACCTGGCAGCTGGTCGGCACCTCGGTGATGATCTCGCCGATCGCCTTCGGCTCCCTGCCCGCCCACCTCCTGGAGCCGCTCGCCGAGCTGATGGGCCTGCCGAAGGAGGGGCTCGCGGTCAACGTCGACCAGTGGGACGGCTACACGGACGACCGCAAGGAGCTGCTCGGACACCTCACCTCGCGGGCGATCCGCAACACGGTCTTCCTGACCGGCGACATCCACATGGCCTGGGCCAACGACGTTCCGGTGAAGGCGGCGACGTACCCCTTCTCGGCGTCCGCCGCGACCGAGTTCGTGGTCACCTCGGTGACCTCGGACAACCTGGACGACCTGCTGCACGTGGCCCCGGGGACGCTCTCGGTGGTGGCCGCCGGCGCCGTCAAGGCCGCCAACCGGCACGTGAAGTGGGTGGACATGGACCACCACGGCTACGGCGTGCTCGACGTGACCGCCGAACGCTCGCAGATGGACTACTACACGGTCTCCGACAAGGCGGACCCGGCCGCGACGACGTCCTGGGCGCGCTCGTACCGGACGCTGAGCGGAACGCAGCGTGTCGAGCGGGTGTACCAGCCGGTCCGCTGACGCTTCCCTGACGGCTCATTAGCGATGCTTTTCAGCCATGATCCCTTCTGTTAACGGAAGATCACATCGCTACGGCGGGTGGCTGGTTTCGGAGATCGAATCCGGACACACCACCCGCCTCCGTCACCCCAGCTGTTACGTCGAGATCTCAAACTCCGGAAACAGCACAAGAACTTCTTCCCGATGACCCGAATTGCCCCCTGAATGATTGGGCTTGATCACTCCTCAACGGTGGCTGACATGGACGCGTAATCTCCCCGGCGTGGCGGAGGAAGTTCCTCCCCCCACCCCCCACGAGGAGTCACCATGCGTGCTCTTGTCCGTATATCCCCGCGTATGTCACGTCGGATGATCGGTACGGCCGTCATGGCCGGAACCCTGGCCCTTGCCCCGCTCTCCGCCCCGGTCGCGAGCGGCACCACCACCCTCGCCGGCGCCACCGCCGAGGAGTGCGCCGACGACGCCGGCGCCCTCTCCGGCGCCCGCAAGGCGCGCGGCGCCGACGGCCACGCCGCCGAGCCGAACGAGGTCACGGCCGCCAAGGCCGCGGCCATGGACGCCGATTTCAAGAAGAAGCTGTCCGCCGCCCGTTCCGAGGCCCGCCTCAGCGGCTCCGCCGACAGAGCCGCCGCGGTGGTGAACATCCCCGTCTACTTCCACGTCATCCACTCCGGTACGACGGGCAAGCTCTCCGCGACCGCGATCACCAACCAGATGAACGTCCTGAACGCGGCCTACGCGGGCCAGGGCACCGGCAACGTGAACTCCAACTTCCAGTTCACCCTGGCCGGTACCGACTACACGGACAACGCGTCCTGGTACAACCTGTCCTCCGGCTCCACCGCCGAGAAGCAGATGAAGCAGACCCTCCGCAAGGGCGGCGCGGGCGCGCTGAACTTCTACACCGCCAACCTGGGCGGCGGCCTCCTGGGCTGGGCGACCTTCCCGTCCTCGTACGCCTCGAACCCGTCCATGGACGGCGTCGTCGTCCTCGACGCGTCGCTCCCGGGCGGCTCCGCCGCCAACTACAACCAGGGCGACACCGCCACCCACGAGGTCGGCCACTGGATGGGCCTCTACCACACCTTCCAGGGCGGCTGCAGCGGCAGCGGCGACGGCGTGGCCGACACCCCGGCCGAGAAGAGCCCCGCCTACGAGTGCCCGACCGGCCGTGACACCTGCACCAACAAGGCCGGCGTGGACCCGATCCACAACTTCATGGACTACACGTACGACGCCTGCATGTACCAGTTCACCTCGGGCCAGGTGACCCGGATGAACGACTACTGGACGGCGTACCGCGCCTGATCCGGCCTCACACGGGTGTGGCCCCCGGGGGAACTCCCCCGGGGGCCACACCCGTTCACCGCGGTCCTACAGGCTGTCCAGGAAGGCCAGCGCCACCGACCACGTCCGGTCGGCCGACTCCTCGTCCCAGTCGGGCAGCTCCGGGTCCGTGTACACGTGCCCCGCGCCCGGGTAGCGGTAGACCTCCACGTCCGCCCCGGCCCTGCGCATCTGCAGGTACCAGGAGGACAGCCAGTCGTGCGTCTCGAACGGGTCGGGATCGGCCACGTGCAACTGCACGGGCAGCTCGTCCACCGACACGTTGGGCGCGAGGTCCGACGTGCCGTGGAGCAGCAGCAGACCGCGCGCCTTCTCGTCGCCGAGGGCCAGGGTCTGCGCTACGGAGGCACCGAAGGAGAAGCCCGCGTAGACCAGACCGCGCTCCGAGTACGGGGCGGCGGCCAGGATCGCGCGCTTCAGCAGCTCGTCCTTGCCGATCTCGTCCCGCTTCGCCATGCCCTCCTCCACCGAATCGGTGGTCCAGCCGTCGAACAGGTCCGGCACCCACACCTGGTGCCCGGCGGCCCGCAGCCGGTCGGCCGCGTCCCGGACGGCCGGGCGCAGCCCGTACACCGAGTGGAAAAGCATGATGTCCATACCCGCCATCCTGCCACCCCCCGCCGACGGTCACCGAACCCGCCGACACGACCCTCACCGCATGCTGCGCACGTCCAGCTGACGCAGCACCCGGTCCACCACCTCCGGGTCGGCACCCGGCTCGCTGCGGGCCGCGAGCACCTCGTGCCGGGCGGCCGACATCAGCTCCCGCTGGATCCGCTGCACCGCCTTGAAGCGCTTCGTCCGCTCGACGAACGCCGCCCGCCGCTCCTCGTCGACCATGTCGGGACTGATCCGCGCCCCGATGTCGTAGGCCCCGCGCAGCAGCCGCTCCTGGACCTCCTCCGGCAGCTCCTCGACCTCCTCGATCTCCTTGAGCCTGCGCCGGGCGGCCTTCGCCGCCCGGATGGCGAGATCCCGCTCGAGGACCCGCTCGGCGTCCGCGTCGGCCCGTACGCCGAGCCGCTTCACCAGCCAGGGCAGCGTCAGCCCCTGGACGACCAGCGTGGCGATGATCACGCAGAAGGCGATGAAGACGATCTCGTCCCGGCCGGGGAAGGGCGCGCCGTCGTCGGTGCGGAGCGGGATGGCGAGCGCGAGCGCCACCGAGGCCACGCCGCGCATCCCCGCCCACCACATGACGATGGTCTCCCGCCAGCTGGTCGGGATCTCCTCGTCGACGTCCCGGCGGGTGTGCAGCCGTTTCGCCAGCCAGGTCGCCGGCAGCAGCCACAGCAGCCGGACGCCGACGACCACCCCGACGACGGCGGCGCCCCAGCCGAGCATCTGCCGGCCGCGTCCCTCCGCCACCCCGAAGACATGGACGAGTTCGAGGCCGATGAGGCCGAAGGCGATGCCGGTGACGAGGGTGTCGACGATCTGCCAGAAGGTCTGCCCGGCGAGCCGGCCCATCACGTCGTCGGCGTCGGCCGCGTGCTCGGCGAGGAAGAGGGCGGTGACCAGGACCGCGAGGACGCCGGAGCCGTGCAGCTCCTCGGCGAGGACGTAGCTCACGAAGGGCACGAGGAGGGTGAGGCCGGTCTGGAGGGTGGCGTCGCCGAGCACCCCGATGAGCTTGTTGGAGAGCCAGCCGAGCGCCAGGCCGATCGCCACCGCGACCACCGCGGAGAGGACGAACTCGCCGAGCGCGTCGGGCCAGGAGAAGGAGCCGCTGACCGCGGCGGCGATGGCCACGTGGTACAGCACGATCGCGGTGACGTCGTTGAAGAGGCCCTCGCCCTCCAGGATCGACACCAGCCGCCGCGGCAGCCCGAGCGAGCCGGCGACGGCGGTCGCCGCGACCGGGTCGGGCGGGGCGACGAGGGCGCCGAGCGCGATCGCGGCGGCCAGCGGAAGGCCGGGCACGAGGGCGTTGGCCACGGCGCCGACGGCGGCCGTGGTGACGAACACGAGGGCGACCGCGAGCAGGAAGATCGGCCGTCTGTTGGCCGCGAACTGGCGCCAGGAGGTCCGCTGCACGGAGGCGTAGAGGAGCGGCGGCAGCACCAGCGGAAGGATGAGCTCCGGCGGCACCTCGACGTTCGGTACGAAGGGCAGGACCGCCAGCCCGATCCCGACGAGGGTCATCAGGACGGGCGCGGGCAGTCCGAGCCGCTCACCGAGCGGGACCGTCAGCAGCGCGCCGAGCAGCAGCAAGAACAACAGGGCCAATTGATCCACGGACACACCCTGTCACGTATGTCCGTTTTAACGATGACTGCCCCCTGTGTACGCCCGCTCGCGGCGGGCGGGACAAGGGGCGGTCGAGCACTCCTGGTGCCGCGCGGGCCCTACAGAGCCCTGCGCATGGCCCGGTGCGGCATGTCCGCGTCCGGGAACTCGGGGCCGTACGCCTCGTAGCCGAGGCGCTCGTAGAAGCCGAGCGCGTGGGTCTGCGCGTGCAGGTCGACGGCGGTCAGCCCGCGTTCGCGCGCCACGTCCTCGATGCCCCGCACGAGCGCGGCGCCGACGCCGAGGCCGCGCGCGGCCTTGGACACCGCGAGCCGGCCGAGCGAGCCCACCGAGGTGTCGGCGCCGGTCTTGCCGACCGCGTCCGCCCCGAAGAGGAGCCGGCCGGTGCCCAGCGGCAGCCCGTCCTCGCGCACGGCGAGCACGTGCACCGCGCCGGCGTCGTACGTGTCGTACTCCAGCTCGGGCGGGACGCCCTGCTCGCCGACGAAGACCTCTCGGCGGACGGCGAAGCAGGCCTCGCGGTCCTCGGGGCCGGCCGCCTCGCGGACGCTGTACGCGCGGTGCGGGGCACTCACTGGCTCTCCGCCGCGATCCGGTCCAGGGCCTTCTGGAGGTCCTCGGGGTAGGTGCTGGCGAACTCGACCCACGAGCCGTCGCCCGGGTGCTCGAAGCCCAGCCGGACGGCGTGCAGCCACTGCCGGGTGAGACCGAGGCGCTTGGCGATCGTCGGGTCGGCGCCGTACGTGAGGTCACCGACGCAGGGGTGGCGGTGGGCGGACATGTGCACCCGGATCTGGTGGGTGCGGCCCGTCTCCAGCTTGATGTCGAGCAGCGACGCCGAGCGGTAGGCCTCGATGAGGTCGTAGTGCGTGACGGACGCCTTGCCGTCGGCGGTGACCGCCCACTTGTAGTCGTGGTTCGGATGCCGGCCGATGGGGGCGTCGATGGTGCCGCTCATCGGGTCGGGGTGGCCCTGCACCAGCGCGTGGTAGCGCTTGTCGACCGTGCGCTCCTTGAACTGGCGCTTGAGCGAGGTGTACGCGTACTCCGACTTGGCGACCACCATCAGACCGGAGGTGCCGACGTCGAGGCGGTGCACGATGCCCTGGCGCTCGGCGGCGCCGGAGGTGGAGATGCGGTAGCCGGCGGCGGCCAGGCCGCCGATGACCGTGGTGCCGGTCCAGCCGGGGCTGGGGTGCGCGGCCACCCCGATCGGCTTCATGATCACGACGATGTCGTCGTCGTCGTGGACGATCTCCATGCCCTCGACGGGCTCGGCGACGATCTGCACGGGCGCGGCCGCGCCCGGCATCTCGACCTCGAGCCACGCGCCGCCGCTCACCCGCTCGGACTTGCCGACGACGGAGCCGTCGACCTGGACCTTCCCTGCGGCGGCCAGCTCGGCCGCCTTCGTACGGGAGAACCCGAACATTCGGGCGATGGCGGCGTCGACGCGCTCGCCCTCCAGGCCATCGGGAACGGGCAGCGTGCGGATCTCGGGACTCGTACTCACTCGTCGAGTATGCCTTGCCCCGAGGTGCTCGGGTCTCGCGGCCGGATCCGCTCAGTCCTTGTGGACGGTGCCGTCGGGGTCCAGACCCCGGAACGACAGGATCACGATGAGGATGCCGCCGCAGACGATCGCCGAGTCCGCGAGGTTGAAGACGGCGAAGTGCGCGGGGGCGATGAAGTCGACGACCGCGCCCTCGAAGACGCCCGGGGAGCGGAAGATCCGGTCCGTGAGGTTGCCCAGCGCACCGCCGAGCAGGAGACCGAGCGCGATCGCCCAGGGCAGGCTGTAGAGCTTCCGCGCCAGCCGGATGATCACGACGATCACGGCGGCCGCGATGCAGGTGAAGATGATCGTGAAGGCCTCGCCCATGCCGAACGCGGCGCCCGGGTTCCGGATGGCGTCGAAGCGCAGCCAGTCGCCGATCACCCGGATCGGCTCACGGCCCTCCAGCTTCGCGACCACGAGCATCTTGCTGCCCAGGTCGAGCAGGTAGGCGAGGACGGCCACGACGAACAGGGCGAGGATCCGGCGCCTGCCCTTCGGCCGCTCCCCGGGAGCGGCCGCACCGTCGGCGGGCGTGGCCGTACCGTCGGCGGCCACCGTCTCGTCGGAGGCGGCCGGCTCCTCGGCCCCTGCTGAATCCGGCGTACCGATGATGCGCTCCGCCTCTGCCACGTGAGTGAGTCCCTCGACCTCGATGCCTGACCGTGCACCGAGGGTACGGCACAGGCGTACGAGACCGGCAGCCGAGATGACCGGCCGCGCGGCGTCCGGCAGGGCGGCGGCGCGGCGCCGGCGCACCGCGCGGGCCGCTCCCGGCCGCGGCCCGCGCGGTCCCCGGCGGTCAGCCGCGCCGCTCCTGCCGCTGCTTGTCCTCGACGCAGAGCGTGGCCCGGGGGAAGGCCTGCATCCGCGCCTTGCCGATCGGCTTCCCGCACACCTCGCAGAGGCCGTAGGTGCCCGCGTCGAGCCGTTCCAGGGCGTGCTCGGTCTGTTCCAGCATCTCCCGGGCGTTGGCGGCCAGGGCGAGCTCGTGCTCGCGGGTGATGTTCTTGGTGCCGGTGTCGGCCTGGTCGTCCCCGGCGCCGTCGCCCGAGTCCCGCATGAGGCCGGTGAGCTCCTCCTGGGAGTGCGCGAGCTCGCTGCGGAGCCGCAGCACCTCGGACTGGAGCTCGTTGCGGGCCTCGGTCACCTCGGCCGGGGTCCACGGGTCCTCCCCGGGACGTACCGCGAGCTCGCCGGTCCGGGCGGGAGGCACGGCTGCCTCGTCCCCGGCGGTCGTGAGGCCACCCGCCGTCTTCTTCGCTGCCACCGTCCTGGCTCCTGTCTGCTTCTTCGCGGCGGGCGCCGTGGCGGCCGCCTTCTTCGCCGCGGCCTTCTTGGCGGGCGTCTTCCTGGCGGCGGCCTTCGGGGCAACCGTCTCCTCGGCGACCGCGTCCTCCCCCGCGCTCTTCTTCACGGCGGTCTTCTTCACGGCGGCCTTCTTCGCGGTGGTCTTCCTCGGGGTGGTCTTCTTCGCGGTGGTCCTCTTCGCGACCGTCGGCGGCTCCGCGACCGTCGTCTTCTTCCCGGCCACGTCCTTGGCACCCTCCGCCGAACCGGTGGAACCGGCGGCCGAGGGCTTCTTCGCGGCGGTCTTCTTCGCCACCATGTCGCGGCCCCTTCACATTTTGTGATCTTGCTCGCGAATCGTGCTGGGACGATAAATCGGCCCAAGGCCCGCGGCAACGGGGCACGCCGCCGTTCCCACCCGCCCCCGCACCCCTCGGGGCAGGCCTGCCTCCGTTGTGCCCAGCTCCCCGCCGGGTAATCCGTCCCGCCCCTCCCCCACATGGCCGCACACCAAGTCCGCGCCGCCCCGTATGGCCATTCGGGTCACGGGAAAACCGGTCTGCCACCCCACCGCGGGGCCCGTACACTGGTCCTGCGAAAGGCTTGGATGGGGACGAGTAGCGTCGTACGCAGCCATGAGCGACCCGGGGACGGTGAGAGCCCGGGGGCGAGCCCGATGTGAAGCATCACCCCGGAGCCGTCGGAAGAAAGCCGCAGGACACTGCGGTGACTAGACCCGGCGTCGCGACCCCAATGAGGGGGCTCAGGGCGTGCGCGCCCCGGGCCAAGGAGGGTGGTACCGCGGGAGCAGCGCTCTCGTCCCTCCGACGGAACGACGACAGTCCGCCGGAGGAACTCGATGACACCGCCGCAGTACCGCCAGGTGCCCGCCCAGGTCGACCTGCCCGCGATGGAGCACGCCGTGCTCGATCTCTGGCGCGAGAACAAGGTCTTCGCCAAGACCCTCGAACAGTCCGAGGGACGCCCCGAGTGGGTGTTCTACGAGGGCCCGCCGACCGCCAACGGCATGCCGGGCGCCCACCACATCGAGGCCCGCGTCTTCAAGGACGTCTTCCCCCGCTTCCGGACCATGCGCGGCTACCACGTGGCCCGCAAGGCCGGCTGGGACTGCCACGGCCTCCCGGTCGAGCTCGCCGTCGAGAAGGAGCTCGGCTTCTCCGGCAAGAAGGACATCGAGGACTACGGCATCGCCGCGTTCAACGACAAGTGCCGCGAGTCGGTGACCCGGCACACCGACGCGTTCGCCGAGCTCACGACCCGCATGGGCTACTGGGTCGACCTGGACGACGCGTACCGGACGATGGACCCCTCGTACATCGAGTCGGTCTGGTGGTCGCTGAAGCAGATCTTCGACAAGGACCTGCTCGTCCAGGACCACCGGGTCGCCCCCTGGTGCCCGCGCTGCGGCACCGGCCTCTCCGACCACGAGCTGGCCCAGGGCTACGAGACGGTCGTCGACCCCTCGGTCTACGTCCGCTTCCCGCTGACCTCCGGCCCGCTGGCCGGCAAGGCGGCGCTCCTGGTCTGGACGACGACCCCGTGGACCCTGGTGTCCAACACCGCGGTCGCCGCCCACCCCGAGGTCACCTACGTCGTCGCCACCGACGGCGACGAGCGGGTCGTCGTCGCCCAGCCGCTGGTCGAGAAGGCCCTCGGCGAGGGCTGGGTCACCACCGGCGAGTCCTTCACGGGCGCCGAGATGGAGCGCTGGACCTACCAGCGCCCCTTCGAGCTGGTCGAGTTCCCCGAGCCGGCGCACTACGTCGTCAACGCCGAGTACGTGACGACCGAGGACGGTACGGGTCTGGTCCACCAGTCCCCCGCCTTCGGCGAGGACGACCTCAAGGTCTGCAAGGCGTACGGCCTGCCGGTCGTGAACCCGGTCCGCCCCGACGGCACCTTCGAGGAGGACGTGCCGCTGGTCGGCGGCGTCTTCTTCAAGAAGGCCGACGAGGCGCTCACCGCCGACCTGGACGCGCGCGGACTGCTCTTCAAGCACATCGCGTACGAGCACAGCTACCCGCACTGCTGGCGCTGCCACACGGCGCTGCTGTACTACGCGCAGCCGTCCTGGTACATCCGCACGACCGCGGTCAAGGACCGCATGCTCGCGGAGAACGAGCGGACGAACTGGTTCCCCGACTCGGTCAAGCACGGCCGCTTCGGCGACTGGCTGACCAACAACGTCGACTGGGCCCTCTCCCGGAACCGCTACTGGGGCACCCCGCTGCCGATCTGGCGCTGCGAGGAAGGCCACCTGACCTGTGTGGGCTCCCGCGCCGAGCTGACCGAGCTGACGGGCACCGACCAGTCGCAGCTCGACCCGCACCGCCCCTACATCGACGCGGTGACCTTCGGCTGCCCGACGGAGGGCTGCTCCCTGGAGGCCACCCGGGTGCCGGAGGTCATCGACGCCTGGTACGACTCGGGATCGATGCCGTTCGCGCAGTACGGCTACCCGTACGAGAACAAGGAACTCTTCGAGTCCCGCTACCCGGCGCAGTTCATCTCCGAGGCCATCGACCAGACGCGAGGCTGGTTCTACACGCTGATGGCCGTCGGCACGCTGGTCTTCGACAAGTCGTCCTACGAGAACGTGGTCTGCCTGGGCCACATCCTCGCCGAGGACGGCCGCAAGATGTCCAAGCACCTGGGGAACATCCTCCAGCCGATCCCGCTGATGGACCAGCACGGCGCCGACGCCGTCCGCTGGTTCATGGCGGCCGGCGGCTCGCCGTGGGCGGCCCGCCGGGTGGGCCACGGCACGATCCAGGAGGTCGTCCGCAAGACCCTCCTGACGTACTGGAACACGGTGGCCTTCCAGGCGCTGTACGCCCGCACGTCCGGCTGGGCCCCGTCGGCCGCGGACCCGGCCCCGGCCGACCGCACGGTCCTCGACAGGTGGCTGCTCTCCGAGCTCAACACGCTGGTCGCCGAGACGACCGAGGCGATGGAGTCGTACGACACCCAGCGCACCGGCAAGCTGATCTCGGCCTTCGTCGACGATCTCTCCAACTGGTACGTGCGCCGCTCGCGCCGCCGCTTCTGGCAGGGCGACAAGGCGGCCCTCCGCACCCTCCACGACGTGGTGGAGACGGTCACCCGCCTGATGGCCCCGCTGACCCCGTTCATCACCGAGCGGGTCTGGCAGGACCTGGTGGTGCCGGTGTCGCCGGACGCCCCCGAGTCGGTCCACCTGGCGACGTGGCCGGAGGCGGACACGACGGCGATCGACAAGACGCTCTCGGAGCAGATGCTCCTCGTCCGGCGCCTGGTGGAGCTCGGCCGGGCGACGCGCGCCGAGTCGGGCGTGAAGACCCGCCAGCCGCTCTCCCGGGCCCTGGTGGCGGCGACGGGCTTCGCGGCCCTCTCCACGGACCTCCAGGCCCAGATCACGGAGGAGCTGAACGTCTCCTCCCTGGCCTCCCTCTCCGAGGTGGGCGGCTCCCTGGTGGACACCACCGCCAAGGCGAACTTCCGCTCCCTCGGCAAGCGCTTCGGCAAGGGCGTCCAGGACGTGGCGAAGGCGGTGGCGGCGGCGGACGCGGCGGCGCTGTCCCTGGCCCTCCGCTCGGGCGAGGCGACCCTCTCGGTGAACGGCGAGGAGATCACCGTCACCCCCGAGGAGGTCATCATCACGGAGACCCCCCGCGAGGGCTGGTCGGTGGCCTCGGACGCGGGTGCGACGGTCGCCCTGGACCTGGAGATCACCCCTGAGCTCCGCAAGGCGGGCCTGGCGCGTGACGCGATCCGCCTGATCCAGGAGGCCCGCAAGAACAGCGGCCTGGACGTGGCGGACCGGATCGCCCTGCGCTGGGTGACGGACTCCCCGGAGACGGCGGAGGCGCTGACGGCGCACGCGGGTCTGATCGCGGACGAGGTCCTGGCGACGGACCACGGGCAGGGCGAGGCGGACGAGACGTACGGCGAGCCGTTCACGGACGAGTCCCTGAACCTCACGTTCCGCCTCCGCAAGGCCTGACCACCCACGAAGGGCCCGGCACCCCAGGGGGCGCCGGGCCCTTCGCCTTCCCCACTCCGCTGCACCGACGCCCACCCCACGCCCTCGTGGTGGGCAGTCGTTCCGCAGGGGCGACGCACCCCGCGCCCGCCGGGGGCGACGCCCCCCGCGCCCGCCGCCGCCCCCCGTCGCACGGCATTTGTTCCGCCCCGCGAGACCCTGGCCCTCACGAGGGCGGCCGCGCGGGCGGCCCTCACGTGGGCGGCCGTCCGCGGGCGGGTACGGCAAAGGGCCGGGGCCCGGTTTCCCGGGGCCCGGCCCTTTTGCCTGCCGACGGCTACGCGCTCATCGCGCGAGACCGCGCCGTCAGTTGTCGTCCTCGTCGATCAGGAAGCCACGCATCGGCGCCGGCGCCTGCTGCATCGGCTGCGGAGCCTGCGGACGGACCGGAGCCATCGGCTGGGTCATCGCCGGAGACATCTGCTGCTGGCCGCCGTAGGACGGTGCGCCGCCCATGGACGGTCCACCGCCCATGCCGCCGTTGTTGCCGTAGGACGGCGCACCGGCGCCGGCCGAGGCCATCGACGGGGCCGGCGGCAGCGAGGCCGTGGCCGGGGTGCGCGGCGGGGCGAGCGAGTCGTCGGCCTGGGTCTCCAGCTGACGCAGCTGCGACTCCAGGTACGACTTCAGACGCGTGCGGTACTCGCGCTCGAAGCCGCGCAGGTCCTCGACCTTGCGCTCCAGCGTCGCGCGGGCGGACTCCAGGGAGCCCATCGCGACGCGGTGCTTCTCCTGCGCGTCCCGCTCAAGAGCGTCCGCCTTGGCGCGGGCGTCCCGCTCCAGGCCCTCGGCGCGCGAACGCGCCTCGCCGACGATCTTGTTGGCCTCGGAGCGGGCCTCGGCGATCGCCTGGTCGGCGGTCTGCTGGGCCAGCGAGAGGACACGCGCGGCGCTGTCGCCACCGGGACCCTGCTGCTGCTGCATCTGCGGCGGCATCTGCTGCTGCATCTGCTGCTGCTGCGGGTGACCCATGGGGCCGCCCTGCATCGGACCGCCCTGCATGGGGCCACCCTGCATCGGACCGCCCTGCATCGGGCCGCCCTGCATGGGGCCACCCTGCATGGGGCCGCCCTGCATCGGGCCGGCGGGAAGCTGCGGGGCACCGGACGGAAGCTGCGGCGGGCCCATCTGCGGCGGCTGCTGCTGGACCGGCGGTCCGGATATGGCGGCGGGCACGGGCGCGCCGGGACCGACGGGACGATCCTGCTGCTCCGGGGGCTTGCGCATCCCCTGCTGCTGCTGGTTCTGCGCGGCGGCACGGGTCGCGGCGGCCAGCTTGGCGCGCAGGTCCTCGTTCTCGCGGAGCAGGCGGGTCAGCTCGGCCTCGACCTCGTCGAGGAAGGCATCGACCTCGTCCTCGTCATAGCCTTCTCGGAGGCGGACGGTCGTGAACTGCTTGTTCCGCACGTCCTCGGGGGTCAGCGGCATCTCTTCTTCACCTCTACGTAGTCGTCGGCAGTCGGCAAGACCGTATCGTCCACATTCACCTCGCGAAGCTGCTCACGATGGAGATCAGGATGTAGACAATGATCATCAGAACGAAGAAGGACAGGTCGAGTGCCACGCCCCCGAGACGCAGCGGCGGGATGAGTCGCCGCAGAAGCTTGAGCGGTGGATCGGTGACAGTGTAGGTGGCCTCAAGAGCGACCACCATCGCCTTACCGGGTTGCCATGAACGGGCGAACTGGAAGACGTAGTCCATGACAAGTCGGACGATCAGGAGGACGAGGAAGCACATCAGAACGATGTAGACCACCTGTAGTGCGACGCCCATCCCGCGTTTCCCTCTCCCCTGACTTACGTGCTCTCACTTGTTCCGGCCGCTTCGCGACCGGTCCGTCCGGTTCTCGTGTTCTCAGCTCTGGTTGAAGAATCCGCCCTCTGCGATCCGGGCCTTGTCCTCCGCCGTGACATCGACGTTAGCAGGCGACAACAGGAACACCTTCTGCGTCACGCGCTCAATGCTGCCATGGAGCCCGAAGACGAGTCCGGCGGCAAAGTCGACAAGTCGCTTCGCGTCCGTGTCGTCCATCTCCGTGAGATTCATGATCACCGGGGTGCCCTCGCGGAAGTGTTCCCCGATGGTACGGGCCTCGTTGTAGGTCCGGGGGTGCAGCGTGGTGATGCGGTAGGGCTCCCGCTCGGACACGACCTTGGGCATGATCACGGGTGCGTTCTTCTCCATGCTGGGACGTTCGGGTGTGATGGATGCCACGGGGGCAATTCGGGCCGGACGTCCGCTTTCGGCGAGTACCGGAACAGAATGGGACATCGGCTCGCGGGGGGCCGGGGGCTGCACCACTCGCACCGGTTCCTCACGCTCCACCTGTCGCGGGGGGGCGATGTGGCGCCGGTCGCGCTCGGGCTCCGGCTCCAGCTCGGGTTCGAAGTCGTCGTCGGGGTCGAAGCCCCGGCCGTCGTACCCATCGTCCTCCACGAGGCCGAGGTAGACCGCCATCTTGCGCATCGCGCCGGCCATTCTCTGAGTCCTCCGCTCTGTGGTGGATCGCCATACCGGCCGATGTCGCAGCGTCACCAAGTGCCCGCGATCCACGGGTCGTCCCGCCGTTCTGCGGAATGACCATATTTTCTGCTGTGGTCCGACTTGCTTCGCGACGTTACCCGAGCTTCGGGCGGACTCCGAGTACCGCCGTACCGACGCGTACGTGTGTCGCCCCGGCAGCGACGGCCTCCTCGAGGTCCGCGCTCATCCCTGCTGACACCATGTTCGCAGCCGGACGGGTCGCGCGCAGGGCAGTCGACAAATCCATCAGCCGGTCGAAGGCGGCGCGTTGCCGTCCCGCGTACGGACCGGAGAGCGGGGCGACGGTCATGAGTCCGTCGAGCCGCAGCCCCGGGGCGGCGTCCACCGCGTCCGCCAACTCCTCGATCCCGTCGGGCGCGACGCCGCCGCGGTCGCCCCGCTCGCCCGACTCGGCGTCGAGCGCGACCTGCAGGAGGCAGCCGAGTTCGCGGCCCTCCTTCTCCGCGGCCGCGGAGAGCGAGGAAACGAGCTTCAAGCGGTCGACAGACTGCACCACATCGGCATAACCCACCACGGATCTGACCTTGTTGGTCTGCAACTGACCCACGAAGTGCCAGGTCAGATCAAGGTCGGCGCAGGCGGCCGCCTTCGGGGCGGCGTCCTGGTCGCGGTTCTCGGCGACGTGCCGTACGCCGAGTCCGTGGAGGATTCCCACATCGCTCGCGGGGTAGGTCTTGGTGACCACGACGAGCGTCACCTCTTCCCGCGGGCGCCCGGCGGCCGCGCAGGCGGCTGCGATGCGCGCCTCCACCCGGGCCAGGTTCTCGGCGAGTTCAGACGTGCGGTCCGTCATGTCTCTTCTCAGTCCAACCAGACATATCCCGCGAGTCGCCCCGTGGTGCGATCGCGGCGGTACGAGTAGTGGTCAACGGATTCCCGGGTGCAGACCGTACTGGCCTGCCGGTCCGCGACGCCGAGCCGTTCGAGCTGGGCGAGGACTCCGGCGGTGACGTCGACGGCCGGGGTGCCCCAGCTCGTCTCGGCCCAGGCGGCGGGTTCGGTCCCGGCGACCTCGGCCCGCATGGCCTCCGGCACCTCATAGCAACGCCCGCAGACGGCGGGGCCGGTGCGGGCGACGATACGGGCGGGGTCGGCGCCGAGATCGATCATGGCCGCGACCGCGGCGGGAACGACGCCCGCCACCATCCCGGGCCGCCCGGCGTGGGCGGCGGCCGCGACCCCGGCGACCGGGTCGGCGAGGAGGACGGGGACGCAGTCCGCGGTGAGGACGGCGAGGGCGAGCCCGGGCCGGGAGGTGACGAGGGCGTCCACCGACGGAATGCCGTCGGTGCCCCAGGGTCCTTCGACCTCGGCGACGTCCGCGCCGTGCACCTGGTTCATCCAGACCACCGACGCGGGGTCGAGCCCGAGGGCTCCGGCCGCGAGCGCCCGGTTGGTCCGCACCGCCTCGGGGGTGTCCCCCACCGCGCCGCCGAGGTTGAGCTCCTCGTACGGAACGGCGCTCACCCCGCCCCACCTGTCGGTGAAGGCGAAGTGCGCGCCGTTCGCGTCGAAGCGCTGTCCTATCACTTCAGGAAGTCCGGGACGTCCAGCTCTTCGGCCTGGCTGTCCGCGTACGGACGGGCCGGCGGGACGACCGGAGGGGCGGACGGCAGCGGGGTCTCGTTGACCGCCGGCGCGGGCTCGGCCGGAGCCTGGACCGGCTCCTCGCGCGGGGCGACCGTGCCGAGGCCGCCCAGCGGGCGGGAGGTCTCGACGTGGCGGGGCGCCGGGGCCGGCTCCTCGCGCTTGGCGGAGACCGAGCCGATGATGTTGTCCCGGCGGGCCGGCGGCTGGCCGCCGTCGAAGCCGGCCGCGATGACGGTGACCCGGACCTCGTCGCCGAGGGCGTCGTCAATGACGGCGCCGAAGATGATGTTGGCCTCCGGGTGGGCGGCCTCGCTGACCAGCTGCGCGGCCTCGTTGATCTCGAAGAGACCGAGGTCGCTGCCGCCGGAGATGGAGAGCAGCACGCCGCGGGCGCCGTCGATGGAGGCTTCGAGGAGCGGCGAGGAGATCGCCATCTCCGCCGCCGCCACCGCGCGGTCGTCGCCGCGGGCGGAGCCGATGCCCATCAGGGCCGAACCGGCCTCGGACATGACCGACTTGACGTCGGCGAAGTCGAGGTTGATCAGACCCGGGGTGGTGATGAGGTCGGTGATGCCCTGCACACCGCTCAGCAGCACCTGGTCGGCCGACTTGAAGGCGTCGAGCACGGAGACCTGGCGGTCCGAGATCGACAGGAGCCGGTCGTTGGGGATGACGATGAGGGTGTCGACCTCTTCGCGGAGCTCGGCGATGCCGTCCTCCGCCTGGTTGGCGCGACGGCGGCCCTCGAAGGTGAACGGCCTGGTGACCACACCGATCGTCAGGGCGCCGAGCGAGCGCGCGATGTTGGCGACGACGGGTGCGCCGCCGGTGCCGGTGCCGCCGCCCTCTCCGGCGGTGACGAAGACCATGTCGGCCCCCTTGAGGACCTCCTCGATCTCCTCACGGTGGTCCTCTGCCGCCTTGCGACCGACGGCCGGGTTCGCCCCGGCGCCGAGGCCACGGGTGAGTTCACGGCCGACGTCGAGCTTGACGTCGGCGTCGCTCATCAACAGCGCTTGCGCGTCGGTGTTGATGGCGATGAACTCGACGCCCTTGAGACCGACCTCGATCATTCGGTTGATGGCATTGACACCACCGCCGCCGACACCGATGACCTTGATGACTGCGAGGTAGTTCTGCGGTGCTGCCACGTCGAAGGCCTCTCGCCTCGAGTTACGTGTCGTCGCTGCGCGGTTGGTCGCGCGGCTCCGACGGATGCCGATTGGGACGGTCCGAAACGCCGACCCAAACCCTAACGTTGAAGTTTAGGGTTACCAGTGTCTCTGTTCGCTGGACTCTTCCGAACAGGACACTAAGTCGACAAGTGGCGCACGTTCAACGAACACGCCGAACCTCCCGTTTTTCTTTTCACCCTATGTGATCACCCGTAGCGCTGGCCAACCAGGGGGCTGGCCAGGGGTGATTCCCGTCAACTCCCGGACGAGGCGGGCGCTGTGGGGGCACTTACATCGAAGTGCCCCGCTTTGGGAGTGGCTTTCAGGAGCGCGGCGAGAACGCGGGCCTTGACGGGACCGTGTTCACCGCTGCCCCAGAAGACGGTGCGCCCCCTGGTCAGCTCCAGAGTGACGGAGTCGTACGAGGTGACGCGTACGACACGAGTGTTCCGGGCGATTTCGGCCGGGAGTTCACCCCGGACGCGCACCGCCTCCCGGAGGAGCCGGTCCGCGCCGAAGCGGCGCAGGCTCGGCGAGGAGGCGCTGTCGAGGACGAGCAGGGGGACGCCGCGGGGAGCGGTGTCGACGGTGGCGAACCGCATTCCGGTCGCGTCCACTTCGATGAACTTTCCGCCCTTTTCCATCAGAAGAACGGGCTTCCGTTCCGTCACTTTCAGCCCGATTCCGTGCGGCCAGGACCGTACGACGTCCACCGACTCGATCCGCGGGAGCCCCTCCCGCAGCCGCGCCTCGATGGCCTCGGTGTCCACGGTGACGAGCGGGGCGCCCATGGGGACGGCGGCGACGGCCTCGACCTCACGCGGGGTCAGGACCGAGGTGCCGGAAGTCTTCACACGTTCTACACGGAACCAGTTCGAGCCGTAGAACGCCCAGATCCCGCCGACGGCGAGGAGGAGAACGGCGAGGGCGATGAGGAGCGCCCGGGTGCCGGGCACCCGGAACTTACGGTTCCGGGTGCCCGTGCGGGACGGACCGTCCGACGAGCCCTTCGACGACCTCTTCGACTCGCTCGCGCCGCTCTTCTCCGCGGTCGTCGGTCCGGCTGCCACGTGGCGTCTCCTGCCCTCAGCCGCCGCGCTACGCCTGGCGGCGCGCGGCGATCGCCTCGTACACCATGCCGACGAGCAGATCGTCGGCGTCCCGGCGGCCGAACTCGGCGGCGGCGCGGGACATCTCGTACAACCGGTGCGGATCGGCCAGTACGGGCAGGACGTTGCCCTGCACCCACTGCGGCGACAGCTCCGCGTCGTCGACGAGGAGTCCACCGCCGGCCTTGACCACCGGCTGGGCGTTGAGCCGCTGTTCGCCGTTGCCGATCGGCAGCGGTACGTACGCGGCGGGCAGCCCGACGGCGGAGAGCTCGGCGACGGTCATGGCGCCCGCACGGCAGAGCATCATGTCGGCCGCGGCGTACGCCAGATCCATCCGGTCCACGTACGGTACCGGCACATAGGGCGGCATTCCGGGCATGTTGTCGACGCGCGGCATTTCGTTCTTCGGGCCGACCGCGTGCAGGATCTGGATGCCGGAGCGCTGGAGCACCGGGGCGATCTGCTGGATCACCTCGTTGAGCCGCCGGGCGCCCTGGGAGCCGCCGGAGACGAGGAGCGTCGGCAGGTTCGGGTCGAGCCCGAACGCGGCGCGCGCCTCGGGGCGCACCCGCGCCCGGTCGAGGGTCGCGATGGTGTGCCGCAGCGGAATGCCGATGTAACGGGCGTTGCGGAGCTTGCTGTCCGGGGTCGCGACGGCGACCCCGGCCGCGTACCGCGAACCGATCTTGTTGGCCAGGCCGGGCCGGGCGTTGGCCTCGTGGACCACGATGGGCACCCCGAGGCGCTTGGCCGCCAGATAGCCCGGCAGCGCCACGTAGCCGCCGAAGCCCACCACGCAGTCCGCCTTGGTGCGCTCCAGGATCTGCTCGGCCGCCTTGATGGTGCCGCGCAGCCGCCCGGGAACGGTGATCAGCTCGGGGGTGGGCTTGCGGGGCAGCGGTACGGCGGGGATGAGGGCCAACTCGTAGCCCCGCTCGGGCACGAGCCGGGTCTCCAGACCCTTCTCCGTGCCGAGCGCTGTGATTCCCACGCTGGGGTCCTGCCTGCGCAGGGCGTCCGCGAGGGCCAGCGCGGGCTCGATGTGGCCGGCGGTCCCCCCGCCGGCGAGTACGACATGCACCGAAATTCACCGCTCTCCGGACGGGCGCTTCTTGACGCGCCGTCGCATCGACTTCCATCTCACCCCGGCCCGCTTGCCCCAGCCGGGGCGGCGCATGGCCAGGGCCGCTTTCGCGGCGGGTTCCTGTCGCGCGAAGGCGATGAGGAGCCCGACGGCGAACATGGTCGGCAGCAGGGCCGACCCACCGTAGGAGAACAACGGGAGCGGGACACCGGCGATCGGCAGCAGACCGAGCACCGCACCGATGTTGATCACGGCCTGAGCCGTGATCCAGGTGGTCACACCTCCCGCGGCGAACCTCACGAAGGGGTCCTCCGTGCCTCCGGCCACGCGGATACCCGCATAGCCTAGAGCCGCGAACAGGGCGAGTACCGACAGCGTCCCCGCCAGACCCAGTTCCTCACCGGTGACCGCGAAGATGAAGTCGGTGTGCGCCTCGGGCAGTTGGCCCCATTTCTCGATGCTCGCACCGAGTCCGGAACCGAACCATCCGCCCGACGCCAGAGCGTAGATTCCGTGCGCGGCCTGCAGACAGGGGGCTCCCTCGCCGCCGGGGTCGGAGGCTCCGATGCACTGGAACCGGTCCATCCGGTGCGGGCTCGTCTTGATGAGCAGCGCCCCGAGGGCGCCGGCCACCGCGAGCACCCCGACGAAGAGCCGGGTGGGCGCTCCGGCGGTCCACAGCAGGCCGAAGAGGATCGCGGTGAGGATGATCGCGGTGCCCATGTCACCGCCGAGCATGATCAGTCCGAGCAGCATGAAGGCACCCGGGACCAGCGGCACCAGCATGTGCTTCCACTGGGTGAGCAGCCGCATGTCGTTCTTGCGGGCGAGCAGGTCCGCGCCCCAGAGGATCAGCCCCAGTTTGCCGAACTCGCTGGGCTGGAGCATGAACGGGCCGCCCAGCGAGATCCAGTTCTGGTTGCCGCCGACGGAGTGCCCTATCCCCGGGATCTGGACGAGCACCATCAGGAAGACCGCACCGACCAGGATGGGGTAGGCGAGGGCCCGGTGGAGCTTCACCGGCATCCGTGAGGCGACCAGGAGCAGCCCGGTGCCCAGGAGCGCGGCGAAGAACTGCTTCCGGAAGAAGTAGGAGGGCACCAGCTCGTAGCGGAGTGCCGTGATCATCGAGGCGGAGTAGACCATCACGAGGCCGAGCGCGGTGATGAGCATGCCCGCGCCGATGATCACGTAGTACGCCGTGAGCGGCCGGTCCCAGGCCTTCCGGGCCCGCTCGTGGAGCCGTCGCAGGCCCCCGCCGCGGGGTCGCCGCGGGGTCGCGGGGGCCCGCCCTCCGCCGCGTACGGCGGAGGGCCCGCGTGTCCCTGCGATCTTGCTCGGCATGGTCGCTGCCCCCTCCGGTCGTGCCCGGTCCTGCCGGACCCTCCCACGGGTCGGGTCAGGCGTCCCCGGTGGCGGCGAGGGCGCGGACCGCGTCCGCGAAGGCCTCGCCGCGCTTGTTGTAGTTGGTGAACATGTCCATCGAGGCACAGGCCGGGGCGAGGAGCACCGTGTCCCCCGCGTGGGCGAGCCGGGTCGCCTCGCGGACCGCCTCGGACATCGCCCCAGTGTCGGTCCGGTCGAGGTCCACCACCGGTACTTCCGGGGCGTGTCGCGCCAGGGCTTCGCGGATCAGGGCCCGGTCGGCGCCGATCAGGACGGCCCCGCGCAAGCGCTTCGCCGACTTCTGGACGAGCTCGTCGAAGGTCGCCCCCTTGGCGAGGCCGCCGGCGATCCAGACGATCGGGTCGTAGGCGGCCAACGAGGCCTCCGCGGCGTGGGTGTTGGTGGCCTTGGAGTCGTCGACGTACGCGACCCCCTGGACCTCCTCGACCAGTTCGATGCGGTGCGGGTCGGGCCGGAAGGCCTTCAGACCGTCGCGTACGGCCTTGGCGTCGACGCCGAAGGCGCGGGCCAGGGCGGCCGCGGCCAGGGCGTTGGCGATGTTGTGCGGGGCCGGCGGCTGGACGTCGGAGACCTCGGCGAGCTCCTGGGCGTTCTTCTGCCGGTTCTCGACGAAGGCCCGGTCGACGAGGATGCCCTCGACGACGCCGAGTTCGGACGGGCCGGGGGTGCCGAGGGTGAAGCCGATGGCACGGCAGCCCTCCTCGACGTCGGCCTCGCGGACCAGGTCCTCGGTGGCCTTGTCGGCGACGTTGTAGACGCAGGCGACCTGGTTGCCCTCGTAGATCCGGCCCTTGTCGGCGGCGTACGCCTCCATGGAGCCGTGCCAGTCGAGGTGGTCGGGCGCCAGGTTGAGCACGGCGCCCGAGTGGACGCGGACGGACGGCGCCCAGTGGAGCTGGTAGCTGGAGAGCTCGACGGCGAGCACGTCGTACCGCTCCTCGCCGAGGACGGCGTCGAGGAGCGAGACCCCGATGTTGCCGACGGCGGCGGTCCGCAGTCCGGCCGCCTCCAGGATGGAGGCGAGCATGCGGACGGTCGTGGTCTTGCCGTTGGTGCCGGTGACCGCGAGCCAGGGGGCCGCGTCGGGGCCCCTGAGCCGCCAGGCGAGTTCGACGTCGCCCCAGATCTCCACGCCCGCCTCCGCGGCGGCCGTGAAGAGGGGCTTGTCGGGCCGCCAGCCGGGGGTGGTGACGATCAGCTCGGTGCCGGACGGCAGGGTCGCCCCGTCGCCGAGGCGGACGGTGATGCCCTCCGCCTCCAGCTCGGCGGCCTGGGCCCGGGAGCGCTCGTCGTCGCCGTCGTTGACGACGGTGACGAGCGCGCCGCGACCGTGCAGGACGCGGGCGGCGGGGATGCCGGACACCCCGAGTCCCGCGACGGTGACCTTCTTGCCGTGCCAGTCGAGCTGTTCTGTCACTTGTCCGCTGCCCATCCCGCGTAGAAGAGGCCCAGGCCCACGATCACGCACATGCCCTGGATGATCCAGAACCGGACGACGACCAGGACTTCGGACCACCCCTTGAGTTCGAAGTGGTGCTGGAGTGGCGCCATCCGGAAGACGCGCTTGCCGGTCATCTTGAACGAGCCGACCTGGATGACCACGGACATCGTGATCAGGACGAACAGGCCGCCGAGCAGGGCCAGCAGCAGCTCCGTACGGGAGCAGATGGCGAGGCCGGCGAGGGCGCCGCCGAGGGCGAGGGAGCCGGTGTCACCCATGAAGATCTTGGCGGGCGAGGTGTTCCACCACAGGAAGCCGAAGCAGGAGCCCATGAGCGCGGACGCGACGACGGCCAGGTCGAGCGGGTCGCGCACCTCGAAGCAGGCGTTGGGGTTGGTCAGGGTCATGGCGTTCGCACAGGACTCCTGGAACTGCCAGAGCCCGATGAAGGTGTACGCGCCGAAGACCATCACGGAGGCGCCGGTGGCCAGGCCGTCCAGACCGTCCGTCAGGTTCACGCCGTTGGACATGGCCAGGATCATGAAGAGCGCCCAGACCACGAAGAGCACCGGGCCGATGGTCCAGCCGAAGTCCGTGATGAAGGAGAGCTTCTCGGAGGCCGGGGTGAGCCCGCGCGAGTCGGAGAACTGGAGCGCGAGCACCGCGAAGGCGATGCCCACGATCAGCTGCCCGGCCATCTTCGCCTTGGCCCGCAGACCGAGCGACCGCTGCTTGACGATCTTGATGTAGTCGTCGAGGAACCCGACGAGGCCCATGCCGGCCATCAGGAACAGCACCAGGACGCCCGAGTACGTCGGGTCCTCACCGGTGATGACCTTGGCCAGGGCGTACGCGATGAGCGTGGCCAGGATGAAGGAGATGCCGCCCATGGTGGGCGTGCCCTTCTTCCCGGCGTGGCCGCGGGGGCCGTCGTCGCGGATGAACTGCCCGTACCCCTTGCGGGCGAGGAGCTTGATCAGCAGCGGGGTGCCGATCAGGGTCAGGAAGAGCCCGATGGCCCCCGCGAAGAGGATCTGCCTCATCGGACGGCGACCTCGCCCTCGGTGTCGAGGAGCGCCAGGGCGACCTTTTCGAGGCCGACCGACCTGGAAGCCTTCACAAGGACGACGTCCCCCGGGCGCAGCTCACTGCGCAACAGGTCGACAGCCGCCTGCGCGTCGGACACGTGCACCGACTCCTCACCCCACGAACCCTCGTTATATGCGCCCAGTTGCAGCCAGGACGCTTCCCTGTCCCCGACCGCCACGAGCTTGCTGACGTTGAGCCGGACGGCGAGCCGTCCGACCGCGTCGTGCTCGACGAGCGATGCGTCACCGAGCTCGGCCATCTTGCCGAGCACCGCCCACGTACGAGCCCCTCGGGCCTGTGCGGCCCTGCCCATGGCCGCGAGCGCGCGCAGGGCGGCTCGCATGGACTCGGGGTTCGCGTTGTAGGCGTCGTTGACGATCGTCACGCCGTCCGGACGCTCGGTGACCTCCATGCGCCAGCGCGACAGGGTGCCCGCCTCGGAGAGCGCGGTGGCGATCTCTTCGACAGGCATGCCCAGCTCGTGCGCGACGGCGGCCGCTGCGAGCGCGTTCGACACGTGGTGCTCACCGTACAGGCGCAAGGTCACGTCACTGCACCCGGTGGGTGTGTGAAGCCTGAAAGAAGGCTGTCCGGACGCTGTGAGGTGGACGTTCTCGGCCCGTACGGCCGCTTCGTCCGCTTCGCCGAAGAAGGTCACGCGGGCCTTGGTGCGGCTCGCCATCGCGCGGACCAGCGGATCGTCGGCGTTGAGGACCGCGACACCGCCGTCCGCTGCCGACGGAAGCGCTTCGACGAGCTCGCCCTTGGCCTGGGCGATCTGCTCCCGGCCGCCGAACTCGCCGATGTGGGCGGTGCCCACGTTGAGGACGAGGCCGATACGGGGTGGGGTGAGGCCGGTGAGGTAGCGGATGTGCCCGATGCCGCGGGCGCCCATCTCCAGGACCAGGTGCCGGGTCTCGTCGCTCGCGCGGAGCGCCGTGAGCGGCAGGCCGATCTCGTTGTTGAGCGAACCGGGCGTCCAGACGGTGGGCGCGTGCCGGTCGAGGACCTGGGCGATCAGGTCCTTGGTGGACGTCTTGCCGGCCGAGCCGGTGAGGGCGACGACATCGGTGCCGAGCTTTTCGACGACGGCTCGGGCGAGGGCCCCGAGCGCCGCCTGGACGTCGTCGACGACGAGGGCGGGGACGCCGACGGGGCGGGCGGCGAGGACGGCCGTCGCACCCGCCGCGACGGCGCGTTCCGCGTAGTCGTGGCCGTCGACGTGCTCACCGGCGAAGGCCGCGAACAGGCTGCCGGCCCGCACCTCGCGGGAGTCGATGACGACGGGCCCGGTGATCCGGGCGGCCGGATCCGGTATGTCGTGCGCCTGCCCGCCGACGATTTCGGCGATCTCGGCGAGGGAGAGGGCGATCACTGCTTCATCCCTGACTGTTCTGGTGGCTGGCTGTTCCGCCCGGCGCGGAAGCCCGGGTGTGCGAGCGGTCGGCGATGGCCTCGCGCAGGACCTGGCGGTCGTCGAAGGGGCGTACGACCCCGGCGATCTCCTGGCCCTGTTCGTGGCCCTTGCCCGCGACGAGGACGGTGTCGCCCGGCTGCGCGCGGGCGACGGCGGCCGCGACGGCCGCGGCGCGGTCGGCGAGGACGAGCACCTCGCCGCGTTCCTCCGCGGGCACCTCTGCGGCGCCCGCGAGCATGGCGGCGAGGATCTTGAGCGGGTCCTCGGAGCGGGGGTTGTCGGAGGTCAGGACGGCGGTGTCGGCGAGCCGGGCCGCGGCGGCGCCCATCGGGCCGCGCTTGGTGGTGTCCCGGTCCCCGCCGCAGCCGATGACCACGTGCAGCTTGCCCTCGGTGACCTCGCGCAGGGAGCGCAGGACCGATTCGACGGCGTCCGTCTTGTGCGCGTAGTCGACGACGGCGAGGTACGGCTGGCCCGCGTCGACCCGCTCCAGACGGCCCGGTACGCCGGGGACGGCGGCGACGCCCTCGGCGGCGCTCTTCGGGTCGATGCCCGCGGTGGCGAGGGTGGCGATGGCGGCGAGGGTGTTGGCGACGTTGAACGGGCCGGGCAGCGGGGCGGTGGCGGAGATCCGCTCCCCCGCGGGGCCGACGGCGGTGAACGTCGAGTCGTGGGAGCCGAGGACGAGGTCCTCGGCGCGCCAGTCGGCGTCGGCGCGGCCCTCGGCGGAGAAGGTGACGACCGGGACGGTCGCCTCGCCGACCAGCCTGCGGCCGTAGGCGTCGTCGAGGTTGACCACGCCGATGCGGCTGCGCTCGGGCGTGAAGAGCCCGGCCTTCGCCCGGAAGTAGTCGTCCATGTCGGAGTGGAACTCCATGTGCTCCGGGCTGAGGTTGTTGAAGACGGCGACGTCGAAGACGCAGCCGTCGACCCGGCCGAGCACGAGGGCGTGGCTGGAGACCTCCATGGCGACCGCGTCGACGCCCCGCTCGCGCATGACCGCGAAGAGCGCCTGGAGGTCGGTGGCCTCCGGGGTGGTGCGCTCCGACTTGATGCGCTCGTCGCCGATCCGCATCTCGACGGTGCCGACGAGCCCGGTGTGGTGTCCGGAGCCGCGCAGGCCGCCCTCGACGAGGTAGGCGGTGGTGGTCTTGCCGGAGGTGCCGGTGATGCCGATCTGGAGGAGGTCGGCGCCGGGCCTCCCGTAGATCTCGGCGGCGAGTTCGCCCATCCGGCCGCGCGGGTTCTCGACGACCAGGACCGGCAGGCCGGTGGCGGCGGCGCGCTCGGCGCCCGTCGGGTCGGTGAGGATCGCGGCGGCGCCGAGTCCGGCGGCCTGGGCGACGTAGTCGGCGCCGTGGGCGCGGGCACCGGGCAGGGCCGCGTACACGTCGCCGGGCCGCACGGCCCGGGAGTCGTGGGTGATGCCCGAGATCTCGGCGGTTCCGGGGGCGTCGACCCCCAGCTGCGCGGCCAGGTCGCCCAGGGGTGTCGGGCGGGCCTGCTCCGGCCGGGGCGGGGCGGTTCGGTACTGATCAGCGTGTGGCACGGCGGTGAGCGTACCGGGCGCACCCTGCAGGGGGCCAAAAGAGCCCGGGGCCTCGCCGGAGTTCGATTTCCGGTTCCCGGAATGGGGGGTGATCGTTGTCACTGGTGCTCCCGGAGTGTCACGGGGTGGGGACGAACATGACCGGCAGTCGGGCGGGCTCGCTGCCGGTGGGGGCGACGTGGAGGGTCTTGAGGGCGAACTCCATGACCTTCTTGTAGATGGGGCCGCAGATCTGGCCGCCGAAGTAGCTGCCCTTGGTGGGGTTCTGGATGGCGCAGTAGACGGTGATCTGGGGGTCGTCGGCGGGGGCGAACCCGGCGAAGGAGGCGGTGTAGCCCTTGTAGCGGCCGAGCTCGGGGTCGACGCGGTTGGCGGTGCCGGTCTTGCCGGCGACGCGGTAGCCGGGGATGGCGGCCTTGTTGCCGGTGCCCTCCCGGTCGTCGACGACGGACTCCAGCATCCGGGCCAGGGTCTTGGCGGTGTCCTCGCTGACGACCCGGGACTCCTCGGGCTTGGGCGCCGGGGTGAAGCGCCCGTCGGGTCCCTTGGTGCCGCGGACCAGGGTCGGTTCGACGCGTACGCCTCCATTGGCGATGGTCGAGTACACGGAGGCGGCCTGCATCGCGCTGACGGAGAGGCCCTGGCCGAAGGGGATCGTGTACTGCTGCGAGGTGGACCAGTCCTGCGGCTTGGCGAGGATGCCCGCGGTCTCGCCCGGGTAGTCGAGGCCGGTGGGGCTGCCCATGCCGAACTTGCGCAGGTAGGAGTGGAGGACCTTGTTCGACTCGGCCTGGGTGGCGCCCAGCTGGCCGGTGGCGAGGATGGTGCCGATGTTGCTGGACTTGGCGAGGACGCCGTTGAGCGTCAGGTACCAGGTCGGGTGGTCGATGTCGTCCTTGAAGAGCCGGTCGCCGCGGTGGAGCCGGTTGGGGACGGTGACATGGGTGTCGGGGGTCGCCTTGCCCTCCTCCAGGACGGCGGCCATGGACATGACCTTGCTGGTGGAGCCGGGCTCGTAGGCGTCCTGGAGGGCCGCGTTGCCCATCGAGGCGGCGTTGGCGGCGGAGAGGTCGTTGGGGTCGAAGCCGGGGGCGTTGGCCATGGCGAGGACCTCTCCGGTCCTCGTGTTCTGCACGATGACGTAGCCCCGGTCGGCCTTGGACTTCGTCACCTGCTCGGTGATGGCCTGCTGGGCGGCCCACTGGATGTCCCGGTCGATGGTCAGCTCGATGTCGGAGCCGGGGACGGCGGGGGTGCCCTGGGAGCCCGCGGTGGGCACCTGGCGGCCGCCGGACTGGGTGAAGCGGATCTTGCCGTCCTTGCCGGCGAGCTCCGGGTCGAGCATGGACTCCACGCCGCCTGCGCCCTTGCCCTCGGCGTTGACGTAGCCCAGTATCCCGGCGGCGAGCTCGCCGTTCGGGTACACGCGCTTGGTGCTGGGCTCGCTGAGGATGCCGCCGAGGAGGTTGGCGCCGGTGCCGCCGGCCGAGCGCTGGGCCTTCTGCCCGTAGACCCGCCGCAGGTCCTTGATCTGGTTCCAGACCTGCGGGGTCTGCTTGCGGGCGAGCAGCGTGTACCGGGACTTGGGGGTACGGAGCTTCTTCGCGATCTCCGCGGGCTCCTTGCCGAGCAGGGGGGCCAGGAGGGCCGCGGCCTGCTCGGGCGCGTCCGGGACCTTGGACACCTCGGGCGTGAACAGCTGCGGGTCGGCGGTGATGTCGTACGCGTCGACGCTGGCGGCGAGCGCGATGCCGTTGCGGTCGGTGATCTCGCCCCGCTCGGCGGAGAGCGTGTACTCCTGGAAGCGGTACTTGTCGGCCTTGGCCGCGTACGCGCTGGCGTCGACGGCCTGGACCTGGAGCAGCCGCACCACGAAGGCCGTCATGACCAGGGTCAGGCCGAGGGAGACGAGCCGCAGCCGGGGCCGGGGGCTGCCGAGCCGGATGGTGCGCGGCCGGCGGGCCGGCGGCCGGGGCGCGGTCCGCTTCGCGGCCGGGCGCGGGGCGGGGCGGGACGTGCGGGCCCCGGCGGAGGCGGGCCGGGGGCGCGCGGGCCGGGCGGGTCCGGGGACGCGGCGGCGCGGGGGCTCCTTGGGGGGCACTTGCGGGTCACCTGCCGGGGGTCGTCGGGTCGGGTGGCGGTGCGGGTGCCGTCTGCGCGAAACCGGTGGGGGCGGCGCCCGCGCCGGTGGCCGTCCCCGGCTTCGGGGAGCCGGTGGCGCCGGACGGCGCGGGCTTCTCGCCCGCCGCCGGCTTCCGGCCGGGCGTCGGGGTGGGCTTCGGGGCGACGGCCTCCGAGGGCTCGCCGAGCACCTTGCCGTCCGCGCCCAGGAAGGCCGGGCTGCCGCCCGGGACCATGCCGAGCTCGCGGGCCCGGCGCTCCAGGGCGTCGGGGGCCGCGTAGTCGTCGACGTCCCGTTGGAGCGCCTGCTCCTCGTCGGTGAGCTCGGTGGTCCTGTCCTTGAGCTCGTTGAGCTGGAAGGACCCCTGGTTGAGGGCCGAGTTCAGCAGGAGCAGGCTGATCAGACCGCCGCCGAGCAGCACGACGACCAGCAGGACGAAGGGGGTGCGGGCGGCCGAGCTCGGCCCCGACGGCATGAGCCGTCCGAGCCGCGCGGCCCGCCCTTTGAGCGGCCCCTTCGCCGTGCTCACAGGACGTCTTCCCGGATCCGCTCGGCGCCCCGGAGCCGGGCCGGGGCGGCGCGCCGGTTCTCGGCGACCTCCTCCTCGGTGGGCAGCTCGGCGCCGCGGGTGAGCAGCTTCAGCCGCGGCTGGTACTTCTCGGGGACGACGGGCAGGCCGGGCGGGGCGGTGGTGGCCGCGCCGGCCGCGAAGACCTGCTTGACGATCCGGTCCTCCAGGGACTGGTACGAGAGGACGACGACCCGGCCGCCGACGCCGATGGCCTTCACGGCCGCCGGAATGGCCTTCTCGACGCTGTCGAGTTCGCGGTTGACCTCGATGCGCAGGGCCTGGAAGGTGCGCTTGGCCGGGTTGCCGCCGGTGCGCTTGGCGGCCTGCGGCAGGGAGTCGCGGATGAGCTCGACGAGCCGGGCGCTGTTGCTGAACGGCTCCTTGGCGCGCTCGCGGACGATCGCCGACACGATCCGCTTGGCCTGCTTCTCCTCGCCGTACGCGCGGAGGATGCGGACCAGCTCGCCGGGGGCGTAGGTGTTGAGGACCTCGGCCGCGCTGATGCCGGTCGTCTGGTCCATGCGCATGTCGAGCGGGGCGTCCTGCGCGTAGGCGAAGCCGCGGTCGGCCTCGTCCAGCTGCATGGAGGAGACGCCCAGGTCGAAGAGGACGCCGTCGACGGCGGGGAGGCCGAGCCTGTCGAGGACCTCGGGCAGCTCGTCGTACACGGCGTGGACGAGGGTGGCGCGGTCCCCGTACGGGGCGAGCCGCTCGCCGGAGAGCCGCAGGGCCTCCTTGTCCCGGTCGAGGGCGACGAGCCGCACCTCGGGGAACTGCTGCAGGAGTGCCTCGCTGTGGCCGCCGAGGCCCAGGGTGCAGTCGACGACGACCGCGCCGGGGCGCCGCAGGGCGGGGGCCAACATGTCCAGGCACCGCTGGAGCATGACCGGGACGTGTCGGTCGTTGCTCAATGCGCCCTCTCAGATCCGGCGCGGAGGTACGGGCGAGCGGGTAAGAAGGCCGAGCCGTAGGTACCGCCGCACACACGGGGGGAGAAACCGCGGAAGTCGCTCGTTGTCTCCGTGAACTTCGCGTCACTTTAGTCCACGGGACCCGCCGGTCAATCAACCGGCTGGCGCGTCGCACGGCACCGGAGAGCCGGCGGGACATTCCGGACGGCTCACCCGTTCGGGGCGGAGCCGTCCAGGCCTGTGGGTTACCTCACAACAAGGCTCATTGAGGTTCTTTGTCCCCTCTCACAGCAGGCCCGGAACGCCTGTGACCCTTAACGTCGGAACCATGTCGACCTCCGCGCACCTCCCTGCCGACGCCATACGCACCGGCGGTACGGTCACCGACCGTCTCGTCGACGCGAACGCGCGTTACGCCGCCGACTTCACCGACCCGGGCATGGACGCGCGTCCCGTGCTGCGCGTCGCCGTCGTCGCCTGCATGGACGCCCGTCTCGACCTGCACGCCGCGCTCGGCCTCGAACTCGGTGACTGCCACACCATCCGCAACGCGGGCGGCGTGGTCACGGACGACGTGATCCGGTCCCTCACCATCAGCCAGCGCGCCCTCGGCACCCGCAGCGTGATGCTGGTGCACCACACCGGCTGCGGCCTGGAGTCGCTGACCGAGGACTTCCGGCACGAGCTGGAGGACGAGGTCGGCCAGCGTCCGGCCTGGGCGGTCGAGGCCTTCCGCGACGTCGACCAGGACGTACGGCAGTCGATGCAGCGGGTGCGGACCTCTCCCTTCCTGCTGCACGCCGACGACGTCCGGGGCTTCGTCTTCGACGTGACCACCGGCCTCCTGCGGGAGATCGATCCCACGACCGGCGCCGAGACCGACCCGGCTTAAACACCCAAAGCCCGGCATTTCCCTCGCACTTGTCCGCGGGCAAGTGACACGACCCGGCCACGCGAACAAGAATGCTGGGGTGCGACACCCTCCGACGATTCCACGGGGGCAGGTGTCCGTGTTCCGGAAGGCCGAGGAGGGCCGGGTGACGACCTATGACGATCGAGCGAGCCTCACTGATCTGACCACCACTGTGGAGCGGGTGCGCAGATCGGTGGAGAGTGTGATCGAGGGCAAGCCCGAGGTCGTACGGCTTTCGCTGACCGTGCTGCTCGCCGAGGGACACCTCCTCATCGAGGATGTCCCCGGCGTCGGCAAGACCATGCTGGCCAAGACCCTCGCGCGGTCCATCGACTGCTCGGTGCGCCGCATCCAGTTCACCCCGGACCTGCTGCCCTCGGACGTCACCGGCGTGTCGATCTTCGACCAGCAGCGCCGGGACTTCGAGTTCAAGCCGGGCGCGATCTTCGCGCAGATCGTGATCGGCGACGAGATCAACCGCGCCTCGCCGAAGACCCAGTCCGCGCTCCTGGAGTCCATGGAGGAGCGCCAGGTCACCGTCGACGGCCAGACCTACGAGCTGCCCAGCCCGTTCATGGTGGTCGCCACGCAGAACCCGGTCGAGATGGAGGGCACCTACCCGCTGCCCGAGGCCCAGCGCGACCGCTTCATGGCCCGGGTCTCCATCGGCTACCCGAGCGCCGAGGCCGAGCTCCAGATGCTCGACGTGCACGGCTCGGTCTCCCCGCTGGACGACCTCCAGCCGGTCGCCCACGCGCACGACATCCTCAAGCTGATCGAGGCGGTCCGCGCGGTCCACGTCGCCGACGCCGTACGCCGCTACGCGGTCGACATCGTCTCCGCCACCCGCACCCACACCGACCTGCGGCTCGGCGCCTCCCCGCGGGCCACCCTGCACCTGCTGCGGGCCGCCAAGGCCTCCGCCGCGCTCAGCGGCCGCGAGTACGTGCTGCCCGACGACCTCCAGGCACTCGCCGCGCCCGTCCTCGCCCACCGGCTGCTGCCGACGGCGCAGGCCCAGCTGAACCGCCGCACCGCCGAGCAGGTCGTCCAGGACATCCTGCAGCGCACCCCCGTCCCGGCCGCGGCCCCGCCCGCCGGCCCCGTCTACGGCCAGCAGCCCGGCGCCCGGCGGCTGTGATGACCACCGCTGCCGTGCCGGACGGACAGCGGGGCGACGAGGACGACCGGGGCGGTCTGCGGGCCGCCCTCGGCGGTCTCACCACCCGTGGCCGTTCCTTCCTCGCCGCCGGAGTGGCCGCCGCCGCCTGCGCGTACGTCCTCGGCCAGGCCGATCTGCTGCGCGTCGGGCTGCTGCTCGCCACACTGCCGCTGATCTGCGTCCTCGTGCTGCACCGCACCCGCTACCGCGTCGCCGCCTCCCGCCGGCTCACCCCGCAGCGGGTGGAGGCCGGCTCCGAGGCCCGGGTCCAGCTGCGGATGGAGAACGTCTCCAAGCTCCCCACCGGGCTGCTGATGCTCCAGGACCACGTGCCGTACATGCTGGGCCCCCGCCCCCGCTTCGTCCTCGACCGGGTCGAGGCGGGCGGCCGGCGCGAGGTGTCCTACCGGGTCCGCTCCGACCTGCGCGGCCGCTTCCCGCTGGGCCCCCTCCAGCTGCGGCTCAACGACCCCTTCGGGATGTGCGAGCTGACCCGCTCCTTCAACGCCTACGACACCCTCACCGTCGTCCCGCGGACCGAGGCGCTGCCGCCGGTCAAGCTCGCCGGCGAGGCCTCGGGGTACGGCGACGGACACCAGCGCTCGCTCGCCCTCGCCGGCGACGACGACATCATTCCGCGCGCCTACCGCCACGGCGACGACCTGCGCCGGGTGCACTGGCGCTCCACCGCCCGCTACGGCGAGCTGATGGTCCGGCGCGAGGAGCAGCCGCAGCGGGCCCGCTGCACCGTCCTCCTCGACACCCGCCGGATCGCCTACCAGGGCTCCGGCCCCGACTCGGCCTTCGAGTGGGCGGTCTCCGGCGCCGCGTCGGCCCTGATCCACATGCTGGAGCGCGGCTACGCGGTCCGGCTCGTCACCGACACCGGCACCTCGGTGCCCGGCGAGGGCACCGAGGGCTTCGCCGGCTCGGCCCAGGACTCGGCCGAGTCGGCCGGTCTGATGATGGACACCCTCGCGGTCGTCGACCACTCCGACGGCGGCGGCCTCTCCCGCGCCTCCGACCTGCTGCGCGGCGGCGACGAGGGACTGCTCGTCGCCTTCGTCGGCGATCTCGACGAGGAGCAGGCGGCCCTCACCGCCCGGATGCGGAACCGCAGCGGCGCGGCCGTCGCCTTCGTCCTGGACTCCGGGACCTGGCTGACCGGCGGCGCGGTCGCCGGGGCCGTCGAGGACCGGGTACGGCAGCTGCGCGAGGCGGGCTGGACGGCGCTGGCCGTACCGCCCTCCGCCAAGCTCGCCGACCTGTGGCAGCAGGCGGCCGGCGCCCGCGCGGAGTCCGCCGCCGACACCTACGGAGGATGGTCATGAGCGGGCGCGCACGGCTGACCCTGGCCGCCTGGGGCGCCACCCT
The DNA here is from genome assembly GCF_044752725.1 of Streptomyces sp. NPDC088707. Lineage (NCBI taxonomy): Bacteria > Bacillati > Actinomycetota > Actinomycetes > Kitasatosporales > Streptomycetaceae > Streptomyces > Streptomyces sp. NPDC088707. The sequence continues at coordinate 219,545 of NZ_JBIVLV010000005.1, read as the reverse complement.
GATGGCGTCCGGAGCACTGCTTCCCCTGGTCAAGCCGGCCACCTGGATCTTCACGGCCGCCTTCGTCCTCGCCCTGGTGAGCGGCGTCGGCACGCTGGCCCGGCGGGCACCGCTGGCCCGGCCGCTGACCCTGCTCGCCCAGCTCGCCGTCGCGCTCCTCGCGCTGACCGTGATCTTCGCCCGCGAGCAGGCGATCCTCTGGTTCCTGCCCGGCCCGCAGGTCCTCACGCACGCCGCCGACCTGTTCGCGGCGGGCGCCGAGGACGTCGGCCGGTACGCGATCCCCGCCCCGGACACCGAGGGCATCCGGCTCATGCTGGTCGGCGGCGTGGTCGCCATCGGCCTCATGGTGGACACCCTCGCCGTCACCTTCCGCAAGGCGGCCCCGGCCGGTCTTCCGCTGCTCGCCCTGTACTCGGTGGCGGCCGGTCTCTCCGGCGGCGGCGCCGGCTGGCTCTGGTTCCTCCTCGCCGCCTCCGGCTATCTGCTGCTCCTCCTCGCCGAGGGCCGCGACCGGCTCTCGCAGTGGGGCCGGGTGTTCGGCGGCGCCCAGCGCTCCGCCCGGCCCGGCTCGTCCGTCGCGGGCGGCGGCAACCCCACCTTCGCCCCGGCCCGCACCGGTCGCCGCATCGGTGCGGTGGCCATGGGCGTCGCGATGGTCGTCCCGTTCGCGCTGCCCGGCTTCACCGGCGGCCTCATCGGCGACGGCGACGGCGAGGGAACCGGCGGCGAGGGCCGGGGCGGCACGATCTCGGCCGTGAACCCGCTGGTCTCCCTCCAGGACAACCTCCGCCAGCCGGAGGACCGGGAGGTGCTGCGCTACCGGACCAACGCCCGCGACACCTCCGGGCTGTATCTGCGGCTCGTCGCGCTCGACCAGTTCGACGGCACCTCGTGGAAGTCCTCGGCCCGCCCCATCGAGACCGTGCCCAAGCAGCTGCCCTGGCCGGACGGACTCTCCCAGAGCGTCCGGATCACCGAGGTGACCAGCAACTTCGTCGCCTCCGAGGGATACGAGCAGAAGTGGCTGCCGATGCCGTACCCGGCCGGCCGGGTCGACATCGACGGCCGCTGGCGGTACGAGCCGGCCGGCCGGATGCTCGTCGGCGACGACAAGCAGACCACCAGGGGCGCCCGCTACACCGTCTCCAGCCTGGACGTCCAGCCGACGTCCGAGCAGCTGGCCGCGGCCGGCGACGCCCCGGAGAAGCTCCTCCGCGAGTACACCAGGATCCCGGCCTCGCTGCCGGCCGACGTGAAGGCGACCGCGCTCCAGGTCACCAAGGGCGCGCGCAACGACTACGAGCAGGCGGTGAAGCTCCAGGAGTGGTTCGCCCGGGACGGCGGCTTCCGCTACGACGTGGACGTCGAGTCCGGCACCGGTGTGCAGGCGATCTCCCGCTTCCTGAAGGACAAGGAGGGCTTCTGCGTCCACTTCTCCTTCTCCATGGCGGCGATGGCCCGCTCCCTGGGCATCCCGGCCCGCGTGGCCGTGGGCTTCATGCCGGGCACCACACAGACCGACGGCTCGGTCTCGGTCGGCATCCGGGACGCGCACGCGTGGCCCGAGCTGTACTTCGAGGGCGCGGGCTGGACACGGTTCGAGCCGACCCCCTCGCGGGGCTCCACCCCCTCGTACACCCGGGACAGCACGCCCTCGGGTACGGCCACCGGTCCGGCCCAGCCGGAGCGGAGCGCCTCGGCGCAGCCGTCCGCCGCGCCCAGCGCCTCGGCGAGCTGCACACCGCAGGAACGCCGGCTCGGCGACTGCGGCCCGGAGGAGGCGGTGGCCGGCGCGGACTCGTCCGGCGGGGGCCCGAACCCCCTGACGGTGGTCCTGATCGTCGTCGGCGTCCTGGCGGTCCTCGCCGTCCCCCTTCTGCCCCTCCTGTGGCGGACCCGGGTACGGGCACGACGGCTGGGTGAGGCCGGGGCGACGCTCGCGGTCTGGCAGGAGATCCTCGACACGGCCTGGGACCACGGGGTCGAACCGGACGAGTCGCAGACCCCGAGGCGCACGGCGGCCCGGATCGTCCGCCTCGGCGAACTGGGCGACGAGGCGGCGGACGCGGTGCACCGGGTGGCCCGGGCGGTGGAGGAGACGCTGTACGCGCCGAACCCGCGGCCGGCCTCGGGCCTGGCGGAGGACGCGGCCCGGGTCCGGGCGGGCTTCCACGCGTCGGCGGACCGCGGAACGCGCCTGCGCGCGCTGCTGGCGCCGCGGTCGGCCGCGCGGCTGCGGTGGTCGGCGGCGGCGCGGTGGGCGGAGACGACGACGCGCTGGTCGACCCGGCGCGACGCGCTCCTGACCCGAGCGATCCCCCGCCTCCGCCGCAACTGACCCCGCCCCGGAGGCCCGGGCCCCCGGCGCCCGGGCCTCCGCTGCATCCGCCCGGGCCCCGCTCGCGTGCTGCCGCCCTCAGAGTCGGCGGGCGCGGGGGTGGGCGGCGCCCCGGCGGAAGCCGGTGCCCACCAACGGGGTGGGCGGCGCCCCGGCGGAGCGGAGGGCCGTAACGGGGTGACGGCGGGCTCCGACCCTCAGCGGGGTGGGCCCTGACACGACGGAGCCCCGTGGGTGGCGCGATCGCGCCACCCACGGGGCTTCGTCGGATTCGTTGCGCGGGGCCTCCGCTCAGGGGGCCGTCAGTGGCCGCCACCCTGCTGCTCGTCGCGGCGGCGCTGCCACCGCTCTTCCATCCGGTTCATCATGGAGCGTCGCTGCCGGGTCTGACGGCCACCGGCCGTCGTCCCACCCCTGGTGGCCTGCTGCTGCTCACCCGGCTTCGGCGCCTTGCGCCATCCGGTGACCGCCAGGACCGCGCAGCCCAGCATGACGAGGAATCCCACCACGCTGATCCAGATCTGCTGTGCGACCATTCCGGCCATGAGGAGCGCGATACCCACCAGGAAGCCGGCGACTGCCTGGTAGACCCGTCGCCGGGTGTACGTACGCAGTCCGCTTCCCTCGAGCGCTGTCGCGAACTTGGGATCTTCGGCGTACAGCGCTCGCTCCATCTGCTCGAGCATTCGCTGCTCGTGCTCCGAGAGCGGCACGGAGTCCTCCTAGTCGTCGGTCGCGGGGGCGACCGGTTTGCGGCCCTTTCAGGATAGGCAGGGAATCGCCCCCGTGAAACCCGCCCTCAATGCCGAATAGCCAATCCGGGCCGCCATGCGGATCGGTTGCTGAGGCGTTGATTCCCCAGGCCCTCCTCCGTCATGCCGGATGCTGTCCCCCGATCATACGGGGCAGAGCCCGTTATCGGGCGGGCTGTGGCGTACTCCATGGAGTGCCGCGCCCCGCACCGCCGAACGGGTGGCCGTCCAGCTCAGGCCCGCTTCTCGCCCAGCACGTGCAGCTGCGTGGCGATGGCGTGGAAGGAGGGCAGCTCGGCGGCGGCCGCTTCCAGCTTGAGCAGGGCCTCGGCCGCGCCGGGTTCGGTGTCGACGAGGACGCCCGGAACGAGGTCGGCGAAGACCCGGACACCGTGGACCGCGCCGACGTCCAGACCGGCCCCGTCGGCCAGTTCGGCGAGCTGCTCGGCGGTGAAGCGCCGGGGTACGGGGTCGCCCGCGCCCCAGCGGCCGGCCGGGTCGGAGAGCGCGTGCCGGGCCTCGGTGAAGTGTCCGGCGAGGGCGCGGGCCAGGACCGCGCCGCCGAGTCCGGCGGCGAGCAGGCTGAGGCTGCCGCCGGGCCGGAGCGCGGCGACCGCGTTCCGTACGCCTTCGGCGGGGTCGTCGACGTACTCCAGGACCCCGTGGCAGAGCACCGCGTCGGAGCTCTCGCGCCCGACCACGTCGAAGAGGCCGCTGATGTCGCCCTGGACGCCGGTGACGAGGTCGGCGACCCCGGCCTCGGCGGCCCGGCGCTCCAGCGCGAAGAGCGCGTTGGGGCTGGGGTCGACGACGGTGACCCGGTGGCCGAGGCGGGCGACCGGCACCGCGAAGTTCCCGGAGCCGCCGCCGGTGTCGAGGACGTCGAGGCTGTCCTTCCCGGTGGCCTCGACCCGGCGGTCGAGGGCGTCCTTGAGGACGTCCCAGACGACGGCGGTACGCAGGGAGGCGCGCGACGGGCGCGAGGTCGCCTCTCGACCGAAGACAGGGGAAGGGTCCGGCACGGCTGTTGACTCCTCGGTGACGGGTACGGACGCCCCCACCCTATGGCCTGGGGGGTGGCTTGCCGATCACGCCGCGGGGGCCCGGCCCGCTCGGCGACGCACCGGCCGGGCCCGCGCCGCGGTCAGTCGGCCGCCTCGTCCGCACCGGGCTGGCGGGGCAGCACCGGCTGGAGGACGAGCAGCCGCTCGACCAGGCGCAGGAAGTACGCGGCGTCCCTGAGCAGGTCGTCCGCCTCGCGCCGGGTCGCCGCGCCGGCGATCCCGGCCTCGGCGCGGGCCCTGCGCTCGGCTCCGGAGGCGAAGAGCGAGGACCACTCGGTCAGCTCGGGCGCCAGCTCGGCCAGGAGCTCCCAGGCGCTCCGTATCCGCTGCCTGCGGCGGGGCCCGGTCTCGGGCCTGGCCCGGGCCGCCAGCACGGCGGCGGCGGCCCGCAGGGCGGCGAGGTGGGCCGCGGCGTACCGCTCGTGGGGGCGGTCGAGCGCGGCGGCCTCGTCGAGTCCGGCACGCGCCTTGGCGAGGAGGTCGAGGGCGGCCGGCGGAGCGGCGGCGGCGCGCGGGACGGGGTGGATGTCGGACGCGGGTCCCGTCTGGGCGGGGGCGGGGCGTCGGCGGGGCGCGGCTGCTGCGGAAGGGCTTGCCATGACGAGTCCTCCTGTCGTCGCGTGACGGCTTCGTGGCCGTATGTGTCCATCGTGCCCGCCCCCACTGACAATCCCCCTCTGGCGCCCCTGGCCTGGGGTTTTGCGGGAGAAGCCGACTCGGGGGTAACTTTTGCACTGACCAGTCAGTTCAAAAGGGGAATCGGGGGGTGGGCCCGTTGGGAGCGGAAGCCGATGAGCGACCGCACGGCGCCGCCGTCGTCGTGGACGGATTCGGACTGAAGGGGCCGCGCGGCTGGGCCTTCCGGGAGGTCTCGTTCCGGGCCGGCCCGGGCACGCTGGTGGCGATCGAGGGGCCCTCGGGCTCGGGCCGCACCTGCCTGCTGCTCGCGCTCACCGGCCGGATGAAGGCCAAGGAGGGCACCGCCGAGGTCGGCGGCCTGCCGCTGCCCAAGAAGATGGCCGCGGTGCGCCGGATCAGCGCCCTCGGTCACGTCCCCGGCGTCAGCGAGCTCGATCCCGCCTTCACGGTGGCCGAGCACCTGGGCGAGCGGGCGATGCTCCAGCGCCGTTTCGACGGCTCCGTGCGGACCTTCCTGCGCCGTCCGTCCGAGCGGCGGGCGGCGGCCCGGGCCCGGATCGACGAGGCCGTGGCGGCCGCGGGGCTCGACCTGGCCGCCCTGCCGAAGGGCGAGCGGACCTCCGTACGGGATCTGGAGCGACTGGAGGGCCTGCGGCTCTCGATCGCCCTGGCCCTGATCGGCCGGCCCCGGCTGCTCGCCGTGGACGACACGGACCTGAAGCTCTCGGACGCCGACCGCGCCGAGGCCTGGGCGCTGCTGCGCTCGGTGGCCGACTCCGGGACCACCGTCCTCGCGGTCTGCAGCGAGGCCCCCGAGGACGCCCTGCGCATCACCACGCGCGACGCCGTCGCAGCCGACGCCGACGCAGCCGACGCCGTCGACACCGCCGCCGAGACCGAGGCCGACGGCGACGCCGGGACCGACACGGACGGGGACGGGGCCAGGACGCCCGACAAGGCTCACCAGGCCGACCAGGCCGACCAGGCTCACCAGTCCGACAAGGCCGACCAGGCCGCCGGCGATCTCACCGAAGACACGACCGAGGAGGGGGCGGCCGATGCGCTCGCCGAAACTGGCCGCGCTTGAGCTGAAGCGCTTCGGCAGGGGAAAGCTGCCGCGCGCCGCGCTCGTCGCGATCCTGCTGCTGCCGCTGCTGTACGGCGCCCTGTACCTGTACTCGTTCTGGGATCCGTACAGCAGGCTCGACAAGATCCCCGTCGCCCTCGTCAACGAGGACCGGGGCGCCACCGCCGACGGCAAGAAGATCAACGCCGGTGACGACATCACCCAGGGGCTGCTGGACAGCAAGACCTTCGCCTGGCACCGGGTGAGCGACGCCGAGGCCCGCAAGGGCGTCGAGGACGGCACGTACTACCTGTCCCTGACCATGCCCGGCGACTTCAGCTCGCGCATCGCCTCCAGCTCGGGCGACTCCCCCGAGACCGGCGCCCTGCGGGTGCGGACGAACGACGCCAACAACTACATCGTCGGGCAGATCTCCCGGACGGTGTTCTCCGAGGTCCGCACCGCGGCCTCCACCAAGTCCTCCCGTACGTTCCTCGACAAGATCTTCATCTCCTTCTCCGACATCCACGACGCGACGGCGAAGGCCGCCAAGGGCGCGGGCGACCTCAAGCAGGGCGTGGACAAGGCGAAGAAGGGCTCTAAGGACCTGGCGAACGGCCTGAAGGACGCCAAGACCGGCAGCGGCGACCTGGCCGCCGGCCTGAAGAAGCTCGACAAGGGCGCCAAGGACCTGGAGAGCGGCTCCCGCAAGGTCGCGAACGGCACGCAGTCGCTCGCCGACAAGGTGAACGGCACCGCCGACAAGGTCCGCCCCTATCTGGCGAACAACGGCAGGTCGATCCGCGACACCGCCCGGCTCGTCTCGGACTCCGCCACCGCGGTCCGCCACAACCTCGACGACCTGGTGAAGCGCGCCCCGGTGATCCGCGGCGCGGCGCACCTCGCCGACGACGAGCTGGCCAAGGCCCACCAGGAGGAGTGCGTGGCGAAGCCGGAGGCCGCCGCCGAGTTCCCCACCGTCTGCGCCAAGCTCAAGGAGGCCTCGGTCACGGCCGGCGACGTCGCCACGATCGCGGACGACGTCCACGAGCTGACCAAGGGCAGCACGGGCGACCTCAAGACCCTCGACGCGCGGCTCGTGAAGCTCACGCGGCAGGCCGACGAGCTGGCCCGCCGGGCCCCGCACCTCGACGAGGACGTCGAGGACGCCATCCGGAAGATCAACGAGCTCAACGCGGGCGCGAGGAAGGTCGCCGCCGGCGCGGAGAAGCTGCACACCGGCATCTCCGGCGCCAAGACCGGATCCGTGAACCTCGACACCGGCGTCGGCAAGCTCAAGAAGGGCGCGGGCGACCTCGACGGCGGTCTGTTCAAGCTGGCCGACGGCTCGGGCACCCTCGCCTCCGGCCTGAAGGACGGGGTCGACCGGATCCCCGACTACGACGAGCAGGACCGCGACCGGCGTACGGAGGTCATGGCCGATCCGGTGCAGCTGGCCTCCCAGTCGCTGCACAAGGCGCCGAACTACGGCACCGGTTTCGCCCCGTACTTCATCCCGCTCTCCCTCTGGGTCGGCGCGATGGTCGCGTACATGATCATCCAGCCGCTGAACCGGCGTGCCCTGGCCGCCGGCGGGTCCGCCTGGCGGATCGCCCTCGCGGGCTGGCTCCCGGTGGCGGCGATCGGCGTCCTCCAGGTCGCGGCCCTCATGTCGGTCCTGCACTGGGGCCTCGGTCTCCAGATGGACCGCGCGGCCGGAACCGTCGGCTTCCTGGCCCTGGTCACCTGCTGCTTCTCCGCGATCATCCAGTGGCTCAACGCCCGCTTCGGCGCGGCCGGCCGGATCCTGGTCCTCGCGGTCCTGATGCTCCAGCTGACCTCGGCGGGCGGCACGTACCCCGTCCAGACCAGTCCGGGCTTCTTCAACGCCGTCCACCCGTTCCTGCCGATGAGCTACGTGGTCGAGGCCCTGCGCCGGCTGATCTCGGGCGGCGGGATCGGGCCCGTCTGGCAGGCCTGCGCGGTACTCGCCGCGTTCACCCTGGGCGCCCTGGCGCTGACCGCCGTGTCCGCCCGCAGGAAGCAGGTCTGGACGCTCGACCGGCTCCACCCCGAACTGACCCTGTGAGACGGGGCCTGTGACACCCGCGACACCTGTGAGAATCGACCCCATGGACAGCAGCAGCACCCGACGCCAGGCCACGCGCGCGAAGCTCTACGAGGCGGCCGTCACCCTCATCGCGGAGCAGGGCTTCTCCGCGACGACGGTGGACGAGATCGCCGAGCGGGCCGGCGTGGCCAAGGGCACGGTCTACTACAACTTCAAAAGCAAGACCGAGCTCTTCGAGGAGCTGCTGCGCCACGGGGTGTCGCTGCTCACCGCCTCGCTGCGGACGGCGGCCGAGGAGACCGCCGGGCGCGGCGGGAGCCGGGTCGACGCGCTGGACGCGATGATCCGGGCGGGTCTCGTCTTCATCGACCGCTACCCGGCCTTCACCCAGCTGTACGTGGCCGAGCTCTGGCGCACCAACCGGGCCTGGAACTCGACCCTCCTGGTGGTCCGCCAGGAGGCGGTCGCGGTGGTCGAGGGGGTGCTGCGGGAGGCGGTCGCCGCCGGTGAGCTGAGCGACGAGATCGACGTGCAGCTGACGGCGGCGGCGCTGGTCGGGATGGTGCTCGTGGCGGCGCTCGACTGGCAGGCCTTCCAGAGCGAGCGTTCGCTCGACGACGTGCACGCGGCGCTCTCGCGACTGCTGCACGGCCGGGTGGGCGGCCGCTAGGCCCTGTCGTCAAACTCCCGTCGTCGCCCGGCGGGGCAGACGGGAGTCTGACGACAGGGCCTAGGGGGTGTCTTGTCGATCATGTGTCGAGCCAGATGAGTGTGCTGGCGAGGGTGATGGCGGCGAGGTAGCGGTCGGGGTGTTTGTCGTAGCGGGTGGCGATGCCGCGCCATTGCTTGAGGCGGTGGAAGCAGCGTTCGACGACGTTGCGTCGTCGGTAGGCCCTCTTGTCGAAGCCGCAGGGCCGTTCACGGCGCCGTCTGCGGCCGGCGAGCTGGTCGACGCGTTCGGGAATCGTGGCCTTGATCCCGCGCCGGCGAAGGTAGGCGCGGAAGGTGCGGGCCGAGTAGCCCTTGTCCGCGACCACGTGGTCGGGCCGGGTCCGGGGCCTTCCCGGACCTGGCCCGGGAACGCGGATGCGGCCGATGACAGCTTCGGCCTGGGTGCAGTCGTTGCGGTTGCCGGCGGTGAGAAGGAAGGCCAGAGGCCGGCCCCGGCCGTCGCAGGCGAGGTGAATTTTGCTGGTCAGCCCGCCTCGGGAGCGTCCCAGTCCGCGTTCCTCGAGCCCCCTTTGGCAGCCGCGTGCTGGTGGGCCCGGACAATGGTGGAGTCGATCGCGACCAGCCAGTCCACCTCCGCCCGCGTCTGGGCCGCGGCCAGCAGGCGGTCGAAGGTGCCGTCGGCGGCCCAGCGGGCGAACCGCCCGTGGACGGTCTGCCACGGGCCGAACCGCTCGGGCAGGTCCCTCCACGGCAGGCCGGTGCGGAACTTGAACACGATGCCCTCAAGCACCTGGCGGTGATCCCGCCACCGGCCACGAGCCCGGGCCACGGGCGGCAGCAACGGCGCGATCACCGCCCACGCGGCGTCGGAAATCTCCCCATCCCTCACGACCGGACCAACGATCCGATGATCGGAAAGACACCCCCTAGGCCCCGCAGCACGGTACGGCGAAGGCCGGTCCGTCGAGGCTCGATCCCCCCGAGCCTCGCCGGACCGGCCTTCGCCGTACGTCCCCCGTGACACCCCCGTGCCCCGTTACGGCAGACACGCGGCCCCGGTTCCGCCGCCCCGTGTCGGCGGTTCCCGGGGCCGCGCCCCTTCCGTGGACTCCACTCTTCCGTCTCCGCGTCCGTGGCTCATCCGCGCACCTACTCATCTCGCCCCCTAGGTACGGATACTCAGACTGGTTACGATCGCGGGCGTGTCCGTACTCCCCCTGGTGTTCACCAGCGGCTGGGCGAGCGGGATCAACGCGTACGCGGTGGTCCTGCTGTTCGGCGTATTCGGCGCGACCGGGCTCACCGACGAGGTGCCCGAGTCGCTGCAGCGCACCGACGTCCTCGTCGCGGCCGGCGTGCTCTTCCTGTGCGAGGCGGTGGCGGACAAGATCCCGTACGTCGACTCGATATGGGATTCCGTCCACACGGTGATCCGGCCGATCGCGGGGGCCGTGGTCGGCGCCCTGCTCGCCGGGCAGAACGGTTCGCTGCCGGAGCTGGCGGCGGGTGCGGTCGGCGGTACGACGGCCCTGCTGAGCCACTTCGTCAAGGCCGGGACGCGCATGGCGGTCAACACCACGCCCGAGCCGTTCTCCAACGTCGCGCTGAGCCTGGCGGAGGACCTCGGCGTGGCGGCCGTCGTCACCTTCGCGCTCTTCCATCCCGTGGCGGCGGCGAGCATCGCGGGCGTGCTGCTCATCGGCGGCCTGGTGATACTGATCTTCCTCGCCCGGCGGATCCGCCGCTTCCTGCGCCGCAGGTCGCAGCGGCGCGAGGAGCGACGGCTCGCCGACGCGGAGGCCCGTGCCCGCGCCCGGCCGCCGTCGGGCGACGGTTCGGAGCACTTCTGAGCCCGTTCGGGACGGGTCCGGGGCGCCGGATAGGGTCGCTGACATGGCACGGATTGTGGTGATCGGCGCGGGACTCGGCGCCATGGCGGCGGCGGCCCGGCTGGCCGTGGCGGGCCACCGGGTGACGGTGTACGAGCGGGGGGCGACGTACGGCGGGGCGGTCGGCCGCTTCACGCGCGACGGGTTCGCGTTCGACACCGGCCCGGGGCTGCTGCATCTGCCCGCCGTGTACCGGGACCTGTTCGTGAAGACCGGCAGGGAGCCGCTGGAGGAGTGCGTCACGCTGACGCAGGTCGACCCGGCGAGCCGTCACGTCTTCGCCGGCGGCACGCGCGTGGACCTGCCGAACGCCTCCCGGGCCGGCACGGTCGCCGCCCTGGACACCGCTCTCGGCGCCGGCGCGGGCGAGCGCTGGGGCGACTTCCTGGTCCGGGCCCGCGAAGCCTGGGACCGCACCCGCCGCCCGCTCCTGGAGGAGCCGCAGCCCGCCGACCCGGCGCCCCTGGCACGTGAGCCGTACCCGGCGCTGAAGGCGGGCCTGCTGCGGCGTCCGACGACGACCCTCGCGCAGGTCGGGGCGCGGGAGCTGCGCGACCCCCGGCTCGCCGCCCTCCTCGACGCGTACGCGTGGTCGTACGGCTTCGACCCGGCGACGGCCCCGGCCTCGGCCGCCGTCCTGCCGTACATGGAGCAGACCTTCGGCAGCTGGTACGTGGGCGGGGGCCTGCGGGCGCTCGCCGACGCGGTGTACGAGCGCTGCCGGAAGCGGCGGGTCGAGTTCGTCTTCGACACGCCCGTGGCGGAGGTCCTGGAGAAGGACGGCCGGGCGGTCGGTGTGCGCCTGGCGGGCGGCGAGACCGTCGAGGCCGACCATGTCGTCTCGGGCGCCCCGGTGCCCGCGCTCCACCGCGATCACGTCGTCGAGTGGGGCCACGGCGACGACCGGCCGCGCCACCAGGTCACCGGGACCGGCCGGGTGACGGTCTGTCTGGCGCTGCGCGGCCGCCGGGAGGCGGAGGCGGTCCACCGCACCGTCGTCCACGCCGCGGGCGAGCGGCCGACGGTGACGGTACTGCGCCCGGACGACCCGGCGCTGCGCCCGGACGCGGGCCACGAGTCGGTGACGGTCACGGCGACCGTGGGTACGTCTCCGGAGCGGGACGCGGCCGGGTGGGAGGCCGTCGCCGACCGGATGGTCGAGGCGGCCGGGCACGCGGTCCCGGGGCTGCGGGAGCGGCTGTTGTGGCGGCACGTCCGCACCCCTGAGGACGTACGGCGGGACACGGGCGTCGCCGAGGTGCCGGGGCCCGCGCTCGCCGGGGCAGGCGGACGGCTGCTCCCGGCCGGCAACCGCTCCGCGCTGCCGGGCCTCTGGTTCGCGGGCGGCTGGTCCCACCCGGGCGGCGGGCTCGCGCACGCGGGCATGTCGGGCGCGCTGGTGGCGGGGTTCATCGTGGAGGGCGCGGACTTCCGCGGCTCGCGGTAGGCGGACGCGCGGCGGGACGCACGTGGGGCCCGGCGGACGCGCCGGGCCCCACGGTCGGTCAGTACCGGTACTGCTGCTGGTCGTCCGGGTGCGCCTCGTAGCCGTACTGGCCCTGTCCCTGCGGCTGCTGGGGCGGCTGGTCGGTGTCGCGCTGCTGCGGGACCCACACCCCGCCGGGCGGGGTGTCGTAGGTGTACGAGGGGGCGTACGGGTCGCCGTAGTACGAGCCGTACTGCTGGCCGTCCGTACCGGGGCCGATGTACGGGTCGGAGTAGGCGGCGTACTGCTGCTGCCCGGCGGCCTGGCCGTAGTCGTAGGCGGGCTGCTGCTGGTCGTACGCGGGCGCGTAGGGCTCGTACCCGGTCGGGTAGCCCGTCTCGTAGCCGGTGCCGGGGGTCTGGGCGGCACCGTGGGCCTGGTCCTGGCCCAGGTTGTAGACGCCGTACTGGCCGGTGTCCTCGGGCATGGGCAGGGGCTCGTAGACCGCGGTGGTCTCGGCGGCGGACGGAGCCTCGGCCCCCTCGGGCCCGGTGTACGGGGCCTCCTCGGCCTCGTAGGAGAGTTCGGTGACCTCAAGGGTGGGTCCGGCCTGCGGCGGAACGGCGGACCTGCGGCGACGGCTGGCGCCGGGGCTGCCGCCGAGCGCCCAGCCGGTGGAGAAGCCGCGGCGGAAGGAGAGCGTCACATAGGTCTGGCCGACGGCGAAGGCGACCGCCCCGACGATGATGACCACCACCAGGGACATCAGGACGCCGAGGACCACGCCGAGGAAGCCGCAGAAGGCGAGCACGCGCCAGCGCAGTCGCGCCTTGTACTGGAGGAGCACCTCCCCCAGCAGCCACAGCGCGACCACGCCGAATGCGATGTAGAGGACCGTCCACCCCATGCCCCGCCGCCCCTCTCCACGGTCACCGCCGCGGGTCCGGGGCGGGTACGACCGGTCACGACTGCTGGTGCAGTCCGAGATTCTCGTAGATCTCGATCGCGGTGGAGCTGTTCAGCGTGATGAAGTGCAGTCCGGGGACACCCTCGGAGAGCAGCCGCGCGCAGAACTCCGTCGCGAACTCGATACCGATGGAGCGTACAGCGGCGGGATCGTCCTTGACGGCGAGGATGCGCTCTTTCACATCCGCCGGGAAGTGGGCGTTGCTCAGCTGGGGCAGTCGGCCGAGGGTCTTCACGTTCACAACGGGCATGACTTCGGGGATGATCGGGGTCTCGCAGCCCGCCTTGGCGACGCTGTCGCGCAGCCGCAGATAGTTCTCGGGGTCGAAGAACATCTGGGTGATCGCGTAGTCGGCGCCGGCGCGGCACTTGTCCACGAAGTGCCGGATGTCCGTGTCCCAGTCGACGGAGCGGGGGTGCATCTCGGGGAAGGCCGCGACGCCGACGCAGAAGTCGCCCGATTCCTTGATCAGCCGGACGAGGTCGGCGGCGTACTTGACGCCCTCGGGGTGCTCGACCCAGTCCCCCAGCGGGTCGCCCGGCGGGTCGCCGCGGACGGCGAGCATGTTGCGGATGCCGGCGTCGGCGTACTGGCCGAGGACGTTGCGCAGTTCGGCGACCGAGTGGTCGACGGCCGTCAGGTGGGCGACCGGGGTGAGCGTGGTGTCGGAGGCGATCTTCTGGGTGGCCTTGACGGTGCCGCCGCGGGTGGACCCGCCGGCGCCGTAGGTCACGGAGACGAAGCTGGGGCCGACCGCCTCGACGCGGCGCATCGCGTTCCAGAGGACCTGCTCGCCCTTCTCGGTCCGGGGCGCGAAGAACTCGAAGGAGTACGACGTGCCGCCGGAGGCGAGGATCTCGCGGACCGTGCGGGCGCGGTCCGAACGGACGGAAGCGGTACCAAGGGCCATACGGGCAGGTTAGACGGGCTGCGCGGAGGTGCGTGAACGCCGTCCGAGTGGTGGACACAGTTTTGGACAGCCGACGGGGCCGATCGCTGGACGAACCTCCGACGGACCCGGGCCGCCCCTGCGGGCCCCGAACCGCCGGCCGGAGGCCCCTACTCCCCCGCGCGCTCCCGGACCCGCTTGGCGAGGGCGGCCGTCGCGGCGGCCGGGTCGTCGGCCTCGGTGATGGCCCGGACGACGACGATCCGGCGCGCGCCCGCGTCCAGGACTTCGTCCAGATTCGTCTCGTCGATACCGCCGATGGCGAACCAGGGGCGGTCCTGGGCCAGGCCCGCCGCGTACCGCACGAGGTCGAGGCCCGGCGCGTACCGGCCGGGCTTGGTGGGGGTGGGCCAGCAGGGTCCGGTGCAGAAGTAGTCGACGCCGGGCTCGACGGCGGCCGCGGCCGCCTCGGTCTCGGCGTGGCAGGACCGGCCGATCAGGATGTCGTCGCCGAGGATCGCCCGGGCGGCGGGCACGGGCAGGTCGCCCTGGCCCAGGTGGAGCACGTCGGAGCCGATGGCGTGGGCGACGTCGGCCCGGTCGTTCACGGCGAGGAGCCTGCCGTGACGGCGGGCGGCCTCGGCGAAGACGGCGAGGTGCTCCAGCTCCTCACCGGCCTCCATGCCCTTGTCGCGGAGCTGCACGATGTCCACGCCGGAGGAGAGCACGGCGTCGAGGAAGGCGGGCAGGTCGCCCTGGCGCTTCCGGGCGTCGGTGCACAGGTAGAGCCGGGCGTCGGCGAGCAGCTCGCGAGGCGTGGGCATGGGTGGTTCCCCCCGTCGGTCTCACGGGGGCGCTCCCCGTGGGGTGTCGCGGGGCACTGCCCCGGTGGTGCGGCGCGGGGCGGTCCCGCGTCGGTGGCGCGGGACCGCCCGCATCGGCGGCGCGGGTGCTCCGCACAGGTGGCGCGGGCTCCCCGCACAGGTGGCGCGGGCTCCCCGCACAGGTGGCGCGGGCTTTCCGCGCCGGTGGCGCGAGGGCCGCGGCGGCCCGGCCGTGGGGCCGGTCGCCGCGACACCCGCTCATGGTGTCCTTCGGCGGCGCGTCAGATGGCGAGCGCCTGGGCGCGGCGCTTCACCTCCGTGCCGCGGTTCTCGTTGAGCGCCTGCGCGGGCGTGCCCGGCAGGCTCTCGTCCGGAGTGAAGAGCCACTCCAGCATCTCCTCGTCGGTGAAGCCGTCGTCCCGCAGCACGGTCAGCAGCCCGACAAGCCCCTTGACGATCTTGTCGCCCTGGATGAAGGCGGCGGGGACCTGCAGGGCGTTGTTCTCTCCACGGCGCACGGCGATGAGCTGACCGTCCTTGATCAGCTGCCGCACGCGCGTCACCTCGACATCGAGCATCTCCGCGATGTCGGGCACATAGAGCCAGGCGGGGACGAGCGCATCGATCTTTACGTCAATCTCGGTCACAGGACAAGCCTGCCATCCCGGACTGACAGCCGGTAGTCGGGCCCTAGACCACTGCCGCCTTGAGGGGGACGGAGGGGTCCGCCGCGCGGGCGGGGTCGACCGCGGTGGCCGTCTCGATGAGCTTGCGGCCCTGGGCCAGGTCGCGGGGGCGGCCGACCGCGAGCAGGGCCACCGGGACCCCGGCCCGCAGCCACAGCACGGACCAGCTCTTCTCCGCCGGGTCGCCGCGCCGGATCAGCCGGTCCGCGTCCGCGTGGTGCCCGGCGTACTGGACGAAGCGGCCGAACTGCTCGGACCAGAAGTACGGGACGGGGTCGTACGGCCCGGAGTCCGCCTCCGCACCGGCCCCGGTGATCGTCGCGGCGACCGTGCGGGGGCCCTGGAGCGCGTTGTCCCAGTGGTGGACGAGGAGGCGCCGCCCGTAGCGGACGGAGGGGAAGGAGGCGCAGTCCCCGACGGCGTACACATCGGGCAGGCTGGTGCGCAGCCGCTCGTCGGCGGTGACGGCGCCGCTCGGGTCGAGGGTGATCCCGGAGCCGGTGAGCCATCCGGTGGCGGGGACGGCGCCGATGCCGACGACGACGGCGTCGGCGGGCAGCTCGCGGCCGTCGGCGAGGACGACCCTGCCCGGCGCACCGGGCTCGACGGTGCGGACGCGCGCGTGGGTGAGGAGCTCGGCGCCGTTCTCGCCGTACCACTCGGCCATGGGGGCGGTGACCTCGGCGGGCAGGGCTCCGGCGAGGGGGCGGTCGGCCGCCTCGACGACGGTGACGGCGCAGCCGGCCTCGCGGGCGGCGGTGGCGAACTCGGCGCCGATCCAGCCGGCTCCGACGACCACGACGCTGTGCCGGCGCTCCAGGACGGGGCCGAGGCGGACGGCGTCGTCGAGGGTCCGCAGCAGATGGACCCCGGGGACGCCCTCGGTGCCGGGCAGGGTGATCGGCTGGGCGCCGGTGGCGACGACCAGGACGTCGTACGCGACGGGCCCGGCCTCGGTGTCGATCTCGTGGTCGTCGGCGCGCAGCCCGGTGACGTCGAGGCCGAGGCGGAGTTCGACGCCGAGCTCCTCGAAGTCGATGTCGAAGGCGGAGCCCTCGGCCTTGCCGAGAAGGACGGCCTTGGAGAGCGGGGGCCGGTCGTAGGGCTGGTGGGGCTCGGCCCCGATGAGGGTCACGGGGCCGGTGAAACCCCGTTCGCGCAGGGCGACGGCGGTCTGGACGCCCGCCATCCCGGCGCCGACGATCACGACGTGCTGCTGTGCCTGCTTCTGCTCGCTCACCCGACCACCTTACGCATCTGACGGATCGTCAGGAAGGGAGGGGTCTGCGGCCCCCGGAGGCGGAAGCTAGTGTGTCGGGCGTAAAGCACTCGCGGGAGCCCGGACGCACCGGGCTGAGAGGGAGGCTGGGACGGCCTCCGACCGTACGAACCTGATCCGGGTCATGCCGGCGAAGGGAGGGGCTGGACGCCCATGCGTTCTTCCGAAGTCCATGTGTCCGAGGACCCCGCGTCCGGAGCGGACGTGCCGGACGCCGCCGCGCCGGAAGCGGGTCCGCCCGAAGCGGGTCCGTCCGCCGTCCGCGGCGCCGGTGCCCGCGGCGCCGACGTCCTCGTCGTCGGGGGCGGCATCATCGGCCTGGTCACGGCCTGGCGGGCCGCGCGACGCGGTCTGCGCACCGCCGTGATCGATCCGGCACCGGGCGGCGGCGCCGCCCGCGTCGCGGCCGGGATGCTCGCCGCCGTCACCGAACTCCACTACGGCGAGGAGACCCTCCTCGGGCTCAACCTCGCCTCCGCCGCGCGCTATCCCGCGTTCGTGGCCGAGCTGCAGGAGGCCACCGGCCACGACGTCGGTCACCGCGCCTGCGGCACCCTCGCCGTCGCCCTCGACGCCGACGACCGGGCCCACCTGCGCGAACTGCACGCCCTGCAGACCCGCTGCGGGCTCACATCGGAGTGGCTCAGCGGCCGCGAGTGCCGCCGCCTCGAACCGATGCTGGCCCCGGGAGTGCGCGGCGGGCTCCGAGTGGACGGCGACCACCAGGTCGATCCGCGCCGGCTCGCCGCCGCGCTCCTCGTCGCCTGCGAGCGGGCCGGGGTGGTCTTCCACCGCGACCTCGCGCGGAGCCTGACGGTGGTACGGGACCGGGCGCGCGGTGTCGTGCTCGCCGGGGGCGGGGAACTGACGGCCGACCAGGTCGTCCTCGCCGCAGGCAGCCTGAGCGGCCGTCTCGCGGGCGTGCCGGACGAGGTGGTTCCGCCGGTGCGCCCGGTGAAGGGCCAGGTGCTGCGGCTGCGCGTACCGGCCCCGTACGCCCCGTTCCTCTCCCGGACGGTCCGGGCCGTCGTCCGCGGCAGCCACGTCTACCTGGTGCCCCGCGAGAACGGCGAACTGGTCGTCGGCGCCACCAGCGAGGAGCTCGGCTGGGACACCACGGTGACGGCGGGCGGGGTGTACGAGCTGCTGCGCGACGCCCACGAGCTCGTGCCCGGGCTCACCGAGCTCCCGCTGACCGAGACCCGGGCGGGTCTGCGCCCCGCGTCGCCCGACAACGCGCCGCTGCTCGGCCCCACCGCCCTGCCCGGCCTGCACCTGGCCACCGGCCACTACCGCAACGGGGTCCTACTCACCCCGATCACCGGCGACGTCATGGCCGCGGTGCTCACCACGGGGGTCCTCCCCGACGAGGCCCGCCCCTTCACCCCCCGCCGTTTCTCCCCCGCGCCCGCGCCCGTACGTCAGGAGCAGCCCGCATGAACGTGTCCGTGAACGGAGAGGCCCGTGTGCTCTCCGGCCCCGTCTCCCTCGACGCCCTCGTGGCGACCCTGACCCAGGCCCGCTCCGGGGTCGCCGCCGCCCTCAACGAGACGGTCGTCCCGCGCGGCGAATGGGAGACGACACTCCTCG
The DNA here is from genome assembly GCF_044752725.1 of Streptomyces sp. NPDC088707. Lineage (NCBI taxonomy): Bacteria > Bacillati > Actinomycetota > Actinomycetes > Kitasatosporales > Streptomycetaceae > Streptomyces > Streptomyces sp. NPDC088707. The sequence continues at coordinate 201,390 of NZ_JBIVLV010000005.1, read as the reverse complement.
GCGAAGGCGACCGGGTGGAAGTCCTGACCGCGGTCCAGGGAGGCTGAGCGCGATGTCCGACGACGTGTTCACCCTCGGCGGTACGGAGTTCTCCTCGCGGCTCATCATGGGCACCGGCGGGGCGCCCAGCCTCGACGTCCTGGAGCGCTCGCTGGTCGCCAGCGGCACGGAGCTGACGACGGTCGCGATGCGGCGCCTGGACCCGACCGTGCAGGGCTCGGTCCTCTCCGTCCTGGAACGGCTCGGCATCCGGGTCCTGCCCAACACGGCGGGCTGCTTCACGGCCGGCGAGGCGGTCCTCACCGCCCGCCTGGCCCGCGAGGCGCTCGGCACCGACTGGATCAAGCTGGAGGTCGTCGCCGACGAGCGGACGCTGCTGCCCGACGGGGAGGAGCTCCTCGTGGCGGCCGAGACGCTGGTCGACGACGGCTTCACCGTCCTCCCCTACACCAACGACGACCCGGTCCTCGCGCGGAAGCTGGAGGACGTGGGCTGCGCGGCGATCATGCCGCTCGGCTCCCCGATCGGCTCGGGCCTCGGCATCCGCAACCCGCACAACTTCCAGCTGATCGCGGAACGGGCGGGGGTGCCGGTGATCCTCGACGCGGGGGCAGGCACGGCGTCGGACGCGGCGCTCGCGATGGAGCTGGGGTGTGCGGCGGTGATGCTGGCGTCGGCGGTGACCCGCGCGCAGGAGCCGGTCCTGATGGCTTCGGCGATGCGGCACGCGGTGGAGGCGGGGCGGCTCGCCCACCGGGCGGGGCGGATCCCCCGGCGGCACTTCGCGGAGGCGTCGTCCCCGAGGGAAGGCCGCCCCGCCCTGGATCCGGAGCGCCCCGCCTTCTGACCCCCGGGGCCGTGCCCGCGCCTCCACCTCCACACGGGCAGCGGCCCCCGCGCGTGTGGGCAGCGTCCCGCAGTCCGGCGCCCACCTGCGGGTCAGGGCGCGGCGGGCCCGGCGCGGCCCCGGGTCGTGCGGGGCTCGTCACAGGTGGGTCGCAGTCGGGGGCGCACGGCCGACCCCCCACCCGCCCCCTCGTAGACTCGACGCCGTGGACACGACCCTTCAGGACCCCCTCGTCGGGCGGCTGCTCGACGGCCGCTACCGCGTCGACGCGCGCATCGCCGTCGGCGGGATGGCCACCGTCTACCGGGCCGTGGACACCCGCCTCGACCGGGTCCTCGCGCTCAAGGTGATGCACCCCGCCCTCGCCACCGACGCCGCGTTCGTCGAGCGCTTCATCCGCGAGGCCAAGTCCGTCGCCCGCCTCTCGCACCCCAACGTCGTCGGGGTCTTCGACCAGGGCGCCGAGGGCGCGTACGTCTACCTGGCGATGGAGTACGTCGCCGGCTGCACCCTCCGCGACGTCCTGCGCGAGCGCGGCGCCCTCGCGCCCCGGGCCGCCCTGGACATCCTGGAGCCGGTGCTCGCCGCGCTCGGCGCCGCGCACCGGGCCGGGTTCGTGCACCGGGACATGAAGCCGGAGAACGTCCTGATAGGGGACGACGGCCGGGTCAAGGTCGCCGACTTCGGTCTCGTGCGGGCCGTGGGCTCGGCGACCGCCACCACCGGTTCGGTCCTCGGGACCGTCTCGTACCTGGCGCCGGAGCAGATCGAGCTCGGCACCGCCGACACCCGCGCCGACGTGTACGCCTGCGGTGTCGTCCTCTACGAGATGCTGACCGGCGGCAAGCCGCACTCCGGCGACACCCCCGCCCAGGTGCTCTACCAGCACCTCAGCACGGACGTGCCCGCCCCCTCGGCGGCCGTTCCCGGGCTTGCCGTGGAGCTGGACGAGCTGGTCGCCGCGGCCACCGCCCGCAACCCCGAGGTCCGCCCGTACGACGCCGTCGCCCTGCTGGCCCGGCTGCGGGAGGCCCGCGCCGCGCTCGGCGAGGACCAGCTGGACGCCCTGCCCCCGCAGGCCAGGTCCGGGGCACGGGACACCACGGACGACCGGACCAGCGTGATCCCCCGGGCCGTACCGGTCGAGGCCGGGACCGGAACCGGAACCGGAACCGGGAACGGGAACGGGACCGGGAACGGGACCGACGCGCACCAGGTCCTGCACACCAACCGGCTGCCGGCCCCCGAGCCGCCGCCCGCGCCCGGCTTCCGTCGCCGGCCCCCGCGCGGCCCGCTGCTCCTCGTCCTGGGCGTGCTGCTCGCCCTCGGCCTGGGCACCGGCGTCTGGTACATCAATTCCGGCCAGTTCACCCGGGTCCCCGCCGTGCTCGGCCAGACGGAGACCGAGGCGACCAAGCGGATCACCGACGCCGGCCTCGACGTCGCTACGACGAAGCGCGCGTTCAGCGACGTGTACGAGCGCGGCACCGTCATGGCCGTCGATCCGGCTCCCGGCGAGCGCCTCCGGGGCAACGGCACGGTCACGCTGACCCTCTCCCGCGGTCCCGAGATCGTGAAGGTGCCCAACCTCAAGAACAAGCCGCTCGCCGAGGCCAGGCGCGTCCTCGAGGAGGAGGGCCTGGCCGCCGGGGTGATCACCCAGAAGTTCAGCGACACCGTCGCCCGGGGGGCCGTGATCGGCTCCGACCCCGAGCCCGGTACCGAGCGGACCCCCGACTCGGCCGTCGCCCTGGTGGTCAGCAAGGGCTCCCCCGTCGACGTGCCCGACGTCACCGGTGAGACCGTCGACGACGCCACGGCCCTGCTCCAGGACGAGGGGCTCAAGGTGCTCGTCGCCCCGGAGCGGATCAACTCCCCCGAGGCCGCCGGATCCGTCGCCGCCCAGTCGCTCGCCGAGGGCAGCCGGGCCGCCGAGGGCGACACCGTCACCCTCACCGTCTCCAAGGGCCCCCGGCTCGTCGAGGTCCCGGACGTCGTCGGCGAGTCGGTCGACGACGCGCGTACGGCCCTGGAGGACGAGGGCTTCGAGGTGGAGGTCAAGAAGTCCTTCCCCTACCTGGGCAGCGAGGTCACGGGCCAGTCCGTGGAGGGCGGCTCGACCGCGCCCGAGGGCTCCACCGTCACGATCACGATCAAGGGACTGTAGAAACTGATGCGCAACCCCGTCGGCGGCCATGTCCCCGTGGCCGGTGGCCTGGCCAAGACCGGCCTGGGCTACGCCCGTGAGCTCGGCGCCGAGACCGTACAGGTCTTCGTCGCCAACCCGCGCGGCTGGGCCACCCCGCCCGGGAACCCCGCCGAGGACGAACGGTTCCGCGCCGAGTGCGCCGCCGAGTCGATCTCGGCCTGGGTCCACGCCCCGTACCTGATCAACTTCGGTTCCCACACCGAGGCCACCGCGGAGAAGTCGGTGGAGTCGATGCGGCACTCGCTGCGGCGGGGCCGGGAGATCGGCGCGAAGGGCGTGGTGGTGCACACCGGCTCTGCGACCGGCGGCCGCCCGCGCGCGGAGGCGCTCGCGCAGGTCCGGGAGCTGCTGCTGCCGCTGCTCGACGAGCTGACGCACGAGGACGACCCGGATCTGCTCCTGGAGTCGACGGCCGGGCAGGGGTTCTCCCTCTGCTCGCGCGCGGAGGACTTCGGGCCGTACTTCGACGTGCTCGACCGGCACCCGAAGCTGGGGATCTGCCTGGACACCTGCCACATCTTCGCCGCGGGCCACGACCTGACCGGTCCGCAGGGCGCCGCGCAGACGCTCGACCAGCTGGTGGCGACCGTGGGCGAGGGACGGCTGAAGCTGATCCACGCCAATGACTCCCAGGACGTCGTCGGCGCCCGCAAGGACCGGCACGCGAACATCGGCGTGGGCCACATCGGCGAGGACGCGTTCCGCAACCTCCTCCGTCACCCGGCGACCGAGGGCGTGCCCCTGATCATCGAGACGCCCGGCGGCACGGCGGGGCACCTCGCGGACGTGGAGCTGCTCAAGAAGCTGAGGGACTGACACGACTCCCCGTTGAGGAATACCCCAGGGGGGTATACGGTTCCAGTGACGGCAGGAACCGCTACCCGACCCTGGGGGCACCCATGCAGCACGACGCGCACGCCCATCACGAGCACGGCACCGACAGCACCCACGCCGGCCCCGACAGCCACGAAGGGCACAAGGGCCACGAGGGCCACGAAGGCCACCAGGAGCAGCACGGCGGGCGCCACGAGGGCCACGGCGGGCACCACGGCAAGGCCTCCTGGTCCATGGCGGCCAAGGCGACGCTGCACTGCCTCACCGGCTGCGCCATCGGCGAGGTCCTCGGCATGATCATCGGCACCGCGCTCGGCTGGGGCAACATGGAGACGATGATCCTCGCGATCATCCTGGCCTTCTTCTTCGGCTACGCGCTGACCCTGCGCGGAATCCTGGCCGCCGGTGTCGACTTCAAGACAGCCTTCAAGGTCGCGCTCGCCGCCGACACCCTGTCCATCGCGGTCATGGAGATCATCGACAACGGCGTGATCGCCCTCTGGCCCGGCGCCATGGACGCCCACCTGTCGGACCCGGTCTTCTGGATCGTGCTGGCCATCGCGCTCGCCGCCGCCTTCGTGATCACCGTTCCGGTCAACAAGTGGATGATCGGCCGCGGCAAGGGGCACGCGGTGGTCCACCGGTACCACCACTGATCCGCGGCACCACACCGAAGGACGGTCCGGGAGCGCTACAGCTCCGGGCCGTCCCCCGGTTCCTCCTGGTACGAGTACCGCTGCTCCGTCCAGGGGTCGCCGATGTTGTGGTACCCGCGCTCCTCCCAGAAGCCACGCCGGTCGGCGGCCATGTACTCCACGCCGCGGACCCACTTGGGGCCCTTCCAGGCGTACAGGTGCGGGACGACCAGGCGCAGCGGGAAACCGTGCTCGGCGGTGAGCAGCTCGCCGTCCATGTGGGTGGCGAAGATCGAGCGCTCGTCGGCGAAGTCGGCGAGCCGCATGTTGGCGCTGTAGCCGTACTCGGCCCAGACCATCACATGGGTGACCTGCGGTGCGGGCGGGGCGAGCTCCAGGACCGTACGGGCCGGGACGCCGCCCCATTCGGCCCCGAGCATGCTGAATTTCGTGACGCAGTGCAGATCGGCCACGACCGAGGAGAAGGGAAGGGCCGAGAACTGCTCGTGGTTCCAGCACCGCTTGTCGCCGTCGGCCGTCGCGCCGAAGACGCGGAACTCCCAGCGGTCCGGCTTGAACTTGGGGACGGGCCCGTAATGGGTGACCGGCCAGCCGCGCTGGAGCCGCTGACCCGGCGGAAGGTCCGGCTGCCCTGCTTCCCGGTGCACTCCGCTCTCCGTCCGACCCATGCCATCCATGGTGACAGACGGCGAGGGGTGGTCATGACCAGGAGACCTCCGGCCTGGCCCGATTCGGGCAACTCCCACTAAGCCTGCACTTACTGGACGCCCCCCATTCGGGGTGCGAGGATGCGGCCATCCTGCCCAGTGACGGCGTAGACACGCAACGTGGAAGGAGCCTCTGCGATGCAGGGCGACCCCGAGGTCCTCGAGTTTCTCAACGAGCAGCTGACCGGCGAGCTGACGGCCATCAACCAGTACTGGCTGCATTACCGCATCCAGGACAACAAGGGGTGGACGAAGCTCGCCAAGTACACGCGCGAAGAGTCCATCGATGAGATGAAGCACGCGGACAAGCTGACCGAGCGCATCCTGATGCTCGACGGCCTGCCCAATTACCAGCGACTCTTCCACGTACGTGTCGGTCAGACCCTCACCGAGATGTTCCAGGCGGACCGCCAGGTCGAGGTCGAGGCCATCGACCGCCTGAAGCGCGGGATCGAGGTCATGCGGGCCAAGGGCGACATCACGTCCGCCAACCTCTTCGAGGAGATCCTGGCCGACGAGGAGCACCACATCGACTACCTGGACACGCAGCTGGAGCTGATCGAGTCCCTGGGTGAGGCCCTCTACATCTCGACGCTCATCGAGCAGCCGAGCTGAGGTCCCCCTAAGCGGCTTCCCCGAGTTCGGTGACGGTCTCCGCCGCCAGCGCGGGCATGCCCTGGTCCAGGAGGTCGCGCCGCGGGCAGTTGCCGCGGCCGAGGATGGCCTGGATGCGACGGACGCAGGAACCGCAGTCCGTACCGGCCTTGCAGGCCGAGGCGATCTGGCGGGGCGTGCAGGCGCCCGCGTCGGCATGCGCTTTGACCTGCTTCTCCGTCACTCCGAAGCATGAGCAGACGTACATCGCGGTTCACCTCCCGCCGTGATCGATTAGGCTAACCTAACCTTACCCGGCGCCGAGGAACCGTAAAAGCCCCGGCTACGACGATGGGGCGCGGATCACATGGATCCGCGCCCCATCGTCGTAGGTATCTCCCTACTGATCGCGGTACATCTCCGCGACCAGGAAGGCCAGGTCGAGGGACTGGCTGCGGTTGAGACGCGGGTCGCAGGCCGTCTCGTAGCGCTGGTGCAGGTCGTCGACGAAGATCTCGTCGCCGCCGCCCACGCACTCGGTGACGTCGTCACCGGTGAGCTCGACGTGGATGCCGCCCGGGTGGGTGCCCAGCGCCTTGTGGACCTCGAAGAAGCCCTTGACCTCGTCGAGCACGTCGTCGAAGCGGCGCGTCTTGTGGCCGGAGGCCGCCTCGAAGGTGTTGCCGTGCATCGGGTCGGTGACCCAGGCGACGACCGCACCGGACGCGGTGACCTTCTCGACCAGCTCGGGGAGCTTGTCGCGGACCTTGTCGGCGCCCATGCGGACGATGAAGGTCAGCCGGCCCGCCTCGCGGTTCGGGTCGAGACGGTCGATGTACGTCAGCGCGTCGTCCACCGAGGTGGTCGGGCCCAGCTTGATGCCGATCGGGTTCGCGATCTGCGAGGCGAACTCGATGTGGGCGTGGTCGAGCTGGCGGGTGCGCTCACCGATCCAGACCATGTGGCCGGAGGTGTCGTACAGCTTGCCGGTGCGCGAGTCCGTACGGGTCAGGGCACCCTCGTAGTCGAGCAGCAGCGCCTCGTGGGAGGCGTAGAACTCGACGGCCTTGAACTCGGCCGGGTCGGTGCCGCAGGCCTTCATGAAGTTCAGCGCGTTGTCGATCTCCCGCGCCAGCTGCTCGTAGCGCTGGCCCGAGGGGGACGACTTCACGAAGTCCTGGTTCCAGGCGTGGACCTGGCGCAGGTCGGCGTAGCCACCCGTGGTGAAGGCGCGCACCAGGTTGAGCGTGGAGGCGGAGGCGTTGTACATCCGCTTCAGGCGCTCGGGGTCCGGGACGCGGGACTTCTCGTCGAAGCCGAAGCCGTTGACCGAGTCGCCGCGGTACGTCGGCAGGGTCACGCCGTCACGGGTCTCGGTGCCCTTGGAGCGGGGCTTCGAGTACTGGCCGGCGATACGGCCGACCTTCACGACGGGCACGGAGGCCGCGTAGGTGAGGACGGCGCTCATCTGGAGCAGCGTCTTGAGCTTGGCCCTGATGTGGTCGGCGGACACGGCGTCGAAGGCCTCGGCGCAGTCGCCGCCCTGGAGCAGGAACGCCTCGCCACGGGCGACGGCTCCCATCCGGGCGCGCAGCTGGTCGCACTCGCCGGCGAAGACGAGCGGAGGATACGACTCGAGGTCCGCGATCACATCGCGCAGAGCCTCGGCATCGGGGTACTCGGGCTGCTGCGCCGCGGGCAGGTCTCGCCAGGTCGCCTTGGCGACGGCGTGGGAATCAGCGTTCACGGTCACACGCACCACATTACGGGGTTCTTCGTCCGGTCCTGTCCCCCTGCCCAGTGACTGAGACGCGCGCCCGGAATGTCCCCTGCCGATCTTCATGCCGTCGAGTGGTGTTACCCTCTGGCCCGTTTCACTTTGAACAGCCGAATCACAGGGGTGGGCGTGACCCAGAGGCACCGCAGGGACCGTAAGAAGAAACGACTCTTGTACGGCGCGGCGGCGGCCGTCGTGGCCACCGCCACGATCGGCAGCATCGCGATCGCCTCTCCCGGCCTCCTCGGCGCGGCGGGCGACGACAAGACTGCTCGTGACGCTACCCTCCAGTCGCAGTTCGCAAACGCGGCGCGCGAGTTCGACGTGCCGCAGAGTGTGCTGATGGCGGTGTCGTACCAGCAGACCCGCTGGGAGTCGCACGACGGCGAGCCGAGCACGACCGGCGCGTACAACGTCATGGGTCTGACGAAGGTCGACCCGGAGGACGTGCCGCAGAAGGTCACCGACGAGCAGATCGATCACTTCAACGGCTCCGGCCGGCCGGAGATCGAGAAGACCTTCGACCGCGCGAAGGTCCGGCAGATCCTGGAGAAGGCGCTCGTCGACACCGACGACCCCCGGCTCCACACCCTGGACAAGGCCGCCGAGCTGATCGACAGCTCCAGCGAGGCCGTCCAGAACGACACCGCCGCCTCCATCCGGGCCGGTGCCGCACTGCTCGCCGACTACCAGAAGCAGGCCGGCGCCGAGCTGTCCGACGACGCGGGCGACTGGTACCCGGCCGTGGCCCGCTACAGCCAGTCCCCCGAGAAGAAGGGCGCCGACCTCTTCGCGAAGCGCGTCTTCGAGTCGATCCAGGAAGGCGAGCGGGCGGTCACCCTCGACGGTGAGCAGGTCGCCCTGCCGGCCGACCCGTCGGTCGAGCCGGTCAAGCCGTCGAACGTGCCGCTCGCGGCGACCTTCGCGAGCACGAGGGCGGCCGCCGCGGTCCCCGAGTGCCCCGCCGGTCTGAACTGCGACGTGAAGCTGACCGTCCCGAACGCCGCGGGGAAGAAGAACTACACCGCGGCCGACCGCCCCAACCAGGGCGTCGACATCCGCCAGATCGTGATCCACGACACCGAGGGCTCCTACGAGGGCTCGCTCAAGGTCCTGACCGATCCGAACGGCGGGGGCAGCGCGCACTACCTGATCAGGGCCCAGGACGGCCAGGTCACCCAGATGCTCGAGAACAGGAATCTGGCGTGGCACGCGGGCAACTGGACCCACAACATGCACGCCATCGGCGTGGAGCACGAGGGCTACGCCATCAAGGAGGGGAGCTGGTACACCGAGCAGCAGTATCGTTCCTCCGCCGAACTGGTGAAGTTCCTGGCGAACCAGTACGGCGTGCCGATCGACCGTGAGCACATCATCGGCCACGACGAGGTGGCGCTCCAGACGGACACCGGCCTCGCCAACCTCCACTGGGACGCCGGCCCGTACTGGGACTGGAACTACTACATGTCCCTCCTGGGCGCCCCGCAGGGCGACAAGGGCGCGGGCGGCCTGCTCCGGGCCGGCCAGGTGGTCCGTGTGGTGCCGCCGTTCACCACGGCCAACCAGCCGAAGCTGACCGTCGGCGGCACGGACGTGCCCGCGCGCCCGGCCAACTTCGGGTACCTGTACACGACGCCGTCCGCGAGCGGGACGACGCTGAAGGACCCGTACTTCACCTCGGGAGCGAACGAGGGCTCGAACTACGGCAACAAGGTCCGCGCCGGCGGCACGTACGTCGTGGCGGAGGCCCAGACCGACTGGACGGCGATCTGGTTCGCCGGCCAGAAGGCCTGGTTCCACAACCCCGGCGGCCAGTACACCGCGCCGGTGGACGCCACCACGGTGAAGGCGAAGTCCGGCCTGGCCTCGCTCAAGGTCTACGGCCGCTCCTTCCCGGAGACCGCCGCCTACACCGCGGCCGGGCTCTCCGCGCCGGGTGACGAGAACGCCTCCCTGTCGAAGTTCTCCCTCCCCGCCGGCCAGGCCTACGTGAAGGCCGGCCCGGCGGTGAAGGGCGACGACTGGTTCGGCTCGGCCCAGAAGAACGTCATCGGCAGCACGCTGTTCGTGCCGATCCGCTACCACCACAAGATCGTCTGGGTGAAGCAGAGCGACATCGCGGAGGCCGCGGGCGCCGCTCCCGTCGCGACGAACGACCGCTACAACCTCATCGCCCGCGACGCCTCCGGCGCCCTCTGGCAGTACCAGGGCTCCGGGACCGGCAGCACGCCGTTCCTGACGCGCTACCGCGTCGGGCCCGGGTGGCAGGACTACGACGCCGTCACGCCGATGACCGCGCTGCGGGCCGACGGGACCGGGGACATGGTCGCGCGCGGCAAGGACGGGGTGCTCTGGTACTACAAGGGCACCGGCAAGCCCTCCGCGCCCTTCGCGGGGCGGCTGCGGGTCGGGGCCGGATGGGGCGTCTACGACAAGCTCCTCGGCGCGCGGGACATGAACGCCGACGGGCGGCCGGACCTGATAGCCCGGGACAGGACCGGCGTCCTGTGGCTGTACAAGAACACCGGCGCCTCCCCCAACCCCTTCGCCACCCGGGTCCGGGTCGGCGGCGGCTGGAACATCTACAACGAGCTGATCAGCACCGGTGACATGACCGGTGACGGCAAGCCGGACCTGATCGCGCGCGACAAGACCGGCGTGCTGTGGCTGTACAAGAACACCGGCGGCTCGCCGAACCCGTACGCCACCCGTGCCACGGTCGGCGGCGGCTGGAACGCGTACGACATCATGGTCGGTCCGAGCGACCTCGACCGGGACGGCAAGCCGGACCTGATCGCCCGCGACAAGACCGGCGTCATGTGGTTCTACAAGAACACCGGCGGCTACCCGAACCCGTACGCCACCCGCGTCCGCGTGGGCAGCGGCTGGAACACCTACAACCTGATCGTCTGACCGGGAATCGCTCCGTCTCGGGGCCCGGTCCGCACCGTCCACGGTGCGGACCGGGCCCCGTTCCCGTGCCGGGCTGGGTTACAGTGCTCGCATGTACGCCTCGCAGATCCAGAACTGGTGGTGGACCGCTCATCCGGCGGCCCACTGATTGCGCGTACACCGACAGACACGCGAAGGCCGCCCGAGGGGCGGCCTTTCTCGTACCCGGGGCCGTTCCTCTCCGTACTCCACCCGGAAGGAACGACACACCTCATGGACCTCTCCAGGCTCCTCGACCCCTCCTGCCCGCCCTTCGCCCTGCTGCGCCGCCGTACCCCCGGCCGCGACCACGACACCGTCGAGGTCCTGATCGGCCGGGTCCACGAGGCCGACCACCTCGCGGAGCTGCCCGTGGGCCCGCGGCCGACACTCGCCCTGGTGCCCTTCCGGCAGATCCGGGAGCGCGGCTTCGACGTCCGCGACGACGGCACCCCGCTCTCCGTGCTCGTCGCCGACGAGGCCCACGAGCTGCCGCTCACCGAGGCCCTCCAGCAGCTCCCGGCGCATGACGTACGCGTCGAGAACGGCGGGTTCGACGTCTCGGACGAGGAGTACGCCGGGATCGTGCGGCGGGTCGTCGACGAGGAGATCGGCTCCGGCGAGGGCGCGAACTTCGTCATCCGCCGGACGTACACCGGCGAGATCCCGGGCTTCGGGCGGGCCGACGCGCTGGCCCTGTTCCGGCGGCTGCTCGGCGGTGAGCGGGGCGCGTACTGGACCTACGTCGTGCACACCGGCGACCGGACGCTGGTCGGGGCGAGCCCCGAGGTGCACGTGCGGATGTCGGGGGGCACGGTCGTCATGAACCCGATCAGCGGCACGTACCGCTACCCGGCCGGGGCCGCCCCGACCACCGAGGGCCTGCTCGCCTTCCTCGCCGACCGCAAGGAGACCGAGGAGCTGTCGATGGTGGTCGACGAGGAGCTCAAGATGATGTGCACGGTCGGCGACATGGGCGGGGTGGTGGTCGGTCCGCGGCTGAAGGAGATGGCCCATCTCGCGCACACCGAGTACGAGTTGCGGGGCCGTTCCAGCCTGGACGTGCGGGAGGTGCTGCGGGAGACGATGTTCGCGGCGACCGTGACCGGTTCGCCCGTGCAGAACGCCTGCCGGGTGATCCAGCGTCACGAGGTGGGCGGTCGCGGCTACTATGCGGGGGCCCTCGCCCTCCTCGGTACGGACGAGAGCGGCGCCCAGACCCTGGACTCCCCCATCCTGATCCGTACGGCCGACATCGCGGCGGACGGGCGGCTCCGGGTACCGGTCGGCGCCACGCTCGTACGGCACTCGGACCCGGCGGGCGAGGTCGCCGAGACCCACGCCAAGGCGGCCGGGGTGCTCACCGCGCTCGGGGTACGGGAGGGCAGGCCAGCCGCCGGTGCGGCGCCGGCCTCCGCGCCGCTCGCCGACGATCCCCGGGTACGGGCCGCCCTGGACGCGCGCCGGGCCGACCTCGCGCCGTTCTGGCTGAAGATGCAGGTCCGCTCGGCCGAACTGTCGGGCCACGCCCTGGTGATCGACGCCGAGGACACCTTCACGGCGATGCTCGCGCACGTCCTGCGCTCCTCGGGCCTCGACGTGTCCGTGCTCCGCTACGACGAGCCGGGGCTGCGCGGACTCGCGCTCGCCCACGAGGGTCCGGTGGTCCTCGGCCCCGGCCCCGGGAACCCCTCCGACGCCGCCGATCCGAAGATGCGCTTCCTGCGCGCGCTGACGGCCGAGCTGGTCCGGGGGCACCGGCACGGCGTCCTCGGTGTCTGCCTCGGGCACGAGCTGATCGCCGCCGAGCTGGGCCTGGAGATCGTCCGCAAGCGGATCCCGTTCCAGGGGGCCCAGATGCGGATCGACCTCTTCGGGCAGCAGCGGAGGGTGGGCTTCTACAACAGCTTCACCGCCGTCTGCGACGACCGGACGGCGACGGAGCTGGCCCTGCACCGGATCGAGGTGAGCCGGGACGCGGAGACCGGCGAGGTCCACGCGCTGCGCGGGCCGGGCTTCGCCGGGGTGCAGTTCCACCCCGAGTCGGTGCTGACGACGGACGGCGCGGCCCTGACGGCCTCGCTCCTCGCCGGCGTGCTGGTCTAGGCGGGCGGGTCCAGGCGTGCGGGTCTGGGCGGGCAGGTCTGGGGGGGCGGGTCCGGGAGGGCAGGCCTAGGAGTGCAGGTCTAGGACATCCTCGGGACGAGGACGTTCTCGCTGCGCCGGCCCGCGGTGTAGTCGAGGACGTTCCGGACCGTGGTGTCGATGATCTGGCCGACGGCGTCCTCGGTGTAGTACGCCTGGTGCGAGGTGACCACCACGTTCGGGAAGGTCACCAGGCGGGCCAGGGTGTCGTCCTCGACGACCTCCAGGGACTTGTCGAGGAAGAAGAGCCCGGCCTCCGCCTCGTACACGTCGAGGCCCACGCCGGCGAAGCGGCCGGCCCGGAGCTCGGCGACGAGCGCCTCGGTGTCGATGAGGCCGCCGCGGCTGGAGTTGACCAGGATGGCGTCGTCCTTCATCGACCGGAGGGCGGCGGCGTCGATGAGGTGCTGGGTGGACGGGAGCAGCGGCACGTGGAGGCTGATGAGGTCGGCCTCGGCGAAGAGCCGCTCCTTGTCGACGTACTTCATGCCGAGGTCGACGCAGGCGGCGTTCTCGGCGACGTCCCAGCCGAGGAGGTTCATGCCGAAGCCGTGCGCGATCCGGGTGAACGCCGCGCCGATCTTGCCGGTGCCGAGGACGCCGACGGTACGGCCCCGCAGGTCACGGCCCATCAGTCCGTCGAGCCTGAAGTCGAAGTCGCGGGTCCGGTTGGAGGCGCGGACGATCCGGCGGTTGACGGCCGTGGCGAGGGTCCAGGCGAACTCGGCGACGGAGTACGGCGAGTAGTACGAGACCCGGGCGACGGTGAGGCCGAGACGCTCGGCGACCTCCAGGTCGATGTTGTTGAAGCCGGTGGAGCGCTGGGCGATCATCTGCGTCCCGCCGGCGGCGAGGGTCTGCAGGACGCGGTGGTCCAGGCTGGCGTTGACGCTGGTGGAGACGATCTCGTAGCCGGCGGCGATGGGTGCGGTGTCCTGGCTGAGGAAGACGCTCAGACAGCGGACGTCGTGGTGCCCCTCGAAGGCCTTCTCGATGAGGGGCTTCTCGTCCGCCTGCACGCCGAATGCCAGGATCTCCACGGGATTCCCCTCAAGGTGACGAATGGGCCGTATGTCCGCAATACGTGCGAATATACGGCCCCTCGTGGCGCCGTGCCCGGCACACGGGGCGCACCGTGTGCCGGGCGCGTCAGGCGTCGTCGAGGCCGCGCTCGATGGCGTACCGGACGAGCTCCACCCGGTTGTGCAGCTGGAGCTTGCCGAGGGTGTTCTGGACGTGGTTCTGCACCGTGCGGTGCGAGATCACCAGGCGCTCGGCGATCTGCTTGTAGCTGAGGCCCTTGGCGACGAGCCGCAGGACCTCCGTCTCGCGCTCGGTCAGCTGCGGGGCCTTCGGCTCGTGGGCGCCGGCCGCCGGGGCGGGCTCGGTCGCGAGCCTGCGGTACTCGCCGAGGACCAGTCCGGCGAGGCCGGGGGTGAAGACGGGGTCGCCGACCGCCGTCCGCCGTACGGCGTCGATCAGCTCCTCCGTGCTCGCCGACTTGAGGAGGTAGCCGGTGGCGCCGGACTTGACGGCCTCCAGGACGTCCGCGTGCTCGCCGCTCGCCGAGAGGACCAGGACCCGCAGCCCCGGCCGGCCGCCGACGAGTTCCTTGCAGACCTGGACGCCCGGCTTCACCGGCAGGTTCAGGTCCAGGACGAGGACGTCGGGCAGGACCGCGAGGGCGCGGCGTACCGCCTGCTCGCCGTCGCCCGCCGTGGCGACCACGTCCAGGCCCGCCTCGGCCAGATCGCGGGCGACCGCGTCCCGCCACATCGGATGGTCGTCCACGACCATCACTCTGATCTGCTGCTGCTCGCTCATCTTCCTTGTCCTGCCTTCCCCCGTGGGACCTTCAACTCGACTTCCGTGCCCTGCCCGGGGACCGAGATCAGCTCGGCCGAGCCGCCCAGATCCCGCAGTCTCCCCCGGATGGAGAGGGCGACGCCCATCCGGCCCTCGCCCCACGCCTCCGCGAGGCGGCCCTCCGGGATGCCGGGGCCGTCGTCCCGGACGGTGACGATCACCTCGTCCGGCCAGTCCTCGACCAGGATCCACGCGTTCGCGTCCTCCCCGGCGTGCACCCGCACGTTGTCCAGGGCGGCGCCGACGGCGGCGGCCAGCTCACGGGCGGCGGGCGGCGTGAGGAGGACGGGTGCGCCCGGCTCGGAGAGGGTGACCTTCGCCCCGGCGCGCGGGGCGAGCAGCAGCCTCAGGTCCACCGGGGAGTCGTCGTCGTGCTCCTCCTCCACCTCGACGACCCGGACGACGGCGCCCTCGGACTCGTCCTCGGAGACCAGGCTGGGCCGGCTGAGGCCGCCTGCCACGAGGGTCCGGAGGGCCACCTCCTGCTCACCGGCCATCCGTCCGAGGTCGGCGGCCTCGCCGCCGAGGGCGGTGCCGCGCCGCTGCACCATCGCGAGGACCTGGAGGACGCTGTCGTGGATGTCGCGGGCGAGGCGCTCCCGCTCGCGGGTCGCGGCCTCGATCTCCAGGGCGCGGGCGAGGGTGCGCTCGGAGGCGCGGGCGACCTCGACGACGTAGCCGATGGCGATGGAGGCCACCCAGACGAGGAGGACGTTGTGGAGGGTGTCCCGGGTGGGGTGGCCGCGTTCGACGATGTTGGCGACGGCGACGAGGGAGGAGGCGACGCCGGCCCAGCGCCAGCCGCCCTTGATCGCGTACGCGAGGACGGATCCGGCGGTCCATATCGACGGCAGGGTGGGGCCCTCGACGGTCTGGGCGTGGGCGTCGGCGAGCGGGGTGAGGAGGATGCCGACGAGGGCGACCGTGAGGTCGGCGCCGAGGAAGCGCTTGGTGCAGCTGGCGGCGTTCGCCACCTTGGGGAGGGTCGCGAGGGTCCAGACGCACATCACCGCCAGGAAGGCGACGGCGATCCAGGGGCGCTCGTACCGGTCACGGCCGAACGCGAACAGCAGGACCGCGTAGACCATGGTCAGGACGCGGTAGCCGGTCAGTGCCCGCCACAACGGCTGCTCGACCGACATGCGCACGACACGCTCGCGCTTGGCCATCTCCCCCACCCCCGGCCGTCCCGTACGGGACGGCTGACCGCCGGTCGCCTACGCGCCGGACTCTTCCCGAGCCGCGATCTCGGCCTTCACGGCCTCCTTGGCCGCCTTCTCCGCGTCCGCGATCTGCCGCTTGGCGGCGGTCGCGTAGATGTCGACGTACTCCTGGCCGGACAGCTTCATGATCTCGTACATGACCTCGTCGGTCACCGAGCGGAGGATGAAGCGGTCCCCCTCCATGCCCTGGTAGCGGGTGAAGTCCAGCGGCTTGCCGATCCGGATCCCCGGGCGCATCAGTTTGGGGACGACCTTGCCGGGCGGCTGGATCTTCTCGGTGTCGATCATGGCGACCGGGATCACCGGCGCGCCGGTGGCCAGGGCCACGCGCGCGAGGCCGCCGGGCTTGCCGCGGTAGAGGCGGCCGTCGGGCGAGCGGGTGCCCTCGGGGTAGATACCGAAGAGTCCGCCCTTCTCGATGACCTCGATACCGGCCCTGATCGCCGCCTCGCCCGCGCCGCGGGCACCCGAACGGTCCACCGGAAGCTGGCCGACGCCCTTGAAGAAGGCGGCCGTGAGCTTGCCCTTCACACCCGGCGAGGTGAAGTACTCCGCCTTGGCGATGAAGGTGACCTTGCGGTCGAGCACGGCGGGCAGGAAGAAGGAGTCGGAGAACGACAGGTGGTTGCTCGCCAGGATCGCGGGCCCCTCGGCGGGAATGTTCTCCAGACCCTCCACCCAGGGCCGGAAGGCAAGCTTCAGGGACCCTCCGAGGGAGAACTTCATTGCGCCGTAGATCAACTCGCCATGCCTTCCGTGTGCCGTGGCGACGACTTTATCCCGTACCGGCGTACGCCCCCCGCTACGGCCCTGGTCGGTGTCGGTCCGGTCGCGTACCGTGAAGGTCCTTCCCCATCTTTCCGTCGCTTCGGCGCACCCAGGGCGCACCCGAAGGCGAACGCGAAGTCGAGCGAACAGGAGACCCCGGTGCCGGTCCTTCCCGGAGCCGAGCCGTACCGCCATGAAGGCGGAGAGGTCGGCGTCCTTCTCTGTCACGGATTCACCGGTTCCCCGCAGTCGCTGCGCCCGTGGGCCGAGTTTCTGGCCGCGCGCGGCCTGACGGTGTCACTGCCGCTGCTGCCCGGTCACGGCACCCGCTGGCAGGACATGCAGCTCACCACGTGGCACGACTGGTACGCCGAGGTCGACCGGGCGCTGAGCGAGCTCCTGGAGCGGTGCGCGACCGTCTTCGTCTTCGGCCTCTCCATGGGCGGGGCGCTGACCCTGCGGCTCGCCGCGCGGCACGGGGACGCCGTGAAGGGCATCGTCCTGGTCAACCCGGGCAACAAGGTGCACGGTCTGGCGGCGTACGCGCTGCCGGTCGTCCGTCATCTGGTCCCCTCGACCAAGGGCATCGCGAGCGACATCGCCAAGGAGGGCGTCACCGAGGTCGGCTACGACCGGGTGCCGCTGCACGCGGCGCACTCCCTGCGCCGGTTCTTCCGGACCGTGGACGCGGAGCTTCCGCAGGTCACACAGCCGGTGGTGCTGCTCCACAGCCCCCAGGACCATGTCGTGCCGCCCGCCGACTCGGCCCGGATCCTCTCCAGGATCTCCTCGACGGACGTCAAGGAGATCCTGCTGGAACAGAGCTACCACGTGGCGACGTTGGACCATGACGCGGAGCGGATCTTCGACGAGAGCCTGGCCTTCGTCGAGCGTCTCGCGCCGGGTCTGGTCGACGAACAGGGGAGCAGGAGCGGTGGCTGAGGAGCAGGACGGCGGCGGGCGCGAGCCGCAGCCCATCGACGAGGAGGCGGCCTGGGCCGCGATCGTCGCGGGGTACGGCGAGGAGCCCGCGGACCCGCCGGGCGCGAAGCCGTACCGGACCGTCGAGAACCTGTCGCTCCCGGAGCCGGAGGACGACGGCGAGGACGAGGACGCGGGGGAGGTCCGGCCGGTGAAGCCGGCGCCGGCCGCGGGGAAGGGCACGCCCTGGAAGCCGAGGCCGACGACCGGCGGGACGTCGCCGGAGGCCGAGGCGGACGAGGAGCCCGGCGCGGAGGAGGAGCCCGAGGCGGGTCCCGAGCGGCCCGCACTCGGCAGCTCCGTCGTCTTCGCGCCCGGCGTCCGCTCCGCCGGCCCCCGCGACTACTCCCCCGCCGAACCTGACGACGCGCCCGACGGCTCCGACGAGGGCCACTTCGTGCCGCCCGAGCCGCCCCCGCTGCCCGATGCGGACGTGACGACCAGGTTCGCCTGGCTGGCCGTGGTCGGCGGCCCGGTGCTGATGCTGGTCGCCGTCCTGCTCAGCTGGGACATGACGTGGTGGTTGACCACGCTGTGCATCGGCGGCTTCCTCGGCGGCTTCGCGACCCTGGTGGGCCGTATGAAGCACGACGACGATGACGACGGCTTCGACGACCCGGGCCGCGGCGCGGTCGTCTGATCTTCCGACGCCGTCCTCGTACCGCTCGGCGCCAGGGGCGCCGAGCGGGCTTCGGGCGGCCGTGCCGGACTCCGCCGGCCGGGGGCGGTCTCCCCGGCCGACGGCGGTGCGGGCGTCAGGACGCGGCGGGCACCCGCACCGCCGCCAGCACCGGAAGGTGATCGGTGGCGGCCCGCAGATCCGCCGGGTCGAGGTCCGTCGGCACTCCGCAGCCGAGGAACTCGATCCCCGGGGTGGCGAGGATCGCGTCGATCCGCTGGTGCGGATCGGCGGGGGTCGAGGTGTACGCGTCCCCCCAGGGGCTGGCCTCCCAGCCGTCCCGGAGTTCCTTCGCGAGCCGCCGGAAGGCGGGCCCGTCGGGACGTTCGTTGAGGTCTCCGGCGACCAGGGTGTGCGGGGTCCCCAGGGCGGCGACCCGGTCGAGGACCATCCCGGCCTGCGCGTACCGCTCGTCCTTCCGCAGGCTGAGATGACAGCTGATGAGGCCGACCCGGGCCCCGGCGAAGCGGACGACGGCGGTCGCGAGACCGCGCCGGTGCAGGCCCGGGGTGAGGGGCAGCAGGACGTCCTCGGTGTGTTCCACGGTGGCCCGCAGGGAGCAGAGCAGCATCGGCCCGGCCGCGGTGGCGCCGCCGCTCAGCACGACGAGCTCGCTCTTGGCGGCGAGCCGGGCCGCGTGTTTGCGCCAGCGGAAGAAGCGCGGGGCCTCCTGGAGGAAGACGACGTCCGGGTCGCAGGCCCGGATGACCCGGGCGAGGGCGTCCTCGTCGTCGCGCATCGAGCGGACGTTGTAGCTGAGGACCCGGAGGACGGCCGAACCGTCCTCCTCGGTGCGGGAGTTGGGCAGCTCACTGATCGCCATGGCACGTAACGTACGGCAACCGCCCGCCGCGTCCACAGGGACGCGACGGGCGGTTGCCGTACGAGGGACCGCTCAGCCCTGGCGGGCGAGGTCCGCAGCGCCGACCAGACCGGCCTTGTTGCCGAGCTGGGCCGCGAGGACCTGCGCGTGCGGGCGCCACTGGCCGCCGATCAGCCAGCGCCGGAAGGACTTCCTGATCGGGTCGAGGACCAGGTCGCCCTCGTCCGAGACACCGCCGCCGACGATGAACGCCGAGGGGTCGAACAGCGAGGCCAGGTCCGCGAGGCCGGCACCGGCCCAGCGGGCCAGCTCGCGGAAGGAGTCGACGGCGACCGGGTCGCCGGCGCGGGCGGCCTGGCTGACGTGCCGGCCCTCGATGCCCTCGGGGGTGCCGTCGCCGAGCCCGAGGAGGACCTGGGCCCGCTCGGGGGTGGCGTTGGCCCGCTGCTTGGCGTAGCGGACGAGCGCGCGGCCGGAGGCGTACTGCTCCCAGCAGCCCTGGCTGCCGCAGCCGCACAGGAGACCGTCCGGGACGACCCGGATGTGGCCGAACTCGGCGGCCACGCCGAAGCGTCCGCGGCGCAGCTTGTTTCCGATGATGATGCCGCCGCCGAGGCCGGTGCCGAGGGTGATGCAGATGACGTCCTCGTGGCCCTGGCCCGCACCGAACCTGTACTCGCCCCAGGCCGCCGCGTTGGCGTCGTTCTCGACGACGACGGGCAGGCCGACCCGCTGCTCGACCTTGTCCTTGAGCGGCTCGTGCCGCCAGTCGATGTTCGGCGCGAAGAGGACGGTGGCGCGCTTGTCGTCGACGTAGCCCGCGGCACCGATGCCGACGGCCTCGATCGTGTGGCCCTTGCCGGCCTCGGACACGGCCGCGCAGATCGCGTCGACGATGCCTTCGGGGGTCGGCGGGGTGGGCACCTTGTGCGTGTCGAGGATGTTGCCCTCCTCGTCGACCACGCCGGCCGCGATCTTCGTGCCGCCGATGTCGACGCCGATGGTGAGTCCCATGTGTCCCTCAGTTTTCGGTCGAGCCCCGCTAAGGCCCACCGTACCCGAGGGGGACGGGCGTCCCGATCAGTCGAGGTCGATGTGCTGGCCGGTTCCGGGCCCCTCGTCGTCCTTGCGGTCGTCGGCACCGGCGTCCCCGTCGGTGCCCTTGTCTGCCGTGCCGGCCGACCCGTCCGCGTCCCGGCGCGGGTCGCGCGGGTCGTCGGGGGTCACCTTCTCGTCGCGCGTCCACCGGGTCTCGTGGGACTCGACGGCGGAGCGGTAGGCGGCGAGCAGTTCGTTCCCGGCGGCGGCGAGGTGGTCGAAGACCTGCGGGTTCCGCTCGATGACGGGCTCGACGACCGCCTTCGCCTGGTTGACGAGCTGCTGCACGGTCTGCGCGGCCTGGCCCGCGAGCAGCGGGTTCCCCAGGCCACCGGAGACCTTGTCGGCGACGGCCTCGAAGAGCTTGCGGAACTCGTCGGCGGCGGAGCCGGTGTCCGCGCCGCGCTGGGCCCGGCGACGGGCCTTCTCCGCCTCCAGGTCCTCGGCGCACGCCTTGGCCCAGGCGTCCGAATCGCTCATGGCGTACTCCTCACTGGCTGGTACTTCGACGGTACACGCCCCCTCAGGGGGTGCGGGGCCAGAGTCCGGGGTCGGGCGTGAAGCGCACCCTGAGGTCGCCCTCGACGAGTCCCGCGCCGGTGACGGTGCAGCGGCGCAGGGCGGCCGGCAGGGGCACGTTGCGGCGGAAGGCGCCGACGGTGAGGAGCAGTTCGTCACCCCTGCGGACGAGGGACAGCTCCTCCTTGACGGCCCCGGGGAGGCCGATGTGCCACACCAGGACGCCGTCCTCCTCCCGGCGGTCCTCGACGGACCACGCCGCCACGGGCTCGGGGACGGCCGCCGGGCGCCGGGCGGGCGCGAGCAGGACGAGGTCCTCGGGTCCGCGGGGGTCCCGGCCGAGGTGCGGCAACGCGTCGATGACACCGACGACGTCGGCGGTGCCGGAGGCGGTACGGAGCTCTGCGAGGTGCCGGTGCTGCTGGGCGGTGAGTCCGGCGAGCCAGGGGTCCTCGGAGTCGGCGGGCAGCAGCCGGTTGGCGACGACGGAGTCGAGGGCGAGGCGCTGGAGGGCGAGTCCGAGCCGGGCGGTGCGCAGGGCGCGGACGGCGGCGGGGCCGGGTTCGAGGACGAGGCGGACGCTGGTGGTGGGGGCGTCGACGACGGCCTGGACGGCGGCCAGCTCGGTCTCCCAGCGGCCGGTGGTCTCGTACAGCCACTGCGCGGGCATCGGGACTCCGGCGAGCTGGGCGAGCATCGGGCGCAGGGCGCGGGCGGCCTGCCGTTCCGGCGGCAGGAGGCGGCGCAGATAGCGCCGGAGCTGCTCGGGCAGGGCGAGGAGGGCGAGGGCCTCGGCGAGCGGCGGCAGATCGACGACGGCGAGTTCGTGGTCGCCCTCGGCGGCGTCGCGCAGGGCGCGGAGCAGGGCGAACTGGCGGCTGCCGGGGAGTTCGGTGAGCTCGGCGTCCTCGAAGGGCGTGGTGCCCAGCAGGTCGAGGGCCGCGGAGGAGCGGGCCTGGAGGGCGAGGAACTCACGGCGGAAGTCGCCGGCCGGCCGGGGGCGCAGGACGCGGAGGCGGTCCTGGGCCGGCAGGGGCTCGACGTCCTCGGAGACGAGCAGGACCCGGCGGCCCGCCCGCGCCTCGGCGAGGGCGGTCGCGGCGGCGACGGTGGTGCGACCGGCGCCGCCGGACCCGGTGACAAGGATGATCCGCATGCGCAGGACGTTACCCGCGCGCTCCCGGCGCCCGGACGGGAGGACGTGACCGGCCCCCGGCGGGGTTCACGCGCCGGATTCGACGCGCTTCTTCAGGCCGGCGAGCGCCCGGTCGATGATGACCTTCTCCGCCTTGCGCTTGATCATGCCGAGCATCGGGATCTTCACGTCGACCGTCAGCTGGTAGGTGACCTCCGTGCGGTCACCGCCGCCGACCGCCGCCAGCCGGTACGACCCGTCGAGCGACCGCAGCATCTGGGACTTGACCAGCGTCCAGCTGACCTCGTTGCCGCCGGTCCAGGTGTACGCCAGGGTGTGGTCGTCCTTGATCGCGCCGGCGTCGAGCAGCAGGCGCACCTTCTCGGCGCGGCCGGCCCCGTCGGTCTCCAGGACCTCGGCCTCCTTCACCTCGCCCGTCCACTCGGGGTAGCGGGCGAAGTCGGCGATCACGCCCATGACGTCGGCCGGTGCCGCCTCGATGGTGATGCTCGAGCTGGTGTGTTCGGCCATCGTGGTGGCTCCTCCACTGTGCGGTCCGGCGGAAGTCAAAGGGGCACAGACGTGCCGACGGAAGGCTATCGCGCTGCGACCCGGGGCCCGTCACCACTCCAGGGCGAAGGGCCTGCCCGTCGAGGCGAAGTGGCCGACGTTCACGCACTCGGTCGACGCGATCCGCATCCGCCGGGCCAGCGGCTGGTGGACGTGGCCGAACAGGGCGTAGCGGGGCCGGGTGCGCCGGATGGCGTCGAGCAGGGCCCTGCTGCCGCGCTCGAAGCGGCGGGCGACGGTGTCGTACGTCAGGTCGGGCACGTCGGGCGGGATGTGGGAGCAGAGCACGTCGACGTCGCCGAGCGCCTCGACCTTCGCCGCGTACTCCTCGTCGGAGATCTCGTACGGCGTGCGCATGGGGGTGCGCAGACCGCCGCCGACGAAGCCGAAGACGAGGCCGCCGACCTCGACCCGCTCGCCGTCGAGGACGGTCGTACCGGGCCGGGCGAACTCGGGCCAGAAGCGGGGGATGTCGACGTTGCCGTAGGTGGCGTACGTGGGGGTGGGGAAGGCGGCGAAGAGTTCGGCGTACTGGCGGCGCACCGCGCCCTCGATCGCGGTCTCGCGGTCGACGTCGAGCTCGGCCCAGAGGCGTCGCCCCAGGTCACGGGCCTCGTCGAAGCGTCGGGCGGTGCGCAGCTCGACCAGCCGGTCGGCGTTCTCGACGCCGAAGAGGTCGGGGAAGATCCCGCGGCTGTGGTCGGCGTAGTCGAGGAAGAGGACCAGGTCGCCCAGACATATCAGGGCGTCGGCCCCGTCCCCCGCCCTGGCGAGGTCTCCGGCGTTGCCGTGCACGTCACTGACCACATGGACTCGCATGGGCCCACCTTAGGGGGTGTCACCTGCGGTTACTTCCGAGTCCGGAAACCTGTGGATTACTGTGCGGAGAGCACCGCCACACATGTGTGACGCACGGAACATCTGGCCGGAACCCCCTATCCGGAACCATGTACTGATGGGTAACGTCCGGGCAGTCCAGTCGTGCTCTCCCCCACGGAGCACCTGCCAGTTCTTGGACTTCACCGGTGCATCACACAGAGCCGTGGCGCCGGCGCCCGATGAGGAGCAGCAGTCTTGCGCGAGTTCAGCCTTCCGGCCCTGTACGAGGTCCCCGCGGACGGCAACCTGACGGATCTCATCCGCCGCAACGCCTCCCAGCACCCAGACGTCGCCGTCATGGGCCGCAAGGTCGACGGCGGGTGGACGGACGTGACCGCGACGCAGTTCCTCGCGGAGGTCCGCGGGGCCGCCAAGGGCCTGATCGCGGCCGGTGTCGAGCCTGGCGACCGGGTCGCGCTGCTCTCCCGTACGCGGTACGAGTGGGTGCTCCTCGACTTCGCGATCTGGAGCGCGGGCGGCGTGACCGTGCCCGTGTACGAGACCAGCTCGCCGGAGCAGATCCAGTGGATCCTCGGCGACTCGGGCGCGACGCTGGTGCTCGTCGAGAGCGGTGCGCACCAGGAGTCGGTGGAGTCCGTACGGGCGGAGCTGCCGGAGCTGAAGGGCATCTGGCAGATCGAGGACGACGCGGTCGCGCAGCTGACCGCGACCGGCCTCGACGTGTCCGACGAGCTGCTCGACGCGCGCATGTCCGCGGCGAACGCGGACGACCCGGCGACGATCGTCTACACCTCGGGCACGACGGGGCGCCCCAAGGGCTGCGTCCTGACCCACCGGGCCTTCTTCGCCGAGTGCGGCAACGTGGTGGCGCGGCTGAAGCCGCTGTTCCGTACCGGCGAGTGTTCGGTGCTGCTGTTCCTGCCGGCCGCGCACGTCTTCGGGCGGCTCGTCGAGATCGCCTCCGTGATGGCGCCGATCCGCCTCGGCTGCGTGCCCGACATCAAGAACCTCACGGACGAGCTGGCCTCGTTCCGGCCGACGCTGATCCTGGGCGTGCCCCGGGTCTTCGAGAAGGTCTACAACTCGGCGCGGGCCAAGGCGCAGGCCGACGGCAAGGGCAAGATCTTCGACAAGGCCGCGCACACGGCCATCGCGTACAGCAGGGCGCTGAGCACCCCGCAGGGCCCGTCCTTCGGCCTCCGGCTGAAGCACAGGATCTTCGACAAGCTGGTCTTCAGCAAGCTGCGGGCGGTGCTCGGCGGCCGCGGCGAGTACGCGATCTCGGGCGGCGCGCCGCTGGGTGAGCGGCTGGGTCACTTCTTCCGGGGCATCGGCTTCACGGTCCTGGAGGGCTACGGCCTGACGGAGTCGTGCGCGGCGACGGCGTTCAACCCCTGGGACCGGCAGAAGATCGGCACGGTCGGTCAGCCGCTGCCGGGTTCGGTGGTGCGGATCGCCGACGACGGCGAGGTGCTGCTGCACGGCGAGCACATCTTCTCGCGGTACTGGAACAACGAGGCGGCGACGGCCGAGGCGCTGGCGGACGGCTGGTTCCACACGGGCGACATCGGCACCCTCGACGAGGACGGCTACCTCGCGATCACCGGCCGGAAGAAGGAGATCCTGGTGACGGCGGGCGGCAAGAACGTCGCCCCGGCGGTCATCGAGGACCGGATCCGGGCGCACGCGCTGGTCGCGGAGTGCATGGTGGTCGGCGACGGCCGCCCGTTCGTGGGCGCGCTGGTCACGATCGACGAGGAGTTCCTGGGCCGCTGGGCCTCGGAGCACGGCAAGCCGGCGGGCTCGACGGCGGCCACCCTCCGCGACGACACGGACCTGATGGCGGAGGTCCAGCGCGCGATCGACGACGGCAACGCGGCGGTCTCCAAGGCCGAGTCGGTCCGCAAGTTCCGCATCCTCCCGGCGCAGTTCACGGAGGAGGCGGGCCACATCACCCCGTCCCTGAAGCTGAAGCGGAACGTGGTGGCGAAGGACTTCGCCGACGAGATCGAGGCGATCTACCGGGCCTGATGCGGTCCCGCGTACAGACGGCCGGAGGCCCGGGGCTGTGTCGCCCCGGGCCTCCGGCCGTTTCCTCCGTCCCACCGGGACGCTCGCTACAGGAGCTCCTCGAGACGCTCCGCGAGGAGGTCCCAGCGCCATTTCTCCTCGACCCAGGCGCGGCCCCGCTCGCCCATGCGGGCGCGGAGCTCGGGGTCGAGGAGGAGGGTGCTGACGCGGTCGGCGGTGTCCTCGGCGGACTCGCCGCGGACGACCCAGCCGGTCTCGCCGTCGAGGACCGCGTCGGGGGCGCCGCCCGAGTCGCCCGCGACGACGGGAAGGCCGGTCGCGGAGGCCTCCAGGTAGACGATGCCGAGGCCCTCGACGTCGAGGCCGCCGCGCCGGGTGCGGCAGGGCATGGCGAAGACGTCGCCCGCGCCGTAGTGGGCGGGCAGCTCCGACCACGGGACGGCGCCGGTGAAGCGTACGGATCCGGCCACCCCGGTCTCGGCGGCGAGGCGGTGCAGATCCTTCTCGTACGGGCCGCCGCCGACGATCAGGAGGACGGCGTCCGGCACCCGGCGCAGGATCTGCGGCATGGCCCTGATCAGGGTGTCCTGGCCCTTGCGCGGGACGAGCCGGGAGACGCAGACGACCACGGGGCGGTCGCTGAGCCCGAGGCGGGCGCGGACCTCGGCGCCGCCGGAGTCGGGGTGGAAGGTCTTCTCGTCGACGCCCGGCGGCAGCTGCCTCATGCGGTCCGCGGCGGCGGGCGTGAGGGCGGCCGCGATCCGGGAGCGGGTGTACTCGCCGAGGTAGGTGAGGGTGTCCGTGCCCTCGCCGATCCGGCGGAGCAGCTGCCGGGAGGCGGGCAGCTGGGCCCAGCCGGCCTCGTGCCCGTGCGTGGTGGCGACGAGTCGCCGTGCGCCGGCCCTGCGCAGCGCGGGGGCCATCAGGCCGAGGGGCGCGGCCGCGCCGAACCACACGGACTCGCAGCCGTGCTCGCGCAGGAGCGCGGTGGCCCGGGCCGTGACCCGAGGTGTGGGCAACAGCATGGTGGTGCGATCCCGGACGACCGTGAAAGGCTGTTCGGCGTCGAACGCGGCCGTCGCCTCGATCCCTTCGCGGCTGCGCTTCCAGGTGGAGGCGTAGACCACGATCTGGTCGGGATCCAGGCGGAGGGCCATGTTGTGCAGGAAGGCCTGGATTCCGCCCGGACGCGGCGGGAAGTCGTTGGTTACGATCAGGGTCTTGTGCATCGTGGCCGACAGTACCGCGAGCGCACCCACCGCCCAGCACCACCATCCCCCCGCGGCAGCGGGCCGACAGGACAAGGAACGGGACAGGTATGACGGGGGCAGTGGGCATCGGATCACGCGCGCGTCTCCGCCTCCCGCTCGGCCTCTGGGGGCTGACCCGGATCATCCTCCTGCTGTGCGTGTTCAGGGTCGTGGTGGTCCCCGGTCCCGACGCGACGGCCGAGGTCGGGCAGATCTACCAGGGCTGGTACGACGTCCTGCGGACCGGCGAGTATCCGCGGGACGACGTGACCTGGCAGTACCCGCCGGCCGCCGCCCTCGCGATCCTCTCTCCCGTGCTGCTGCCCTTCCTCGGCTACGCGTCGGCCTTCTTCGTCCTGGCGCTCCTCTGTGACGCCTTCGTCATGGGCCTCCTCCTGCACACGGGCCGCCGCGCCGGCCGTTCGATGCGGGGCGCCTGGCTCTGGCTGGCAGCGGTGCCGCTGCTCGGCCCGACCGCGTACGCCCGCTACGACGTCATGGTGACGGCCGTCGCCGTGGCCGCCCTGCTGGCCGTCGGCCGCGACCCGCGCGTTCTCGGTGTGCTCGCCGGTTTCGGCGCGGTCCTGAAGGTGTGGCCGGCGCTGCTGCTCGCGGGCACCCCGAAGGGCGGGGCGACCTGGCGCTCCTGGCCGGTCGCGGCGGGCGCGGCGGGCGCGGTGCTGCTGCTCTGCGTGGCCTGGATGCCGGGGTCGCTGGCCTTCCTCTCGTACCAGAGCGAGCGGGGTACGGAGGTCGAGTCGCTGGGGGCGATGGTGTTCCACGTGGCCCGGCACTTCGGCTGGGAGGGCGAGGCCCGGATGAACTACGGGTCCATGGAGTTCCTCGGCCCCTACGTCTCGTGGGTGTCGTCCGGTGCGATGGCGCTGACGATCGCCGCGTTCGCGTGGCTGGCGCTGTGGCGGTTCAGGGCGCGCCGGTTCTCCTCGTCGACGACGGCGGACGCGGCCTTCGTCGCGGTCCTGCTCTTCACCGTGACGAGCCGGGTGATCTCACCGCAGTACATGATCTGGCTGTTCGGTCTCGCCGCGGTCTGTCTCGCCTACCGGTCGACGTGCATGCGGCGCCCCGCCCATCTGGTGCTGTGGGCGACGGCCGTGACGCAGTTCGAGTACCCCGTCTGGTTCTCGCATGTGACGCAGAGCGATCCCCTGGGCATCGCCGTGCTGTTCCTGCGCAACGGCCTCCTGGTCGTCGCCACGTTCTCCGCCTGCCGCGCCTTGTGGCGGCACACGGTGACCGAGGCGGGCGTCGTGCGCATCCCGGGGCAGACGCGCCGGCCCGAGCGGGAAAGGGTTCTGGCCGGTTCGGCCTGAGCGGTAGTGGCCCGAACACCGATACGCACGGGTGCTACCCTGGGGCACCTTTGCCTTCCCGTTAGGTTCTTCTGCTGACATGAACAACTCGATTCTCTCGGTCGACACGCTTCAGCGGCACGGGAAGACCGGCGAAGGCGCCCCCGCAGAGCATGTACCGAAAGCCTCGGCAGGCATATCGGGGAAGCCTTTCCTCCTGGTTTCCCTCGCTTTCTTCCTGATCTATCTCCTCCTGTCGGCACGGCGCCACGCGGCGAACCTCACAACGGGGTACGACCTGGGCATCTTCACCCAGATCGTGAGGTCCTACTCCGAGTTCTCCGCGCCGTACTCCGATCTCAAGGGGCCCGCCTACAACACACTCGGGGATCATTTCCATCCGATCCTCGCGCTCCTCGCCCCGATATACAGGGCATTCCCGTCCAGCTATACACTGCTCGTCTGCCAGGCAGCCCTCGTGGCGTTCTCCATAGTTCCCCTGATGAAATGGGCCGACAAAGCAGGGGGACGCAAGTTCGCCTATTGGATCGGAATTTCGTACGGCGCTTCCTGGGGAATTGCCGCACTCATCTCTTTCGACTTCCACGAAGTCTCCTTCGCGGTGCCGCTCCTGTCCCTCTCGCTCTGCGCCGCCGGCCGGAAGAACTGGCGCGCGGCGGCCCTCTGGTCGCTGCCGCTGGTGCTGGTCAAGGAGGACCTGGGGCTCACGGTCGCGGCGATCGGCGCCTATGTGGCGTGGAAGGGGCCGCGGGTGACGGGGCTCGCCGTCGCCGCCTTCGGGGCCGGCGCCACGGCGCTGGAGATGCTGGTGGTCCTTCCGTACTTCAATCCCCTCGGGCAGTTCGCCTATCTGCCGCCCGAGACCGCCGAAGAGGTCGGCATGCTGGCGCAGGCCGCCGGCGCCCTCTGGCCCCCGGTGAAATGGCTGACGCTCTTCATGATCGTCGCCCCGACCGGCTTCCTGGCCCTCCGGTCGCCGCTCCTGCTGGTCGCGCTGCCGACGCTGGCCTGGCGCTTCACGGGATCGAACCCCTTCTACTGGGGGATGGACTTCCACTACAGCGCGGTCCTCATGCCCATCGCCTTCGCCGCCGCCGTCCACGCGGTCGCGAACGGAGTGAGCGCGCGCAGACTCGTGCCGGCCTGCGTCGTCGGCGCGGTGGCCACGAGCGTCACGCTCTTCACCCATCCCCTGCACGAGGTCGTGCTGCCACGGACGTGGAGCGACTCCGCCTACGTCAGGACCTCGGACGCGCTGCTGGAGAAGATCCCCGACGGCGCGACCGTGGCCGCCTCGAACCGCCTGGCCGCCCAGCTCGCCGACCGGGCCTCCGTCAGCGAGGTGTGCCTGTTCCCCCGCTCCTTCCCCCCGAAGGAACGACCCGAGTGGCTGATCTACGACGTCGCCGACAACTCCGACCCGGAGTGCCCGACCGGCAAGGCCCTGGAGTCGGCCGACCCGGGCGTGCCCGGATACCGGATTGTCGAGGCGCGGGACGGCATCACCCTGCTCCGGCTGGCCGACGACGGGAAGAACTCCCGGTAGACGCGCCCGGAAGGGCGGTCGCCGGATCAACCGCGTCGGCCGTCGGCTCCCGCCGGCGGCCGCTGAGCCGCCGAGATCACCGACGGCCGGCGCTTCTTCACGCCGCTCTCCTTCGGCAGGCCCGGCGGGCCCGGAGGCCCGGCAGACCCGGCAGGCCCGCCAGAACCGGCAGACCCGGAGGCCTGGAGGCCCGGAGGCCCGGCAGGACCTACCCCAGCCGCTTCCCCAGGTACTCCCGCCAGTCGGCGGTGAACTCCTCCGGGGTGGTGCCGAGCACCTCCTGGAGGGCCTTCTCCACGGCGCCCTCCCGGCCCGGGTGCGCGCCCACCGCGCGGTAGAAGTCGGTCAGCTTCGTGTCGCCCCAGCGGTCCGCGATCAGCTCGCAGGCCAACCAGCCGCCCTCGTACGCCCTGGCCAGCGCCTCCGCGTCGGCGCCGAAGGCGAAGTCAGGGTCCTCCGGGAGCCGGGCGGGCAGCTCCCCCGAGTGGACCGCGCGGCGCAGTTCGGGGGCGGCCTCGGCGGCGGTGCGGTCGGCGTCCCGGTAGGCGACCCAGTCGGCGAAGCCCTCGGAGAGCCAGACCGGGGTGGACGGGGTGGTGGCGGCGCGGGTGGCGACATGGACGGTCTCGTGCGTGAGGACGAGCTGCCGTCCGAACTCCCCGAGGACCCCGTACGCCTCCGGGTTCACGATCACCCGGTCCGCGGGGGCGTCCGCGCCGCCCCGGGTCTCCCCCGTGGTGACGGCGGCGATGCCCCGGTAGGAGTCCCCCGGCGCCCCGAGGAGCTCGCCCATCCCCGCGAGCGACCCGGGGACGAGGACCACCACGTCACGGGCCCACCCGACGGGCCACGCGGCGGAGACGGCGGGAACGGCCCGGTCCGCCGCCGCGGCGATCTCCCGGAGCCGCTCGGGCCTCTGGCCGACACCGAGGACGAGCGAACGGGTGCCCCGGACGGTCACCACGTCGCCCTGCTCCCAGAGGTGCCGGGGCGCCCCCCGCGCCGGACGGTCACCGGTCACGTACCAGCGTCCGTCCCGCTCGGTCAGGTCGAGGACCCGGGCGCCGGTGAGGGGCCGCCTGTCGTGGCCCTCGAGCCGGTAGCCGAGGTCGGCGCGGGCGGTGACGCGGTCGGCGGCCGTGCGGTCGACCCCGGTGAGCCGGTAGGTCCAGCCGTCGACGGGCACCGTCGCGAGCCGACGGAAGACGGCGAGGGCGGTCGGGGCGTACGAGGGGTCGACGGCGGCGAGGTAGCCGGGCTGGTCGCGGTCGAGGAGCGCCCTGGCGTGCCGGTCGAGGAGTCCCTGTATCTCCCGGGCGGCCGTGTCGGCGGGCCGGTCGGCGCGCGCACCGCAGCCGACGAGTCCCGCGAGCACGAGCAGCAGGGCCGCCAGGCAGGCCGTCGCCGGCCTCCGCGCTCCACACCCCTGACCCGCCACGCCTCCGATCGTACGGTCGGATCGGCGGGAACTGCTCCCGGTACGGCCCCGGCCCCGGCCGGAGGCGCCCCCGGGCCCGGACCGCAATTCGTTTCAGACCCGGGTCACCGTCACGTGCGACATCATGTTCACCGGGTCGTAGCGGACCCGCGCGCCCGGGTAGGGGGCGTGGATGACCTGGCCGTTGCCGGCGTAGATCCCCACATGACTGGCGTCGCCGCGATACGTGACGAGGTCGCCGGGCTGTGCCTGGGAGAGCGGCACCTGCCGGCCCGCGTACCGCTGGGCGGAGGAGGTCCGCGGCAGGCTGATCCCGGCCTTCCCGTACGACCAGACCATCAGGCCCGAGCAGTCGAAGGCGGAGGGTCCGGTCGCCCCCCACACATAGGGCTTGCCGACCGCGCTGCGGGCGGCGATCACCGCGGCGGCAGCCCGTGACGAACCCGGGGCCGCCGCCTCGGGCATCGGCGGCAGCTCCTCCGCGCGTCCGCCGGAGCGCGAGGCCCGGTCGAAGTCGGCGCGCTCCTCGACGGTGAGGCCGGCGAGGACCCGGCGGGCCTCGGCGAGCTTGCCCTCGACGACGCGCTTGTGACGGGCCACCTCGGCCCGGCTGCGCTCCAGCTCGACCAGGGCCGTGCGGGCCTCGGAGCGCTTCTGGCTCAGCCGGCGCTGCTCCCGCCGGAGCTCGCCGAGCGCCGCTCCCTGGCGGGCGGTGATCCGGTCGAGCGCGGAGGCGCGGTCGAGGTAGGTGTCCGGGTCGGAGGAGAGCAGCAGGGCGAGGGCGGGGTCGATGCCGCCGGAGCGGTACTGGGCGCCGGCGACCGAACCGAGCGCGCCCCGCATGTGGTTGATGCGCTCCTGGCCCCGGGCGAGGCTGTCCTGGGCCTGGGAGACCGTCCGGCGCAGCGCGTCCGCCTTCTCGTCCGCCCGGTTGTAGCCCTCCGTGGCCTTCTCGGCCTCCTCGAAGAGGCGGTCCACCGTGGCACGGGTGGCCGCGGCCCCGGCGCCGGGTTCGGCGCTCGCGGGGACGGCCCCGAGGGTCGCCGCGGCGGTGGCCGCGGCGGCGGTGAGGACGGTGACCCGGGCGGGTCGGCGGTGGGACGCCACGAATCGCGCTCCGTTCGGCTCGACGCTGACTGGCGCGGCAGACAGTAGCCGCTGATCACTCCGCGTCCAACGAAGGCGCCGGGCACACAAAGTGACGCCCCGCCGGAGATCACAGGTCACCGGCGGGGCGTCAGGTCAGCTCGCGTCGCGGCGAACCACCCGATTGGGCGGTACGGCTGCGCGGGTCGCGTCGTGGCGGGTCAGCCTCCGATGCGGACACCGAACTGGAAGGAGCCCAGGGTGTTCATGGACTCGTAGCGGACGTTGACGCCCGAGTACGGGGCGTGCAGGACCGTGTTGTTGCCCGCGTACAGACCCACGTGCGACAGGCCGTTGAAGAAGACCAGGTCGCCCGGCTTGAGCTGGCTGCGGCCGATCTTCGTACCGTCGTTCTGCTGGGTGTACGTGGTGCGGGTGAGGTCGACGCCGGCCTTGCCGTAGGCCCACTGGGTCAGACCGGAGCAGTCGAACGAGTTGGGGCCCTCGTGGCCGGAGGCGTACGGCATGCCGACCCGGGTGGCGGCCGCGGCGAGCGCGGCGGCGCCGAAGCCGGAGGCGGGGGCCTCGTTGCCGAGGTCGATCCGCTCGCCGGCGGCGCGGCTGGCGCGCTGCGCCTGCTCCTGCTCCTTCTGCCGGATCTTGGCCCGCTCGGCCTCGGTCAGCGTGTTGAGGAGCTTGCGGGCCTCGGCCAGCTTGCCCTGGAACTTCTTCTTCTTCTCGCCGAGCGTCTTGCGGACGTCCTGGAGGTCCTCGAGCTTCGTGGTGGCCTCGGCGCGCTGCTGGGCGAGGCTGCGCTGCTTGGCCTGGATCGAGGTGAGGACGTCGGCCTGCTGGGCACTCAGCTGGTCGATCGCGGACGCCTTGTCGAGGTAGGTGTCCGGGTCTGCGGAGAGGAAGAGCTGGAGGGCCGGGTCGATGCCGCCGGAGCGGTACTGGGCGCTGGCGACCGAACCGATCTGGTCGCGCAGGGTGTTGAGCTCCTGCTGGCCCCGGGCCACCTTGTCCTGGAGGTTGCCGATCTCCTCCTGCAGCTTGCCGCGGCGCTCCTCGGCGAGGTTGTACTGCTCCGTGGCCTCCTCGGCCTCGTGGTGCAGCTTGTCGACCTTCGACTTGACCTCGTCGATCTTGGGCTTGGCGGGGGCCGCCTGGGCGCCCGTCTGGGCGGTGAGCGCTACGGCGGCGGCCGCGGTCGCGGTGAGTACGGTCACGCGCATGCGGCTCGGCTGCTTGGGTCGACGGTGGGACGCCACGAAGGCGAGCTCCTTCTTCCTCAGAGCCGCCCAACCGGTAAGGGCAGGCGGTTCCTCCGCCGCCACCCCGGATGGGTGATCAACCGCGCGAAGGTTCGAGCTCCGACCCTAGTGACCAACTTGTGATCAGTTCAAATCCCACTGGCAAAAATATCGCTCAGGGACCACTTAATTTACACGCACCACACAGGCAGTGATGGCCACTTGACGGTCCGCCCTCCAGAATTCGGGCATAAGACACAACAGTTGCCATGTGTGGCGATGCATCAGGAGAGCCGCGAAAGCCGCTTCAACAGCAACGCGGACGCCACGGGGCGCGCCCCGGCCTTCGCCACCCCGTCGGCCACCTCGCGGTCGGTGGAGACCACCACGACCGGCCGGCCCGGCGGCTCGGCCCGCACCAGCTGGCGGATCAACTCGTCCGCGGTCACACCCGGCTTGGAGAACAGCACCCGCACCCCGCGCGGCGGCGCGAGGAGCACCGGCGCCGCCAGCTCCGCCCCGTCGAAGACACAGGTGACCTCGGCGCCCGAGCGGGCCGCGAGGGCCGACAGACTGCCGAGCAGCCGCAGCCGCTGCTTCTCCAACGGCATCGTGGGATAGCCGGTCTTGGTGACGTTGTAGCCGTCGACGACCAGATGGGCCTGCGGCAGCGCAAGCAGCTGGTCGAGCAGCGCCGGGTCGGTCTCGGAGAGCGCCCGCGCCGCGATGTCCTTCGGGGACATCCGGCCCGGCTCCACCGCGTCCACGGTGTCCGCCGGGTGCACCGACACGGGCGGCAGCGCGAGTTCGCGGCGCAGCCCCTGGGCCGCGTCGAGCACGGTGTCGAGCAGCAGCCGCAGCCGCATGTCCTCCACCGAGCGCCCCTCCCGGGCCGTCCTGCGGCTCGCCTCCAGGGCGGCCTCGACCTCGCCGAGCCGGGCCTTGAGCCGACGGCTCTCGCTCTCGGCGGACGACACCTGGGCGGCCGCCTCCGCCTTGGCGGCGTCGATCTCGCCCTGGACGCGGCGCAGCGCGGCCTCGCCGCGCTTCACGTCGCTCTGGGCGCTGCGCAGCTTGCGGTGAAGCGATTCCGCTTCCTTCCGGGCCGCCTCCAGATCGTGCCGCAACTGCTCGGCCTCGCCCCGCGAGCGGTCCCGGGCGGCGGCGAGTTCCTCGCGCAGCCGCTCCAGCTCGCGCCGGCCCGCCTCGTCGGCCCGCTCGGCGTCGACGCGCAGGGCCTCCTCGCCCGCGGCCGCCACCAGCTTGACCCAGCCCGGCGGGCGCAGCACATAGGCCGCGGCCGCCACGTCGACGGGGTCGGCCGCGGCGGGCGGGGTGCCGGTCTCGACGGCTCCGGCCAGCTCGGGCTGGCCCTGCTTGAAGCGCTCGCCGATCCGCTGCCGGAACAGCGGGTCGCTCTCCAGGGCCGCCGCCATGGCGTTCCCGGCGAACTTGGCGCGCCGGGACGCGGTGAACCGGGCGTACTGCCTCAGGGGTGCGGGCAGCTCCGCGACGGTCAGCCCGCCGAAGGCGTCGGCGACCAGCGCGACGACCCGCCGCCGTACGCCTTCCGGCAGTGGGTGGTCGAGCGTCTCGGCAGCGTCACCTGCCGCGCCGGCCGGCTCTCCACCGTGCGCGGGCTGCTCCACGATCCGTCACCCCTATGTCGTCCGCGCCGTCCCTCAGGAGGCGGCGCCCGGCCTGTCCACCAGTTCGATCTGATCCACCGCGTTGCACCAGCGACAGCGGACCGACTCGATGGTCTCACTGACCACCTGCCGCTCCTCGACCGTCGGGTCTCCCGCGAGGTCCAGATGGACGTACTCCACGACCTTGGAGGAGCGCGTCACGTCGAAGCGGGTCAGGTTGCCGCAGAGCGTGCAGCGCCACCGGGTGTCGGCGGTCGGCAGGGGAACCGTCGTCATCGTGCCGTCCTTCTTCCTGTTGCGTGGTACCAGGTGCGGGAGCCGCGGTGCGCCGTCGAACTGCGGTCGTACTGCCCGTTACCCTACGGCCTCGCCGGTACGCGGGGGCACGGCGAGGCACTCTGTCCAGTTCGGCCCCGGTACGCCATGATCTGTCCATGATCGACTGGCGAGATGCGGTCCGCGCCGTCCGGGGGTCCTGGCGGGGCACCCTCGATGGCCCCACGGTGACGTACGGACTGATCGCCGCCTGCTGTGTGCTCTTCGTGATCGGCCCGGTCTCCGGGCTCAACCCGGTGTACGGCACGGGGGACGGGCTCCTCGCGGCGCAGGGCGAGTACTTCCGGCGCTGGGGCGTCGTCCCCGCCGAGCTGATGAGCGGCGACCCCCGCGCCCTGCTCACCCCGCTGACCGCGCTCTTCGTCCACGGCAGCTGGCTCCACCTGCTGGGAAACATGCTGTTCCTGTACGTCTTCGGGGCCATGGCCGAGGAGCGCATGGGTCCCGTCGAGTTCGCCCTCTTCTACCTGGGCACGGGCTACCTCGCGCTGCTCGGGTACGCGGTGGCGCACGCGAACAGCGAGCAGACCCTGGTCGGGGCGTCCGGGGCGATCTCCGGGGTGCTCGGGGCCTTTCTCTTCCTCTTCCCGCGCTCCCGGGTCACCAGTCTCTTCCCGTTCCTCTTCTTCCTGCCGCTGCGCTTCCCGGCCTGGATCGTGCTGATCTTCTGGTTCGTGCTGCAGTGGCTGGCGGCGCGGGCGGCCGGCGCCGGTCCGGGCGTCGCCTATCTGGCCCATGTGGTGGGCTTCTCCGTCGGCTTCCTCTACGCCTGGGGGCGCTACCGGGGTGGGGATAGAGTGAAAGCCCCAACCGCGGCGACCGAGGGAGAAAGCCAGCCGTGATCACCGCGATCGTGCTCATCAAGACCAGCGTGGACCGCATCCCCGAGATCGCCGAGTCGATCGCCGGGCTCGACAGCGTCAGCGAGGTCTTCTCGGTGACCGGCACCTACGA
This sequence comes from Streptomyces sp. NPDC088707, assembly GCF_044752725.1. Taxonomy (NCBI): domain Bacteria; kingdom Bacillati; phylum Actinomycetota; class Actinomycetes; order Kitasatosporales; family Streptomycetaceae; genus Streptomyces; species Streptomyces sp. NPDC088707. The sequence continues at coordinate 165,311 of NZ_JBIVLV010000005.1, read as the reverse complement.
CCTCATCGCCATGGTCCGCGTGCCCCGTCACGACGACCTGGCGGACGTCATCCCCGGCAGCATCAGCAAGATCCCGGGCGTCGAGGCCACGGACACGCATGTCGCCTTCCGTACGTACTCCCAGCACGATCTGGAGGCGGCCTTCGCCATCGGTCTGGAGTCCTGAGACCGCGTTCACGGCATGCTGAAGGGGGCCTCCCGCTGGGAGGCCCCCTTCACCCGTACGAGTGAGTGATCAGCCGCGATCGGGGACGCAGCGGCCGTCCTCGGTACGGTACTTCCACTGCGCGCCGTCGCGGACGAGCTCCTTCACGGCGCCGACGAAACGCTCCACGTGCTCGTCCGGCGTACCGGCGCCGAAGCTCACCCGGATGGCGTTGAGCGACCTCTCCCCCGGGGCCGCCTCGGGGGCGCCGCACTCGCCCGGGTCCTGCGGGTCGCTGCCGAGCAGCGTGCGGACCAGCGGGTGGGCGCAGAAGAGACCGTCGCGGACGCCGATGCCGTACTCGGCGGAGAGCGCGGCGGCGAAGTGGGAGCTGTTCCAGCCCTCCACGACGAAGGAGATGACGCCGACGCGCGGCGCGTCGTCGCCGAACAGCGAGAGCACCTTGACCTCGGGGACCTCGGCGAGTCCCTCCCGGACCTTGGCGATCAGGTGCCGCTCACGCTCGACGAGGGTGTCGAAGCCGGCCTCGGTGAGCGCCTTGCAGGCGGAGGCGATGGAGTAGACGCCGATGACGTTCGGGGAACCTGCCTCGTGCCGGGCCGCGGTGGTGTGCCACTCCACGTCCACACCGCCGTCGGCCCGACGGGCCACCTTGCGGGAGGCGCCGCCGCCCGCGAGGTAGGGCTCGGAGTCCTGCAGCCAGTCGGCGCGGCCCGCGAGGACGCCGGAGCCGAAGGGCGCGTACAGCTTGTGCCCGGAGAAGGCGATCCAGTCCACGTCGAGCTCCTGGACCGAGACCGGGTGGTGGGGCGCGAGCTGGGCGGCGTCGAGCACGATCCGGGCGCCGTGGGCGTGCGCGGCGGCGGCGAGCTCCTTCACCGGCCACAGCTCACCGGTGACGTTGGAGGCGCCGGTGACGCAGACCAGGGCGGGGCCGTAGGGGTCGCGGTCGGCGAGCGCCCGCTCCAGGGTGGCGACGGCCTGCTCCGGGGTGCGCGGGGCGTTGAGGTAGGTGACGCGGGCGTCCCGCCAGGGCAGCAGCGAGGCGTGGTGCTCGGTCTCGAAGACGAAGACCTGGCAGTCGGCCGGGAGCGTGGCGGCGAGCAGGTTGAGCGAGTCGGTGGTGGAGCGGGTGAAGACGACCTGGTCGCCGGGGCGGCAGTCGAGGAACTCGGCGACGGTGACGCGGCTGTTCTCGAAGAGGTCGGTGGAGAGCTGGGAGAGGTACCCGGCGCCGCGGTGGACGCTGCCGTAGTAGGGGGCGTACGCGGCGACGTCGTCCCACACCCGCTGGAGAGCGGGGGCGCTGGCCGCGTAGTCGAGCGCCGCGTAGGTCACCTCGCCGCCGGTGACGAGCGGGACGGTGACGTCCCGGCCGAGCACCGGGAGCGGGGCGGCGCAGCAGGGATCGGCCGATTCGGCGGCGGTCTCGGCGGAAGCGGTCTCGACGAGGGTGGCGGCGGGGGTGGCGGCGGTCTCGGCGGTGGCGACGGCGTCAGGGCGTGCGGACATGGCGGTATCTCCCGGCGGGCGGTGCGGAATGGCTTCGGTGATCCCGTACGCGGCCGGAGAGGGCGGGGTACGGGTGAGAGGCCTCGGAAGACACGGGTGCACAGGTGCACGGGGAGACTCAGGGGTACACGGGGTACGCGGAAGTGACCCTGATCCGATGATCCGAGGGTGAAGAAGGGGCGTACTCGCCCTATCGCATTCGCTTGCTCACGGAAAAAGCTCCTCGAGAGACCAGGACCCCTGGTGTTCGAGGGGTCCGCGCTTGCCGTAGACCTCGCTGCCTACGGCCTGGTCATCACCCGGGGCACCCCGCCACGGACGGAGGGTTGCCGGACAGCAAGCCGGGGCCAAAACGCTGTCACTCGTGACCTGTAGAGCATCCTGCCACATGATCGCCGAAGCGCAAGACCCCGGTCCGCATACTGGACCGGGGTCGTGGGCGTGCGCCGTGCGGAGGTCAGGCGTTGCTGGCGGCGACCCAGCGCTCCAGGGCCCGGCGGGCCTCGCCGGAGTCGATGGCCTCCGCGGCCTTCTCCATGCCGGCGCGGATCTGCTCCACCAGGGTGCCCTCCCCCGGCGCGAGCGCGGTCAGCGCCGCCGCCGAGTTGAGCAGCACCGCGTCCCGTACCGGACCGGTCTCCCCCGCGAGCAGCCGGCGGGCCACGTCGGCGTTGTACGAGGCGTCCGCGCCGCGCAGCGCCTCCACGGGGACGAGGTCGATGCCGACGTCCCGGGGGTCGAAGGCCTCCTCCCGCACCGCACCGTCGCGGACCACCCAGACCCGCGAGGTGGCGGTGGTGGTCAGCTCGTCGAGGCCGTCGTCGCCGCGGAAGACGAGCGCGGAGGAGCCGCGCTCGGCGAGCACCCCGGCGACGATGGGGGCCACCCGGGCGTCGGCGACACCGGTCGCCTGGGACCGGACGCGGGCCGGATTGGTGAGCGGACCGAGGAAGTTGAAGACGGTCCGGATGCCGAGCTCCTTGCGGGCCGTCGCCACATGGCGCAGCGCCGGGTGGAACTTCACGGCGAAGCAGAAGGTGATCCCGGCCTCCTCGGCGACCTCGACGACCCGCTTCGGGGTCAGGTCCAGGTTGACGCCGAGCTTCTCCAGGACGTCGGAGGCGCCGGAGGCGGAGGACGCGGCCCGGTTGCCGTGCTTGACGACCTTGGCGCCGGTGCCGGCCACGACGATCGCCGACATCGTGGAGATGTTGACGGTCTTGGCGCCGTCGCCGCCGGTGCCCACGATGTCGACGGTGGCGCCGGGCACCTCGATCGTGTTCGCGTGCTCGTACATGGTGCGGACGAGGCCGGTGATCTCCTCGACGGTCTCGCCCTTGGCGCGCAGGGCCACGACGAAGCCGGCGATCTGGGCGTCGGTGGCCTCGCCGCGGAGGATCCGGTCCATGGCCCAGGCGGTGTCCTCCGCGCTCTGGTCGCGGCCGGACAGCAGACCGTCCAGGACGACGGGCCAGGAGCGGCCCGCCGACGTAGGTCCTCCAGCGGGGGTCGCAGCGCTCATGGCAGCTCCTGGTCAGTCCGGTGACGGCTAGGGCTCCACCCTATCGACCCCCGTGGACGGCGAAGAGCCCCGTCCATCGAATGGACGGGGCTCTCACCGTGGCGACTTGTCGAAAGTCGGGAAGTCAGGTGATCAGTGGTGGCCGTGGCCGCTCTGGATCTCCTTGTACTCCTCGACCGTGGGCTTGGCGACCTGGCTGTCGCCGCCGTAGTAGCCCTTGTTGAGCTTGACCCGGAGCTTCTCCATGCGCCCGACCTTGCGCTCCACACCGTTCTCGTCGACCGCCGGCGGAAGCTCCGCCGCGTCGTACTGCTCGTGAGCGGTGAGGCGGTGCAGCTCGCCCTGGCTGAGCGGCTCGTGGATCTCGACGAACTCACCGTGCGGCAGGCGCTTGATGATGCCGGACTCGCGACCGTGCAGCACCTTGTCCTTGTCGCGGCGCTGGAGGCCGAGGCAGATCCGCTTGGTGACGATGAACGCGATGACCGGGCCGACGAAGAAGAAGATCCGTACGAACCAGGTGATCGAGTTGAGCGACAGGTGGAAGTGGGTCGCCCAGAGGTCGTTTCCACCACCCACGAGCATGATCATGTACGCGGTGATCCAGGCGACACCGAAGCCGGTGCGCGTCGGAGCGTTGCGCGGGCGCTGCGCGATGTGGTGCTCGCGCTTGTCGCCGGTGATCCACGACTCGATGAACGGGTAGACCGCGATCGCGGCGAGGACCGCCGGGAAGATCGCCAGCGGGATCATCACGCCCAGGACGAGCGTGTGGCCCCAGAGGTTGATCTCCCAGCCCGGCATGACACGGATCAGACCCTCGGCGAAGCCCATGTACCAGTCGGGCTGGGCGCCGGTGGACACCTGGTCCGGCCGGTACGGGCCGATGGCCCAGATCGGGTTGATCGAGGCGATCGCGGCGACGATCGCGATGACACCGAAGACCAGGAAGAAGAAGCCTCCGGCCTTGGCCATGTAGACCGGCAGCAGCGGCATGCCCACGACGTTCTTGTTCGTACGGCCGGGGCCGGCGAACTGCGTGTGCTTGTGGAAGAACACCAGGATGAGGTGGGCCACCACGAGGCCGAGCATGATGCCGGGCAGCAGCAGGACGTGGGCCGAGTAGAACCGGGCCACGAAGTCGCCGCCGGGGAACTCCCCGCCGAACAGGAACATCGACAGGTAGGTGCCGATGACCGGGACGGACAGGATCGCGCCCTGCATGAAGCGGACACCGGTGCCGGAGAGCAGGTCGTCCGGGAGCGAGTATCCGGTGAAACCGGTGAACATGCCCAGGAAGAACAGCAGGAAGCCGAACAGCCAGTTGATCTCACGCGGCTTGCGGAACGCACCCGTGAAGAACACGCGCATCATGTGCACGAACATGCCGGCGAGGAAGATCAGCGCCGCCCAGTGGTGGATCTGCCGGATGAGCAGACCACCGCGGACCTCGAACGAGATGTGCATCGTCGAGTTGAACGCCTCGGACATCAGCTGTCCCTGGAGCGGGACGTACGGTCCGACGTACTCCACCTCGTTCATCGACGGGTGGAAGAACATCGTCAGATAGACGCCCGTCAGGATGATGATGAGGAAGCTGTAGAGGCAGATCTCACCGAGCATGAAGGACCAGTGGTCCGGGAAGATCTTCCGCATGTTGGCCTTGGCCAGCGTGTAGATCCCCAGGCGTCCGTCGGCCCAGTCGGCTACCCGCTCACCGGCGGGTGCCTTCTTGGTATCGGTCACGGTGCTCATCCGCGCTCCCAGAAGGAAGGACCGACGGGCTCGTCGAAGTCGCCGAGCGCCTCCAGGAAGCCCTTGTCGTTCACGCCGATCCGCAGCTGCGGGAGGGCGTGACCGGCCGGGCCGAAGATGACGCGGGCGCCGTCGGAGAGGTCGAAGGTGGACTGGTGGCACGGGCAGAGGACGTGGTGCGTCTGCTGCTCGTACAGGGAGATCGGGCAGCCCACGTGGGTGCAGATCTTCGAGAACGCGACGATGCCCTCGTGCGACCACTCGAGCTCGCGCTTGTCCTTGATGTCCTCCGGCTGGATCCGGACGATCATCAGGGCGGCCTTGGCGATCTCGGTCTGGAAGTGGTGGTCGTGCTCCGAGAGGCCCTCGGGCATCGCGAAGGTCAGCGAACCGACCGCGACGTCCTCGGGACGCAGCGGCTCGTGCGTGTTCATGTTGATGAGCTGAAGACCCTTGGCCCACATCGTGGTCCGGAGCTTCTTCTCGGGCAGCGGGCCCATGTCACGCAGCAGCACGATGCCGGAGAGCGGAACGAGCGACAGCGCGCCGAACATCGTGTTGCGGATGAGCTTGCGACGGCCCATGCCCGACTCGGCGGCACCGGCCGCGAAGTCCGACATGACCTTCGCCTTGGTCTCGGCGTCGGCCGCGATCGGGTGACGCTCGTCCGCGATCTCGACGTCGGACATCAGGGTGCGGGCCCAGTGGACCGCGCCCGCGCCGATGAAGAAGAGCGCGAGACCCAGGGTCCAGCCCAGCGCGAAGTTGAGCGCGGACACCCGGCCGAAGGGCCAGATGTACACGATCTTGTCCACCGGGAAGATCACGTACGAGGCGATGAAGCCGATCGTGGCCAGCATCGACAGCGTGAACATGAACGCCACCGCGCGCTCGGACCGGCGCGCGGCCCGCTCGTCGATGTCCTGGATGCGGGGCTTGTGGGGCGGGAGGCCCGGGTCGGCGAACGGGTCGTCGGCGACCTTCACCGCGCCGTGCACGGTGTCCTGCCCTGCCGGCAGGTTCTCTTCTGGAATCTCTTGGCTACTCATGACTTCTTGGCCTTAGCGGTGTGGGCCGCGACCCAGATGGCAACTGCGATCAGCGCACCCAGGCCGAAGACCCAGGCGAACAGGCCCTCGGAGACGGGGCCGAGGCCACCGAGCGAGAGACCGCCCGGACTGTCGGCCTTGTCGCCGTTGACGGCCTGGACGTACGCGATGATGTCCTTCTTCTCCTTCTCCGGCATGGTCGTGTCCGGGAAGGAGGGCATGTTCTGCGGGCCGGTCTGCATGGCCTCGTAGAGGTGCTTCGGGCTCACGCCTTCGAGGTTCGGGGCGTACTTGCCGTAGGTCAGCGCGCCACCCTCACCGGTGAAGTTGTGGCACTGGGCACAGTTGGTGCGGAACAGCTCGCCACCCTTGGCGATGTCGGCACCGTCAGGGCTGTACTGGCTCTCGGTCGGCGTGATCGGGCCGGCACCGAGAGAGGCGACGTACGCCGCGAGCTGATCGATCTCAGCCTGCGAGTAGATGACCTTCTTCTTCGGGACCTGGGCGCCCGGCTGCTGGGCCGGCATGCGACCCGTGCCGACCTGGAAGTCGACGGCGGCCGAACCGACGCCTACGAGGGAGGGGCCGTCAGTGGTGCCCTGACCGCCGGTTCCGTGGCAGCTGGCGCAGCCGACGGAGTAGAGCTTCTTCCCCTCCTCGATGGCGAGGGACTGGGCGGTTTCATCGGCCTTCGCCGTGCCCGCGGGCGCGAACGCGGCGTACAGCCCCCCAGTGGCCGCCAGCGCGAGAAGTAGGACGACGACCGCCGCCAGCGGATGGCGTCGTCGTGCGGAGAGCTTTTTCACGGATTACCCCGGTGTCAGGATCTTCTGCGTCGATGCTTGCTGGATGTCTCGGTCCGCCGGGTCGGCGGCGCCGACTACTTGATCATGTAGATCGTGGCGAAGAGGCCGATCCAGACGACATCGACGAAGTGCCAGTAGTAGGACACGACGATGGCAGCGGTTGCCTGCTCGTGAGTGAACCTCTTGGCGGCGTACGTCCGGCCGAGGACCAGCAGGAAGGCGATGAGACCGCCCGTCACGTGCAGGCCGTGGAAGCCGGTGGTCAGGTAGAACACGGAGCCGTACGGGTCCGACGAGAGCGAGAGGCCCTCGTGCTTCACCAGCTCGGTGTACTCGAAGACCTGCCCGCCGATGAAGATCGAACCCATCACGAACGTGATGATGAACCACGACCGGAGCTTCTTCACGTCGCCCCGCTCCGCGGCGAAGACGCCGAGCTGGCAGGTGAGTGAGGAGAGCACCAGGATCGTGGTGTTGGTGGCCGAGAACGGGAAGTTCAAGGCATCTGCCTTTTCCGCCCAGAACTCGGCACCCATCACCGATCGAAGGGTGAAGTACATCGCGAAGAGGGCCGCGAAGAACATCAGCTCGGAGCTCAACCAGATGATGGTTCCGACGCTGGTGAGGTTCGGTCGATTGACCGACGGGTGCGCGTGCCCTGTTTCTACTGTCGTTACTGTCGCCACGACCGACATTATGTCGGTCGCTTATCCCGCCCTCACTCCGGGGGGTGCCGTTCGGAGTGTCAGAGGGGTGTGTCCAGCCCGAACGGCCCAGTGCGCGGGCCTCCTGGCACCCTTCGAACAGGTGTTGAACGGGTGTTGACGGGGTGTGGACCGGAGTAGCATCCGCGCATCGGTCGACGACGACCCACCCGCCTTCCCAGCCGGAGGAACGATGCAGTCGAGTGCCACGGTCCTGGTCTACAGCGACGACGCGAACACCCGCGAGCAGGTACGGCTGGCGGCCGGGCGCAGGCCCGCGTCGGACGTCCCCCCGGTGGAGTTCGTGGAGTGCGCGACGCTGCCGGCGGTGCTGAAGCGCCTGGACGAGGGCGGCATCGACGTGTGCGTCCTGGACGGCGAGGCGGTTCCCGCGGGCGGCATGGGCGTCTGCCGGCAGATCAAGGACGAGGTCTTCCGCTGCCCGCCGGTGCTGCTGCTCATCGGCCGTCCGCAGGACGCCTGGCTGGCCACCTGGAGCCGTGCGGACGCCGCGGTCACCCTTCCGGTGGAACCGGTCGAGTTCGCGGCGTCCCTGGCCTCCCTGATCCGCTCGCGCCTGTCGATCGACGCGTGAGCTGATCAGATCGAGGGCCTGAGGCGGGCCTTCTCCGTGGGGGCCACCGGGTTGCCGGCGGCCTCCACCAGGGCGCTGCCCTCACGCCACTTGGCCCACGGCAGGTTCCAGTCGCCGAAGCCGTTGCCGAAGGTGTCCATCGTGTCGCCGTAGCTGTTGACGACGCGGACGATGTCGCCGGGGCGGACGGTCTCGTAGAACCAGGCCGCGTTCCCCGTCGACATGCCGACACAGCCGTGGCTGACGTTCGCCACGCCCTGCGAGCCGACCGACCAGGGCGCGGCGTGGACGTACTCACCGCTCCAGGTGACCCGGGTGGCGTAGTAGACCGGCAGGTCGTACGACTCGGAGCTGCCCTCCGCGATGCCGATGCTGGTGCCCCGCATCCGGACGTAGTACTCCTTGCCGAGCACCACTTTGATGCCGTTTCGGGTGGAGAAGCCCGGTTTGCCGGTGGTCACCGGAATGGTATTGATCACTTCTCCGTTGCGCCGCACGGTCATGTAGTGCGACCCGGCGTCCGCGACGGCCTCGATCCGGTCGCCGATCGTGAGCTTCAGCGGCTTGGACGCGCCGCCGTAGAGCTTGTCGCCGACCTTGAGGCCGTCCAGGTTGCCGGTGACCGTGACGCTCGCGCCGGCCGGCCAGTACTCCTTCGGGCGGAAGTGCAGCTTCTTGTCGTCGACCCAGTACCAGGCGCCCTCGACGGACGGCGTGGAGCGGACCTTGAGCGCCCGTTCGACGACGGCACGGGCCGCGCGGTCCTTGACAGGGAGGCTGAGGTCGGCCGTGATGGGCTGTCCGACGCCGTACGTGCCCGCCTCCGGGCCGAAGGTCGCGGTGAGCGCCCGTTTGGCCGGGGCCGTCTCGAAGGTGAACGTACGGGCTCCTGGAGCCCCGTCCTCGTCCTCGGTGGCGACGCGGACCGTGTAGCGGGTGCCGGCCGCCAGGGCGGCCGTGGAGCGCCAGCGCTGCCCGTCCGCGGTGAGTTCGCCCGCCAGGTGGTGGCCGGAGGCGTCGACGGCGGTGACGTCGGTGATCCTGCCGTCGTCGCCCTTGGCGGTGACCTCCAGAGGCTTCTCCGGGTCCGCCTTGGCGCCGTCCTCGGGGGCGCTGACCGCGAGCTGGTCCGCCGCGTCATACGCCCTCGCCGACAGCGGATGGCCGTCGGAGCCCGAGCACGCCGAGGCGGCTGCGGTGACGGTGACGGCCAGAAGAGTGCAACTCAGAACAGTCCGAATGCGCGGCGTGTCGTTCATGACTTCACGCTAAGGACAATCCTCGCTCCCAGCGCGCCGAGTGCTGCAAAAGAGGGGCCCGGGCACTTCGGTGACGAAGTGTCCGGGCCCCTCGGGTGCTCCGGTGCGGAGCGGGGTACCGCTACTGGTTCTGGTTCTCGCCGCGGTAGAACTCGAAGACCCAGCCGAACAGGCCGACGAGGATCAGCGGGGCGGAGAAGTACAGGATCCACCAGCCCATCGCGATGGCGAGGAAGGCGAGCGCACCGCCGACGGCCAGCGACAGCGGCTGCCAGCTGTGCGGGGCGAAGAAGCCCACTTCACCGGCCTCGTCCGCGACGTCGGCCTCCTTGTCGTCCTGCGCCATCGCGTCGACACGCTTGGCCGTGAAGGCCAGGTAGTAGCCGATCATGATGGACAGGCCGAAGGCCAGGAACAGCGCCGTCGTACCGACCGGCTCCTTCGACCACACGCCGTACAGGACGGCCATGGCGAGGATGAAGACGCTCAGCCAGATGAACATCTTGCCCTGGATCTTCACTTGCCGGCCTCCTTGCCGCCCGCGAGGGCCTCGGCCACGTGACCCTTGTTCTCGAGCTGGTCGAGAGCCGCGATCTCAGGGTGGTGCAGATCGAACGCCGGGGATTCCGAACGGATCCGCGGCAGGGTGAGGAAGTTGTGCCGCGGCGGCGGGCAGGACGTCGCCCATTCGAGCGAACGGCCGTAGCCCCACGGGTCGTCGACCTCGATCTTCTTGCCGTACTTGGCGGTCTTCCAGACGTTGTAGAGGAACGGCAGGATCGACAGACCGAGCAGGAAGGAGGAGATCGTCGAGATCGTGTTCAGCGCGGTGAAGCCGTCGGCGTCGAGGTAGTCCGCGTAACGACGCGGCATGCCCTCGGCACCGAGCCAGTGCTGCACCAGGAACGTGCCGTGGAAGCCGATGAACAGCGTCCAGAACGTCATCTTGCCGAGCCGCTCGTCCAGCATCTTGCCCGTGAACTTCGGCCACCAGAAGTGGAAGCCGGCGAACATCGCGAAGACCACGGTGCCGAAGACGACGTAGTGGAAGTGCGCGACGACGAAGTACGAGTCGGAGACGTGGAAGTCCATCGGCGGCGAGGCCAGGATGACACCGGTCAGACCACCGAAGGTGAAGGTGATCAGGAAGCCGATCGTCCACAGCATCGGTGTCTCGAAGGACAGCGAGCCCTTCCACATCGTTCCGATCCAGTTGAAGAACTTCACGCCTGTCGGTACGGCGATGAGGAACGTCATGAAGGAGAAGAACGGGAGGAGCACGCCACCGGTGACGTACATGTGGTGCGCCCACACGGTCACGGAGAGACCGGCGATCGCGATGGTCGCGGCCACCAGACCGATGTAGCCGAACATCGGCTTGCGGCTGAAGACCGGGATGACCTCGGAGATGATGCCGAAGAACGGCAGCGCGATGATGTACACCTCTGGGTGGCCGAAGAACCAGAAGAGGTGTTGCCAGAGCAACGCTCCGCCGTTGGCCGCGTCGAAGACGTGTGCACCGAACTTGCGGTCCGCCTCCAGGGCGAACAGCGCGGCCGCGAGGACCGGGAAGGCGAGCAGGACCAGAACACCGGTCAGCAGCACGTTCCAGGTGAAGATCGGCATGCGGAACATCGTCATGCCCGGAGCGCGCATGCAGATGATCGTGGTGATGAAGTTGACCGAGCCGAGGATCGTGCCGAAGCCGGAGAAGGCCAGACCCATGATCCACATGTCGGCGCCGACACCCGGCGAGCGGACGGCGTCCGACAGCGGGGAGTAGGCGAACCAGCCGAAGTCGGCCGCACCCTGCGGGGTGAGGAAGCCGGCCACCGCGATGATCGAGCCGAAGAGGTACAGCCAGTACGCGAACATGTTCAGCCGCGGGAACGCCACGTCGGGCGCGCCGATCTGCAGCGGCATGATCCAGTTGGCGAATCCGGCGAACAGCGGCGTCGCGAACATCAGCAGCATGATCGTGCCGTGCATCGTGAACGCCTGGTTGAACTGCTCGTTCGACATGATCTGCGTACCCGGACGGGCCAGCTCGGCGCGCATGAAGAGCGCCATGAGTCCGCCGATGCAGAAGAAGACGAACGACGTGACCAGGTACATCGTCCCGATCGTCTTGTGATCGGTGGTGGTCAGCCACTTGATCACGACGTTGCCGGGCTGCTTGCGCCGTACGGGCAGCTCGTTCTCGTACGAGTCCTCAGCTGCGGCGGCACCCTGGGTTTCGTTGTGGATGCTCACAGTTGGTTCTTCTCCGCATTCCTGGCCGGGTCCGTCTGCTCGATGCCAGACGGGATGTAGCCGGTCTGCCCCTTCTCGGCCAGCTCCTTCAGGTGCTGCTGGTAGCGCTCCGGAGAGACCACCTTGACGTTGAAGAGCATCCGGGAGTGGTCGACACCGCACAGCTCGGCGCACTTGCCGAGGAAGGTGCCTTCCTGCGTCGGGGTGACCTCGAAGGCGTTGGTGTGACCCGGGATGACGTCCTGCTTCATGAGGAAGGGGACCACCCAGAAGGAGTGGATGACGTCACGGGAGGTCAGGACGAACCGGACCTTCTCGCCCTTCGGCAGCCACAGGGTCGGGCCCGGGTTGCCGGTCTGCGGGTTCCGGTCACCAGGGATACCGGCGTCGTAGACGCCGCCGGCGTTCGCCGGGAAGTCGTCCTGGAACTTGTCCGGGATGGCGGCGAGGTTCGGGGCCGTCTGCGCGTCGCCCTTCACACCCGGCACGTTCTCGATGTAGTTGAAGCCCCAGCTCCACTGGTAGCCGACCACGTTGATGGTGTGGGCCGGCTTGTCGGCGAGCGAAAGGAGCTTCGACTCGTCGCGCGCGGTGAAGTAGAAGAGGACCGACACGATGATGAGTGGCGTCACCGTGTACAGCGCCTCGATGGGCATGTTGTACCGCGTCTGCGGAGGTACCTCGACCTTGGTGCGGGTGCGCCTGTGGAACATGACGGACCACAGGATCAGCCCCCAGACCAGGACGCCCGTGGCGAGCGCAGCCGCCCACGAGCCCTGCCAGAGGGAGAGGATCGTAGGAGCCTCTTCCGTGACCGGAGTGGGCATACCCAGGCGGGGGAAGTCTTCCCAGTTGTACGAGCAGCCGGTGGCTGTCGCCAGGATCAGGCCCGCAGTCAGCACCTGCGGCAGCTTCCGCCGCATCGGGCGCCGCGACGAGCGGTCGGAGCCGTTGGGACTCACGTAGCGCCTTCCCGAGAGTCTCGGCCCGCGTTGGTCGGCCACGGCCGTCCGTCTCGCTGGTCGGTCGCCGCCCCGGCCGCGGGCAGGGGTTTGGATGTTTATGCGGACCAAACCCTACTGGACGCTATTTGGGGTCGCGCGGGGAGGGTGCCCAACGCGCCGTCCGAGTCCCCGAAGGGGTGGACTCCGGGGTTCCGGAGGGGGGTCGGACGCGTCCGTTCGGCGGTCTGCCGGTCTCAGGGGAGACGATTCTGACGAGGGCTCACGGAGGGGATGGGGCGGGTCGGGGGACAGCGCTCGGGGTGAGGGGACGGGCCGGGCGGAGCGCTGGGGGACGGGGCTCGCGGCGGTCCCGGCCGGGACCGGCCACGGGCTCACCCCGACCGGCCACGGCCGTGCTGCGGGCAGGCCCGGGGAACGGGCCGCCGACAGGCCCGGACAAGCGGCGGACAGACCGCGGACGGGCTGTGGGCAGGCCCGGAGCCGGACCGCGGCCCGGCTCGGGGCAGGCCCAGGGCCGGGCCGCGGCCCGAAACGGCGGCCCCGTCGCGGGCGCCACCCGGGTGCTCGAAGGGCGCCGGAGTACGGGGTCCGCCCAGGCCCTACCGTGGACGGATGCCGTACTTCGACGCCGCGTCCGCCGCCCCGTTGCACCCCGTCGCCCGCCAGGCACTGCTCGCCTCCCTCGACGAGGGCTGGGCCGATCCGGCCCGGCTGTACCGGGAGGGGCGGCGCGCCAGGCTGCTGCTCGACGCCGCGCGGGAGGCCGCGGCGGAGGCCGTGGGCTGTCGCCCGGACGAGCTCGTATTCACTCCTTCGGGGACGCGCGCGGTTCACGCGGGAATCTCGGGAGCTCTCGCCGGGCGTCGGCGTGTCGGAAACCGGATCGTGGTCTCCGCGGTCGAGCACTCCTCCGTACTGCACGCGGCCGAGAGCCATGCGGGGGCGGGCGGAGCGGTGACGGAGGTTCCGGTGGGGCGGACCGGGGCGGTGGACGCGGACGTCTTCGCGGCCGCGCTCGACGCCGGGGGCGCGGACGCGGTCGCCCTGGCGTGTCTCCAGTCGGCCAACCACGAGGTGGGGACCGAGCAGCCGGTGGCGGAGGTGGCCGAGGCGTGCCGGGCGGCGGGCGTTCCGCTGCTCGTGGACGCGGCCCAGTCGCTGGGCTGGGGGCCGGTGGAGGGCGGCTGGTCGCTGCTCGCGGCGAGCGCGCACAAGTGGGGCGGGCCGGCGGGGGTGGGGCTGCTCGCCGTACGCAAGGGAGTGCGGTTCGCGCCCCAAGGCCCGTCGGACGAAAGGGAGTCGGGCCGGGCGCCCGGGTTCGAGAACCTGCCGGGGATCGTGGCGGCGGCGGCCTCGCTGCGGGCGGTACGGGCGGAGGCGGCGGCCGAGGGGGCGCGGCTGCGGGCTCTGGTGGACCGGATCCGGGCGCGAGTGCCGGAGCTGGTCCCGGACGTGGAGGTGGTGGGAGACCCGGTGCGGCGACTGCCCCACCTGGTGACCTTCTCCTGTCTGTACGTCGACGGGGAGACGTTGCTGCACGAGCTGGACCGGGAGGGTTTCTCCGTTTCGTCCGGTTCGTCGTGTACGAGCTCGACACTGACGCCCAGCCATGTGCTGCGCGCGATGGGGGTGCTGAGCGAGGGGAACGTACGGGTGTCGCTGCCGGTGGGCACGGCGGCGGAGGACGTGGACCGCTTCCTGGATGTGCTGCCGGGGGTGGTGGCGGGGGTGAGGGAGCGGCTGGGCGCGCCGGCGACGTCGCCGGCTGCCTCGCCGGGGCCCGACTCCTTGGTGGTGGACGCGCTCGGCCGTCGCTGCCCGATCCCGGTGATCGAACTGGCGAAGGTCATCGGGGACGTGCCGGTGGGCGGGACGGTGACGGTCCTGGCGGACGACGCGGCGGCGCGGCTGGACATTCCGGCGTGGTGCGAGATGCGGGGCCAGGAGTACGTGGGCGAGTCGCCTGCGGCGGGGAGCGGGGTGGCGTACGTGGTGCGCCGACTGAACTGACACCGGCGCGTAGCGTGCCGCCCCGGCTGCGGGCCCGCCCGCCCGGACGCCCGCGCCTCGCGGGCCGCGCCCGCCCCTGTCGCCCGCCCCGTGTGGGCGGCGGGCGGGCACCGCCCCGGCGGAGCGGAAGGGCCACAGCCTTGGGCGGGTGGGCGGCGCGCCAGCGGGGCGGAAGGCCACGACGTGGGGCGGCGGGGGCGGCGCCCCGCCCACGACGGCGGGTGGCCGGGCAGGGCCCGGGTCCGCAGAGGGTCCTGGGGGTCAGGACAGGTGGGACTGGACCTCTGACGCGGCCTCTTCGCCGTACGCCTTCTTGAAGCGGTCCATGAAGTTCGCGCGCCGCAGCGTGTACTCCTGCGTCCCCAGCGTCTCGATGACCAGCGTCGCCAGCATGCAGCCCACCTGCGCCGCGCGCTCGTGCCCCACGCCCCACGACAGACCCGTCAGGAAGCCCGCGCGGAAGGCGTCGCCGACGCCCGTCGGGTCGACCTTCGCGGTCTCCTCCGCGCACGCGACCTCGATCGGCGTGTCGCCGGCGCGCTCGATGCGCACACCGCGCGAGCCGAGCGTGGTGACGCGGTGGCCGACACGGGAGAGGATCTCGGCGTCGGTCCAGCCCGTCTTGGACTCGATGAGGCCCTTCTCGTACTCGTTGGAGAAGAGGTACGTCGCGCCGTCCAGGAGCGTGCGGATCTCGTCGCCGTCCATCCGCGCGATCTGCTGCGAGAAGTCCGCGGCGAAGGGGATGCTCCGCGTCTTGCACTCCTCCGTGTGGCGGAGCATCGCCTCGGGGTCGTCGGCGCCGATGAGGACGAGGTCGAGCCCGCCCACCCGGTCGGCGACGGCCTTGAGCTCGATCAGCCGGGCCTCGCTCATCGCGCCCGTGTAGAAGGAGCCGATCTGGTTGTGGTCCTTGTCGGTGGTGCAGACGAAGCGGGCCGTGTGCAGGACCTCGGAGATGCGGACCGAGCCGGTGTCGACGCCGTGGCGGTCGAGCCAGCCGCGGTACTCGTCGAAGTCGTAGCCGGCCGCGCCGACCAGGATCGGGGTGCCGCCGAGCTGGCCCATGCCGAAGCAGATGTTGGGGCCGACGCCGCCGCGCCGGACGTCGAGGTTGTCGACGAGGAAGGAGAGGGACACCGTGTGCAGCTGGTCGGCCACCAGCTGGTCGGCGAACCGGCCGGGGAAGGTCATGAGGTGGTCGGTGGCGATGGAGCCGGTGACTGCGATACGCACGGCGGGGTGCTCCTGCGGGAAGGCGGCAATGACGGACATTCACGCTACCGGCTGGTGGCCTCACTGCCGAACAGCGGAAACTACCCCAGAGTAGGCCTTTTCCCCGGGGGCGTGCGGTGCATACGGTGCGCCCATGACCATCTACCCCGCTTCACGTGAGCGACACGAGTCCGAGCCGAGCCTCGCCGACCTGCGGGGCGACGGCGCGCGGATGGCTCCGCACTGGGTGACTCCGGCCTCCCCCGCGCCCGCTCCGGTCTCCCCCGCGCTGATCCACGGGGTCGTCGTCCCGGCGGCCTCGGCACGGCTCATCGAGGCGACCGCCGAATACGGCGGCTGACGGACGGAACCGTCCGCGCACCCGCTCCGTCCCATCGGCGTCCGGTCGAGACGATGGGAGCGTTGCGGTGAGCGGTACGGAGAACGTACGGAGGCGGCGGAGTGTCATCGCCGCCTCGGTGGCGGCGGGTGTGCTGCTAGCCGGGGGCGGTGGCATCTACCTCGCCACCACGGCATCCGGTGACGGCACCGGCGCGGACGCGGCCGCCAAGGCCGCCGACGCGGCCGGTCCGCCGCCTCCGCTGCGCCTGGAGGGCGGCAGCGGCGACGCCACCGGCGGTGGCGACACACGGGGCGGCCCGGGCATCGCGCCCGGCGAGCCGGACCCCGGGGGCGGCCCGAACGGGACCGTCTACACAGCCAAGGGCCCACTCCCCCAAGGGCCCTCCTCGGCCGCGGTCCACCGGCCCGAGGGCCTGGTCACCTCGGCGGAGGTGACCAGGCTGGCCGAAGCGCTGGGCATCTCCGGGAGTCCCTCACTGGTGGGTGAGGTGTGGACGATCCGGCCCGAGAAGGACGGTTCGGGAGCCCGCCTCGACGTGGCCCGGAAGGCGCCGGGGAACTGGACGTACTCCTGGTACGACGGCGGTCCGGCCGGCGACGCCTGCCTCAAGGGCAAGGCCTGTCCGCCGCCGGGCGAGTCGAAGCCCGCGCCGGGCGGTACGCCGCTGAGCGAGGCGGCTGCGAAGGCGGCGGCCGCGCCGATCCTGAAGGCGCTCGGCCAGGACGACGCCAAGGTCACCGCGACCGGTGTGGTGAACGGTTCGGTACGGGTGGTCAACGCCGATCCGGTGGTGGGCGGACTGCCGACGTACGGCTGGTCGACTGGGCTGCACATCGCGCGGGACGGCCGGGCGGTCGCCGGGAGCGGGACGCTCAAGGATCCGGCCGAGGGCGCCACGTACCCGGTGATCGGGGCGGCGAAGGCGCTCGCCGGGCTGAACGAGGACGCGAAGGGCACCGGCCCGATCGGCGTCGGGCACTGCCCCACGGCCCCGCCCGGCGTGGACGGGAACGGGAAGCCCGAGGACACCCGGACCGGCGGAAAGCCGGCGCCGGGGCACGTCGAGCCCACTTCGCCCTGCCAGACGATCGGGGACCTGGCCGCGCCCGACCGGGTGCCGGTGACCGCCGCGGTGTTCGGTCTGGCCGCGCGGGACGTGGACGGCGAGCGGCTGCTCGTACCGTCGTGGCTGTTCACCGCGGACCCGGTGGACGGCGCGCCGTACACGGTGGCGCGGACGGCGGTGGCCCCTGAGCACCTGGCGCCGCCGTCGAAGCCCTCGCCGGAGCCGACGCCCCCGCCCGGGGACGGTACGCGGGCCGCGCGGGTCGTCGAGTCCGTCCGGGTCCAGGGGGACGGCAGGGAGCTGGCCGTCACCTTCTGGGGCGGGGTGTGCAGCACGTACACCGTGAAGGCGGACGAGCAGCCGGACCGGGTGACGGTGCGGATCGTCGAGAAGACCGACCCCGACCGGGTCTGCATCATGATCGCCAAGGACTTCACGAAGACGGTGACGCTGAAGAGTCCGCTGGGCGACCGGCCGGTGGTCGACGCGGCGAGCGGGGAGGCGGTGCCGCGCCGCTGAGTCCGGCGGGCGGGCACGACCGAGGGCGGCGGCCCGGGATCTCTCCCGGGCCGCCGCCCTCAGGTACGTACAGCAGGTGCGGCTTAGCTGAACGAGTCGCCGCAGGCGCAGGAACCCGTGGCGTTCGGGTTGTCGATGGTGAAGCCCTGCTTCTCGATGGTGTCGACGAAGTCGATCGAGGCGCCGCCCAGGTACGGGGCGCTCATGCGGTCGGTGACGACCTTGACGCCGTCGAAGTCCTTCACGACATCGCCGTCGAGCGAACGCTCGTCGAAGAACAGCTGGTAACGCAGGCCGGAGCAGCCGCCGGGCTGAACGGCGACGCGCAGGGCCAGGTCCTCGCGGCCTTCCTGGTCGAGGAGGGCCTTGACCTTGGCCGCGGCGGCGTCGGACAGGAGGATGCCGTCGCTGACAGTGGTCTTCTCGTCCGATACGGACATCTGCTTCTCTCCCGGTGTGTACGGAGACTGCTTGCCGACGGTTGCAACCGACGGTGCCCCGGATTCATTCCGGGCCGTGTGGGGTCTTTCTCTCTTCATGCTCGCACACCCTGTCCAACTGCGGGGACGACGAAGTCCAGCGGGGGCCGGGGCGAAGTCCGGTGACGGCGGCGGCGAATTCGTCACATCGACACTATGGACATCGTCAACGTGACGTGAAGCGGTTATGATAGATAGCGTCATTTCGACGAAAAGGTTCCCCGAAGAAAGGGTGCGTGACGTGACCACGGCCCAAGCCCGTCATGATCTCGACGTCCAGCCGTCGCCGCTCGCCCTGCTTCTGCTCGGCCGCGAGGCCGACCCGAAGAGCGAGCGCGGCGTGGAGTGCCCCGGCGATCTGCCGTCGCCCTCCGACCCTGACCTGGTGGAGCGCGCCCGCGCGGCCAAGGAGAAGCTCGGGGACAAGGTCTTCGTGCTCGGCCACCACTACCAGCGCGACGAGGTCATCCAGTTCGCCGACGTCACCGGCGACTCCTTCAAGCTCGCGCGTGACGCGGCGGCCAAGCCCGAAGCCGAGTACATCGTCTTCTGCGGTGTGCACTTCATGGCGGAGTCGGCCGACATCCTGACCGGCGACGAGCAGAAGGTCGTCCTGCCCGACCTCGCGGCCGGCTGCTCGATGGCCGACATGGCCACCGCCGAGCAGGTCGCCGAGTGCTGGGACGTACTGACCGAGGCCGGCGTCGCCGAGCAGGTCGTGCCCGTCTCGTACATGAACTCCTCGGCCGACATCAAGGCCTTCACCGGCAAGCACGGGGGCACCATCTGCACCTCGTCCAACGCCGAGCGCGCCCTGAACTGGGCGTTCGAGCAGGGCGAGAAGGTGCTGTTCCTGCCGGACCAGCACCTGGGCCGCAACACGGCCGTCCGCGACATGGGCATGTCCCTCGACGACTGCGTTCTGTACAACCCGCACAAGCCGAACGGCGGGCTGACCGTCGAGGAGCTGCGCGCCGCCAAGATGATCCTGTGGCGGGGTCACTGCTCGGTGCACGGCCGCTTCTCGCTGGACTCGGTGAACGACGTCCGCGAGCGCATCCCGGGCGTGAACGTGCTCGTCCACCCCGAGTGCCGGCACGAGGTCGTCGCCGCCGCGGACTACGTGGGCTCGACCGAGTACATCATCAACACCCTGGAGGCGGCCCCGGCCGGTTCCAAGTGGGCGATCGGCACGGAGCTGAACCTGGTCCGCCGCCTGGCGAACCGGTTCGCCGACCAGGACAAGGAGATCGTCTTCCTCGACAAGACGGTCTGCTTCTGCTCGACGATGAACCGCATCGACCTCCCGCACCTGGTGTGGACCCTGGAGTCGCTGGCCGAGGGCAACCTCGTCAACCAGATCCAGGTCGACAAGGAGACCGAGAGCTTCGCGAAGCTCGCGCTGGAGCGGATGCTCGCTCTGCCGTAACGGTTCTTCCCCGGACATGCCCGAAGGGCGCCCCGCAGACTGCGGGGCGCCCTTCGGCGTACACGTGCGTCCTGGAAGGTCCAGCGCGTCAGACGTCCAGCGCGTCCAGCGGAGCCTTGTCCGTGCCGGTGTTCGCCGCCGTCGGCTGCTCCGGGATGTCCTTGCCCTTCTTCGCCGCCCTCTTCTTCGCGCGGCGCTCCTTGCGGAGCTCCACCATCGCGTAGAGCGTCGGGACGAGGAGCAGCGTCAGCAGCGTCGACGTGATCAGACCGCCGATCACCACCACGGCCAGCGGCTGGGCGATGAAGCCGCCCTCGCCGGTGATGCCGAGCGCCATCGGCAGCAGGGCGAAGATCGTCGCCAGGGCGGTCATCAGGATCGGGCGCAGCCGGTGCCGGCCACCCTCGATCACCGCTTCGACGACGCCCAGGCCCTGCGCCCGGTACTGGTTGATCAGGTCGATCAGCACGATCGCGTTGGTGACGACGATGCCGATGAGCATCAGCATGCCGATCATCGCCGGCACGCCCATCGCGGTGTCGGTGACCACCAGGAGACCGATCGCGCCGGTCGCCGCGAACGGGATCGAGACCAGCAGGATCAGCGGCTGGATCAGCGACCGGAAGGTCGCGACGAGCAGCATGAAGACGATCGCGACGGCCGCGAGCATCGCCAGGAACAGGTTGAGGAAGGCCTCGGACTGGTCCTCGGAGACACCGCCGATGCTGGCGGTGGCGCCCTCGGGCAGGTCGAGTGCGTCGATCTTCTGCTGCAGGGTGGCGCTCACGGCGCCGGTGTTGTCACCGACCGGCTTGGCCGTGATCGTCGCCGCGCGGGCGCCGTCGATCCGGGTCATGGACACCGGCCCGGGGACGAGCTCGACGGTGGCGATGTCGCCCAGCTTCACCGGGCCGAGGGGCAGCGCCTTGAGACCGGCCAGGGTGGTGACCGGCTTCGCCGAGGTGATGAGGACGTCCCGCTCGCTGTCGTCGAGGATCGCCTTGGCGGTCGGGGTGCCCCGGACGGCCTGGCCGACGATCATGCCGAGCGAGGCGGAGTCGAAGCCGGCGTCGGCCGCGGCGGGCTTCACCTTGACCGAGATGCGCGGGACGGACTGCGAGAGGTCGCTCTGGACGTCGGTGACGTCCTTGATGCCGGCGATCGCGGCCCGGACCTGCTCGGAGGCCTTCTCGAGGACCTCGGCGTCGGCGGCCTTGACGACCACGCTCAGGTCCTGGCTGCCGAAGCCGTCGCCGGCGGCGAGCTTGGTGTCGCCGATGCCGTCGAGGGAGCCGAGGCCCTTCTCGATGGCGTCACGGGTCTTCTCGAAGTCGGCGGACTCCTCCAGGCTGACCTGGTAGGTGGCCTGGTTGGTGCCGGTGCCGCCGCCGAAGGCCGCCATGAAGCCGGACGAGCCGACGTTGACCTGGTAGTCCTTGACTCCTTCGGTGTCCGCGAGGAGCTTCTCGACCTTCTTCGCGGCCGCGTCGGAGGCGTCGAGGGCGGTGCCGGGCGCCAGCTCCTGCTGGATGCTGAGCACCTCCTGCTCGCCCTGGTCGAAGAAGTTCGTCTTCAGGAGCGGCGCCATGCCGAAGGTGACGACCAGGACGACGAACGCGATGGCGAGGCTGGTCAGCCGGCGCCGGGTCGCGAACTTCAGGACCGGCACGTACAGGCGCTGGAGACGGCTCTTCTCCTCCTTCTCCTCGGCCAGCCTGCGGGCCTCGGCCAGGTCCTCCGGGGTGCCCTTGGGAGCGCGCAGGAACCAGTACGAGAGGACCGGGACGACCGTCAGGGAGACGAGCAGCGAGGCCAGCAGGGCCGCCGTGACCGTCAGCGAGAACGAGCCGAACAGCTCGCCGATCATGCCGCCGGTCAGACCGATCGGCAGGAAGACGGCGACGGTCGTGAGCGTCGAGGAGGTGACGGCGCCCGCGACCTCGCGGACCGCGGTGAGGATGGCGGTCTGCCGCTCCTCGCCGTAGCCGAGATGACGCTTGATGTTCTCCAGTACCACGATCGAGTCGTCGACGACCCGGCCGATGGCGATGGTGAGCGCGCCGAGCGTCAGCATGTTGAGCGAGAGGTCACGGGTCCAGAGCACGATGAGCGCGAGGACGACCGAGAGCGGGATGGAGACCGCGGTGACCAGGGTGGAGCGGATCGACGCGAGGAAGACCAGGATCACCAAGACCGCCATGACGAGGCCGAGGGCGCCCTCGGTGGTCAGGCCCGAGACGGCCTTGGCGACGGCCGGACCCTGGTCGGAGACCACGGTCAGCTCGGCGCCCGCGCCGAGGTCGGCGCGCAGCTCGGGCAGCTTCTCCTTCACGGCGTCGGAGATCGCGACGGCGCTGCCGTCCTTGTCCATGGTGGCCATGACGGCGAGGCTGGGCTTGCCGTTGGTCCGGGTGAGGGAGACGCGCGGCGACTCCTCCTGGCGGACGGTGGCCACGTCACCGAGGCGGACCGCCTTGCCCTTGCCGGGGGTGGCCGCCGGGATGCGGAGGTCCTCGATCTGCTTGAGCGAGGTGAAGCCGCCGCCGACCTGGATGGTGCGGCTCTTGCCCGTCTCGGAGAAGGAGCCGGCCGGGAGGGTGCCGCCGCCGGAGCGGAGGGCCTCACCGAGCTTCATGGTCGTGAGTCCGGCCGCGGCGAGCTTGCGGTCGTCCGGGGTGACGGAGACCTGGAGGTCCTGGACGCCGGTGACGGACACCTGGCCGACGCCCTCGACGTCCTCCAGGGCGGGCACGACGGTGCGGTCCAGGAGGTCGGCGAGCGCCTGCGGGTCCTGGTCGGAGGCTGCGGCGAGGACGACGGTCGGGATGTCGTCCGTGGAGCCGGCCACGACCTGCGGGTCGACGGTGTCGGGCAGTTCGGCGCGGGCCCGGTTGACGGCCTGCTGGACGTCGGCGACGAGCTGCTTCGTCGACTCGTCGCCGTAGTCGAAGGAGGCCATGACGAGCGCCATGCCCTCGGAGGCCGTGGAGGTGACCGACTTCAGGCCGTCGACGGCCTTGAGGTTGTTCTCCAGGGGCTCGACGACCTGCTTCTCGACCACATCGGGAGAGGCACCCTGGTAGGGGGCGAGGACCGAGACCATGGGCAGCTCGATCGAGGGGAACAGCTGCTGCTTCAGCTGCGGTATCGCAATCGCCCCGAACACCAGGGCGACGATGGAGATCAGCCCGATCAGGGCCCTTTGCGCGAGGCTGAATCTGGACAGCCAGGACATGGGGTCTCTCTTCTGTGGCGTACTCGTCGACAGGCGGGAGCAGCCAAGACCCCGGCCCGGATCCGAGGGATCCGCCGGAGGTGCCCCCCGTCCATACGATCTGCCATCGAGGCCCGGAAGTCCTCGCCCCCCGGGTCCACATCCTTATCCCGCGCATACCGCGTCTGGAGTACGCCGGAGCCCCGGGTCACTCCACCCTCGGACGTACCAGTCCCGATTCGTAGGCGGTGACGACCAGCTGGGCCCGGTCGCGGGCACCGAGCTTGGCCATGGCCCGGTTGACGTGGGTCTTCACGGTGAGCGGGCTGACGTCGAGCCGCTCGGCGATCTCGTCGTTGGACAGACCGCCGGCGACGAGGACGAGGACCTCGCGCTCCCGGGCGGTGAGCGCGGCGAGCCGCTCGGTACGGCCCCGGCCGCCGTCGCCCACGACGTCCGCGCCGGGGCCCTGGGCCAGGAACGTGGCGATCAGGCCCTTGGTGGCGGCCGGGGAGAGCAGCGCCTCGCCGGCGTGGGCGATCCGGATCGCGCCGAGCAGTTCCTCCGGTTCGGCGCCCTTGCCGAGGAAGCCGGAGGCCCCGGCGCGCAGCGACTGCACGACGTACTCGTCGACCTCGAAGGTGGTCAGCATGACGATCCGTACGGCGGAGAGCTCCGGATCGGCGGTGATCATGCGGGTGGCCGCCAGGCCGTCCGTGCCGGGCATCCGGATGTCCATGAGGACCACGTCGGCCCGCTCGGAGCGGGCCAGGGCCACGGCCTGGGCGCCGTCGGCGGCCTCGCCGACGACCTCCATGTCCGGTTCGGAGTTCACCAGGACCTTGAAGGCGCTGCGGAGCAGGGCCTGGTCGTCGGCGAGCAGTACCCGGATCGTCATGTGTGGTCCTCCCCCGTGCGGGACGTCACCGGCAGTATCGCCTGGACGCGGAACCCGCCGCCGTACCGGGGGGCCGCGGTCAGGGTGCCGCCGAGCGCGCCGACCCGCTCCCGCATGCCGAGCAGGCCGTGGCCGCCGGTGGGCACGGAGTCGGGGTCGGGGGTCGACGTGCCGTTGTCGAGGACGGTGATCTCGACGGTGCGGCCCACCCGGACGACGCTCACCTCCGCCTTGGCGTCCGGACCCGCGTGCTTGCGCACATTGGTCAGCGCCTCCTGCACGATCCGGTACGCGGCCAGGTCGACGGTCGCGGGGAGCGGCCGCTCCCCGTCGGTGCGGGCCAGGGCGACCGGGAGCCCGGCGTTGCGGAAGCTGTCGAGCAGCCCGTCGAGGACGGCGAGGCCGGGGGCCGGCTCGGTGGGGGCCTCCGGGTCGCCGGACTGGCGCAGCAGGCCGACGGTGGCGCGCAGCTCGTCGAGCGCGGAACGGCTCGCGTCCCGGACGTGCGCGAGGGCCTCCTTGGCCTGGTCGGGGCGCTTGTCCATGACGTGCGCCGCGACGCCGGCCTGGACGTTCACCAGGGCGATGTGGTGGGCGACGACGTCGTGGAGGTCGCGGGCGATCCGCAGGCGCTCCTCGGCGACCCGGCGGCCTGCCTCCTCCTCGCGGGTGCGCTCGGCCCGCTCGGCCCGCTCCCTGATGGCGTCGACGAAG
The DNA here is from genome assembly GCF_044752725.1 of Streptomyces sp. NPDC088707. Lineage (NCBI taxonomy): Bacteria > Bacillati > Actinomycetota > Actinomycetes > Kitasatosporales > Streptomycetaceae > Streptomyces > Streptomyces sp. NPDC088707. Next base: position 140,817 of record NZ_JBIVLV010000005.1, on the reverse strand, counting down.
GCCCGGCGGCTGCGGACGGCGTCTCCCGCGGCCGCCGCCATACCGGTCCAGGCGAAGAGGCCGACGTTCTCCTGGGCGTACCAGGGGGTGGGGCCGAAGGCCATGGCCGCGGCCGTCAGCACCGCCATGGTGACGAGGCCGACCCGCCAGGTGGTGGGCCGGTCGGTGCGGGCGGCGACCGTGTAGAGCGCGATGACGGCGCTCATGGAGACGGTGGCGGGCCGGGTGTCGTTGACCAGCTCCAGGAGGCTGACCCCCACCGTGAAGCAGAGCACGTGGAAGGGGTGGCGCCGGCGCAGCACCAGGGCGCCGGCCGCCAGCGCCATGAGCAGCACGCTCGCCGCGCTGGGCACACGGTCGCCGAAGGTCGGCCCGGTCGGGCTGCCGTGCGGGTCGGTGAAGGACCCGGCGATCATCGCGACGAGCACGCCGCACGCGAGCGTCGCGTCGAACGAGAGCGGATGCGCGCGGAACCAGTCGCGGAGACGGGCGAAGAGCGTGCCGGTGGCGGGTCCGGTGGGGGTCACGGGCAACAACGGTACGGGGCGGGCCGGGGCGGCCGTGCCCGCTCCGGCCCGGCCCCGGCGGGAGACACGCGGTCCCGCCGACCCCTAGGGGTGGGCGGGACCGTCGTTCAGGGTCGTCAGCCGGGGATGAGGCCGTCGTCGGAGAGCATCTCCCTGACCTCGTCCAGGCCCGCGTCCGGAGCGGGGAGGATCAGCTCCGAGGGTTCGAGCGCGTCGTCCGGCAGGGGTGTGCCGAGCCGCCGGACCTCGTCCAGGAGGGCGTTCAGCGTGCGCCGAAAACCTGCCTGGTCCCCCGACTCCATCTCCTCGAGCAGCTCGTCGTCGAGTCTGTTCAGCTCGACGAGGTGGCTGTCGGCCAGCGTCAGCTGGCCCTCCCCCATGATCCGTACGATCATGACGCGTCCTGTCTGTGCGCGGGCTGTCGCCTACGTGACGCCGCCGGCATGTCGCCGACGACGCGTGTGTCGTCCTTCGTCGCCTACTTCTCGAAACGCGGGTGGGACTGCGGCTGCTGGTGCGGAGCGGCGTCCTGCGGCGCGGCCGCGCCGCCGCCCTCGATCGCCTGCTGCTGCGCGGACGGGCCGCCGGCCAGCTCCGCCTTCATGCGCTGGAGCTCCAGCTCGACGTCCGTACCGCCGGAGAGCCGGTCGAGCTCCGCCTGGATGTCGTCCTTCGCGAGCCCGGACTGGTCGTCCAGGGCGCCCGAGGCGAGCAGCTCGTCGATCGCGCCGGCGCGCGCCTGGAGCTGGGCGGTCTTGTCCTCGGCCCGCTGGATCGCGAGACCGACGTCGCTCATCTCCTCCGAGATGCCGGAGAAGGACTCGGCGATCCGGGTCTGCGCCTGGGCCGCCGTGTAGGTCGCCTTGATGGTCTCCTTCTTGGTGCGGAAGGCGTCCACCTTGGCCTGAAGACGCTGGGCGGCGAGGGTGAGCTTCTCCTCCTCGCCCTGCAGCGTCTGGTGCTGCACCTCCAGGTCGCTGACCTGCTGTTGGAGCGCGGCGCGGCGGGACAGCGCCTCGCGCGCCAGGTCCTCGCGGCCGAGTGCCAGCGCCTTGCGGCCCTGGTCCTCCAGCTTGGCCGACTGGCCCTGCAGCTGGTTCAGCTGGAGTTCGAGCCGCTTGCGGGAGGTGGCGACGTCGGCGACGCCCCGTCGCACCTTCTGCAGCAGCTCCAGCTGCTTCTGGTAGGAGTAATCGAGCGTCTCGCGCGGATCCTCGGCCCGGTCAAGGGCCTTGTTCGCCTTCGCGCGGAAGATCATCCCCATACGCTTCATGACACCGCTCATGGGCTTCGCGCGCCCCCTTCTGACGGACTTCGGCTCCAGCTTTTCGACAGGATCCACAGTACGGGCCCTGTCTCCATTACCGCACTGTTCGGAGCCGGATGCGCTCCTCCCAAAGGACGACTACGCCCGGCGTCCCCTCCCGCGCAGGGAGTAGATGGATCTAGGGGAAACCGCGCCTGTCCTGCGTACGTACCGCCGTAGACGCACTCTGTTAGCGGATCGTTCCCGCCCGGCATGGGGTTCATGCCCGCCACCCCGTACCCTTGGGTTTTGTGTTCCGTAGCCGTTCGAAGGACGAGAAGGCCCCCACCGACAAGGTGACGGCGGACCTTTCCAAGCAGCCCCGCGACCCCGAGGCCCCCAAGGGCCGCCCGACCCCGAAGCGGAGTGAGGCGCAGACCCAGCGCCGTCGCGCCGCGACGGTGCCGACCGACCGCAAGGAGGCCGCCAAGCGCCAGCGCGAGGCACGCCGCTCGGACCTCGCCCGTCAGCGCGAGGCGCTGGCCAGTGGCGACGAGCGTTACCTGCCGGCCCGCGACAAGGGTCCGGTCCGCCGCTTCGTGCGCGACTTCGTCGACTCGCGGTTCGCGATCGCCGAGTTCTTCCTGCCGATGGCCGTGGTGATCCTGGTGCTGTCGCTGTTCGGCAACGCCAACCGGTCGCTGCAGAACATCTCGCTGCTGCTCTGGCTCGGTGTGATCATCCTGATCGTCATCGACTCGGTCGGCATCTGGATCCGGCTCCGGAAGCAGCTCAACGAGCGCTTCCCGAACGAGCCGAAGCGCGGCGCCATCGCCTACGGTCTGATGCGTACGCTCCAGATGCGCCGACTGCGACTGCCGAAGCCGCAGGTCAAGCGCGGAGAGCGGCCCTGAGCGCCGACAGTTCGGAGTCCGTCGAGCGCGCCTTCGGTGCCGCGACGTCGGAGTCGGGCGGTCCCGTGCTGCCCGTCGTCGTGCACTGGCCCGCCGGTTCCGGCGGGCTGCGCGACACCATCCGCCAGGAGATCGTCGCCCGTCAGCTCGACGAGCAGATATCCGGCCGCTATCCCGTGGGACAGCGACTCCGCATCCTCGACGCCGGCATGGGCCAGGGCACGCAGGCACTGCGCCTGGCCCGCGCGGGCCACACGGTGACCGGCCTCGAAGCCGATCCCGATCTCCTGAAGGCCGCCCGCGAGTCGCTGGCGACCGAGCCCGCCGGGATCCGTGAGCGGGTCCGGCTGATCGAGGGCGACGGTCGCGAGACCGGGGTGCACTTCCTCCCCGGCAGCTTCGACGTGGTCCTCTGCCACGGCGTCCTCATGTACGCGGACGAGCCCGACGCGCTGCTCGCCGGCCTGGCCCGGATGCTCGCCCCCGGGGGACTCCTCTCGCTGGTCGTACGGAACGCCGAGGCCCTCGCCATGCGGCCGGGGCTCGCCGGCGACTGGTCCGGCGCGCTGAGCGGCTTCGACTCGGACGTCTACACCGACGACAACGGCGTGAAGGTACGGGCCGACCGCCTCGACGCGCTGACCGCGACGCTGGCCGGGATCGCCGCGCCGCTGCACGCCTGGTACGGGGTACGGGTCTTCACCGACAGCGTCCCGGCCGATGCGGGCCTGCCGGCCGCCGAGGAGCTGGAGCGGCTGCTCGCCGCCGAGGACCGGGCGGGCCGGACGGAGCCGTACCGGCGGGTGGCGGCGCTGTTGCATCTGTGCGGGGTACGGGGCTGACGGAGCGGCGGCTTCTGCGCTGCTTCCTCTTCTGCCTGTCGTCCTGCTTCTCCGCCCGGCGGTCGCGCACCCCTGATCGGGTGCGCTCGCCGGGCCCGGGGCCGGGCCGAAACGGATACTCCGGACATGGACGTATCCCGTGCCCGCGCCGCCCGTCCCCTTCTGCCCCTGGCCGCCGCCGCGTGCGCCGTCGCGCTCGTCGGCGGCTGCTCCGGCGGCGGAGGCACGCCCGCGCCGGAGCGCTCCACGCAGGCGGCGGCGCCGCTCGCCGCCAACGACCTCGAGGACGACTACAAGACCGTCATCAAGAACGTGCTGCCCTCGGTCGTGCAGATCGACGCGAGTGAGAGTCTCGGATCCGGCGTCGTCTACGGCGACAGGGGCCACATCGTCACCAACGCGCATGTCGTGGGCCGGGAGAAGTCCTTCAGGGTGACCGCCGCGACGGGCGGGCAGCCGGTCACCGCCCGGCTCGTCTCCTCGTACCCCGAGCAGGACCTCGCGGTGATCAAGATGGATTCCCTGCCGCAGGGACTGAAGCCGGCCAGGCTCGGCGATTCCGCGTCCGTCGACATGGGGCAGATCGTGCTCGCCATGGGCTCGCCCCTGGGCCTGTCCGGCAGCGTGACCCAGGGCATCGTCTCGGCGACGGGCCGCACGGTCAGCGAGGGACAGACGGGCGGCGGCACGGGCGCGACCATCGCGAACATGGTCCAGACGTCGGCCGCGATCAACCCCGGCAACAGCGGGGGCGCGCTGGTGAACCTGGACGGCGAGGTGATCGGCATCCCGACGCTCGCGGCGATCGATCCGGAGATGGGCGGCGGTTCGGCCGCCGGCATCGGGTTCGCGATCCCGGCGTCGACGGTGCGGACGATCGCGGACCAGATCGTCAAGGACGGCAAGGTCACGGACTCGGGCCGGGCGGCCCTGAACATCACCGGCCGTACGGTCCTGGACGACGACTACGAGCCGGCGGGCGTGGCGGTGGTCGAGGCGCCGGCGGACGGGGCGGCGGGCGCGGCGGGGCTGAGGCCCGGGGATGTGATCACGCGGCTGGGGGACACGGATGTCACGACGATCACGTCGCTGTCGGAGGCGTTGGCCGCGCGGCGGCCGGGTGAGGTGGTGACGGTGACGTACGTCCGGGGGACGGCGACGCGGGAGGCCCGGGTCACGCTGGGCGAGATGTAGCCCTTGCCGGGCCCGGGCTTCCGCGCCCGGACCCGCACCCCGTGTCCGCGGCACGACCGGGTGCGGCGCACGGGGGTGCGGGACCGGGCAGAAGGTGCGGGCGCCGCGGGTTCCTCTAGCCCTCCGCGTTCAGGGGCATCGGGCCGTAGATCTTCGTCCCGTCCTCCGACAGCGTCACCTGGTCCGCGCCCCCGCCCAGCAGGTCCCGCCAGTTCTCGCCGATCCAGCTCTCCGCGTCTCCCTGGGTGGTGAACTCCTCAGGCGTCACCACCGGCTCGACCTCCGTGCCGTCGGACTTCTCGAACCGCCACGTCCATGCCATGTCCGCCTCCTGGCGCTCACCGGATGATCGGTTTCCTGCCCGCAGAGTAGCCGGGCGCGCACCGCTCGCGGTGGCGCGGGAGGATCTGAGGGTGGAACTGACTCTGCTCGGCACCGGCGCCCCGCTCGGACTGCCCCGTCCCGACTGCTCCTGCGCCGTGTGCGCGCTCTCCCGCGGGCCACGGGTGCGCGCCGCGACGGCGCTGCTCGTGGACGGGGCCCTGCTGCTCGATCTGACGCCGGGGGCCGCTCTCGCCGCCGCGCGGTCCGGGCATTCCCTGGTGGGCGTGCGGCAGGTGCTGCTGACCCATCCCCACGACGGGCCCGCGGTGGAGGTGCCCGCGGGGCTGCCCACCGCCGGGCGGGTGCCGGACGGACGGGAGTTGACGCTGATCTCCGGGCACCGGGTGCGGGCGGTGCCGATGGACTCCCCCGGCACCGGGTACGAGGTGACCTCGGCCGACGGCGAGACGCTGCTCTATCTGCCGCCGGGCGGGTCCCCTGCGGGGCTCCCGGACGATCACCGGGTGCCGTACGACATGGTGGTCGCCGATGTGACGGGTCGGCCGGACGCGCTGGCCAGGCTGCGGGCCACCGGGGCCGTCGGGCCGGCGACCGATGTCGTCGCCGTCCACCTGGACCACGACGCCCCGACCGGCGCCGAGCTGGACCGGCGGCTCGCGGCGGCGGGCGCGCGGGCGGTGCCGGACGGGACGACGCTGTACGTGGGCGAGTACCACGAGGTGCCGGACGTGCCGCGGCGGACCCTGGTGACCGGCGGGGCCCGGTCGGGGAAGTCCGTGGAGGCCGAGCGGCGTCTGGAGACCTTTCCCGACGTGCTGTACGTGGCGACGGGCGGGAGCCGGGAGGGCGATCCGGAGTGGGCGGAGCGGGTGGGCCTGCACCGGGAGCGGCGGCCGGGGTCCTGGCGTACCGCCGAGACGTGTGACCTCGTACCGCTGCTCGAAGGGGAAGGGCCGGCGCTCCTCGTCGACTGCCTGTCGTTGTGGCTGACGGATGCCATGGACCGGGTGGGCGCCTGGGACGACGAGACGTGGGCGGCCGGCGGGCAGAGCGCGCTGCGCGAGCGGACCGCCGAGCTGGTGGCGGCGGTGCGGGCGACCCGGCGTACGGTCGTCGCCGTGACGAACGAGGTCGGCTCGGGCGTGGTGCCGGCGACGGCGGCGGGGCGCCGCTTCCGTGACGAGCTGGGCCGGCTGAACGCGGCGTTCGCGGACGAGTGCGAGGAGGTCCTCCTCGTGGTCGCCGGTCAGGCGCTCATGCTGCGCGGGTAGGGTGCGAGCACCGATGGCCCTCGCTGATCCACAAGGCGGAATCCCGTGAACCTGGACGACTTCTCCGATCTGATCGAGCGCCCCGACGGGGGGATCCGGCGGGACGCCGAGGAGCGCCGTGAGCGGCTGGCCGTGCCGCCGGGGGCGCTCGGCCGGCTCGACGAGCTCGGTGAGTGGCTGTCGGCCGCGCAGGCCTCGGTCAAGGTGCGGGCGATCGAGCAGCCGAAGGTGGTGCTCTTCGCGGGCGACCACGGGGTGGCCTCGCTCGATGTGTCGGGTCGCCCGGCGGGCACCGCGTACGAGCTGGTGCGCGCGGTCCTGGACGGGGCGAGCCCGATCGCGGTCCTCGCCCGGTCGACGGACGTGCCGGTCCGGGTCGTGGACGCGGGTCTGGACTGCGACCCGGAGCTGCTTCCCGCCGAGGTGGTACGGCACCGGGTGCGGCGCGGCAGCGGCCGGATCGACGTGGAGAACGCGCTGACGGTCGAGGAGACCGAGGCGGCGGTCCGGCTCGGGATCGCGATCGCCGACGAGGAGGCGGACTCGGGTACCGATCTGGTGGTGCTCGGGGATCTGAGCGTCGGTGGGACGACGCCGGCCGCCACGCTGATCGCGGCGCTCTGCGGTACGGACGCCTCCGTGGTGACGGGCCGGGGCGGCGCCGGGATCGACGATCTGGCGTGGATGCGGAAGTGTGCGGCGATCCGGGACTCGCTGCGGCGGGCCCGGCCGGTCCTGGGTGATCAGCTGGAGCTGCTCGCGGCGGTCGGCGGGGCGGATCTGGCCGCGATGACGGGCTTCCTGCTGCAGGCCTCGGTGCGGCGGATGCCGGTGATCCTGGACGGTGTGGTGGGTGCGGCGTGCGCGCTGGTGGCCCAGCGTGCGGCGTTCCGGGCGCCGGACTGGTGGCTCGCGGGTCAGGTGAGCGGGGAGCCGGCGCAGGCGAAGGCGCTGGACCGGATGGCACTCAACCCTCTGCTGGACCACGGCGTCCATGTGGGTGAGGGAACCGGGGCATTGCTCGCACTCCCCCTCGTCAAGGCCGCGGCGGCGTTCGCCGCAGAGCTGCCCGAGCGTCCGGATCCGACCACTCCGGACGACGAGGGCGCTGCGGCGGCCTGAGGTCGGGGGACGGGAACGATCGACTCCGAGGCGGTCACGCGCGACGCGCGCGTGGCCGTCTCCGGCGTCTCCGCGCGGCGAGCACTGCCCCATATGATCGCTTTTCATGGGAGAAGTCCGCTTGCCTGCCGAAGCCGCACCCCGGGGCACGACCGCCCGTTCACGGCGCAGCGCCGCGTTCGCCGTCTGGTACCTGCGCGTCGTCACGTTCATCAATTTCCTGAGTGCCGTCTGGGTCTCCTTCGGGCAGGACCTGCGCCGCCACAACGAGGACAACTACTTCACCCCGTACATGCTCACGGCGGGCTTCGCCTCGGGGGTCTTCACGCTCTTCCTGGCGATCACCATGCGGCGGCGCAAGCGGGCCGCGTGGATCCTCAACATGGTGCTGGGCGGGCTCTTCCTGCTGCTCTTCGCGCTGGTGATGTTCTTCCCCGAGATCCGTCAGCACGCCCAGAACTGGATCTCGCTGGTCCTGACCGCCGCGTTCGTCCTGGCGCTGGTGCTGGGCCGCAAGGAGTTCTACGCGAAGGGCGACCGCTCCAACCCGTGGCTCGCCGCGATCGTCGCGGTCGGCGGGCTGCTCGTCACCTCGCTGCTCGCGGCCGTCCTGGTCACCGTCACCAACACCTCCACCGCCCACTCCACCTTCCTGGAGCGCTGGCGGTACGGCGTGATGCGGCTGATCACGCTGGCCTCGGACGACTCCCGGTTCGCCGGGATCACCACCCCCGGCTGGGTGGACGTCACCATCAACGTCCTGTCGACGCTGCTGCTGTTCGCGGTGCTCTTCGCCGCCTTCCGCTCCCGCCGGGCCACCGACCCGCTGACCGAGGAGGACGAGGAGCGGCTGCGGGCCCTGCTGGACAAGCAGGGGGACCGCGACTCGCTCGGCTACTTCGCGCTGCGCCGCGAGAAGAGCGTCGTCTGGTCGCCGAGCGAGAAGGCGGCCGTCACCTACCGGGTGGTCGGCGGGGTCTCGCTCGCCTCGGGCGACCCGATCGGCGACCCGGAGGCCTGGCCCGGGGCCATCGAACCGTGGCTGGCCGAGGCGCGCGAGCACGGCTGGATCCCGGCGGTGATGGGCGCGAGCGAGGAGGCCGGGGTCATCTACGCCCGGCACGGTCTGGACGCCCTGGAGCTGGGCGACGAGGCGATCGTGGAGACCGACGAGTTCACCCTGGACGGGCGGGCCATGCGGACGGTCCGGCAGGCCTATAACCGGGTCAAGCGGGCCGGGTACGAGGTCCGGATCCGGCGTCACGAGGACATCCCGGCCGAGGAGATGGCCGCGTTGCTGCGGAAGGCCGACGACTGGCGGGACGGGGCCACCGAACGCGGCTTCTCGATGGCGCTCGGCCGGCTCGGCGACCCGCGGGACGGGCGGTGCGTGATGCTGGAGTGCAGGGATGGCGGCGACGGGGAAGGTGCGGGTGAGCTGCGGGCGGTGCTGTCCTTCGTCCCCTGGGGCCCGAAGGGGCTCTCGCTCGACCTGATGCGCCGGGACCGCGAGTCGGAGAACGGCCTGATGGAGTTCATGGTCATCGAACTCCTCCAGCGGGCCAAGGAGATCGGGATCACTCAGGTCTCGCTGAACTTCGCGATGTTCCGGTCCGTCTTCGAACGTGGCTCGAAGCTCGGGGCGGGACCCGTGCTGCGCATGTGGCGTTCACTGCTCAGTTTCTTCTCCCGCTGGTGGCAGATCGAGTCGTTGTACCGCGCCAACGCCAAGTACCGACCGATCTGGGAGCCCCGATTCATGCTCTTCGAGAAGAGTGCGGACCTGCTGCGCATCGGCCTGGCGGCCGGTCGCGCGGAGGGGTTCCTGGAGGCACCCGGGCTGCCGAAGTGGATGCACCGCCGGCATCTGGAGAGCGGCCGTTGACCCGCGCGCTCCGGGAGTTCGCCCGCCGCGAGTGGGGCCCGCTGTTCTTCACCGTACGGACGGCGCTCCTCACGAGGAGGTGGCGGGCGGTCCCGATGACGCTCGCCGCCGTCTGCCTCACCGCCCTCTTCCAGCTGGTGCAGAACCAGGACTGGGGCTATCAGCCGGTCCAGAACATCGGCTCCGTAAGGGCCGAGGATCCGTTCTGGCTGGCGCTGCTCCGCACTCCGCTCTCGCTGTTCGTGCCCGCGCTCGACCTGCCCGTGTGGGGCGCCCTGGCGCAGGTCCTGCTGGTCTTCGGGATCGCCGAGATCTGCCTGGGCCGGTGGCGCACCCTCGCCGTCGCCTATCTGGCGACCCTCTGCGGGACGCTGTACGCGCGCGTGGGGATCGCCCTCGGCCCGGACAACCCGCTCGGGCTGCCCGCCTCCGACGCGCAGGTTCACGACACCGGGCCCTCGGCGGCCGTGGTCGGCCTCGCCGTCTACGTCTGCTGGCGGTACGGGGCCCGGTGGACGGGCACGCTCGTGGTCGTGGCGATGGTCGTCGAGGTGATCATCAAGCCGAACCTGGCGGGCAGGGAGCATCTGGCGGCCATCGCGGGAGTCCTCGTCCTGATGGGGATCCAGGCCTGGCGCGAGCGCGGTCAGGAGGGCGTGGAGCCGCCCCGCCCGGGGACCCGCTCCTGGAAGCCGCCGATCAAGTCCTGAGCCCGGCGCCGGATCCTGGTCCAGCGCTTGTCGTGGCGGTACGTACGGATCCGGGAGCGGGCCCTGGCCCGGTGGCGTCGTCCGTAGAACCGGCGGGCCCACCAGGAGCCGGGGCGGGCGAGCCGGAGGGCGCCGACGATCGCCACGAACGGGATCAGGGTCCCGATCACCGCCATCCTGAACTTCCCCTTCACCAGGGTGATCAGGATCAGGAGGAAGTTCAGCGCGAGGGTCAGGAGGAAGGTGAGCCGGTCCTGGCGTTCGTCGGCGGTCATGTCGTCGACACCCAGGGGCGAGAAGCCGCTCAGGGTGAGCCCGACCAGGGCGGCGGTGAGGACGACCACCTCGACGCTCTTGCGGCCCTCGTCGGACCAGTACACGTCGTCGAGATGGAGGATCAGCGCGAACTCGTCCAGGACGAGCCCCGCGCCGATCCCGAAGACCACGGCGAAGAGGGCGGCGCCGAAGCCGTGCCGGTCGCTGCCCACCGCGCCGAAACCGCCGATGACGGTGAGGACCACGCCCGGTACGACGTGATGGATGTGGAGCCCGCCCGAGGAGACGTTCCCGAAGGGCCCCTTCCCCGCCCGGATGAGACGGACGATGGTCCTCGTGACCAGGAACGTCACGATGAACGAGGTCAGCGCGAGAAGCATCGGGAGCTTGCCCGGCTCGACGATGTTGCGGGAGAACCAGTGACCCATGCCACCCCGATCCGATTTGCGCGGTATGCGCAATCTACCGTCCGGAGGCGGCGATTACCCTGCCCGGATGGACGGCCTGCGTTTCGCCTTCGGCACCCTCACGGTGTTCCCCGCCCGCATCACCCGCTGGGACCGGGACGCGGCGCGCGCCGGCATGCTCTGCGCTCCGCTGGCCGGTCTGGTCGTCGGGCTCTTCGCCGCCGGGCTCGGCGGCGCGTTCCTCGCGCTCGGCTCGGGCCCGCTGCTCGCCGCCGTCGTCTCCACCGCCGTGCCCGCCGTCCTCACCCGCGGCCTCCACCTCGACGGCCTCGCCGACACCGCCGACGGCCTGGGCAGCGCCAAGCCCGCCGAGGACGCGCTGCGCATCATGAAGCAGTCGGACGTCGGCCCGTTCGGCGTCATCGTGCTGCTCCTCGTCCTGCTCGCCCAGGTCGCCGCACTCTTCGAGCTGTACGGGGAGAGCTGGGCGCACGGCGCGGTCGGCGCCGCCCTCGCCGCCACCGTCGCCCGCCTCGCCCTCACCCACGCCTCCCGCCACGGCGTCCCCGCGGCCCGCCCCGAGGGCCTCGGCGCGATCGTCGCCGCGACCGTCCCGGTGCGGTCCGCGACCCTCTCGACGGCGGTCGTCCTGGTCCTCTGCGCCGCGTCCGGTCTGCTGTTCTCCCCGTACGACGCGATCCACAACGTCCTGGCGGCGGGTGCGGCCCTGGGCGCGGCGGCGGCGCTGCTGCGCCGCTGCGTACGGCGGTTCGGCGGTGTGACGGGGGACGTGTTCGGGGCGGTGGAGGAGACGGCGACGACGACGGCGCTCGTGGCGCTCGCCCTGGGGTGACCGCGCCGTGCCCCGCGCGCCCCGCCCGGCTCAGCGGGCGGGCTCCGGGAGGTGCGGGAGGGTGCCCCAGGGGTGCGCGCCCGTGCCGGGGACGGCGCAGTGCACCGGGGTGACCGGGCGGACGTCGGGCGGAGCCGCGTACACGAGGTGGCAGTAGTGGGGGGCGACCGGCAGGTCGAGGTTCCGGTACGTGTCCCAGGGGCCCTCGAAGGTGACGAGGAGGTCGGCGAACTCCTCGTAGCCCGGGTCCGGATGGGCGCCGTGGTTGAGCACCAGGGTCGCCGCCCCGGCGGACCGGGCCGCGACCGCGACCCTGCGGTAGTGGGCGAGGGCGTCGGGCGCGGTGGACACCTGGTCGAGGAAGGCGCCGTCGGTGCCGTACCAGTCGCGGTGGCGGATCAGGTCGGTGACGACCTCGGCGTGCGGGCGGCGCCCGTAGGCGGTGTCCACGTAGCCGAGGAGCCGTACCCCGGCCGCCCGTAGCCGGTCGGCGGCCTCCGCGAACGCCGCGTCCGGGGCCTCGCCCGCGCCGCTCGCCGGGTTGACGACGACGCCGTACAGGGACGGCGCCGCGTCGACGAGGGCCGACCAGGCCTCGGGCCGGTCGGCCGGGTGCTCGTAGAACGGCACCAGGAGGAAACGATTCACGGGACGGGCCCCCTAGACGCGGTGGGCGGTCGGTCGTACCAGCAGGACACCGGTGAGGACGGCGAGCACGGCCGCCGCTCCCCCGGCCGCCACCGGGCCCGCCGCGGGTTCCAGCGTCTGCGCCGCCGCCGCGAGCAGACAGACGGCGGCCGCGCTGAGCACCGCCCCGAAGGCCTGGAGCAGCAGCCCCAGCCAGAGCACGGTCCCGATCAGGAGCAGGGTGACGAGCCGCGGCGGCGTCGGCCAGGGCGCCCCGGGCCAGGCCAGGGTCACGCCGACGGTGAGCGTGACGAGGACGCCGAGGTAGCCGCCGAGGCAGAGCACGAGGGTGCCGGTGACCGCGCGGCGGAACTCGCGCGCGGTGGCCAGGGTCCGCAGCCGGGTCAGGCTCTCGCCGCGGAAGCGGTGCAGCAGCCACTCGGCCGGCCCCATGGAGAGGGTGAGCGCGATGACGGCGCCCGCCCCGCTCACCAGGGTGTCGCCGATGCCGGCGTGGAGCACGAGCAGACCGCTGCCGAGGCCGAAGAGGCCGTACGGGAGGGAGGTCGCGCGCGGGGGTCCGCCGCGTCCGGCCGCGCCCCGCCGGGCGCCCGGCCGCAGGACGAGCCCGGCGAAGGCGACGCTCGCGGTGAGCGCGGTGAGCAGGAGGCCGGCGCGCAGGAGGTCGGGCAGGTCCCAGCGGAAGGCGGGGACGGCTCCGGCGAGCGGCGCCAGGGCGCAGAGCAGGGCCCGTTCGCGGCCGAGGACCAGGAGCACGGTCGCGGCGGCGAGGTAGACCGACTGCCCGGCGGCGAACAGGGCCGCCGGGGTCTCGCCGGGCGCGGCCGCCGCGAGGGCGACGACCGTACCGGCGAGGGCGCCCGCCGGGGCCCCGAGGAGCAGCGCGCGGGCGGCGGCGGGCCGGTCGCCGAGGCCCAGCCAGGTGTAGGCGCGGTGGGCGAGGCTCTGGTTCCAGACCCAGCCGGTGACGGCGCCCGCGAGCAGCGGAACCGTTCCGCCTGGGAGCCCGAACCGGCCCTGCTCCCCGGCGAGCAGGGGTGCGGCGAGGACATAGGCGAGTCCGGGCAGGGCGAAGACCAGCCCGCGCAGGAGACAGCCCGCGAGCCCGGTGTGCCAGGCACCTCCGGGCGGCGCCTGCGGGGCGGGGTGGCGGCGCTCCACGCGCGCGTAGAGGTCCTCGGCGAGCGCGAAGGAGTCGGCGCGGCCGTAGGTGAGCCGGATGTGGTCGTCGGTCATGCCGTCGGACTCGAGGACGGCGGCGATCTCGTCGGGGTGCACGGCGACCGCGACGAGCCCCCCGAGCCGTTCGGTGAGCTCGTCGAGCGGATCGTCGGCGAGTTCGCCTCCGGCCGGGGCGGTCGGCCCCGCCGGGTGTCCGCCCGGGGCCGCCGACGCGTGCCCGGCGGCACCGGCCGGGGGCGGCGCCCCGGCACCGCCGGCCGGCGGGGGCGTGGCTCGCCCCGCACGGTCCTCGCGGCGGGGCCGCGGGATCGCGGGGAGCGGGGCCTGCGTGGTCGGGGGCTTGAGCCAGAGCGAGCCGCTCATGCCGGGGTGCCTCCTGGTACGAGGGCCGTGGAGGCACGGCGCGGGGCGGGGATGCTCAGGCGGAGGGGCGTGGGGGTGAGGGCCGGGGCCCGGCGCGGCGCGGGGAGGATCCGGTCGCCCGCGAGTTCGCGGTAGATCTGGCGGAATCCGTCCACCGAGCGGTGCAGGGTGAAGCGGTCGACGACCCGCTGCCGTGCGAGCCGGCCGAGTTCGGCGCGACGGGCCCCGTCGCGGAGGAGTTCGGTGACGGCGGCGGCCATCACGGCCGGTTCGCGGGGCGGGACGACGATCCCGGTGTCGCCGACGGCCTCCCGCACCCCGCCGACGTCGGTGGAGACGGTGGCGCGGCCGCAGGACATGGCCTCGATGAGGGAGAACGGGAAGCCCTCGCTGATGGAGGAGAGCATGACCACGCTGCCGGCCGCGTAGGCGCTGGGCACGTCGGAGATCCGGCCCTCGAAGGTGATCCCGTCAGTGACGCCGAGTTCGGCGGCGAGCTTCTCCAGGCGGGTGAGGTAGTCCTCGTTCCCGGCGGGGACCGGACCGAACAACCGGAGGCGCAGCGCGGGCAGTTCGGCACGGCAGATGGCGTACGCCCTGATCAGGGTTTCGAGGTCCTTGATGGGGTCGACGCGCCCGCACCAGCTGAGCGTGGGGGTCTCGGGTTCGGGCCCGGCCTCGGGGAAGAGGGCCGGGTCGACGCCGTTGTAGACGGTGCGGATGCGGTCGGCGGGGGCGCCGCCGCGCTCCTCCCAGCGCCGGTTGTACTGGTTGCAGGGGGTGATGAGGTCGGCCTTGCGGTAGCCGAGGGTGTTGAGCTCACGGTAGAAGCCGAGCATGAGGGCCTTGACGGGCCAGCGCTGCGCCTCGGTGCGGTAGCCGAGGTAGCGCTCGCGGAGGTAGATGCCGTGTTCGGTGAGCAGGAAGGGCACCCCTTCGAAGTGCTGTGCGGCGAGCGCCGGGAGGGTGGCGAGGCCGCTGGAGACGGCGTGGGCGACGCCGTCGGTGGATATCCGGGCGGCCAGCGGCCGCAGGGCGTGTTCGAGCAGGTCGGTGGCGGTGAGCGCGTCGTGGACGGTGGGCCGGGCCGCGAGCGTCGGGAGGTGCGGCATGGTCCAGATCCACATCAGGGAGCGCAGGGCGGCCTCGGAGCGCAGGGCGTGGGTCAGGCGGCCCTGCCGGGCGAGTTCGGCGAGTCCGTACAGGCTGGTGCCGAAGTCGTAGCCCGCCTCCGGGTCGAGGAGGGCGAGGAGCAGGCGCTCGTAGGTGTCGAGGAAGCGGCGGCGCTCACGCCCCCGCAGGGGCCGGCGCGCGGCGGCGAACAGGCCGGGCGCGGTCGGCCCCTGCGGGAGTCCCCAGAGGGGGTAGGCGGTGTGCCGGGTGACGTTGGGCGGCAGCTCCCAGGTGACGGGTTCGCGGCCGCTGCCGGTGAGGGCGAGGATCTCGAAGTCGACCTCGGGCATGCCGCGGACGAGCTGGTCGCACCAGGTGCTGACGCCGCCGTGGACATGCGGGTAGGTGCCTTCGGTGAGCATGGTGACATGACGGCCACTGCTCGGCATGTGCGGTTCCCCCCAGAACGTGCTGGTCAGGCGGTCGGGAGCGTGAGTGTGACGCTGGTCTGGAGCAGCTCGGGCGCGGTCCAGGCGGAGCGGGTCCCGGCGTACGGCGTGCCGAAGACGGCGGTGCCGAGGAGGAGGCGCTTGCGGGTGCCCTCGGGGGCGGTGAGGGGCACGGTGAGGCCGGCGGGGGCCTTGACGGTGACCGCGGTGCCGATGCGGTAGGCGGTGACCTTTCCCGCGGCGAGGGCCTGGTCCCAGGCGGCGCGGCGGGTCAGTTCGGTGCCGACGTCCCGCTGGGCCGGGTTGACCAGGGGCGCGCTGGGTGCGAACAGGCCCCGGTAGTCGGCGAGCACCCGGTCGAGGACGGGGTAGAGCAGCCGCTCCTCGGCGAGGTTCGACTGGTGCACGTAGTGCGGCCGGGGGTCGTTGCCGAGGACGTGGGAGAGGGCGGTGCGGGCTTCCTGCGGCACGATGTGGTCGGCGTAGCCGGTGGCCGTGGGGAGCGGGGCGGGCAGGCAGGTGGAGGCCGGGTTGGACTCGCAGATGCCGCTGCCGCCGTCGGCGCGGGAGGTGTAGATCCAGTTGTACTCGTCGGCCATCTCGGCGGCGGTGCCCACGTTGTAGTACACGTTCATGGGGTGGCGGGGCACGGTCTTCGCGGCGCCGGACGCGGTGCCGACCGCGCGCTGCTGGGGCTCGCGGGAGTTGTCGCTGCCGGTCCACTTGACGCCGTTGTCGGCGAGGGCGCCGGCCAGGTTCGGGTTGTCGACGGGCTGCTGGGGCAGGGTCCTGAGGCCGGAGTGCTCGCCGGTGACGAGTTCGGAGCGGTCGACGGAGATGCCCTTGCGGACGGCCCAGTTGTGGTTGTCGCGGATCTGGGCGGACAGCTCGGCGCGGCTGACCCAGAGGGTGTTGCCCTGGGCGTCCTTGGCGCACTGCCAGGGGACGACGGCGTTGTCCTGGACGCAGCCGAGGAAGGGATGGGTGTACGTGTGGTTGATCCACCGGTACTGGGCGCGGTCGGCGACGAGCCGGTCGGTGAGCGGGTCGGAGCCGGCGTGCTCGGTCTTCCACTGCTCGCCCTGGCCGCCGTTGTAGACCATGTCGAGGGTGAAGCCGGAGGACTTCTGCCAGGCGGCGGCGTACTGGGCGTCGGCGACCGTCATCCGGATCGGGTCGGCGCCCTCGCCGTCGTCGCCGACGCAGTCGAAGTCGCCGGGCGTGCAGTCGAGTGCGGTGTCCCAGCGGGCGTCGGGGGCGAAGACGTCGTCGACGTGCACGGAGAGGTAGTTGCGGCTCTGGCCGAGGTGGACGCCCTGGGTGAGCCATTCGACGATGCCGCGGGCGAGGGCCCGGAACTGCCGCTGGTACTGGTTGTAGGCGAAGGTGACGACCAGTTCGCGGCGTCCGTCGGCGGTGTACTCGCCGACGAGGCTGGCCCGGCCGCCGCCGTCGGCCGGGACGTCGACGTAGCTGGTGTAGCCGGCCCGGGGGCGGCCCGCGTAGCCGTAACTCTCGGCGATCGAGGGGTCGTTGTCCTCGAAGGTGAGCGCCCCGGCCAGGTACTGGAAGGGGCCCGTCCGCCCGGCGGCGGTGATGCCCGCGGTGGTCCCGTCGAGGACGCCGGACCAGCCGCCCTCGTTGGTGTAGTCGAGGCCGACGCCGGGGTGCGACCAGGTGTAGGCGTCGACCTGCGGGATCCCGAAGGTCCGTTCGTACGTCTGGAGGGCGGTGTGCTCGGCCGAGTCGGGGCCGAAGGCGCTCTCGTGGGGCAGGACGACGCCCTGGTACTTGGCGCGGGGGCGGCCGTCGAGCGTGTCGCTGAGGAAGGCCGCGTCGAGAACCGGCCGGTTCGGGTCGTTCAGGTCGATCCTGCGGTACGGAACGCCGGAGCCCTTCAGCTCGGCGGTGATCGCCCCGACCGCGCTGCCGCCGTCGTCCACCACCAGGACGGTGAGGTCGATCCGGGGCACGACGGCCGCGGGCGCCGCGGCGGCCTGCGCGGACGGGACGACGGTCGCGAGGAGCGCGGCTGCGGCGAGCGCCGCGACGCGGGCGGTGCGGGGCGCGGTGCGGGCGCCGCCGCGGGTGCGGTGCGCGCTTCCGGGCGTACGGATTCGGCCGGAGTCCATCAGGTGGTGTCCCCCCTCTGCAGGTCCCCGCGCACCGGGGCCGGGGCGGCGAACCTGTGGAGATGTTGCAGATGATGCGAAGACGAGTGGGTCGTCCTTGCGTGACTGAGGCGAGTGTGAACGAGCGCTCCGAGCCTGAACGGTAAACATGAAAGAGACACCACGGATGAGTGAATCAACGCCGCCGTGAGCGAACCGGGCGAGCGAGCGTAGGCTCGTTCTCGGCGCTCTCCGGGCCGAAATACGATGCGGCGGGCACGGTCGGCCCATCCCTCGACCGCCACAGAACTCAATGGAAGCGAGATTTCACCACCGTGACTGCTCTCACTCTCAGCACTGCCGGCGCGGCGACGCTCCGCGCCGACGCCCTCGTCATCGGCGTCGCGAAGTCCGGGAAGACGCTTGTCGTCGCTCCGGGCGCCGAGGCCGTCGACAAGGCCTTCGACGGTCGGCTCGCCGCCGTCCTGGAGACGCTGGGTGCCTCGGGTGCCGAGGGTGAGGCGACCAAGCTGCCCGCCCCCGCCGGCCTCAAGGCCCCCGTCGTCCTGGCCGTCGGCCTGGGCTCCGCCCCCGAGGACGGCGCGTCCTACGCCGCGGAGACCCTCCGCCGGGCCGCCGGTGTCGCCGCCCGCACCCTGACCGGCTCGAAGAAGGCCGCGTTCGCGCTGCCGATCGACGACGCCGAGGACGCCGCCGCCATCGCGGAGGGCGCCCTGCTCGGCGCGTACGCCTTCGACCAGTACAGGACGTCGGGGGACGCCAAGGACGCGAAGAAGCCGCTGGGCGAGGTCGCCCTGCTCGGCGCCAAGCCGCGCGACAAGGCCCACAAGGCCGCCGCCGAGCGCGCCCAGGCCGTCGCCGAGGAGATCAACCGCGCCCGCGACCTGATCAACATGCCGCCGAACGACCTGACCCCGGCCGCCTTCGCCGCCGCCGCCCAGGCCGCCGGCAAGGAGCACGGCCTCAAGGTCCAGGTCCTCGACGAGAAGGCGCTCGCCAAGGGCGGCTACGGCGGCATCCTCGGGGTCGGCGTCGGCTCCGAGAACCCGCCGCGCCTGGTCCGCATCGGCTACACCCACCCGAAGGCGGAGAAGACCCTCGCCCTGGTCGGCAAGGGCATCACCTACGACTCGGGCGGCATCTCGCTGAAGCCGGCCGGCCACAACGAGACGATGAAGTGCGACATGAGCGGCGCCGCCGCCGTGTTCTCCACCGTCGTCGCCGCGGCCCGCCTCGGCCTCGAGGTCAACGTCACGGGCTGGCTCGCCCTCGCCGAGAACATGCCGTCCGGCTCCGCCACCCGCCCGGGTGACGTGCTGCGCATGTACAGCGGCAAGACCGTCGAGGTCCTGAACACCGACGCCGAGGGCCGGCTCGTCCTCGCCGACGCGCTGACCAGGGCCTCCGAGGAGCACCCGGACGCGATCGTCGACGTGGCGACCCTCACCGGCGCGATGGTCCTGGCGCTGGGCAACCGCACCTTCGGCATCATGGCCAACGACGACGACTACCGCTCCGCGATCCACGAGATCGCGGAGGAGGTCGGCGAGGCGTCCTGGCCGATGCCGCTCCCCGCGGACCTGCGCAAGGGCATGGACTCCCCCACCGCCGACATCGCGAACATGGGCGAGCGGATGGGCGGCGGCCTGGTCGCCGGTCTCTTCCTCCAGGAGTTCGTGGGCGAGGGCATCAGCTGGGCCCACCTGGACATCGCGGGCCCGGCCTTCCACGAGGGCGCCCCGTACGGCTACACCCCCAAGGGCGGCACCGGCTCCTCGGTCCGCACCCTGGTGCGGCTGGCCGAGCTGACGGCGGCCGGCGAGGTCTGAGCAGTCGTGTGACGGCGACGGCCCCGGGCTGCGTGCCCGGGGCCGTCGCCGTTCGCCCGCGACGAAATCCGCAGGTTCGTACGCTCTGGTCCGCCCGCCGTACGGACGATCGGCCGTCCCAGAGCACGGCCCCGCGTCCCGCCATCCGTCAACAAGTGCGAAGATGGGTTCTCGGCAGGACAGGGCCCCCACCACAGGGCCGAAAATAAGCGGCCGCACACCAGCCGACCGACCGGTCCTCACCCGAAAGGGGAACGAGGGGACCGGCGACGAGCGCACATGCATGGAGGACGTGACGTGGCGAACGACGCCAGCACCGTTTTCGACCTAGTGATCCTCGGCGGCGGTAGCGGCGGTTACGCCGCGGCGCTGCGCGGAGCGCAGCTGGGCCTGGACGTCGCACTGATCGAGAAGAACAAGCTCGGCGGCACCTGCCTGCACAACGGCTGCATCCCGACGAAGGCCCTGCTCCACGCCGGCGAGGTCGCCGACCAGACCCGCGAGGCGGAGCAGTTCGGTGTCAAGGCCTCTTTCGAGGGCATCGACATCAAGGCCGTGCACAAGTACAAGGACGACGTGATCTCGGGCCTGTACAAGGGTCTGCAGGGTCTCGTCGCCTCCCGCAAGGTGACCTACATCGAGGGCACCGGCCACCTGTCCTCCCCGACCTCCGTCGACGTCGACGGTCGTCGTGTCGAGGGCCGTCACGTCCTCCTGGCCACCGGTTCCGTGCCGAAGTCCCTCCCCGGCCTGGAGATCGACGGCAACCGGATCATCTCCTCGGACCACGCGCTGACCCTGGACCGCGTCCCGGAGTCCGCGATCATCCTGGGCGGCGGCGTCATCGGCGTCGAGTTCGCCTCGGCGTGGAAGTCCTTCGGCACCGACGTCACGGTGATCGAGGGCCTGAAGCACCTGGTCCCGGTCGAGGACGAGAACAGCTCGAAGCTTCTTGAGCGCGCGTTCCGCAAGCGCGGCATCAAGTTCAACCTCGGCACCTTCTTCCAGTCCGCCGAGTACACCGACAACGGCGTCAAGGTCACCCTGGCCGACGGCAAAACCTTCGAGGCCGAGGTGCTGCTGGTCGCCATCGGCCGCGGCCCGGTCTCCGCCGGTCTCGGCTACGAGGAGCAGGGCGTCGCGATGGACCGCGGCTACGTCCTGGTCGACGAGTACATGCGCACCAACGTGCCGACGATCTCGGCCGTGGGCGACCTCGTCCCGACGCTCCAGCTCGCGCACGTCGGCTTCGCCGAGGGCATCCTCGTCGCGGAGCGCCTGGCCGGCCTGAAGGCCGTCCCGATCGACTACGACGGCGTGCCCCGGGTGACGTACTGCCACCCCGAGGTCGCCTCCGTCGGCATCACCGAGGCCAAGGCCAAGGAGATCTACGGCGCGGACAAGGTCGTCGCCCTCAAGTACAACCTGGCGGGCAACGGCAAGAGCAAGATCCTCAAGACCGCGGGCGAGATCAAGCTCGTCCAGGTCAAGGACGGTGCCGTGGTCGGCGTCCACATGGTCGGTGACCGCATGGGCGAGCAGGTCGGCGAAGCGCAGCTGATCTACAACTGGGAGGCGCTGCCGGCCGAGGTCGCGCAGCTCATCCACGCCCACCCGACGCAGAACGAGGCGCTCGGCGAGGCCCACCTGGCCCTGGCCGGCAAGCCTCTGCACTCCCACGACTGACGCTCACGTCATCACAGGGCGCGACGACCACTTCCCGCAATTCGTTAGGAGCAACTGAAACCATGTCGGTTTCCGTAACCCTGCCGGCGCTCGGCGAGAGCGTCACCGAGGGCACCGTCACCCGCTGGCTCAAGGCCGAGGGTGAGCGTGTCGAGGCCGACGAGCCGCTGCTCGAGGTCTCGACCGACAAGGTCGACACCGAGATCCCCGCCCCCGCCTCGGGCATCCTGGCCTCCATCAAGGTCGCCGAGGACGAGACGGTCGAGGTCGGCGCCGAGCTGGCCATCATCGACGACGGCACGGGCGCCCCGGCCGCTGCCCCCGCTCCGGCCGCCGAGCCCGCCGAGGCCCCGGCCACGGAGGCCCCGGCCGCCGAGGCTCCGGCCGCCGAGGCTCCGGCCCCCGCCGCCGAGGCCCCCGCTGCCGAGGCCCCCGCCGCCCCGGCCGGCGGTGCCACCGGCACCGACGTCGTGCTGCCCGCGCTCGGCGAGTCCGTCACCGAGGGCACCGTGACCCGCTGGCTGAAGTCGGTCGGCGAGACCGTCGAGGCCGACGAGCCGCTGCTCGAGGTCTCCACGGACAAGGTCGACACCGAGATCCCCGCCCCGGCCTCCGGCGTTCTCCTGGAGATCGTCGTCGCCGAGGACGAGACCGCCGAGGTCGGCGCCAAGCTCGCCGTCATCGGTGCCGCGGGTGCGGCTCCGGCCGCCGCCCCGGCTCCGGCCGCCCCGGCCCCCGCCGCCGCTCCGGCTCCCGCCGCCCCGGCGCCCGCCGCCGCTCCGGCCCCGGCCCCGGCCCCGGCCGCTCCGGCTCCGGCCCCCGCGCCGGCGGCTCCGGCCGCCCCGGCCGCGGCTCCCGCGCCGGTCGCCCAGACCCCGTCGATCGCCCCCGCGGTCGTCACCCCGGTCCCGGCGGCCGCTCCGGCCGCGCCCTCGGAGGACGGCGCGTACGTGACTCCGCTGGTCCGCAAGCTCGCCACCGAGAACGGTGTCGACCTCGCGGCCGTCAAGGGTTCGGGTGTCGGCGGCCGTATCCGCAAGCAGGACGTCCTCGCGGCCGCCGAGGCCAAGAAGGCCGCCGCCGCCCCCGCCGCGGCTGCTCCGGCCGCCGCCGCCAAGGCTCCGGCCCTGGAGGTCTCCCCGCTGCGCGGTCAGACCGTCAAGATGACCCGCATGCGCAAGGTCATCGGCGACAACATGATGAAGGCGCTGCACGGCCAGGCCCAGCTGACCTCGGTCGTCGAGGTCGACATCACCAAGCTGATGAAGCTGCGCACCCGCGCCAAGGACGCCTTCGCCGCCCGTGAGGGCGTCAAGCTCTCCCCGATGCCGTTCTTCGTGAAGGCCGCGGCCCAGGCGCTGAAGGCCCACCCGGTCATCAACGCCCGGATCAACGAGGACGAGGGCACGATCACCTACTTCGACACCGAGAACATCGGTATCGCGGTGGACTCCGAGAAGGGTCTGATGACCCCGGTCATCAAGGGTGCGGGCGACCTCAACATCGCCGGCATCTCGAAGAAGACCGCGGAGCTGGCCGGCGCCGTGCGCGCCAGCAAGATCACCCCGGACGACCTGGCCGGTGCGACCTTCACCATCTCCAACACCGGTTCGCGCGGCGCGCTCTTCGACACGATCATCGTGCCCCCGAACCAGGTCGCCATCCTGGGCATCGGCGCCACCGTGCGCCGTCCGGTCGTCATCAACCACCCGGACCTGGGTGAGACGATCGCGATCCGCGACATGACGTACGTCGCGCTGTCCTACGACCACCGTCTGGTGGACGGCGCCGACGCCGCCCGCTACCTGACCTCGGTCAAGGCGATCCTGGAGGCCGGCGAGTTCGAGGTCGACCTCGGCCTGTAGGCCGTACGCCGAAAGGCATACGCCGAGGCAACGTAACGAGCCTCACCTGCGGCGCCCCCGTCCGGAAGTGTTTCCGGACGGGGGCGCCGCCGTATTGTCTTGAGAGTCAACACTCCCCGAGGAGCCGCTTCATGACCGTCCCCGTCGTCCACTCGCTGCGCGAGCAGATCCGCGAGCACATCGTGGAGGGGATCGTCAGCGGCCGCTGGAAGCCGGGCGAGCGGATCGTGGAGCGCCGGATCGCGACCGAGCTCGAGGTCAGCCAGACGCCCGTGCGCGAGGCGCTGCGCGAGCTGGAGTCGCTGCGGCTGATCGAGTCGGCGCCGAACAAGGGCGTCCGCGTCCGCAACCTGACCGCGGCCGACCTGGAGGAGAGCTACCCCGTACGGGCCGGTCTGGAGCAGATCGCGGCCGAGCTGGCGGCCGGCCGGCTCGCGGCCGACTGCTCGGCCCTGGAGCCCCACGTGGCGGCCCTGTACGAGGCGGACGCGACCTCCGACGGCACGGCCCAGGTGCGGCACACGGTGGCCTTCCACCGGGAGCTGGTGAAGGCCGCGGGGAACGCCGTCCTGCTGCACACCTGGGAGACCCTCGGCATCGAGGTCTTCACTGCCCTGTCGATCCGCTGGCTCGGCACCGTCCAGAAGTCGTACGCGGAGGAGCACCAGGAGCTGGTGGAGGCCTTCCGGCGGGGCGATCCGAACATCGGCGCGCTGGTGAAGGCGCATGTGCTGGGCTGCGCGCCGCGCGCCTGACCCCCCTTCTCTCGTCACGGACAGTGAGCGGGCCTGCCTTCCGGTGGGCCCGCTCATTCGTGCGCGCTTCTCCCTGGTGAGCGGCCTCTCCCTGCTCTCACCTGCGAAAACAAGGCACCGGGTGCCCCCTTTCGCGGCACCCTGTGCCGACTTTCTCGATCTGAAGAGGTTTTCACCTTCAACCCTTTGATCGATCATCGATCGCCGGTTTACAGTCTTCGGCGGGCCGCTACCCGGCCCTTCGCCCTGTCCTGCCAGACAAGGCACCCCTTCTCCACCCCCACCTGTCCGGAAGGCGGCGATCATGACCGATCCCGTAGGCAAGATTCCGAGCGAGCTCGACCAGCTCCCGGACCGTGACACCGAGGAGACCGCCGAGTGGGCGGCCTCCCTGGACGCCGTCACCAAGGCCGCCGGCCCCCACCGGGCCGCCTACCTGATGCGCCGCACGCTCCAGCACGCCGAGGGCGCGGGCCTCGCCCTGCCCAAGCTGCTGGAGACGGACTACGTCAACACCATCCCGACCTCCGCCGAGCCGACGGGCGCCGACTTCGACGGCGACGAGGCCATGGAGCGCCGGATCACCGCCTGGAACCGCTGGAACGCGGCCGCGATGGTCACCCGCGGCTCGAAGTACGGCGTCGGCGGTCACATCGCCACGTTCGCGTCGGCCGCCTGGCTGTACGAGACCGGCTTCAACCACTTCTTCAAGGGCAAGGAAGCCGACGGTTCCGGCGACCAGCTCTACATCCAGGGCCACGCGGCGCCCGGCATCTACGCCCGCGCGTTCCTGGACGGGCGCCTGAACGAGGCCCACCTCGACCACTTCCGGCAGGAGTCCGGCGGCAACGGTCTGCCCTCCTACCCGCACCCGCGCCGCCTGCCCTGGCTGTGGGAGTTCCCGACCGTCTCCATGGGTCTGGGCCCGCTCTCCGCGATCTACCAGGCGCGCTTCAACCGCTACCTGACCAACCGCGCCATCAAGGACGTCTCCGCCTCGCACGTGTGGGCGTTCCTCGGTGACGGCGAGATGGACGAGCCCGAGTCGACCGCGGCCCTCGCCCTGGCCGCCCGCGAGGGTCTGGACAACCTGACCTTCGTCATCAACTGCAACCTGCAGCGCCTCGACGGCCCGGTCCGCGCCAACTTCAAGATCGTGCAGGAGCTGGAGGCCCAGTTCCGCGGCGCCGGCTGGAACGTCGTGAAGTCGCTGTGGGGCAACGCCTGGGACGAGCTGTTCGCGCTCGACACCACCGGCGCCCTCGTCCGCCGCCTCCGCGAGGTGCCGGACGCGCAGGTCCAGACGTACCAGACCCGCGACGCCGCCTACATCCGCCAGGACTTCTTCGGCAAGGACCCGGCGCTCGTCGCGATGGCGCAGCTGCTGAGCGACGACAAGATCCTGGAGTGCTTCCACCTCTCGCGCGGTGGCCACGAGCCGCGCAAGGTGTACGCCGCGTACAAGGCCGCCGTGGAGTTCAAGGGCGCGCCGACGGTCATCCTCGCGCAGACCGTCAAGGGCTTCACCCTCGGTGAGGGCTTCGCGTCGAAGAACGCGAACCACCAGATGAAGAAGCTCTCGAACGACGAGTTCAAGAACATGCGTGACCTTCTTGAACTGCCCATCTCGGACGCGCAGTTCGCCGACGGCCAGGTGCCGTACGGCCACCCCGGCGCCGACTCCCCCGAGGTCCGCTACCTGCAGGAGCGCCGCGCGGCGCTCGGCGGTCCGGCCCCGGCCCGTCGTACCCACGCGATCGCCCCGCTGCCGGCCCCGGCCGAGAAGGCCTTCACGGCCTTCGACAAGGGCTCCGGCGCGCAGTCGATGGCGACCACGATGGCCTTCGTCCGCCTGGTCAAGGACCTCATCCGCGACAAGGAGACCGGCAAGCGCTGGGTCCCGATCGTCCCGGACGAGGCCCGTACCTTCGGTATGGAGTCGCTGTTCCCGTCGCTCGGCATCTACTCGCCGAAGGGCCAGACGTACGAGCCGGTCGACCGCGACCAGCTGATGTACTACAAGGAGGCCGTCAACGGCCAGATCCTCAACGAGGGGATCACCGAGGCCGGTTCGATGGCCGACTTCATCGCCGCTTCCACCGCGTACTCCACGCACGGCGAGGCGATGATCCCGTTCTACATCTTCTACTCGATGTTCGGCTGGCAGCGGACCGCCGACCAGATGTGGCAGCTCGGCGACCAGCTCGGCCGCGGCTTCCTCGTCGGCGCCACCGCGGGCCGTACGACCCTGACCGGTGAGGGCCTGCAGCACGCCGACGGCCACTCGCCGGTGATCGCGGCGACCAACCCGGCGGCGCTGACGTACGACCCGGCGTTCGCCTACGAGGTCGCGGCCATCGTCAAGGAGGGTCTGCGCCGGATGTACGGCGAGGCCGCCGAGGGCGAGGACCAGAACGTCTTCTACTACCTCACCGTCTACAACGAGCCGATGCCGCAGCCCGCCAAGCCGGCCGGCGTCGACGAGGGCATCGTCAAGGGCCTCTACCGCTTCAACACGGCGGAGTCCGCGGGCCTCGACCTCCCGGCGAACGCCTCGCGCATCCAGCTCCTCTCCTCGGGTACGGCCATCCACTGGGCCCTTGAGGCGCAGAAGCTGCTCGCCGCCGAGTGGGGCGTGGGCGCCGACGTGTGGTCCGCGACCTCCTGGACGGAGCTGCGGCGCGACGCGCTGGAGGCCGACGCGGCGCTGCTGCGCGGCGAGGAGCAGGTGCCGTACATCCGCCGGGCCCTGGAGGGCGTCGAGTCCCCGGTCCTCGCGGTCTCCGACTACATGCGCCAGGTCCCCGACCAGATCGCGCAGTGGGTCGAGCAGGACTGGTCCTCGCTCGGTGCCGACGGCTTCGGCCTCTCGGACACCCGTGACGCGGCCCGCCGCCACTTCGGCGTCGACGCCCAGTCGATCGTCGTCGCGGCCCTCGCGCAGCTCGCCCGCCGCGGCGAGGTCCCGGCCTCGGCCGTGAAGGAGGCGCGCGAGCGCTACGGCCTGTAGGCCCTGCCCGGTCGCCGGTGCGGGCGCGCATGATGGGTTCATGCGCGCCGCCCGGCTGATCAAGATGGTCCTTCTCCTCCAGTCCCGTCCCTCGATGACGGCGGCCGAACTCGCCGCCGAGCTGGAGGTGTCGGAGCGCACCATCACCCGCGATGCCCTCGCCCTCTCGGAGGCGGGGGTTCCGGTGTATGCGGACCGGGGCAGGGCCGGCGGGTACCGGCTCGTCGGCGGCTACCGCACCCGGCTCACGGGCCTGGCGCGGGGCGAGGCCGAGGCGCTGTTCCTGTCCGGGCTGCCGGGCGCGCTGCGGGACATGGGCCTGGAGGACGCGGCCTCGGCGGCCCGGCTGAAGGTGTCCGCGGCGCTGCTGCCGTCGCTGCGGAACGCCCCGGACTCGGTGGCGCAGCGCTTTCTGCTCGACGCGCCCGGCTGGTACCAGGAGCCGGAGACCCCGGATCTGCTGGCGCCGATCGCCGAGGCGGTCTGGGACGACCGGATGGTCTCGGCCCGCTACCGGCGCGGCGACCGTGAGGTGGAGCGTGAGCTCGCCCCGTACGGCCTCGTCCTGAAGGCGGGCGTCTGGTACCTGTGCGCGCGGTCCGGTACGGCGTTCCGCACCTACCGGGTGGACCGCTTCGCCTCCGTCGCCCTCGCCGTGGAGCACTTCGAGCGGGACGAGGCCTTCGACCTGTCCGCCTTCTGGGCCGAGCGCGCGGCGGAGTTCGCCCGGTCGATCCTGCGCGCCGAGATCGTCGTACGGCTCACGGAGACGGGCGCCCGCCGGCTGCCGTACGTGACGGACCGCGCGGCGGCCGAGGAGGCCCTCGCGGCGGCGGTCGCCGAGGACGGCGGGCTCCGGGTGGTCCTCCCGGTGGAGAGCGAGGAGGTCGCGTTCTCCCAGCTGCTCACGCTCGGCCCGGAGGCCGAGGTGCTCGCCCCGGCCTCCCTGCGCGAGCGCTTCGGGGCGGCCGCCCGCGCGATGGCCTCGCGGTACGCGTGAGGGTCAGCGGTAGTCGTTCACGTCCGGGCTGCCCTTCTCGTCGGCGAGCATGAAGCCCCAGGCGTCCGGCCGTGAGCCGTCCGCGTCGGTGAAGCCGTACTCCCCCGCGAGCTGACCGCTCGACAGCGACCGGCCGTTCCAGCGGTGCCGCTCGGGGTCGGCGGCGAGCGCGGCGATCGCCCTGCCCACGTACACCGGGGACTCGGCGATCGCGAAGCCGGGGATCTTCTCGACGGCGTCGCGCCAGTTCTCCTCGGTGACGCCGAACGCGGTGAGCATCTGCTCGGACCTGAGCCAGCCGGGGGTGACCGAGACCGCCGTGCCGCCGTACTCCTCGAGTTCCTTCCCGAGGCCGAAGGCCATCCGGATGGGGGCGTTCTTGGCGAGGTCGTAGAAGAGGTTCTCGCGGTAGCGGGTGCCGTTGTACTCGGAGGTGCCGTCGGTGACCTCGACGACGAGGCCACCCCGGTTCCGGATGAGCAGCGGGATCGCCGTGTGCGAGGTGATGGCGTGCGTCCGCACCCCGAGTTCCAGCATCCGCAGCCCGCCGGCGAGGTCGTTCTCCCAGGTCTTCCCGCCGAAGACGACGAGGTGCTCGCCGCCCCAGACGTCGTTCACGAGGACGTCGAGCCGCCCGTGCTCCCGGTCGATCCGGTCGACCAGCGCCTTCACCTGGTCGACCTCCAGGTGGTCGGTGGGGACGGCGATGCCCTCGCCGCCGGCGGCCGTCACCAGTTCGGCGGTCTCCTCGATGGTCTCGGTGGCCCGGCCGACCTCGCTGAGCTTCTCGCGGGTGGTCCGCCCCGTGACGTACACCGTCGCCCCGGCCGCGCCGAGCTGGACGGCGATGCCGCGTCCGGCGCCCCGGGTGGCCCCGGCGACCAGGCAGATCCGTCCGCGCAGGCTGTTCGTCTGGTTCGTCTCGTTCGTCTCCGTCGTCATGCGCACCAGACTCGCAGGGAAGTACGACATCTTCTGTCTGGATTCATTTCGGGCTTTCCGGGTGCGTCGCACCTCCCGAACCAGGATGCTGGTCCCGTGATGGACGAGACGGAGTTCTGGGAGATCATCGACGCCAGCCGCGAGGCCGCCGAGGGCGACCCCGAGGAACAGGCCGACCTGCTCGTGGAACGGCTGACCCGGCTGGACCCCGACTCCGTGCTCGACTACGCACGCCATTTCGAGGCCCGCTACAACCGCGCGTACCTCTGGGATCTGTGGGGAGCGGCGGCGGTGCTCTTCGACGGCGCCGGCGACGAGACCTTCGACTCGTTCCGCTGCTGGCTCATCGGCCAGGGCCGTGAGGTGTACGAGGGCGCGGTGCACGATCCCGACGCGCTCGCGGAGCTGCTCGGCGACTTCGACGTGGAGATCGACGGGGACGGCGAGGAGATCGGCTTCGCGGCGGACGAGGCGTACGAGCAGCTGACCGGCGCGGAGACCCCGGACCTGGGCATTCCGATGCCGGGCGGGGAGCCGCTGGGAGCCCCGTTCGACCTGGAGGACGACAAGGTCCTCCGGGCCCGCTTCCCGCGGCTGTGGGAGCGCTTCGGGTCGGTGTAGCGACGATCCGGGGCCCCGGGCCGCGGGCCGCGGCCAGGCGCACTGCCCACGGGGTGCCGGGCGTCAGAAGTGCGTGCCGCCGTCGATGCGGACCTCGGTGCCGGTGATGAACTTCCCGTCCTCGGACGCCAGCATCGCGACGACGCCCGCGACGGTCTCGGGGCCCGCGAAACCCTGGCCGAGGGCCGGGGCGAGCTTCCCGAAGAGGGACCAGTCGGCGTCCTCGGGGATGCCGGGGCCGACGCTCTGGCGGCTGGCGCCGGTGCCGTCGGTCATGCCGGAGGAGATGGAGCCGGGCTGGACCGCGGTGAAGCGGATGCCCTGCTTGGCGTACTCGGCGGCGAGCGCGTGGGTCATGGACTGGATGCCGCCCTTGCTGGCCGCGTAGGCCGCCATGTAGGGGTGCGCGAACGTCGCGGAGGTGGAGGAGAAGTTCACGACGGCGGCGCCGTCGCCCTCCAGGAGCGCGGGGATCGACTCGCGGATCACCAGGAACGTGCCGGTGAGGTTGATCCGTATCACCTGCTCGAAGGAGTCGAGGCTCGTCTCACGGGTGTGCGAGGAGCGCAGGATGCCGGCCGCGTTGACCAGGACGTCCAGGCCGCCGAGCGCCTCGAC
Organism: Streptomyces sp. NPDC088707; assembly: GCF_044752725.1. Classification (NCBI taxonomy): domain Bacteria; kingdom Bacillati; phylum Actinomycetota; class Actinomycetes; order Kitasatosporales; family Streptomycetaceae; genus Streptomyces; species Streptomyces sp. NPDC088707. The sequence goes on along the minus strand of NZ_JBIVLV010000005.1, from coordinate 111,012 downwards.
GGCGGCGGCGACACCGGCGCGCACGGAGGCCTCGTCGGCGACGTCCAGGACGACGGTGGTGAGGCGGTCGGCGGCGTCGCCGGCCTTGGCGGCGGTGTCCTCGAGGCCGTCCTCGCTGATGTCGGCGGCGACGACCCGGCCGCCCTCGGCGAGCACGCGCAGGACGGTGGCCTGGCCGATGCCGGAGCCACCGCCGGTGATGAGGGCGCGGCGTCCTACGTAACGGGTCAGCTGGTTCATGGCGGCGACCTCTCGATGTCGAGCTTCCGGGGATCCTGCTTCCGGGACGTCAGAGGTTCCCGGGGATGCCGCCACCGTACGCCCACGTGGCACGTTTTGCCACAGCTGCACGACGTGCACCGTCGGCAGTCGCGGGCGTACGCTTCGTACGGTGAGCACCAAGCCCGAGGGCGCCACGCCCCCCACCCGGACGCTGACGGAGCGCCGCAAGGCCGCGACCCAGCTGGACATCGCGCGCGCCGCCGCCGAGCTCTTCACCGAGCACGGCCCCGACGGCACCACGGCCGAGGACATCGCCCTGCGGGCCGGGGTCGCGCTGCGCACCTTCTACCGGTACTTCCGCTCCAAGCAGGACGCCGTCGCCCCGCTCCTCGCGGGCGGCGGCGACCGCTGGCGCGAACTCCTCGCCGCGACGGCCACCGCCGGCGCGGGGGGCGCCTCGGGGCCGGGCGCGGGGCTGCCCGAGGCCCTGGAGCGCTCGATCGCCGCCTCACTGACCCCGGTGGACCCGGCGGCCGAGGAAGGACTGCGCTGGACGCGCGGGCTCCTGCGCGCGGCCGCCGAGGACCCGGCGCTGCGGGCCGTCTGGTACCGGGTCAACCAGGAGTCTGAGGAGCGGCTGCGCGAGGTCGTCGCCGGCCTCGCGGGGCCGGGTGCGGACCCGCTGGAGGTACGGCTCGCGGCGGCGGCGGCCACGGACGCGATCCGGATCGCCCTGGAGAGCTGGGCGGAGACGGACGCGCCGGTGCGCGGCGAGGGCGCCCCGGCGGAGCTCGCGGTCCGGTGCCTGCGCGAACTGATGGGCGGGATGCGGCTGCTGAACCCGGACGTCAGCGAGGGGTCAGCGACCGGCCCATGAGGACGTCGTCCACGTACTCCCCGGCCAGGAACAGCTCCCCCGGCAGCACACCCTCCACCGTGAAGCCCTCGGAGGCGTAGAGCGCGCGGGCCGGGGCGTTGTGGCCGAGCACCCGCAGTGTCATGCGGACGGCGCCGTCCGCCCGGGCCTTGTCCATCGCGGCCCGCAGCAGCGCCCGCGCCACGCCGCGCCCCCGCGCGGCCTCGGCGACCACGAGGCCCTGGACCTGCCGCACATGGGCGGTGGCCGCGAGCCGGGTCGGCGGCACCACCCGGATGTAGCCGACGATCACGCCCCCACGCACCGCGAGGAGGTAGTCCCCGGGCAGGTGGCGCTCGTCGAAGAAGGGCTCGTACGGCGGGACCGGGGCGGGCAGCACCGCGTGCAGGGTCGACCAGGCGGCCCGGTCGAGCTCGGCGAGGGCGGCGTCGTCCGCGCGTTCGGCGGTACGTATCAGCGTCTCCGGCACGATCATGACCGCCACTGTGCCACGCGCCCGCCCGGGAGGGCAGGATGGTGCCCATGCAGCGTTCCACCACTCGCAAGCGCGTCGCCGTCACCGGCGCCTCCGGGCTCATCGGCTCCGCCCTCGTCCGCTCCCTGCGCGCCGACGGCCACGACGTCGTCCGGCTCGTCCGCCGGCCCGCCCTGACCGCCGACGAGGTCGAGTGGGACCCGAAGCGGCTGTACGTGGACGCCGCCGGGCTCGTCGGCGTGGACTCCGTCGTGCACCTGGCGGGCGCCGGGGTCGGCGAGCGCCGCTGGAACGACGCGTACAAGCAGGAGATCCGCGACAGCCGCGTCCTCGGCACGACGGCGATCTCCCAGGCCCTCGCCTCCCTCGCGGAGCCGCCCGAGAGCCTGGTGTGCGGCACGGCGCTCGGCTGGTACGGGGACACCGGCAGCCGCGCGGTCGACGAGAGCGCCCCGGCGGGCACGGGCTTCCTGCCCGAGGTCTGCGTGGAGTGGGAGGCCGCCGCGGCCCCCGCCGAGGAGGCCGGCATCCGGGTCACCTACGCCCGTACGGGCCTGGTGGTGGCGCGCGAGGGAGGGGCGTGGGGACGGCTGTTCCCGGTCTTCCGGGCCGGACTCGGCGGACGGATGGGAGACGGCCGCCAGTACTGGTCGTTCATCTCCCTCCACGACGAGGTGGCCGCCCTGCGCCACCTCGTCGACACCCCGGCGCTCTCGGGCCCGGTGAACCTGACCGCCCCCGACCCCGTCACCAACCGCGAGGTGACGGCGGCGATGGGCCGGGTGCTGCACCGGCCGACGCTCTTCACCGTGCCCGCGGCCGCCCTGAAGGTGGTGCTCGGGGACTTCGCCCAGGACGTGCTGGGCAGTCAGCGGGTCCTCCCGGGGCGGCTGTTGGAGACCGGATTCGACTTCGCGTTCCCGACGATCGACGACTCGATCAGGGCCGCCGCGCGCTGAACTCGGCACCGCTCCCCCGCCTTCGCTCCCCCTCCGTGCTCCCCCGTGCCACACGCACCCCGGTGCGCGCGGCTGGCACCCGTGGGAGCGCTGCCTAGGCTCGACGAGAACGGCGAACTCGGGCATTCCGGAGGCTCGTTGGGGGCATAGGCCTCCCACCGGCCGCGCCGACCTGGGGAGGGGCACGTGCTCAACAGCGCAGACAGCGCAAGGACCGCACAGCGTACGAACGTCGACAGCGACGTCCATGTCGACCTCGGCACCGCGCACACCGTCGACGTCGTCATCGTGGGAGCCGGGGCCGCGGGACTCGCCGCGGCCCGCCGGCTGACCGACGCCGGGCTCTCCGTGATCGTCCTGGAGGCGGAACCCCGCATCGGGGGCCGGATGGCGACCGAAGCCGTCGACGGCTTCCTGCTCGACCGGGTGGGACCGCTGCTCACCCTGTCGCACGAGGAACTCCGGGCCGTCCCGGGGCTCGACGGCCTGGTGCTGCGGCCGTTCGCCCCGGGGGTGCTCGTGCACAGCGACGGCCGGTACGCGCGGTGGGGCGCCCCGCACCCTCGCCGGACGGCCGGCGCGCCCCGGAGCGCGGGGCACCGAAGCGTGGGGGGAGCGTTCAGCGTGGCGCGCGCCCTCGCGAGCGCCCCCCGGCATCCGGCCGCCTCGCTCGACCAGGCGCGGCTCGGGGCCTCCCTCGTCCGGCTCGCGGCGACCCCGACGCAGCGGATCCTGGCCCGCCCCGAGCGGACCGCGCGCGAGGCGCTCACCTCGCGGCTGCCCGCCAGGACCGTCCAGGGCGTACTGCGGCCGCTGCTCGCGGCGCTCCTCGGCGACCCGGACCTCGGCATGTCGAGCCGCCGCGCGGATCTGGCGCTGCGCTCCTTCGCCCGGGGCCGGCTCGCGGTGCCCGAGGGCGGGGCGGCGGCGCTCCCGGAGCGGCTCGCGGCGGCGCTTCCGCCGGGCACGGTACGGACGGGGGTCCGGGTCACGGAGGCGTCGGTCTCGCGGGTGACGACGGCGGAGCACGGGGTGTTCCGGTGCCGGTCGGTCGTCCTCGCGACGGGGGCGCGGACGGCCGCCGAGCTGCTGCCCGGTCTGCGCCGGCCGGCCTTCCACCCCGTGACGGTGCTGCACCACACGGCGCCGGTGGCGCCGACGGCCGACCCGACGCTGCTCCTGGAGGCGGACCCGGGCGGGCCGGTGGCCCACACGGCGGTGATGAGCGCGGTGGACCCGGGGCGGGCGCCGGAGGGCCGGACGCTGATCACCTCGACGGTGCTCGGGACGCCGCCGGACGACACGGAACGGCGGGTCCGCAAGCACCTCGCGACGCTGTACGGGACGTCGACGGACGAGTGGGAGCTGCTGGCCCTGCGTCACACGCCGGACGCGGTCCCGTCGATGCCCCCACCGCACGACGCGCACCGCTCGGTCCGCCTGCTCGCGGGCCTGTACGTCTGCGGCGACCACCGCGCGACGAGCACCCCGCAGGGGGCCCTGATCTCGGGCCACCGGGCGGCGACGTCCTTGTTGAGGGACTTGGGGCTGCGGCGGGGGGTGGACGAGGGGGCTGAGGAGGCGGCGTAGGCCCCAGCGCCCGCGTCGTGGGCGACCGCTCCTCCCCCCGGACGGAGTCCGGGGGGAGGGTGGCACGACGGAACGGCGCCCTTGCCGGGCCCAGGCTTCCGCGCCTGGACCCGCACCCCTTGTGCACCGTGCTCGGGGCGCGGGTCCAGGCGCAAGGGCGGAGGCCGCGGGCGCAGCCCGCGCGGCGGCCCGGGGTGCTGGGGGTCAGACGGTGGCCCCAAGGGCCCGGGGTGCTGGTGGTCAGCCGATGGCGGCTACTCGGTCTCGGTAGGTGCGGGCCGCCGCCGCGTCCCGGTACGGCTCCAGGCGGCGCTCGAAGTCGCGTACGTACTCCACCGCCCTCGCCGACCGCATCTCCGAGGCCTGCTGGGCCGCCTCCGCCCCCAGCGCGCACGCCTGGTCCAGTTCCCCCAGGGCCAGCCGCGACGTCGCCAGGACCACCCGGCAGAAGAGGCGGCTGCGGGCGAAGCCGGGGGCCCGGAGCTGCAGGGCGCGTTCCGCGTGCTGCGCGGCCGGCCGGTACTGCTGGAGGTCGCGGTGGCAGTGCCCGAGTTCGTCGGCGAGCTGGGCCTCGTCGAACATCCGGGCCCAGTACGGCACCTCGTCGCCCGGCCGCGCCGCCTCGAGGGCCCGCTCGGCCCGTACGAGCGAGGCGCTGCAGGCCCGTGCCTCGCCGAGCACCGCGTGCCCCCGCGCCTCGACCGCGTGCAGCATCGCCTGGACGACCGGCGGCGCGGCCGGTCCGACGCCCTGCTGGGCGACCCGGGCCAGCTGGACGGCCTCCCGTCCGTGGCCGAGGTAGACGGCCTGGCAGCTCATGGTGAGCAGTACGTACGAGCCGTAGGCCCGGTCCCCGGCGGCCTGGGCGAGCCGCAGCGCCTGGACGAAGTAGCGCTGGGCGAGGCCGTGCGCGGCGATGTCGTACGAGGTCCAGCCGGCGAGCCGGGTGAGGTCGGCGGCCGCGGCGAAGAGGCGGCGACCGACGGACTCGCCGTACGTGCCGCGCAGCATCGGCTCGGCCTCGTGCTCCAGGTAGCGGACGAGGGCCTGCCGGGCGTGCCCGCCGCCGTAGGCGTGGTCGAGCGTGCGGAAGAGCTCGCCGACCGAGCGCAGGGCCGCGATGTCCCCGCTGGTGACCCGCTGGCCGGGCCCCCGGTCCGTGCCGCGCTGCCGGGGCACGGAGAAGCGCCCCTGGGGCGGCACCCTGGGGTCGTGCGCGAGCCGCGGGTCGTGGGCCGGGCGCGGGTCGTGCCCCAGGCGGGCCTCGCCCGTGACCGCGGCTGTGACGGCCGGGGCGCCGGACGAGGCCCGCGGGCCCTGCGGCGCGTCCCCCCGCGCCACCCGGTCGTCCGCACGGCCGATCAGCCAGTCGCGGCTGGGCACGACCAGGCCCGCCGGGGTGAAGGCGATCTTGCGGAGTTCGGCGTGGCTGCCGGAGTCCTTCCGCCAGAGCCCGCTGACGATGTCGACCGCCTCTTCGGGGGTCGCCGCGAACTCCAGGCCCGCGTAGACCGGGGCGCAGGCGTCGAGGCCGAGGTCCTGGGCGGAGAGCCGGCGGCCGAGGCGACGGGTGAAGACCTCGGCGATCAGCGCGGGCGTGGTGCCGCGCGGCTGCTGGCCGCGGAGCCAGCGGGTCACCGAGGTCTTGTCGTACCGCAGGTCGAGTCCGTGTTCCAGACCGAGCTGGTCCACCCGTCTCGCCAGGCCCGCATGGGAGAACCCGGCTTCGGCGATGAGCGCGGCGAGCTGGCGGTTCGGGATGCGCTGCGGTGGTCGTTCCGTCATCAGCTGTGCGGTCTCCTGCCTTCCGGGTCCCGGCGGCAGCCCCGTCGGACCCTCATGGAACGGCGTGAATTTAGCGGTACTCACGGCCTGTACCGCCACCTTCGCCCCACATTCATCCGATCGTGTGAGGATTGACGGCATGGCTGACGTAGGTGCTCCCAGCCACCTGCCGGAGGATGTCCCGCCCACTCCGCGGCACGCGGTCCCCGAACACCTGCCGGAGGGCCGTCCCCGGCACCGCCGTACAGTGGCATGGGCGCGAATGACGCATGGTGCCGCACCGGCCCGGGATGATCCCCGGAGTCCGGCCCCCGGCACCCAGGAGGAGGCATGGCCGTGAGTGAGCTGCGATTCGTCCGCCTTGGGTTCGGCGGGGAAGCCGTCGACTACCAGGTGGCCTGGGACAGGCAGCGCGAAGTGCACGCCGCGCGGTTCGCCGACGAGATCGACGACACCTGTCTGCTCCTCGAGCACTCGCCGGTCTACACGGCCGGCCGGCGTACGGCGGAGAGCGAGCGCCCGCTCGACGGGACGCCCGTGGTGGACGTCGACCGCGGCGGCAAGATCACCTGGCACGGCCCCGGTCAGCTCGTCGGCTACCCGATCATGAAGCTGCCCCGCCCGGTGGACGTCGTCGCGCACGTGCGCCGGCTGGAGGAGGCGCTGATCCTCACCGCCGCCGAGTTCGGCGTGGCGACCACGCGGATCGAGGGCCGCAGCGGCGTCTGGGTCCTCGGCGACCCGGTCGAGCAGCGCCCGGCGATCGGCGGGCTCTCCCTCGACTTCGACCCGCGGCTGACCGACGACGAGTTCGACCCGCGCCTGAACGGCCCCGAGTACGCCCCGTCCAACGCCGGCCAGCGCCGCGAGGACCGGAAGCTCGCCGCCATCGGCATCCGGGTCGCCAAGGGCGTCACGATGCACGGTTTCGCGCTGAACGTGAACCCGGACAACGCCTGGTTCGACCGGATCATCCCGTGCGGCATCCGCGACGCGGGCGTGACCTCGCTCGCCAACGAGCTGGGCCGGGACCTCACCATCGAGGAGGTGCTCCCGGTCGTGGAGAAGCACCTGCGGAACGTCCTGGAGAACGCGGAGCTGAAGCCGCGGGAGATCGAGCGCCCGGTGGAGACGGCCTCGGCCTGAGGAGTGCCCGCAGGAATGCAGGGCGCTGGCCAGAGGTTGGCCAGAGGTAGTAAGGCATGGGAAGCAACGGCGTACCCTGGTGTGCGCCGAAGAATCGAAGCTACAGGAGCCGATGTGTCCGCAGTCGCACCCGACGGACGCAAGATGCTGCGCCTGGAGGTCCGGAACGCCCAGACCCCCATCGAGCGCAAGCCCGAGTGGATCAAGACGCGGGCGAAGATGGGGCCCGAGTACACGAAGATGCAGAGCCTCGTGAAGAGCGAGGGGCTGCACACGGTCTGCCAGGAGGCGGGCTGTCCCAACATCTTCGAGTGCTGGGAGGACCGCGAGGCGACCTTCCTCATCGGCGGTGACCAGTGCACCCGGCGCTGCGACTTCTGCCAGATCGACACGGGCAAGCCCGAGGCGCTGGACCGGGACGAGCCGCGCCGCGTGGGCGAGTCCGTCGTCACGATGGACCTGAACTACGCCACCATCACCGGCGTCGCGCGCGACGACCTGGAGGACGGCGGCGCCTGGCTGTACGCGGAGACCGTGCGCCAGATCCACCAGCAGACCGCCGAGCGCGCCGACGGCCGCACCAAGGTCGAGCTGCTCGCGCCCGACTTCAACGCCGTGCCGGAACTCCTGGCCGAGGTCTTCGCCTCCCGCCCCGAGGTCTTCGCGCACAACGTGGAGACCGTGCCGCGGATCTTCAAGCGGATCCGTCCGGGATTCCGTTACGAGCGTTCGCTCGACGTCATCACGCAGGCCCGTGACTACGGTCTGGTCACGAAGTCGAACCTGATCCTCGGCATGGGCGAGACCCGTGAGGAGATCAGCGAGGCGCTTCAGCAGCTGCACGACGCGGGGTGCGAGCTGATCACGATCACGCAGTACCTGCGTCCCTCCGTCCGGCACCACCCCGTCGAGCGCTGGGTGAAGCCGCAGGAGTTCGTGGAGCTCAAGGAGGAGGCCGACGAGATCGGCTTCTCCGGTGTCATGTCGGGCCCGCTGGTCCGTTCGTCGTACCGCGCGGGGCGCCTCTTCCAGCAGGCGATCGAGAAGCGCGGCGCGGTGGACAACGCCACGCAGGCTGTGTGAATCGGAGCACAAGCGGTTACCGGTCGGTAATGGCCGGATCGGACGCGGCCCGTACGGCCCCGCAGCTCAGCGGGGATGTGCGGGCCGCGTCGACGTCCGCCGTGCCCTCCACATGGCCGCATCAACGTTTCATCAGTGTTTGACCAGCGGGTCACGCCCTGGTAACACCAGTCTGTGAGCGTGGTTTCACTCACCGCCACGACGCGCTCACATCCCCGCCGTACCCCCCGCCTCGTCTCACCCGCAATCGAGGGAGGACCCCGACATGCCGGCCGCATCGACGCACGTCCGCGTCACCGCGATCCCGTCCGTCACCGACGCCCTGAAGGCCGTGGAGGCACTGCTCCTCGGCGCCGGGCAGCGCACCGCCCGGCGCAACGCCTGGAACTCCGTCCTGGAGGACCGGCGCCGCGCCAAGGACCGGGTCGAGGCCCAGCACGTGATGGAGGTCGCGTCGGGCCGGACTTCCCGGGCCACGTAAACTTCAGGACATGGCGAGGAAGGCAAACACGGGCAGCGCTGACGCTGCGAACCAGGGGCGGCTCAAGCAGATCGCCCTCACGTACAAGATGACCCGAAAGGCTGACCCCAAGGTCGGGCTTGTCGTCGCAGGCGTGGGCATCGTCGTACTCGGTGTCCTCCTCGCGATCGGCTTCCTGATCGGTCACCCGGTCTACCTGGGCATCCTGGGCTTCGTCCTGGCGCTCCTGGCGGCGGCCATCGTGTTCGGACGGCGTGCCGAGCGCGCGGCCTTCGGACAGATGGAGGGCCAGCCGGGCGCTGCCGCGGCGGTGCTCCAGAACGTCGGGCGAGGCTGGACGACGACCCCCGCGGTCGCGATGAACCGCAGCCAGGACGTCGTGCACCGGGCGGTCGGCCGGGCCGGCATCGTGCTGGTGGCCGAGGGCAACCCGAACCGGTTGAAGCCTCTGCTCGCGGCCGAGAAGAAGCGCATGAACCGCGTCGTGGTGGACGTGCCGGTGACCGACATCATCGTCGGCGACGGCGAGGGCCAGGTGCCGCTCAAGAAGGTCCGTACGACCATGCTCAAGCTGCCTCGGGTGCTCACCGGCCCGCAGGTGACGGTGGCCAACGACCGGCTGCGGGCGATGGGTGACCTGATGAGCAACATGCCGCTGCCGAAGGGTCCGATGCCGAAGGGCATGCGGATGCCGCGGGGCGGAAAGACGCGCTGACGCGCCCGACCGGAGGCGATGCCTCCAGAACTGCTGCATGAGGAGGGCCCCGGACCGTGTGACGGTCCGGGGCCCTCCTCATGGGGTTCTCCGGGTGACGGGGCTCCCGGGCGTGCTCTCGGGCGGGCTCCCGGGCGTCAGATGCGGACCTGTACGGCGCCGGAGAGGCGGTCGTGGAGGCCGCGGCCGTCGCGGTCCCAGATGAGGGCCGGGATCGCCAGGCAGACGAGCAGGGAGCGGAGCGCGACGCGCGGGAGGCCGAGGCGGCCGCCGTTCACGGAGACGACCCCGAGGCCGAAGAGGCGCTTGCCGGGAGTCGAGCCGATGGTGCCGACGGTCAGCACGCTCAGGACGAGCAGGATGACGAGGGCCCAGTTGCCGGTGGCCTGGTTGTAGCCGTCGGTGATCAGGCCGTATGCGATCAGCGTGCAGAGGGCCCAGTCGACGGCGAGGGCGCCGAGGCGCCGCCCGGGGCGGGCGATCGAACCGGGGCCCTCCTCGGGCAGCCCCAGCTGCTGACCGCGGTAGCCGAAGTCGACGCCGGCGTCCTCGGCCGCCGCGCGGGGGCCGGAGAGCCAAGATCCGAGTGCTTGCCTGTTGTCCACCCGACCACGGTACTGCGCCCGTTTTTGATCACTTCGGCCCGGGTAGGCGAAGGGTCCCGACCGGCGCGGCGGCACCCACCTCGGTTAACTTCGACGAAACAAATGGGTCATGCTTGAGAAATCCCGTCTGCCTATGGTCGGGTCCAGCGTGTGCCACCGCACTGGCCGCACGAACCAGCTGCAAACCCCGCCCCTCCCCGGGCCGGGAGTAGGAGGAGTGGGATGTCCGAGACGCACGGGTTCCAGAACGCCGACGAGGTCAAGAAGTACATCAAGGACAACGACGTCAAGATGGTCGACGTCCGTTTCTGCGACCTTCCGGGCGTGATGCAGCACTTCACGATCCCGGCGACGGCGTTCGACCCGTCGGAGGAGCTCGCCTTCGACGGCTCGTCGATCCGCGGCTTCCAGGCGATCCACGAGTCCGACATGGCGCTCCGCGCCGACCTGTCGACGGCCCGCGTGGACCCCTTCCGCCGCGACAAGACGCTGAACATCAACTTCTTCATCCACGACCCGATCACGGGCGAGCAGTACAGCCGTGACCCGCGGAACATCGCGAAGAAGGCCGAGGCGTACCTCGCGTCCACCGGCATCGCCGACACCGCGTACTTCGGCCCCGAGGCCGAGTTCTACGTGTTCGACTCGGTGCGCTTCGAGACCTCCGCGAACCAGGGCTTCTACCACATCGACTCCGAGGCCGGCGCCTGGAACACCGGTGCGGAGGAGAACAACCGCGGTTACAAGGTCCGCTACAAGGGCGGCTACTTCCCGGCCCCGCCGGTCGACCACTTCGCCGACCTGCGCTCGGAGATCTCCCTGGAGCTGGAGAACGTCGGCCTGCAGGTCGAGCGCCAGCACCACGAGGTCGGCACCGCCGGCCAGGCCGAGATCAACTACAAGTTCAACACGCTGCTCGCCGCGGCCGACGACCTGATGCTCTTCAAGTACATCGTGAAGAACGTCGCCTGGCGCAACGGCAAGACCGCGACCTTCATGCCGAAGCCGATCTTCGGCGACAACGGCTCGGGCATGCACGTCCACCAGTCGCTGTGGGCGAACGGCGACCCGCTGTTCTACGACGAGACGGGCTACGCGGGCCTCTCGGACACCGCCCGCTACTACATCGGCGGCATCCTCAAGCACGCCCCGTCGCTGCTGGCCTTCACCAACCCGACGGTGAACTCGTACCACCGCCTGGTCCCGGGCTTCGAGGCCCCGGTCAACATGGTGTACTCGCAGCGCAACCGCTCCGCCGCCATGCGCATCCCGATCACGGGCTCGAACCCGAAGGCCAAGCGCGTCGAGTTCCGCGCGCCGGACCCGTCCTCGAACCCGTACCTCGCCTTCTCGGCGCTGCTCCTCGCGGGCCTCGACGGCATCAAGAACAAGATCGAGCCGGCGGAGCCGATCGACAAGGACCTCTACGAGCTCGCTCCCGAGGAGCACGCGAACGTCCAGCAGGTCCCGACCAACCTGGAGGCCGTGCTCAACGCCCTCGAGGCGGACAACGAGTACCTGCAGGCCGGCGGCGTCTTCACGTCCGACCTGATCGAGACCTGGATCGACTACAAGCGCACCCACGAGATCGCCCCGATCCAGCTGCGCCCGCACCCGCACGAGTTCGAGCTCTACTTCGACCTCTAAGCCGTACCGCGCGAGCGAGGTTCTCCGAGGCCCGTCGTCCCCTTCGAGGGGGCGGCGGGCCTCGCCGTTCCCGGCCAAGATCACAGGAGTGCGAACAGGTGACGAACTCTCGTCCGTACCTGCGAGTAGGGGGTTCACGCTCCGCGACTGATCGATAGCGTGTGGTCGTCGCCGCCGCCACACCCGGAGCACTGGGCTCCGCTGGGACTAGCTGGCGCGATGAGGACTGCCGACGTGACTCAGGCGGCTTTCGCCCCTGCAGAGACGCTCCGACTCCAGCCGTACACCGATCACTGCCGCGTCATCGCCGACGAGGGCGCGCACGTGGTCATCGGCGTCTCTCCGGGAAACAGTTATTTCACCGCCCAGCGGCTGCGCGAGCTGACGCGCTGGGGCTTGGACCACTTCGACCAGGTCGATCTCGTCTACACCGATCTGCATGTCTCCGACATGTACGAGGCACTGGGGTACGGGGCCGACGAGGCGCGGCGCAAGGCCGTCAAGAACCTGCGGGGGGTGCGGGCGAAGGTCGGGGCCGCCGTGGCCGAGGCCGATCCCACCGGGGTACGGGTACGGGCCCGCGGGATGTCGGAGTTCCAGGCCCTCCCCGCGTACCAGGAGCTGCACCGCCAGGTGGTGGCGGCCGTCGCCGGGGATCCCGTCGTACGGGAGACCTGCGACGCGCTCACCGGGATCTTCCTGGCCGGGAAGCTGACGCCGGGGCAGCAGGCGAGCGGGCTCCAGAAGGAGGTGTGCCGGGCGTACATCAGCGCCGAGGTGCCGCTGTTCCTGGACACCCCCGCGATCCTCGGGGTGCCGTCCTCGCTCAACTGCTACCACCAGGCCCTGCCCCTCGCCGATCTGCTCTACGCCCGGGGCACCGGGCTGCGTGCCTCCCGCAACCAGGGGCACGGCATCCTCACACCTGTCGAAGGAGATCCGCGATGACCGTGGTCACGACGAACGAACCGCCCGCGTTCCCCTTCGACTGGGACGGGACCCGGCTGCCCGCCGAGGTCGAGGCGCTCCGCGCCGAACCCGTACGTCGGGTGCGGACGATCGCCGGGGCCGAGGCCTGGCTGGTCTCCTCGTACGAGCTGTGCCGACAGGTCCTGGAGGACCCGCGGTTCAGCCTCAAGGACACCTCGGCGCCGGGAGCGCCGCGGCAGTACGCGCTGACGATCCCGCCGCACGTGGTGAACAACATGGGCAACATCACCGGGGCCGGGCTGCGCAAGGCCGTCATGAAGGCGATCAACCCGAAGGCGCCGGGTCTGGAGGAGTGGCTGCGGGCGCGGGCCGGGGCCCTGGTGGACACGCTGGTCGCCGAGGGGGCGCCAGGGGAGCTGCGGAGCGGCTACGCCGATCCGTACTCGGCGGGGCTGCACTGCCGGATGCTGGGCATCCCGGAGGAGGACGGGCCGCGACTGCTGCGCAGTCTGGACGTGGCCTTCATGAACGCCCCGCACGAGATCGAGGCGGCCCGGCTCCACTGGGACCGGGACATCGCGTACATGACCGAGCGCCTGGACGATCCCGCGACGGGCGGGCTGATGGCGGAGCTCGCGGCGCTGCGCGAGGACCCCGACTACGCGCATCTGACGGACGAGATGCTGGCGACGGTGGGCGTGACGCTGTTCGGGGCCGGGGTGATCTCCACCGCCGGGTTCCTGACGATGGCGCTCGTGTCGGTGCTGACCCGGCCGGACGTGCGGGAGGCGCTGGTCGCCGGCGAGCACGGGGTCGCCGGGGCGATGGACGAACTGCTGCGGGTGAACCTGTCGATCGGCGACGGGCTGCCCCGGCTGGCCCTGGAGGACGTACGGCTCGGCGAGGTCGAGGTGCGGGCCGGTGAACTGGTCCTGGTGCTGGTGGAGGCCGCGAACCACGACCCGGAGCGCTTCCCCGACCCGCTGGCCTTCCGGCCGGACCGGGAGAACGCCGCCGAGCACCTCTCCTTCGGCGGCGGGCGGCACTACTGCCCGGCGACGGCGCTCGGCAAGCGGCATGCCGAGATCGCCCTGGAGACGCTTCTCGACCGGCTGCCGGAGCTGCGGCTCGCGGTGCCGGTCGAACAGCTGGTGTGGCGCACCAACTTCATGAAGCGGCTCCCCGAGCGGCTGCCGGTGGCCTGGTAGCGGACGGGATCCGACGACGGCGCTGCCCGGCCGGGGGCCGGGCAGCGCCCCTCCGCCGTCAGCGGCCGTAGCGGATCATGGCGCGCACCATGCGGCAGGTGGTGTCCGAGGGCGGGTGGATGCCGAGGTGGTCGGCCGTGGTGCGTATCGTCGCGTTCGTGGCCTTCGACGGGACGTAGACGCCGGCGTCGAGGAGGGCGATCGCGAGGCGCATGGCCTTCAGTCGGCGGTTGTGCGTCACGTACCACTCGCGGGGGCGGCCCGCGGGGAGCGGCTTCTTCCGGAGCGGCTTCCAGGGTTCGAGGGACGGTGTCCGGATCACGGCGAGAGCCATGGGCTACCTCCTGGCGAACGGCGGGGTGCGGGCCCTCCCCGGGACCCTCACCTTCACCCCTTATTTTAGTGCCCCCCACTGACAATCGCCCCTGGCCAGAGGGGGTTTGGGGGGTGGTGGAGGGTGCTCTGGGGGGTACCGTGGGGGCATGGAGATCTGGATCAATCCCGCCTGTTCCAAGTGCCGCAGCGCCCTCACCCTTCTCGACGCCGAGGGCGCCGACTACACCGTGCGCCGCTACCTGGAGGACGTGCCCTCCCCCGACGAGATCCGGCAGGTGCTCGACCGGCTCGGGCTCGAACCGTGGGACATCACGCGGACGCAGGAGGCCGTCGCCAAGGAGCTCGGGGTGAAGGAGTGGGCCCGCGACGCCGGGAGCCGGGAGCGGTGGATCGAGGCCCTCTCCGCGCATCCCGAGCTCATCCAGCGGCCGATCATCACGGCCGAGGACGGGACGGCCGTCGTCGGCCGGTCCGACGAGGCCGTGCGGGACGCGCTCTCCCGGTAGGGCCTGGACCTTTCCGTCGGATCGAGCCCTAGGAGGCCAGGAAGCCCGTGAGGGTGGCCAGGGTCTTCGGCGGCAGCGTGGCCGGCAGGGTGTGGTGGGTCGCCCCCGGCACGAGCTCCGCGCGCAGGCCCAGGGCCGTCGCCCTCGTCGCCACCTCGTGTGCGTCGTGCGTCCGGCTGCCCTCCGCCAGGAGGACCAGAGCCGGCGGGCGCAGGGCCGCGAGTTCGGTGGCGGTCGGGCGGGGGCCGGTGACCGGGCGGAGGCGCGGGAGCTCCGCCGCCAGGGTGTCCAGGCGGCGCACCCGGGGGTCGTGTTCCGCGCTGCCCGTCTCCCACGCCAGGAACCCCGCCGTCCGCGCGGCCGTCGGGCGCAGCAGCGTCGGCAGCGCCCGCAGCAGATAGCCCGGGCGGAAGCCGGCGAAGCAGCCGGTCGGGTCGAGCAGGGCGAGGCGGTCGGTCCGGTCCGGGGCCGCCAGCGCGTACCGGAGCGCGATCCACCCTCCGTACGAGTGGCCGCAGAAGGCCGCCGAGGT
The DNA here is from genome assembly GCF_044752725.1 of Streptomyces sp. NPDC088707. Lineage (NCBI taxonomy): Bacteria > Bacillati > Actinomycetota > Actinomycetes > Kitasatosporales > Streptomycetaceae > Streptomyces > Streptomyces sp. NPDC088707. Next base: position 95,915 of record NZ_JBIVLV010000005.1, on the reverse strand, counting down.
CAGTCCGAGGCCGTCGAGCACGGCGTCCAGCCAGGCCGTCAGGTCGGCGGCCGTACGGATCGGGCGGCCGTCCGTACGGCTGCGGCCCGGGCCGCCGACGAGGTCGACGGCGTGCACCCGGTGGGTCGCGCCGAGCGCCGCGGCCGTGGTGCGCCAGGAGCCGGCGGTCGATCCGCCGCCGGGCAGGAGGAGGACCGGCGGGGCGTCCTCGGCGCCGTGGTGCAGGAGGTGCGTGGTGCCGTAGGGGGTGGGGAGTTCGGAGGCCGTGGTGGGGTGCGGCCAGGTGGCGAGGAGTTCGTCGTACGCGGAGTCGAAGGCGGAGTCGTTCGCGGAGTCGTCCGCGGAGTCGGAGTCGTCCGCGGAGCCGGAGTCGTCCGCGAAGTCGGAGTCGTGCGCGGAGTCGGAGGTTCGGGATTCGGGCATCTCCTGGTCCTCTCGTTCGGCGATAATCTCGCTCAGCGAGATAATAGGAGGACGCGGTGGCCGAGTCACCCGAGATGCTCATCTTTCATCTGCTCCGCGAGGTCACCGTCGAATACGGCCTCCGGCAGGGCGAGTTCGCCGCCCGCAACGGCATGCACCCCACCGACGTCCGCGCCCTGATCTGCCTCCTCGACGCCGAGCGCGCCGGCACCGACGCCACCGCCGGGTGGCTCGGCGCGCGGCTCGGCCTCAACTCGGCCGGCACGACCGCCGTCGTCGACCGGCTCGAACGCCTCGGCCACGTGGCCCGCGTCCGCGACACCCGCGACCGGCGGCGGGTCCTCCTCACCGTGGAGGACCGGGCGAAGGAGCTGGGGCGCGCCCACTTCGGGCCCCTCGTCGACGGGGCCGTGGCCCTGCTCGGCGGGTTCGAGGAGGGCGAGAGGGAGGCCGTACGTCGGTTCCTGACCGGCGTACGGGACCTCATGAGCAACGTGGGCGACGTGCGCGCCGTGAGCGACGGGGAGGAATCGTGACCGCGTCGGGCGACGACGGGCTCGGGGTCGATCTGCACCTGGAGCTGAGCGCCGCCGGCGGGCGGCGGGCCGTGCTCATCGCCGCGCTGCGCGAGGCCGTACGCGGCGGGCGGCTGGCCCCGGGGACCCGGCTGCCGCCCTACCGGTCGCTCGCCGCCGATCTCGGCATCGCCAGGAACACCGTCGCCGACGCGTACGCCGAGCTCGTCGCCGAGGGCTGGCTCACCTCCCGCCAGGGCTCCGGGACCCGCGTCGCCGACCGGGTCGCCGCCCCCGCCCCCCGGCCCGTACGGACGACCGTGCCGCCCCCGCTCCCGTACGACCTCGTCCAGGGCAAGCCCGACCCCGGCGCCTTCCCCCGCGCCGCGTGGCTGGCGGCGGCCCGGCGGGCCCTGACGGCCGCGCCGCACGAGGCCTTCGGGATCGGCGACCCGCACGGCCGGATCGAACTGCGCCTGGCCCTCGCCGAGTACCTCGCGCGGGTGCGGGGCGTCCGCACCACCCCGGACCGGATCGTGGTCTGCTCCGGTGCCGCGCACGCGCTCCGGCTCCTCGCACGGGTGCTCGGCCCGGCGGACCCCTGGGCGGTCGAGGCGTACGGGCTGCCCTTCCACCGCGGGCTGCTCGCCGAGGCCGGAGTCACCACCCTGCCGGTGGCCGTCGACGAGGACGGGGCGCGGGTCGCCGAGATCCCGGAGCACGCGCGCGCGGTGCTGCTGACCCCCGCCCACCAGTTCCCCACCGGCGGCCCGCTGCACCCGGAGCGCCGGGCCGGGGTCCTGAAGTGGGCGCGGGCCTCCGACGGGCTGGTGATCGAGGACGACTACGACGGGGAGTTCCGCTACGACCGGCGGCCCGTGGGCGCCGTCCAGGGCCTCGACCCCGAGCGGACCGTGCTCATCGGCTCCGTCAGCAAGAGCCTCTCCCCCGCCCTGCGGATCGGCTGGATGTGCCTGCCGTCCGGGCTGGTGGACCCGGTGGTCGCGGCGAAGGGCCAACGCGAGCCGTACGCCTCCGCGGCGGACCAGCTCACCCTCGCGGACCTCCTCGCCTCGGGCGCCTACGACCGGCACGTCCGGCGGATGCGCCAGCGGCACCGCGCGCGGCGCGACCGCCTGACGGCGCTGCTCGCCGAACGGGTCCCGGCGGTACGGGTGACGGGCATCGCCGCCGGGCTGCACGCCGTCCTGGAACTGCCCGCCGGTACGGAGCGGGCGGCCCTCGCCGCGACGGCCCGGCGCGGGGCCGCGGTGGAGGGCCTGGCCCCCTATCGCCATCCAGGCGCCCGGGACCCGGCCCGTCCGGACGCCCCGGACGGCCCGGCCGCCCTGCGCGGCCCGGCCCGCCTGGACGACCCGGCCCCTCCGGACGGTCTGGTCGTCGGTTACGCCACGCCGCCGGAGCGGTTGTACCCGGATGCGCTGGAGGCGCTGTGCGCGGGGCTGTCCGAGGCACTGGGGTCCTGACGGGCGCCCTCCGCCGCGATCGCCTCCGCCGCCGTCAGGATCTCCGTGAGGCGGAGCCCGAAGCGGACGTCGCAGGCGTCGGGTTCGCCCGTGCGGGCCGCGTCGACCAGGGCGTCCACCGCCGCGCCGAACGCCCCCACCGCCCCGTCCCAGCGGGGCAGTTCGGCCCGGCCCCCGGTGCCGTACAGGGTGAGTGCCGCCTCCGCCGCCTCCGGCGGTGCGCTGAGGGTGAGGGTGGCGGTGCTGCTCGCGCCCGAGGTGTGGCGGAGCACCAGGTGGTGGGTGTCCGCCGGGCCCCGCGCCGCGGTGATCTCCGTGACGTCTCCGAGGACCGGGAGGTAGACCGAGAGGACGTGCGGGCCCACGTCCCACAGGCCGCCCTTCTCACGGCGCCAGGGTGAGGCCGCGTACTCGCTGGTCGAACCGGTCCCGTAGAGCGAGCCCAGCCAGTGCGCCTCGCCCAGGAACCAGCCGCCGGCCGCCGCCTGTTCGTCGATCCAGCGGGCCGTCGGCTCCGCGAAGCGGAGCGTGCAGAAGACGACCGAGGACGCTCCCGCGGCCTCCACCGCCTCGGCCACCTCCCGCGCCCCGGCGACCGTCGTCGCGACCGGCTTGTCGAGGAGGACATGGCAGCCGGCCTCCGCGGCCCGGACCGCCAGCGGGGCCTGAACGTCCGGCGGGAGCGCGAGCGCGACGGCGTCGCTGGCCGCGAGGAGCGCGTCCACGTCGTCGTACGCGCGCGTGCCCGACGCGGCGGCGAGCGCGGCCGCCGCCTCGGGGCGTCTGCCCCACACCCCGCTGAACTCGATCCCGGGATGCCCGGCCAACGCGGGCGCGTGCGTGTGACCGGCCCAGGGGCCGGTGCCGAGGAGTCCGATACGGGGCTTCGCGCCCAGCTGCTTCGCCATGCCCCCAGTCTGCCGGGTGCCTCCGACAACGGTCCCAGGCGGACCCGCCCGCGGCGGCCCTCACCGAAATCCGCTCGCGCCCCTCCCCCTGCCCGGTGTTAGCGTTTCCGGGCCGGCCGCGGGACTCCGGTGCGACTTCCGGAACCTGCCTCTGAAGCAACGTCTTCGCTGTTCGCGCCCTCATTCCCCGGCCGGCGCCCACGCGGTACGAGAAGGAGAGAGCCTTGTCCGAGCTCGTCGCCGCCGAGGACGTGCTCCTCTTCGTCAACGCCGCCGTGACCGCCACCGGCCAGCGCGAGTTCCGTTCCTCCGCCGCCGAGCAGCAGTTCTCGCTCCGCTTCGTCCACGAGTACGTACGGGTCAACTACCGGCCCGTGTACGCCGCGGCCCTCGCGCTCGACATCAACCACCACAACGCCGCCCTCGTCGTCGAGCAGCTCCTGCGCACCGCCGACGAGGCGGGCGGGCCCGAGGAGAAGCGGGCCGAGGGGCGGCTGATCGGGGCCCGGCTCGCGCTGCTGCCGCCGCAGCGGGTCTACCGGCTGTTCCGGGCGCTGCGCGCCGCCGGGGTCAACAACCGGCGTACGCGCGCGATCGTGCGCGCGTGGCTCGCGGCCCGCCCCGATCCCGCCCTGGACGCGGTGAAGTACCGGAGCGGTCTGAAGGCCACTCTCCGGCACGTCCACGGGCGGCTGCCCGACCCCGAGACCGGGGACTTCCTCTTCGCGCCGGGGCGCCGGGTCCGGTACGAGAGCCCGACGCTCGACGCGTTCCGCCGCGCCCGGTACGAGCAGGGGGCGCTGTACGAGCTGCCGTTCACCGTCGCCGAGGGTTTCGCCGCCAGGCACGGGGTGCCGCGCGCGGTGTTCCTGGAGCGGATCGCGCCCCGGATGACCCGGCTCGAACAGCTCAGGACCGAGCGGGCCGCCGACCTGTCCGTGATGCCGCTGACCCGGCTCGCCCTGTACGTCCTCTCGCTGCCGTTCGGCGAGCGCGTGGAGCGGCGGGCCGAGCTGACGGGGGCGCTGCGGGCCGCGGCCCGGCGTGCGGCGGGGCCGTACGCCGGGAGTTGGGGGCGGGTCACGGCGGTGCTCGACGACAGCTTCTCCTCCTCGGGTTCGGCGGTGAAGCGGCGTCGTCCGCTGGCGGTCGCGCTCGGCTGCCACTTCCTCCTGGAGGCCCTCGCGGCGCCGGGGGCGTACACGCCGCTCTGGACGTCGGGCGGGGAAGATCCGCTGCTCGTCCGGCCGTACGGGCCGACCCCGCTGGGCCTGCGGATCCTGGACGGTCTGGAGACCGGCCCGGACCGGCTCGTGATCGTCTCGGACGGCTGGGACAACGCCCCGCCGGGACTCGCGGGCGAGGTGCTGCGGGTGTGGCGGTCGCGGCTGGATCCGGAGCGCCGCACGAGCGTGGTGCACCTGAACCCCGTATACGACGGGCAGGGCTTCGACGTGCGCCGGCTCGCCCCGGGCGTGCCCGCCGCTGGCATCCGGGACGCGGAGGACCTGGCGGCGCTGGTGGAGATCGCGCAGTTCGCCGAGGGGCGGACGGGCTTCGCGGAGCTGCGGGCCTATCTGGACCGGCGGGTGGAGCTGTTCCTGAAGGCGGCGGAGGAAGGGGGACGGGCATGACCAGGATCGATCTGACCGGGCTCGACGTCCGGCCCGCGCAGGTGTGGGGCGGGGTACGGCTGGTGCCGCTGGTGCGGTCAGAGCCGGTTCCCGGGCTGCGGCTGCACCGGGAGGTGTACGGCGGGCTCGGCGCGGTGGACCTGCCCGACCGCTCCACCTACACCTCGTACGTCCCGCACGGGTTCGTCGCCGACTGGACGGGGGCGGGGGCCGGGGCGGACCCGGTGCCGGGGGCGGGCCGGGAGTCCGCCGCGTACGGGACCCGGCTCGGAGGCGGAGCCGGCGCGCGCGGAAGCGGCGGCCGCGACGAGGTGCCGGACCGCGTGCCCGTGCGCCGCGTCCACCGGATGGCCAAGCGGCGGCGCGACAAGGACGGGCGCGCCGAGTCGCGGCTCCGCTTCCTGCCGCTGCACCTCGCCCTGGAGGGCTATCTCGCGCTGCACTTCGGCGGTCCTTCGATCGTCTGGGACGAGTGGTCCCGCGAGGCGGTCCGGCACGGCCTCTCGCCGCGTGCCGAGGCGGCGTACGCGGGGTGGGGCGTGCCCGGGCTCACGGAGGCGCTGTGGATCTTCGAGGTCCACCCGGGCCAGTGCGGGCTGCTCCTGTACACGGCCGACGCGCTGGCCGCGGCCTTCGTGGTGCCGCACCCGGACGACTACCGGCTGCTGCACCCGACGCTCGTCGAGGACCTGTACGGGGAGCTGGTCCACCAGTACGCGTACTACGGCGGCCCGGTGCCCGAGTTCACGGCGCGGATCCGGGACGGGGGCGGTGGCATCCGTACCCTCGCGGACCTGCGGGCGGCGGCCCGGGAGCAGGAGCGGGCCTGGGCCGCGGCGCACGACGGGATCATGGCGCGGGACCTCCTGGAGACCTCGTACGCCTTCGAGCGGGTCCACCGGGCCGGGCCGTTCGACCTGCACCGGTTCCTGCCGCCGTTCGAGCGGGGCGGGCGGGAGCAGCACATCGGGGAGCTGATCACCGACCGCAAGGGGCGGACGGCCTATCTGAAGACGTTCCGGCTCTCGGAGAACCAGATCCGCAAGGGGTATCTGCTGCGGCGGCTCGCCGACTGCGACTGGCACCTGGGGCGGGCGGCGGAGGCCCTGGGGACCTCGTACGCGGAGGTCGTACGGCGTGTCCGGAGCGCGGGTCTGGGCTCGTTCCTGAACGAGCACTCCGTCGCACAGCGGCTCCGCGAAGATCGGGAAAGCTGAGTAACACGGGGTTCACATTCGGGCAACGGACGGGAAATCCCGTGTTGCGAAGCTGCGACCGGACACAGACACCGCAGCTTCTCGCAGCGCCGCGAGCCGCCGCGACACCCGCAGCAGCACGCCCAAAGGATGAGGCCAGTGACCTTCAAGGCTGAGTACATCTGGATCGACGGCACCGAGCCGACCGCGAAGCTTCGTTCGAAGACGAAGATCATCGTGGGCGGGGGCGCCACGCTCGGCGAGCTGCCGATCTGGGGCTTCGACGGTTCCAGCACGAACCAGGCCAAGGGCCACGCCTCGGACCGTGTCCTCAAGCCGGTCTTCGTCTGCCCGGACCCGATCCGCGGCGGCGACGACGTCCTGGTGCTGTGCGAGGTCCTCAACACGGACATGACGCCGCACGAGTCCAACACGCGTGCCGCGCTGGCCGAGGTCGCCGCGAAGTACGCCGCTCAGGAGCCGATCTTCGGCATCGAGCAGGAGTACACGTTCTTCGAGGGCACCCGCCCGCTCGGCTTCCCGGTCAACGGCTTCCCGGCCGCCCAGGGCGGCTACTACTGCGGTGTCGGCGCGGACGAGATCTTCGGCCGCCCGATCGTCGAGGCGCACCTGGAGAACTGTCTCAAGGCCGGTCTCGGCATCTCCGGCATCAACGCCGAGGTCATGCCGGGCCAGTGGGAGTTCCAGGTCGGCCCGCTGGCGCCGCTGGAGGTCTCGGACCAGCTGTGGATCGCCCGCTGGCTGCTGTACCGCACGGCCGAGGACTTCAACGTCTCCGCGACGCTGGACCCGAAGCCGGTGAAGGGCGACTGGAACGGCGCGGGCGCGCACACCAACTTCTCGACGAAGGCGATGCGCGAGGGCTACGACGCGATCATCACCGCCGCCGAGTCCCTCGGCGAGGGCTCGAAGCCGCTCGACCACGTCAAGAACTACGGCGCCGGCATCGACGACCGTCTGACGGGCCTGCACGAGACCGCCCCGTGGGACCAGTACTCCTACGGCGTCTCGGACCGCGGCGCCTCGGTCCGCATCCCGTGGCAGGTCGAGCAGGACCAGAAGGGCTACATCGAGGACCGCCGCCCGAACGCGAACGTGGACCCGTACACGGTGACCCGCCTCCTGGTGGACACCTGCTGCGAGGCCCTCGCGAAGGCCGGCCAGGTCTGATCCGCACGTCTTCACGCCGAGAGGCGCCCACCCTTCCCGGTGGGCGCCTCTCGGCGTTCGTGCCGGGCCTCTCCCGGCGCGTGACGGGGCTCCTCCCGGCCTCGCGAACCGGGCGGCTCTCCCGGCATGTGGGAAGGACGACACGGGGTTTGGCCGACGAAGGGGTCGTCGGGGGCATTCCCTTCTGGTTCAATAGGGATATGGCCATCACACAGAACGACACCGCGACGGGTCGTCACGACCTCGAGCCGTTCTGGCCTTCCCGGCAGCACCACGACTTCGACCGGGTGTGTTGCCGCGCGAGGAACGCGTCGGCCCTCTAAAGCCCCGATCGGTACGGTCCGATCCACGGCCTTCGGCCGACGCGCACGACGTCTGACGTACGACTCCTGTCCGTCCGTTCCTCCGCGCGAAAGAGCTGACTCCCCATGGCCCAGACCGCTCACAGCACCCCCACCGCCGTTCGTCCCGGCCGTCATCGACTGCGCGCCGTCGATCCCAACGAGGTCGTCGACTTCGCGCAGGTGGCCGACTTCCTGCCGCCCGGCGCCACTCTGCTGCCCGCTCCCCCGCACACCCTGCCGACGCTGCCGGGCCGGCCGCCGATGGTCGGGTACCTCGTGCTCGTACCGGCCGATCAGCAGCCGCGGCTGCCCGTCGCCGCTCCCGTGCCCGCGCCCGTCCCCGCCGCGGTGGAGGACCAGGGGCCCGTGGCCATCGACGGCGTCCAGCGGATCGCCGTCGTGGACGGGCAGGCGCTCGACCTGACATATCTCGAGTTCGAGTTGCTCGCCCATCTGGTGGCGCACCCCCACCGGGTCCACACCCGCGACCAGTTGGTCACCACCGTGTGGGGGTACGGCCACGTCGGCGACGGACGCACCGTCGACGTGCACGTCGCCCGGCTGCGGCGGAAGCTGGGCGCCGAGCACCGCCACACGATCCAGACCGTGCGGCGGGTCGGCTACAAGTACACGCCCTGACCGGGCGGTTCGGCCGGCGCGGTCAGCTCGCCCGCGCCCTGCCCCTCGCCCTGGACACCAGTCCCAGGGCGAGGTCCACGGTCAGGAACAGCAACAGGCTGATGCCGAGCAAGGGGACGAACCACCCCACCACGGCCGTCACCGCGAGCAGCGGGAGCAGCATCGTCACCGGGACCTTCCGCCAGGCGCCGCGGGCCGCCGGGCGGCCCGGGCGGCGCAGCCACCACATGCGGTAGCCCCACAGGATCAGCAGGATCAGGGCGAGCGCCAGGACCGCGAGGGCCAGCTGGTTGAACAGGCCGAGGAAGACGCCCATGTGCGCGTCGATGCCTATCCGGGTGAGCTTCGCGAGGAGCGGGTAGTCCGCGAAGGCGAGCCGGTCGACGACCGCGCCGTCCGCCGGGTCCACCGCCACCGAGTCCAGCTGGAGCGGGAACTGCGCGTCCGTCTCCTTGACCACGTACCCCTTGCCCTCGCCCGGCAGGATCACCGAGATCCTCGGGCTGTCGATGCCGGCCGCACGGGCCGTCTCCAGGGCCTTGTCGAGGCCGATGTCCGGGCCCTGGGCGGTGCTGCCGCCGGTGTGGCCACCGCCGTGGCCCTCGTGCTCCGAGGAGCCGCCGGCCGCGCCGTCGACGGTCGCCGTGAGCGTGGGCGTGGCGCCGCCGAGGCCGTCCTGGACGACGCCGATGTTCTCGCCCGCGTACTTCGACCAGGTCAGGCCCGTCGCCGACAGCAGGACGAGTCCGGTCACCGCCCACAGGCCGACCGAGCCGTGCCAGGACAGCGTGCGGCGGCGCGAGGCCGGGCCGCCCTCCGGTACGAACAGGGCACGGCGGTTCCTGCGCCGCCGGCCGAGCCACAGCAGGAGACCGCCGAGGGCGATGACCCAGAGCCAGCTCGCCGCCAGCTCGCTGTAGTTGCGGCCGAACTCCCCGAGGTGCAGATCGCGGTGCAGACCGTCGATCCAGGTGCGCAGCGGGAGGGCGCCGGAGCTTCCGTAGCTGGGCAGCTGCCCGCGTACGTCCCCGGTGTACGGGTCCACGAAGACGGCCAGTGAGGTGTCCTCGGGGACGTCCGGGTCGGCCATCAGGACGCGGGTGGTCGCGCCGGGTTCGGCGCCGGGCCAGACGGCGGTGACGGTGCCGTCCGGGTTGGCCTTGCGGGCGATGTCCACCTGCTGGGAGAGCGGCAGGGTCGTCTCGCCGACGGGGACCTCCAGCTCGTGCGCGTAGACGACCTTCTCGGCCTGGAAGGAGAGCGCGTAGAGCAGACCGCTCGCGGCGGCCACGAGGAGGAACGGGGCGATGAGCACGCCCGCGTAGAAGTGGAGACGGAGGACGAGGGGGCGCAGGGCGCTCCAGGTCCCCGCCTTCTGCGGGGCGGTGGGGGTGGCGGGAGTGCGTTCCGACGGTGGCGCCTCGGGCGTTTCCGGGCGTGCGGGATCGTCGATGGTCATCGCTGTGACTGTCCTTGGAGTCGATGCAGACAGGGGGAGGGGACCCCCGGGTCAGACGTGTGCTCCGAGGGTCGTGGCGCGGGGTGCGGACAGCCGGGGCGGGCCGCGCCGGGACAGGGTGTGGGCGAGGACGACGGTGTGCGGGCGGTGGGCGCTCCGCCGGGCCCGCCGGACGGGGCGACGCGGCGCGTCGGGGACCCGCGCGCGCGCGAAGAGCAGCCGCAGGGGGGTGAAGGCGTACGCGAGGGCGGCTCGGGCGAGCGTGAAGAACGCGGCCTCGCCGTGCGCGAGCCAGAGGCCGCAGAGGAGCGCGGCGAGGAGGTGGGCGGCGAGCATGCCGGTGCTCATGTCCCTGAACATCGCGGTGGCTGCGCTCAGGTCGTGCGGGCCGGCCACGCCGTCGGCGCCGTCGGCGCCCGCCGATCCGTGCATGGCGTGCATGCCGGTCATGGCGTGCATGCCGGGCATGCCGTGCGGGGCCGTCGCCGGATGTCCCGTGTCCCCCGCCAGGGAACCGGCCATCGAGAAGAGCAGGTGCAGTGCGCCCTGGAGGACGGACAGCGCGCCCGCGATCGTCGGGGCGCCCCGGCGCCGGCCCGCGGCGGCCCACGCGGCGGCGGCCGTGACGGTGAAGGCGCCGAGCAGCGCGAACGCCGGAAGCTGGTGCGCAGACATGGACGAATGCCCCACGGCTGCCAAGGTCACGCACACCACCGCGAAAAGGGCGGCTCTCACTGCGCGTAGGGGCGACCGGGCATTCGTCATCGCCCGTCATGGTGCCACCCCGCCCGGAGGCGCACGAGACCCCCCTCCCGAACCGATGACGTTCCTCCCGGGCCGATGACCTTCCTCCCTCGGCGGAATCCTCCGGCAGCGAAAAGCCCTGGTCCCACGCCGTCCCGCGAGGGACGCTCCGATCATGAAACTGTTGATGCTCGGAGGTACGGAGTTCGTCGGCCGCGCGGTCGTCGAGGCGGCGCTCGCCCGGGGCTGGGAGGCGACCGTCTTCCATCGCGGCCGGCACGCGGCGCCGGCGGGGGTCACCTCGCTCATCGGCGACCGCACGACCGGCCCCGACGGTCTCGCCGCGCTCGCCACGGGCTCCTGGGACGCCGTCGTGGACACCTGGTCGGCCGCGCCGTCCGCGGTGCGGGACGTGGCACGGCTGCTCGCCGACCGGGTCGGGCGGTACGCGTACGTGTCGAGCCGTTCGGTGTACGCGTGGCCGGCGGCGGCCGGGCTCGACGAGGACGGCCCGCTGGTGGAGGGCTCGGCCGACGACGGGGACGTGCCGTACGCCGAGGCCAAGCGGGGCGGCGAGCTCGCCGCCACCGCCGCCTTCGGCGCGGACCGGACGCTGCTCGTCCGCGCGGGCCTCATCCTCGGCCCGTACGAGAACGTGGGCCGGCTCCCCTGGTGGCTGGGCCGGATCGCGCGCGGCGGTCCGGTCCTCGCCCCCGGGCCCGCCTCGCTCTCGGTCCAGTACGTCGACGTCCGCGACCTCGCCGAGTGGACCCTCGACGCGGTGGCCGCGGGGCTCTCGGGGCCGTACAACCTCGTCTCGCCGCCCGGGCACGTGACGATGGGCGATCTGCTCGACGCCTGCGTACGGGTCACCGGCTCCGACGCCGAACTCCGCTGGACCGCGCCGGAGGCACTGGTCGAGGCCGGGGTGGCGCCGTGGTCGGAGCTGCCCGTGTGGCTGCCGCCGGGCGAGATGTACGACGCGATGCACGCGGCCGACGTCTCCCGCGCGCTCGCGGCGGGGCTGCGCTGCCGGTCGGCGGCGGAGACGGTCGCGGACACGTGGGCGTGGCTGGAATCGGTCGGCGGCATGGCGCCCCAGCGCCCGGACCGGCCGCAGGTCGGCCTCTCCCCCGAGCGCGAGGCGGAGGTGCTTGCGGCGCTCGCGGAGGGGTGAGGCGGGCGGAGGGACGGAGGGCGGAGGCGGCCGGGGCCGGGCACATTCCACGCGAGACTGCTGGAACTGCCTGTACCGGGGTGATCCTCTACGGTCGACTCGAACGCGTACGTACCGGAGGAGTCGACATCATGCCCGCCATCCCCGCCACCTCCGTCGCCAACCTCCGTGACCTGGGGGGTCTGCCGCTCGCCGGCGGGCATGCCGTCCGTCCGGGCCTCGTCCTGCGGTCCGCCCAGCTCGACCGGCTCGACCCGGCCGAGCCGGTCGTGGCCGCGCTGGGCATCCGTACGGTCGTCGACCTCCGTACGGAGACCGAGCGGGCCGACCGGCCCGACCGGCTCCCCTCCGGTGCCCGGGGCCTCGTCGCGGACGTGCTCGCCGACCATCTGGCCACCAGCGGACTGCCGCCCGCCGCCCGTCTCAAGGCGCTGCTGTCCGACCCCGCGCTCGCCGAGGAGCACCTCGGCGAGGGCCGGGTCCGGGCGGCCTTCGCCCGGACGTACCGGGCCTTCGTCTCCGGAGAGTCCGCCCGCGCGGCCTACGGCACCCTCCTCACCGAGCTGGGCGCTCCGGGCGCCGGTCCGCTGCTCTTCCACTGTGCGGCGGGGAAGGACCGTACGGGGTGGGCGGCGACGGTCGTCCTGTCGCTGCTCGGCGCGGACGAGGAGACCGTGCGGGAGGAGTACCTGTCGGTCAACACGGCCGTACGGCAGGCGTTCGCGCCGATGATCGAGGGGTTCACCGCCCAGGGCGGCGACCCCGATCTCGCGCTCGATCTGATCGGGGTCCTGCCGCGGTACCTGGACGCGGCGCTCGACGAGGTGGCGGTCCGGCACGGGTCGATGGAGCGGTACGTACGGGAGGGTCTCGGGGTCCCGGACGAGGTGGTGGAGCGGATCCGCGAGCGGCTGACGGTCCGCGCGGGGCGACCGGTCGGGTGAGCCGCCGGGTGGGCCCCGGCTGAGCCCCGGGTGACCCGTCGGGTGGGTCGTCGGGTGGGTCGTCGCGTCGGTCGGACAGGGCGCCGGCAGCGGGAGTCGGCCGCCGAGCATGCTGTGCCGTCGCCGTCCGGGCCGCCGGGGTGACCATCGGAAGAATCGCTCGTTCTGCTGAACGTGAGCACCAAGGATCTCGTTCCCTCGCCCGTGGGCCCCGTCGACGTCGAGCAGGCCGAGGCCGCGCTCGTCGAGCGCTATCCGCGTCTCGTCCGCATCGCCTACCTCGTGCTGCCGCCGTCGCTCGGCCGCAACCGCCGGGTGCTGACCGCGCACGCGCTCGTCCAGCGTTCGCTGCCGCGCCGCCGGGTCGCGGGTCCGCCCGTGCCGGAGCCGCGGCTCGCGGAGGACGCGGTCGATCCCGGATACGCGTACGTACGGGGTGAGGTGCTGCGGCAGGCACTCGTCGCGGGGCTGCCGTTGCGGCGCCTCGCGCTGCCGCGCCGGGCCCAGTTCCCGCCGCTGCTGCCGCACGTGTGGGGGCTGCGGCTGTTCCCCCGGGTGGGCGGCGCGGACGAACTCGCCCTGGACCAGCGGCTGTCCCGGCTCTCCGGGCCGGGCCGCGCCGCGTACGTCCTGCGGGGCCTGGAACGCCAGGGCGACGCGGAGGTCCTGCGGGTGCTCACGGCGGCGGGGGTGGCGGACCCGGCGGCGGCGCTGGCGGAGGCCGACGCGCTGGAGGACGCTCCCGACTCCCCGGGTGAGGGGCCGGACGGGACGCTTCCCCCGTCCGGTGGCGGGGCCGGCACCCGTTCCGGCGCCGGTGCGGGTTTCGCCGACCGGGTCGGCGCCGGGGGTACGGGCCCGTACGGCCGCAGCGACCGGGTGGGCGAACAGCCCGGTCCCGGCCGGGGCTCAGCCGGCGGCGACCGGCCGGGGACGGGCGCGGCCGGTCGCGCAAGCCACGGGGACGCGGGGCGGCGCGCCGGCACCCCGACCGGCCCCGACGGGTCCCCGGGGACCGGCGGCGCGGACGGCGGCGGCGGCGAGAACCGCGAGCACCCCCCTGCCGTCCAGCCGGCTCGGCGCGGCTTCGATCCCGGCAGGCGCCGCAGCGGTGTCGCCCTGCTCGAGTCCGACGAGTTCGACCCCTGTGCGCTGCAGGCGCGGCCCACCGACCTGCTGCGGCGGCGGCAGCACGCGCGGGCCGGGGTCGTCGCCGTCGCGGCGTTGCTCGTGTGCGGGGCGCTGCTCGGGCTGCCGGGGGACGGATGGGGCAGAAACGGTGCTGCGGCGCCCTCGTACGCCCGCAACCCCGCCGCCGAGGCCGCGCTCGACCCCGGGGCCCTCAAGCGGGTCGACCCGGCCGTCTGGCCCGGTTCCACCCGGCAGGACTTCTCCGTGTGGCCGGCGCGCGGTGCGCTCACCGGGGACCGCGCGCTGCTGCGGCGGGCGCTCGCCGTGTGGGCGCGGCCCGGCGCGTCCGTGCACTCGTCCGCCACGCCCGGGACGCCGGTCGGGCCGCCCATGGGGCCGCCCCAGCTGCTCTTCGCCGGGGTGGTCGACGGGGCCCGGGTGGTGCTCCTTCACGACGGGCTGCGGGCCGTGCGGTACGCGGAGCCCGTCGGGGGCGACGCCGGTGCCGCGCTCGACTTCGCGCGGACCGACGGCGCCGACGCCGTCGGCTCGGCCGCGCTCGTGCTCTCCCGCGCGGCCGGCAACGTCCGCTATCTGACGGCTCCCTGGGTGAAGGAGACCGCGGTACGGGATCTCCTCGCGCCCGGCGAGGACGCGAGGCCGCTGGGGCGTGACGCCGGCGGGGTGACCGAGCCGATGACCGGTCCCGCGCCGGCGAAGGGCTGCACCCGCTGGAACACCCTTCAGGTGCGGGACGGTTCAGGGCTCCGGATGCTCGCCGACCTCGGGGAGCTCGCGCCCGCCCGGCTGCTCTGGGGGCCGCCCGCCGCACCCGCCGACGCCACGGCCCCCGAGGCGCGCGAGGCCTGGGCGCGGACCGCGTGCCAGCTGTCCGCGGTACGGGCGCACGGCGTGCGGTCCGTGAACGCCTGGCGGTTCGCCCGGCAGCCGCTGCCCGAGGGCGCCGGGCGCGGCACCTGGCTGTGCACCCGCGCGGAGACCTGGCGCGGTACGGGCAGCCGGGTCCTCGCCCAGTTCCTGGTCCCGTCGCCCTCCGTGCCCGCCGCGCTCGCGGCGCGTTCCGAGGGGTCGCCCGCCTGCGGTGTGCGCGATCCCCGGGTGCTTGCCGGGGTGCTCTGGCAGGCGCCCGGCGGCGGCTGGTACGTGCTGGCCGCCGGGAGTCCGGAGTTCACCGCCCTGGAGACCTCCGGCGGGGTGAAGGGCCGGTCCGACGGGCCGCTGCTGGCCGTGAAGGCGGCGGCGGGGGCCCGCGCCGACCTCGGCGGCACCCTGCCGGACGGGACACGGGTGCGCGCGCTGAGGTGATGTCCGGGCCGGGTGGGGGAGGTGGGGACCTCCCCTCCCCCACCTCCTCTTGGCGTCCCCTCCCCCACAGGGCAGAAAGACGGTGCACACCTCTGTTGCCACCGCGCTACCCCTCAGTACATTGACGCCATGTCTAATACGCAGCCTGCACCGGTGGCGTCGGAGCACGTCGAGCTCAAGGCCCGAAAGGTCTCCTTCGACTGGGAGGAGACTCCGCTCCACTGGGTGCCCGGCGATCCCTTCACCACGCACACCATCAACGTGCTGCACCTGCTGCTCCCGGCCGGCGAACGCTGGTTCGTGCACGTCTACCGGCAGGCGCTGCCGTACATCACCGACGACCGGCTGCGCGCGGACGTCATCGGCTTCATCGGCCAGGAGGCCGTCCACTCCCAGGCCCACGACGACGTCCTGCCCCACCTCCGGGAGCAGGGCCTCGACCCGACCCCGTACACCGCCCAGGTCGACTGGTTCTTCGAGAAGCTCCTCGGGGACCGGACCCTGCCGCCGGGGCGGCCGCGCCGCTGGTGGCTGATGGAACGGGTCGCGCTCATCGCCGCGATCGAGCACTACACCGCCTTCCTCGGCGACTGGGTGCTGAACGCCGACGAGCTCGACCGGGTCGGCGCCGACCCCACCATGCTCGACCTGCTGCGCTGGCACGGCGCCGAGGAGGTCGAGCACCGCTCGGTCGCCTTCGAGCTGTTCACGCTCCTCGACGGCGGCTACCGGCGCCGCGCCCGCACCTGGGCGCTCGCCTTCTCCGCCCTCGTCTTCCTCTGGCAGCGGGGGGTCCGCTTCTTCATGGAGAACGACCCCACCCTCCTCGACGGCAAGGCCTCCTTCGGCCAGTTCGTCCGCAAGGGCCGGCAGGGCGTGCTGCCCTCCACCCCGGACATGCTGCGCTCGATACCCCGCTACCTGAGCCGCGCCTACCACCCCTCCCAGGAGGGTGACACCGCGCAGGCGATGGCCTACCTGGCCTCCTCCCCCGGCGCCAACGGAGGCCGCTGATGCCCCGGTTCACCACCGTCGCCCTCGTCGCCGGGGCCGCGCTGCTCGTCCGCCGCGCCGTCCGCAGCCGGATGACGACCGCCCCGCTGTGGCCCATGCCCGCCCTCGACGAGCCCGTGTCCGGATACGGCCGGGGCAGCACCGTCCCCCGCAAGGTCCTCGTCACCTCGCGTGCCACTCCGGCCGAAGGAGTCGTCGAACTACGTCTGGAGGGACGCGGGTTGCCCGCCTGGCAGCCCGGCGCGCACATCGACCTCGTCCTGCCCTCCGGGCTCGTCCGGCAGTACTCGCTCTGCGGCGACCCGGCCGACCCCACGTACACCGTCGCGACCCGGCTGATCGAGACCGGGCAGGGCGGCCGGGGCGGCTCGCGCGAGGTCCACGAGCAGCTCCACGAGGGCGTGGAGATCGAGATCCGGGGCCCGCGCAACCGCTTCCCGCTCGTCGGCTCCCCCGCGTACGTCTTCGTCGCCGGCGGCATCGGCATCACGCCGGTCCTGCCGATGCTGCGCGCCGCCGAGGCGGCCGGGGCGGACTGGCGGCTCGTGTACTGCGGGCGCAGCCGCGCCACCATGCCGTACCTGGCGGAGATCGAGGCGCTGGGCGCCGCCGGGGACCGGGTGACCGTCGTCGCCGAAGACGAGACCGGCTACCCCGACCTGGGCTTCCTCGCCGGCGTACCGGCCGGGACCCCCGTCTACTGCTGCGGTCCCGACGGGCTCATGGACGCCGTGACGGCGGCGATGCCGGAAGGCGCGGCCCCGCGCCTCGAACGTTTCTCGGCCACCGCGACGACCGGCGGCACGGCCTTCGAGGTCGAGCTGCGCCGCTCAGGCCGTACGGTGCGGGTGGCGGCGGACCAGTCGGTCCTCGCGGCGGTCCGCGAGGAGGTCCCGGGCCTCATGTACTCCTGCCGGCAGGGCTTCTGCGGGACCTGCCGGCAGCGGGTCCTGGAGGGCGAGGTCGACCACCGGGACGAGCTGCTCACCGACGCCGAGCGGGACGACTCGATGCTGATCTGCGTCTCGCGCTGCGCGGGAGAGCGGCTCGTCCTGGACCTCTAGGGGGTCAGCGGGCTACGGCAGGACCAGCCAGTCGAGGGCCAGCGCGGCGAGGAGGCCTCCCACCAGGAGCCAGGTGCCGAGCCGCGTACGGCCGTTGCGGGAGAGCTCGATCACGATCCCGCAGAGGATCATCGCGAGTCCGTACACCCCGACGACCAGGACCGACGTCCGGCTCGCGAGCCGGATCACCAGGACGACGGCCATCGCGACGAGCAGCACGGAGGCGACGGCGACGCGGATGCGCCGGGCCTGCTTGGGCGTGAGGCCGTCCGCGGCGGCGACCTCGTCCTCGTCCGGGGTGTCGTCGTCGTCCGCCTCGTCGAGGTCGTCCTCGTCGAGGTCGTCGTCCTCGTCGAGTTCGTCCGCCGCGGCCGCCGTGTCCCGGGCGGCCTCGTCCGCCGCGGCCGTCTTCCGGCCCTCGGCGGGGGTCTTCGCGCGTACGGCGTCGGCCTCTTCGGCCTCGGGGGCCTCCGGGGCCTCGGTTGCCTTGACGGCCGGGGTGTCCTGGTCGGAAGCGCTCATGGGGCAGGAGCGTATCGGACGACGTTAGGCTGTTCGTATGACGACCGGGGTGCGCCGCAGGATGGGCGTCGAGGAGCGCAAGCAGCAGCTGATCGGGGTGGCCCTCGAACTCTTCAGCCACCGCTCTCCCGACGAGGTCTCCATCGACGAGATCGCCGCGGCCGCGGGGATCTCGCGGCCGCTGGTCTACCACTACTTCCCCGGCAAGCAGAGCCTCTACGAGGCGGCCCTCCGGCGCGCGGCCGACGAGTTGGCGGCCAGGTTCGTGGAGCCGCCGCAGGGTCCGCTGGGGGCGCGGCTGTTGCGGGTGATGGGCCGGTTCTTCGACTTCGTCGACGACCACGGGCCGGGGTTCGCGGCGCTGATGCGGGGCGGGCCCGCGGTGGGCTCCTCCACGACGAACGCGATGATCGACGAGGTGCGGCAGGCCGCGTACGTGCAGATCCTCGCCCATCTCCAGGTCGAGAAGCCCTCGGCCAGGCTGGAGTTGGTCGTGCGGTCCTGGGTGTCGCTCGCCGAGTCGACGGCGCTGATCTGGCTGGACGGCCGCCGGGTCCCGCGCGCCGAGCTGGAGTTGCAGCTCGTGCACGACTTCGGGGCACTCGCCGCGGTGAGTGCCGCGTACGACGCGGACATGGCGGAGATCCTGGTCGGCATCCTCGCCGACGAGCCGGCCGACGGCCCCTTCGGGGAACTGGTGGCCCGGCTGGTCGCGCTGGTGCCCGCGGTCGCGCCCGAGGTGCCCTCCGTACCCGATCAGCGCTTGCGGTAGGACGCCTCCAGGTCGCGGACCTCGACCGAGAGGCGCACCCCGTCGGTCGCCGTGAGGTGCTCCGGGAGGAGGGCGAGGACCGCCTCCGCGAGGCGCCCCTTGAGCTCGTCCGGGCGGCCCGGCAGCAGCGCGATCTCGACGTGGACGAGGGCGTCCTGGGTCGAGCCGTCCCCCACGACCGCCTCGTCGACCTCGCGGAACCGGGTCTTGCAGGCGTCGAGCGTCGTGTCGACCGTCTTCACGACGAGCGGGTGCAGGGCGAGCGCGAAGCCGCGCCGGTCGAGGGGCGCGGAGTGGTCGACGGTGATCTGCGGCATGGGCACTCCCGGCCAGAGGGATACGGCTGTCGGATGTCTGGCCACACCTTTACGGTGATCGCCATGACGGCACAAGTGACCTTCCGGCAGGCGGACGCCGGCGATGTGGACCTGCTGGTGGGAATGTACGACGGCGCGGCCCGGTGGATGCTGAGGAGCGGGATCGACCAGTGGAAGCCCGGCGGGAAGAGCGCCGAGCACTTCCGCGGACGGCTCGCCGCCGGTGAGGTGTGGCTGGCGTGCCACGGCGGGCTGCCTGTCGGCGCGTACGAGCTGTGGTGGGAGGACGAGCAGGCCTGGGGCCCGCAGCCGCCGGTCGCCGGGTACGTCCACCGGCTGATGACGGACCGGGGCTCGGCCCCCGCCGGGGCCGGGCGGGCGCTGCTCGCGCACGCGGAGGGCCGGGTCGCGGCCGGTGGGCGGTCGGTCGCCCGGCTGGACTGTCTGTCGGACAACCCGCGGCTCCGTACGTACTACGAGGCCGCGGGCTATCGTGCCGTCGGCGAGGAGCCGGGAAAGCTCGCCGCCGACGGCACGCGCTACGGGGTGACCCTGATGGAGCGGTCGCTCACCCCGGGTCCGACGGGTGGGGGTGTCACTTCGCCGTGAAGACCGCCACCGTGCGCGCCGGGACCGTGAAGGTGCCCGAACCCGGCTCGTAGGACGACGTCTTCACGACCGTGTCGGAGCCGTTCGCCTGCACCGGGTGCAGGGCGTACGACGTCCCGGCCAGGCCGGGGGCGCGCTGCGTCTGCTGCCGTGTGCTCGCGTTGAAGACCACGACCAGGTCGCCCAGGCGCATCGTGATCACGCCCGGGGTCTCCTCGGGGCCCGAGAGCGGGAAGGACAGGGCGTCCTGCACCCGGTCCGCGGTCGCGAGGGAGAAGGCCGGCTCGGTGGTACGGATCTTCTGGAGGTCGCGGTAGGCGGCGGAGGCGCCGTCGATCTGCGCGCAGCCGACGTTCAGGGCCGGGTTCACCAGGAGCGGCTTCCCGTATCCCCACTTGGCCTTGTTGTCGGGGGCCGGCGGGAGACCGCGGCCGAAGCCGTTGCCGTCGCCGCAGTCCCAGTGGATCGCGTTGAACCAGTCGCCGCTGTCGTAGGAGTTGCGGTCGAGGGACTTGGAGCGCAGCAGGTCCGAGCCGGCCTGGGAGAGCGCCGGGCCCTGCGAGAGGGTCGCGGTGGCCATGGCGAGGACCTGCATGCGGGCCCGGTCCGCGGCCGGCGTGGCCGCCGGGAGCTTGAAGGCGAGCGCGTCGTACAGGGTCTCGTTGTCGTGGGCGTCGGCGTAGGCGAGGGCCTCGCCGGGGGCGGCGGCGTATCCGGCGGGGGCGCCGTTGTAGTCGACCTGGCTGCCCTTGACCGTACGCCCGGAGGTGTCGGTGAAGGAGTAGTCGGCGAGGTTGCCGGTCAGGCCGACCTTGATGAGGTCCTGGTAGTGGAGGAGCCGGGCCTTCTGCTGCTCCGGGGTGCCGTTGGCGGTGGACGTGTTGGGGTCGGTGAAGAGGCCTGAGGCGAAGCCCTGGACGCCGGGGTCCTCGTCGAAGGGGCCGCCGCCGCGGACGGCGTCGCGGGCCCGGTCGGAGAAGGTCGCGATGCCGGTGCCGGCCATGTTCTTCTGGGTGGCCTGGACGAAGCGGGCGTCGTCGGCGATCTCGCCGAAGTTCCAGCCTTCGCCGTAGAGGATGATCGCCTTGCCGTCGACGCCGTCCTTGGCGACGGTCAGCTCGTCGAGGGCCTTGCGCACGGCGAGGATGTTGGCCTTGGGGTGGTGGCCCATGAGGTCGAAGCGGAAGCCGTCGACCTTGTAGTCCTTGGCCCAGGTGACGAGGGAGTCGACGACGAGCTTGCCCATCATCGCGTTCTCGGGTGCGGTGTTGGCGCAGCAGGTGGAAGTGGCGACGGTGCCGTCGGCCTGGAGGCGCTGGTAGTAGCCGGGGACGATCCGGTCGAGGACGGACTTGTCGGACTGTCCGGCGGCGACGGTGTGGTTGTAGACGACGTCCATGACGGTGCGCAGGCCGCTGCCGTTGAGGGCCTGGACCATCTGCCGGAACTCGACCGTGCGGCGGGTGCCTTCGGGGTCGGTGCTGTAGGAGCCCTCGGGGACGGTGTAGTGCAGCGGGTCGTAGCCCCAGTTGTAGGCGTCCTCGGCCGCGGCGGCGGCCACGCAGGCCTGCTGCTCCTCGGAGTCGGGGGCGTAGACCTTCAGGTCGCAGGCGGGCTCGGTCCGGTCGGACTTCTTCTCGGGGATGGTGCCGATGTCGAAGGCCGGGAGGAGGTGGACGTAGGAGGTGCCGGAGGCGGCGAGTTCGCGCAGGTGCTTCGAGCCCTTGCTCGCCTTGTCCGTGAAGGCGAGGTAGGTGCCGCGGTGGTCGGCCTTCGCCGTGGGGTCCGCGACGGAGAAGTCACGGATGTGGAGTTCCTGGATCTGGGCGTCGCGCAGCGGCACGGCGGCCGGCTTCCTGAGGCCGCGCCAGCCGGCCGGTGCGAGCTTCGGGTCGGCGAGGTCGACGGCGAGGCTGCGGGCGGAGTCGGTGGTGAGGGCGGTGGAGTAGGGGTCGGTGACCTTGTTCACCACGATCTTCTGGACGCTGGGCGCCCAGACCTTCACCACGTACCGGTACGGCTTGCCCGCCCAGCTGCGAGGGCCGGTGGCGGACCAGACGCCGGAGGTGTCGTCGCGCCGCATGGGCACGGTCCGGCCGTCGAGTTCGAGGGCGACGGACTGCGCGGTGGGCGCCCAGACGGAGAGGCCGACCCTGCCGCCGCGGAAGACGGGGCCGAGGGCGGCGCCGGTGGCCTTCTTCGCGTACAGGTCGTCGAGGACTCCGGCGGTCTGTACGCCGGTGGCGGCGAGCAGGGCGCCGTTGGCGGCGCGCTGGGTGGCGATCAGCTGTCCGCGCAGGGAGTCGCGGACGCGCTCGGTGTCGCGCGGGTCGACGGTGAAGGCCGGGTACTCCTTGAGATGGGGGTACTTCGCCTTCTGGGCGTCGGTGAGGGCGGTCTGGTTCAGCCGGAGCCACCGGCCCTCGGTGTTCAGGGCGCCGTCGGTGACGGTGATCCCGCCGTCCTTCGCGTACACGAGCTGCTGGCTGGTGGCCTCGGTGGCCTTGACCTTCCAGACGACGGTGTTCTGGTCGATCCACTGGGCCTCGGCCTTGCCGAGGTCGAGGTTCGGGGCGCCGCCGACGGTCGGGAGCAGGTACTTGGGCTGTCCGGAGAGCAGCCACACCTCGTGGCCGAGGCTCGCCAGGTCGAGGGACTGGTCGGTGGGCAGGTCCTTCTCGTCGCCCTTGTGGAGGATGTACGAGAGGGAGCTCGCGCCCTCGGTGAGCGGGACCTCGTAGACGGCGCCGTAGGCGTCGGTCCGGGTCGGCATGAGGGGCTTGGACCAGTCGGTGGGCTGGGCGGCGCCGGTCCAGGTGTGGAGGCCCCAGCCCTCGTAGTTCCCGTCGGTCCGCTGGTAGTGGAGGACGGCCTTGGTCTTGTCCGGGGTCACCGGGGCCGGGTTGGTGTCGGACTGGCCGTCGGCGCCTTGGGTGATCCAGACCTCGCCGGTGCGTCCGAGGTCGACGCTGCGCTGCGGGCCGTCGGCGGCGCCGTTCTTCTCGACGGTGTACGCGAGGGTGGCCGCGCCTTCGGGGACCTTGACCCACGCGAACGCGCCGTGGGCGTCGCGGCCGGTGAAGGCGGCTTCCTGGCCGGCGCCCTTCAGGGTCCAGCCGTCGTAGTTCCCGTCCTCGCGCCGGTAGTGGACGACGGCGTAGGTGCGTTCGACGGCGACCGGCTTCTGGGGGGCGGGGGCCTGTCCGGCGGTGCTCGCGGCGGTGGCGCTCGCGGTGCGGCCGGTGCTGTCGACGACGACGGCCTTGTAGCGCAGGGCGGTGCCGGCGGGGGCGGCGACGTGCTGGGTGACCTTGTAGGGGGCGTGGTCGGCGGTGCCGAGGGTCTGCCAGCGGCCGTTGCCGGTCTGGGCGGCGAAGACGACGCGGTTGAGGGCGTCGCCGCTGACGTCGGCGGTGAGCTCGACGGTGCCGGTGGCTCCGGCGGCGGGGGCCCTGAGGCTGACGGAGGGCTTCACGGCGGGGGCCGGGAGGGGCTTGTCGGCCTTGAGGACCAGGGAGGAGAGGGCGGGGACGGTGACGGTGACCCTGCCGTCGGCGGCGTTCACGGCGCCCTGGCTGCCGTACAGGCCACGGAGGTTCACCGAGTCGACGGGGACGGTGACCGTCTTGGCGGTGGTGGCGCTGTTGGTGGCGACGAGGTACTCGGTGCGCGTCTTCGGGTCCGTACGGGTGAAGGCGTACACGGAGCCCTCGGCGTACCGTTCCCGCTGGACGCCGTCGCGGAGGGCCGGGTGGTCGCGGGTCAGCTTCGACAGGGCGGCGACGGACCGGTACACCGGGTGCGTGGGGTCGTACGCGTCGGTGGCGTGGGTGCGGTCGGTGCCGAGCTGGTCGTCGTCGAGGTAGTCGGCGGTCTGGGAGGCGAAGAGGGTCTGGCGGGCGTCCTTGTCGCCGCCGGGGCCGGTGAAGCCCTGCTCGTCGCCGTAGTAGATCACCGGGTTGCCGCGGGACAGGAACATCAGCTCGTTGGCGAGGGTGGCCCGGCGGACGAGTTCGGTGTCGGAGGCGTTCGGGTTGTCCTGCTTGAGGAAGGTGCCGATGCGGCCCATGTCGTGGTTGCCGAGGAAGGTCACCTGCTCGTAGGCGTTGGCCTTGTCGGTGGTGTACCGGTAGTCCTCGGCGAAGACCTTGGCGAGCCGGTCGGCTCCGGCGCCCTGGGAGGCGAAGGCGCGGGCGGCGTCCTGGAAGGGGAAGTCGAGGGTGGCGTCGAGCCGGCCCCGGGTGACGTACGGGGAGGTGACGGCGGTGTCGGCGGAGTAGACCTCGCCGAACATGAAGAAGTCCTCGCGGCCCTGCTTCTTCGCGTAGGCGTCGAGGGCGGTGGCCCACTGGGTCCAGAAGTCGAGGTCGACGTGCTTGACGGTGTCGATGCGGAAGCCGTCGATCTTGAAGTCGCGGACCCACTTCTCGTAGATCCTCCGCATGCCGTCGACGACCTCGGGGCGCTCGGTCCACAGGTCGTCGAGGCCGACGAAGTCGCCGTACTCGGCGGACTCGCCGACCCAGGTGGAGTCGCCGCGGTTGTGGTACATCGCGGGGTCGTTGAGCCAGGCCGGGACCTTGGTGTCCGCCTTCTCGGTGGAGGCGACGGGGGTGTACGGGAAGGAGTCCCGGTCGACCTTGCCGACGGCCTCGCGGTCGTCGAAGGGGCGGCCGTCCTTGTCGAGGTACGGGTAGGCGCCCTTGGGGCGGTAGCCGTACTTCTGCTCGGCGTAGTCGACGGTGTCGGCGGTGTGGTTGGTGATGACGTCGAAGAAGACCTTCATGCCCTTGCGGTGGGCGGCCGCGATCAGCTTCTCCAGGTCCTCGTTCGTCCCGAAGTGCGGGTCGACCTGGGTGAAGTCGGTGATCCAGTAGCCGTGGTAGCCGGCGGAGGCGTCCTTGCCCTCCCCCTGCACGGGCCGGTTCTTGAAGATCGGCGCCATCCAGATGGCGGTGGTGCCGAGGCCCTTGATGTAGTCGAGCCGCTCGGTGAGGCCCTTGAGGTCGCCGCCCTGGTAGAAGCCCTTGTCGGTGGGGTCGAAGCCGGTCTGGGTCCGGCTGCCGGTGAGGCCGCCCCGGTCGTTGGAGGCGTCGCCGTTGGCGAAGCGGTCGGGCAGGACGAAGTAGAACTGCTCGCGGGTGAGGTCCTGGCGGGCGGGCTCGGCCGCGAGCGCCCGGTCGGAGGGCGGGGCCGGGGGCCTGGGCGCGGCGGCCGCGGGGACGGCCGGCACGAGGGCGGCGCACAGGGCGGCGGCCAGTGCGACCGCCGTTCTCTTGCGTGTCACGGGGGTGCTCCCTGGAGGAGGGACGGGTGTACGGGTACGGGTGGGAGGACCGCCCCGGTGCGGGGCGGCCCTGGAGGGGTGGGGAGGTCAGCCGCGGAAGGTGTCGTTCACGACGACCTGGCCGGAGGCGGGGACGGTCGCGGTGCGGTTGGCGCCGGACTCCCAGGTGACGTTCCCGGCGGCGTCCTTGCGGAGGTACTTGTACTCGAAGGCCGTTCCGGCGGGCAGGCCGACGGTGAGCTTCCAGACGGGGTACGTGGCCGGGTCGAGCTTGAGGGCGGCGGCCGGGGACCAGTTGCCGAGTTCGGCGCGGTTGCCGGTGACGTAGACGTCCTGGCCGGGCACGGTGGTGGCGGTGACGTGGAAGGCCGCGCCCGAGGTGGCGGGCGGGGTCGTCGGGGCCGTGCCGGAGCCGCAGTTCGTCGCGTTCACGTGCAGGGCCAGGGCGGTGTTGGCGCCGAGGGTGGCCGTGAACTGGCCGGATCCGTTCACCGTCACGGGCGTGTTCGACTGGACGTCGCAGTAGGTGCCGGCGGGCAGCGAGGTCTGGAAGGTGCGGGTGAGCGCCGAGGTCTCGTGGTTGATGGCCACGTACGCCTTGGTGCCGCGGCCGAACGCGATCGCGTTGTTGCCGTTGTCCCACCAGCCGGTGACGGCCTGGCCGCGTGCGGTGTTGCGGAAGGCGACCATGGAGGAGATCTCGCGCCAGGCGTGCTGGCACTTCCAGCCGTCGGTGTGACAGGCGTTGACCTGGCCGCCGTTGGGCGGTCCCGCGTCCTTGTCGGTCCACTCGTAGCCGGAGTGGACGTCCGGGGAGCCGTAGGGCCAGGCGAGCGCGAAGACGGAGGCGAGGGTGTAGTTCGCGCCGTCCTTGTAGGAGAGGGTGTCGCCGCCGCGCTCGGTGTCGTGGTTGTCG
The DNA here is from genome assembly GCF_044752725.1 of Streptomyces sp. NPDC088707. Taxonomy (NCBI): domain Bacteria; kingdom Bacillati; phylum Actinomycetota; class Actinomycetes; order Kitasatosporales; family Streptomycetaceae; genus Streptomyces; species Streptomyces sp. NPDC088707. Next base: position 70,296 of record NZ_JBIVLV010000005.1, on the reverse strand, counting down.
ACGAAGACGCCGGACTGGCCGGAGGGCATGTAGCCCCAGGCCTCGCCGAAGTTCTTGAGGTAGGCGAGCTTCTCGTTCTGCAGGACGCGCTTGAGGTCGCGGGCGTAGCGGAACTCCTGGACGTCTCCGCTGCCGAGGTACTCGCTCGGTGAGACGGCCTCGCCGGCGCCGTGGATGGCCTCCAGCTTCCAGTACACGCCGGGCTTGGTGAGCCGCGACTTGATGTCGGCGAGGTCGGCGGCCGGCATGTGCTTGGCGGCGTCGATGCGGAAGCCGTCGACGCCGAGGGAGAGCAGGTCGTTGAGGTAGCCGGCTATCTTCCCGCGGACGTGGTCCTCGCCGGTGTCGAGGTCGGGGAGCTGGACCAGTTCGCAGTTCTGGACGTTGCCCCGGTCCTGGTAGTTGGAGATCGTCGCGCGGCAGTCGTCCATGTCGGCGCCGGAGTAGAGGCCCGGGTAGTCGTACTTGGAGAACGGGGTCCCGCCCGTTCCCGTACCGGAGCCGTTCGCCATGTGGTTGATGACGGAGTCGGCGACGACCTTGACGCCGGCCGCGTGGCAGGTGTCGATCATGTTCTTGAAGGCGGTGCGGTCGCCGAGCCGTCCGGCGATCTTGTAACTGACGGGCTGGTACGAGGTCCACCACTGGCCGCCCTGGAGGTGTTCCTGGGGCGGGGAGACCTGGACGTATCCGTATCCGGCGGGGCCGAGGCGGGCGGTGCACTCCCGGGCCACCGAGGCGAAGTTCCACTCGAACATCACCGCGGTGACGTCCTTCTCGCCGGGCGGGGCGGCTTGCGCCGGGGCGTTTCCCGTGACGGCCACAGCGGCAGCTCCCGCCACGAAGGCGAGTGCAGCGGCCACGGTTCTGCTGGCCATGATTCCTCCTGCTGACTTCACTGTCGCAAGAAGTTGCCGAAAGCTTCAGCAACTGTTTTCAGCCGTGACCGTACGAGTGCCCCGACGCCCGGTCAACCCTCCGGACAGCGCAACGCAAGTTGTTACGTAAGGACTTGCGGCAGCGCGGCGCGCGCGGGCGGCTGCGCCGTCGAGCCGCGGACCACCAGCTCCGGCTGGAAGACGAACTCCGTGCGCTGCACGGGGTTGCCCTCGATCTCCTCCAGGAGCGCGCCGACGGCCGCCGTCGCCATGGCCTGGACGGGCTGGCGCACGGTGGACAGCGGGGGGCTGGTGAAGGCGATCAGCGGCGAGTCGTCGAAGCCGACGACGGAGACGTCCCCGGGCACGTCAAGGCCCCGGGCGCGGACGGCTCGGATCACGCCGAGCGCCATCAGGTCGGAACCGCAGACGATGCCGGTGCAGCCCTCGCGGAGCAGGATGTCGGCGGCCGCGTGCCCGCCCTCGACACCGAAGAGCGTGGGTCTGATGAACCGCTCCGCGTCGGCGCGTTCGACGCCGAGGAGCTCGTACAGCTCGGCGGTGAAGCCCTCGGCCTTGCGGCGCGAGGGCACGTAACGAGTGGGGCCGATGGCCAGGCCGATGCGCTCGTGCCCCAGCTCGACCAGGTGCCGCACGGCCATCCGCGCCGCGGCCCGGTCGTCCGGGGAGACGAAGTTGGCGTCGATGTGCTCGTTGTAGCCGTTGATGAGGACGTACGGCACGCCCCGGGCGGTCAGCCGGGCGTAGCGGGCCGGGTCGGCGGAGGCGTCGGCGTGCAGCCCGGAGAGGAAGACGATGCCGGCCACCCCGCGCTCCACGAGCTGCTCGACGAGCTCGTCCTCGGTGGCGCCGCCGGGCATCTGGGTGCAGAGCACCGGGGTGTAGCCGTGCCCGGCCAGGACCTGCTCGACGACCTGCGCGAAGGCCGGGAAGATCGGGTTGGTCAGCTCGGGCACGACGAGCCCGACAAGGCCGGCGCTGCGCCGTTTCAGCCGTACGGGACGCTCGTAGCCGAGCACGTCGAGCGCCGCGAGCACCTTGTGCCGGGTCGCGCCGGCCACCCCCGCCTTGCCGTTGAGGACGCGGCTGACGGTGGCCTCGCTGACCCCGGACTGGGCCGCGATGTCCGCGAGCCGCGGGGCGCCGTTCCCGGCGCCCCGCGGCAGGGGGATCGTCACACCGCCCACCAGGCGGTCGTGTCGGCGGGCAGGACCGCGGTGTCCTGGCCGTCGGCGGCGACGATCTCGATCTCCTCGTTGGAGAGAAGGAACCGGCCGGGCAGCGGGACGGAGATGGCCCGGCCGGTGGTGTTGGCGATGCAGGCGAAGCCGTCGCGGCGGAAGGAGAGCACACCCTCGGGTGCCTCCAGCCACTCGACGGCCTCGCCCGCACCGAGTCCGGGCTGCGCCCGCCGCACGGCGAGGGCGCTGCGGTACAGCTCCAGGGTGGAGCCGGGGTCGCCGGTCTGCGCCTCGACGCTCAGGCCGCCCCAGGTGGTGGGCTGCGGCAGCCAGGAGCCGCCGGCGCCGAAGCCGTACGAGCCGCCCTCGACGGTCCACGGGATCGGGACCCGGCAGCCGTCGCGGAAGCCGTCCTGGCCGGACGCCCGCCAGAACGACGGGTCCTGGCGGACCTCGTCGGGCAGGTCGGTGACGTCGGGCAGGCCGAGCTCCTCGCCCTGGTAGACGTACGCCGAGCCGGGCAGCGCCAGCATCAGCAGGGTGGCGGCGCGGGCCCGGCGCAGGCCGAGTTCGCGGTCGCCGGGCTCGCGGAGCTGGGTGCCGAGGCCCGCCGGGTTGGCGAAGCGGGTGGCGTGCCGGGTGACGTCGTGGTTGGAGAGCACCCAGGTGGTGGGCGCGCCCACCGGGCGCATCGCCTCCAGCGACTCGTCGATGACGCGGCGCAGCTCGGCCGCGTCCCAGTGGGTGCCGAGGTACTGGAAGTTGAAGGCCTGGTGCATCTCGTCGGGGCGCACGTAGTTCGCGGTGCGCGCGACGGTCGGGGTCCAGGCCTCGGCGACGAGGACGCGCTCGCCGTCGTACTCCGAGAGCACCTTCCGCCAGGAGCGGTAGATCTCGTGGACGCCGTCCTGGTCGAAGAAGGGCATCACGTCGTTGCCGAGCAGCTTCAGCTGGTCGTGGGCGCCGAGGTCGGGCAGGCCCTCGGCCTTGACGAGGCCGTGGGCGACGTCGACGCGGAAGCCGTCGACGCCCATGTCGAGCCAGAAGCGCAGGATCGACCGGAACTCGTCGCGGACGGCGGGGTGCTCCCAGTTGAAGTCGGGCTGCTCCGGGGCGAAGAGGTGGAGGTACCAGTCGCCGGGGGTGCCGTCCGGGTTCTCCGTGCGGGTCCAGGCCGGGCCGCCGAAGATGGACTCCCAGTCGTTGGGGGGCAGTTCGCCGCTCTCGCCCTTGCCAGGGCGGAAGTGGTAGCGCTCGCGCAGGACCGATCCGGGGCCCTCGCGCAGCGCGCGCTGGAACCACTCGTGCTGGTCGGATGAGTGGTTGGGGACCAGGTCGACGATGATGCGCAGGCCCAGGGCGTGGGCGTCGCGGATCACGGCGTCGGCGTCGAGGAGCGAGCCGAACATGGGGTCGATGGCCCGGTAGTCGGCGACGTCGTAGCCGGCGTCGGCCTGCGGCGAGGCGTAGAACGGGGAGAGCCAGACGGCGTCGACGCCGAGTTCCTTGAGGTACGGCAGCCGGCTGCGGATTCCCTCCAGGTCGCCCATGCCGTCGCCGTTGCCGTCGGCGAAGCTGCGCGGGTAGACCTGGTAGATCACCGCGTCTCTCCACCAGCCCGTGTGCGTGCCGGTGGTCGGGGCGTCGGCCGGGGTGGCGAGATGCTGGGTCATGTCTTCCCTGGGAGGTAAGGAGGTGCGTACAGAGGTGCGTACAGAGGGCGGGCTCAGGGCCGTCAGCCCTTGACGGCACCGGCGGACATGCCGGTGACGAGGTGGCGCTGGGCGAAGAGGAACACCAGGGCCGCGGGGATGGCGATGAGCACGGAGGCCGCGGCCATCGGGCCCCACTGGGCGCCGTACTGGTTGACGAACTTCTGGAGTCCGCCGGCGAGCGTGAGGTTCTCGTCGCCGACCATGAAGGCGGAGGCGTAGGCGACCTCGCCCCAGGCGGTGATGAACGAGTAGAACGCGGTGACCGCGATGCCCGGCTTGGCGAGCGGCAGGATCAGCCGCCAGAAGGTGCCGAAGGGCGTGAGGCCGTCGACGTAGCCGGACTCGTCGATCTCGCGCGGGATGGTGTCGAAGAAGCCCTTCATCATCCACGCGCAGAACGGGACGGCGATGGTCAGGTACGTGATGACCAGGCCGACCGGCTGGTTGAGCAGGCCCATCGACGCCATGATGTTGTAGATCGGCACGATCAGGACGGCGACCGGGAACATCTGGGTGATGAGCAGCGTCCACATCAGGCCGCGCTTGCCGGGGAAGCGGAAGCGGCTGACGGCGTAGCCCGTGGTGGCGGAGATGAAGACGCCGATGACGGTGGTGAGACCGGCGACGAGCAGCGAGTTGCCGAACCAGGTGAGGAACGGGGTGTCGTTCAGCAGGTTCGTGTAGTTCTCGAGCGTCGTCTCCTTGAAGAAGTCCGTGGTGATCGCGTACTTGGCCGGCTTGAGCGAGGTCAGCAGGACCCACAGCACGGGGAAGACGGCGATCACGGACGCCGTGATCAGGGTGACGTGCAGCGCGACCGAGGCGAGCGGAGAACGGCGGCCGCGGAGCGGCGTGTTCACGACGGCCTGGGGGGTGGGGGTCGTGGTCGTCACCAGACTTCTCCCTGCTTGCGGAGGACTCGCCGGTAGACCGCGGCGAAGAGCATCAGGAGGACGAGGATGAGCACGCCCCAGGTGGAGGACTGGGCGAAGTCGCGCGGGCTGACCTCGAAGGAGAACTTGTACGCCTGGGTGACGAGGATCTGGGTGGCCTCGCCGGGTCCGCCCCGGGTGAGCAGGAAGATCACCGGGAACATGTTGAAGGTCCAGATGGTGGAGAGCAGGACCACCGTCGTCGACACCGAGCTCAGGCCGGGCATGGTGATGTGCCGGAAGCGCTGCCAGGCGTTGGCGCCGTCCATCTCCGCGGCCTCGTACAGCTCGCCGGGGATGGACTGGAGCCCGCCGAGGAGGGCGACCATCATGAACGGCACGCCGAGCCAGACGTTGACGAGGATGACCGAGAACTTGGCCCAGGTGGGGTCGTTCAGCCACGGCACGGCGTCGATGCCGCCGCCGGCGAGGATCTTGTTGAGGAGACCGTTGTCCTGGTTGTAGAGGAAGCGCCAGGCGAAGACGGAGACGAAGCCGGGGACGGCCCAGGGCAGGATCAGCAGCAGCCGGTAGAAGGAGCGGCCGGCGATCCTGCGGTTGAGGACGTTGGCGAGGGTGAGGCCGAGCGCGAAGGTGACCGAGACGCAGGACACCGTCCACAGCAGCGTCCAGCCCAGGGTGGAGAGGAACTGGCCGCCGGTGAGCGCGTCGGCGTAGTTGTCCAGGCCGACGAACTCGTAGGTGGCCGGGATCTCGTTGACGCCGATCGACCGCGCGACGTTCCGCTCATTGGCGTCGGTCAGCGACAGGTAGACGCCGCGGACCAGCGGATAGCCGATGATCACCGCGATCACGATCGTCACCGGGGCGATCATCGCCCAGGCGTACCAGTGGGTGGCGAGGGAGCGCTTCCTGACGCTCCTGCGCTTGCCAGTTCCGCGGCTCCGGCCGCGGGCGACAGAGTCGCCCGCGGCCTTCGCCACCGACTGGCTGGGGGTGTCCACAGCCATCAGCCGGCCTGCCTTCCTGTTACTTCCAGTCCTTCAGGAGCTTGCGGTAGGCGTCGCCCGTCGCCTTCGCTCCCGCGTCCGGGGTGGTCTGGCCGGTGAGGACCTTGGTGTACTCGGTGACGAGCGGCGCGAAGAGGCTGCCGGTCTCCGGGATCCAGGGGCGCTCGACGGCCTTGTCGACGACCGGCTTGAAGAAGCCGATCATCTCGTTGGTCGCGACGTCCGGCTTGATGAAGACGGACTCACGGGTCGGAAGCAGGCTGAGCTCCTTGGCGACCGTCGCCTGGGTCTCGACCGAGGTCATGTACTCGGCGAAGGCGTAGGACGCGTCGAGGTTCTTGGAGCCCGCGTAGACGGCGAGGTTGTGACCGCCCTGCGGGGCGCCCTGGCCGGCCGAGCCGGCGGGGACCGGGGCGATGCCCAGGTTCGCCTTGTCGGTGAACTCCTTGCCGGCGTAGGTGTCGGCGACGGCCCACGGGCCGTTGATCATCATGGCGACCTTGCCTTCCTTGAAGGCGGTCTGCATGTTGTTCCAGCCGTCGGTGGCGTCGGTCTTGGCGGCACCGGAGTCCACCAGGTCCTTGACGACCTTGAAGCCCTTCACACCGGCCGCGTTGTCGACGGTGATCTTCTTGTTCTCGGCGTCGACGAGGTCGCCGCCCTCGCCGTAGAGGAAGGAGAGGAACCAGTAGGCGTCGTCGCCGCGCAGGTAGAGGCCGGGGTTGCCCGTCTTCTTCTTGATCTTGGCGGAGACGGTCTTGAGCTCGTCGATGGTCTTGGGGACCTCGACGCCGGCCTCCTTGAAGATCTTCTTGTTGTAGAAGATGCCCATGGAGTCGATGACCTGCGGGACGGCGTAGGTCTTGCCGTTGTACTTGGTGGAGGCCGCGGCCTGCTCCAGGAAGTCGTCCGCGTCCTTGAGGGCCGGGGTGCCGTCGAGCGGGGCCAGGTAGCCGAGGTCGGCGAACTCGGGGGTCCAGGCGACCTCGGAGCGGATGACGTCGGGGGCACCGGAGCCGGACTGCGCGGCGTTCTTGAACTTGTTCTGCGCCTCACCGAACGGCACGTTCACGTACTTGACGGTGACCTTCGGGTGCTTCTTCTTGAAGTCCTCGGCGACCTTCTTGAAGACCTTGTCCTCGGAGCCGACCGTGGAGGTGTCCCACCAGGTCACGGTGCCGGAGAGCTCGCCCGAGCTCTTCGAGCCGCCGTCCGAACCGCTGTCACTCCCGCACGCCGCCAGGGTCACGCCCAGGGCCGCGACCAGCGCGGTGGCCGCTATGCCACGCCGCATGTGAACTCCTTCAACTGATCCCGGGGGGACGAGGGGCTGGAACCTTCCTCATGCGACCGCTCCCTCGCGGCGCTCCGGGTTGCCAGGAACGTAACAGGGATGAAAACGAGCCGAAAGAGCTTGCGGGAACTTTCTGCAAGGACCGGGGATCGTTACATCCACGTGTCCCGAAGGTTGCCGTTGAATCGCTTGACAGCAGCTGACACACGCCCCTCACGCGCCGTACGGCCCCGCGCGCACGCCCTGAACGCACCACGCACGCCCCGCAAATCCTGCAAGACCTTGCGGAGTGGCTTGCATCACCCGCACCTCACCCGTGCGGTGGGCAATACGCCCCGTGACCGGTACAGTCCATCCTCATGACCGCGCGGCTCTCCGACATCGCAGCCCAGGCGGGGGTCAGTGAGGCCACAGTCAGCCGCGTGCTCAACGGCAAGCCCGGTGTGGCCGGGGCCACCCGTGAATCCGTCCTTGCCGCGCTCGACGTGCTCGGCTACGAGCGGCCCGTACGACTGCGCCAGCGCAGCGCGGGCCTCGTCGGCCTCATCACCCCCGAGCTGGACAACCCGATCTTCCCCGCGCTCGCGCAGGTCATCGGGCAGGCCCTGACCCGGCAGGGATACACCCCGGTGCTCGCCACCCAGACCCCCGGCGGGTCCACCGAGGACGAGCTCACCGACATGCTGGTCGAGCGGGGCGTCGCCGGCATCATCTTCGTCTCCGGGCTCCACGCCGACACCACCGCCGACATGACGCGCTACGACCAACTGCGCGGCAAGGGCGTCCCGTACGTCCTCCTCAACGGCTTCTCCCCCAAGGTGCAGGCGCCCTTCGTCTCCCCCGACGACCGGGCCGCGATGCGGCTCGCGGTGACGCACCTGGCCGCGCTCGGTCACACCAGGATCGGGCTCGCCGTCGGACCGAAGCGGTTCGTGCCGGTGCTCCGCAAGATAGAGGGCTTCCAGCAGGGCATGCAGGAGCGGCTCGGCCTCGGCTCCGAGGAGTCCGAGGCGCTGATCCAGCACTCCCTCTACACCCTGGAGGGCGGCCAGGCCGCGGCCGGGGCGCTGATCTCCCGCGGCTGCACCGCGGTCGTGTGCGCGAGCGACATGATGGCGCTCGGCGCGATCCGGGCCGCACGGCAGCAGGGGCTCGACGTCCCCAGGGACGTCTCCGTCGTCGGTTTCGACGACTCTCCCCTCATAGCGTTCACCGATCCGCCGCTGACCACCATTCGGCAGCCCGTGCAGGCGATGGGACAGGCCGCGGTCCGCGCGCTGCTCGAGGAGGTCGGGGGCACTCCCGCCCCGCACTCCGAGTTCGTCTTCATGCCCGAGCTGGTCGTCCGCGGGTCGACGGCCTCGGCCCCGCCCGCCGTACGCGGCTGACGGCCGCGCGCCGAACCCGCTCCCGCCCCACCGCCCGACCCGGCCCTGCCCTGCCCTGTCCTGACTTGCCCTGCCCCTGACCTTGTCCCTGACCTGTCCCTGTACCTGTTTCCGACCCTTGAGGCACCCTCCGTACGACCTCATTCCCGAGGTGGACCGGGTGCGCCCCGAACCCGTCGGAGGGATGATCGGTCGGGGGGAAGGGATCTGGCAGACTCTCTCCCTATGGGTGAAACGACCGTGAAGAGTTTGGACAACCGGACGACCCCGTCGTCACCCACCGTGGCCGACGGCAGGTTCGCGCGCCTCCGTGCGCGCGCGCCGCGGCGCCCCACGATCTGGTTCGAGATCGCGCTGATCGCGGTGAGCTACTGGACGTACTCGCTCATCCGCAACGCGGTGCCGGAGCAGAAGGCCCAGGCCTTCAAGAACGCCGACTGGATCTGGGAGACCGAGCAGTCCCTCGGCCTCGCCTTCGAGCACGCCGTCAACCATGCCGTGAACTCGGTGACATGGCTGATCGTGTCGATGAACTACTACTACGCGACGCTGCACTTCATCGTCACCATCGGTGTGCTCGTGTGGCTGTACCGATGGCACCCGGGCCGTTACGGGGCGTTCCGCACCGTGCTGTTCGCCACCACCGGTGTGGCACTGGTCGGTTACTACCTGTATCCGCTCGCGCCCCCGCGGCTCATGACCGGCCAGAACTTCATCGACACGGTCCTCGTCCACGAGACCTGGGGCTCGATGGCCTCGGGCAACCTCAAGCACGTGTCCAACCAGTACGCGGCGATGCCGTCGATGCACATCGGCTGGTCCCTCTGGTGCGGTCTGACGATCTTCCTCCTGGCCAAGGCGCCCTGGGCGAGGATCCTGGGCCTGCTCTACCCGGCGGCGACCCTCGTCGTCATCGTCGCCACCGCCAACCACTTCTGGCTGGACGCGGTCGGCGGCATGATCTGCCTCGCCTTCGGCTTCGCCGTCTCCTACTTCTGGTACGGCTCCCGACCGCACCGCCTGCCCAAGCTGGTCGAACCGATGCCGGGCGCGGTGACGCGCGGCGGCCCGCCTCCGGAGGAGGAGGCGGACCGCGAGGACGCGAAGGCCGACGCCGTCGCGTCGACCGGGGCGGCCGGCGGGACGGACGTGGCCGAGAAGGCCGGTACGGAGCGCTCGGTCAGCTCCGGCAGGTGATCCGGCCGCCGGCGACGGTGAGGCGGATCGGGGCGTTCTCCGTCTCGTCCGCCGGCGCCTCCACCGGGTCCACCGCGAAGGCGGTGAGGTCGGCCCGGTGGCCCGGGGCGATCCGGCCCGCGATCCGTTCCTCCCCCGCCGCGACCGCCGCGTGCGTGGTCATGCCCTCCAGGGCCATCAGACCCGTGAGCCCGTGCCGGGCCGAGGCCGCGCCGCGCGGGGCCCGCGCCGTGGCGAGGACCTGCCGGGCGTCGTAGTGCGCGATGGGCCAGTCCGAGCCGAGCGCGAGGTGCGCCCCGGCGTCCCGCAGGTCACGGCAGCGCCAGGCGCGGGCCGCCCGCTCCTCGCCGAGCCGCCTGGACCATTCGTCGGTGTGGTCGGCGCGGGTGTACGCGGTGTGCGGGGGCTGCATCGAGGCGACGACACCGAGCGCGGCGAACCGCCCCAGCTGGTCGTCGGGGACCGTCTCGATGTGCTCGATGCGATGGCGGGGGCCGCCCGTGCCCAGGGCTTCCACGGTGTCGAGGACGTGCCGTACGGCGGCGTCGCCGATGGCGTGGGTGGCGGTGCCGACGCCCGCACGGTGGAGACGGCGCACGGCCGCGGAGTACGCGGCCGGATCGGGCCAGAAGGCGTCGGTGCCCCGGCCGTGGCAGTCGGCGTGTTCCAGCCAGGCGGTACCGCCCTCGACGGTGCCGTCCATGAAGAACTTCACGCCGCCGATCGCCCACATGCGCCCGGCCCGCCCCTGGAGCCGTACGAACTCGTCCAGCTCCTCCTCGCCGACGCCCGGCATGCACCAGGGCGCGAGACGGAGGCGCAGCGGCAGCTCGCCGTCCTCCTCCAGGGCGGTCAGGAGGCCGGGTACGTCGGGTCCGCCGAGGTCCATGACGTGGGCGGAGGTGAGTCCGGTGGCGGCCATGCCGGTGAGCAGGTCGACGAGCCGGTCCCGGCGCTCGGCGTACGGTTGGGCCGGCAGGACCGGGGTCATCAGGTCCATGGCCGCGTGCTCGACCAGATGCCCGGTGGGGCGTCCGTCGGTGTCGCAGACGATCTCGGAGAGCTGGGCGAAGGCGCGGGGTCCGTCGATGCCGGCGGCCTTGAGTGCGGCCGCGCCGGCCAGGGCCGAGTGTCCGTCGTAGAGGCGGAGGTAGGCGGGGGCACCGCCGAGGACGTCCTCGATCAGGTCGCGGTGGACGGGTCGGCCGCCGAAGACGTTGTGGTCGAGGCCGAAGCCGATGATCCAGCCGTCGCGGCGCTCGGCGTCCCGGAGGACGGCCCGCAGTCCTTCGAGGTCGCTGACGCCGGACAGGTCGGTGCCGGTGAACATCTCCAGACCCCAGACGGGGTGGCTGTGGGCGTCGGTGAGGCCGGGGGTGAGGGTGGCGCCGGCCAGGTCGACGACCTCGGTGCCGGGGCCGCGCCAGGCACGTGCGTCGGCGGCGTCGCCGAGGGCGGTGATCAGTCCGTCGCGGACGGCGACCGTGGTGTGGCCGCTCGGCTCGGGGGTACGGACGCGGGCGTCGACGAGGAGGAGGTCGGGGGCTGCGGACACGAGGGGTCGGCTCCTTCGGCGGGCGGGGCGGGGTTCGGGTGGGCGTTCGAGGCGCCGGGCGGGGCGGGGTTCGGGTGGGCGTTCGAGGCGCCGGGCGGGTCGGCGGGTGGTTCTTCGGCGAAGTGGGCGTAGACCTCGGGGCGCGTGCGGCGCAGCCGGTACGCGAGGAGGAGCCCGAGGACGAGGACGGCGGGGACGACGGCGACGAGGACCGCGTTGACGGTCGGGGAGGCGCCGGTGAAGAGCGCGACCTTGGAGGCGACCAGCCAGATCGCCACGGCGAGCAGGACGGCCGCGGTGCCGGGGGCGACGAGGGTGCGCAGGGCTCCCTCCTGGTGCGGGACGCGCCGGAAGTAGCGGACGACGGCGAGGGCGGCGAGCAGCATCAGCGCCATGAGCCCGAGCATTCCGGGGGTGTTCACCCAGAGCAGCAGCTGGGTGTACGGGTCGGCGCCGGCGGCCGCGAAGCCGAGGACGACAGCCGCGCCGAGCACGGTCTGGGCGAGGCCCGCGACGTACGGGGAGCGGTGGCGGGGGTGGATCCGGCCGAGGGCGGCGGGCAGGACGCCCTCCTCGGCGAGGGCGAGGGCGTAGCGGTTGATCGCGTTGTGGAAGGCGAGCAGCGAGGCGATGATGCTGGTCACGATGAACACGTGCATCAGGTCGGCGGCCCAGGGGCCGACGTAGGTGGTGATGGCGGCGAAGAAGAGTCCGCCGGTGTCGCCGGCGGCGGCCGCGACGACCTTGTCGTCGCCGAAGGCCTGGATCACGGTCCAGACGACGAAGGCGTAGAACAGGCCGAGGAACCCGACCGCGATGTAGGTGGCGCGGGGGATGGTGCGGGCCGGGTCGCGGGCCTCGCGGCGGTAGATGACGGTGGACTCGAAGCCGGTGAAGGCCGAGAAGGCGAAGGCCAGGACGGCCGCGGTGCCGGGGACGAGGACGTTGCCCGGGGCGAAGGAGGCGAGGGAGAGCCCGTTCGCGCCGCCCTTGAGGAGGACGCCGCCGGCGAGGAGGACGAGTATGCCGGTCTCGGCGACGAGCAGGAGGCCGAGGACCTTGGCGCCGAAGTCGATGGAGCGGTAGCCGCCGTACCAGATGACCAGCAGGCCGGCGAGGGCGATCGGGAGCCAGGGCAGGTCGGTGCCCCCCAGGGCGCCCGCCGTGTCGGAGGTGGCGGAGCCGAGGAGTCCGTAGACGCCGATCTCCATGCCGTTGTAGCCGACCATGGCGACCAGGGCGGCGGCGATGCCGAGCGGTTTGCCGAGCCCCTGGGCGATGTACGCGTAGAAGGCTCCGCCGCTGCGGACGTGGCGGCTCATGGTGGTGAAGCCGACGGCGAAGATCGCCAGGGTGATGCCGGCGAGGAGGTAGCCGGCCGGGGCTCCGATGCCGCCGAGGACGAGGGCGATGGGGGCGACGCCGGCCATCACGGTGAGCGGGGCGGCGGCGGAGACGACGAAGAAGGAGATGTCGGCGGTGCCGAGGGTGCCTGTGCGCAGGCCTGGCGGCTTGTCGGAGGTGCTGGAGGACATGCGGGAGAAGCCCTTCTCGTAAACCTAAAGGCTTTCGGTTGGCGCAATGTAGCCTCGTGCCCAACGATTCGGGAAGACCTGAACAGCGGGAGAACGTCCATGGGCCGGCCGCACAAGCCCCTGCTCGACCGGGTGCGCATCACCACCACGGCACTCGAACTCGTCGACGAGCAGGGCGACTTCAGCGTCCCCCAGATCGCCAGGCGACTCGGTGTGCAGACGGCCTCCGTGTACCACCATGTGGACGGCAGGGACGGCATCGTGGAGCTGCTGCGGGAGCGGATCTGCGCCGCCATCGACGGCGGAACCCTCGACGGACGGCCGTGGGACGCGGCCGTCGCCGCCTGGGCGCGCTCCTACCGGGCCGCCTTCGCCGCCCACCCGAAGGCGATCCCGCTGCTCACCACGTCGCCGGTGCGCGCCCCGCGGGTCCTGGAGCAGTACGAGAAGGCGGTCGCCCTCCTCCTCGACGCGGGCTTCGCCCTCCCGGACGTGATGCCGGTGATCATCGCCCTGGAGAACCTGGTCCTGGGCTCCGCCCTCGACATGGCGGCCCCGGAGGCGATGTGGGAGCTGGCCGACGACACGGCGACCCCGCGGCTCGCGCGGGCGCTCGCCGCCTTCCCCGAGGGCGGCCGCACCGACACCTCCTTCGAACTGGCCCTGGCCGGCTATCTGACGCACATCCGGGGCATGCCGGACGGGGCGTAGGCGCGGCGACGGCCTGCCCGCGCCGCCGCCCCAGCGGGCCTACGCCCCGTAGAACAGCTCCTCGACGACGGCGCGGGCCCGCCGGGTGATCCGCCGGTAGTCGTCGACCATCTCGCCGACATGCCCGGCCTCGTAGCCCAGGTACCGTCCCACCGCCGCGAGTTCGCGCGGGTCCGAGGGGAAGGTGTCGCCGGGCCGGCCGCGGACCAGCATCACCGCGTTGCGGACGCGGGTGGCGAGGACCCATGCCTCGTCCAGGGTCTGCGCCTCCTCCGTGGGGATGAGGCCGGCCGCGTGGGCCGCCCGGAGCGCGTCGCGGGTACGGGTCGTCCGCAGCCCCGGTTCCACCCAGCCGTGCTGCATCTGGAGCAGCTGGACCGTCCACTCGACGTCGCTCAGGCCGCCGCGCCCCAGCTTGGCGTGGAGGGTCGGGTCGGCGCCGCGCGGCAGCCGCTCGGACTCCATCCGGGCCTTGAGGCGGCGGATCTCGCGGACGGCGTCCTCGCCGAGCCCCTCGGCCGGATAGCGCAGCGGGTCGACGAGTTCGATGAACCGGTCCCCCAACTCGCGGTCGCCCGCGATGGGTTCGGCGCGCAGCAGCGCCTGGCTCTCCCAGACGAGAGACCAGCGGCGGTAGTAGGCCGCGTACGACTTCAGGGTGCGGGCCAGGGGGCCGCTCTTGCCCTCCGGCCTGAGGTCCGCGTCGATCAGCAACGGCGGGTCGGCGGTGGGGAGCTGGAGCAGCCGTCGCATCTCGGCGACCACCTTGCTCGCGGCCCTGGCCGCGTCCTGCTCGTCGACGCCCTCGCGCGGCTCGTGCACGAACAGGACGTCGGCGTCGGAGCCGTACCCCAGCTCGTGACCGCCGAAGCGGCCCATGCCGATGACGGCGAAGCGGGTGGGCAGTTCGTCGCCCCACTCGGCGCGGACGGCGGCCCGCAGGGCGCCCGCGATCGTCGCCGCGTTGAGGTCGGTGACCGCCTCCCCCACCCGGTCGACCAGCTCGCCCGGGTCGGGCTCGCGGGGGCTGTCCTCGGTGCCGTACGAGCCGATGAGGTCGGCCGCGGCGGTCCGGAACAGCTCCCTGCGGCGCACCCCGCGGGCCGCCGCGACGGCCTGCTCGGCGTCGGACGCGCGGCCCACCGCGGCCAGGACCTCCTGCTCCAGGTGGTCCCGGCCGCGCGGCTTCAGCCCCTCCGGGTCGCCGAGCAGCGCGACCGCCTCGGGGGCGCGCAGCAGCAGGTCGGGGGCGAGGCGTCCGGCGGACAGGACGCGGGCGAGGTTCTCGGCGGCGGCGCCCTCGTCACGGAGCAGCCGCAGGTACCAGGGGGTCTTGCCGAGGGCGTCGGAGACCTTGCGGAAGCCGAGCAGCCCGGCGTCCGGGTCGGCCGAGTCCGCGAACCAGCCGAGCAGCACCGGGAGCAGCGTCCGCTGGATCGCGGCCTTGCGGCTGACCCCGGAGGCCAGGGCCTCCAGGTGGCGCAGGGCGGCGGCGGGGTCGGCGTACCCGAGCGCTTCGAGCCGCTGTCCCGCGGCCTTCGGGCTGAGCCGGATCTCGCCGGGCGCGAGCTGGGCGACGGCGTCGAGCAGCGGCCGGTAGAAGAGCTTCTCGTGCAGGCGGCGGACGACGGCCGCGTGCCGCTTCCACTCCTTGTTCAGATCGGCCACCGGGTCGGTGCGCAGTCCGAGCGACCGGCCGAGACGGCGCAGGTCCGCCTCGTCCTCGGGGACGAGGTGGGTGCGGCGCAGCCGGTACAGCTGGATGCGGTGCTCCATGGCCCGCAGGAAGCGGTAGGCCTCGTCGAGCTGGGCGGCGTCGGCCCGGCCGACGTAGCCGCCGGCGGCGAGGGCGGCGAGCGCGTCGAGGGTGGTGCCGCTGTGCAGTCCGGCGTCGCTGCGGCCGTGCACGAGCTGGAGGAGCTGGACGGCGAACTCGACGTCGCGCAGGCCGCCGGGGCCGAGCTTGAGCTCGCGGTCCACCTGGGCGGCGGGGATGTTGTCGACGACCCGGCGGCGCATCTTCTGCACGTCGGGCACGAAGTTCTCGCGCTCGGCGGCCTGCCAGACCAGCGGGGAGACGGCGTCGATGTACTGGGCGCCCAGCTCCGGGTCGCCGGCCACCGCGCGCGCCTTGAGCAGCGCCTGGAACTCCCAGGTCTTCGCCCAGCGCTGGTAGTACGCGAGGTGGGAGGAGAGCGTACGGACGAGGGGACCGTTGCGGCCCTCGGGGCGCAGATTGGCGTCGACCGGCCAGATCGTGCCCTCGACGGTGGTCTCCGAGCAGATCCGCATCAGATGCGAGGCGAGCCGGGTCGCGGCCTGCATGGCCTTGCCCTCGTCCGCGCCGTCGGCCGGCTCCGCCACGAAGATCACGTCCACGTCGGACACGTAGTTCAGCTCGTGACCACCGCACTTGCCCATCGCGATCACGGCGAGCCGGCACATGGCGGCGTCGGCGGGCGCGGCGGTGCGGGCGATGGCGAGCGCGGCGCGCAGGGTCGCCGTCGCCAGGTCCGCGAGCTCGGCGGCGGTCTCGGCGACGTCGATGGTGCCGCACACGTCACGGGCGGCTATGGCCAGCAGGCACCTGCGGTAGGCGACCCGCAGCGAGACCGCGTCGGCGGCCTCCGCGAGACCGCGCTCGAACTCGGCGACCCCCGGGTGCAGGTCGGCGGCCTCGTACGTGACGAGGGACTCCGAGTCGCGCGGGTGCCGGGCCAGGTGGTCGGCGAGCGCCTCGGAGGCGCCGAGCACCCCGAGGAGCCGGTCCCGGAACGGCTTGGCCGCGAGCAGGGTGGTCGTGAACGTCTGCCGCTCGGTCTCGGGCTGCGCCTCGACGAGGCGGACGAGACCGCGCAGGGCGAGGTCGGGGTCGGCGGTCGCGCCGAGGGCGTCGAGGAGGACGTCGTCGCCGCGCAGCGCGGACAGCTCGGGCACGTCCAGGAGCCGTTCCGCCCCCGACGGGTCGGTGAATCCGTGCCGCAGCAGACGTGAGAACGTGCTGCTCCTGCGTCCCGGCACCGTCATTCCGCCGCTCCCTCCGAGCAGGTCCGCCCCGGGGTCGACCCCAGGGCTCACCCCCGGGTCGGAACCCGGGCGGATCGAGCCTATCCGCAGCGGGGGACGGGGGCGTTCAGGCCTTCGGTTCGCAGCGGATCACACGTGATGTCCCGCACATCGATGGCTTTTCGAGTCCGATGAACCGTATTCCTTGAAAGTCCGTCTTGCTGGGGGCGGACCACTCCCGCCTGCCCGAACCCGCCGAGGCGACCCTGACGCGGACCCGGACGCATGCGCGGGACCACCCCGCCCGTCCGCACCCGATCAGGCGACCCCTGAAGCCACCCCGTACGCCAGCGCGGGACCGACCCGCCTGCCCGACCTGTTGAAAGCGCGCCGCCGACCATGCCCGTACGCCTCCGCCGTCGTCTCCCCCTGTCCCGCCGCAGGACCGTCTCCACCGCGGTCACGGCCGTCCTGGTGGGCGGCACCTTCGCCGGACTCCTGTCGGTGACCGGTGCGCCGAAGACGGCCGCGGCGCAGACGGCGACGCCGGACGGAAAGGTGCCCGCGACCCTGGCCCCCGCCGTCCCGCCCCGGGCCTCGGCCCCTTCGCCGGTCCCCATGGCCACCGGCCCGGACTCCCGGGACCCGGCCTCGGACCCCGGGACGCCCGGACGGACCCCGGCGTCCACCGCGCCCGGGGGGAACTCCGCCACCTCGGTCATGCAGATCGTGGCGCACCCGGACGACGACCTGTTCTTCATGAACCCGGACATATCCCAGACCATCCGCTCCGGCACCCCGCTGGCCGCGGTGTACCTGACGGCCGGTGAGTCCGACGGCGTCAACGCCCGCCCCCGCGACGCAGCGGCCGCCAAGGCCGACAAGGCCGCCTACGCCGAGGCCCGGCAGAACGGCATCCGGGCCGCGTACTCCGAGATGGCGACCGGCAGCCGGACCAGCCCCTGGGACCGGGTGGCGATTCCCACGGCCGGCGGCGGCCTGGCCGAGCTGGACACCCTGCGCGCCGACCCGAAGGTCAGGCTGGTGTGGCTGCAGATACGCGAGGCGGGGTCGACCAACCACTACCGCCCGAACAGTCTGAACGGCCTCTGGCACGGACTGATCGGCACGCTGGAGTCGCAGCGCTCCTCCGGCACCCCGGTCACCACAGACTTCCGGTACACCAAGGACGAGGTCGTGGCGACGATCGCCGGGCTGCTCGACCGGTTCCGGCCGACCTTCGTCCGGATGCAGGACCCGAGCCCCGGCACCGATCCGAAGACCGGGAAGATCCGCG
Organism: Streptomyces sp. NPDC088707; assembly: GCF_044752725.1. Lineage (NCBI taxonomy): Bacteria > Bacillati > Actinomycetota > Actinomycetes > Kitasatosporales > Streptomycetaceae > Streptomyces > Streptomyces sp. NPDC088707. The sequence continues at coordinate 52,615 of NZ_JBIVLV010000005.1, read as the reverse complement.
ACCACCAGGACCACCTGTACGGGGCGCGGTTCGCCCAGGCCGCGCTCGCCCGGTACGCGGAGCTGCCCGGACATCCGCGGGTCGGCGTGCAGAACTACCTCGGCTACCCCACCAGCGTCCTGCCGCACACGCTCGACCCCGAGACGGCGGACGACAAGCTGAGGACCCTGAAGACCTACGCCTGGCTCGACGGCGTCAACGACTGCGGGACGCCCGCCGGCTGCGGCGACCTGAAGGTGGCCGCGCGGCCCGCCGGACGCGGCTGGACCGCGACCGTGCGCTACGCCCGGGGCACCTCCACCTCCTGGGTGCAGCGGGACCGGGACGGCGGACTGCACGCGTTCGCCGTCCTCGACGGACAGCTCGCGGCCTGGCGGAAGCCGGCCGACGGCGGCGCCTGGAGCGGCCCGACGCTGCTGCCCGGCGGCGGCATGGACACCGGCGTCACCTCGGTGTCGCTGCCCGACGGCCGTATCGCGGTCTACGGCACCCGGACGCTCCTGGCCGGCGGCCCGGCCGGCTACCGCCGCGAGGTCGTGAGCACCCAGCAGGCGGTGCCGGGCGGCGCCTTCGGCCCGTGGCGCTCGCTCGGCAGCCCCGAGCGGAACGACGCGACCGGCACCTCCGACATCAGCGCGCCCGCCGTGACGGTGGGCGCCGACGGCCGCGCGACCGTGGTCCTGCGCGACAGCCTGCGCCGTCTGACCGCACGCGAGCAGGGCCCGGACGGCGGCTGGGGGCCCTGGCGGGTGCTCGGCGGCGTGGACGTGGTCGGCGACCCGGTCGCGGCGACGGACGGGAAGGGCCGCGGGTACGTCTTCGCGAGCACCGTGAAGACCGTTCTGGTATGGGCGCAGCACGTGCCCGGCGGCCCGCTCACGGGTCCGGCGCCGACCGCGCTCCCGCCGACGACCCTGGCGCTGAGCGCGAGCCCGGCGCCGGACGGCGACGGCGTACGGCTCTGGTTCCGCAAGCCGGCCTCCGGCGATCTGCGCAGCGCCGACTTCTCGGGTGTCGGCCCGGTCTCCCCGGTCACGGAGCTGCCCGGCGGTGTGGCGGGCTTCGGCCCGGTGAGCGGCGGCGACGGACTCCTCGCGGTCCGGTCCCGGACCGGCTTCCTGGCGACGGCGCCGCACGGCAGGACGGGGGCGGCGGCGCCCGCCTGGAAGCTGGAGAGGTTCCTGTTCGCGGGGGCTCCGGACGCGGGCAGGGACGGAGTGGCGGCGATCGGCCTGGACGGCCGACTGCACTGGACGCCGGCGCGGTCGGGAGCGCCGGCCGGGCAAGGAGTCGCGGCGGCCGAATGAGCCGCGGCGGGCGGACGGCCTGCGGCGGGCGGACGGGGTGGGGCCCGGCGCGCGGACGGCCTGCGGCGGGAGTGGGTCCCGGCGCGCCGATGAGTTTCCCGGGCCGGTCCGGTCGTTACCTGTGCACACCCACCGCACACGCGCGCGGCGGCACAGGCGACGAAGGGAACGGCGATGAACCCGCAGACCCCGCAGACGGTCCTCGACCCCCGGTACAGCGACGACAAGGCGGGCCCGGTCCCCTGGTCCGAGGCCGAGGCACGGCTCGCGGCGGCCGAGGTCTTCTGGCTGACGACCGTGCGCCCCGACGGCCGCCCCCATGTGACCCCGCTGATCGCCGTCTGGTCGGAGGGCGCGCTCCACTTCTGCACCGGCCCGGACGAGCGCAAGGCCCGCAACCTGGAGGGCAACGCCTCCGTGGTCCTGACGACGGGCACGCCCGCGCTCGGCGAGGGCCTCGACCTCGTGGTCGAGGGCGAGGCCACGCGGGTGACCGACGAGGACCGGCTGACGGCGCTCGCCGGGGCGTGGGCCGAGAAGTACGGCGAGGACTGGCGTTTCGAGGTGCGCGACGGGGCGTTCCGGGGGGACGGTGGTACGGCCCTGGTGTTCGCGGTCGCGCCCCGCACGGCCTTCGGCTTCACCAAGGGCGATCCCTTCGGACAGACCCGCTGGCGTTTCTGAGGAGAACCCCCGTGAACTGGACACTGGAAGTCGTCCCGGTCCCCGTCACCGACATGGACCGGGCGAAGGAGTTCTACGCCGGGAAGTGCGGCTTCGCCGTCGACCTGGACGACGCCGTGGCCCCGGGCGTGCGCGTCGTCCAGCTGACGCCGCCGGGCTCACGCTGTTCGCTCGCGCTGCTGAGCGGGATGCCGCCGATGCCGGGCACGAAGCAGATGGCCCCGGGCACCCTGCAGGGCCTGCAGTTCTGCGTGACGGACATCGAGGCGGCCCGGGCGGAGTTCGTCGGGCGCGGGGTGGAGGTCTCGGCGATCCAGCACGTGGGAGAGAAGGGCTGGGAGGCCGGCAAGGGCGGCACGTGGAACGCCTTCATGACCTTCGAGGACCCGGACGGAAACGGCTGGGTGGTCCAGGAGGCGCCGTCGGAGCTCTCGGAACGCTGACGGCGGCCACGTCCTGCGGCGTCCGGGGCCGAGCGCGCGGCGGCCGGTGGCGGGAACCTCGGCCGGATCGAGGTCGGCGCCGGGCTCCCCGCACATCTCCCGCGCGGCGATGTCGGAGAACCGCGCGGGGGACGGCGTTCCGGCGTGAACCGACACCGGCGCGGACGGTCCGTCACACCTAGAACCCCCGGTAGAAGTGCCGGAGCTGGTCGTCCTGCGCCACGCACGGCATCCCGGCGGCCTCCATCACCCGGTGGGACGCCGGATTGTCCAGGTCGGCGTCGCCCTTCACCCCGGAGACACCGGCTCGGCGGGCGATCTCGAGAAGCGCCCGCAGCGCCTCGGAGGCGTACCCGTTGCCGCGCGCCACGGGCACGAGCCCGTACCCCACGGTGACGACCCCGATCTCGTCGGGCGGCCCGTGGAACCCGATCCCGCCGACGGTGACGCCGCTCTCCGCGAGCCGTATCGCGTACGGCCGGAACACCCCCGGGTCGCCGCGCTCGGCGACCCCCCGCAGAAACCCGGTGGCCGAGCGGACGTCCCCGTCCCCGGGGTACCCCTCGCCCCACAGTTCCCCGGTCGCGGACTCCCGCGCGACGATGCGCTCGGCGTCGGCGACGGACAGCGGTCGGAGCAGGAGCCGCTCGGTGGCGACGGATTCGATCTTCACCGGGGCAGTGTGAACGGACACACCGCCCCGGGCAACGGATTAACGGACCGCCCTACAGCACCGGCAGGTTCTTCCGCAGCTCGAAGGCGGTGACCTCGGAGCGGTACTCCTCCCACTCCTGCTTCTTGTTGCGGAGGAAGAAGTCGAAGACGTGCTCGCCCAGCGTCTCCGCCACCAGTTCGCTCTTCTCCATCAGGGCGATCGCCTCTCCCAGGTTCTGCGGGAGCGGTTCGATGCCCATCGCCCGGCGTTCCGCGTCCGAGAGGGCCCAGACGTCGTCGTCGGCGCCGGCCGGGAGTTCGTAGCCCTCCTCGATGCCCTTGAGGCCCGCGGCGAGGAGGACGGCGTAGGTCAGGTACGGGTTCGCGCCCGAGTCGATGGAGCGGACCTCGACGCGCGAGGAGCCCGTCTTGCCCGGCTTGTACATGGGGACGCGGATCAGGGCCGAGCGGTTGTTGTGGCCCCAGCAGATGTACGAGGGGGCCTCGCCGCCCGAGCCCGCCGTGCGGGACGAGCCGCCCCAGATGCGCTTGTACGAGTTGACCCACTGGTTCGTCACGGCGGAGATCTCGCCCGCGTGCTTCAGCAGGCCCGCGATGAACGAGCGGCCGACCTTGGACAGCTGGTACTCGGCGCCCGACTCGTAGAACGCGTTCCGGTCGCCCTCGAAGAGGGACAGGTGGGTGTGCATGCCCGAGCCCGGGTAGTCCGAGAACGGCTTCGGCATGAACGTGGCCTGCACGCCCTGCTCCAGCGCCACCTGCTTCATCACCAGGCGGAAGGTCATGATGTTGTCCGCCGTGGAGAGGGCGTCCGCGTAGCGGAGGTCGATCTCCTGCTGGCCCGGGGCTCCCTCGTGGTGGCTGAACTCCACCGAGATGCCCATCGATTCGAGCATCGTGATCGCCTGGCGGCGGAAATCCATGCCCACGTTCTGCGGAGTGTGGTCGAAGTACCCCGAGTTGTCCGCCGGGGTGGGGCGGGTGCCGTCGAGCGGCTTGTCCTTGAGGAGGAAGAACTCGATCTCGGGGTGGGTGTAGAAGGTGAAGCCCAGGTCCGAGGTCTTGGCCAGCGCCCGCTTCAGGACGTACCGCGGGTCGGCGAAGGACGGCGATCCGTCCGGCATCAGGATGTCGCAGAACATCCGCGCCGTCCCCGGCGCCTCGGCCCGCCACGGCAGGATCTGGAACGTGCCCGGATCCGGCTTCGCGATCATGTCCGACTCGTATACGCGGGCGAAGCCCTCGATCGCGGAGCCGTCGAAACCGATGCCCTCGTCAAAGGCCTGCTCAAGCTCGGCGGGCGCCACGGCCACCGACTTGAGGAAGCCCAGCACGTCGGTGAACCACAGACGTACGAAGCGGATGTCGCGCTCCTCGAGCGTACGGAGCACGAATTCCTGCTGCTTGTCCATTTCCACACCCATCCTCGCTGGTCAGGCCGCCTGCTCCCACCGCCTCAGAGCACATCGGGGGGCACCTGAGCATCCCACCACATGGTTTCGCGCACGTTGCACACCCATAGTGCCTGCTCGGGTGTGACTCAGGTAACGCGAGAACGGCGGCGTCCGGCTCTCCGTCCGCCCCTCGGCCGCCCCCCGTCGGTACCGAGTGGTACCCCGTTCGGCCCACAGAGCCCCCGCGCCCACTACGATCTGCGCCCATGGGGGCCACACGGCTCGTACGCCCGTCCCAGCACGCGCGTCCCATGGCACTGGTGAGTGCCGTGGCGACGCTCCTCGCCGCGCTCTTCTTCTGCCTGGGCGCCGGACCCGGTCCCGAGAACCATCACGCGGGCACCGGAGCGAGGGCCGCGAGCGGGCCCACGGCCACCGGCACCACGGTCACCCCCGCGGCCACCGGGACCGTCGTCGAGTACGTCTGCCCGTACGACCGCGGTGGCTGCTCCCTCTTCCCCTCCCTCTCCCCCGCGGTGCTCAGCGCGCCCCCGCTCGACCCGCCGCTGCACGCGGCCGCCGGGGTCCCGCGCTTCGAGCCGCCGTCCGGCGACGGCGCCGCGCGCCGTTCCGGCGTCCGGCCGCGCGCGCCGGATCTGCACGTCCTTCAAGTTCTTCGGACATAGCGGCGGCGGGCGTCCCGCCCCGATCCGTCCACCCCCGAACTCCACCCCCATCCCTGAAGAAGGACGACATCACCATGGCCGCCAAGAGCTCCGCCAACGCCGACCGCCGCGCCCGAATAGAGGAGATGCGCCGCGCCGAGCAGGCCCGTGAGCGCCGCAACCGCCTCGTCACGATCGGTGTCTCGGGCGTCGTCGTCCTCGGCCTCGTCGGCTTCGGCACCTTCGTGCTGATGAAGAAGTCCGACGAGCAGGACAAGAAGGACGCGGCCGCGAAGGCCCCCATCACCGCGGAGAAGTCCTGGGACGCCGCGAAGCTCGGCCGCAACCACGTCGAGACGGCCGTGAAGTACGACATGAAGCCGCCGGTCGGCGGTGACCACCACCCGGTCTGGATGAACTGCGACGGCGTCGTCTACAAGAAGGCCATCGCCGAGGTGAACGCCGTGCACTCCCTGGAGCACGGTGCCGTCTGGGTGACGTACAACAAGAAGGCCGCGGCCGACGACGTGAAGAAGCTCGAGGACAAGGTCGGCAAGACCAAGTACACGCTGATGAGCCCGGTGGACGACCAGGCCGGCGCCATCATGCTGTCCGCCTGGGGCAAGCAGGTCACCGTGGACGACGCGAGCGACCCCCGTATCGACGCCTTCTTCACGAAGTACGTCCAGGGCCCGCAGACCCCCGAGCCGGGCGCCGCCTGCACCGGCGGGATCGGCCAGTGAGCCGGGTCGGCGAGGACGAGGCCGACGTCGACGCCGTACCGACACCCCCGGCCCGGCGGCCGAACCGGACGCAGTGGGCGGCGATCACCGCCGTCGCGCTCGCCCTGCTGTTCGCCGGGGGCGCCGTCACCGTCGCCTCCGCCGAGCGCGAGGAGGCACCGCGTACGCCGTCCTCGCTCTCCGCGGACGCCGGCTTCGCCCGGGACATGGCCGTCCACCACCAGCAGGCCGTCGAGATGTCGTTCATCGTCCGGGACCGCACCCAGGACGAGGAGGTGCGCCGTCTCGCGTACGACATCGCCAACACCCAGGCCAACCAGCGGGGCATGATGCTCGGCTGGCTCGACCTGTGGGGGCTGCCCAAGATCGAGTCCGGCGTCGAGCCGATGACCTGGATGGGCATGGGCGGCTCCGGCGACACCGGTCCGCTCGACGGGGCGCTCATGCCCGGCATGGCGACCAACGCGCAGCTCGACGAGCTGCGCGGGGCGAGCGGCCGGGAGGCCGAGGTCCTGTACCTGAAGCTCATGACCGAGCACCACAGGGGCGGGGTCCACATGGCCGAGGGCTGCGTCCAGAAGTGCTCGGTGGAGATCGAGCGCGGTCTCGCGCAGGGCATGGTCGACGCCCAGAAGTCCGAGATGCTGCTGATGGCGGACATGCTCAGGAAGCGTGGCGCCTGACGACCCGGGTCGCTGACCCGACGGCCCCCGTGACCCGCCGCGGTCGCGGGGGCCGTGTCGTCCGCCGACAAGTCGCGGCGGCCGGGCCGCGCGCCGAGAATGGATGGGGCTCGGGGACGTACGTGTGACCACGTCCGACGAAAGGTACGCAGCCCATGACCACGGCGAAGGACATCATGCACCCCGGGGCCCAGTGGATCCCGGCTCACGAGACGCTCGACCGCGCAGCGCAGCTGATGCGCAACCTGAACGTCGGCGCGCTGCCCATCGCCGACGAGAGCGAGCGGCTCTGCGGCATCATCACGGACCGCGACATCGTGGTCGGGTGTGTGGCCATGGGCCACGACCCCTCGAAGGTCACCTGCGGCGAGATGTCCAAGGGCACCCCGCGCTGGGTCGAGTCGGGCGCGGACGTGGGCGCGGTCCTGGAGGAGATGCAGAGCAACCAGATCCGGCGGCTGCCCGTCATCGAGGAGAAGCGGCTCGTCGGCATGATCAGCGAGGCCGACCTGGCCCAGCACCTGTCGGACGAGCAGCTCAAGGGGTTCTGCGAGAGCGTCTACGCGCCTTCCTGACCGGTCGGTCTTCCTGACCGGTCGGTCTTCCTGACGGGTCGGTCTTCCTGACCGGAGCGACCGCGGGATCACGGTCGCAGGATCACGGCCGCGACCTCTTCCGGGCGGTCCTTCATGACCAGATGGCCCGACGGCACGGCCGCCTCGTAGCGGGCGGCCAGCCGTCGGGCCAGCGCGCGTTGGCGCCGTTCCCAGCGGGCCGAGCCGTCGGGGGCGGCGAGGACGGTGACGGGGAGGCCCGGCGGGAGCGGGTGCGTGGCGCGCAGGGCGAGGAGTTCGGCCGCGACGGCTCCGTAGTGGGCGTTCTCCCAGAGGGTGCCGCGCAGGACGCGTGAGGTGCGGTAGACGCGGTGGACGAGGGCGGCGGGGGCCGGGTCGCGGCGGACGGCCGCACGGCGCACCGCGGGGCCGAGGGCGGCCGGGACTCCGGCGGCGGACAGGACGGCGCCGAGGACGCGGGCGACGGCCCCCGGGGACGGGCCCACCCGGGGGCGCTCCTCCACCGACGAGTCCACGAGCACGAGCGCGGTGGTCCGGTCCGGGTGGAGCCGGGCGAAGGCCTCGGCGTGGAATCCGGCGATCGAGTGCCCGACGACGGCGGCGGGGCCCGGGAGCCCCAGCGCGTCGAGGAGCGCGGCGATCCGGTGGGCCTCGCCGGCGGCGGTGGGCGGGCCGGCGGCGGGCTGGGAGAGGCCGTGTCCGGGGCGGTCGAAGCGGACGACCGTACGGTGCGGGGCGAGGAGCGGGACGACCGGGTCCCAGTCGAACCAGCTCATTCCGAGCCCCGCGCTCAGGACGCAGACGGGACCCGAGCCCTCGACGACGACGTGGTGGGCCACGCCGTCGACGCGTACGAAGGCGGGCTGTCCGGTCATCGCTCCTCCTCCGGGGCGGGGCGGGACGTGGCGAGTTCCTCCTCCGCGGCGGGGCGGGAGCCGGCCGACTCCTCCTCCGGGGCGGGGCGGGACGTGGCGAGGGAGTACGCCAGGACCGCGAGCCACACCGCCACCAGGAGCACCTGGAGCCGCTGGCCGGCGCCGAGCGCCCAGGCGCCCTCCCCCGCCTCGAAGGCGGCGACGGCCGCGAGGGTCCAGACGGTGGCGGCGAGCCCCAGGGCCACCACGACCGGGCCGGTACGGGCGAGGGGCCGCCACCGGCCGTACCGGCGGGCGGCCACGGTCAGCGCGACGAGGGCGACGAGGGCGCCGGTCATGGCGAGACCGGAACTGACGGCATGGGCCGTATGGGTGGCGGGCACGAGCCCGGCGGTCTCGCGCGCGGCGCACGCGGGGTCGACGGTCGCGGCGCAGCTCAGCGGGAGGCGCGAGTCGGCGACGGTGGCGGCGCCGAAGAGGGCGAGCGCGCCCCACCCGAGGACCGCCCAGGGCTCGCGGACGCGCCACCGCACCCGGCCGGACCCGGGGGCGCCCGCGTGACCGGCCTCCGGCGTCCCCGCGTGACCGGACCCCGTGGGCCCCGGGCGCCTCGTCCCCGCCCGCCCCAGCGCCGCCCCCGCCAGGACGAGTACCCCCGACACCAGGTCGCTCGCGCGGAAGAAGGTGCCGAACGGCTGGTCCGAGGCCGCCAGTTCGGAGACGTACGTCCGGACCGGGTCGAGTCCGGTGCGCAGGACGGCTTCGAGGACCCACGCGGTGTACGCGAGCGCGCCGAGGGCCAGCAGGGCGGCCGAGGCTCGCGTCACGTTTCCGGGCATAGTGGGTCTGACGCTACGGCGTGCCGGAGGGTTGCCGGTGCCCGGGGTGGATCCGGACCGGCCCTGGCGGGTGGTCAGTGACCGTCGTGGGAGTCATGAGAGCCATGATCGATCGGGCGGGGCGGGGGCGCACGCCCGGCGGGAGGAACGGGTCACGGCCCGTTTCCCAGGACATCGCGTCGGTCTGACGATTACACTGGCGGGGTGCCTCAACTACGCCTCGCCCTGAATCAGATCGACTCGACCGTCGGAGACATCGCCGGGAACGCCGAGGCGATCGTGCACTGGACCCGGCACGCCGCCGGGCAGGGCGCGCATCTCGTCGCGTTCCCCGAGATGGCGCTGACCGGATACCCCGTCGAGGACCTCGCGCTGCGCTCCTCGTTCGTCGAGGCGTCGCGGGCGGCCCTGCGCGGTCTCGCCCGCCGGCTCGCGGACGAGGGCTTCGGGGAGGTGCCGGTCGTCGTCGGCTATCTGGACCGCTCCGAGCGGGCGGAGCCGAAGCTCGGCCGGCCGGCCGGTTCGCCGGAGAACGCCGCCGCCGTGCTGCACCGGGGCGAGGTGGTGCTGCGTTTCGCCAAGCACCACCTGCCGAACTACGGCGTCTTCGACGAGTACCGCTACTTCGTCCAGGGCGACACCCTGCCGGTCGTCCGGGTCCACGGGGTCGACGTGGCCCTGGCGATCTGCGAGGACCTGTGGCAGGAGGGGGGCCGGGTCCCGGCGGCCCGTCACGCGGGGGCGGGGCTGCTGCTGTCGGTCAACGCCTCGCCGTACGAGCGGGACAAGGACGACACGCGCCTCGAACTGGTCCGCAGGCGGGCCCGGGAGGCCGGTTGCGTGACCGCGTACCTGGCGAGCACCGGCGGCCAGGACGAGCTGGTCTTCGACGGCGACTCGATCGTGGTGGACGCGGAAGGCGAGGTGATCGCGCGGGCACCGCAGTTCGTCGAGGGCAGCGTGATCCTGGACCTGGAGCTGCCGGCGGCCGAGGCCGGGGCGCCGGAGGGCCTGGTGAACGACGGGCTGACGATCGACCGCGTGGTCCTCTCGGAGGAGCCGCTGCCGGCGTACGAGCCGGAGCTGACGGGCGGTTACGCGCACCGGCTGGACGATGAGGAGGAGGTGTACTCGGCGCTGGTCATCGGGGTCCGGGCGTATGTCGCGAAGAACGGTTTCCGCTCGGTGCTCGTCGGTCTCTCCGGGGGCATCGACTCGGCGCTCGTCGCCGCCATCGCCTGCGACGCCCTCGGCTCGGAGAACGTGTACGGGGTGTCGATGCCCTCGAAGTACTCCTCCGACCACTCGCGCGGCGACGCCGCCGAGCTGGCCCGCCGCACCGGGCTCCACTTCCGCACGGTGTCGATCGAGCCGATGTTCGACGCGTACATGGGAGCGCTCGGCCTCACCGGCCTCGCCGAGGAGAACCTCCAGTCGCGGCTGCGGGGCACGACGCTGATGGCGCTCTCCAACCAGGAGGGCCACATCGTCCTCGCCCCGGGCAACAAGTCCGAGCTGGCGGTGGGCTATTCGACGCTGTACGGCGACTCCGTCGGCGCGTTCGGGCCCATCAAGGACGTCTACAAGTCGACCGTGTTCCGGCTGGCGCGCTGGCGCAACCGGGCGGCCGAGGAGCGCGGCCAGACCCCGCCGATCCCGGAGAGCTCGATCAGCAAGCCGCCGAGCGCGGAGCTGCGCCCGGGGCAGATCGACACGGACTCGCTGCCGCACTACGACACCCTGGACGCGATCCTGGCCCTGTACGTGGACCAGGACCGGGGCCGGGACGAGATCGTGGCCGCCGGCTTCGACGAGGAGCTGGTCACGAAGACGCTGCGGATGGTGGACACGGCGGAGTACAAGCGGCGCCAGTACCCGCCGGGCACCAAGATCTCGGCGAAGGGCTTCGGCAAGGACCGGCGCCTGCCGATCACGAACCGCTGGCGGGAGACGACGAGCTGATTCGCTTCCCGGCAGCGGGGGGACCTTCGGCGAGGGGGCTTTGCGCGACGACGCGCGAGGCCCCCTCCGCCGTACCCCGGTCGCGGTCGAGGAGGCCCGCCACCGCCGCGATCGCCAGGCCCACCACCGTGAGGCCCGCGCCGACCAGGGCAGGCGAGGTCCAGCCCCAGCCGGCGGCGACGGCGGCACCGCCCGCCCAGGCGCCGCCGGCGTTGGCGAGGTTGAAGGCGGAGTGGTTGGAGGCGGAGGCGAGCGTCGGGGCGTCCTTGGCCTTGTTCATGACCAGCATCTGGAGCGGGGTGGTGGTCATGAAGCCGACGGCGCCGAGCACCACGACCGTGACCAGGGCCAGCCAGGGCACGTGGATCGTGAAGCGGAAGGCGACCAGGGCGAGGACGAGGGCGGCGAGCGAGCCGTACAGCGTCGGGCGGAGTGCCCGGTCGGTCAGCGGGCCCGCGGCGAGCGCCCCGCCGGTCATGCCGAGGCCGAAGAGGGCGAGGACCACGGTGACGGTGGAGTCGCCGAAGCCCATCACCTCGGTGGTCATCGAGGCGAGGTAGGAGTAGACGGCGAAGACGCCCGCGAAGCCGAAGACGGCGGTGAGCAGACCGAGCAGCACCTGCGGGCGTCCGAGCGCGCGCACCTCGCGGCCCAGGCTCTGCCGCTCGTCCACGGGGATGTGCGGCACGAGGCGGGCGAGCGCGGCCATGGCGAGCAGACCGATGGCGGAGACGACGAGGAAGGTGGCCCGCCAGCCGAGGTGCTGTCCGAGCAGGGTCGCGGCGGGTACGCCCAGGATGTTGGCGACGGTGAGGCCGAGGAACATCGTGGCCACCGCCCGCGCCTGGCGGCCCTCGCGCACGAGCCGGGCGGCGACGACCGCGCCGAGCCCGAAGAACGCGCCGTGCGGGAGTCCGGCGAGCACCCGGCCGGCGATCAGCCAGCCGAAGCCGGGGGCGAGCGCGGAGGCCAGGTTGCCGACGGTGAAGAGGGCCATGAGCAGGAGCAGCATCCGCTTGCGCGGGACGCGGGAGCCGAGGGCGGTGAGCAGCGGGGCGCCGATGACGACGCCGATCGCGTACGCCGAGACGAGGTACCCGGCGGTGGGGACGGAGGTGCCGAGGTCGTCGGCGACCTGGGGGAGCAGGCCCATCATCACGAATTCGGTGGTGCCGATGCCGAAGGCGGAGACGGCGAGCGCGAGCAGCGCCAGGGGCATGGGGAGGGCCTTTCCTGAAGATAGTTCTTCTACGGAACAAAGGCTCTCAGATGTTTTCTTCCCGGCGGCTTCCGGGGAGTGAAGAGGAGATTTCGACCCGTGTGCTACGGGACACCCGCGTCGTCAGAACGTCACGCGGGTTGTCAGAACGCGCACGGGCCGCGCGTCGTCAGAACCTCACGCGGGCCGCGACCGGGAGGTGGTCGCTCTTCGTCTCCGGGAGGGCCCAGGACGACATCGGCTCGACGCCCTTGACCAGGATCTGGTCGATGCGGGCCATCGGGAACGAGGCGGGCCAGCTGAAGCCGAAGCCGTCGCCCGCCGCGCCCTGGGTGGAGCGGAGCTGCGAGGTGATGCCGTTGAGGGCCCGGTCGTTCATGGTGCCGTTGAGGTCGCCGAGGAGGACGATCCGCTCGTGGCGGTCGTGGGAGATGGCCTCGCCGAGGGCGTTCGCGCTGTCGTCGCGCTGGTTGGCGGTGAAGCCGGCGTTCAGCTTGACCCGGACGGACGGCAGGTGGGCGACGTACACGGCGATCTCGCCCCGGGGGGTCACGACGTCGGCGCGCATCGCGCGGGTCCAGCCCATCCGGATGTCGACGGGCTGCGGGTCGCGCAGGGGCAGCTTGCTCCAGAGTCCGACCGTGCCCTGGACCGAGTGGTACGGGTAGGTCTTCGCCAGGCCCTTCTCGTACGCCGGGACCACGTCGCCCTTCAGTTCCTCCAGGGCGAGGACGTCGGCGCCGGACGCGGCGAGCTGCTCGGCGGTGCCCGCGGGGTCCGGGTTGTCGGCGTTCACGTTGTGGGTCGCGACGGTCAGGTCGCCGCCGGCCACGGACTTGTCGGCGACGAGCCCGCCGAAGAGGTTCAGCCACACCACGGCCGGCAGCACCAGGGCGATCAGCGCGGTGGCGGAGCGGCGCAGCAGGGCGAGGACGAGGAGGACGGGGACGAAGAGGCCGAGCCAGGGCAGGAAGGTCTCGGTGAGGCTGCCGAGGTTGCCGATCCGGTTGGGGATGTCGGCGTGGAGGACCATCAGCAGGGTGAGGGCCACCGCGAAGAGCGCGAGGAGGATGCCGCGGCGCCAGATCCCGGGGTCGCGGCGGAGTCCGCCGAGGGCGGCCCGGAAGCGGGAGGAGGTCGTCGGCTCGTTCCCCGTGCCGCCCTGCTCGGTCTCCGTCATGTCCACCCGCGCCATCGCCCGTCCTCACTGCCTTGCTGCCGTGCTGTCTTGCTGCCGTGCTCCGTGACCCGACGTCGACACTAGGGGATGACGGGGCCGTCGTACGTCCGGTGGGACGACAGCTACGGCGTGGCGGGTTCCTGCAGGTGGCGCCCCCGGGTGGGCTGTGACAGAACGCGCACATTTGGCCGGGTCCGGCCTTGTCGGGCGGGCGGCAGTCAGTCTCGGGGCCGCAGGCCCTCCATCACCGTGTCGACGACCCGCTCGGCGAGGCCGGGTTCCAGGGAGGCGCCGGGGCGGATGACGGTGCGCAGGAGCAGCGGGCCCGTGAGGAGGTCGTTGACGAACTCGATGTCGAGGTCGTCGCGGATCTCCCCCTTCTCCATCCCGCGCCGGACGGTGTCCAGGCCGAGGCGGCGGCGCGGTTCGATGACGCTGTGCTGGTAGACCTCCCACAGCCGGGGGTAGAGCTGCATCTGCGCGAAGACGTTGTGGAGCAGGCTGGAGGTCCGCTTGGCGACGCCGCGTTCGCGCAGCGACTCCAGGAGGACGACGAGGTCGCCTCGGACCGAGGTGCCGGAGAGCACCGGGTCCGGGGGTTCCACCGAGCGGAGCAGGTCGACGAAGAGCTCCTCCTTGCCGGTCCAGCGGCGGTAGATGGTGGCCTTGCCGACGCCGGCGGTGCGGGCGATCCGCTCGATGGACAGCTCGGCGAGCGGGACGCCCTCGTCCAGGAGCCCGACGACCGCGTCGAAGACGGCGCGCTCGACGCCCTCGCTCCGGGGTCGGCCGCGCCGGGCCCCCGCCGGGGCCCCGGTCGACGCACCGGTCGCGGCTCCGTCGTCGTGGGTTTCCGGGGTTCCGGGGGTCCCGCCGTCCTGCCGCGACACGTGTGCTCCACCTCTCGTTCGGGCTCTCGGACACCACCGGCGCCCTGGGCGCCTCGTGTCCTACCGTCGGGCCGATTCTCCCGCCTCGGACGCCGGGCCCGGCACCGAGCCCCGCCGGGCCTCGCCCCCCGGCCCGGCTCCGGGTGCGGTGGCACCCGGTCCGGGGACGCCCGGAGCCGCCCCGCCCGGTCCCGCGGCGCCGGGTCCCGGGGCGCCCGCGGTGCCCGTCGGCGTACGGCCGGGCAGGAACATCGCGACCACCGCCGCGCCGATCAGGCCGATCACCGCCGAGGCGAGCGCCGTGACGTGCATGGCGTCGAGGAAGGCGTCGTACGCCGGGGCCACCAGGTCACGGCCCGCCGGACCGAGCTTCTCGGCGACCGCGAGCGTCGCCTCGACGGACTCGCCCGCCGTGGCCCGCAGGGCCGCCGGGACGCCGCCGAGGTGCCCCTCGATCTCGCCGCGGTACGTGGAGGAGAGCAGCGAGCCGAGGACGGCGACGCCGAGCGCACCGCCGACCTGCCGGAAGGTGTTGTTGATCGCCGAGCCGGAACCGGCCTTCTCGCGCGGCAGCGCCTGCATGATCGCGACCGTGACGGGCGGCATGATGTGCGCCATTCCCGCGCCCTGGACGAAGAAGACGATCTCCATGACCCAGACCGGGGTCGAGGCGTCGAAGAAGGCGAAGGCCGCGAGGCCGAGGGCGACGAGCAGCATGCCGGCGGTACAGACGGCCTTGGCGCCGAAGCGTTCGACGACGAGCCGCGCGCGGGGCGCGAAGACCATCTGTGCGACGGCCAGGGGCAGGATGAGCAGCCCGGACTGCAGGGCGCTGTAGCCGCGGACGCTCTGCAGGTAGAAGGCGGAGAAGAAGGTCACGCCCATGAGCGCGAAGAAGACGAGCGCGATCGCGGCGACGGCCGCCGAGAACGCGGGCCTCTTGAAGTACGTCATGTCGATCGCGGGGTGGTCGCTGCGCCGCTCGTGGAGGACGAAGAGGACCAGCACGGCGAGGCCGCCGAGGGTCGGGGCGAGGACGGTGGCGTCGGTGAAGTCGGCCAGTTCGCCGCCGCGGATGATCCCGTAGACGAGGAGGACGAGTCCGACGACGGAGAGCAGCACGCCGGGGATGTCGATCCGGCCGGGCCTGGGGTCCCGGGAGTCGGGAACCAGCCACATCATCAGGGCGAGGGCGATCAGCACGACCGGCACGTTGATGAGGAAGATCGATCCCCACCAGAAGTGTTGGAGCAGGATGCCGCCGGTGATCGGGCCGATCGCGATGGCGAGGCCGACGCTGCCGGCCCAGATGCCGATGGCCTTGGGCTGCTCCTCGCGCTCGAAGACGTTCATGAGGACGGCGAGCGTCGCGGGCATGACGAAGGCGGCGCCCAGGCCCATGACGGCCCGGAAGGCGATGAGCTCGGCCGGGGAGCCGGAGAGCGCGGCGAGCGCGGAGCCGATGCCGAAGACGGTGATGCCGAAGAGCAGCACCTTCTTTCGGCCGAGGCGGTCGCCGAGCAGGCCGGAGGTGAAGAGGAGTCCGGCGAAGACGAGCGTGTAGGAGTTGATCGCCCACTCCAGCTCGCTCTGGGTGGCACCGATGCCGGTGGGCGCGGGGGCGGCGATCGTCTTGACGGCGACGTTCAGGATCGAGTTGTCGAGGACGACGATCAGAAGGCTGAGCATGAGAACGCCGAGGACGGCCCAGCGGCGCCGGTGGACGGCCTCGGGGACCCGGGGTCCGGAGGCTCCGGGGGGCACGGCGGATGCGGCGGATGCGGGGGACGGCTGTGACATGCCCACCACCCTAGAGGCATTTCGATACGAGACCGTCTCGTATCGTAATTCCTGACCGAGCCTTTACGTTGCGGGCGGCTCAACGCCCGCGACGGCACGCGGCCCGCCGCGGCGCGCCGGTGTGAACAGCGCCACTCCGGCCCACTTCCCCGCCCGGCCGGCGAAGTGCCACCATGGATGTGGTCCGGGGACGCCGTCAGGGCGCCTCGAGATGACACAAGGAGCCGTGCACCATGACGCTTCAGGCTGCCCAGAAACCCCCCGCCGACAGCAGCAAGGCGCTGTACGGCGGCAAGGGCACGCGCCGCATCACCGTCCACGACATCGCCGCCGCCAAGACCCGCGGCGAGAAGTGGCCCATGCTCACCGCCTACGACGCGATGACCGCGTCCGTCTTCGACGAGGCCGGCATCCCGGTGATCCTCGTCGGGGACTCCATGGGCAACTGTCACCTCGGCTACGACACCACCGTGCCCGTCACGATGGACGAGATGACGCTGCTCTCCGCCGCCGTCGTCCGGGGCACGAAGCGCGCTCTCGTCGTCGGCGACCTCCCCTTCGGTTCGTACCAGGAAGGGCCGGTCCAGGCCCTGCGCAACGCCACCCGGCTGGTCAAGGACGCGGGCGTCGGTGCGATCAAGCTGGAGGGCGGCGAGCGCTCGCTGCCCCAGACCGAGCTGCTCGTCCAGGCCGGCATCCCCGTCATGTCGCACCTGGGCCTCACCCCGCAGTCCGTGAACACCATGGGCTACCGGGTGCAGGGCCGCTCCGACGAGGCCGCGCACAAGCTGCTCCGCGACGCGAAGGCGGCGCAGGACGCGGGCGCGTTCGCGGTCGTCCTGGAGCTCGTACCGGCCGAGCTGGCCGCCGAGGTCACCCGCTCCCTGCACATCCCGACCATCGGGATCGGTGCCGGCGCCGGCACCGACGCCCAGGTGCTCGTCTGGACCGACATGGCCGGTCTGACGGGCGGCAAGGTGCCGCGCTTCACCAAGCAGTACGCCAACCTCCGCGAGACGCTCGGCGACGCCGCCCGCGCCTTCGCCGAGGACGTCGGCGGCGGGGCGTTCCCCGCCGAGGAGCACACCTTCCACTAGTCGCGACAGGCCCACGAAGCCACTGCGGCACCACCCGACAGCCCGCCGACATCCCCCATCGGCGGGCTGTCGGTCGTCTGTCGGAGGATTGTCGGTGGCGCCTGCTCTAGTAGGGGCCATGACGCGATCACACACCAACGCCGTCGAGGTCCGGGGCCTCGTGAAGCACTTCGGCGCCACCAAGGCCCTCGACGGGGTCGACCTGGACGTACGGGAGGGCACCGTCCTCGGCGTGCTCGGCCCGAACGGCGCGGGGAAGACCACCCTCGTCCGCTGTCTCTCCACCCTCCTCGTCCCGGACGCCGGGACCGCCACCGTCGCCGGCTACGACGTGGTGAAGCACCCCCGCCAGCTGCGCCGCACCATAGGGCTCACCGGTCAGTACGCCTCGGTGGACGAGAAGCTGTCCGGCTGGGAGAACCTGTACATGATCGGGCGGCTGCTCGACCTCTCCCGCGCCGACGCCCGCCGCCGGTCCGACGAGATGCTGGAGCGCTTCTCCCTCACCGACGCCGCCAAGCGGCCCGCCATGACCTACTCCGGCGGCATGCGGCGCCGGCTCGACCTCGCCGCCTCGATGATCGGCCGGCCGGCCGTCCTCTACCTGGACGAGCCGACCACCGGTCTCGACCCCCGCACCCGCAACGAGGTGTGGGACGAGGTCCAGCGGATGGTCTCGGAGGGCGTCACCGTCCTCCTCACCACCCAGTACATGGAGGAGGCGGAGCAGCTCGCGAACGAGCTGACCGTCATCGACAAGGGCAAGGTCATCGCCCGGGGCGGCGTCGACGAGCTCAAGGCCAAGGTCGGCGGCCGGACCCTGAAGGTCCGCCCGGTGGACCCGGGCCGGCTGCCCGCGATGGCCGCCGCGCTCCGCGAGACCGGCCTCGACGGGATCGCCGGGTCGACCGTCGTGCCCGACGAGGGCGCCCTGTACGTGCCGATCCTCACCGACCAGCAGCTGACCGCCGTCGTGGCCCTGTTCGGCGCCCGCGGCTTCGGCATCGCGCACATCGGCACGCATCTGCCGAGCCTGGACGAGGTGTTCCTGGCCATCACCGGCGAGAAGACCACCGTTTCCGACGAGACCAACGAGGAGGTCGCCGCATGAGCACGACCACGGTCACCAAGTCCCCCGTCGGAGCCCCGGGCCCGGCGGCCGCGCGCCCCGCGCCCGCCGCCGAGGGCCGGATCGGCCTCCGCGCCAACCTGCGGCACATCGGCGCCCTCGCCCGGCGCAACGCGCTCCAGATCAAGCAGGACCCGGAGTCGATGTTCGACGCCGTCCTGATGCCGATCATCTTCATCCTGCTCTTCGTGTACGTCTTCGGCGGCGCGATCTCCGGCAAGGGCAACAACGACGTCTACGTGAACTACGTGACGCCCGGCCTGATGGCGATGATGGGCATGAACATCGCGATGGCCGTCGGCGTGGGCATCAACGACGACTTCAAGAAGGGGGTCATGGACCGGTTCCGGACGATGCCGATCGCCCGGTCCTCCGTCCTGATCGCGAAGATCGTCGTCGAGGTCGGCCGGATGCTGATCGCCACCGCGATCCTGCTCGGCATGGGCTTCCTGCTCGGCCTGGAGATCCACACCTCGGTGCTGCACCTCTTCGCCGCCATCGGTCTCTCGATGGTCTTCGGGGCGTCCCTCATGTGGATCTTCATCCTGCTCGGCCTCACCCTGAAGACCGCCCAGGCCGTCCAGGGCATGGCGATGCTGGTCCTGATGCCGCTGCAGTTCGGCTCCTCGATCTTCGCCCCGACGACCTCGATGCCCGGCTGGCTGGAGACCTTCACCGACTACAACCCGCTGTCCAACCTCGCCGACGCCGCCCGCAACCTGATCAACGGCGGCCCGGTCGCCCACTCCGTGTGGATGACACTCGGCTGGGCCCTCGCGATCACGATCGTCACGGCGCCCCTGGCGGTGACCAAGTTCCGCAAGAAGACCTGAGTCCACCACGGGGGTTCAGGACTCGGCGCGCTCACTGATCGCGTCGGCGGCGCGACCGAGCAGGGCGGCGGCCTCTTCCAAGGAGAGGCCGCCGCCTTCCGCGTGTGCCGCGGTGAACTCCGCGGCCCCCAGCTCGGCCCGGCACAGTTCCGCGGCCCGCGCCAGGTTCTCCCGCTCCATCGGCGGGGCCAGGTGCCCCGGCGGGACCAGGGCGTCCCTGGCCCCGAGCAGCACCGCCCCGGTACGCGCCTCCGGGCCGCCGAGCCCGGCCAGCGCCCAGGCCGCGGTGACCAGATGGACCCCGGGCATCTGCGGGGCGACCATCATCGACAGCGCGCCGAGGGACCTCTCGTAGGCCTCCGTGGCGAGAGCGAGCGCGGAGCCGTACCGTCCGTCGAGGGCGTCGAGCCAGCCCAGGCTGCCGAGCGTGAAGCCCTCGAAGATGGAGAGCGTCTCGGAGCCGAACTCCCCCCGCAGCGCGTGCAGGTGCTCACGGGCCTCGTCGGTGCGACCGCTGCGGCCGAGCGCGAGGGCCAGGAAGATGCGGGCACCGAGCAGGGGTTCATGACCCCAGAGGTGGCCGCCGTCCACGATCTCGCGCAGGATGGCCTCGCCCTCGTCGAGCCGACCGGTCTCGACGAGCGTTCCGGCGTACCGGGCGCGCAGGAGCGCCATCTGCGACTGGGCGCCGATCCGTTCCGCGTAGCCGATGGCGGCCTCGAAGTCCGCGGCCGCGTCCTCGAACGAGAGCCGCCGCTCCTGGGCCTCCGCGCGGGAGGAGAGCGCCTCGGCCGCGCCCCAGGCGTCCCCCAGCCGGACGAAGAGCGCCAGGCTCTCGTCGGCGTCGGCGATCGCCTCGACGGCCTGGTCGCCCCGGTTGGCGAACATGTTGGCCCGCATCTGCAGGGCGTTGGCGAGCTCCCAGTCGTAGCCGTGGCGGCGGCAGGTCTCGATGGTCGTGTCGAGCAGTTCGCGGAGCCGGCCGGCCTCGCCGATGAGGAGGACCGCGAAGACGGCGAGAGAGCCGGGCAGTCGGGCGGCCTGGGGCAGGCCGGGCTCGTAGACGGCGGTCATCTCGCGAAGCCGCTCCATGCCGGCGGGGCTGGTCCAGCGCCCGGTCTCGTGATCCATGTTGATCAGCTCGACGAGCCGCACCCCGCGCCGCGCCTCCCAGCGCTGCTCCTCGGCGAGCGGCGGCGGCACCGCCGTGCACGGTGCGTCCAGGGGGACGACGGGGGCGGCGGGCGGGGTGAACGGGTCGGGGCCGAGGGCGGCGGCCGCCCGGGCCCAGTGCAGGGCGTCGGAACGCAGGTCGCGCATCTGCCAGTACCAGAGCAGGGAGTGGACGAGGACGAGCGCCTCGTCCTCGTCGCGGGCGTCGACGGCCCGGTGCAGGGCGGTGCGCAGGTTCCCGTACTCGGCGCCGAAGCGGGCGATGGCGGCGACCTGGCCCGATCCGCGCAGCTCGGGGTCGGTACGGCGGGCCAGCTCGCGGTAGTACGTCAGATGGCGCCGCTCGACCACCGCCCGCTCGCCGGCCTCGTCGAGGCGCTCCCCCGCGTACTCCGCCACGGTCTCCAGGAGGCGGAAGCGCATCCCCTCGTCCCCCGGGCCTGCCACCACGAGCGACTTGTCGACGAGCGCCCCGAGCAGATCCAGTACGTCGAGCGCCTCGCCGGTCCCGTCGTCCGTGCAGACCGCCTCGGCCGCCGCCAGATCACAGCCGCCCGTGAAGACCGCTAGCCTTCGCAGCACCGCGCGTTCCACCTCGTCGAGCAGGTCCCACGACCAGTCCACCACCGCCCGCAGCGTCTGCTGCCGCGGCAGCACCGTCCGGGCCCCCGACGTCAGCAGCCGGAACCGGTCGTCGAGTCGGTCCGCGATCTGCCGCGACGTCAGCATCCGCAGCCGGGCCGCGGCCAGCTCGATCGCCAGCGGCAGACCGTCGAGACGGCGGCAGATCTCCTCCGCCGCCTCGGGGTCCTCGCCCACGGTGAACCCCGGCCGCGCCGCCGCACCCCGCTCGTCGAGCAGGCGCAGCGCCATGCCCATCGGCAGCGGGCCCAGGGGCCGCACCAGTTCCCCCGGCACCCCCAGCGGCTCCCGGCTCGTCGCGAGGACCCGGAGTCCCGGGCAGCGGGCGAGCAGGGTCTCGGCCAGTTCGGCGGCGGCGGCCACGACGTGCTCGCAGTTGTCGAGGAGCACCAGCATCCGGCGCCCGGCGCAGTGCTCGACGAGCCGGGAGAGCGGGTCGTTGCCGGCCCGGAGCTCCTCGGCTCCCGCGCCCCGCAGGACGGTCTCGCGGGCGCCGACGGCCGCGAGGACCGCCTCGGGGACGGCCTCGGGGTCGGTGACGGGCGCGAGTTCGGCGACCCAGACCCCGTCCGGCCATGCCTCGGCCGCGCGCTCGGCCGCCTCCTGCGAGAGCCGGGTCTTCCCGGCGCCGCCGGGGCCGAGCAGGGTGACGAGCCGGGCGTCCTCCAGGTCCCCTCGGAGGGCGGCGATCTCCTCGTCCCGGCCGACGAAGCTGGTGAGCCGGGCGCGCAGGTTGCCGGGAGGGGTGGCGGTGGCGGGCGCCCGGTCCGGCTCGGTCTTCGACGCGCGCTTCGCTTCCGTCCTCGGCCCCCGGGCGAGCAGCTCCGCGTGCAGGGCGCGCAGGGCCGGCGACGGGTCCGTGCCGAGGCGGTTGGCGAGGGCGCGCCGGACCGTCTCGTACGCGGCGAGGGCCTCGGCCGCGCGTCCGGTGTCCCGCAGGGCCCGGATCCGCAGCGCCTGGAGGGTCTCGTCCAGGGGGTGGGCGGCGCAGAGGGCGGTCAGTTCGGGGAGGGCCGCGGGCGCCTCGCCGAGCCCGAGGGCGGCGTCCAGCCTGGCCCGGCGGACGTCGAGGCGGCGGGCCTCCCAACGCGGGGCCTCCGTCTCCCGGTCGGGAAGGTCGGCGAGGGCGGGCCCGCGCCAGAGCCCGAGGGCCTCGTCGAGGAGGGCAGCGGCCCGGGCCGGGTCCCCGGCGCCGAGCGCTGCCACGCCCTCCGCGGCCAGGTGCTCGAAGCGGCGGGCGTCCACGTCCTCGGGCCGGGCGTCGAGGCGGTAGCCGCCCTCCGCGGAGACGATCCGGTCCCGGCCGAGGGCCTTGCGGAGCCGTCCGACGAGGGCCTGGAGCGCGGCGACGGCGTCGGCGGGCGGCTCGTCGCCGTGCCACACCTCCTCGACGAGGTCCGGTACGAGCACGGTCCGGCCGGCCCGCAGCGCGAGGACGGTGAGCAGCGCGCGGACCCGGGGGCCGCCGACGGCCACGTCGGCGCCGTCGGGCGTGCGGGCGAGGGTCGGGCCGAGGACGGAGTAGAGCACGGGCCCATTCTCCGTGAGAGGGTGCCCGACTCCGGAACTCGCCCCGTCACCCGATACGTTTCCCGCACATCAGGCACCGAACGAGCCACCTCCGTCCCCTGGGAGCTTCCGCGATGACCACGGCCACCACCCGGCGCCACGAGCGGCGGATCAGCCCCGTCTTCCTGGCGATCCTCGCCGTCATGGCCGTCACGGGCTGGGCGGTGTGGACGGACTTCGCCGCCCTGCCCGGTCTGGCGGTCTTCCTCTTCGTGACCTCGGCGTGGGTGGTGTCGCTCTGTCTCCACGAGTACGCGCACGCCCGTACGGCCCTGCACGGCGGTGACACCACGGTCGGCGCGAAGGGCTATCTGACCCTGAACCCGCTGGCGTACACCCACGCCGTCCTCAGCGTCGTCCTGCCCGTGCTGTTCGTGATCATGGGCGGGATCGGTCTGCCGGGCGGCGCGGTCTTCATCGAGCAGGGCCGGATCAAGGGCCGCTGGAAGCACAGTCTGATCTCGGCGGCGGGTCCGCTCGCGAACGTGCTGTTCGCGCTCGTCTGCACGGCCCCGTTCTGGCTGGGCGCGCTCGACGGCGTCCCGCTCCCGTTCCAGTTCGCGCTGGCCTTCCTGGCGTTCCTCCAGGTGACCGCGGCGCTCCTGAACCTGCTGCCGGTGCCGGGCCTCGACGGTTACGGGATCGTCGAGCCCTGGCTGTCGTACAAGGTGAAGCGGCAGATCGAGCCGTACGCGCCGTACGGCTTCTTCATCGTGATCGCGCTGCTGTTCGTGCCGGCGGTCAACGACGGCTTCTTCGACGCGATCGACGCGCTGATGCGGTCGCTCGGGGTGCCGGAGCTGTCCCGCTACTGCGGCTCGCAGCTGTTCCGGTTCTGGCAGGAGGCGCCGGAGTTCTGCCAGGTCTGAGGCCGGTGAGCGCCCGGGGGCCGGACCGGCCTCCGGGACCGGTCTGCCGGTCTAGGCCTCGGCGCGCGCGGCCTTCTCGACCTTCGCGCGGCGGATGTAGTACCAGGCCATGTTGGAGGACAGACCGGCGATCAGGATCCAGACGACGCCGAGGAAGCTGCCCTCGACGAAGGAGACGACGGCCGCGGCGACGGCCAGGGCGCAGACCACGAGGGCGAAGAGGGCGAGGCGGGGCATGGGGGTCGGCTCCTGTCCGGGTACGGCTGCTGTGCCCGTCCAGTGTCCCCCATGCCCTCCGTCCGGCCCGGACCGGCTCGGCCGTCCTGCCGGGAAGCGGCTCAGATGTCGGTGACGCGCAGCCCGGCGTGGGCCTTGTAGCGGCGGTTGACCGAGATCAGGTTGGCGACGAGCGACTCGACCTGGTGGGCGTTGCGCAGCCGGCCGGCGAAGACGCCGCGCATGCCGGGGATGCGGCCGGCGAGGGCCTGGACCAGCTCGACGTCGGCGCGCTCCTCGCCGAGGACCATCACGTCCGTGTCGATCTCCTCCAGGGAGGCGTCCTGGAGCAGGACGGCGGAGAGGTGGTGGAAGGCGGCGGCGACGCGGGAGTCCGGGAGGAGCGCGGCGGCCTGCTCGGCGGCGGAGCCCTCCTCGGGCTTGAGCGCGTAGGCGCCCTTCTTGTCGAAGCCGAGCGGGTTGACGCAGTCCACGACGAGCTTGCCCACGAGCTCCTCGCGCAGGGACTCCAGGGTCTTGGCGTGCCCGTCCCACGGCACGGCGACGATCACGATGTCGCTGCGGCGGGCGCAGTC
The DNA here is from genome assembly GCF_044752725.1 of Streptomyces sp. NPDC088707. Classification (NCBI taxonomy): domain Bacteria; kingdom Bacillati; phylum Actinomycetota; class Actinomycetes; order Kitasatosporales; family Streptomycetaceae; genus Streptomyces; species Streptomyces sp. NPDC088707. The sequence goes on along the minus strand of NZ_JBIVLV010000005.1, from coordinate 28,557 downwards.
GGCGTTGTCGGCGCCCTCGACGCCGTGGCCGATCTCGCCGGCGGCCTCCTGGGCGCGGTCGGCGGCGCGGGAGCCGATGATCACCTTCTGTCCGGCCTTGGCGAGCCGGTAGGCGAGGCCGCGGCCCTGGTCGCCGGTGCCACCGAGGACGCCGACGACGAGGCCGGAGACGTCGGGGAGGTCCCACGGGTCCTTGGGGGCGGCCTTGGGGGCGGGGGTGCTGGGAGTCGAGGAAGTCATGGACCCGACACTACCGAGCGGTCGGCCCCGCCGGGGCGGCTCCCGTACGGGTGGAACGACCGCGACAGGCCACGCGAGGGCCTCCGCCTGGTGCAGGATGCGGGGCCATGGATGCCGTACGGGTCGCGTTGCTGCGGGAAGTGCTCGCCGGGACGGAGTGGCCGCGGGCGGCCCGCCGGTTCGCGGGTGCGCTCAGGTCCTCGGTCGTCCCGCACCGGGGCGGGCTGCTCCTGGTCGGCACGGCGGAGTACGAGCCCTGGCACCTGGCGGCGCACCTGGTCGACGAGTCGGCCTGGTCGGGGATCCCCGAGCTGGCGCCGACGCTGGTGCGGCACCGGGTGCGGCCGGGGGATCCGGCGCACCTGGCGGTGGGGCTCGGCCGTCTTGAGGCGGCGGGCCGCGGCGCGACGCTGCTGATGGTGACGCCGGAGCGGCCGGACGCGGGGCTGCTGCAGCGGGTGCACGACGCCCGGCGGGCGGGGGCGACGGTGCTCTCGCTCGACGGGGGCGACGAGGAGGTGCGCGGGCTGGCGCACGAGACGCTCACGGTGGCGGAGGGGGCGGAGGTCGACCTGGACACGGTGCAGCATCTGGTGAGCGCGGCGGCCGGCGAGAACAGCCTGCCGTCACCGCGGGGGAACCGGCGCTTCCGCGACCGGCTCTCGGACCTCGCGGACCGGCTGACGGCACCGCCGCCCGCGCGCTGGTAGACCGCCGCCCGCGCGCTGGCAGGAGGGGCCCGGTCCGCCGTTGGCGGCGTCCTCGTGTCGGCACTGCGGCAGGAAAATCGTTTGCCCCGTCCGGTTCGTCACCGGAGCATGGCCTCTCGTGTCTCCTGCATTCGCGAAGCTCTCCGCGCTCCTGCCCGATCTGGCGCCGTGGCGCGCGACCCGGGACTTCCGGCTGCTCTGGGTGCAGGGGCTCGTCACGTACTTCAGCAGCGCGATGGCGATGATCGCCCTGCCGCTGCAGATCAAGGAACTCACGGGTTCACCGCTCGCCGTCGGCGCGATGGGCGCGGTCGAGCTGGTGCCGCTGGTGGTCTTCGGCCTGTACGGCGGGGCGCTCGCCGACGCGGTCGACCGGCGGAAGGTGATCCTCCTGACCGAGGCGGGTCTCGGACTGCTCGCCGCGATCCTCCTCGTCAACGCGCTGCTTCCGACCCCGATGCTCTGGCCGCTGTACGTGGTCGCGGCCGGCGTCTCGGCGCTCGCGGGGCTCCAGCGGCCGGCCCTGGACTCGCTCATGGCCCGGATCGTGCCGCACGAGCACCAGACGGCGGCGGCCGCGCTGAACTCGCTGCGCTGGCAGATGGGCTCGATCGCGGGGCCGGCGCTCGCCGGCCTGGTCGTGGCGTACGCGGGTCACGCGCCCGCGTACGGGGTGACGATCGTCGGTTTCGCCGCCTCGGTGCTGCTGTGCCGCCGGCTCTCGCCCGCGCCGCCCGCGCACGACGCGGAGAAGCCCTCGCTGCGGGGGATCGCGGAGGGCGCGCGGTACGCCTGGTCGAGGCCGGTGCTGCTCGGCACGTACGCGGTCGACCTCGCGGCGATGTTCTTCGCCTTCCCGAACACGATCTTCCCGTTCCTCGCGGACGAGCTGGACGCGGACTGGTCGCTCGGCCTGATGTACGCGGCGGGTTCGGTCGGCTCGCTGGTGCTGGGCCTGACCAGCGGCTGGACGTCGAGGGTGCGCCGGCACGGGCTGCTCGTGGCCGCGGGAGCCGCCGGCTGGGGTCTGGCGATCGCGGCGGCGGGCTGGTTCGGGAACATCTGGCTGGTCCTGCTCTGCCTCGCCTTCGCCGGGGCCGGCGACATGCTGAGCGGCCTGGGCCGGGCGACGATCTGGAACCAGACGATCCCGGAGGAGCTGCGCGGCCGGCTCGCGGGCATCGAGGTGCTCTCGTACAGCGTCGGCCCGCAGCTGGGCCAGGTCAGGGCCGGCGCGATGGCGGGCTGGACCGGCACCCGGTCGGCCGTCTGGACGGGCGGCGTGGCCTGCGTCGCCTCGGTGGGCCTGCTCTGCCTCGCGCTGCCGAAGCTCCTCACGTACGACTCCGAGACCGACGAGGACTCACTGCGCCGCAAGGCCCAGCAGGAGGCGGCCCGGCGGGAGGCGGCGGAGCGGGACCCGGCGGGGACCGTGTGAGCGGTCCCCGCCGGGTCCCGACCGCCGGACCGGCACGGTGGCCGGACAGGCGGGGCGGCTAGTCCTGCGTCTCCGGCTTCCCCGCCTTGTCGTGCCAGCGCGGGTCGGTCTCCCACTCCAGGTTCCGCTCGCGCGCGGTCTCCATGGCGTGGGCCGCCTCCTCGCGGCTGGCGTACGGGCCGAAGCGGTTCTTCGCCGGGCAATCGGGGCCCTCTTCGACCTTCTTGTGCTCCAGGCAGTAGTACCACTCGCCCGGTTTGCCCGCGGTGCGCTTCTTGAACAAAGCCATCGTCGTCGGCTCCTTCCTCCGAGACCATGCTGCCCCAGACCCGGTCGTTAGACTCGCTGGCATGTCTGGCCAGTCGCTTCTCGTCCCGGGGGAGCTCTCCCCCCATCGTTCCGTTCCGGGCTCCATCCGCCGCCCCGAGTACGTCGGGAAGCCCGCCCCGACCCCGTACAGCGGGCCCGAGGTGCAGGATTCCGACACCATCGAGCGGATGCGGATCGCCGGCCGCATCGCCGCGCGGGCGATGGAGGAGGCCGCCAAGCACATCGCCCCGGGTGTCACCACCGACGAGCTCGACCGGGTCGCGCACGAGTACATGTGCGACCACGGCGCCTACCCGTCCACCCTCGGCTACCGCGGGTTCCCGAAGTCGCTGTGCGCCTCGATCAACGAGGTCATCTGTCACGGCATCCCGGACTCCACCGTCCTGCGGGACGGCGACATCGTGAACCTCGACATCACGGCGTACATCAACGGCGTCCACGGCGACAACAACGCCACCTACCTCTGCGGCGACGTCGACGAGGAGTCGCGGCTGCTCGTGGAGCGGACCCGGGAGTCCCTGAACCGGGCCGTCAAGGCGGTCAAGCCGGGCCGTCAGATCAACATCATCGGCCGGGTCATCGAGTCGTACGCCAAGCGCTTCGGCTACGGCGTCGTCCGTGACTTCACCGGGCACGGCATCAACTCGTCCTTCCACTCCGGCCTGATCGTCCCGCACTACGACTCGCCCCACCACACCACCGAGATCAAGACCGGCATGACCTTCACCATCGAGCCGATGCTGACGCTCGGCACCCACGACTACGACATGTGGGACGACGGCTGGACGGTCGTGACCAAGGACCGCAAGCGGACCGCGCAGTTCGAGCACACGCTCGTCGTGACGGAGACCGGGGCGGAGATCCTGACGTTGCCCTAGCCGTTCGAATGGGTAGAGCTTTTACCGACAGGACGTCGGGAACCAGTTGACTTAGGTAAGCCTAACTTGGCAGGATCGTCACTGGTTCCCGTCCCATCGGTCCCGGAGGCACGCCTTGGACACGCCCTTCTCCACGCTCATCCGTACGGCCTCGCACGAGCAGCACACGGAGGCGGAGACGTCGTCCTTCATGGGCGACCTCCTGGGCGGGCGCCTGGGCGTCGACGCCTACGCGCGCTACACCGAGCAGCTCTGGTTCGTGTACCGCGCCCTGGAGGACGGCGCGGAGGCCCTGCGCTCGGACCCCGTCGCGGGGCCCTTCATACAGCCCGAGCTGTTCCGCACGGCCGCCCTGGAGCAGGACCTCGCCCATCTGCGGGGCCCCGACTGGCGCGCCGGGGTCTCCCCGCTGCCCGCCACCGTGGCGTACGCCGAGCGGGTCGCCGAGTGCGCCCGCGACTGGCCCGCGGGATACGTGGCCCACCACTACACGCGCTACCTGGGCGACCTGTCGGGCGGACAGATCATCCGCGACAAGGCGGAGCGCACCTGGGGCTTCGCGCGCAAGGGCGACGGCGTCCGCTTCTACGTGTTCGACACGATCTCCAACCCGGCCGCGTTCAAGCGCGCGTACCGGGAGCTGCTCGACGGGGTGAACGCGGACGACCTGGAGAAGCAGCGGATCGTCGACGAGTGCAAGCGCGCGTTCGCCTTCAACAGCGCGGTCTTCCAGCAGCTCGGCGGAGAGTTCTCCCTCAGCGCCTGAGCCCTCGGAAGGACGCGAACTCAGCGCGTGAGCGTTCCCTCCAGGCGGACCCGTCCGCCGAGTTCCACGATGCCGTCGGGGCCGGGGGCGGTGAGGAGCTGCGAACCCCGGCCCTGCGTGATGTTCAGGGCCCGCCCCAGCTCAGCCGTGAGCAGCAGCGCCGCCGCGCCGGTCGCCTCGTCCTCGTCGATGCCGTCGCCCCGCCCCGGGAACGCCCGCGCCCTGATCCGGCCCGCGGCCTCCTCCTCCCAGGCCCAGGCGTAGACCCACTCGCCCGGCTCGGGCACGTCGAGGGCCTCCACCTCGGCCGCGGAGCCGTACCGGCGCAGGGTCCGCGGCGGCGCCCACTCGGCGCGCGCCTCGATCCAGGTGAACTCCCCGTCGCCGCGCACCCACACCTCGCCCGCGGGCGGGACGACGACCTCCAGGTCGAGCAGCCAGGCGACGCCGACCAGCGGGTGTCCGGCGAAGGGCAGCCGCAGGCCGGGCGTGTAGATGTCGACGATCCCGCGCTCCGGGTCGTCCACGAACACCGTCTCGCTGAAACCGAGTTCCTTGGCGAGCGCCTGCCGGGAGGCCTCGTCTGGGTGGGTGCCGGCGTCCCGTACGACTCCGAGGGCGTTGCCGTGCCGGCCGTCGGCCGCGCAGAAGACCCGGAGGACGTCGATGTCGGAGGCGGCGCTCAGCACGGTCGTGTTCATGGCGGAGATTGAACCATGCACGGCAGGGCGACAGGGCCGCACCCGGAGATTCGGGGGCGGCCCTGTCGGGTGGGGTGGCGGATCAGGAGCCCGTCGCGCGACGGCGCACCGCGACGACCACGCCCGCGCCGGCCGCCACGGTCAGGGCGGAGGTCGTGAGGAGAAGGGTGGTCGACACCTCGGCGCCGGTGGAGGCGAGGGCGCCGGAACCGCCGCCCGTGGCGGACGAACCGCCGACGGTGCCGGAGCCGCCGACCGTACCGGCACCGCCGACGGTGCCGCCGCCGCCCGTGGTGGACGAGCCGTCGCCGCCGGACGTGCCGGAGCCGCCGGAGCCGGAGGTGCCGTCGCCGCCGGAGGTACCGGTGCCGCCGGTGGCCGGCGGGAGCGTGGCGCCACTGTCGGACGCGAGGCTCAGGGTCAGCGCGTCCAGCCCGGTGCCGGCCGGGTAGCCGCCCTGACCGCCGGGAGCGCTGAAGGTGGCCGAGCCCGCCTCCGTCAGCGTCGCCGGGATGTTCGCGAGCGTGACGACGTCGCCCTCCGCCGACCAGTCGGACCTCGACAGGTCGAGGGTGGCGAGGGCCACGTCGTTCCGGGCGCCCCGGGCGCTGGTGACATCGGCGGAGAGGGTGCCGGTGGTACCGGACGCCTTCACCTTCAGGTCGCCGACGGTCCAGTCGATGCCGTGGGCGTTGCAGACGAAGGAGACCTTGCCGGAGAAGGCGGCGTCGACCTTGCGGGCGTCGGCGTCGAGCTCGGCTTTGACGAAGCCGAAGTCGTAGGCGGAGCCGTTCTTCTTGGCCCCCTCGGAGGCGGTGACCGTACCGCCGCAGATCTGCCCGACGTACCGCTGCCAGCTCTCCTTCACCCCCCAGGTCAGCTTGCCGTCGACGACGCCGCCGGGGGCGGTGGTGGGGGCCGGGGTGGTGGGGTCGGTCGTCGGATCCGTGGTCGGGTCGGTGGTCGGATCCGTCGTGGGGTCGGTGGTCGGATCCGTGGTCGGGTCGGTCGTGGGATCCGTCGTCGGGTTCGTGGTGGGGTCTGTCGTCGGGTCCGTGGTCGGGTCCGTCGTCGGATCGGCCGTCGGACCCGTGGTCGGGTCCGTCGTCGGATCGGCCGTCGGACCCGTGGTCGGGTCCGTCGTCGGATCGGCCGTCGGCGTCGGGTCCACCGTCGGGTTCACCGTCGGGTCCACGGTCGGCGTCGGAGTCGGGCGGCTGCCCGCCTTCACCGTGAGGGTGGCCGCGTCCAGCGCGTCGCCCTCCTTGTAGAAGCCCGCGAACGCCGCCGCGCCGTCCGCCGTCAGCTTCGCCGGTATGTCCTTGAACACCATCGCGCCGCCCGCGCCCTGGCCCGGACGGATGCCGGTCATGTCGAGCGCGGCGAAGGCGATGTCCTCGCGGGTGCTGAAGGAGCCGTCCTTCTCCTTGGTGACGACGTCGGCGGTGATCTCGCCGGTCGGCGCAGCCGAGCCCTTCGTCGACAGCCTGACGTCCGAGATCAGGATGTCGAGGGCGCCCTCGTGGGCCTCGAAGTGGACGCTGCCCTTGAATCCGGTGGCGGTGCCGTGGGTGCCCATGTCGTACGTACCGGTGCCGTCGGCGAAGGTGAGGACGCCGTTGTTCGCGGCCTGGGTGGCGCCGCCCCCGACGGTGGTCTTCCCGTGGGCGAAGGGCATGGCGAGGTACGAGCGGAAGGACTGCTTGATGCCCCAGTCCAGCGTGCCGTCGACCAGCGGCAACGGTGGTGCGCCCTCGGCCGCCGCGGGCAGGGCGAGGACGACGGCGCCCGTGCCCAGGGCGGCGGCCGTGGCGACGGCGGCGGCCAGGGTGACGGAACGGCGCAGGGGGATGGCCATGACGGGGTTCTCCTAGGGGGACGCGGGGCGCAAGGGGGGGTGCGCGGGAATCGAGGTGTGGGGGCTCAGCCCGTGGGGGTGCCGGTACGACGACGGCGTACGGCGGCGAAGACGGCCAGTGCGGCGGCCAGCAGCCCGCCCGCGCCGATCGCGAGGTACGTGCCCGTGGAGGTCTCCGCGGCAGGAGCGGGGGCGGCGGTGGGGGCGGGCGTGGCCGGCTTCGACGGGGCGGCGGACTGCGTGGCCTCGCTGCCGAGGTCCGGGAGCGCGGGCAGCTCGGCCTCGGTGTCGACGGTGACGGCGAGGGACACCGGGTCCATCGCGGTCCCGGCCCTGTACATCCCGCCGAAGGCCTTGGCGCCGCCCTCGGTGAGGGTGGCGGGGGCCTCGGTGACGGCGGCGAGGCCGTTCTTCGGGGTGAGGTCCCGGGCGGCGAAGGTGACGAGGGGGACGGCCCTGTCGGTCTTCCCGGCGCTCGTGACGTCGGCGCTGAGGGTGCCGGTGCCGCCGGTGACCTTGACGGCGACCTTGCCGAGGGTGAGGTCGAGGTGGGTGCCGGTGAAGCGGACGCTGCCCGCGAAGGCGGCGTCGAGGGTGCCCTTCTTCGGGTCGTACGTGCCCTTGCCGGCGGTGAAGCGGAAGAGCGCGCCGCCGTCCTGGGCGCCGTCGGCGAGCGTCCACTCGCCCTGGGAGATGGCGCCGGTGACGTACTCGCGGAAGGTGCGGCGGACGCCCCAGTCGACCGCGGCGGCCCGGAGGGAGCCGGTGCGCGCAGGCGCCTCGGAGGAACTCGCCGTGGGCGACTGGTTCGTGGAGGGCTGTGCGGTCGGGGCGGGCGGCGCGGTGGTGGCCGGCGCGTTCGTCCGGGCCTGCCGCTGCGGCGTCCTGACGTCGACGGTGAGGCTGACGGGGTCGAGCGCGGTGCCGGCCGGGTAGTAGCCGGCGAAGGCGGAGGCGCCCTGCGGGGTGAGGGTGGCGGGCACGCCGCTGAGCGAGACGGGGCTGCCTCCGCCGCGCATGTCGATGCCGCCGACGTCGAGGGTGGCGAGCGGCACCTGGGAGGAGACGGTCGTCCGGCCGCTGCCCTTGGCCTTGCTCGCCATGTCGGCGTAGAGGGTGCCGCCGCCGCCCTGGATCCGGACCCGGGGCCGGCTGATGGTGAGGTCGAGCTCGTTCGTGCCGTCCGCCTTGCGGTGGCCGGTGAAGTGGACGCCGCCGGAGAACGCGGCTTCGAAGGCGCCGGTCGCCGGGTCGTACGAGCCCTGCGCGGAGTGGAAGCGGAACTGGCTTCCGCCGGTGGTGGCGGCGCCGCCGACGAGGCCCCAACCGCCCTGGGCGATGGGCCCGGTGACGTAGCTCTGGAAGGAGGACCTGATGCCCCAGTCGAGCCGGCCGCCCTGCACCGTGCGGCTCTCCGCGTGGGCGGTGCCGGCCGGAACGAGGGCGGCGAGCAGGGCCGCGAGCAGGGTCACGGCGAGCGCGCGGGCGGGTCTGGACAGCATCATGGAACCCCTCCGAGGGCTGGCAAGTGAGGTAAGGCTAACCTAAGCTACGGCGAGCTTCGGTTGGAATCCCCGGCGACGAACTCGTCCGACCACCAACCGCGGCAGTACGAAGCGGAACGAACGACAGGACGGTGCCCGGTGCGCAGAACTCGCCTCGCGGGAGCGCTGACAGCAGTGCTAGCCCTCGCCCTCATGGCGACCGGCTGCGGCGACGCAGGCGGCGACGGGACCGCAAACGGAAGCGGAAGCAGTCCATCCACCACCGGTGCGTCCACTACCGGTGCGTCCCCCACCGGTGCGTCCACCACAGCCCGCGACCGGGTCGAGCCGCTCGCCGACCCGGTCGCACCCCGGCTCCCCGTCACCGTCCCCTCGGCCGACGGACGCACGGTCACCGTCGCCTCCACCGACCGGATCGTGCCGCTCAGCGGCTCCCTCAACGAGATCGTCTTCACCCTCGGCCTCGGCCCGAAGGTCGTCGCCCGGGACATCACGGCCACCTTCGAACAGGCTGCGGAACTCCCGGTGGTGACCCGCGCCCACGACGTCTCCGCCGAGAGCGTGCTCTCGCTGCGGCCCACCGTCGTCCTCGCCGAGGGCACCACAGGACCGGCCGAGGCCATCGCCCAGATCCGCGACGCGGGCATCACGCTCGTCGTCGTGAAGCCCGCGAAGGCGCTCGCCGACGTCGGCACCCGGATCGACGCGGTCGCCGCCGCCCTCGGCGTACCGGACTCCGGCACGGCGCTCAGGAAGCGCACTCAGGAGCGGATCGACGCCGTACGGAAGGGGATTCCGGCCCGCGGGGAGAAGCCGCGCGTGGCCTTCCTCTACGTCCGCGGCTCGGCCGCCGTCTATCTGCTCGGCGGCGCCGAGTCCGGCGCGAGCTCGCTCCTGGAGGCCGCGGGGGCGATCGACGCGGGCAAGGAGTCCGGTCTCACCGAGGACTTCACCCCGATCACCAGCGAGGCCCTCGCGAAGGCCGCACCCGAAGCGATCCTCGTCATGAGCAAGGGACTCGCCTCCGTCGGCGGGATCGACGGCCTGGTGAAGGTCCCCGGCGTCGCCGAGACCCCGGCCGGTGCCGACCGCCGGGTCGTCACCGTCGACGACGGCGTCCTCCTCAACTACGGCCCGCGCACCGACCAGGTCCTGAAGTCCCTGGTCGGCCAGTTGTACGGGGAGGAGGAGTGACGGCGCTCCAGGAGACCCCGCCGGCCCTCGACAAGGGTCTGCCGACGGAAGCGGCTCCCGTCGCACGGCCGCGCTCCGCCGCCCTCCTCACCGCCGGCCTCCTCACCGTCCTGCTCCTCCTCGCCCTGCTGTCCGCCGGGATCGGGGCGTACGAGATCCCGCTCGGTGACGTCCTCGCCTCCGCGCTGCACCGGATCGGACTCGGCGGACACGCGCTCGACCGCACGGCCGAGAGCGTCCTGTGGAACATCCGGCTCCCCCGGGTCGTCCTCGCCCTGCTCGTCGGCGCCTCGCTCGGCTGCGCGGGCGCCCTCATGCAGGGAGTGTTCGGCAACCCGCTCGCCGAGCCCGGTGTCATCGGCATCTCGGCCGGCGCGGCCGTCGGCGCGGTCGGCGCCATCGCGCTCGGCCTCACCTTCCTCGGCAACTGGACGGTGCCGGTCTGCGCGTTCGTCGCCGGGCTCGCCACCGTGCTCCTCGTGTACGCGATGTCCCGCTCCGGCGGCCGTACGGAGGTGGTGACGCTGATCCTCACCGGAATCGCGGTGAACGCCTTCGCGGGCGCGCTCATCGGCCTGTTCGTCTTCTTCGCCGACAACGCCCAGGTCACCCAGATCACCTTCTGGCAGCTCGGCTCGCTCGCACAGGCCACCTGGCCGAAGGTCCTCGCCGTGCTGCCGTGCGCGCTGGCCGGCCTCGCCGTCGCCCCCTTCTACGCCCGCCGGCTCGACCTGCTCGCCCTCGGCGAGCGGCCCGCCCGTCATCTCGGCGTGGACGTGGAGCGGCTGCGGGCCGCCCTCGTCCTCGTGGTGGCGCTGCTGACGGCGGCCGCCGTCGCGGTGGCCGGGATCATCACCTTCGTCGGTCTGCTCGTCCCGCATCTGCTGCGGATGGCGAACGGCCCGGGCCACCGTTTCCTGGTGCCGGGCAGCGCGCTCGGCGGCGCGGTCGTCCTGACGGCCGGCGATCTCGCGGCCCGTACGGTCGCGGCCCCGGCCGAACTTCCCCTGGGCGTCCTCACCGCCCTCCTCGGCAGCCCGTTCTTCTTCTGGCTGCTGCGCAGGACCCGTCGCAGGCAAGGTGGTTGGGCATGACATCGGTACGCCTCCGGGGGCTGCTCCCCGCACGCGCGCACCGGCGCACCCGCGCCCTGCCCTCCCCCGCCGCGCCGGGCGAGACGGTCGCCGAGGCCGTCGGCGTCCGGGTCGAACGCGGCGGCAGGGCCATCCTTGACGACGTCGGCGTCGGGGTGCGGGCCGGAGAGGTCCTCGCCCTGGTCGGGCCCAACGGGGCCGGGAAGTCGACCCTGCTCGCCGCGCTCGCCGCCGATCTCGCGCCGAGCGCCGGAGAGGTACGGATCGGGGGACGGCCGACGGCCGCCTGGACGCCCGGCGAACTCGCCCTGTGGCGGGCGGTGCTGCCGCAGGACGCTGCGCTCTCCTTCCCGTTCGCCGTCGGCGACGTGGTGCGGATGGGCCGGGCCCCGTGGGCGGGAACGGCGCGGGAGGACGAGGACGAGGCGGCGGTCGCCGAGGCGATGGCGGCCACCGAGGTCGAGGCCTTCGCCGCGCGCCCGTTCTCCGCACTGTCGGGCGGCGAGCGGGCCCGGGTCGCACTGGCCCGGGTCCTGGCCCAGCGGACCGGCCTCCTGCTGCTCGACGAACCCACGGCCGCGCTCGACCTGCGCCACCAGGAACTGGTCCTGGGAGTCTGCCGGGAGCGGGCGGCGGCCGGGGACGCGGTGGTGGTGGTACTGCACGACCTCGGGCTCGCGGCGGCGCACGCGGACCGGGTCGGGGTGCTGCACGGCGGCCGGATCGCGGTGGAGGGGCCGCCCTCGGAGGTCTTCGACGAGGCGTTGCTGAGCCGGGTCTACCGGCAGCCCGTGGAGGTGTTCCCGCACCCGCGGACCGGCGTCCCGCTCGTCGTGCCGAAGCGGACCGACGCCATCCGCGGGGAGCGGTGAATCAGGACAATTCGGCGCCCTTGACCTGTCCTTGACCACCTCATGAGGACCTCATGAAGCCCCTGTGATCCCGCCGTGTCCGGTCCGTCGGACCTGAGAGCTGAATCACTGGACGGCCGGGTATGGCTGAGGTAAGCCTCGGTTAAGTTAGGTCCGCCTCAGTCCCCCTCCCCGTGTTTCTGGAGTCCCCATGCGAGCCGTCCGCCTCTCCGTCGTCACCGCCGCCGCGACCGCGGCGGCCCTGGCCGCCGTCACGGGCTGCACCGAGAAGAGCGACGCGAAGGCGGACGACGGCACGATCACCGTGGTCGCCAAGGACGACTCCTGCGAGGTCTCGAAGAAGGAGTTCCCGGCGGGCCACGTGCAGCTGTCCGTCGAGAACCGCGGCTCCAAGGTCACCGAGGTCTACGTCCTCTACCCCGACGACCGGATCGTCACCGAGCGCGAGAACATCGGCCCCGGCACCAAGGCGAGCCTGACCGCCGAGATCAAGGCCGGCGACTACGAGATCGCCTGCAAGCCCGGCATGGTCGGCGACGGCATCCGCCGGCAGGTCAAGGCCACCGGCGGCGCGGCCGGCGTCAAGCGCTCCCCGGAGATGGACGCGGCCGTCGCCGCCTACCGCCAGTACGTCCAGGCCCAGGCCGACGCCACCCTGCCCAAGGTGAAGGTCTTCACCGACGCCGTCCGCGCCGGGGACATCGAGGGCGCGAAGAAGGCCTACGCCGAGTCCCGCATCGGCTGGGAGCGCACCGAGCCGGTCGCCGAGTCCTTCGGCGACATCGACCCCAAGGTCGACGTCCGCGAGGACGGCCTGGAGGACGGCCAGGACCCGGCCAAGGACTGGACCGGCTGGCACCGGCTGGAGAAGGCCCTCTGGCAGGACAAGAAGATCGGCGAGCGCGAGAAGCAGCTCGCCGACCTCCTCGACAAGGACCTCGCGGACTGGGTGAAGCGGGTCGGCAAGGCCGAGATCACCCCCACCTCGATGGCCAACGGCGCCAAGGAGCTCCTGGACGAGGTCGCCACCGGCAAGGTCACCGGCGAGGAGGAGCGCTACTCCCGCACCGACCTCGTCGACTTCAAGGCCAACGTCGAGGGCGCGCAGAAGTCCTTCGACCTCCTCAAGCCGGTCGCCACCAAGAACGACCCGAAGCTCGTCGCCGAACTCGACAAGCAGTTCGCCGCCCTGAACACGCTGCTCGACAAGTACCGCACCGACAAGAACAGCTACGTCTTCACCTCGTACGACAAGGTCGGCAAGGCCGAGCGCAAGGAGCTGTCCGACGGCGTCAACGCGCTGGCCGAGCCGCTCTCCAAGCTCTCCGCCGCCGTCGTCAAGTAACGGACAGAGAGAGCGGGGAGGCGCGGACATGTCCGAGGAGACCCAGGAAGACCGGGAGACGACGGCGGCCCCGGCCGCCGCGCCCTCCCGCCGCACGGTCATCGCCCTGGGCGGTGCCGGGCTCGCGCTCGGTGCCGCCGCGGCGGGCGGCGCCGCCGCCCTGCTGGCCCGGGACGGGGACACCCCGGTACCGGTCGCCGACAGCGGCGCGGCCGTGCCCTTCCACGGCCCGCACCAGGCCGGCATCGCCACCGCCGTCCAGGACCGGCTGCACTTCGCGGCCTTCGACGTGACGACGACCGACCGCGCCGAGCTGGTCCAGCTCCTCAAGGACTGGACGAGGGCCGCCGAGCGCATGACGGCCGGCGCCGAGGTCGGCGAGGGCGCGTACGGCGGCCTCCCGGAGGCGCCGCCTGACGACACCGGCGAGGCCCTCGGCCTCAAGCCCTCGCGCCTCACCCTCACGATCGGCTTCGGCCCCACGCTCTTCGACGGGCGTTTCGGGCTGAAGGACAAGCAGCCCGGGGCCTTGGTGGAACTGCCCAAGTTCCCGGGCGACAACCTGGATCCGGCGCGCAGCGGCGGCGACCTCTGCGTCCAGGCGTGCGCGGACGACCCGCAGGTCGCCGTGCACGCCATCCGGAACCTGGCACGGATCGGCTTCGGCAAGGTCGCGGTGCGCTGGTCCCAGCTGGGCTTCGGCAAGACGTCCTCGACGACCCCGGACGCCCAGACCCCCCGCAACCTCTTCGGTTTCAAGGACGGCACCCGCAACATCGCGGGCACCGAGACCGAGCGGCTCGCGCAGCACGTCTGGGTCTCCGGGAAGGACGCCGAGGGACCGGCCGCCTGGATGGACGGCGGCTCGTACCTCGTCGCCCGCCGCATCCGGATGAACGTCGAGACCTGGGACCGCACCCCGCTCGCCGAGCAGGAGGACATCTTCGGCCGCGACAAGCGCGAGGGCGCGCCCGTCGGCAAGGCCAAGGAGCACGACGAGCCGTTCCTGAAGGCGATGAAGCCGGACTCCCACGTCCGGCTCGCCCACCCGGACACCAACGCCGGGGCGACCATCCTGCGCCGCGGCTACTCGTTCACCGACGGCACGGACGGCCTCGGCCGCCTGGAGGCCGGGCTGTTCTTCCTCGCCTACCAGAAGGACGTGCGGACCGGCTTCATCCCGGTGCAGACCTCCCTGTCGCGGGCCGACGCCCTCAACGAGTACATCCAGCACGTGGGTTCGGCGCTGTTCGCGATCCCGCCGGGCGTCCGGGACAAGGGCGACTGGTGGGGCCGGGCGCTGTTCTCGTGACACTCCACGCAACCCCGGGAGGGAACCGGCGTGTTCGGTAACTATCTGATCGGCCTGCGCGAGGGCCTCGAAGCCAGCCTGGTCGTCTGCATCCTCATCGCCTATCTGGTCAAGACCGGCCGGCGGGACGCGCTGAAGCCGATCTGGATCGGCATCGGCGTGGCCGTCGGCGTCGCCCTGGCCTTCGGCGCCGGCCTCGAGTTCGGCTCCCAGGAGCTGACCTTCGAGGCGCAGGAGCTGCTCGGCGGCTCGCTCTCGATCGTCGCGGTCGTCCTGGTGACCTGGATGGTCTTCTGGATGCGGCGCACCGCCCGGCACCTCAAGGCCGAGCTGCACGGAAAGCTGGACGCGGCCCTCCGGATGGGCACGGGTGCGCTCGTCGCCACCGCCTTCCTCGCCGTGGGCCGCGAGGGCCTGGAGACGGCGCTGTTCGTGTGGGCGTCGGTCCGGGCCTCCTCGGACGGCACGTTCGCACCGCTGGCCGGGGTCCTGCTCGGCCTGCTCACGGCGGTGCTCCTCGGCTGGCTGTTCTACCGGGGCGCGCTGAGGATCAACCTGGCCACGTTCTTCACCTGGACCGGCGGGATGCTGGTCGTGGTGGCGGCGGGCGTCCTCGCGTACGGCGTGCACGACCTCCAGGAGGCCCGTTTCCTCGACGGCCTCGCGGACAAGGCCTTCGACGTCTCGGCGACGATCCCGCCGGACAGCTGGTACGGCACGCTCCTCAAGGGCGTCTTCAACTTCCAGCCGAACCCGACGGTCCTTCAGGTCACGGTGTGGGCGCTGTATCTGGTCCCGACGCTCGCGCTGTTCCTGGCCCCGATAGGGTCGGGTCCGTCCACGCGGGTGAAGAAGCAGAAGGCGACCGATGAGAAGGCTGACGCTGAGGCGAGCGCCGGGACGACCGCTTGAGCGGCTGTCGGCAGGACGGTCCACGCGACCCACGAGAGCCACGCGCCCCGCGCGACCCGTACGTCTCCTCGCGGCGACGGCGGCCGCGACCGTCCTCGCGCTGACGGCGAGCGGCTGCGTCACCGTGCACGGTGAGCTCGCCCTGATGCCGCCGGCCACCCAGGCCGAGGCCGCACAGGCCCTCGCCGACTTCACGGCCGCCTACAACCGGGCCGACAAGGCGCACGACCCGGCCCTGGACGCGGGCCGGGTCACCGGTCCGCTGGGCGAGATCAACCAGGCGGGTCTGCGCGCGCGTGCGGTGACGTCCCCCGGCGGCAACGCGAACCACCGCCCCCTCGAACTGTCGGACGCGCGCTTCGTACTGCCCAGGAAGGCGGGCTGGCCGCGCTGGTTCCTCGCGGACACCGACCCCAACCTGGACACCGACGAGGGCGCCGGCGACCAGCGCTGGCTCGTCGTCTTCGTGCGCAACGGCCCCCAGCAGCTGTGGGAGGCGGCCCACCTGGTGATCCTGGGCCCGGCGCAGGTGCCCGAGTTCGCCGAGGAGGACGGGTACGCGGTGCCGGTCGCCGCGGACACCGACACGCTCGCGGTCGCGCCCGAGGACCTCGGCACGGAGTACGTCGCGTACCTGAAGGACGGGCAGCCGGGGCCGTACGCGGCGGGGCCGCACACGACGGTGCTGCGGGAGCAGCGGCAGAAGGGCGCCAAGCGCCCGGGGCTCGCCACTCAGTACCTGGACCGGGTCGCGGACCAGGGCGACTTCGCGCCGCTCGGGCTGCGGACGAAGGACGGCGGCGCGTTCGTCTTCTTCGCGACGCGGTTCTTCGAGCGCCAGACGGCTGCGCCCGGCTACCGGCCCAAGGTCGACCCCGACATCAAGGCGCTGCTGACCGGCGAGGTCAAGAACACGGTCACCAAGGAGTGGGTGTCCAACCAGGCGGTCCTGGTGAAGCCGGCGGGCGCCGACCGCGACGGGGTCACGATCAAGGCCCGGCTCCAGGGCGTGGTGGGCGCGCAGGGCTCGTAGGGCCCGGTCGTCCGCCGAACGGACCCCGGCTCGGGCCGCGGTTCGGGCGCTGCTCGGGCGCTGCTCGGGCGTTCCCCGGCGGCTCGGCGGCCCAGCGGCTCGGCAGCTCAGCGGGTCAGCGGGGCAGCCGCTCAGCGGGTCAGCGGCCAGGCGATCTCGTGGGCCGTGTGCTCGCCGTCGCTCTCCGCCTCGCGCGCGGCCACGTGGCGGGCGCAGGCGTCCTGGAGGGTCTCCAGGAGGTTCAGCGGGTCGGGCAGCGGGTGCTCGGGGCCGCGGAGCCAGGCGACGACCGGATGGGCGCTCTCGTCCCCGGGGAGCCGGGCGGGCGGTACGAGGACGTAGCTGCCGCGGCAGTGCCAGCGGAGCCCCGGATGCTCGTCCATGGTCTCGGGGTGGCAGTCCAGCTCACACGGCCACCACTCGTCCTCGTCCTCGGGGGTGCCGCGGGTGGCGGTGAAGAAGAGCATCCGCCCGCCGACCGGGTCGACGTCGGCGGACTCGGCGACGGGCCCGACCTCGACGCCCTCGGCGAGGAGGCGCTCCAGGGCGGCGCGGCCGGCGGCGAGCGGTACGTCGAGGACGTCGTGGACCATGCCGGTGGCGGTGATGAAGTTCGCCTCGGGCTCGTTGCGGGCCCAGCGCTCGATCTGGGCGCGGTCGGTGGTCGACTGCGTCTGCCAGGCGAACGAGACCGGGTGCCGGGCGGGGGTGGGACAGCCGATCCGCTCACAGGAACAGCTGTAGCCGACGGGGTACGCGGCGGGGGCGAGGGGCAGCCCGGCGGCGGCGACGGCCAGGAGCAGCTTCTCGCGGTCGTTCTCGTCGTCGGCCGCGGTGCGTTTCGGGCGCCTGCGCAGCCACTGTGCGAGTTTGCTCTCCGTGCCGCGGTAGCGGTCGATCCCGTCGCCCATCTATCCCCTCACACCTCATGCTCGCCCGTTCGGCTCTGCCCATGGTCCCACCATCCTGCGCCCTGGGTGACCGGAGTGCGGAACCGGGGTGTGGAACCGGTGTGCGACGGGCGTTTCAGGGCCTCGGCGCGAGGCCGCGCAGGGCGAGGTCGACGAGGCTGTCGGCGTAGGCGTGGGTCAGCGGCAGGGTGCGGTGGAGCCAGCGGTGGTGGAGCGGCCCGACGAGGAGTTCGAGGGCGATGCGGGGGTCGATGCCGGGGTCCACGTCGCCGGCCGCCTGGGCCGCCTCGATGCGGCGGGCGTAGTACTGGAGCTGTGGTTCGAGGAGCGCCTCGGTGAAGCGGGCGCCGAGCTCGGGGTCGACGATGCCCTCGGCGGCCAGGGCGCGGGTGGGGGCGTCGAAGGCCGGGTCGTTCATCTCGTCGACGGTGGCGCGCAGGACGTACCTGAGATCGGCGGCGAGGTCGCCGGTGTCGGGGATCTCACTGTCGGCGGCCCCGCCCAGGGCCTCGTTCGCGCGGGCCGCGAGGTCCAGGAAGGCGTCGAGGAGGACGGCGGCCTTGGAGGGCCACCAGCGGTAGATGGTCTGCTTGCCGACCCCGGCGCGGGAGGCGATGCCCTCGATGGTGGTCTTCGCGTAGCCGGTCTCGGAGACGAGGGCGAGGGCGGCGTCGAAGATGGCGCGGCGGGAGCGCTCGCTGCGGCGGGAGGCGTCAGGGGCCTTGGTGTCGGACATGGGCCCAATCTAGCAGCCCACGAGACGCTACGTCTCGCGAGTCGTGGCCGGAACCGAACCACCCGAACGGTCCACAGCGCGACGGGCCCGGAAGGCGGACCATGGGGTCACCGATCCGGCGGATCCCCACCCCGCCGGTGCCTCTGATCTCCCGTCCGTGAGGAGCCCTCATTGCGCACCACTCCGCGCACGTCCTCGCCCCGCCGTTATCTGATGTGCCCACCCACGCACTTCACGGTGACGTACTCCATCAACCCCTGGATGGACCCCACGAAACCGGTCGACCTGCCGCTCGCCCTCACCCAGTGGGAGGACCTGCGCGACCGCTACCGCGCGCTCGGCCACACGGTCGAGCTCCTCGCCCCCGACCCGGCGCTGCCGGACATGGTCTTCGCGGCGAACGGCGCCACCGTCGTCGACGGCAGGGTCCTCGGAGCGAGGTTCGCCCACGCGGAGCGCGCGGCCGAGGCCGCGGCGCATCTGTCCTGGTTCCGAGGAAACGGTTGGGCAGCCGACGACGTACGGGCTCCGGAGCACGTCAACGAGGGCGAGGGGGACTTCGCCGTCACCGCCTCCTGGATCCTCGCCGGGCGCGGCTTCCGCTCCAGCCCGCTCTCGCACGACGAGGCGCAGGAGTTCTTCGGCCGCCCCGTGATCGGCCTCGAGCTGGTGGACCCGCGGTACTACCACCTGGACACGGCCCTGTCCGTCCTGGACGACGCGGGCGACGAGGTCATGTACTACCCGGACGCCTTCTCCCCCGGCAGCCGCGCGGTGCTCGCCCGGCTCTTCCCCGACGCCCTGATCGCGACGGAGGAGGACGCGGCGGCCCTCGGCCTGAACGCGGTCAGCGACGGCCGCAACGTCCTCCTCCCCCAGGCGGCCGTGGGCCTTTTCGAGCCGCTCAGGCGGCGGGGCTTCGAGCCGATCGGCATGGACCTGGGAGAACTCCTCAAGGGCGGCGGCAGCGTGAAGTGCTGCACCCAGGAGCTGCGGCCCTAAGGGTCGATCAGGCTGGACCAGGGAGCGGCGTCCGGTGCGGTCCGGGGACTCTCAGCCCTCGTCCTCCGGCGGCCAGGCGTCGCCCCACTCCGCGTCGCGGGCCTGCTTGTAGAGCGGGCCGTGGCGCTTGGTGACCGTGTCGCGGGTCAGGCCGTCCGGGCCGCACAGGTCCAGGAGGACGAGCCCCTTGCGGATCTGCGGCCTGCGGGTGATGCGGGAGCCCGCCGGCGCCGGCGGGAACCGGGTCGCCGCCACGTAGCTGTACTTCTCGTCCTCGTACGGCAGCGAACCGCCCTTCACCTTCCGGTGCAGCGAGGAACGGCTCACCCGGGCCGAGAAGTGGCACCAGTCCGTGCCCGGCTCGATCGGGCAGGCCCCGCTGTGCGGGCAGGGCGCGGCGACCGTGAACCCGGCCTCGATCAGCAGCGTGCGGGCCGCGATGATCCGCTCATAGCCGTCGGGGGTGCCGGGCTCGACGATCACGACGGTCTGCGCGGCACGCGCCGCCTCGGTCACGAGCGCGGCCCGGTCGGCCTCGGTCAGCTCCTTGAGCACGTACGAGACGGTGACGAGGTCGGTGTCGGCGAGCCGCAGCGCCCCGCCGATCCTGGCCGTGCGCCACTCGGCGTCCAGGGTCCCGGCCGCGAGCTCGCGCCCGAGGGCGAGGGCCGGCTCGGCCCAGTCCAGGACGATGGTGCGGGGCGGCTGCTCCTCCCAGGCCTCGGCGACGGCCCAGCCGGCCGCGCCCGTACCGCCGCCGACGTCGGTGTGGGTACGCGGCTCCCAGTCGGGCGCCGCCTCGCGCAGGGCGCCGAGGGCGCTCCGTACCGCCTCGAAGGTCGCCGGCATCCGGTACGCGGCGTACGCGGCGACGTCGGAGCGGTCGCGCAGCACGGGGGCGTCCGTCGGGGTGGTCCCCCGGTAGTTGGCGATCAGCCGGTCGACGGCCCGGGCGGCCTGCTTGGGCGGCAGCCCGTCGAGGAGCCCGGCGAGGGCGGCGCGCAGGGAGTCGGCGGAGGGAGCGGAGGCGTTCACCGAGACAGTCTAGGCGGCGGGACCGGTGGCCCCGGCGGGCCCGTGGAGCGAGCTTCCCGTGGCCGGCTTGGCCGGCTGCCACGGCCTGCACAGGCCGAGGAAACAGGTCAGGGCCAGGACGGCGCAGGTCAGCTGGACGACCGCCATCGGGACGGCGGTGTGCTCGCCGGCGATGCCGACGAGCGGGGAGGCGACGGCGCCGACCAGGAACGACGTCGTGCCGAGCAGCGCGGACGCGGAGCCGGCGGCGTGCGGGGTGCGCATCAGGGCCTGGGCGTTGGTGTTCGGCATGGCGAGGCCCATCGCGGACATCAGGACGAAGAGTCCGGCCGCGACCGGTACGAGTCCGACCTCGCCGAAGACGCCGCTGGTCATGAGGAGCAGCGCGAGGGAGGAGACGAGGATGGTCCCGAGTCCCCAGCCGAGCGCCTTGTCGAGGCTGACGCGGCCGACGAGCAGCTTGCCGTTGATCTGGCCGACGGCGACGAGGCCGATCGAGTTGAGGCCGAAGAGCAGGCTGAACGTCTGCGGCGAGGCCCCGTAGATCTCCTGGACGACGAACGGCGAGGCCGAGATGTACGCGAAGAGGGCGGCGAAGGCGAGGCCGCCGGTCAGCATGTACCCCGTGAAGACGCGGTCGGCGAGCAGCCCCTTCATGGTGCGCAGGGCCTGGCCGACCCCGCCCTCGTGCCGGCGCTCGGGCGGCAGCGTCTCGGCGAGGAAGCGCCAGACGACGAGGGTGAGGAGGATGCCGATGACGGTGAGGACGTGAAAGACGCCCCGCCAGTCGGTGATCCTCAGGATCTGGCCGCCGATGAGGGGCGCGATGATCGGGGCGACGCCGGAGATCAGCATCAGGGTGGAGAAGAACCGGGCCATCTCCACGCCGTCGTACAGGTCGCGGACGACCGCGCGGGCGATGACGATGCCGGCGGCGCCGGCGAGGCCCTGGAGCAGCCGGAAGCCGATGAGCGTCTCGGCGGTGGGGGCGAGGGCGCAGACGGCGGTGGCGAGGACGTACACGATCATGCCGATGAGCAGCGGGCGTCGCCGGCCCCACTTGTCGCTCATGGGGCCGACGACGAGCTGGCCGAGTGCCATGCCGGCGAGGCAGGCGGTGAGGGTGAGCTGGACGGTGGCGGCGGGGGCGTGCAGCGCGCCGGTGACCTCGGGCAGGGCCGGGAGGTACATGTCCATGGAGAGCGGGGGCAGTGCGGTGAGCCCACCGAGGACGAGGGTGACGAGCAGCCCGGTGCGCCGGGCGGCCGCGACGCCGGTCGGCTCCGGGGCTCTTTCGGTTATGTGCCCTTGTGTTGTTCTCTGGCCGCTCTCCGGCATCGACCGCTCCATTTCGTTGAATTCTTGCCTATGCTCTCAGCTCGACCGGCATGGTCGAGACCTCTGCGGGACCGGTGGGACAGATGGGGACGGGTGGGGACATGGGTGAGACGGTGCGTTGGGGAATCCTGGCGACGGGCGGCATAGCGGAGCGGTTCACCACGGACCTGCTGACGCTCGACGGTGCGGAGGTCGTCGCGGTGGCGTCCCGTACGGAGGCGTCCGCGAAGGCCTTCGCGGACCGGTTCGGCATCCCGCGCGCGTACGGCGAGTGGGCCGGGCTCTTCGCCGACGCGGACGTCGACGTGGTGTACGTGGCGACCCCGCACCACGCGCACCGGGAGGCGGCCGGCCGCGCCCTGGAGGCGGGCAAGGCGGTGCTCTGCGAGAAGGCTCTCACGCTCAACGCCCGCGAGGCAGAGGAACTCGTCACCTTGTCCCGGGACCGCGGCCTCTTCCTCATGGAGGCCATGTGGATGTACTGCAACCCGCTGATCCGGCGCCTCGCGGAGCTGGTCCGCGACGGGGCGATCGGCGAGATCAGGACCGTGCAGGCGGACTTCGGGCTCGCGGGCCCGTTCCCGGCGGGCCACCGGCTGCGGGACCCGGCGGTGGGCGGCGGGGCGCTGCTCGACCTGGGCGTGTACCCGGTGTCGTTCGCACAGCTGCTGCTCGGTGAGCCTGACACCGTGCACGCGCACGCGCTGCTCTCGCCGGAGGGCGTCGACCTGAACACCGGCATGCTGCTCGGCTGGTCGGACTCGGGGGCGTCGGCGCTGCTGTCCTGCTCGCTCGACGCGGACACCCCGCTGACGGCCTCGGTGACGGGCTCGCGGGGCCGGATCGACGTCCCGCGCGGCTTCTTCTTCCCGGAGCGCTTCACCCTGCACCGCGACGGCCGCGAGCCGGAGGAGTTCACGTCGTCCGACGATCCCCACGCCCTCCGGCACGAGGCCGCCGAGGTCATGCGCTGCCTGCGGGCGGGCGCGACGGAGTCCCCGCTCGTCCCCCTCGACGGCTCGCTCGCGGTGATGCGGACGCTCGACGCGGTGCGGGACCGCGTCGGCGTCCGCTACCCGCAGGAAGCGGTGGCCGCGCGGGCTTGAGGCCCGGGGTCACGCGGGCTTGAGGCCCGGTGTCACGCGGGCTTGAGGCCCGGTGTCACGCGGGCTTGAGGCCCGGGTCGGCCGTTGTCGGGTACAGAACATCCACGGGTCGGGACAACGGGTTCATGGGGCACGCGTCTCGCGTACGCTGCGCGCCCATGAGCATCGCAGTGGTGACGGGAGCGGGATCGGGCATCGGCCGGAGTGTGGCCCTCGCTCTGGCGGCGGCCGGCTGGTCGGTGGCCCTGGCGGGACGGCGGCCGGACGCCCTGGAGGAGACGGCGGCGGCCCTGCCCGCCGGGGACTTCCTGACCGTCCCCACGGACGTGACCTCGGCGCGGGAGGTGGCGGCCCTCTTCGCGGCGGTACGCGACCGCTACGGCCGCGTCGACCTGCTCTTCAACAACGCCGGTACGTTCGCGGGCGGCGGCGTCCCCGTCGAGGACCTGGACCCGGACACCTGGCGCGCGGTCGTCGACGTCAACCTGACGGGCGCGTTCCTGTGCGCCCAGGCGGCCTTCCGGACGATGAAGGAGCAGTCGCCGCAGGGCGGCCGGATCATCAACAACGGCTCGATCTCGGCCCACGTACCGCGCCCGCACTCGATCGCGTACACGGCGACGAAGCACGCGATGACGGGCCTGACGAAGTCCCTGTCGCTCGACGGCCGCCCGTACCGGATCGCCTGCGGTCAGCTCGACATCGGCAACGCGGCGACGGAGATGACGGCCCGCATGCAGACCGGCATCCTCCAGGCCAACGGCGAACTGGCGGCGGAACCGGTGATGGACGCGGCGGACGTGGCGACGACGGTGGTGCACATGGCGGCACTGCCGCTGGAGGCGAACGTGCAGTTCGCGACGGTGATGGCGACGGCGATGCCGTACATCGGGCGCGGCTAGCCCCGGACGCGGGCCGTCGGCCGGGCACGGCGCCGGATACCGCCTATCGGCCGGGGGTGACGCCCGAAGCCGCCGACATCGGCCGGGGGCCACTCCGCCCCCGGGCCGGCGTCAGCGGCAGTCGGCGCTACGCCTGCCCGGTCTCGAAGCGGGAGATCTTCCCGCCGTCGACGGTGAACAGCCACTTGGTGCGCATCGAGCCCCAGGTGTCGTTGCGGTAGTCGGCGACGAGACCGCGCCCGCCGTCCGACTCCGACACGACGTCCATGTGCCCGCGCGAGCCGAACACCTCCCGGTCGAGCCACTCCCGGAGGTCGCGCTCGGAGCCGTCGTCGGCCATGGTCGCGTCGGGGGTCAGGGCCTCGAACAGGGCCGTCTGGTCATTGGCGTTGAGGGCCGCGACGAACGCACGCACGGCCGGATCGCTGAGCTGGGCCACAGGGATGGTCATGCCCTACCCGTACACCTCGCCGGGCCCCCGGCGCGTGTCGCGCGCCGATGGGACCCGGCAGGCTGCCCCGGATGACCGACACCGGCATGGGCGGGCGGGGTGTCAGGTCCCGTCGCAGACCCTGCCGTCGGCGCGCGGCGCGCGGAACCTGCCCCTCCCTGACGACTTCTCAGCGCCACACAGCCTATGACCTGCGTGTTCGCTGGCACCTGGCAGGGCCGTACGGGCACCCTCCGGCATAACCGCCACACGCGACCCACTCAACCCAGGAGGAGCGATGTCGAACGCCGGCAAGGTCGTCAAGCTGTACGCGAAGGGGGCCCCGGTCGGGGTCGAGCAGGGAGCCGTCGTCGGCTTCCTCGCCGACCCGACCCGCGCCGGGGAGTGGCTGATCACCCGGGCCGCCGAGGGCTTCAGGCTCACCGCCAAGGGCACCGAGGAGACCATCGCGTCGGAGGGCACCGAGCGCGCGCCCGTCGTCGCCCGCCCCGACGACTCCCCCGCCTCCGTCTGGCGCCTCCAGCGCGTCGAGGACGACGGCGACACCCTCGCGCTCACCACCCTCACCTCGCTCGCCGACCTCCGGGACGGCACGTACGTGATCGACCAGAACGGTCTCGCCCTCGGCCGCGACCTGTTCGAGGACCGCTCCCTGCTCCCGAAGCGCATCTTCGTCCGTACGGACGACCGGGACCCGCAGTGGCGGATCGAGGTCCTCGGCTGAGCCGACCGCCCGGCGCGCGCCCCGTCCGGAATCCGGGTGGGGCGGGCGTGCGTCCTCCCCGTCAGCCGGTGAAGCCCGGCACCACCAGGCCGGACTCGTACGCGATGACCACCGCGTGCGTCCGGTTCTGCGCGCCGAGTTTGGTCAGGACGTTCCCGACGTGCGTCTTGACCGTCTCCAGGCTCACGGTGAGGGACTCCGCGATCTCCGGGTTGGACAGACCCGTGGCCATCAGCCGCAGCACCTCCTCCTCCCGCCCCGTCAGCGCCGCCCTCGGCAGCGCCGCCGCGGACTCCAGCGGACGGGCGGCGACCATCCGGCGCAGGGTCGCGGGGAAGAGGATCGCCTCGCCCGCCGCCACCACCCGAACCGCCTCCGCGATCTGCCGGACCGGGAGCCGCTTGAGCACGAACCCGCTGGCACCGGCACTGAGCGCGGCGGTGACGTGGTCGTCGTTCTCGAAGGTGGTGATCACGACGACCTTCGGCGGCGCCGGGAACGGGGCCCCGCCCCTCGGCCCCGCCGGCTCCCTCGGCGCCGCGAGGAGGCGGCGGGTCGCCTCGATCCCGTTGCGCCGGGGCATCCGCACGTCCATCAGGACCACGTCCGGCCGCAGCCGCAACGCCCGCTCGACCACCTCGACGCCGTCGGCGGCCTCCCCGACCACCTCGATCCCCGGCTGTGCGGCGAGCAGCATGCGCAGACCGGTACGGGTCACCTCGTCGTCGTCCGCGATCAGGAGCGTCGTGGCGGTCTCGGTGCCGTCGGGGCCGGTCATGCCGACAACCGTACGGGCAGCCTGACCGCCAGTCGCCAGCGCCTCGGCCCGTCCGGACCGGCGTCGAACTCGCCGTGCAGGAGTCGTACGCGCTCGGCGAGACCGGGCAGCCCGTGCCCGGAGGTCGGGAAGGCCCGCGGGCGGCCCGTACGCGGGGCGGCCCCCGTCTCGTTGACCACAGCCAGCTCCAGCGCGTCCGGGCCGGCCGCCACCCGTACCGTGATCGGGCCGCCGGAGCCGTGCCGGACGGCGTTGGTCAGCCCCTCCTGGACGATCCGGTACGCGGCCCGGGAGAGCGTCCCCCGCACCCGCGCCGGATCCCCCGACCGCTCCCACTCCACCACCGCGCCCGTGTGCCGCACCCGTTCGAGCAGCTCGGGCAGGTCGGCCAGGGTACGGATCGGCGCGGCCGCGGCTGTACCGGTCCCGGCCTTCTCGGCCTCGCGCTCCCGCAGGACGCCCAGGACGTAGTCCAGGTCTTCCAGCGCGGCCCGGGCGGACTCCTCGATGCTGCGCAGGGCGGCCCGCGCCGCCACCGGGTCGGTGGACATCAGCTCGCCCGCCACCGCGGCCTGGATCGTGGTCGTCGTCAGCGTGTGCCCGATGGAGTCGTGCAACTCGTGGGCCAGCCTGTTGCGTTCGGCCAACAGCCGCTCCCGTTCGGCCGCGAGCGCGAGCCGCTCGGCCGTCGACGGCCCGAGGAGCTTGGGTGCCGACCACCGCAGGGCGCGCGTCACGAGGACGCAGACGACCGCGGCGAGCAGCAGACAGCCGAGCGCCTCGGCCCAGCTCTGCCAGCCGCCCGTCACCCGTGCGGACCGGCCGAACATGCTGAACGCCAGCTCGGCGCGGAGCCAGCCCCCGGGAAGGGCCAGAGCGAGGAAGAGCAGCAGCCCGCTCGCGAGCGCACCCGTCCAGCCGAGGGTCACGTGCAGCAGCAGCCAGAGAGGAGTCCGCCAGCGCTGCCCGGCCTCGGGTGAGGTCCTGGGCGGGCGGGCGGCCGAGGGCGCGGGCAGGACCACGTACAGCAGTCGGCGGGCGGCCAGGATCAGCACCCGCCGTGTGGTGCGGGCCAGGCCGACCAGCGCGATCAGGGCGGCCCAGACGACCAGCACCACGGCGAACAGGACGCCCTCGGGGGCCGATCGCCAGGCCAGCGCGGGAAGCAGCGCGAAGGACAGCAGGGGGAGGCTCGCGAGGGCGGCCGCGTAGGCGAACAACGCGCCCGCGTACGTGGAACGGCGCAGCAGCGGCCGGAGTGCCTTGATCATCATCGGCCAGTATGGACGGGCGGCCCGCGGCCGGCCTCCCCCGATCGGGGGAGCACCTTCTCCCGCGTTTCCGCGATGTGCTCAGCGGCGCCGGAAACCATGATCGTGTCCTGCCCGATCGACGGAAGGACAGCGATGAACACGCGAGCGATGAAGACGAGGACGTCGAGGTTCCGCCTCTCCCGGCCGCGGAAGGGTCTCCGGCGCGGGGGCGCCGCGGCCGCGGCGGCGGTGGTCGTCGCGGTGATGACGGCGGGCGCGCTCGCGCCGCCCGCCGCGGTCGCGGCGACCCGGCCGGACGCCGTGCAGCAAGGCCTGAACGCCCTGGTGCGCGGGGGCCAGCCGGCGGCGCTGGCGAGCGTCGAGGACGGCGGGGGCCGCGCCCGTACGTACACCGCGGGGGTCGGGGACCTGGCCACGGGCGCGAAGGTGCCCAGGGACGGCCAGGTGAGGATCGGCAGCAACACGAAGACGTTCACGGCGGTGGTCGTGCTGCAGCTGGTCGGCGAGGGGAAGATCGACCTTGAGGAGTGGGTCGACACGTACCTGCCGGGGGTGGTCCGGGGGAAGGGGCTCGACGGAGGGAAGATCACCGTCCGTCAGCTGCTGCAGCACACGAGCGGGATTCCGGATTACGGGGCGGACATCAGCGACGAGGAGATGCTGCACCGGTACTTCGAGCCCCGTGATCTCGTGGATGTGGCGCTCAAGCACGAGGCCGAGTTCGAACCGGGGAAGAAGTGGAGTTACAGCAACACGAACTACGTACTGGCGGGGCTGATCGTCCAGAAGGTGACGGGGCGCCCGTTGGCCGAGGAGATCGACCGGCGGGTCGTGAGGCGGATCGGGCTGCGGCACACGTATTTCCCGGGGCAGGGAGACCGGAGCATCAGGGAGGCGCACCCGAAGGGCTATCACCGGATGAAGGCGGGTGAGCCGCTGCGCGACGTCACGCAGCTCGACCCGTCGGCGGGCTGGGCGGCGGGCCAGATGATCTCGACGAACTCGGACCTGAACCGCTTCTTCGGCGAACTGCTCGGCGGCGATCGCCTGCTGCGCGAGGCGCAGCGCGAGCAGATGCGGACGACGGTCCCCATCGAAGGGACGGAGTTCCACTACGGGTTGGGACTCATGAAGAGGCCGCTGTCGTGCGGAGGCTTCTACTGGGGCCACGGCGGCGACATCACGGGCTACGAGACCAGGGGCGGGGTCACGGAAGGCGGGCGGGCCGCGAACGTGACGGTGACGAGCATCCCGACGGAGAAGGAGGCCGTGAAGGGGGTGGCGGAGGTCGTGGACACGGCTCTGTGCGGGTGAGAGGGGTGGGCGCCGGAGGGCGGGCGGGGGTGAGGTGTCCGGGGGCGGGGGTTTCGAGTGGGCTTCTGGTGCGGCCGCCCTCTTTCCGAGTGTGGCGGCCTCCACCACCGGGTCAAGGGCGCTCCTTCGTCGCGTCGCTGCGCGATGGGCTGCGCCCACCCTTGACCCGGCGGCGGAGGCCGCCTTTTCACACTCGGAGGGCGGCCGGGGGCCGGGGCCGCGCGGACGCCGGGGGTGGGGGCCCGCTTTGTGGGCGTCTGATTGCCGGTGGGTGGGGGGCTTGGTTCGTGGCGGGGGCCGGGTGGGTTTCCGTCGGCCGGTTCGGGGTGCGCGGTTGTTGAATGGGGCGGCCCGGCGGCGCTTAGCGGCCGACCTTCGTCCTTGGGCTGGGACTCAGGCCCCGCTGGTCTGTCTTGGTGGGTGGTGGGGTGGGGTCGGCGTGAGTTTCTTACACTTTCAGCGCCCGATAAGGGAGATTCGCCCCTCATGGGGCATCTTTCGGGGCGTGTTACTCGGAGTAGCGCGCAGTTTCATTCACCCCCACCCCACCGGGGGCGACCAGCGGGGCCTGAAGCCCCACCACGGACTACCGCAACCCGCTGAGCCGGAGCCCAACTGCCCCATTCAACTGCCGCGCACCCCACCCACCGGCCGGCACACGCAAGCCGACGCCGACTACTGCCCGGGGCCCGGCGTGGACCCCGCCCCCTGGACCGCCCTCCGAGAGTGTCTTCGCTCCTGGAGGTGGTGGGTCAAGGGTGGCCGAAGGCCATCGCGCAGCGACGCGACGAAGGAGCG